>NZ_JBDIUU010000019.1:0-4292 GCF_039631515.1 Neorhizobium tunisiense | reverse complement strand
TCGGAAGTCCGCAAGCTTGCCGAACGGTCCCAGGCTGCCGCTGCAGAAATCAGCGCCCTCTCCGGCGAAACGGTGCAGGTCGCGACCGATGCCGGCGAAATGCTCAACAAGCTGGTGCCGGACATCCAGAAGACCGCCGAACTGGTCTCGGAAATCTCGGCTGCCTGCCGCGAGCAGGATATCGGCGCCAGCCAGATCAACGAAGCGATCCAGCAGCTCGACAAGGTGACCCAGCAGAATGCCGGTGCCTCGGAAGAGATGTCGGCGACCTCGGAAGAACTCGCCTCGCAGGCCGAAGAGCTGCAGGCCTCGATCGCCTTCTTCCGGGTCGATCAGGCCGGCGGCAAGAAACCGGCCAAGCGGGCTCCGGCTACCGTTGCGGCCCAGAAGCCGATCGGCAAGCCGGCCCAGATGCGCCGCCCTGCGGGCCAGCCGTCTCACAAGGCCGATCATTCGGTGCTCAGCCAGCAAGCCCGCGCCAAGGGTTTTGCCCTCGACATGTCGATGGGCGGTCCGGATGCCGACGACGCGGACTTCCGCGAAAGCGCCTGACAATCAAAAATCCCGGGCTTCGGCCCGGGACCGCCGTCGTGTGTATGCGACGACATAATGCCGGGTCTCCGGTGTGCAGAAGGGTGAATGTATCGGCCTGACTGCGTTAACAAAGCTACCCGTCTACGGATGGGCCAAGTTTGTCATCGCATTGAAATCGGGGATACGATCCATGCGCTTCACCATTAAGCTCAAACTCGCCATCGCCTTTGGCCTGGTGATAATGATGTCAATCGGCATGGCTGTTCTGGCGATCATCAATCTTTCGTCGCTCAACTCCTCCGTCACTCACATTGTTCAGGGCCCTGCCAGCCACCTTGATAGCCTGAACACGCTTTCGACATCCCTGGCAGGCGCAATCCGGGGAGAGAAAAACGCCATTCTGAACAACGAGCCTGCCAAGATCAGCGTGTATCGCCAGAATGTCGAAGCGGCTCGCAAGGAATTCGAGGCGATCTTGGCCGATTTCGAGAAGGCCACCGATCCCGCCATGCGCTCCAAGGTCGGTGAATTACGGTCAGTCTATCCTTCATTCGTCGCCGTACAGAATGAGGTGCTGACTCTTGCCACGCAAAATACCAACGAGAGCAATCATCGCGCCGCTGAGATTTCGATGACCGAGGGCGCGGCTTTGGTCAATCGCCTGTCGGCGCTGATGTCGGACCTTACAACTCTCATCGAGGCCGAGCTGCACGCCACGGACGAAGCAACCAACGAGCAGTATACCAATTCCAGGAACGTGCTGATTGGGATGGGTGTTGGGCTTTTCGTGTTCTCGTTCCTTGTCGCCCTGTGGATTGGGCGCGGAATCAGCTCCGGCCTTCGCAAGATCATGGCCGTGGCGGATGCGGTCTCGATCGGCGACCTCAACCAGAACGTCGAGATCAAGACCAATGACGAGATCAAGGACCTGGTTGACACGATCAATATAATGACCGCCAACCTGCGCAATACTGCCTATATCGCCGACCAGATCGCCAATGGCGACCTGACCGTTTCGCCGAAGCCGCTCTCCGACAAGGACACGCTTGGCCTCGCGCTCGAAAGCATGGTCGAGCGTCTGCGCGGCGTCGTCGCCGATGCACTCGCCGCATCCGACAACGTCTCCTCGGGCAGCCAGGAGCTGTCGGCAAGCTCGGAGCAGCTGAGCCAGGGTGCGACCGAACAGGCCTCTTCGGCCGAAGAGGCCTCCGCCTCGATGGAGCAGATGGCCGCCAATATCAAGCAGAACGCCGACAACGCCGCACAGACCGAAAAGATCGCCCGCCAGTCGTCGCGTGACGCCGAAGCATCCGGCCAGGCCGTCGGCCGCGCCGTCGGCGCCATGCGCACGATCGCCGAGAAGATCTCGATCGTCCAGGAAATCGCCCGCCAGACCGACCTTCTCGCCCTGAACGCCGCGGTCGAAGCCGCCCGTGCCGGCGAACACGGCAAGGGCTTTGCGGTCGTCGCATCGGAAGTCCGCAAGCTTGCCGAACGGTCCCAGGCTGCCGCTGCAGAAATCAGCGCCCTCTCCGGCGAAACGGTGCAGGTCGCGACCGATGCCGGCGAAATGCTCAACAAGCTGGTGCCGGACATCCAGAAGACCGCCGAACTGGTCTCGGAAATCTCGGCTGCCTGCCGCGAGCAGGATATCGGCGCCAGCCAGATCAACGAAGCGATCCAGCAGCTCGACAAGGTGACCCAGCAGAATGCCGGTGCCTCGGAAGAGATGTCGGCGACCTCGGAAGAACTCGCCTCGCAGGCCGAAGAGCTGCAGGCCTCGATCGCCTTCTTCAAGGTCGAACGGGCCAACGCGAAGGCTCGGATGCAGCAGGGTTCCAAGGTTCACGCAACCGCAAAGCCTGACGCAAAACAGCCATCGAAAGCTCCTGCTTCTCGGCCGGCCGGCCATTCCGTCGCATCCCAGCAATCCCGCGCCAAGGGATTTGCTCTCGATCTTTCGATGGGCGGCCCGGACCGGGACGACGATGATTTCAGGGAAAGCGCCTGAGCGCTTCCTGACCAATGAGCGGGGCTGTCAGGCGGCCCCGCGACAGCCAGCGTGATTGCGTTGGTGCGACCACTGAAGATGCTGCCGCAAGGGGTCTCCCGATCGTCACGCTTTTCCGATCGCATCCGATTGAAACATCCTGACTTTCCACGAATTTCGAGGGTTTTAAAATGCGATTTACTATTAAACTGAAGCTTGGCTTGGCTTTCTCCCTAGTCGTCGCTCTGCTGATCGGCAGTTCTGCCTACGGGATCGTCAGCCTGGGTCTGCTGAATTCGGCGATGGGCAATCTCGTTTCCGGGCCTGCGTCGCGCCTCGACCAGGCGCAGCGTATTAATATCGTCCAGCTCGAAATGATACGTCAGCAGAAGAATTTCATGATGTACGAGCAGCCTGAGGAAGTCGCTGGCGCGAAAAGCAAAGGTGACGAGGCCCGCAAGCTTCTCGCGTCTCTGCTGGATCAGGCTCAAAAGGCGGCAACAAGCGAGACGAAAGACCGTTGGGCCGACGTATCGAAGGCCGCCCAGCTTTTCAACGCGGGTGACGACCGTATCCGTGCGCTGGTAGCGGCAGGAGACAAGAGCGGCGCCCAGAAGGTCTCCCAGACCGACATCCGGCAGGCGCTGAACCTCCTTGAAAGCAATCTCGGCGAGATCCTGAAGATCGAGCGCCAGTCGATGACCGACGCGACGGTCGCTACCGACCAGCAATATTCCAGCACCAGCACGCGTCTCACGATCCTGACTGCAGTCGCAGCGCTCATCGCGATCATGGCCGCCATCTGGATCGCACTCGGCATCAGCCGCGGCCTGAAGAAGATCGCGACGGTCGCGAATGCCGTTGCGATAGGTGACCTCAATCAGAAGGTCGGGATCAAGACGAACGATGAGATCAAGGACCTGATCGACACCGTCAACATCATGACCGACAATCTGCGCAACACCGCGACCGTAGCGGACCGCATCGCTGCCGGCGATCTTTCGGTCGAAGCCAAGCCACTCTCCGACAAGGATATGCTCGGCATTGCCATGCAGAGCATGATTGCCAACTTGCGCACGACCGCAGGCGTCGCCGATCGCATCGCCAACGGCGATCTGACGATCTCGCCCAAGCCGCTCTCCGACAAGGACGTTCTCGGGCTTGCGCTGCAGAGCATGGTGGAGCGTCTTCGCGGCGTCGTCGGCGATGCGCTCGCCGCATCCGACAACGTCTCCTCGGGCAGCCAGGAACTTTCGGCAAGCTCGGAGCAGCTGAGCCAGGGTGCGACCGAACAGGCCTCCTCGGCCGAAGAGGCCTCCGCCTCGATGGAACAGATGGCGGCGAACATCAAGCAGAACGCCGACAACGCCGCCCAGACGGAGAAGATTGCCCGCCAGTCGTCCCGTGACGCGGAAGCATCCGGCCAGGCCGTCGGCCGTGCCGTCGGCGCGATGCGCACGATCGCCGAGAAGATCTCGATCGTCCAGGAAATCGCCCGCCAGACCGACCTTCTCGCCCTGAACGCCGCGGTGGAAGCCGCCCGTGCCGGCGAACACGGCAAGGGCTTTGCGGTCGTCGCCTCGGAAGTCCGCAAGCTTGCCGAACGGTCCCAGGCTGCCGCGGCGGAAATCAGCGCACTTTCCGGCGATACCGTACAGGTTGCGACGGAAGCGGGCGAAATGCTCAACAAGCTGGTGCCGGACATCCAGAAGACCGCCGAACTGGTCTCGGAAATCTCGGCTGCCTGCCGCGAGCAGGATATCGGCGC
>NZ_JBDIUU010000018.1:0-5076 GCF_039631515.1 Neorhizobium tunisiense | reverse complement strand
TGGCTCGGTTTGTTTGAACAGTTTCGGGCGTTTCGTTAAGTGGATTTCCGCCTCGATTATGCTGCCACCATCATTGGTGCCAGCGCGTTGAAGTAGGCCTGATCCGGCGTCTGCCGGTCAAGGGATGAATGTGGGCGTCGGCTGTTGTAGAAGGTCAGATATCTGCCGATGGCAGCGCGGGCCTCGGACACGGTCTTGTAGGCGTGAAGGTAGACTTCCTCGTATTTGATCGACCGCCAGAGCCGCTCGACGAAGACATTGTCCCGCCACGCCCCCTTGCCGTCCATCGAGATGGCAATCTCTACTTTCTTCAGCACCGCCGTGAAGTCGATGGAGGTGAACTGCGATCCCTGGTCCGTATTGAGGATTTCCGGCTTGCCACAGCGGGCAAGTGCTTCCTCCACCGCTTCGATGCAGAAGGCTGCTTCCATCGTGATCGACAGCCGCCATGACAGAACCCTCCGGCTGAACCAGTCGACGACAGCGCAGAGATAGACGAATCCCCGCGCCATGGGGATGTAGGTCAGGTCCATCGCCCAGACCTGGTTAGGCCGGGTGACCGCCAGCTTGCGCAGGAGGTAGGGATAGATTTTGTGCCCAGGCGCTGGTTTTGAGGTGTTTGGGCGGCGATAGATCGCCTCGATGCCCATCTTCTTCATCAGCGTGGCGACATGCAGCCGCCCAGCTTCCAGCCCTTCTCCTCTCAAGAGCCCTTGCAACATCCGACTTCCGGCAAAGGGGTAGTCGAGATGCAACTCGTCAATCCGGCGCATCAGGGCAGGATCGCCGTCAGGCACTGGACGAGGAAGATAATAGACCGTGCCACGGCTGAAGCCGAGAAGCTTCGCCTGGCGCGCGACCGACAGTTCGTGCTCGCGGTCGATCATTTTTTTCCGTCCAGCAAGCCCGCTTTGCCGAGCGCTCCGGCTAAAAAATCGTTTTCCAGCGTCAGCTCCCCGATTTTGGCATGCAGCGTTTTGACGTCGACGGTTGGATAAGGTCGTCGGAATTAAAGTCCGCGTCAGCCCTGTGCATTATTTATCCTAATGTCACTGGTATACCGAAACCGCTTGGAGCGATCGCGATCGCGGGGATCCGGCCGGGGAATGGCCGAAATCAGTGCCTGCGTGTAGGGGTGATCAGGGTTGTTGCAGACCTTCTCCGCCTCGCCCACCTCGACGAGCTTGCCGCGATACATGACGCCGACCCGGTCGCACATGTAGCGAATGACGCCGATGTCATGGCTGATGAAGATGTAGGCGAGCTTCAACTCGTCCTGCAGCCGCATCAGGAGATCCAGCACCTGGAAGCGCACCGAGACGTCGAGCGCCGAGGTCGCCTCGTCGGCGACGATGATGCGCGGATTGAGGGTGATCGCCCGGGCGATGCCGATGCGCTGGCGCTGGCCGCCGGAAAAGGCGTGCGGGTAACGTTCCCGCCCGGCCGGGTCGAGGCCGACCTGATCCATCAGGTGGCAGACCCGCTCGTCGAGTTCCTTGCCCTTCGACAGCCCGTTGACCAGCAGCGGCTCGCCGATCACCTGCGCGACGGTCATGCGCGGGTTGAGCGAACCGAACGGGTCCTGGAAGACCATGCGCAGCTCGCGACGGGCTGCTTTCAGTTCGCGCCCCTCAAGCTTGGCGAGATCGACCACCTTGCCATCGGCGCGGCGGTAGTGCATTTCGCCGGATGCCGGATCGTAGAGCCGCATGATCGAGCGGCCCAGGGTCGTCTTGCCGGAACCGCTTTCGCCGACGATGCCGAGCGTCTCGCCGGGCAGCAGAGCGATCGAGACGTCGTTCAGCGCCTTCATCTCCCCGAAATGCATGGAGAGGTTGCGGATGTCGAGGATCGGTTCGGCGGTCGTGTCGAGCGGCGGTCGCGCCAGACGGATTTCCGCCTTCTGCTCCAGCTTCAGCACGGAGCCGATGAGCATCTTCGTATAGGCATCCTTCGGCGTATGAAAGATCTGGTCGACCGGCCCGTATTCCTTGATGACGCCGTGATGCATGACCAGCACGTCGTCGGCGATCTGTGCCACCACGCCCATGTCGTGGGTAATGAACAGAACCGCCATTCCGGTCGTCTGCTGCAGGCGCTTGATCAGGTCGAGGATTTCCGCCTGGGTCGTCACGTCGAGCGCGGTGGTCGGCTCGTCGGCGATCAGCAGCTGCGGCTTGCACGCAAGCGCCATGGCGATCATGGCGCGCTGGCGCATGCCGCCGGAATACTGGAAGGCGTAGCGGTCGAGCGCCTGTTCCGGATTGGGGATTTCCACCTGCCGGAGCAGTTCTGCGGCTTCCTTGCGGGCCTGCGCCTTGCTCATGTTCAAATGCAGCCGCAGAACTTCGGTGATCTGGTCGCCGACGGTGTGCACCGGCGAAAGCGACGACATCGGTTCCTGGAAGATCATCGCGATGTCGCGGCCACGGACCGCGCGGATCGCCTTGCTGCGCGGATCAAGCCTGGCGAGGTCGATCGAGGTGCCGTCCTGGCGGTTGAGGATGATCGAGCCGGAGGCGATGCGGCCGGGCGAATCGATGATCTGCAGGATCGAGCGGGCGGTGACGGATTTGCCGGAACCGCTTTCGCCGACCACGCACAGGGTTTTGCCGGGCTCAATCGAAAAGGAGATGTCGTTGACCGCCTTGAAGATGCCGGTGCGAAGCGGAAACTCCGTCACTAGGTTCTTTACTTCGAGCAGCGTCTTGCCCGCCGCCATCGAAGGACGGGGCGTGATGGATAGGATATCAGTCATCCGCGCCTCACTTGTTGTACGGGTCGGCCGCATCACGCAGACCGTCGCCGAAAAGGTTGAGCGCCATGACGGCGACGACGACCGCGAGCCCCGGCATAAACAGCCATGGCGCGGTGGCGATGGAGCGGATGTTCTGCGCCTCGCGCAGAAGAACGCCCCAGGAGACTGTCGGCGGCTGCAGGCCGAGGCCGAGGAAAGAGAGCGATGTCTCCGCCAGGATCATCGCCGGCACGGCCAATGTCATCGAGGCGATGATATGGCTCGAGAAGCTCGGCAGCATATGGCGGAAGATGATGCGGCCTTCCGAGACGCCGTCGAGACGAGCGGCGGCGACGAATTCCTCGGTTCGCAGCGACAGGAAGCGGCCGCGCACGACGCGGGCAAGCTGTGCCCAGCCAGTGAAAGACAGGATGATGGTGATCATCATGTATTGCAGCGCTGCCGGCCAGCCCTGCGGCAAGGCTGCGGCGAGCGCCAGCCAGATCGGAATGGTTGGCAGCGACAGCACGAAGTCGATGACGCGCTGCATGACGAAGTCGATCCGGCCGCCGTAATATCCGGAAATGCCACCGAGCACGATGCCGAGCAGCAGCGACAGGAACACGCCGACAAGGCCGATCGACAGCGAGATCTGTGCACCCTGCACCGTGCGGCTGTAGACGTCGCGTCCGAGACGATCGGCGCCGAAGAGATAGAGCGGCTTGCTCTTGTCGGTGGTGGCGATGAGGTGGATGTCCGTCTCGAACAGGCCAAGCACCGAATAGGTGTAGCCACGCCCGAAGAACTGGATCGGGATCTTCGTATTGGTATCCTTGACGAAGATGGCGGCAAGCGTGTTCGGATCACGCGTCAGCTTCATCCCGTAATAATACGGGCCGAAACTGAACCCGTTGGCCGTATCGAGGAAATGAATGCTCTGCGGCGGGTGGAAGGTCGAACGGGCGTTCTGCATGATCGGATCGTTGATCGCGAAGAAGCCCGGGAAGATCGCGACAATGTACATCGCGACGGTGACGACAAGTGCGGCCATGGCGAGCTTGTGCCGCTTGAAAGCCCACCAGATGAGCTGCCATTGCGAGGCAACGGCGGCGCGGTCCGGCCTGACATTGGTGATGGAGACATCGACCATGGGTGTTCTCCTATTCGAGCCGAATGCGCGGATCGACCAGCGCAAGCAGGATGTCGCTGATCAGGGAGCCGATCAGGGTGAGCGCGCAGATCAAAAGCACGAAGGCGCCGGCCAGATACATGTCCTGTGCCATCAGTGACTGCAGAAGCAGCGGGGCGGCGGTCGGCAGGTTGAGGACGATCGCAACGACGACGGAGCCGGAAATCAGGTTCGGCAACAGCCAGGCGATCGTCGAGATGAACGGGTTGAGTGCGATGCGCAGCGGGTATTTGATCAGCAGTCGAAATTCGGAAAGACCCTTGGCACGCGCCGTCGTCACATAAGGTTTGGGCAGCTCGTCCAGCATGTTGGCGCGCATGACGCGGATCAGGCTTGCGGTGGAAGAAATCGCCAAAATCGCGACCGGCAGCCACAGATGTGTCAGCAGATCGTACATCTTGGCAAGGCTCCAGGAGGCCATCTCGTATTCCGGCGAGAACAGCCCGCCGACGTCCGCGCCGAATTCAACCGCCGCGACATACATCAGCACCAGCGCGAGCAGGAAGGACGGGATGGACAGGCCGAAGAAGGTGAAGGCCGTGAAGGCGTAGTCGCCGATCGAGTATTTCTTCACCGCGGAATAGACGCCGATCGGCAGCGCCAGCGCCCAGGTGGCGATCAGGCTCGCGAGCGCGAGTACCAGGGTCAGCGCCATGCGCTCCCAGATCAGACCCGAGACCGGCTGCTGCCATTCGAACGAGATACCGAAGTCGCCGCGGCTGATGATACCCCAGATCCATTTCAGATATTGCACCAGCATGGACTGGTCGAGGCCGAACCGCTCGCGCAGTGCAGCTGCGGTGTTCTGATCGACCACTTCGTTGGAAGAGGCAAGCGTCGCGATATAGGTGGTGACGAAGTCGCCCGGCGGAAGCTGGATCAGAACGAAGGCGAGGAAGCTCACCGCAAACAGCGACGGGATCATCCATAACAGACGTTTGATGATAAATTTCAGCATGCAAAGCTCGCAATTCGGATTGCACGGCATGCCAATACGAAAGCCTTAGACCATCGTTCGGGCAGTTGATGCAATGGGACCGGAAGGGTGCCGCCGCCGGTCGGGCGGCGGCACAGTTGGAGTAAATCAGCGCGTGCCCGCTCAGCTCGTGAACGTGAACTGCTGCGGCAGGGCAGGGCCGGGGTTCGGCCA
>NZ_JBDIUU010000017.1:0-8010 GCF_039631515.1 Neorhizobium tunisiense | reverse complement strand
CAGGATGACGATGTCGCCTTTCCGTGGGGCGCAGCGCTGCATGACTTCGTCGCGGGTGATGCGGAGCTGTCCGTTCAGAAACGAATAGGCATCCTGTGGGGATGAGGAAAGATCCATGTCGCACCTCGAGTTTCTATAAATGAGATCATTCTCAATATTTACACTTTGGTACCGAAGTCAACCTCCGGCCACCGTGAGATGACCGCCATCCGTCGCCGGGGCCGAGGCGCGCTGACCGGACGCAGCGGCGGCAGATTGCCAATTGCACATGCAAAACAAGGGCATCGGTATCAATCGCGGCTTTTGTCTGGGTTTGATGCCGAAAGCGGTTGCGCGACAGGAATGGGTGGGGTATCAGTTTTGCGACACGTCTAGAAAAAAGGATGGTCGTTTGCTGCTGCTTGTCCTCTACTACGCTGCGGTAACCCTGGCCGGTGTGACGCGCGGTCTCTGGGTCGTCGCGCTCGGCTGGTCATCGGCCCTCGTCGGCGGGTCGGTCACGCTGATCGGCATCGCCTTTCTCGTCGGTCACCTCATCAACGTCCTGCTCGCCCCGGGCGTTGGCGCGCTGATCGACCGGCGCAGCCGCAAGCGTCTGGCAATGGTCGGCCAGGCGCTGTTCGGTGCCGCCATGGCACTGCCGGGCCTGGCCTATCTGCTCGGCTTCGAGCTCAGCTACGCGATGATCCTTTTCGTCGCGTGCTGCATCGCGGCGGCAGGACTTCTGCAGGGCGGCGCGCTCGACGCGATCCAGAAGTCCATCGTCGAGCAGGCCGATATCAGGCGGACCAACGCGATCGTAAACGGACTGCGGCAAGGCTCGATGATCGCCGGTGCCGGTCTTGGCGGGCTTGCGCTGATGTGGTTGCCGCTCCATGCCGCCTTCGCGCTTGGCGTGGTCCTCTGCGGCCTGGCGGTCCTGTGCGTGCTCGGACTGCCGGACGCCTATCCGCCATCGGGTGGGCGCCGGAGCTACATGGCGCAGGTGGCGGAAGGTTACCGGTTCTTCGTGCAGAAGCCGGAACTGGGCCGGCTGGCGGCGCTGATCGGGTTCAGCACGTCCGTGGGGCAGCTGTCGAACGTGCTGCTGCCGATGCTGGTGCAGCGCGAGCTTGCCGGCGGCAGCGGGCTGTATGGATTGATCGACGCCCTGTGGTCCGTGGGAGGGATCTCGGCCGCGGTTTTCGCCGCGCGAATCCTGCAGCGGTTCAATCTCGACGGTTTCGAGTATCTGGCCATCATCGCGCTCGGGCTTCTTGCCGCCAGCATTTCGGTCACCGCCTATCCGGGGGCGGTCGCGGTCATCTATTTCCTGATGGGCTTTGCGTTTTCGTTCTCGAAGATCCTGTGTGACGGGCGAATGATCGAGCTGGCCGACCTGGAGTCGATCGGCCGGGTGCGCACCCACACGCAAGCGGTCACCAGCGCCTTCGGACTGCTGGTGTTTTCGATGCCCGCAGTCACCGGCCTGGAAGACGTGAACCTCCAATATGTCTTGTGGGGCACAGGCATCGCCACCATCGCGGCGGGGATCTATCTCCTGGACCTGCAGGCCAGCGGCAACCGGGCGGCGCTTCGACAGGCAAACAGCAAAAATGATCCGCATCAATGAACGTCATTACTCAGTTGCGAGGCTGTCGCACGATTTGGCGTTTTCAGCCCAAAGCGGCCGGACGACAAAGATCGAGCGACCGGCTACGCGGCTTTCTGAACGTGGTGCAAGCGTGGTGTCGAAGAATGGGAGCAAGCCTTGACCAGAATAGTTATTCTAAACCGGGCGGATCCGAGACGCATCCGGTATGATCAGGTCATCGATCACCAGCGTCACGACGTGACCTATATCGGTCAGTTCCTCAACCAGAAATCGCCGGCCAACGCCACGATCTTCCCCGCGAGGTTGGCGGATCTCGATGCGGATGCTCTGCCGGCGCATATCGAAGAGGCTTGCGCGAATTGCGACTATCTGGTCGCCCGCGGCGAACGCGACCTGCTCCTTGCCGCCCGGATCCGCGAACGGTTCAACATTCCCGGCGATTCAGTCGCAAGGGTCCTTCCCATCCGTGACAAGCTGACGATGCGGATGGCCGCGCATCAGTCGAGCCTGAAACAGCCTGCCTTTTGGGCGCTTGCCAAGTACAAGCGCATCAGCGCCTCGCTGCCGCCTGATCAGAAACTCGTCCTCAAGCCACGTCTTGACGCAGCGAGCAACGGCATATGGATCGGACCGCGCGCGGGCCTGGACGCGCGCATCGAAAGCCTTGACGAACGCGACTGGCTGGTCGAGGAGTTCGTGCCGGGAGACATCTTCCACCTTGACGGACTTTTGAGCGGCGGTGAGCTGACCCTGCTTCAGGCGTCGAAATATGTGAACACCTGCTTCTCCTTCGCATCGGGCTCAGCCCTCGGCTCGACGCAGGTCGACAATCCGGAATGGGCGAGCCTGGCGGTAACGGACATTGCCCGGGCACTCGGCTATCGCGATGGAGGCTTCCATCTCGAGATGATCGTCGATCGGGACGGACAGCCGTTTTTCCTGGAGTTCGCGGGCCGGATCGGCGGCGCTTACATTGCCGAGGCGTTCGAGCTGAAAACGGGCGTCAATCTCCACCATGGAGATCTGCACTGCATACTGGGCGACGTCGCCAAAGTCGACAACGGCCGCGGCCGGGCCGACATGTTCGGCTGGTTCCTCTTTCCCTATGGCGCAGAAATCGACTACGGCTCCGTAGGCCAGGTTTTCCGCCATGAATTTGTCCAATGCCACATCAATGCGAGTCCGGCCAAGCCGGACGTGCCTTCCTATAGCGAAATCCACTCACCGTTCGGCGGGATCGTCCGCGGTCTTGAGTCCTGCGAGGGCGCTATCGATTCAATCGTTCGCTACGTGACCACGAAGTCAAATTCCCTAGCCAACATCTCGTGATGTGGATTGAAACCATGCCGATGCAACAACCGTTGACAGACTTGCAGAGACACACCTGGGAGCATCGTTTCGCAAGCCGGGCCAAGAACATGAATGCGTCGGAGATCCGCGATCTCTTCGCCCTGCTCGACAATTCGGAGATCATTTCCTTTGCGGGAGGGTTCCCCGACGCAAATCTTTTCGCCTTGCCGCAGTTTCGCGATGGCTATCAGAAATCACTCCAGGATAGCCCGGCGATCTCGCTTCAATATTGTGCGAGCGAAGGATATTTGCCGTTGCGGCGCTGGACTGCCGATTTTATGCGCCGGCAGGGCGTTGTTTGCAGTTCGGACAACATCCTGATCACCTCCGGCGCACAGCAGGCTATCGAATTTCTGTCCCGCCTGTTTCTGGAGATGGGTGATCCGCTCGCCGTCTCAAAGCCGAGCTACCTTGGCGCGCTACAGATATTCAACGCATATGAGCCTGACTATCGCTTCTTCGATGGCGACGGCGTGAGCATGGCAAGCCCAGGTGCCGGCAAAACCCAGCCTTTGAAACTTATCTACGCCAATCCGGATTTCTCCAATCCAACGGGCGAAACGATGGGTGTGATCGCGCGGCGACGTCTCATTGCCCTTGCTCGCGCAAATGATGCGCCTCTGATAGAAGACGGGGCCTATTCTTCACTGCGCTACGAAGGCGATCCACAGCCGACTATCATGCAGCTCGACATCGCGGACTCTGGCTCTATCGAAACGTCGCTGGTCGTCTATTGCGGCAGTTTCTCGAAGACGATGACCCCGGGCATGCGCATCGGCTGGATTTGCGCGGCAAGCCAATTGATCAACAAGCTTACGCTGCTGAAGCAGTCCAGTGATCTAAACAGTTCGACCATCAACCAGATGGTCATGCACCGCGTTGCGGACGAAATGTTTGACGCGAGTGTGAACACCTCGCGAGAGGTCTACCGGCAGAGGCGCGACAACCTGATCAAAGCGCTCGAAGACTATATGCCGCGCAACGTGACCTGGCGAAATCCGGAGGGTGGAATGTTCGTCTGGCTGACATTGCCCGAAGGCATCGACGCCAAGGCGCTGCTTGCCAAGGCCATCACAAGAGAGCGTGTCGCCTTCGTTCCCGGTCGCCCCTTCCATGCCGATGGCTCCGGCGGCAACACGCTGCGCCTGTGCTTCTCGTCCTGCGCGCCCGAGCTTGCGCGAGAAGGTGTGCTGCGATTGGCGCGACTGATCGGTGCTGAAACGGCAAAACCTGACGCCATGGTGCAGACATCGACTGTGCCGGGATCGACATAGGCGCCCGGCTGCAAGCGGTGACCATTCGCGCCTGAACACCTCAAACACCGATGCTTCAGCGCAGCGTTGGAGCGGCCCTATTGGGCGCAGACGAACACGTCGGACCGGCGACTTGTCCGCGTCAGGCAGGCTCCCTGAAATGTCCGAAGCACAGCGCCGTTGAAATTGGTTTCATCAGGTTCCCACTCTACGTGCCATTGCAGGCCATAGGCGAATATCGACGCCGTCGTCACACGCACAGCCTCGATTGAGCCATCCGGGGCGACCGCTTCCACGGTCAAGCCTGATCCCAGATCCTTGATGGCTTGCACGTGGAGAGAATTGACTGGCACCGCCAGGGGATCGAGCCCGCATTCAATGGCAAGCGTCTCAAAAAGCGTGTTCTCGACACAGCGCAGGGAATGCGAGGGAACAAACTTTTCAGCTCGGGTTGAAACGTCCGACGGGGCGCGGTGATCCAGCCGGCCGGGCATACGATGAACCGCCTGATGGAGCGATCCGCCAAAAGCAACGTTCATATCCTGGATCCCACGGCAGATTGCCAATAGCGGGACGCCCATGGCAATCGCCAGCGGGATGAGCGCTTGTGTTGTGACGTCCCGCTGCGGATCATATTTGTAATCGGGATCGGGCCTCTCTCCGTAAAGCGAGGGGTCCAGCATGGTTGGTGCGCCGGTAACCAACACGCCGTCCAGGCGCGCGAGCAGGCTTTCGAGCTGGGGCCGGCTGGCGTCAACCGGAATGAGGATCGGGACGGCCTCAAGAAACCCGGCGACGACTGCAACGTAGCGATCAAGCACCGCATGAAAATCCGATCCAAGGATTTGCTTCGTGCAACAGGTCAGGCCGATCAGCGGAAGCACGCCATTGCGTGTCTCGTGTAGCGAGGACATCGTAACCGCCCGCGTTCTAGATGCCATCGATCAGAAGCAGTCGGGTGGGCTTTACGCCCTCCTCGTAGACACGCGAGCGATACCTGTATTCCGTCTCCGCATAATCAGAGGTGGCAGCCGAACCGAAACAGTTGGCATGCAGCGTATCGAGCGCCGCACGCCCAGCCGGGAAATAAGGGTTCGCGAGCAGCTTCTCCCTCGATGCCTCCTGGATGTCATCAACCAGATCCAATGTGTCGAAGACAAACTGCTCCTTCGAACGGTGGTCCGAGACGCCGGTCATGTAGAAAAGGTTCAGGAAACGAGCACGAATTGCGTCCGGAACAGGCAATTGGTCCAGATAGGTCAACAGCCATTTTCTTCGGACATTGGTCGATCCAACAAGGTGGAGGTAGGCTGACATCTGCTGAATCAGATTTTCGCGTGCCAGATCGACGGAGCGGTCGATTTCGCGCTTGTCCCAGGCGCCCATCAGGTCAAGGAGGACGGAGAAATCCGACGCAAACCAACGGTATGCCACATAACAATATTGCCAGCGCGATATTCCTCCCATCAGCTGTTGGAACCGCGGTTCGTTGCGCAGGACCAGGCAATTGAACAGCCGGTGAATTAGGTTCTGCTGCCGCACGGTGAGCACTTTGGTCAGCAGGACAAGGTTGTTGCAGGCGTAGTCATAGATCGTCTTGACTTGATCAAAGAGCGCTTCGACCTCGGCGAATGTGTCGAACTCGACATCGACCTTGACGCCCGAGTTCGGCACCACAGTGTGGACGAGGAAGACCTGCTTGCCGCGCGAAGTCTCGTTCAGGATATCTCGCTCGACGCTAAGCACCCGGTGATGCTGACGGTAGATGACTTCTTCGCAGGCGCGTCGCTCCTCCGTGAAAACGTACATGTCGAGGTCGGAAAACTTGTTGCCTATCCCCTCGATAAGCGTACCGGCGGCGATCGCGATGTCCCCATCTCGCAAATAGATCTGATTGTCGATGAACGCCTGATCAACGCTGACGCGACCACCCAGAAGACGGATTCTGTTTTCGGTCAAATCCATTGCAAGTCACCCCGTATTGGCCCCCAAACGCGGGGCGAGTTCTGAAAAAGGGTCTGGGAAAGGCAACAGGACGTATTCGCTTGAAATACACGTCTCGCCGCCACTCCCAACGGAAGTTCGATCCGCCGCCAGAGGGCAAGCGCGCGCTCTTCATCCTGTCACCGGATGGCGTGAAGCGTTCGCCGCGTCGGAAAAGATCGGATGGCAGCGACAGCCTCGCAACTGAGTAATGACGTTCATTGATGCGGATCATTTTTGCTGTTTGCCTGTCGAAGCGCCGCCCGGTTGCCGCTGGCCTGCAGGTCCAGGAGATAGATCCCCGCCGCGATGGTGGCGATGCCTGTGCCCCACAAGACATATTGGAGGTTCACGTCTTCCAGGCCGGTGACTGCGGGCATCGAAAACACCAGCAGTCCGAAGGCGCTGGTGACCGCTTGCGTGTGGGTGCGCACCCGGCCGATCGACTCCAGGTCGGCCAGCTCGATCATTCGCCCGTCACACAGGATCTTCGAGAACGAAAACGCAAAGCCCATCAGGAAATAGATGACCGCGACCGCCCCCGGATAGGCGGTGACCGAAATGCTGGCGGCAAGAAGCCCGAGCGCGATGATGGCCAGATACTCGAAACCGTCGAGATTGAACCGCTGCAGGATTCGCGCGGCGAAAACCGCGGCCGAGATCCCTCCCACGGACCACAGGGCGTCGATCAATCCATACAGCCCGCTGCCGCCGGCAAGCTCGCGCTGCACCAGCATCGGCAGCAGCACGTTCGACAGCTGCCCCACGGACGTGCTGAACCCGATCAGCGCCGCCAGCCGGCCCAGTTCCGGCTTCTGCACGAAGAACCGGTAACCTTCCGCCACCTGCGCCATGTAGCTCCGGCGCCCACCCGATGGCGGATAGGCGTCCGGCAGTCCGAGCACGCACAGGACCGCCAGGCCGCAGAGGACCACGCCAAGCGCGAAGGCGGCATGGAGCGGCAACCACATCAGCGCAAGCCCGCCAAGACCGGCACCGGCGATCATCGAGCCTTGCCGCAGTCCGTTTACGATCGCGTTGGTCCGCCTGATATCGGCCTGCTCGACGATGGACTTCTGGATCGCGTCGAGCGCGCCGCCCTGCAGAAGTCCTGCCGCCGCGATGCAGCACGCGACGAAAAGGATCATCGCGTAGCTGAGCTCGAAGCCGAGCAGATAGGCCAGGCCCGGCAGTGCCATGGCGGCACCGAACAGCGCCTGGCCGACCATTGCCAGACGCTTGCGGCTGCGCCGGTCGATCAGCGCGCCAACGCCCGGGGCGAGCAGGACGTTGATGAGGTGACCGACGAGAAAGGCGATGCCGATCAGCGTGACCGACCCGCCGACGAGGGCCGATGACCAGCCGAGCGCGACGACCCAGAGACCGCGCGTCACACCGGCCAGGGTTACCGCAGCGTAGTAGAGGACAAGCAGCAGCAAACGACCATCCTTTTTTCTAGACGTGTCGCAAAACTGATACCCCACCCATTCCTGTCGCGCAACCGCTTTCGGCATCAAACCCAGACAAAAGCCGCGATTGATACCGATGCCCTTGTTTTGCATGTGCAATTGGCAATCTGCCGCCGCTGCGTCCGGTCAGCGCGCCTCGGCCCCGGCGACGGATGGCGGTCATCTCACGGTGGCCGGAGGTTGACTTCGGTACCAAAGTGTAAATATTGAGAATGATCTCATTTATAGAAACTCGAGGTGCGACATGGATCTTTCCTCATCCCCACAGGATGCCTATTCGTTTCTGAACGGACAGCTCCGCATCACCCGCGACGAAGTCATGCAGCGCTGCGCCCCACGGAAAGGCGACATCGTCATCCTG
>NZ_JBDIUU010000016.1:0-9128 GCF_039631515.1 Neorhizobium tunisiense | reverse complement strand
GCGATAGCGGCCATGTTGACGATATCGCTGTCCTTGGCGCCCATCGAGGTGATCTGCACCGACTTGTCGAGGCCGACCAGCAGTGGGCCGATTACGGTCGAAGCGCCGAGTTCCTGCAGCATGCGCGTCGAGATCGAGGCGGAATGGATCGCCGGCATGACGAGCACGTTGGCTGTCCCTGAGAGCCGGCAGAACGGATACTGCTCCATCCGGTGCGGGTTGAGCGCCACGTCTGCTGCCATCTCGCCGTCATATTCGAAATCCACGCGCCGCTGGTCGAGGATCTTGACCGCCTCGCGGACCCGCTCAGAACGTTCGCCGATCGGCTGGCCGAAGGTGGAGTAGGCGAGCATGGCGACGCGGGGCTCGTAGCCCATGCGCTTTGCGACACGGGCGGCTTCGACGGCGATATCCGCAAGATCTTCCGCATTCGGCATGTCGTGGACGGCGGTGTCGGCGACGAAGATCGTCCGGCCGCGCGAGATCACCAGCGACACGCCGATCACCTTGTGTCCCGGCTTGGGATCGATGCAACGGCTGACGTCCTGCAGGGCCGTCGCATAGTTGCGGGTCGTGCCGGTTACCATCGCATCCGCATCGCCGATCGCCACCATGGTTGCGGCAAAATGGTTGCGGTCGTTGTGGATCAGGCGCTGGACGTCGCGGTAGAGGAAGCCCTGGCGCTGCAGTCGGGCATAGAGGTGATCGATATAGGCATCGAGCCGGTTGGAAAGACGGGCGTTGACGATCTCCACGCCGGGTCGGTCGAGATCGATGCCTGCCTTTTCCGCCGTCGCGCGGATCACATCGTCGCGGCCGAGAAGGATGGCGGTGCCGAGCTTCTGGCTGGTGAAGGAAATCGCCGCGCGCATGACCTGTTCTTCTTCGGCCTCGGCGAAGACGACCCGCTTCGGGAAGCGACGGACGCGCTCGTAGATGCCTTGCGTCGTCGCGGCGATCGGATCGCGGCGGGCGGAAAGCTCGCGGCCATAGGCGGCGAGATCGGCGATGTTCTTGCGGGCGACGCCGCTTTCCATTGCGGCTTCCGCAACGGCGACGGGGATCGCCGAGATGAGGCGAGGATCGAAGGGGACCGGGATGATGTATTGCGCGCCGAAGCGGGGGCGGTTGCCCTGGTAGGCGGCAGCAACATCGTCCGGCACGTCTTCGCGGGCGAGATTGGCGAGCGCGTTGACGGCGGCGATCTTCATCGCATCGTTGATCTGGCTGGCCCTAACGTCGAGCGCGCCTCGGAAGATATAGGGGAAGCCGAGCACGTTGTTGACCTGGTTCGGATAGTCCGAGCGGCCGGTCGCCATGATTGCGTCGTCGCGGATGCGGGCGACTTCTTCCGGGGTGATTTCCGGATCGGGGTTGGCCATCGCGAAAATGATCGGCCTGTCGGCCATGGAACGGATCATCTCTTCGGTAAAGGCGCCCTTCTGGGAAAGGCCGAACACGACGTCCGCGTCCTTCATGGCTTCTTCCAGGGTCCGCTTGGTGGTTTTCACCGCGTGGGCGGATTTCCACTGGTTCATGCCCTCGGTGCGGCCCTGGTAGATGACGCCCTTGGTGTCGCAGAGGATGACATTTTCCGAATTAAAGCCCATCGCCTTGATGAGTTCGACGCAGGCGATCGCCGCGGCGCCGGCGCCGTTGCAGACGAGCTTGGTGGTCTTGAGGTCGCGGCCGGTCAGTTCCAGCGCGTTGATCAGGCCGGCGGCGGCGATGATCGCGGTACCATGCTGGTCGTCATGGAAGACCGGGATATCCATCAGCTCGCGCAGGCGGCTCTCGATGATGAAACATTCCGGCGCCTTGATGTCCTCGAGATTGATGCCGCCGAAGGAGGGGCCGAGGAAACGCACGCAGTTGATGAATTCGTCGACATTCTCGGTATCGACTTCAAGGTCGATGGAATCCACGTCGGCGAAGCGCTTGAACAGCACGGCCTTGCCTTCCATCACCGGCTTCGAGGCAAGCGCCCCGAGATTGCCGAGACCGAGGATCGCCGTGCCGTTCGAGATGACGGCCACCATGTTGCCGCGCGTCGTGTAATCATAGGCAGTCGCAGGATCGGCGGCGATCGCCTTGACCGGCACCGCGACCCCAGGCGAATAGGCGAGCGACAGATCGCGCTGGGTCGCCATCGGCTTGGTGGGATTGATTTCGAGTTTACCCGGGCGGCCTTCCGAATGGAAATCGAGTGCTTCCTGTTCGGTCACGCTCGTCCTCGTAGCGCGCACCGCTTGCTTGTCTGCCATTTCAACCGCCCTTTCTCGCGCTTCGTTGCGCTCTTGTGTCAGCCGCGAAATCTGTTCCCGGAGTGGGTTATGGGTTTACAGCTTCCGCAAATCGCAAGGACGGTGGACTTGATGTTTTCCACGAAGCGGAAAGAACCGGATATCCGCGAGACACACGACGGGAACTTTCGATAGGTTGAGGAAACCACCGTTTTTGTGGCTCATCGCAAAATGTTCTGCGCGGTGCATAGCGTGGCTCTAGCGGTTTGAAAGAAAGGTATCTGTCTCGCCATGATTCATCGCTTTGAGAAAATAACTGCGTGTCAGAACCGCGTCGGAGAAAGTCCGGTCTGGGACGCGGATCGCTCGACACTCTTTTGGACAGATGTCCACGCTCAGCTCATCTATGCACTTCACACAAGTTCGGGAGAAATCAGACACTGGTCGCTCCCAGCGCGGATCGGCTCCTTTGGCCTCACTGACGACGACCGGTTGATCGTTGCCCTCACCACCGGCGTGCATCTGTTCGACCCTGCGTCCGGCGACCTCGAATTTCTGGTCGATCCTGAACCTCATCGGACGGGCGACTCGCATAAGAACCGCCTAAATGATAGCAAGGTCGGACCGGATGGCGCCTATTGGGTCGGAAGCATGCATGAAGATGGCTTGTCGGCCGCTCTCTATCGTGTGACTGCGAAGGGCAGCGCAGAGATTAAGATTGAAGGGCTGGGTACGGTCAACGGGTTGGCATTTTCCGCTGACGGTCGCACGTTGTTTCTTTCCGACTCGAAGCAGTGCTGGATCGACCGATACGACCTGAACCCTTCATCAGCAGCTATCTCAAATCGTCGTCGAATTGCTGCGCCGGATGAAAGGCTCGGACGTCCCGACGGGGGGGCAACGGACATGGCAGGTGATTATTGGAGTGCGGGAGTATCCGCAGGCGTGTTGAACCGCTTTAGCGCGAGCGGCGAGCTGCTTCAGTCGATAAGCGTGCCGCCGCTTCACCCCACAATGCCTTGTTTCGGGGGAGAAGATCTACGATCCTTGTATTTTACGAGCCTGCGGCGCCCTGATGCCGCATCACCCGACTGTGGCGATGTTTTCATGATGCGGGTTGACGTACCGGGCGTGCCTATAGGGCGTTTTAAGACAACGCCATAAATCGCATTGGCTCAGGTGCACGCGCGAAGTCGCGAGCCGTTTCGCACGAGTGCATTGGAGGCGAGTATCAGACATCCCCATCCAGATCGATAGCCCCTTTTTCGATCGTTCCATCTGCGTTCATTTGATAGGAAAAGACGCTGCCCGTTGGTATCTCTATTGTTGCGATCCGATGGCGATCAATCCCTTCAAGAGCCATTATGAGGGCTCTCAGAGAGTTGCCATGCGCAACGACGATGGCGTTTTCTCCCCGCAACAGGTGCGGCAGGATCGTTGTGATGTAATAGGGGACGACCCGTGCCAGGGTGTCCCGAAGGCTTTCACCTCCAGGGGGCGCGGAAGCGTAGGAGCGCTGCCATGCCTTCACCCGGTCCTCACCCCACAAAGAGCGGGCTTCTTGTTTCGTAATGCCCGCGAGCTCGCCGTAGTGTCGCTCGTTTAGGTTGGCCGATTGGATAATCCGAACGTCATTCTGGCCGATCTCGTTCAAGATTTGCCGAAGTGTCTCTTGTGCGCGCGTCAGACACGATGTGAACGCGATGTCGAAGCGCGTGTTTCCGATTGCTCGGGCGGCATACTCAGCTTCGATGAACCCTCGATGGGATAGTCCAGGATCATCCCAGCCAGTGAAAATGTCGCCGGCATTCCCTTCACTTTGTCCATGGCGCACCAGTACCATTAGCCTTTCAAAATGGTCGCTCATCGGATGATAATCGCGCGAAAGTCGTTCACGTTCGTCCCTGTTGGACCTGTGATAAAAAGATCATCTATCGCTGCGAATCCGGAGAAGCTGTCGTTACTATCGAGCAATTCACGACCGTCTAATCCCGCGATCTTTAGTCGCTTTGCGGTGGTGCCGTCGACAAAGGCACCGGCGTTCTCTTCGGATCCGTCGATTCCATCGGTGTCTGCTGCGAGCGCAGTGATGGAAAAACCGTCAATCGCCATAGCGAATGCCAGCGCAAACTCCCCGTTGCGACCACCGCGGCCACCCGCGCTGCGAAGCCTAACCGTGGTCTCACCACCCGAAAGAAGCACTGCCGGCCTATCAAACGGTCGCCCGTGCCTGGCGACTTCCCGGGCGATAGCTGCCAAGACGGAGGCTACGTCGCGAGCTTCACCTTCAATGGAATCAGACAATATCTGGGGTCTTAGCCCGTACCCTTCTGCTGTTCTCGCGGCTGCTTCCAATGACACCCCGGCAGATGCAACAATGAAATGCTGGTGATCCGAAAAAGTTGAGTCCCGTGGATCTGGGGCGTCTGCTGCTGGCGACTGAAGAAACTCCGCCATTTTGGACGGCAAAGGCATGGAGTACTGTTGGACTACCCGCAACGCATCATGGCGGGTTGATGGATCCGGGATAGTGGGGCCGGACGCCACGAGAGCGAGGTTGTCGCCTGGAATGTCCGACACAACGAGGCTCACGACTCGGGCTTTTGTCGCAGCTGCCAAGCGACCTCCCTTGATCGTAGAGAGGTGTTTGCGGACCACGTTCATTTCTGAAATGGGTGCGCCAGACGCAAGCAAAATCTCGTTTAACCGAATTTCGTCAGCCAGAACAATACCAGGCGGAGGGGCTGGCAGCAGGGCTGATCCGCCTCCACAGATTAGCGCGATAACCAGATCCTGGGTTGACAACCCAGAAACCAGATCAAACATTCGTTTCGCCGCAGCTAGTCCTGCCAAATCGGGCACAGGATGGGATGCCTCTAGGACTTCAACGGTTCGGGTCGTGCATCCGTATCCATAGCGAGTAACGACTGCACCTGAAATCTCGCCTTCCCAAAGCTCTTCAAGTGCCTGAGCCATCTGCGCTACGCCTTTTCCGGCGCCCACGACAACCGTGCGGCCGTCTTGCGGGGGGCGGGGGAGGTGCTTGCGGATCGCCGTTTTAGCATCGGCAGCATTTACCGCGGCGGCGAACAGCTTCCTTAGAAGTTCCCTATCATCCATCTGCCGTCCTTCCCTCTTACCCTCTTTGGGATGTTTCCCATCTCCATAGGGAACAATAGGCGCTGGAGCCTGTCGGTCTGCCTCCTAGTGCGACATTTCCGTATCGTGGAAGTCTGCGAGCGTTCCAGTGATCGCGGCATCGCATCCGGCTATGAGCCAAGAGTACTCAAGTAGCCTGGTTTCAACATGAATAGCGTCAAATTGCTCGCTCCTCGCGATTCTGTCCTGAGTAGACGTGAGGAGATCATTTCGCAGTTAAAAGCCATGCTACCCCGGGGCAGCCTAGACCCGGAAATGGATGACATGCTTTCCCGTATCGTTGACATCGCCGGAAGAAACTCGGTTAAGACGGTTCGAGAGAGCAAGACTGCTACCGAAGCCGCCCTGATATGGAAGGGTCGAAAGTCGGCTTTTGGAGCGACAGGGCGGATCGCTGATTATATTTGTATGGACGGTACCGTTCCTCTCAGCAAGCTACCCTACGTGCTCTCGAAAACTGCGGAGATAATTGATCGGTTCGGTCTTCGCGTAGCGAACGTGACCGGCCTGGATCTGGTGAAGCTTCTTGCCGGTCCGCAGGGTACGCTGGGCTTTATCACCGACGGGCAATATCGGATGCATCACGCAGATTGCCTCCGGCACTTCAATTCCGACTCTACACACGATCGAGTTGTTGGATTGGGCTTATGGTGGTCCAAAGCCAGATAAAATTCCCTGAGAGATGATTTCAGCTGATTGGCCGACGTCAGCCAAATAGCTCGTCGGAGGTCTTCCTCCTATTGCATTCGTAATCTTAAGGGCCGTATCGATTACCCGCGGCGCTAACTCTCGAACTCTTTCAGAGGACATTCGGTCGAGTTGGCCGGAGACCGAAATAGCGCAAATCGCCTCGGCTTTGTCGTTGAACACAGCGCTTGCGACGCAACGGACATTTTTGTTGATCTCAGCGTTATCGATGGCGTAGCCCTCCATCCGCGCACGATCGAGTTCCCGACGCAAATGATCCGCGCGAACGATCGAGCGCGATGTACGCCTAATCAGCCGGTGTAGGCCAACAACCTCATCGATGTCGTCGAGGGGATATGTGGAAAGTATCGCTTTTCCCATAGCAGAGGACGTCATCGGCACGCGTCCTCCGATCGGACTGATTGTTCGCGCGATTTGCCGACTCGGGATCTGAGAGACAAGTGTTATCTGCCCATCGTCTGCCATGCCCAGATTTGTAGTTTCCTTGGCATGATCTCTTAGGTGATGGAGATAGGGTTGCGCGACCGAGACTATGGTCGTCCGACGCACCGAGGCGGCTCCAATGGTCAACATCGCGAGGCCAATATTCCAGCGGCCGCTCGTGGCATCAAATTGGACGTGGCGCCGCTTCTCGAGCGTCGTAAGTAGGCGATGTGTGGTTGACGGCGACAATCCAGCTTCACGTCCAAGTTGGGATAGGCGGCAACCTTCGTGGTGAAGACTTAGGATCTCCAAGAGAAGCATTGCACGCTCTACCGATTGCACCGAACCTGTACGTTCACTCTCAGTTCGCACAGCGACCTCCGTTAGCTTCAACCAAGTATATGCGGGGCCTTGAAAGAAGGTCCCGCATAATGGAAGATTCTCAGTTGCCTTGGTCTGCGCTTTTGAGCTCAAGATAAAGAGCGGAATGATCGCGGCCGCCATTTCCCTTTTTGATCGCGGCGGACATCAAGTCTCTTGTAGCCAATGTGTTAGGAACCCGGACATTCAGTGACTCAGCAGCACTCGTCGCAAGCGTCAGGTCTTTGTGATGGAGCTTGATCGCAAACCCGGGTTCAAACGTCTTGTCGATCATGCGTTTGCCGTGGACTTCCAAAATTCGGGACTGGGCAAACCCCCCCATTAGAGCCTCGCGTACCTTCGCGAGGTCGGCTCCGGCCTGCTCTGCAAGGACGAATGCTTCGCCTATTGCTTCAATTGTGAGGCCCACGATCATTTGGTTGGCAACCTTGGCTATTTGGCCGGCCCCGTTTTCTCCAACAAGCGTGATGTTCTTGCCCATCACCTCGAACAAGCCTCTGGCATTGTCGAAATCAGTCTGGCTCCCGCCGACCATGATAGAAAGCGTACCGGCCTTCGCTCCGATCTCGCCCCCGGATACTGGAGCATCCAGGTAGGATCCTCCTTTTGCTGCAATCCGCTCAGCGAAGTCACGAGTTGCAACAGGATCGATCGAACTCATGTCTATGACTACCGTGCCGGGGCCGATGGCGTTGGCCACCCCGTCGGCGGCGAACAACACCTGCTCGACATCCGGCGTGTTGGGCAACATGAGAATAACAAACTCGACGTCAGTTGCAGCCATAGCAGCGGAATCGGTCGGCTTCCCTCCGAGGTCTAACAAGCTCCGGTGGGTATCCTTGACCCGATGAAGTTTAAGGATATGGCCTGCTTGAAGCAGCCGCTCGGCCATTGGCTTACCCATGGTCCCGAGCCCGATGAATCCGATATTTGACATAATAGCCTCTTCTTGTCTTGCGGTAAGCAACTTCGTACAAATTCATTGCACAAATAACAAATATATGTCAATTCGATGATATCTGTCGCGGATTGACGAGCTAGTGCAGCCGAGGCGGGAAGAAAAGCTTGCCGAAAGGTTGTTACTTTGATCATTCACCAGAACCTGATCGCCGGCGAATGGGTCGGCTCCGACGCCTCGAAGAACATCAACCCGTCCGACACGAATGATGTCGTGGGCATGTATGCCCAGGGCAGCGCCGACGACGCCAAGCAAGCGATCGCCGCCGCCAAAGCCGCCTTTCCGGCCTGGTCGCGCTCCGGCATTCTCGAGCGCCACGCGATCCTGAGAAAGACTTCCGACGAAATCCTCGCCCGCAAAGAAGAACTCGGCGCGCTCCTCGCCCGCGAGGAAGGCAAGATCCTTCCCGAAGCGATCGGCGAAGTCACCCGCGCCGCCCAGATCTTCGATTTCTTCGCCGGCGAAGCGCTGCGCCTGACCGGCGAACTGGTGCCGTCGGCCCGTCCGAACATCGGCGTCGAGATCACCCGCGAACCGCTCGGCGTCATAGGCATCATCACGCCCTGGAATTTCCCGATCGCCATTCCGGCCTGGAAGATCGCGCCGGCCCTCTGCTACGGCAATACCGTCGTCTTCAAGCCTGCCGATCTCGTACCTGGCTGCGGCTGGGCGATCGTCGACATCCTCCACCGCGCCGGCCTGCCCAAGGGCGTGCTGAACCTCGTCATGGGCCGCGGTTCGGTCGTCGGCCAGGCCATGCTCGACAGCCCGGATCTCGCCGGCATCACGTTTACCGGCTCCACCGGCACGGGAAAACGCGTCGCACTGGCCTCGATCGAGCATAACCGCAAGTTCCAGCTGGAAATGGGTGGCAAGAACCCGATGGTCGTCCTCGACGACGCGGACCTTAACGTCGCCGTCGAAGCCGCTGCCAATTCCGGTTTCTTCTCGACCGGCCAGCGTTGCACCGCCTCGTCCCGTCTGATCGTCACCGAAGGCATCCACGACAAATTCGTCGCAGCACTCACCGAGAAGCTGAAGACGCTCAATGTCGATAACGCCATGAAGGCCGGCAGCCATATCGGCCCGGTCGTCGACGACAAGCAGCTGAAGCAGGATACCGACTATATCGAGATCGGCAAAAACGAAGGCGCCAAGCTCGCCTTCGGCGGCGAACTCGTCAAGCGCGACACCCCCGGCTTCTACCTCCAGCCGACGCTGTTCACCGAAGCGACCAACCAGATGCGCATCTCCCG
>NZ_JBDIUU010000015.1:0-23375 GCF_039631515.1 Neorhizobium tunisiense | reverse complement strand
GGATCCGGCCGGGGAATGGCCGAAATCAGTGCCTGCGTGTAGGGGTGATCAGGGTTGTTGCAGACCTTCTCCGCCTCGCCCACCTCGACGAGCTTGCCGCGATACATGACGCCGACCCGGTCGCACATGTAGCGAATGACGCCGATGTCATGGCTGATGAAGATGTAGGCGAGCTTCAACTCGTCCTGCAGCCGCATCAGGAGATCCAGCACCTGGAAGCGCACCGAGACGTCGAGCGCCGAGGTCGCCTCGTCGGCGACGATGATGCGCGGATTGAGGGTGATCGCCCGGGCGATGCCGATGCGCTGGCGCTGGCCGCCGGAAAAGGCGTGCGGGTAACGTTCCCGCCCGGCCGGGTCGAGGCCGACCTGATCCATCAGGTGGCAGACCCGCTCGTCGAGTTCCTTGCCCTTCGACAGCCCGTTGACCAGCAGCGGCTCGCCGATCACCTGCGCGACGGTCATGCGCGGGTTGAGCGAACCGAACGGGTCCTGGAAGACCATGCGCAGCTCGCGACGGGCTGCTTTCAGTTCGCGCCCCTCAAGCTTGGCGAGATCGACCACCTTGCCATCGGCGCGGCGGTAGTGCATTTCGCCGGATGCCGGATCGTAGAGCCGCATGATCGAGCGGCCCAGGGTCGTCTTGCCGGAACCGCTTTCGCCGACGATGCCGAGCGTCTCGCCGGGCAGCAGAGCGATCGAGACGTCGTTCAGCGCCTTCATCTCCCCGAAATGCATGGAGAGGTTGCGGATGTCGAGGATCGGTTCGGCGGTCGTGTCGAGCGGCGGTCGCGCCAGACGGATTTCCGCCTTCTGCTCCAGCTTCAGCACGGAGCCGATGAGCATCTTCGTATAGGCATCCTTCGGCGTATGAAAGATCTGGTCGACCGGCCCGTATTCCTTGATGACGCCGTGATGCATGACCAGCACGTCGTCGGCGATCTGTGCCACCACGCCCATGTCGTGGGTAATGAACAGAACCGCCATTCCGGTCGTCTGCTGCAGGCGCTTGATCAGGTCGAGGATTTCCGCCTGGGTCGTCACGTCGAGCGCGGTGGTCGGCTCGTCGGCGATCAGCAGCTGCGGCTTGCACGCAAGCGCCATGGCGATCATGGCGCGCTGGCGCATGCCGCCGGAATACTGGAAGGCGTAGCGGTCGAGCGCCTGTTCCGGATTGGGGATTTCCACCTGCCGGAGCAGTTCTGCGGCTTCCTTGCGGGCCTGCGCCTTGCTCATGTTCAAATGCAGCCGCAGAACTTCGGTGATCTGGTCGCCGACGGTGTGCACCGGCGAAAGCGACGACATCGGTTCCTGGAAGATCATCGCGATGTCGCGGCCACGGACCGCGCGGATCGCCTTGCTGCGCGGATCAAGCCTGGCGAGGTCGATCGAGGTGCCGTCCTGGCGGTTGAGGATGATCGAGCCGGAGGCGATGCGGCCGGGCGAATCGATGATCTGCAGGATCGAGCGGGCGGTGACGGATTTGCCGGAACCGCTTTCGCCGACCACGCACAGGGTTTTGCCGGGCTCAATCGAAAAGGAGATGTCGTTGACCGCCTTGAAGATGCCGGTGCGAAGCGGAAACTCCGTCACTAGGTTCTTTACTTCGAGCAGCGTCTTGCCCGCCGCCATCGAAGGACGGGGCGTGATGGATAGGATATCAGTCATCCGCGCCTCACTTGTTGTACGGGTCGGCCGCATCACGCAGACCGTCGCCGAAAAGGTTGAGCGCCATGACGGCGACGACGACCGCGAGCCCCGGCATAAACAGCCATGGCGCGGTGGCGATGGAGCGGATGTTCTGCGCCTCGCGCAGAAGAACGCCCCAGGAGACTGTCGGCGGCTGCAGGCCGAGGCCGAGGAAAGAGAGCGATGTCTCCGCCAGGATCATCGCCGGCACGGCCAATGTCATCGAGGCGATGATATGGCTCGAGAAGCTCGGCAGCATATGGCGGAAGATGATGCGGCCTTCCGAGACGCCGTCGAGACGAGCGGCGGCGACGAATTCCTCGGTTCGCAGCGACAGGAAGCGGCCGCGCACGACGCGGGCAAGCTGTGCCCAGCCAGTGAAAGACAGGATGATGGTGATCATCATGTATTGCAGCGCTGCCGGCCAGCCCTGCGGCAAGGCTGCGGCGAGCGCCAGCCAGATCGGAATGGTTGGCAGCGACAGCACGAAGTCGATGACGCGCTGCATGACGAAGTCGATCCGGCCGCCGTAATATCCGGAAATGCCACCGAGCACGATGCCGAGCAGCAGCGACAGGAACACGCCGACAAGGCCGATCGACAGCGAGATCTGTGCACCCTGCACCGTGCGGCTGTAGACGTCGCGTCCGAGACGATCGGCGCCGAAGAGATAGAGCGGCTTGCTCTTGTCGGTGGTGGCGATGAGGTGGATGTCCGTCTCGAACAGGCCAAGCACCGAATAGGTGTAGCCACGCCCGAAGAACTGGATCGGGATCTTCGTATTGGTATCCTTGACGAAGATGGCGGCAAGCGTGTTCGGATCACGCGTCAGCTTCATCCCGTAATAATACGGGCCGAAACTGAACCCGTTGGCCGTATCGAGGAAATGAATGCTCTGCGGCGGGTGGAAGGTCGAACGGGCGTTCTGCATGATCGGATCGTTGATCGCGAAGAAGCCCGGGAAGATCGCGACAATGTACATCGCGACGGTGACGACAAGTGCGGCCATGGCGAGCTTGTGCCGCTTGAAAGCCCACCAGATGAGCTGCCATTGCGAGGCAACGGCGGCGCGGTCCGGCCTGACATTGGTGATGGAGACATCGACCATGGGTGTTCTCCTATTCGAGCCGAATGCGCGGATCGACCAGCGCAAGCAGGATGTCGCTGATCAGGGAGCCGATCAGGGTGAGCGCGCAGATCAAAAGCACGAAGGCGCCGGCCAGATACATGTCCTGTGCCATCAGTGACTGCAGAAGCAGCGGGGCGGCGGTCGGCAGGTTGAGGACGATCGCAACGACGACGGAGCCGGAAATCAGGTTCGGCAACAGCCAGGCGATCGTCGAGATGAACGGGTTGAGTGCGATGCGCAGCGGGTATTTGATCAGCAGTCGAAATTCGGAAAGACCCTTGGCACGCGCCGTCGTCACATAAGGTTTGGGCAGCTCGTCCAGCATGTTGGCGCGCATGACGCGGATCAGGCTTGCGGTGGAAGAAATCGCCAAAATCGCGACCGGCAGCCACAGATGTGTCAGCAGATCGTACATCTTGGCAAGGCTCCAGGAGGCCATCTCGTATTCCGGCGAGAACAGCCCGCCGACGTCCGCGCCGAATTCAACCGCCGCGACATACATCAGCACCAGCGCGAGCAGGAAGGACGGGATGGACAGGCCGAAGAAGGTGAAGGCCGTGAAGGCGTAGTCGCCGATCGAGTATTTCTTCACCGCGGAATAGACGCCGATCGGCAGCGCCAGCGCCCAGGTGGCGATCAGGCTCGCGAGCGCGAGTACCAGGGTCAGCGCCATGCGCTCCCAGATCAGACCCGAGACCGGCTGCTGCCATTCGAACGAGATACCGAAGTCGCCGCGGCTGATGATACCCCAGATCCATTTCAGATATTGCACCAGCATGGACTGGTCGAGGCCGAACCGCTCGCGCAGTGCAGCTGCGGTGTTCTGATCGACCACTTCGTTGGAAGAGGCAAGCGTCGCGATATAGGTGGTGACGAAGTCGCCCGGCGGAAGCTGGATCAGAACGAAGGCGAGGAAGCTCACCGCAAACAGCGACGGGATCATCCATAACAGACGTTTGATGATAAATTTCAGCATGCAAAGCTCGCAATTCGGATTGCACGGCATGCCAATACGAAAGCCTTAGACCATCGTTCGGGCAGTTGATGCAATGGGACCGGAAGGGTGCCGCCGCCGGTCGGGCGGCGGCACAGTTGGAGTAAATCAGCGCGTGCCCGCTCAGCTCGTGAACGTGAACTGCTGCGGCAGGGCAGGGCCGGGGTTCGGCCAAGACCAGCTGTCCGGCTGTTTTTCCGGAACGTTGCGCAGGTTGTTGCGGATCACGCCGAAGCCACCGACGGCGAGGCAGACTCCGATCGTTTCGAAACTGTCTGCGCACAGATCGAAGATCTGCTTCATGATCGCGCCGCGCTTGTCGAGATCAGCAGTCGCCCTTGCTTCGTCGAAGAGCTTCATGCGCTTCTTCTGGCTTTCCGGCGGCTCTTCACCCTTGGCGCCATTGGACGTGTACCACAGCGTCCACGGGATGGCGTAGCGCGACCCTTGAGGATGGAAGGCGAAGTAGTCGCGCGGGTCGAGCATTGGATCCAAACCGCCCGCTCCAGACCACACCTGCGCGTCATGGGCGTTGTCATCGCCGCGGGTGTAATAGAGCGCGCGCTCGATCGTATTGACCTTCATGTCGATGCCGATCTTGGCCCAATGCGCCTTAACAAGTTCTAGTGCATCCACCAGGTCAGGATTGAGCGTGGGAATGACATCGATGGCAAAGAACACCGGTTGACCGTCGGGTCGCAGGCGCATCCCTTTGCCGGTCTTCTTGTCGAGGCCAATCTGGTCAAGCAAGGCGTTTGCTTTGTCCGGCTCGAAATCCACAAACTGCCGCGAAAGCTTCTCGTAATGCCAGGGATGACCGGGGCGCGGCCCTGTCTGATACGGTTGGCTCTGGCCGAAATAGACGATATCGATGATTTCCTGGCGGTTGATTCCAAGCGACAACGCTTGCCGAAAGGTCTTGTCGGCGAACATCTTTCGCATCGCCGGGTCCTTGTGAGTCATGTTCAAGTAGATCTGGCATTGTTGGGCTGACGAAGGCTCCAGCGTCATGAGACGGTAGTCACCCTTCTTCATATTCTGCGACAGGGTCGGCTTATTCGCCAGCACGTTGATATGGCGCTCCTGGATATCGAGCTTGCCGGAGATGACGTTGAGCATCAGCGATTCAACGTCTTGAGAAATGCTGAAATTCAGCTCGTCGATATAGGGGAGCTGATTGCCCTCGGTATCGACCTGCCAGAAATAGGGGTTGCGGGTCATGACCACACGGGTCGCGCCGCCGGAATAGGGTTCCTTGATCATCCACGGATCAAGCGTCGGCTTTTCGACGTTGGCCCAGCGTGAGGGAATTTCGATATCGCCGCATTTGGCGCGGAAAAGCTCGGTCCAGCTCGATACGCCCGCGGCTTTCACATCGTCGGCAAGTTTGTCGTTGTATTTTGGCAGGAACTTGCTGCAGTAGTGCTTGGCGAACAGTGTCGGATGCTGGCCGAGCGGGGTCGCCAGGTTTTCCAGATAAAGCGCGTTCGGCGCCGCGAAGGTGAACTTGACGGTGTAGTCGTCGATCTTTTCGACCACGACCGGCTTGCTGGCCACCGAAATCTGCGCCGGCGTCGAGCTGTAAAGTTCCTTGTTCTTGACGACATCCTCGATCGCGAACACCACGTCATCAGCGGTGAACGGATGGCCGTCGGACCATTTCGCGCCCTTCAGCAGATGGAAGGTGAATTGCGAGGCGTCGGCGTTGACCTCCCACTTTGCGGCGATGTTCGGCAGAACTGCCGTGAAATCCATATTCCAGCGGACCAGACCCTGATTGCCGACCATACGCAGAATGCCATTGTGATCCGACGAGCCGCGCAGGCCCCGCCGCAGCGTGCCGCCATAGGTGCCGATCTTTTCCCAGGGCTTCACGACCATGGGGTTTTGCGGCAGGCGGTCGGCAAGCGGCGGAAGCTTTCCGTCCTTCACCAGGGCGGCCAGCTGCGGTGCCTCCTTGGCCGCAGCAGCGCTCGCGCTGCCACCCGCTACGGACAGGGCGGCAGCCCCGCCGACACCCGCCAAGAAGGTACGACGAGTTATTCTCGAAATGGAATTATCGGTCATGGTTGGTCTCCTCCAGACATCACAGCAGCACGTATCCGCTCGTGGTGCTCCTCACACGAGCGTGCCCTGCCTGAGCACCGACATTAAAGCGGTCGAAATAAATTACAAGTAGGTATCTATTTAAACATATAAAAGCCTATTTCGGCGGAACCGCCATTCTGAAACGGTATTTTAACAGCTTTAGACGAATTTTCGCTGATACGCGACATATGTCCGACATATCGGAGGGATGATGCCAGCCGCTGTTTCAAATGCGCTACCCAAGGGGATATCGACGTTTTTGACGTCGGTGAAAATGAAATTTGCGCTGGTTGTATTAGGCTCCGCGCTACTCTGTTGCGTCGCGGTTGGCCTTCTAAGTTATGAAATTGGGAAACGCGGACTGATCGAAGCCAGCCATCTTCGCCTTGACACGTTGGTAACTGCGCAATCGAAGGCCCTAACCGCCTATGGAAACCGCGTCGAGCAGGCTCTCGGCGAGATTAGCCAAAACACTGCGATAGGCGATATGGCCAATAACGCTGCCGCGTTTCTTACGCCCTATAAAGAGGCAGTCGCCAGGATCTTTCAGGACAAGTCAAAATCGATCGAAGAGAGGGCCGCTTATGACGGTGCTGATCAGAAGTTAATCTACTCAGTCAGGTACAGCGGAATCCATGGGGTGCTGGCGGCCGCCAGAAAGAACGCTGACGTCAGTGATATCTACATTATCGATCGCGATGGGCTGATCGTTTACACGGTTACGAAAGGAGATGAGTTCAACACCAACATCACCGACCCCGTTAACGCTGCGATCGCGCCATCTTATTCCGAGGTCGGGAAGCAAGAAAGTGGGGTTGCCGCGCGTTCCGGATTCATCGAGGCGCCTTCAGAAGATAGTTCGATCTCTGCTTTCGTCGCCAAGCCTCTCGTCGTGAGCGTTTTCGGTCGCACCGAGCGGCGGGGCACGGTTATGATCCGCATCGCAGCGCAGAAGCTGACAGCCCTTCTTGAGTCTGAGGGTTCATCGGTGGATGAAGCGTTCATCTTGTCAGAAGACGGAAAAATTCGCGCCGGCCGCCAAGGCGGCGATTCCGCGCCGGCTCCATTGATGTCAGCGGCAAAAACCGGCGACTCCGGTTCGATGTTTGCGACGAATAACGGGCAACGTATGTTTTATTCGTATCGGCCAATCACCATTCTTGGCCAGAAGCATCTTCTGGTCATAGGGCAGAGCGAAAGCAAGATGCTGGCTTCGGCCAATGAGCTCGCACGTTGGGCGTTCCTCGCAACAGTGGTCGTCCTGATGATCGTGGGAACAGTCGGTTTTTGGGCTTCTTCAAAATTTACGAAACCACTCATCTCTCTCGCCAGCTTGATGGGGCTCCTGAACAGCGGTGAAACAAATTTCGAGATCCCAGAACTTGAGCGGAAAGATGAAATAGGCAGCATGGGACGCGCTCTCGAGGCTTTCAGACAAAGCGCCATCGAGAAGATGCAAATGACTGAGCGCGCGAAAGCAACTGCCGAGGATCTTGAAGTGGAAAGGCTTCGAAACGATCGCGAGAAGGAAGAATTTGCGCAGGAGCTCCAGAAGGCTGTGACGGCGTTGGCTGCAGGTCTTCAAAACCTGGCCGACGGAAAACTAACGGTCCGTCTGAAGGAACCGTTTCTAGGATCTGTTGACGACCTGCGAGATGACTTTAATCGCTCCTTGGATCAGCTTGAAACAACCATCACGGCATTAACGAGTAGCGCCGGCACTTTGTATGCTGGCTCTGGGGATCTGGGAGCTGCCTCGAGAAACTTGGCACATCGCACCGAACGCCAGGCAGCAACTTTGGAAGAGGTAGCTGCTTCTGTTGTCGAAATCACTTCATTGGTTCGGGGTCTGCTTGATCTTTGCGACACTGCCGTCACCGCGACTACACAGACCCAAGCGAGTGCCCGGCAGTCAGCAGACGTCGTGACGGATGCCATCGCGGCAATGGAACGAATGGAAAAATCCTCTTCCAAAATCATTCAGATCATTGACGTCATCGACCAAATTGCGTTCCAGACTAATCTCCTCGCTCTCAACGCCGGCGTCGAAGCCGCGCGGGCGGGCGAGGCTGGAAAGGGTTTTGCAGTTGTAGCACAAGAGGTGCGAGACTTGGCCCAGCGATCGTCAGATGCTGCCAAAAGCATCAGCGGTCTGATAAATACGTCGACCAGCGATATCGCGAGCGGTGTCGGGCTGGTTCGTAAGACTGGCGCTCATCTCACGGAAATAGAGGGGAAGATCGCAGTAGTCAGCTCCCAAATCACACAAATCGCGGACGCTGCCCGCGATCAGTCAACCAAGTTGTCGGAGATCAATGCGTCCGTAGCTGCTCTTGATCTTGTTACGCAACAGAATGCCGCGATGGTTGAAGAGACCGCGGCATCCGCAGTGACCTTGGCAAACGAGGCCGACAACCTCAAGCAGCAGATTTCCCACTTCGTGATCTCCGAGAACAATAGTGCGAGCTGGAGGAAGACGCGAGTGGCGTAACATCTTGTTGTTTGCAACAGGCGTCACGCGTGCCCGCCGCGGCATGGGCACCTCCAACGCGGTCTCATTGCAGCAATTCCTTGCTGCTGCCCTGCAGAGGCGATCACAGATCAGGGGAAGTGGTCAATGCGAGCGCAAAAACCGGCAACAGCTAGACAGTCTAACTCCTCAGGGCGATGGGCCAATGAAAGAAACCTTATCCTCGCGACGCCGCTCGAGCGCGCCCGCTTGCTGACATCTAGGGCCTGAGCAAGCATGGCCGCTTGTTGTCGAACCGCCAGTCTTGGATCAAGTACTGCATGGCGACTGCGTCGTCGCGGGTGCCAAGGCCGTGTTTTTGATAAAGAAGGTACGGCAAAGCTGCGCCACCCGAACCGAGCCCTGCATGGTCCAGAAATGCGGATCGGCGAGTGGGATGTCAACGGATTGCAGTTGGATAGCATGGGACAGTTGCCGCCAATCGGTAGCAACCATGTTGGTGGCCGTCGGAAGCCCTGTCGCGCGGCGGAACTCTGCGAGGATTTCGCGGCCGGAGTATCCCTGTTCGGCTCCGCACGGGTCTTCGGCATACGCCAACACATCACTGCGACCCTTGCAAAGGCGGATTGCCTCCTCTAGCGACCAGGCGCCGTTCGGGTCGAGCGTGACGCGGGCTTTGGGAAAGCGGCTCGCGATGGCCGCCACCGACTCGATCTCCACGTCACCCGAAAGTACGCCGCCCTTGAGCTTAAAATCTCGAAACCCGTAGCGCTCGTGGGTGATCTCCGCGAGTCGTACAATTGCCTCAGGTGTCAGCGCTTCCTCGTTCCGGAGCCGCATCCAATCATCCGCTTCGCCCTTACCATCGCGATAGGCGAGGTCGGTTTTGCGGCGGTCTCCCACGTAAAACGGATACCCGAGCATTTCGACCCGGTCGCGCTGCTGGCCGTCGCCGAGTAGGGCCGCGACTGGTACGCCAAGGTGCTGGCCGAGAAGATCTAGCAGAGCCGATTCCAGCGCCGTTACCACATGGATCGTAGTGCGCAAATCAAAGGTCTGCAGGCCGCGCCCGCCACTATCACGATCGCCGAATGTCGTGCGCACATTTTCCAAAATCGCATTGTAACTGCCGATCGGCAGGCCGATGAGCAATTCCGCGGCCTCTTCAAGCGTCTTGCTGATCATTTCGCCGCCTGGCACTTCGCCGATGCCGGTATGGCCGGAATCATCTTTGATGATGGCGATGTTGCGCGTGAAGAACGGTCCATGCGCGCCGCTGAGATTGAGCAGCATGCTGTCCTGACCCGCGACTGGCACCACTCACACGGATACAATGCGCGGAGTGGAGGGAAAAGGGCGACTGCTATCGGCCCTTACGATATCTGTCGTCATGGCTGCCGCCTTTGCACTCACTGAAATTCGTTAATGTTACTTGAGAAAGGTTGGCGCCCGACACAAATCGAAAATCTTCCAACCATCATTTCGCCTGGTGCCAACTCCGTGATACCGACGGCACGTCTCAGATGGGACGGCAGCGAAAGCGCTCCGCTGAGATGAGACGCGGGCTCGAGACAGAGATACCCTTCAGTCCGGTGGAGAACGAGATATTCAAGAGCGGACGTTCTAAGGAGCGACAGGTATCCGGTGGAGATTGGGAATGACGCACGCGACCAGTTTGAAAGGTGTTTGGTCTGCGGCTCAATTCCAAAAGAGGCGCTCTTTGATGCCGTCAAGATCGGTTCGTCTTTCGAACCGGGACTCGGAAGGCTCCAAGATCCATGGGCATCGCAGAACAGCTCAACGCCGGACCCTATTGCAAAATAGGGATGCCAGCCTATGCCGCCGGGCGATGGCCGTTCAGATGTGTTCAAGAGGTTGAGCGTGACATCCAAGCGATGATCACTGATCGAGAAATGCTGAACAGCTCTAAAGCTGTACGGCCATTCTTCGTCCGCTTCGTATTCAAGGCCCATAGACAGAACACTCGGGGACTGGCTAGCAATCGTCCATGACCGCCTTTGCGCTGGACCATGCATCGCATCGCCTTTGCGGTAAGGGTTCCCTCGAAGCTTGAACGAGTGTTCCTCGGTTACGAGTTCGGCCCCTTTCAGGCGTCCGTGATATGGAAAGAGAGGAAAAGCCCCAGCTTTAGGCCAGTCCTGCTGGTCGTAAGGGTCTGCGCTCATCGGGACGAGGATGTGACCGTAGACCTTATGCGCCAATCGTGACATACGCCCGCCCGCCTTCACATCAAATGAGGCTTCGAACGGCCCACTCCGGATAGTTAGCAAATCCCAGTCCTACTTATTGCTGAAGAGTTGCACGTCTTGCCGGCTGACTTCCCGGAGCCTCACATGAAGCGCGAACAGGAAGCACCAATCAGCGCCCTATCGACGCGTCCTGACGACGCCGTCGTGATCGATCGCGCAAAACCGTCCGCCCTGAAAATGATCGGCGATATGCCGGTTCTCGGCCCCCGAAGGGGTGGTCGTGACCGGTGGCGTGTGATCCACACCTCGATCCAAAGGATCGTAACCAAGTTTGAATGCCAGAGTGTTATCCCACCACGAGAACGGACTTTGCGACACCCCGTACACAGTCGTGCAATCGACGTGAGGACTTTCGAGCCCAATCATGACCAATTGAGCTAAGTCTCGGGCGCTGAGCCACGTAGCGCGGCTCCGCTCGTCGCTTCTGCTGTCCGCAGGCTCCATCGTCGCGTTGGCGATACGAATTATGAAGCTTTCGATCCCGTGTTTTTGAAAGTAGAGGCCAGCTTCCAGCTCGTTCCAGCATTTGCCTAATCCATATAAGCTGTCGGGCCGCATGGGGCCGTCAGGTGATACCCGCTGATCACGCGTGAAGAAGCCCGTCACATGGTTGCTTGACCCAAGAACAACTCGCGATATCCCGAGCTGGCGGGCCGCTTCATAAATGTTGTGGGTGCCCAGAACATTGACCCGAACAATGTCCTCTATAGGTCGTTCGCCTGGAAATCCTGCGAGATGAACAATCGCGTCAACACCCTTTAGGGCTTCTAAGGTTGAACCGAAATCACAGATGTCCACCGGAGACCAAGTCTCATTGGCGCAAGCTTCATCGGGAGCTACGAGATCAAGGATGCGTATGGATCTTATTTTCCCCTTTAGAGCAGCTCTTAGTTTTTTCCCGACCCTGCCAGAGCCGCCGAAAATTGCGACGACCTTGTCGCAGTAGCCAGGCATGCTTCCCCGTTCTGATGCAGGAGCTGCATCAGCTGCGTATCTTTCCTCAAATGACATCAATTACACCCCTTCGAACATTCTCTCGCGCGCGTTTAGGATATGGCGTTCCATTGCCGCGCCGGCACCGTTTCGGTCCCGCTGTTGGATAGCCTCGAAAATTGCGACGTGCTCAAGCTGAACCGCGCGCAAACGCTCAGGCGTTCGCATAAGACTTAATTGACGGGTGATGTTCATTCCGGTCGCAATATGCGACGCCATCGAGACCTGGATAGAAATATAATATTGATTTCGGGTTGCCTGAGCTACCGCCTCATGGAACCGCCTGTCTTCATCAATACCAACCGTGCCGTTCTTGAGGCATTTCTCTAACAGCTCCAACGAATCCTTTAGCCGTTGAAGGTCCTCGTCTTGCCATCTTTCCGCGGCCAGGGAAGCCGCGGCCGCCTCATGACCGGCTCTGAATTCGAAACAACGTTGAACGTCTGCAAGTGACCCGACCTGTGAAAAGCGGAGAACTGCCATATCTGGTTGCCGGGTCACATAGGATCCCGAACCTTGCCGGGATACAATCACCCCGTCCTCGCGCAAGCGGCCTAACGCCTCGCGGACGACTGTTCGAGACACTGCAAAGCGTGAAGAGAGGTCTGTTTCCGACGGCAACCGACTGTTTATGATGAGGTCGCCCCGGGCGATCAGGCTTACGATACCATCATAGACAACGTCGCTGAGCCTGTCTGGCGTAGTCCCGTCCCTTGCGGGATATTGCACGCCGATATCGTTCATATGCTCCACCTTAACCCTACCCAGACGCGATGGGCCTTTGCTCGTGCTTTATTACTTTAGCGGGACCTGAAACTCAGGTAACTCGCTTGTCGCTATGGCAAAGATATACGACATTCAACAAACCTTCACAACTTAGGCATCCCGAATTTGTTTACGCGCACCGGCTGCCACCGCAAATATGCCTAATCCTGTTGACTCCTGTCAATAGCTGTATTACGAGCTGCGCAGGGGAGATTGGGCTTGCACCCGTCGGAACCTATGAAATCGTCGCGGCCGGCCTGGCGGTTCGCCTTCAGGGTCGCGACTGACACGCTCAAGGTTCTGAAGCGCAGCGGGTCGTGGAATGCGCTGGCTTCCCCACAACGTTCTCGACGGCTGAAAAGGATATCCCATGAAGATCACCGATGTGAAAACTTACCTGATGCAGGTCGGAGCCCGCCCCGGATTGCCGGGCGCATCGCCGACTGGCGTTGCTGGTGAGGCGGATTTTCGTGGTTCGCGAAATTGGCTGTTCGTGAAAATTGAAACTGATGAGGGTATCTCAGGCATCGGCGAGTGCTCAGGTTGGCCCCGTGTCGTTGAGACGGCGGTTCTCGATTATCGAACTATTTTGATCGGAGAGGACCCCCGCGACATCGACCGGCTTTGGCACCGGCTGTTTGTCAGTTCGATGGGGCACGGAATTCTCGGCACAGTTGGCGGAGGGGCCCTGACCGGTATCGAGATGGCGCTTTGGGATATCAAGGGAAAGGCACTCGGTCAGCCGATCTGGAATCTCCTCGGTGGCCGGTTTCGTGACAAGATCCGCGTCTATGGGCATGCCAAAACCCCAGAACGCGCGCGGGACCTCGTCGCTCGTGGGTATAAGGCTGTAAAGGTCGGCTTTACCGGCGCCGTCGAGTTCGACAAGGTCGCGGCCGTCCGCGAAGCTGTCGGCGCTCGCGTCGACGTTATGGTTGACGCACACGGTCCTTCCTGGATGACCGCTCAGGACGCAATAACCGTGGGGCGGGAGCTCGAACCGCTCGGTCTGCTCTTTTTGGAGGATCCGGTCGCGCCGGAAAACCTTGACGCGCTCCAGCGCGTTCGTGACTCTGTGAATATACCGCTGGCGGCGGGCGAGCGCGTCAGCAACATCTGGGGGTCGCGACCCTATATCGAGCGCGAGCTGGTGGACGTTATTCAGCCTGACACCGGCCGAGCCGGCGGGATCACACAAATGCGGAAAATAGCGGCGATGGCGGAAGCGCACTACATCAGCGTGGCGCCGCATTCGGGATCACTTGGCCCCGTTGCAGAATTCGCGGCTCTGCATGTCATGGCGACGATCCCGAACGCACTGATGCTTGAGCGGGTGGAGATTGACTGGCCGGGGCGCTACGAGGTCGTGCATCCGGTTCTGAAGGCCGTTGATGGCTATCTGCCGGTACCAACGGCTCCTGGTCTTGGTGTCGAGCTTGTTGAAGAAGAAGTTGGCAAATACCCAAGTCGTCGCAACGTCGGGGACATGCCTGCAGACGATGGGCGTGCATACGAGCAGGATACAACGTCTGAGTGCGTCTATTTCCAGACCCGCCTTCAGCGCCAAGCCCGATTGAGGCTCACGACGACGGAAAAATAACAAGTACGACATATTGGCCCCGGGGCGTCGGTCAATCGCTATTTCGGCCCAACCTGCACGAGCCGGTCCCAGCAGACCGGCTTATTTCGTACAAACAACTGCGTAAATGATCGCCAACTTGTCTTTTATTCCGGAGAGATTTTTGCGGCCTCTGTCGGAAAAAATCATAAATTCAGTTTGATAGCCAACATCACCGATTTCGAAGTTGTTTCTACTTGCATTTTTTTGTTAGACAGGTACCTTGGCTTGAGTGGAGCGCGCAGGCCCGGTCGGTTCCGGCGCTCGCCTGAGTGTGGAGGTTGGATGAAATGAATGCGCCTATGGGAGCGGCAGGGCCGGCAAGTGCCCGGGAAATTTTTTCCGTTCTGGCGACGGTTCCTTATGATCCGGCGGAGCTAGACGAATTACGGCAAGCAGTTGCGCCGGCGCGTTTCATTCACTGTGCACCGGATGATGCGGAGGGTATCAACGCCGCCCTGCAGGAGGTTGACGTTGCAATCATCGCGGGAGACCTGGACGATCGTTTCATTGCGGCTCCCAAGCTCAAGTGGGTCCACTGTGACCATTCCGGATTGACCAAGTCCGCGCGTCCCGAAGTGTTCGAAAAGGGCCTTGTGGTGACGGGTTCGGCAGGACGATCTGCAGCTGCACTGGCTCAGCACGCTTTTTATTTTGCGCTCGCACTAACCTATGACGCGAAACAACTGATCGCAAAACAGGCCGAGCATGCCTGGCGAGCGATCCCGGACTACGAAAATAAGCTCGGCCTGGCCGGCAAGACTCTTGGAATCGTCGGCTATGGGCAGACTGGCGTTGAGATGGCCGCGCTGGGCAAAGCATTTCAGATGCGCGTAATCGCCTACAACCGCAGTGTGATCGAAGATCCCAAGAACGTCGATCTCATGTTGTGTTCCGAGCGGGGGGATGCAGTCGATCCTCTCATCGCGCAATCTGACGTGATAATGTTGGCAACGCAGCTTACCGATGTCACCTATCACATGTTTTCCGGGCCGCAGTTCTCGCGGATGAAAAACTCGGCCTTGATCATCAATATGGCGCGAGGGCCTGTTATCGATGAGGTTGCGCTCGTTGCGGCGCTGGAGAGCGGAGAGATTGCAGGTGCTGGTCTCGACGTCTTCTCGAAGGAGCCGCTGCCAAAAGATTCCCCTCTGTGGGACCAGCCGAACGTCTTGCTGACCCCACACATGACGCCGGGCCTGCCGGATAAACGGCGTCGGTCCATCAACATGATCTTGGAGAATATTTCTCGATATCGCGAGGGCCGCTCATTGCTGAACGCGCTGTCGCAGAAGGACGTGTTCACGCCGAAGGCGTGAGCCGTGGGACTTGAATATCGCCGCCTCGGTGGCGAACCGCAACTCCAGGGAGGAACTATGATGCGCGGTTTTATTTCGTCGATGGTAACCGTGGCCAGCGTGGCCACTATGATGACGGCACTGCCTGCATGGGCAGCAACTTCGGATAAAGCTATCACGGTCGTTCTCGCGGTCGAGTTGGATTCACTGGATCCATGCGACACGCAGCCAGCGCAAAATGCGAACGTCGTTCGTGGTAACGTTTTTGAGTCTCTTACCCACGTAAGTCCGGTCAGCGGAAAGATTGAACCGTTGCTCGCGGAATCGTGGAAGCAGACCAGCGATAGAGAATGGGAATTCAAGCTCAAGAAGGGTGTAAAATTCCACGACGGCACAGATTTCAATGCCGCAGCTGCGGCTGCAAATATCATGCGGACCCAGGGCGGACCCAACTATGCAGGGATAGCATGCCTCAACAGCGGTCAGATACCTGATCCCGTTAAAGCAGAAGCAGTAGATGACCTGACGCTTAAGGTGACGACCTCAGTCGTGGACCCGATCCTTCCACTCCGTATCTCCTATGTGGACATCGGTGATCTCGCCAGTCAGAGCAAGCCAGCGAAAGTCCTTAACCCCGTGGGAACCGGCCCGTACAAGTTTGTCAGCCGGAAACAAGGTGATTCCGTTAAGCTGACCCGCTTCGACGGATATTGGGGGGCCGCGCCACAGATCAAGGATGTGACCTACATCGTGCGCAAGGAGGCCACCGTGCGCGCAAGTATGGTTGAGACCGGTGAGGCGCAGATCGCGTTGAGCATCCAGGCTCAGGACGCCACCGATGACGACCGAACGGTTACTTTCAAAGATAATCGCATCTTCGTCATGCGCCCCATGACGTTCAAGGAGCCGTTCAAGGATCCACGCGTCAGGCAGGCCCTATCTTACGCGGTGGATCGGGGTACGATTGTGCCAGCTATTTTGGGCGTCACTGGCGCGCCATATTACCAGATGCTCGGTCCTCAGGTGAACGCGTATATCCCCGATTACGATGAGAAATTGGCGATGAAGTACGATCCTGCCAAGGCGAAGGAGTTGATTGCCGCGGCCAAGGCGGATGGTCATCCGGTGGATACGCCGTTCGATATTGTCACGCGTCCGGATATTCTTCCAGATGGTGGTGAACTCGTTCAGGCGATCGCACAAAACCTGAAAGAAGTTGGCCTGAAGGTGAATATCAGGAGCATGGAAAATACGGCGTGGCGCGAGTTCCTTCGTCAGCCGTTTCCGGCAGAGCAGCCGCCTACGCTGCAGATGATTTCGCACGATAACACTTCCGGGGATGCAAGCTTCAGCTTCCCCAAGTACATCACTTGCAAAGGGATCAATTCGGCCATCTGCAATCCTGAAATCGATAAGCTGGTAGCAGAGGCAGAAGTCGCCTCCGGAGACAAACGAGCTGAACTTTATCGCAAGGCAGCGGGAATTCTTTATCAGCAAGCAGGCTTTATCGGAATTGCGGAGCAGATCCGCTTGATCATGTTGGGCGAGGGGGTCGAATATAAGGCCAACCCGTTATCTGGTCTCGAGATTAAGATCGCCGACGTACGGTTAAAGGACTAGCTTTAATTTGACTATGCAGGAGCCGGCCCGGCTCCTGCATGGGAGGAGTAATCATGTATACCTATCTTGGTCGGCGGCTGCTCTCGGGGTTCATCACGCTGCTTGGAGTAGTCGTCGTCGTGTTCTTCATGTCACGATTCACTGGCTCTCCAATCGATCTCTTCTTCCCTGAGGGCGCGGAACCAGCCCAGATCGAAGCTTTCAACAAAGCTTACGGTCTGGATAAACCGCTCGCGCAACAGTTCGGGATATTCCTTCTGAACGTTGCGCAAGGCGATTTCGGAACATCGATCTGGCAGCAGAGACCTGCCATGGAGGCGGCTCTTAGCGAAATGCCCATGACACTGCTTCTGGCCGCCATCGCAATGACCATCTCCATCTTGGTCGCCCTCATACTCGGCTCGCTCGCCGCCGTCTATCGGTTCCGCGCCGTTGACCGAACGATCACTATCCTTTCACTGATGACGAGCAGTATGCCGCACTTCTGGTTTGCGCTCGTCGGCATTCTGATTTTTGCTGTTCAGCTTCGGGTTCTCCCAACTTCAGGTAGCAACAGCTGGCTCTCCTGGATCCTGCCAGTCGCAACCGTAAGCATAGGACCGATTGGGGTGCTTACCCAGGTGGTGCGCGGGGCGATGATTGATGTCCTGTCCTCCGGCTATGTCCGCAACGCCAGGGCTCGAGGGTTTAGCGCCAGGCGCGTTGTTTATAGGCACGCACTGCGCAACGCCGCACTTCCAATTATTTCAGTTGCCGGTGATATCGCCGCGGGAATGGTGAATGGTGCCGTCATCGTAAGCGTGGTCTTTGCCTTCCCAGGGATCGGTCGTCTTATTGTGGGAGCGATATTGAACCGCGATTATCCCGTGCTGGAAGCCAGCGTGGTGGTGGTTGGCGTATCCATCATCCTTTTGAACCTGCTTATCGACATCATTTGCTCGATTGTCGATCCTCGTATCAGGCTGAATTGAGCGGAGAATGGTTTTGCAATCTACACCAATCGTGGCCAGCAGTAGAATTACGCGTTGGCGTGCCTCTCCCAAATGGCAGATGTTCACCTCGTCGCCGCTTGCTGTGGCGTCGGCAGCCTGGTTGATCTTCGTGGTCGTCTTGGCGTTTGTTGTCGCACCACTGGTTGTCGATCAGGCCAATCATCAGACCATTGCGATGAGGTTCTATGCTCCTTTCCGCTTGGACAAGGGGTTCGAGTTTTTCCTGGGTGCTGACAGTCTCGGGCGCCCCATCATGCTGCAGCTCATAGTTGGCGCCAGGACGTCCGTTCTTATCGCAATTTTCGCGGTAAGTATCTCTGCTGCGATAGGATACGCGGTCGGCGTCGTGTCTGGATATTTTGGGGGATGGATTGACAACATCCTTCTACGTTTGGCTGACATCATCCACACTGTGCCCTCGCTCTTAATGGCGCTGGTTGTGTTGTTCATTCTGCAGCCAAGCATCTTCAACCTCATCATCGTGCTTGGGATCACGCGCATCCCGGTTTACCTGCGGACAAGCCGAACGCAGACGATGGAAGTGCGTGAGCGGATGTTCGTTGAAGTTTCAAAAGCAATTGGCGCATCGAACTGGCGAATCATCACGCGCGATATCGCTCCGTTGGTATTTCCGACGATCCGGACACTCGCGATGCTTGAGGTGTCGGCGGTCATTCTGTCAGCTGCGAGCCTCACATTCTTGGGGATCGGCCTGCAGCGGCCGGACGTCGATTGGGGAATGATGGTTTCGGACGGCCGAGCATATCTGAAATCAGCTTGGTTTGTTGCGGTGTTTCCCGGGATCGTTATCGTTTTGACAGCGCTCTCGGCGAATATCCTGTCCAACTGGTTGAGGGCGGTTGAGGATCCGGCTCAAAGTACCCTCTTCTTCCGGGCAAAAAAGAAGAGGGGAGCGGCCGAGGAATGAGTAAGCTTCTCGAAATTTCCGGTCTTCGCATCTCGTTCGAGAGCGGGTTTGGCAAGGTAGATGCCGTTCGAGGCGTAAACCTCACCATGGATATGGGTGACGCTGTCGCTGTGGTCGGTGCAAGCGGTTCGGGAAAGACCGTTCTCGGCCGCTCGCTTCTCGGCCTGGTCGATGCACCAGGCGTTGTCCGGGGGAGCATCAAGTTCGGCGGAGAGGAAATCGTCGGCAAATCTGAGAAGGAGTTGCGCGACATCAGGGGTCTCGGAATCGGAATGGTCTTTCAGGACGCACTGGATGGCTTGAACCCCGTTTACACGATTGGCTCGCAACTGAGTGAGATCTTCACCGTGCGTTTGGGTCTCTCGAGGTCTGCGGCGAAGTCGCGCGCCGTTAGCATCATGGAGCAAGTCGGGATCCGACGCGCGTCCGAGCGGTATCATGACTATCCGCATCAGTTTTCTGGAGGCATGCGCCAACGAATCTGTATCGCAATGGCAATCGGCCTCAAACCGAAGATCTTGATTGCTGACGAACCGACGACCGCACTGGATGTGACTGTCCAAGCGGGCATCCTTCGCTTAATAAAAGATCTGCAGGCGGAGACAGGGATGGGCCTTATCTTTGTCACCCATGATCTTGCGGTTGCCAGAACGATTTCGACAAGGATTGTCGTGATGTATGCCGGCCAGATCGTGGAGGAAGGTCCCACGGAAGAAGTTTTCCGGTTTCCCAAGCATCCTTACACGAAGGCTCTTCTGGCGGCCCACCCGGCACGCGTTCGATCGTGGCGGGATCTAGAGCCGATCCCAGACGCATTTGTCACTGACCCGTCTTCCGGCGAGACGACCGGCCATTCCAGCCCTTCGATCGTCATAACAAATTAGGAAAATTAGCGCGATGAGCAATCTTGAATCGAACGGGTCCGCGCCGCTCCTAGAGGTCCAGCATCTGCGCAAGACATTCGGGGGCCGAGGAGGAAAGCCGGGTCCGATTGTGGCGGTTGACGATATCAGTTTTTCTCTTGAACCGGGAGAATGTCTGGCCGTGGTTGGCGAGTCCGGCTCCGGCAAATCGACGTTGGCGAGGACTCTTCTGAGGCTGGTGGACGCAGACAGTGGCTGCGTCCTGTACCAAGGCAAAGACCTTTTGAAGGTCACGCATTCCGAGATGCAGCGACAGCGCAGGTTTCTGCAGATGGTATTCCAGGATCCGTACGCGTCATTGCACCCTCGACGCAACGTCGCCCAATTGATCTCGGAGCCGTGGGAGGTCCACGACGGTATCGTAGAGAAATCGTCGAGAAAGGAGCGCATTGAGGCGTTGCTGGCGGAAGTCAATTTGCCGAAACACTTTATCAGCTACTATCCCAACCAGATGTCAGGCGGACAACGGCAACGGGTGGCGATAGCTCGAGCGCTAGCGCTTGAGCCAAAGATCTTGATTCTCGATGAACCTGTATCTGCGCTCGACGTGTCGGTTCAAGCTCAGGTAATCAAGGTATTGATGAGCCTTCAGGAACGCCGCGGTTTAGCATACATCTTCATCTCTCACGACCTTCCGTTGGTTCGTCTGGTAGCTCATAAGGTCGCCGTGATGAACCGCGGTCAGTTTGTGGAAACGGGCTCTACTGAGGAAATTTTCAGCAATCCGCGGCACGAATATACGAAGTCGCTGCTTGCATCGTCACCTTCCGCGGGGGAATTTGAGAACGCTCACTAACCATGACAAGGTTGTTAGGCCCTCGCGTTTATACCTATTTCGCGAAGTGATCTGTAAAAGCGGCACGGTTTCGGTTGGATTAACCTGAAATCACGTCTGCACGCAGTAGACATGACCAAATGGCAGTTGGCACACCAACTGCAACACTACGTGCTGATCGACCAAAGAGTGCCCGGAGATGCGGAGTTTCCGATCGACGCTTCACCGCTAACCTGGCGCACCGCGGATGCTACCCGGCGCGGCATTTTGCATCTCCAGGCTCGGCTGGATTTACGCTGATGATGCGAGACAACATAAGGCATCGTTGGCATGCAAGACCGCTACACCGCTTTTGGTATCTACCATATTTGTCGCGCCAACCGTCGCGAACGTTCACATGTTTGCGAATGATGGATTCATCAGGGATGTCCTCCGGCTCCTCCCACCTGCCTTCGGGCAGCCTTCCGGTAGAAAAAATTTGCGTAGATGCTCATATCCGCAAATCAAAACTGGCAACTAAAGACAAATGAGTCAATCTTGTTTTTAAATGTTCAGATGCTTTCACCCCTATGACTGTCCTCCATGTCTCGGCGCCTCATTTTTCCGATGCGAACGCAGCGATAGCGGCCATGTTGACGATATCGCTGTCCTTGGCGCCCATCGAGGTGATCTGCACCGACTTGTCGAGGCCGACCAGCAGTGGGCCGATTACGGTCGAAGCGCCGAGTTCCTGCAGCATGCGCGTCGAGATCGAGGCGGAATGGATCGCCGGCATGACGAGCACGTTGGCTGTCCCTGAGAGCCGGCAGAACGGATACTGCTCCATCCGGTGCGGGTTGAGCGCCACGTCTGCTGCCATCTCGCCGTCATATTCGAAATCCACGCGCCGCTGGTCGAGGATCTTGACCGCCTCGCGGACCCGCTCAGAACGTTCGCCGATCGGCTGGCCGAAGGTGGAGTAGGCGAGCATGGCGACGCGGGGCTCGTAGCCCATGCGCTTTGCGACACGGGCGGCTTCGACGGCGATATCCGCAAGATCTTCCGCATTCGGCATGTCGTGGACGGCGGTGTCGGCGACGAAGATCGTCCGGCCGCGCGAGATCACCAGCGACACGCCGATCACCTTGTGTCCCGGCTTGGGATCGATGCAACGGCTGACGTCCTGCAGGGCCGTCGCATAGTTGCGGGTCGTGCCGGTTACCATCGCATCCGCATCGCCGATCGCCACCATGGTTGCGGCAAAATGGTTGCGGTCGTTGTGGATCAGGCGCTGGACGTCGCGGTAGAGGAAGCCCTGGCGCTGCAGTCGGGCATAGAGGTGATCGATATAGGCATCGAGCCGGTTGGAAAGACGGGCGTTGACGATCTCCACGCCGGGTCGGTCGAGATCGATGCCTGCCTTTTCCGCCGTCGCGCGGATCACATCGTCGCGGCCGAGAAGGATGGCGGTGCCGAGCTTCTGGCTGGTGAAGGAAATCGCCGCGCGCATGACCTGTTCTTCTTCGGCCTCGGCGAAGACGACCCGCTTCGGGAAGCGACGGACGCGCTCGTAGATGCCTTGCGTCGTCGCGGCGATCGGATCGCGGCGGGCGGAAAGCTCGCGGCCATAGGCGGCGAGATCGGCGATGTTCTTGCGGGCGACGCCGCTTTCCATTGCGGCTTCCGCAACGGCGACGGGGATCGCCGAGATGAGGCGAGGATCGAAGGGGACCGGGATGATGTATTGCGCGCCGAAGCGGGGGCGGTTGCCCTGGTAGGCGGCAGCAACATCGTCCGGCACGTCTTCGCGGGCGAGATTGGCGAGCGCGTTGACGGCGGCGATCTTCATCGCATCGTTGATCTGGCTGGCCCTAACGTCGAGCGCGCCTCGGAAGATATAGGGGAAGCCGAGCACGTTGTTGACCTGGTTCGGATAGTCCGAGCGGCCGGTCGCCATGATTGCGTCGTCGCGGATGCGGGCGACTTCTTCCGGGGTGATTTCCGGATCGGGGTTGGCCATCGCGAAAATGATCGGCCTGTCGGCCATGGAACGGATCATCTCTTCGGTAAAGGCGCCCTTCTGGGAAAGGCCGAACACGACGTCCGCGTCCTTCATGGCTTCTTCCAGGGTCCGCTTGGTGGTTTTCACCGCGTGGGCGGATTTCCACTGGTTCATGCCCTCGGTGCGGCCCTGGTAGATGACGCCCTTGGTGTCGCAGAGGATGACATTTTCCGAATTAAAGCCCATCGCCTTGATGAGTTCGACGCAGGCGATCGCCGCGGCGCCGGCGCCGTTGCAGACGAGCTTGGTGGTCTTGAGGTCGCGGCCGGTCAGTTCCAGCGCGTTGATCAGGCCGGCGGCGGCGATGATCGCGGTACCATGCTGGTCGTCATGGAAGACCGGGATATCCATCAGCTCGCGCAGGCGGCTCTCGATGATGAAACATTCCGGCGCCTTGATGTCCTCGAGATTGATGCCGCCGAAGGAGGGGCCGAGGAAACGCACGCAGTTGATGAATTCGTCGACATTCTCGGTATCGACTTCAAGGTCGATGGAATCCACGTCGGCGAAGCGCTTGAACAGCACGGCCTTGCCTTCCATCACCGGCTTCGAGGCAAGCGCCCCGAGATTGCCGAGACCGAGGATCGCCGTGCCGTTCGAGATGACGGCCACCATGTTGCCGCGCGTCGTGTAATCATAGGCAGTCGCAGGATCGGCGGCGATCGCCTTGACCGGCACCGCGACCCCAGGCGAATAGGCGAGCGACAGATCGCGCTGGGTCGCCATCGGCTTGGTGGGATTGATTTCGAGTTTACCCGGGCGGCCTTCCGAATGGAAATCGAG
>NZ_JBDIUU010000014.1:0-39505 GCF_039631515.1 Neorhizobium tunisiense | reverse complement strand
TGGCTCGGTTTGTTTGAACAGTTTCGGGCGTTTCGTTAAGTGGATTTCCGCCTCGATTATGCTGCCACCATCATTGGTGCCAGCGCGTTGAAGTAGGCCTGATCCGGCGTCTGCCGGTCAAGGGATGAATGTGGGCGTCGGCTGTTGTAGAAGGTCAGATATCTGCCGATGGCAGCGCGGGCCTCGGACACGGTCTTGTAGGCGTGAAGGTAGACTTCCTCGTATTTGATCGACCGCCAGAGCCGCTCGACGAAGACATTGTCCCGCCACGCCCCCTTGCCGTCCATCGAGATGGCAATCTCTACTTTCTTCAGCACCGCCGTGAAGTCGATGGAGGTGAACTGCGATCCCTGGTCCGTATTGAGGATTTCCGGCTTGCCACAGCGGGCAAGTGCTTCCTCCACCGCTTCGATGCAGAAGGCTGCTTCCATCGTGATCGACAGCCGCCATGACAGAACCCTCCGGCTGAACCAGTCGACGACAGCGCAGAGATAGACGAATCCCCGCGCCATGGGGATGTAGGTCAGGTCCATCGCCCAGACCTGGTTAGGCCGGGTGACCGCCAGCTTGCGCAGGAGGTAGGGATAGATTTTGTGCCCAGGCGCTGGTTTTGAGGTGTTTGGGCGGCGATAGATCGCCTCGATGCCCATCTTCTTCATCAGCGTGGCGACATGCAGCCGCCCAGCTTCCAGCCCTTCTCCTCTCAAGAGCCCTTGCAACATCCGACTTCCGGCAAAGGGGTAGTCGAGATGCAACTCGTCAATCCGGCGCATCAGGGCAGGATCGCCGTCAGGCACTGGACGAGGAAGATAATAGACCGTGCCACGGCTGAAGCCGAGAAGCTTCGCCTGGCGCGCGACCGACAGTTCGTGCTCGCGGTCGATCATTTTTTTCCGTCCAGCAAGCCCGCTTTGCCGAGCGCTCCGGCTAAAAAATCGTTTTCCAGCGTCAGCTCCCCGATTTTGGCATGCAGCGTTTTGACGTCGACGGTTGGACCCGCCGGTTCCGCCTTGGCTTCATCGCCGAAAACGCCTGTCGCCCCCTCAAGGAGTTGGTCTTTCCACTGCTTGATCTGGTTGGCGTGCACATCAAACTGCTGGGACAATTCCACCAGTGTTTGTTCGCCCCTGATGGCGGCGAGCGCCACCTTTGCCCCGACCGGTCGACCTACGGGACCAATCCTGGCGAAGGGCCTGGCGAAATTGCCGCGATAGCATTCCTTCGGGTGAATTTTTGAAGCCGAGTGGCGCGTTGCTCCATAATTGGCCACGAGAAGGCGCGCCGACATCGCTTGTCGGTGGAAGCTACCTTCTACCAGCTAGACTGCTGAAAGCCTCGATTTGCGCTTTGATAGCCTGTTCCGTAGGTAACCGCTCCATGGAACTCGCGCCATAGAACCCGTCGCAGCCCTTGCAGCGGGAGAGCACATAGGCGGCGTCGTCCGGCATGGCGATCGGGCCTCCGTGGCATAGCATGATGACGTCGTCCCGCACCGAGCGGGCCGCGTCCGACCAGGCATTGATGCGTTCGACGCATTCGTCGAGCGTGACGGTCGTCTCGGCCCCGATCGCGCCGCCGGTCGTCAGCCCGAGATGGCACACGACGATATCCGCCCCGGCCTTGGCCATGGCAATCGCGTCGCTTTCTCCGAAGACATAGGGTGTCGTCAGCATGTCCTTGGCATGGGCGCGCGCGATGATGTCGATTTCCAGGTCGAAGCTCATCCCGGTCTCCTCCAGATTGGCGCGGAACGTGCCGTCAATCAGGCCGACCGTCGGGAAGTTCTGGATGCCGGCAAACCCCATGGCCTTCAGTTCGTCCAGGAACAGGTCGGGTAGCATGAAGGGGTCTGTGCCGTTGACCCCGGCGAGAACGGGCGTGTGGCGCACCACAGGAAGTACTTCGCGCCCCATCTCCCGCACAATGTCGTTGGCGTTTCCATATGCCAGGAGGCCGGCCAGAGAGCCGCGGCCGGCCATGCGGTATCGGCCGGAATTGTAGATCACGATCAGGTCGATGCCGCCGGCTTCCTCGCTCTTGGCGGAAAGGCCGGTACCGGCGCCCCCGCCGATGATCGGCCGCCCGTCGGCGATCTTGCGGCGCAGCCGATGCAGGATCTCGTTGCGTGAATGACGTGTCATGATTTTTCCTCCGAGTAATCCTGGCAAAGGTAGGCAGGGGTTTGACGTACGGAATTGCGTAAAGACAATGGATAGAGAGTTCCCGCGGTTCGAAGGAAAGCGAAAATTCTCAAGGGGTGATGTCGCGAAAATTGGCAGCAAGTGCGGCCGCGAATTCACGGCTGTTAATATGGGCGTCGACCTCGATCAACTGCCGGTTCGGCGCCGCCTGCCAGCCATCGCGGATGGTCGAAAACAGGGCTTCGTCGGCGGCGGGATCGTGAAACGGTTGCCCCGGCGCATCGATCGCCGACACACCCTGCAACGGCAGGAGAAAACGCACGGCCCCATCCATGCGGTTCAGTTTCTCGACGATAAAGGCACCGATCTGTCGGTTCTCTTCCGGCGTGGTGCGCATCAGGGTCACCTGGGGATTGTGCACATGCAAGCGGCGGTCGCGGAATTCGGCCGGCACGGATTCCTTCGCACCGAAATTTACCATGTCCACGGCCCCAACCGAGCCGACATAGGGCATCTTCGTCCGAATGATGGCACCGAAACGATCCTCCGTCGCGGGAAACACACCTCCGACCAGAAGGTCCGGAACTTCCGTCGTCGTGACATCGATGACCGCCTGCAACAGGCCGGAATCCGCCAGCTTCTCCATCGACCGCCCTCCGACGCCGGTGGCATGGAAGACGAATAGCTCGTGGGTCTCGCCCAGCATATCCCTCAGTTGCGTGACGCAGGCGGTCGTCACGCCGAACATCGTGATGCCGACGCCCGGCCGGTCGTCGGCGGACGGAACTGGTGGGTGCAGCGCCATGCCGGCAACGGCATGGGCGGCATTGCCAATCACCTTGCGGGATATGGCGTTGAGGCCCGCGATATCGACGACCGAATACATCATGGCGATATCGTTTGGACCGACATAAGGGGCGACATTGCCGGATGCCACCGTCGATACCATCAGCTTCGGCAGCCCTATGGGCAGGCCACGCATGGCCTGGGTGACGAGCGCGGTATTGCCGGTGCCGCCCAGCCCGAGAACGGCGCCGACATCGCCGCATTCCCGCAGGAAGACGGTCAGCGCCTCGGCCATGGCGGAAATGGCCGTGCCGCGATCGGTCTGGCCGAGCACGGCGGCGGCGCCCGACGGATGGCGTGCTGCTACCTCGTCGGCGGCGACATCAGCGCCCGGATGCGCATTCTGCGTGCCGACATCGACCAAGATCGCCTCTGCGCCGGCCTGTCTGGCTGCGCTCCTGGCATAGTCCAGCTCCGCGAACTTGGTGTCGCAGGTGCCGACGATATAGACCTTTCCCATTGTTATTCCTCCCGTTTTTTATGCCGTCTCCTCACGGCGAAGCAGATTTCTTAGAAAAACTGCGCTTTGCATATTGTATATTCTTCTGGATATTGCATACTTGGTTATCGAAATCCAGACGGAAATGAAACCATGAATGCTCGGCACCACCAGACGCTTCGAGAGCGGATTTACGAGGAGATCGTTCGCCTGATCGTATCGGGAGAGCTGCCGAGCGGCGTATCGATCGACGAGAAGCTGCTGACGGACCGGCTCCAGGTAAGTCGTACCCCATTTCGCGAGGCAATCGGTACGCTGGCAAAGGAGGGGCTGATCGAGATCAAGCCCTATCGCGGTTTCTTCGTCCGGAGCTTCAGCCAAAAGGAGGTCGGGGATCTCTACGAGTTGCGCAAGACGCTGGAATGTTTCGCTGTGGAACTAGCGGTGCCGCAGATGAGCGATGCCCACATCGCCGGTTTCGAGCGGATTCTGGACGAGGCCGTTGCGGCGCTGCGGCGCGGGGATCTCGAGACCTACGGCACCCGCGACCGGGAGTTCCACGAGACTATCGCCGAACTCTCGGGCAGTGCGCCTCTCATCGAAACGCTCTCGCGGCTCGCCCTGCAAATCCAGATTTGCCGCGCTATCGCCAATGAAAGCAAGGAGTTCGCCGAACGCGCCGCGCAGGAACGCGATCAGATCCTGCAGGCGTTCAGGGCGCGCGACATCCCGCAGGCAAAGGCGTTGATGCATGCGCATATCAGCGACGTGCAGCAAGCGGTGCTCGCGCGCTTCAAGAAGGAACCCCCGGCGTCATAACCGGGACGGAAAGGGGAGGGAGGTCCCCCTTTTCCAACAAACGGGAGGCGGTCCATGCATGGCTCGCTCAAGAGGAGGAAACAATGCTGAAATTTCTTACAGGCAGCGTTGCAGCGCTGGCCATTTTCGTCAGCGGCGCCGTCGCCAATGCCCAGACGCTGAAAATGTGGGGGCCGGAGCAGATCACCGAACCGCTGGTCGCCGAACTCTGGAACGGCGTCAAGGCGGATTTCGAGAAGGCCAATCCCGGCGTAAAAGTCGAGTTCATGCCGCCGACCGGCACGATCAGCAACGGTGCAGTACAATCCGCAATCCAGTCCGATGTAGGGCCGGACGTTATCCTGACCAATTCCGGCATCGGCCGGATCAGCATCGTCAGGAACGCCAAGCAGGTCATGCCGCTGACCGAGCAATACGAGAAGCGCGGATGGAAGAACCAGATTTATCCCTGGCTCTATGCCGAGCTGAAAGGGCAGTTCGGCGGCGAAGTCTATGAAGTGCCCGACGGACTGGATGCGCTGGGTATCTGGTATCATAAGGATCTCTTCGCTCAGGCCGGCTGGAAGGTTCCCGCCACCTGGAAGGAGTTCGAGACCCTGCTGACGGCCATCGAGGCCAAGGGCTTGCAGCCGATCGCCATCGGTCCGCGCACAACCGGCAGCGCCGGCCACCTGTTCGGCAACCTGCTGCAGTCTGCCAGCGGCAAGGAGACGATCGGCAAGGCCCTGCGCAAGGAAATCGCCTGGGACGATCCCAAGGTCACGGCTGGAGCCGTGCGTCTGCAAAAGCTGGTCGAGGCCGGCTTCATCAAGAAGGAGATGGCGGGCCTCGATCTCGATGGCGCCTCGCGGCTGTGGTTCAACAAGCGCGCGGCGATGTTCGTCGCCGGTCCCTGGTTCACCGCCAATGCACGCAAGGCCGGATACGATCTTGTCAATGCCGGCTACGCGCCCATGCCCTCGGACATTCCGGGCGAGGCGATCCCGACCGGCGGCGTCGGCTGGAGCTGGCTCGTACCGGTCAATTCCAAGCAACCTGATTTGGCGATGAAATGGATAGATTTCATGTTGTCCGACCCCGTGATGAAGAAACGCGCCCAGGCGCCGGCCAGCACCATGATCTATCCGCGTGAACTGACCGGCATCGAGCCGCCGACCCCCGTGCTCAAGGAGATCTTCGCGGCCGCAGCCGCAGGCGTCGGTTACAATCCCAGCGTCTACCTGCCCGCCACCGTGCTCGACACCTATTTCCAGGTGATCCAGGGACTGATCTCCGGGCAGGTCACCGGCGAGGCCGGAATGAAGCAGATCCAGGCAAAATTGGCAGAGGCGAAATAGCGTGATCAATCGTGAAACGCCCGGGAGCAGCACTGTTGCTCCCATTGGCAACCGTTCGGCAATAGCCAAAACGGCAACAGTCGAAGCGGGAGAGGCCGTAGCCGGCCGCTTCGACAGCCACGACACCGGCAGCGCGCTTTGGTTGATGGCGCCTGCCCTGGTGCTCTACGCGATCTTCAGCCTGTTGCCGATTGCTGCCACCTTCTGGCTGAGCTTCAACAGCTCGGCCGGTTTCAACACGGCCTCCAGCTTCGTTGGTCTCGACAACTATGCGGCCACGGCAGTTGATCCCATCGTCTGGCAGAGCCTGTGGCACACGTTCCTGTGGCTGATCTACCATGTGGTGCTGGCCGGCGGCCTTGGGCTTGGGCTTGCGCTCGCCATCAGCCGGCTGAAGGTCACGCAGGTGTTTTTCCGCACCGCCTTTTTCCTGCCGCATCTGGTGTCGCTGGCCGTGGTCGGGGTCATCTGGGCCAATATCTACGATCCGTTCTACGGCCTTCTCAACACCGCGCTGACGGAACTGGGGCTGGGCGCCTTCACGCAAGGATGGCTCTCGGATCCGGCTTTAGTGCTTTTCTCCGTCAACGTCGCAAGCTCATGGCAGGGTTTTGGCCTCTACATGCTGCTGTTTATTGCCGGCCTGCAGAACATCGACCACTCGCTTTACGATGCTGCGGAGGTCGATGGTGCCTCAGCCTGGCAGAAGCTCGTGTACGTCACTTTGCCGGGGTTGCGGGAAGTGACCACCTTCGTCGTGTCGCTGGCCATGATCAACGGCCTGAAAGGCTTCGCGACCGTCTTTGTCATGACCAACGGGGGGCCGTTCTATCAGAGCGAGTTGATCACCACCTACATCTACAGGCTGGCCTTCCAGTCGCAGGATCACGGGCGAGCGGCGGTGCTGTGCATCCTGCTCAGCCTGCTGGCGATCGCCATCACCCTCGTCTTCAACCGCTGGCGTGCGAGGCTTTCGAAATGAGTACCCGTCACCGCGAATGGCCCGTCGTGCTCGGCCTCGCTCCCGTCATGCTGCTAATCTTGGCCCCCTTTGCCTGGCTCATCGTGTCGAGTCTCAAGACCGAGGCCGAAATCGGGCAGGCCGATCCCTATGCCTGGCCCGCCGACCTTATGTGGCGCAACTACCAGGATGCCTGGCAGATCGGCGGCTTCGGGGAACTTGTGGGCAACAGCCTGCTCAATCTCGCAGGCGTAGTGGTCCTGTCCCTGTTGACCTGCGCGCCTGCCGGCTATGCCCTGGCCAAGATCCGCTTTCCCGGCAGGGAATGGCTTTTCTACACCTTCATCCTGGGGCTGACGATCCCGGTCCAGGCCATTGTCATCCCGCTCTATCAGGTGCTGTTCGGCCTCAACCTGGTCAACACGCTGTCAGGGATCGTGCTGGCTCAGGTCAGCAGCGGCATTCCCTTCGGCATCTTCCTGATGCGCAGCTTCTTCATGAGCGTGCCCGACGAACTGATCGAGGCCGCCAAGATCGACGGAGCATCGCATCTGCAGATCCTCACCAAGGTGCTGTTGCCGATCTCGACGCCCGCAATCCAGGCGCTGGTGATCATCAGCGCGCTCTCCACCTGGAATGATTTCTTCCTGCCGCTGATCGTGCTGATCAGTCCCGAGGTGCAGACTCTGCCGCTCGGCCTGGTCAGGTTCGCCAGCACTTACGCTTCCGAATACCGGCTGGTGTTTTCCGGCACCGTCATTTCCTTCCTGCCTATCATCATTCTCTACATCCTGATGCAGCGCCGCTTTACCGAGGGCCTGACGCAGGGTGCAATCAAGGGCTGACCATGTCACATCATGTCCAGCGGGAAATCCGCTACAATTTCGAATTCGACAATCGCATCAAGGCCTGTTTCATTGGCGCCGGCGGCCATGCCTATCGCAATGTCTATCCGGCCCTGCGCTATGCGCCGGTCGAACTGCTCGGCATCTGCGACCTCGACATCGCGCGCGCGGCCAAGTTCGCCAGGCTGTTCGGCGCGGAAAGGGCCTATAGCGATCACCACGAGATGCTGGCGAAGGAAAAGCCCGACCTGGTATTCCTGGTCACGGCCTACCATCCAGACGGGCGGGTGCAGGCAACCGACCTTGCGCTGGATGCGCTGAAGGCGGGTTGCCATGTCTGGATGGAAAAGCCGACCGCCGCCAGCGTCGAGGAGATCGAGCGGCTTATGGCGGCCAGCTCCGCTGCCGGGCGCATGGTCATGACAGGCCTCAAGAAGACCTTCTTCCCGACCATCGAGAAGCTCAAGGACCTGATCGGCTCGCCGGAATTCGGCAGGCTGACCTCGATCAACGTGCGCTACCCCCAGAGCCTGCCGGCGCCTGGCGAGCGCGGCGACCTCGTCAAAATGCAGAGCTTCCTCGACCACATCTACCATCCAGGTTCGATCCTCAATTTTCTCGGCGGAGAGATCGAGCGGGCAAGCTACGAGTGGGAGGCGGTGACGGGGGCGACCATTACCAACATCAAATTCCGCTCCGGCGCGATCGGCACGCTGCACTTCGCGGCCGGCCAGTCCGGCGCCAGCATGTTCGAACGGGTCGAGGTCATCGGCGAGGGCGCAAACGCCATCGTCGAGAACGGCAGCAAGCTCACCTATTTCCGCAAGGCGGACCTGCCGAGCTATGGCCGTGCGGCGAGCTTCATCCAGCCCGACGCCAACGCGGCCCTGGTCTACGAGCCGGAGCATTCGCTCGGACAGCTCTATAACAACAATCTCTTTTATCTCGGCTACGTGCCGGAGATCCTGCACCTGGCCGACGCGATCCAGTCCGGGCGCCCGATCACCAAGGGAACGCTCGAGGTCGCGCGCGAGATCATGAAACTCTTCGAATTCTACCGACGCGCCGATGCCGGCGTCACCATCAATCTTTGATCCGGGAGCCGCACATGACGGAAAGCGACATCATCTTCAGGAAGGCGGGCGGCGAGTTCGTGCCGACATCCTGGGGCGAACTGAACTGGAAGATCACCGGCGAAGGCACGCCGGGTGCGGAGATGACCTTCGGCACCTGCCGTATCAATCCGGGCGAACGCAATCAATTGCATTCGCATCCCGACTGCGAGGAAATCCTCTATGTCGTGTCAGGCAGTTGCGAGCACAAACTGGGGGATGCGCTGTATGTGTTGCAACAGGGTGATGCCATACGCATTCCCCGCAACATTCGCCACTGGGCGCGCGCTCTCGGCTCCGAACCACTGTTCGCGCTGATCATGTTTTCGTCCGGCCAACGCACGGCCGTGAACCATGAAGGCGAGGGCACGGCCTGAAGGCCGCCCGGGAGGAGGACAGACATGGCTTCTATTGCATTGCAGAATATCAGGAAGAGCTACGGCAGCCTGCCGGTCATCCACGGTATCGATGTCGCCATCGAGGACGGCGAATTCATCGTCCTGGTCGGCCCGTCTGGCTGCGGAAAATCCACGCTGCTCAGGATGATCGCCGGGCTGGAATCGATCAGCGACGGCCGGCTCTCGATCGGGGAAACCGTGGTCAACGACCTCAGGTCCAAGGATCGGGACATCGCCATGGTGTTCCAGAACTATGCGCTCTACCCCCACCTGACGGTTGCAGAAAACATGGGCTTTTCGCTGAAGCTGCGCAGCGTCGCCAAGGACGAGATCGCGCGGCGGGTTGAAAATGCGGCGAGGATCCTGGCGCTGGAGCCTTATCTCGATCGCCATCCGCGCCACCTCTCCGGTGGTCAGCGCCAGCGCGTGGCCATGGGCCGGGCCATCGTGCGCGATCCCAAGGTCTTTCTGTTCGACGAGCCGCTGTCCAATCTTGATGCCAAGCTGCGCGTGGCGATGCGCGCGGAAATCAAGGAACTGCATCAGCGGCTGAAAATCACGACCGTCTATGTTACCCATGACCAGACGGAGGCGATGACCATGGCGGACCGCATTGTCGTCATGCGCGACGGCATGGTCGAACAGGTCGGCACGCCGCTTGATATCTACGACAATCCCGCGACGACTTTCGTCGCCGGCTTTATCGGCATGCCCCCCATGAACCTGATCAAAGGCCGCATTCAGTCCGACGATCCCAGGATTTTCCGGACTGCAAGCGGCGTTCCTCTGCCGCTTCCGCCCGACAGGAGGCTTGCGGGCGGTGATCGCGAACTGATCTACGGTGTGCGGCCGGAAAAACTTCTCTTGGTCACGCAAGGGGGCATTCCCGCCCATGTCGCGATAGTTGAACCGACGGGGTCGGAGACGCAGGTAACCGTCCGGGCGCAGGATCAGGATCTGACAATACTGCTGCGCGAACGCATCGCCTTGCGTCCCGGCGACACGATAAACATTGCTGTCAGCGCGGCCGATGTTCATCTTTTCGACGCGGCCACAGGCCGGCGTACAGAAGGATAGCAAGGAACTGACACGGACGACACAGGTGGCTTGCTGAAAACTGCGATGGCGGAGCAGTTCATTAATATCAATTGTGAAAATCCAGTGGTTGGTTCACATCCTTCAAGGCGAGCATCGCTCACTTTCGCAATGGCACCCAATCACAGATGGAAGATTAGCAGGCTGAACGTCCGCTTTGCGCCCTCATGCACGAACCCGCTTCGCGGGAGGGCATTCGTGCGCCACCTGTCGCCGGTTCGCAAGAAACGCTGGATCGTCTATGCCAAGCCGCTCTTCGCAGGACCTGAAGCGGTTCTCGCCTATCTGCCGCGCTATACCCACCGAGTGGCCATCTCGAACAGTCGCCTGATCTCGTTCGATGAGACCGGCGTCACCTTCCGCTCCAAGGACTACCGCCGCGGCGGCTGCGACCGGCAGCAAATCATGACGCTCGCGACCGTCGAGTTCATTCGCCGCTTCCTGCTCCATGTTCTGCCGCGCGGGTTCCACCGCATCCGGCACTATGGTCCGCTGGCCGGCAGCCCGCGAAAGATCAGCATCGCTCGCGCCCGCGAACTCCTGAACGCTGTCCCGCCGCCCGCTGACGACGCAGCCGATGAGCCGAACGACACCCGCCCGCCATGCCCATGTTGCGGCGGACGCATGATCGTCATCAAGGTGTTCGAACGCTGGCGGTAACCGCGTGGACCGCCAGATAGGGCGACAACGAACCGGGAGAGTGCGTCATGACCCGGCACGGCAGATCAGTTCATATGGTCCACTCAAAGCAGAGCCGGCCAACGGGAGGGCCTGCGCCAGTCCGAATGGCGATGGCTTCCAGCCGGGCAAACGCGCTCCCAATCACCAAGAAAATCTCGGCGATCACACCTGCAAACACCATTTCGGCCCGCTGGGACTGACAAACGCCGCGGCGATCGACGGCCCACCGGAAGCTCCAATACACAAAACCCCATAGCTCAGAGAATGCCGATCGCGGGTTCCTTCATGAGAGGCTTTCGTACGCCTGACGGCACCCGAAACCCTTCACCATTACGGTCATAAAAGACGTCGTGGCTCCCGCCCGAAAGCAGACCTCGTGATGCGACCTCACGTCGCCTGTGCACTAGAAGCGGTCATAGCGACATCGTCAGCGACGATTGCCGTGTTGTCATAGCGCATCGTCGCCGCCTCGACCTTGTCGCCGTTGGCCGCTGCCCATGTACACAGCGCTTCAAACGGCTCCCGCAGTGAATGCCTAGTGGAGTAATTGCATATTCCACGCCAATCGGCTGTGTTGGGATCACGGTTCTCGTCACAAGACCGTTCCGCTCAAGCCTCTTCAAAGCGTCGGCAAGAGCCTTGTGCGTGATCCCGTCGAGACGCCGCTTGATCTCGTTGAAGCGCGAGGGTTTGGGACAGATCACTGTCAATATCAGGATCGTCCATTTGTCAGCGATCTTGTCGAGCACCGGGCGAACCTGTGCCATGTCGCTACAGGCGCGATGAGAAAGTGCTTCCAGGTCAGTATACTCGTCCATATCTAGGCTCAGGACCTATTAAATTGCTTGCTGCCGCTTACCGCCTTTGATTCATTGGGATCGAAAGGAGGTCGCCGCAATGAGTGATTTGCTGTTGTTGTCGGAGGCGCAAATGCGCCGGATCGAGCCGTATTTCCCACTGTGGCACGGTGTTCCGCGCGTTGATGACCGGTTGATTTTGAGCGGCATCATTTTCGTCCTGCGCAACGGACTACGTTGGCGCGACGCTCCCAGGGAATACGGCCCGCACAAGACGATCTATAACCGCTTCATCCGCTGGAGCAGGCTCGGCGTGTTCAACCGGATTTTGGCCGAACTGACGGCTAAACGCGGCGGCAGGCCCGAGCAGTTGATGATCGACGCGACCCACTTGAAAGCCCACCGCACCGCAGCCAGTCTGCTAAAAAAGGGGATGTTCCCCGACGTATCGGACGTACCAAAGGTGGATTGAACTCCAAGCTGCATGCCGTCTGGGATGATCACGGTCGACCACTCATCCCGCTTCTGAGCGAAGGACAGATGAGCGACTACAAAGGGGCAGCGAAAATGCTTGCCGCCTTTCCCAAGGCCAAGACCCTATTGGCCGACAAGGGGTATGACGCCGACTGGTTTCGAGACGCCTTGGCCGCACGCAAGATCACGGCCTGCATTCCGTCTCGGACAAACCGCAAGGTCGTCATCCCACATGATCCGGCGCTCTACAAAAAGCGCCACAAGATCGAAAACATGTTCGGCAGGCTCAACGACTGGAGGCGAATTCACACCCGATACGACCGCTGCGCCCACACCTTCTTCTCGGCAATATGCATCGCTGCAGCCGTCATCTTTTGGCCTTGATGCAATGAGTCCTGAGCCTAAAAACGCACTGTATAATGCGATGCAGGTTCTTTCCGCGCGATCAGCATAACATGATCCTCGGAGGCATCTGCAAGCGTCAGTGCCAATTCCGCTGCGGACCATCCGCGTTTCTCCAGATTATCGAGCATTTCCATCATCGCGATTTCGACCTCTCTTCTGCAGTTCGAAATCTGTCTCAGTTCGATGTGTTTTCCTTTTGAACTGGTAATCATCCTGGTCTCCGTTTTGCCGCCACATGGGAGGGCCGCTTGATATGAAAGTTCGTAACATTGGCGGCAAGGGTTGCTGCGACCCTTCGCTTCGCCGTCACTTGTCTTGACCGACGATTGCCTCAATGCGACGCAGTCGCGAACTCACGTAATCGCCATGCCGAAGCTTTGCGAATTCGTCGGTCGTTTGTGACGGAGCATTTCTGAAAATGTACCATTTGCCATCGGGCTCACGCTTCTGATAGATCAGGCCTCCCATCTTGCGGTGGCTGAAGCAGGTGGTTGCCGCTGCCATCCCATTTTTGGCGTGCCAATCGGCGTTGAAACAGAGCTTACCCGGCGTGGTGATGAACCAGCGGCCTATGCCGTAGGACACTGCGCCGTTTTCCCGCGACCAAGCGGTGAAGGTGCGCGCCTTTACGGCAAAATAGCCTGCGCCAGCTTTCCAGATCCAAGAATTCTTGCCATAGAGTCTGTAGATTTCTGCATTGCTCAGAGGCTTCGAGGTTTCGATTCCGGCGTGCTCCCGCGTTCCTGCCGCAGACCCGGCCGTGGCCATGCTGCCAGCTAATGCGGCGGCAAGAAGCACTTTTTGAACTGTCGACATGTTTGGGCTCCTTCTTGGTCAATTGATGGTCTGGCGGGTAATCCGCCAGTCAGGTCGGCCATAGCCGTCTGGCCACGGATAGACTTCACGATCGTTGAAGTAGACAACGGCGCTCAACGCCGGGAACTCAGCGTATCGCTTTGTCACGCTTTCGGCCCAGTTCCGCGCATACGAGTCATCTCCCTCGTAGCCGAGTTCGGCAACCATGATCGGTTTGCCATACCGCGCGACACGACCATATCCGGGCGATAGGCGCTCCGAAAACGTCTGATCACGGCCGGTTTTATCCCTATCGTACTGCTGCAGGCCAAAGATCGAGAGGCCGACCACATCAACGACGTCGTCACCAGGATAAAAGGCTTCGAGTCCTTCATTGCCCTTGGGCGACCACATGTATTTGGCCGTCTTGAGATGATCCCGGCAGACACGAACCATCCGCCGATAAGCTTCCACATAATCCACTCCACGCCAGTGCGACCAGGAGAACTGATTGTCCGTCTCGTCCATTTCCTGCGCCCACCTTATGATGACCGGACTTTTCAGCGCGGCGGCTGCCGAGCAAACAGCGGCCATGTTGCCGTCGCGTGAACCGTCCACGATGCTGCGCAACAGCTCTTGCGAGCTCTGACGCCAATCGCGTGACCAGGACCAAGGCTCGACGGAGATCAGTAAGGTGCGGCCGCGAGCTTGCGCATAGTTGTCGGCAAAGGTCAGCGTGGAAAGGTCGACGTCCTCCCATGGCAGAAAGAGATGTTCGATCTTCGAACTGAGCGCCTCGGCGAAATCGCCATGCGGATCATAGGCGCCCACGGTTATCGATTCAGGGCCTACGATCGGCCTCTTGATTGATAGCGTGGCTGATGGTGCTGTCATCGCAAGTGACTGCGCTTTGGGAACCCCGCGCGGGGCCGTTGCTGTGAGCATGGCTCCGGACAACAACAGGCTGGTTAGTGACAAGGCCACTACTTTCGACAGGCTATGCATTGTCAATCTCCTTCAGGCTTAGGCGCCGCCAATCCGGATGGCAGCCCCCGTTTTCAATTCGATTCCCGCCGGAACGGAAATCCATCGTGGCTTCAAGACGGTCCTGCGTAGTGCGGCTCCACCCTTACCGGCACCGGCAACCGCATAGCGCTGTTCGAAAATCTGCAAGCGTCCGCTCCCCCAGGCGAGTGCCTCGGCCCCGTCTTTCCCGTGGATGATCGCTGCAACCCCCGGCAGTGCGATAAGCGTCAGGAGCGCTGTCGCCATTGCCGGGCGGTAGAAACGGGGGGCTGCTGCGATTGTGTTTTCCCGTGAATGCCGGACAACGATGACCAACAGCAGCAGCGAGTAGATTGCCGCGTTCAGGATGGTGAAGAGGTAGAACCCCTTGGGCGCTCCGGCACCGTTGGCAGACAGGGCTGGCAGTACAGCTGCGATTGCGAGGAAGATGTAAGGCGCCAGAACGCGCAGCGGCAACGGAGCGACCTCCGTTCGACCTTTCGGGGTGACCCGGAAATCGACGAACGATCCGGTGAACCAGTCGTGGACCGCAGCCAAGGTACCGGCGACTGCCCAGGGCCAGCGCGCAAAAAGAAAGAGCATGCATTCCCAGCTCAGGATCTTTGCGTCGTAGGGCCGGAACGAACCGCTGGCTCGCCAGCGGTAGGCCATCAGCACGAGAATGACCGAGAGCGGTACGAAATGCGCGAGAAAATCCGGATAGGTCACAGCCACGAAGTTTTCGCCACGAGCCAGAGCGATGATCGGGATCGCAAACATGAGAAGCATGAAGAGTGCGAAGAGCGGATACCAGAGCTGGGAGAAGAGGAACTGGAACTTGAGCCTGAGCGGCAACCGGCCGACAACGTGGGGCGAGTACCGCAACAGCAGCATGACGAGGCTCCGCGACCACTGGAACTCCTGTGTCACAAGGTCGCTGAAGGTGCCGGGTCCGTCGCCATGGGCGATAGCGTCGAGGGCGTGTACGCCCCGCCAACCGGTAGCATTCATCATCAATGTCGTCGAGTGATCTTCCGCCAGTTCCGGGCCGAGGCCACCGATCTCCCTGAGCGCCGCCGTGCGAACCGCGTAATGCGATCCTATGCACAGCGGCGCCAGCCCCCCGTTGTAGCCGGCCTGAAGCGAGCCGTGCATGCTGGCTTCGGCATAGAGCCTTCCGCGTGCCGACCAGCTTTCGGACGCGTTCTTATCGCAGATGCTGGGCGCCGAGACGTAGCCAATTTTCGGATCGGCGAACGGGCGCAGCATCTGGAAAAGATAGCCAGGCTCGGGAACGTGGTCCGCATCGAGCTGTGCCACGAAGTCATAGCGGTCGTAACCGTAAGTGTCGTAAAAGAAGGCGAGATTGCCTTCCTTGCAACGCGTCCGCCTGGGCCAGGAGGTCCTGTGGTAGTCGGGTCGTCCTTTGCGGGTTGAAACGAAGACGCCGTGCCTGCTGCACCAGAGGAGGGTTTCGGCGGAAGGGTCCTCGTCGGCAATCCAGGTATCATGCGGCACATCCTGGGCAAGCATCGCCTGCAATGTCTCTTTGACGACGGAGAAGGGCTCCGACGGTGCCTTGGTCACGACCATGGCTGCGCGACTGCCGGCCGGTAGGCGCAAAGGGCCGTTTGGCCTTGTTGCCCGGTAGAAGACGATGATGAAATAGGCCGGCAGAACGGTGATCCAGATCAGCACGAGGCTCGCGATAATCGAGCCGAACGCATCCGTGTGATGGCGTGACTCCAGCCACCAGGCCCAAAAGTAAATGAAAGCAACCGCCCACACGCCCGCCCCACAAAGATATTCCGCCCGGCGATGCCCAGTCAGAACTGGCACAAGCAGCGGCTCTTGCGATCGCTCCGAGGCATCCGTCGCTCTGACGATTGAAAGTTCGCTCACGAGTGCACCTCCAATCCAAAGAACGGGGCGGCCGTCCGTACGATGGTCTTCAGGTCGGAGTGTTGAGGCCAGAAACGCAGCCGCTCACGCGCTAAGCTCGGGTCCGCATAAAGGCTGGGCGGGTCGCCAGGCCGGCGCGGGCGGATCACGATCGGAACCTCGCGCCCGGTCGTTTCTTCGATCATGAGCAGGACTTCTTTGATGGAGAAACCGCGTCCGGTGCCGAGATTGAGAGCAAGGTTTGCCCCGCCTCTGGCGAGATGCTCAAAAGCCAGAATGTGGGCGCGTGCCAGGTCGGCGACGTGAATATAATCCCTTACGCAGGTACCATCCGGCGTGTCGTAGTCGTCACCGAAGATCTCCAGGTGCGGGATCCGGCCGGCTGCAGCCAGCATTGCCCGCGGAATGAGGTGGGTTTCTGGAACATGCCATTCACCAAGTTCGCCATCCGGATCGGCTCCGCAGGCGTTGAAGTAGCGCAGCGCGACGTAACGCAGGCCAAAAGCAACCGCGTAGTCGGCGAGCACATTCTCACCGATCAGCTTGGTCTTGCCGTAAGGATTGATCGGAGCTTGTGGCGTCGCCTCATCAATCGGTAGTGCGGGAGGGATCCCATAGACGGCGCAACTCGATGAAAATATGACGTTCTGAAGTCCGGTCTGCCGGCAGGCATCGGCAAGCGACAATGCACCGCAGACATTGTTGTTATAATATTTGGCGGGATTTTGCACCGACTCGCCGACATAAGCCGAGGCCGCGAAATGAATGACTGCGTCGGGAACATATTTTTCGATGACCTCGATTAAGCCGTCGGAATCGAGGACGTCGCCCTCGATGAAAGGCCCCCAGCGGACAGATGATCGGTGCCCGGTAGTGAGATTGTCGTAGACGATCGGCTCGATCCCTTCCAACCGAAGCAACTTGGCAGTGTGACTGCCGATAAAGCCGGCGCCGCCTGTGACAAGAACACGGACTGCAACCATCAGATCGCCCCCGCTAAGTCGGGGGCCGTGCGGGTGAAAAGGCGATTGAAATGATCGATCGTCTGCATGAGGCCGCTCGCCAACTCCACATTCGGACGCCAGCCGAGTTCTCGTATGGCGAGCGTAATATCGGGGCGGCGCTGGCGAGGATCGTCGGCGGGCAGCGGGCGGTGGATGATTTTTGACCGGGACCCGGTCAATCCGATCACCTGTTCAGCCAGTTCTCCAATCGTGAATTCCCGGGGGTTGCCGAGATTTACCGGTCCCGTCAGCGACGCCGATGACGCCATCATGCGAATGAGGCCGTCGATGAGATCGTCGACAAAGCAGAACGAACGGGTCTGTGAGCCGTCGCCGTATATCGTAATGTCCTGTCCCGTCAGGGCCTGGACGACGAAATTCGAAACTACGCGGCCGTCGTCCGGGCGCATCCGAGGACCGTAGGTGTTGAAGATGCGAACGACCTTGATCTCGACGTGGTGCGTTTTGTGAAAGTCGAAGAACAAAGTCTCTGCGCAACGCTTACCTTCATCATAGCAGGAGCGCGGGCCAAAGGGATTGACGTTGCCCCAGTAACTTTCGACTTGCGGGTGGACATGCGGGTCCCCGTAGACCTCGGAGGTGGATGCCTGCAGGATGCGTGCACCCGTGCGCGCGGCCAGTTCCAGTAGGTTGAGCGACCCTATTACGCAGGTCTTCATGGTGTGGATCGGGTCGGATTGATACTGCGGGGGAGATGCCGGGCAGGCGAGATTGTAGATCTCGTCAACTTCCAGCTCGATGGGCAGCACGATGTCGTGGGCGACGATGTTGAAGGCATCGGAGTGATTCAGACGAGCAATATTGCGCGTCAAACCTGTGGAAAAATTGTCGAGACAGATCACCTCATGCCCCGCTTCCAGGAGCACCTCACATAGATGTGATCCGAGAAAGCCGGCGCCGCCGGCGACAAGAATTCTCTTTCGTGCCTGGTGGATATGTGATGAATAGTTCCTGCTGTGGACCGAAGTCTGCACAGAACGCGCACGTATATTGCCGAGATAGTTCACAACTATCCTCCCATGTCTCAGTCTTGTTTTGGATATATGTCGGTGCACATTGAGAGCGCTGCAAAACTGCATCGCTTGGCAATTGAATGCTTGGCTAACCCGGTTTGTGTTCCGAATTAGTACTTGTTATCTAGATACAGCCTGAAGGCGCGGTTGTCGTTATCCCTGCATCCTAAAAATTGTCGTTCCGTACATATCTGCTGAAAACCGAATATGATAGGAAGCTTATGCACGCAACGTTTCAGCCACTTCCGTAGCCGGTCGGAGTGTGCGGAGGATCAGCCGAGAAAGCGAGTGTTTGCTCCCAATATCAACGGCTAGGGTCGGCTTGTGCGCTGGAGAAGTTGGATGGCTACTGGGTCCGGATCCGGAGATAAACCCGCCGAGGGACAGGAATGGCCGGACCACATGGAGCGGCGGCGCTGGCCGCGCGAACCCTCCACGGGGAAAGAAGATCGTTTGGATGTCCCGCCTGCTTTGGTGCCATTACGATTTTCGACCCAAGACTTGCCATCGGACGAACAGTTCAGAGCATGGCGGTCACATATGGCGCCGCTCGTGGATGTTCATCTGCCGTACGAAAGTTTACCCAACGACAGTTTTTTCGCCGAACAGATTGGTTGGCGTCTCAACGACATACTCATCGTCCAGCAGCGCGCGCAGGCATACAGCTATGTCCGAGATCAAGCCATGCTGCGGTCAAGCCCGATCGACCATTGGAACCTCGGTGTGCTTCGCAGCGGTCGGGCCTGGACGGAGGTCAGTCGTCATGTGATGGAGACCGGCCCGGGTGAGATATTTTTCAGGTCTCTCGGCAGTCCATGCCGCGGGCGAATGACTGATTCGATCGCTGTGCTAGTCTTCTTGCCCTATGAACTGTTGGCTGGCGATGCGAGTCTTCTCCAGAACGCCAACAACGTGGTGCTCTCCGGCAGTCTGGCTGAATTGCTCATCAGCTATATCAGTGGCCTGGAAGCGAACCTGAGCAATTTAACTGCAGCGGAGGTGCCGCGGATCATACGAACGATCGGCGATATGGTCGTTGCTTGCGCTGCTTCGTCCACAAAACTGAATAGTAACCAGGATCAGACGATGGGCCTGATGGAGCGAGCGCATCGCTACATTCACCTCAACCTTCATTCAGATCATTTGACGCCTGATGTCATATGCCGCGCGTTAGGTATCTCCCGTACGCGGCTCTACCAATTGTTCGAAGCGAACGCAGGCGTCCTCAATTACATTCGCAGGCGTCGATTGCTGCAGGCATATGCAGATCTTAGCAACCCGGCAGATAACAGGCCGATTTCGCTGATCGCGGAGGCGGCCGGATTTGACGTTGCCGCCAACTTTACCCGCGCTTTCAGCCACGAGTTCGGGCTCAGCCCGCGTGAAATCCGGAAGACTGCGGCAAGCGAGCACCCGGCTGGTCCGGTCGCGCGTGCCACGCAACGTTACGGTACGACGATCGGCGACTGGCTGACGCTTGGAGGTTGATATGGGGTCATTGGCAGGGCTTTCGTTAGCTGAGTCTTAGATCGATCGCCGGATACAACTTCTTCAAGTTCGGAAGTGACTTTGATTGCCAATGATATTCGGAGCTTCCGCGCACCGTGAATTGAATATTCTGCTTGTTGCGCACTTCAATCGTAAGTTTCGCGAGCAGGTTGATCCCTGATGAATTGAGAAACTGCAGCCCGGTGAGGTCCACGGTAACGCGATCTGGTTCGGTTTCCAGAATACTCATGACGAGGGAAAAAATCGGCGCATAGGCCGCCGTGCTGGGCAGGCGCATGGATCCGTCGAAATAGATTTCCGTACCCTCCGACCAGACGCGATATTCTTCTTCCTTGATTTCCATATTGAACACCCCAATCAATTCGATACATTCGGGACTGTAATAGACGCATAGGTTTCCAGCGGGATTTTTCCGTCTGGCTCCTCAGGTCCAAAAACCCATGCAAAGTGGGCGCCATAATCGCTCATCAGCGTTAGAAGCCCGAGGCCTGCGTCGCTTGTGTTCGTACCGATCGCATTCGCCTCGATCCGCTTTATGAGAAGCTCGCCCGGATCTCCCATGGTGATTTCCGATAGCAAATGCTGGAACTGCATGGCTGGTTTCTCCTCGATAAGATTGGAGACTTTTGCGCGGAATACATTGCCCTTGACCGAGGCTCCCACGACGATCTCGCCGGCAGCCCGGAACTTTATCGCGTTCTCAATGAGTTCGTTCGTCAGATAAGCCACATTGTGGCGAACCTCCTGGTAGAGGCTGTGGGATGCGCGGTAGCGCAGGGCAACGAGTTCGGCGACGAAATCCGACGTGATCGCGCAGTGCTTCCAGCCAAGTTCGAGAGGCCCCTCGAAGAGGCAAAGCCGGGTAATATTTTCGCCTGTTCCGATAGCCAGATCTTCCAATCCGTACAAAGTCTTCATTCGCTCACCTGTGTCTCATAACAACGAGTGTGATGTCGTCATGAATCTTCTGAGTTCCGATATGGGTCATCAGGTCGCTAATGATGCCGATTTTGACATCCTCGGCGCTCTGCCCGTATCGCCGACCAGCGCTTTCGCAAAGTCGCTCGATGCCGAAGAACTCACCGGCGCGATTCTCGGCCTCGGTCACGCCGTCGGTGTGAAGAATGATCATGTCGTCGCGATCAAAGGAGACTTCACGCGTTACCACGAATTGCGAAATATCCGGTTCCAACCCGATCGGCAGGCCGAGATCCAGTGTATCGATCCGCTCCACCTTGCCCAACTTGCGCACAACGATCAGTTCCTCATGCTGGCCCGAAAGGGTCAAGCGCTTTCCGTCGTAATCCAGGAAGGCGAGCGACAAGTGTTTGTTGGTGCTGATCCTGACGAGGTTCTTATAGATGGCGCGGTTCAAACTGTTCAGAAACTGCGACGGGTCCATGTCGCCCGCTTCCTGCAAGGCTCGTGCGGTCGATTGGACCATCAGCATCAGGACGCCGCTTTCGAGGCCATGTCCGGTCACGTCGCCGATGCCGATTTTCAGCCGCTTTCCGTCCCTCAGGACATCGTAGTAATCGCCTCCGACCTCGTCGGCTGGCCGCATATAGGCTACGATCTCTAGATCGGTAATTTCCTCCAGCTCACGGGCCTTGGGGAGGACCATCATCTGGATGCGGCGTGCGACGGCGAGTTCTGCGCCGAGGCGCAAGTTTTCGTTGCGTAACCTATGGTTCAGGGTGGAGATTTGCAGGTTCGCCTCTTCGATCTCCGTGGTTCTGTCCTCAACGAGCTGCTCGAGATTTTCCGTATGGAAGCTGATCTGTTCTGCCATGCGATTGAAGGCTAAGCCCGCCTCGCCGACCTCGTCATGTGTCGGGATGTCGAGCCTGACTGAATAGTCCTTGGCCTGTATGCGCTTGGCAGCGTCGGCGAGCGCACTGATACCTCTGGTTATACGCTTCGATATGGCGAAGACGGCTCCGATGACGAAGCATAGGGATACTAGAAGGGCCAGAATCTGGTAGATCAGGATCCGGTTCGTCGCTTGTGAAATTCCCGCCTGGGCCGCAAACAACGAGGCGTAGATCTCGCGCTCCGGCACGACGATGCCGAGCAGCATAGCCTCACGCCGAACCGGGCCGGAGACCCAGAGGTTCGTCGGCTGCAGTTGCCTCAGGGCAACGAGGTAGGGGACCTTCTCGCCGTTTTCATGCAGGAGAATGTGCCGCAACAGTCCCTCTTCTCCCAGCGGCAGTTGCGCGATTTCCGGCTGTAGGCTCTTTCTCAGAGAGCGGTTCAGGCCCGTTACACCCTCGCCGCCCGTATCGCTCGATGCTTGCAGGCCAATGATCTTCTCGCCGATCGGATTGATGGCGACGACATTGCCGTCGGACATGCTGAGGAAACCGAAGCCACTGTCGGCGACTTTAACGTTCTCGACGATTTCCGCCAGTTGGTCGAGTGTGATATCCGCTCCGGCGGCGCCTGCAACCCTCGTGCGGTCAGGGGACCAGAGGGGCTGAAAGAAACTGACGATGAGCTTGCCGGTGATCGCATCCGTATATGGCGCCGTCTGGGTGATGTCGTTGCTGACTGGACGCTGCCCTGGATCCTTAGCCCATTGTTCCCAGGACTCGTAGAGCCCGGGAAAGAAGAAGGTCCAGAACTCCGCGCTGTTATGGCCCGGATAGAGCCTGTCGAACGTCTGGGCCTGCTCCGTGTAAGGTGCCGTCCTGAAGATCGGACGCTCCTTCGGGCCGATGTAGTACATCTGCAGCTTCGAAAGGCCGTTTGCCAGGAGGCTTGGCGCAACCAAGTCGAGCACTGCGCTATTTTCGATATCCCTTTGAACTTCGGGCAGCGGAACGTGGTCGGACCCCAGAAGGTATCCCCAGACGCTGACGACGGATAATGGGCCGGGCAAGTTCTGGGCCCACCCTCCTTTCGAATCATAGACGACGTTTACGGTTCCCGGGGCGCCGCGGGCCATCGCCCCCCCAATCTGGGTCTCCCGCAAAGGACGATCGATCTGCGCTTGAAGGACGCCTGCCAAGGTGCTCACGTCGGAGTGGACCTGGTTCAGAAGCAGATTGACATGTTCGGCCGTCGTTTCCGCGTAGGAACGGATGTAACTCTGATTGGCCTGTTCCAGCCCCTGGCCGACCTCGGCCGTCGCATCGCGGGAGAGTCTTTGCACATTCCAAAGCGCTAGGCCCCCGGTCACCAGCAAATCGAAGAGCACGGCGCTTCCGACAACGAGAACAAACTTCGCGCGGAATGATCGTAAGCCGGAACGTGCGATCTGCTGACTGGACGTGCTCATGGCGGTTTACGCCCGGATGCCGCCCAGACTGGCCAGCCAGCATAGCCCCTGGGATGAAGGGCTGCAAAGATGTGGTCGTTGAACCCTTGGCGGAAGCGTTCTATGAACTCGGGAGGATCGCCACGTTTCACGGCCATTTCTCCGGCGTAGACGTTTTCCCAGGCCGCTATTACATCGGCGAAGTCCTGCGGGTCTCCGTCGAGGTTGGTGACCATGAAGGATTCCATGATGATCTCGTCGAAGCCGGCATCGACGAGATATCGGCGGCTCTTTGGACCGAATTCCACATCCATGTCGAAGTGGCTGAACAGTTTCGCGACCTCGTTATATGTCCATTGAATGCTTCGCGATCGGGGTTCTCCCAGGCAGTGCGAATTCTTTTCGTTGGTTATATACACCCGCCCGCCCGGCCTACAGATCCGGTAAAGCTCCTTCAAAAGCACGATCGGCCGGTTGAATATCTGGAGCGAATGACGGCAGGTCACAAAGTCGAACTGATTGTCCTCAAGCAACATTTCGGAGGCGTCGCCATAGGTATATTCGATATCGGCAATGCCGAAGCTGGCTGCCATATCGCGTGCATAGCCCAGGCTCGTCTTCGAATGGTCGAGCGCCACGACGCGCGTTGGCTGGAACTCTTTTTTGACAAGCATGGCGAAATCGCCGATGCCGCAGCAGATATCGGCCATCACGATTCCCGGCCGCATGCCGTGGCGGGGAAGGATCGTTCGCTCGTGGCGCCAGGTCATCTTGGTCTGCGTGCGCAATATCGGAATGAAACTCGTATCCTCGACGAAGGCTTGGCCGGGGTAGAATTTGGAATCATAAACTTCCACGGTTATCCGCGGCTCGATCCTGTTCAGGTGCGCGAACATGCGTTCGATCCAGCCGACGACGCTTGAGGTCACCACCACGATGCGAAGATCTGATCTCGCACGACAAGCATCCAGAACGACACGCGCAAAGGCCTGAAACGCTGTGTTATTCATCTGGACGAGACGTTTCACATTGATGTAGAGAACCCCGCGTACGTCATCGATAGCCCCTTTGAGCATGGAAATGCTTGCCGCGATCTCGTCGACCGAGCGCGGCCGGATCACGCCGGCCAGCGAGAATTCCTGGCTATTGGCATCGAACTCCGCATTGAAGGACGATGAAAAGACAGTCGTGCTCAATTTATGGCCCCTTCAAGCGGCAGGTCGACCACGAAGGTTATGGATGCCGGAGCACGTTCCTCAAGATGCACGTCGGCGTCGAAATTGATTGCCAGATTGAGAAGAATGACTTCCCTGTTTGGCGTCTGATCCGTTGAAATGGCGCCAAGATAGCGCGAAAACGCATCTTCCTGATGGGTTCTAGAAACTGCCTCGCGGTAGAATTCCTGCTGCCCTGAAGAGCAGGTGAAGCTGAGTTTCACACGTTCCATCAGGTCGCGTCGGTAAACGATGCAGTCTATTGTCCCTTCGGGAGAACCGCCCCGGAATGACATCTCCAGCAGTTCATTGAGAGCAAACGAGAAGAAATTTGAGTGCCGAATTGGATCCGTGCGGTTGTGGCTGATCATCCGCGCGATGAAGGTCGAGAGCTGATCGCAATGCAGCCAGTCCGAAAGAAATGCTCGCATGTCCATCTCGAACTGGAGCAGAGGCGCGAAGGCGGGTTCCTCAGGCTTCTTGCTGGCTGTATGCATGCCGCTCCTCCTTCCATACCCGCTCCTAGGAAGTTCAAAAATTGACTGTCACATTCGCTCAGGATCCAAAGGTCGCATTGGTTTGCGAATCGGGAAGTTCCCGAAGGGAACGGGCGGCGTAAACCTCCCGAGGAATGCGCCTATCCTCTCGGCGGGCATTGGCTTGCTTAGAAAATATCCCTGAAGCCGATCACATGCATTCTTGTTGAGCCAAGCGGCTTGTTCTGCCGTTTCCACACCTTCGGCCGTGACGCTCATGCCGAGCCCGTGGGCAAGCGCGATAATGGATCGGACGATGGTCCGGCTTTTGTAATCAACCTCGAGATCCTTGATGAAATACTGGTCGATCTTGATCGTGTCGAACGGGAAGTTTTTCAGATAGCTGAGCGACGAATAGTAGGTTCCAAAATCGTCAAGCGATATCTGCACTCCCAGCATTTTCAATGTATTCAGTGTATCAAGATTGTTGATCGTACGCTCTAGAAGCACAGATTCGGTGATTTCAAGCTCAAGCTGGTCAGCGCGAAGTCCGACAAGATCCAGGGTTTGAGCAACGCGATCGGTAAGCCCTGCGTGCAGGAATTCCGCCGGAGAAAGATTGACGGCAACCGTGAAGTGGGGCGGCCACGTCATTGCCTCCCGACAGGATTGTTCAAGAGCCCATTGGCCGATATCGCTCATCAAGCCGTCCGTCTCGGCGATCGGAATAAACAGTCCGGGTGGAATGACGCCCATCAAGGGATGCCGCCATCGCAATAGCGCTTCGAAGCCTACGATCGAGAAAGGAGCCTGCACAAGTGGCTGATATTCAATGAAGAACTGCTCATCTTTGAGCGCAGTTCGCAAACTGCGACGCAACGTCTCTCGTTGTTCCAGAACCGTGAGCATGGAGCGATTAAACCTTCTCGCCCTGCGCCGGCCATCCTCCTTAGCAGCATAGAGTGCAATATCTGCCGCTTTCATGAGCAGTTCGAATTCGTTTCCATCTGTTGGAGCGACCGCAACTCCCACGCTTGCACCGACAAAGACGCTAAGGCCATCGACCATGAATGGCTCCTTGAAAGCATGGACGAGATCTTCTGCCAGGCGTTCCGCTTCCTCAGGTTGAGCATTTCTCCGCTGAATGATTGCAAACTCGTCGCCAGCCAATCGATAGGCGAATTCCTGCTCTCCGAGCACACTCCGTATCCGTTCGGCAGCCATCTTCAGCACCATATCGCCTGCACTGTGGCCCAATGTGTCGTTGACCGGTTTAAAATCGTCGAGATCGATCTGCATGAGGGCGAACTTTGCCTTTGATGCGGTCAAGACGCCTCGCAATTGATCGCTGAAATGCCGTCGATTTGGCAACCCCGTTAAAACATCATGGGTAGCTTGGTAAAAAAGAAGCGTTCGCTCGTTCTCGGCTTGGCTATCGGTCCCGCGCAGGATTGCGTTACCATTCGTTTCGACGACGCCCAAGCCGCGAGGGCTGCGGAAAACGATGAGTGTGCGCTGGTCCTCTGCCTTGTCGTTTGCAACCTCTATCTTTCGCGGGAAGCCATTTGCGAGCACGAGTTCGACCGCAGATTTGGTTAAGGGTGCCAGCAATTCCGGATAGACGCGCCACAACGTCGTGCCGATTAGAGAAGCACCGCCATATATCTGTCGGTACTTTGCCGAGCATTCCGTAAGATGAAAGCTCTCGTCATAAAGAGAGATCACTTCGTCGGTTTCGGCAAGGAAATCGGTCTTGACAGAAGCAGACTGTGTCACATCCCGGTCCCGCATCCGTTCCTTTCCTTTCCTTCCCCAGGGCCTCTTGGAAACAGCCCCACTAATCCATTTACATTCGTTTGGCCTTGATGTGGCTCTATCGTATATCCTAAATTAGTTAATTCTGAAAGACTATCGCAAACGTATTGCATTCACTGCCACTCCACCAGCGAAATAATAATTTCGTCAGTTGCTTTCTTGTCTTGGGAGAGGTTTCTAGATGCAATTCAGCGGTCCCGTGCGTCCAATTACCAATGCTGTCGTAGAGCCTTGGCAATCCGGGGAAATTATCGGTCCTGTCGGATATGGTCGTCAGCCTCAGTGCATTCGCCGTGCACAAAGTTCCTTTGAGCCGCGGTCAGATGCCGGGGCGGAGAGCCCGCTTCCGGCTCTATCCGACGGATCAGCTCGCCGAATTCCAGGAGGCAGTTCAGGCTCTTTGTCTGCCTCCGGACTGCCGGCCCCAACCGTCACCTTGATTAGTTATCGAGGGAAGCTTTCGATGTGCAGTGTGATTTCATGCCAAATCCGCTGGGGGTACAAACCCAAGGACTGGGCCCGCCATAGGCCAGTGCCGACGGCGAAGACTGGAGCCTCGAGCGCTCAATCGTGGCCTTGCCGATTGCCGCGGTGACCATCATATCCTTGTTCGCAGAACCGGTCACCGACGGCATCATCGATGTTATAGTCTTGGAATGCTCGGGCATTACAGTGCAGGACGACAGGAATACCATCATTAAAATTGTAGGGCGAGTCACCAATCAGATCTCCCGTTCGTGCGCTTTTCACACCTGTAGAAGAAATTGCTGAAATAATCTTTATTGGCAGTGATCAAGCTTTGGCAGCCTCCGCGACGGCATCGTAAAGTTAACGGGCTCTGATCGAAAGTCTCGCCCTCCGACTTCGCTTATGCGGCCCGCAGGCGTGCGATTTTGTTCCACACTTGCATGGCTGCGGTTCTCAGTTCGCGGTGATGGTCGGACGGAATATCATGGGGTGGAACGTGAAAGAGATTGGCCACGGGGTCCTGCATAGAAACGAAACGCTGGGAGATGTCGGACTGACTTGAAGCCCTTCATGATCCGCTCCCGCCGCCGGGTCGGTTGATGGGAATTTTCCGCCCGGTTATTCAGACCTTTGTGGGATCGATGTTCGACGCCAGGCATGATGTCGCGCTTGCCGCGCCATAGGATCGCAGCTTGTCGGTGATCATGACACGTGGCGAACGTCCCTGTCCTTTCAGAAGCTTTCGCATCAGACGTTTGGCGGCCTTGTATTGCGGTGGCTCTGCACCAGCACGTCGAGAACAAAACCGTCCTGATCGACGGCGCGCCAAAGCCAGTGTTTCTTCCCGCCGATGGTGATGACGACCTCGTCAAGGTGTCATTTGTCGCCGAGCCTGCCGGCTGATCTCTTCCGGATATCATTGGCAAAGTGTCTGCCGAACTTCGCTGCCCACAATCTCACGGTCTGGTGAGAGACGATGACGCCACGCGCTGCCAACATATCCTCGACCATCCGCAGGCTTAGCGGAAATCGGAAATAGACCCAAACGGCATGGGCAATCACCTCCGCTGGAAATCGGTGGCGACGATAAAGAGGATCACGGGCAAATCTGTTCATGCCGCCCACTGAAATCGTTTGATGTTCCTATTCTGTCGCTGGTCGGCGGAGCTTTCCGCGCGAAGGTCGGAATGCTTGTCCCGACTTTGCTGCGCCCTCTCCAATGCCCAAAAATCCGCCAGGCCCGATATCGCGATTGACACGTTTCAAAAATTAGATAAAATTCCAGAATAGACACAATGCAAATTATTGAGATGCTGCTTCGCGAAGCCGGCGGTATCGACGACTGGTCAGTCGCCGCCTTGCGATAGCACCACAGATTGTGGAGGCCATTCGGTGAAAAACATTCCCGTTGAATTTTCGCATCACGCTGAGGCTCGCGCAGATATCGAAGCTCGCGGTTACACAAAAAGGCCGCTGCAGTTGGACCGGGATCTCGCATATATGCTCGGGCGCATGGCATCTGGCTCATGGGATCTGCCGGCAGATGAATATTACAAGACTGGCAAACGTTATCGCAGTTTTGACCAATACAGCGCCCTCGTGACCGATGCGGGCGTTGAGGTCCGCCATCTTGGAGAAGTTCGACCCTATCTTCAGGATGTGTCGCACAATCCGGAACTGGGCGGTGTTGAGCGCCGATATGCACCGCTTGCAACTGATCTTTCCACCGATGTCGGTATCTACAAGCTGATATCGCAACAGGTGGCCAGGTTGCCGCTCTCGAATGCCGGGCAGGCTTATCAGGTCAATCTCCACGTCATGCGCTACTGCGCCCTGCCCGGGCAACGGTGTGAGACCAGCCCGCCCGGCTACCACAAGGACGGTGAGCGCTTCATTTCAGTGGTTCTCTTGACGTATTGCGGCGCTGACGGCGGACGTGTCCACATCGCAGACAATGAAAAATCCGAACTAGATAGTTTCCTGATGCGGGAAATGGGGGAGAACTACATTATAGACGATGAATCCGTCTATCATAAATTGTCCCCTGTGGAGATTTTGGAAAATAATACATTCGCCTTCCGGGATATTTTGCTTCTGGATTTCATTCCGCTTCAAAGCTGAGGCCGTCAGTTGTCGTGCCAATCGGCAGTAGAGGAAATATTATGGACGTCTTTCAGTATCTCGCTCCTGGAAACTACGAAATGGAGGAGTGGTCGAGGCCGGATGAAATGGCGCTCTTTGGAGCATTCTGGGAGCGTGTGCAGGCCGAGTTGGATGTAATGGAGGATGCCGCGATTGCTGACCTGTGCTGCGGAACAGGCATGTCGCTCCTTGGGGTGATCTCTCATCCGAACATAAAAACGGTAACGGGCGTGGATATTGATGCGCGGAACATAGCGTTCGCCCGGCAACGTTTCGGCTTGTTCGACAATACAACCTTTCACGTTGCGGATGTCGTTGATTTCCTGAAGGCGAACAGGGAGTACGACCTGTTGCTGTTGTCGTCTGCCTATCATCACATCGAGCATGCGATGCAGCCGGCTTTTGCGGAGCAGTTGTTCAGAGCCCTCAAGCCGGGAGGGAAGGCGGTATTCGCAGAAAACATCGTGCCGTATTTCGATGCGCCGCTGACAGAGCAGTACAAAGCAGCCGTGGTGCGGTTCTACGCGGCCGCCCGCGACGACACCAGGCGGCGCAGGCCGAATATTTCGGATCGCATCGTTGGTCTTATCGAGGAAAACGTAACCCTCGCCGTTCGCGGCGAAGTGGAGTTCAAGGTATGTCGCCAGCATTTCCTGTCCCAACTGCAACAGGCAGGTTTTGAGATGGTGTACGATGCCAGGGTGTGGCCTGAGGACGGGCCGCTTCCCGACGATTCCGGAAACCATGTGTTTGTCTTCAGGAAGCCCGATGCGGCATAATTGCGCCGAGGCTTTTCATCAATACGCGCGTTCTCTGCTCCGTTTGCGTGCCGGATGGGGCCCATGGTGAGAAATGCCGCGCAGCCACGACAATGAGCGAGCGCCACCGTGCCACCGAACGAACTTCTGCTGACCTTCCTGGTGACGGCGACGTTGTATGGCTATGTTCCTGGACCGGCGATGCTGTTCGTTGCGGCGCAAACCGCGGCACAGGGCCGTCGGCACGGCCTGATGACTTCGTTCGGCATCCATCTTGGCACATATTTTCATGTACTTGCCGCTGCATTCGGCATTACCGTGCTGCTGCACTTCTTTCCGAGCGTGTATATCGGCATGAAGATGGCCGGGTCGGCTTACTTGATCTGGCTCGGCTTTGGTTTGTTTCGGCGTGTCGAGGACATGAACACGAACGCGCTTTCGACCGGATCGTCCAGCGAGGTTCAGGCGCTGTTCGAGGGTATGTTGGTGGAGATCCTCAATCCGAAAACGGCGTTGTTCTATGTTGCCTTTCTTCCCCAGTTTACCCGAATTGAAGACGGACAGATGCTATGGCTTCAGCTTCTCGTGCTGGGCTGTATTGCCAATGTGATCTTTTCCTCGTCCGACGTCTTATGTGCTCTTCTGGCCGAAGTCGTACGGCGACGTCTCCATCGTTCCACGGGAAGACAGCGTCTCCTGCGTGTCCTTGCCGGATGCTTGCTGATCGCGTTGGGTTTGCATCTGGCCGCCATGCCCGCCTTGTAAGGATGGTCGAAGGCCCGCCTGCGTGCCCCTGCCGATAGCGGCCTAGCGTCACCGGCATCGGGCGGCGCCGGTCCGCACGGTGGCCTGGGTTCACTCGACGCCGTATTTTTCGATCAGCTTGATCAGATAATCGGCCGCATCGTTGCCTTTCAAGGATTGTTCCCACAGCCGTTTCGCGATGTTCTCGTGCAGGGAGATCGCTTCGGCAGAAGAGGTTATAAAGCCGACGCCGACACGGACATTGGGTTGTTCGCCCAAGCGAAAGGGACTGATGGCCAGCACCGATCGGGTCGACTGCCGGAAGATCTGGAAGGTCGTCGAGGGCACGGTCTGCGGGATGATGCATATCTGCACCCCGATCGGCTGCACCCGCAGCAGTTCGAGGATATGCAGTGTTTCCTGCTTTGCCAGGACGCGGCGCCTTGTCTGGATTTCGTCCGGCAGGTCGTGGCGGCCGATCAGGCCGTGCAGGAGAAAGCGTTCAAGGTCCGACGAGGCGATCAGATTGACCAGCAGTGGACGTCGCTGTTGATAGGCCGCCTTGCGCTGCTTCAGGATCTCGAGCAATTTCTCAACAGCGTCCGTCGTCGCCTTGTCGTCGGCATCGGAATCGCGGAGGACCTCCTTCAGCATTTCGTCATAGGCGGGCGACGTCAGCAGATAAGAGATCGGGCCGAAGAAACCGATGATCTGCTCGCTTTCTTCTTCGAGTTGCCGCATCCGTTCGAAAAAGGCGACTGCGGTGTCGACATATTCCATTCCGATGCCCAGCAAGCTCGGCAGAGATACGTCGAGGACGCTGGTGATCTTGGTCAGCGTATCGATCTTGAAGATTTCTCCCTTTTCCGCCCGATAGAGGGCCGCGCGGGAGATTCCCAGCTGGGCAGCGAGATCCTCGGGCGACAGACCGCGGCCCACCCGGTAGGCGTGGAGTCGGGCGCCTATGTCGCGAACCTGAATCGTCTCAGCATTTAAGTTCGAATTTTTCATCGTCGACCGTGGTGCAGTAGTGAGTTGGAAGTCTGGCGCTGTGGCTGCGTTATAGCGATCCTCGGCCGACTGGCAAAGGTAATGTCTCATAAATAGTATAATTCCATATTTTGTCCCAATCGCAAATCCGGCATCCCGCCGAGGCGCATCTTGCTGATCGGGACTTTTGCCCATTCTCATCGCCCGATGGACATAATGCGCCGGCTGAGCCCTGGTGATTTCGGTGGTGGCGACGGGGCGATGACGGTGCATATCCGGCATCGAGACGATGCGTCTTCGCCCTTTGGCCGATTATCACGCACCGTCGATGGATGGTGAAGCCAGAAGCCGTAACGCCCTGTCTCGAAGCGCATCGTGCTGGGATTCGTTTGCCAAATGATCTGTTGACAGCCTGCGGAATGTCCACTTAAGTAGATTTGATAATCGATATATATATTTATCTCAAATTATGTCTCGGCGGCAATGTTGGCGCGGGGACAGTGTCAGGCTCGTTGAAGTGTCGATGGAGTTCAGGCAATGCAAAAGAGGGTTTACGTCGAGCGGTTTTTCGACATCCTGGCAATGGCCTCCGGAGAACCACGGCCTTGGCGTGCTCCTGCCGGCGAGATGTTGCGTGTCGGCTTCAGCTGGAAGGCAAAGGCGGAATACGCGTTTTTCTATCTCGCCAAATCGAGGGGTTTTTACTCCGGCGAAAAGCTGGAAGTCGTCTTTTGTGAAGGAACAGGGTCGCCCGCGGCCCTTGATGCCTTGCATCGGGGCGAACTCGATATCCTGATCCTGCCGTGTACTTTTGCTCTGACCGCGATAGAGGGTGGCGCACCGATCAAGATCGTTTCGCTTTACCAGCCCGCTGCCCCGGTCTGTCTGATTTCTCGCAGCCAATCTCCTGTCGCGCTACCGAAGCATCTTGAGGGAAAGAGAGTTGCGAAGCTGAGCGGTGAGACGGGTACAGCGTTTCTGGCCCGTTTTTGCGAGAACAATCAGGTAAACTACGACAGGATAAACTTTGTCGACGTGAGTCCGGCCGACAAAATTGGCGCTTTTCTGAGGGGCGACGTGGATGTTGTCAGCGTTTACCGCACGAATGAACTTCACGTCCTTGAAAGCGCTGCGAACTTTCCATTAACAGAACTTGATGTCGCGGCCTTCGGCCTGCATCTTCCCGGCATGTGCGCGGTCGCAAGTGACGCAACGATTGGCGCCATGGCGGAGCTTGTCGATCGTTTCCTGTCGGCAACCCGCAAAGCCATTCTCGCGGGATTGGAAGACCGGTCCGCGCTGATAAACGTCGCTCGGCAGATGCCCGGAGCGCATCCCGATGCTGGGATTGTCTCGGCCCAAATCCGTGAGTTGGTTGCCACGATAAACTGCCCAGAAGGCAACTCCGTCACCGTCTTGGCGACAGGCCACGAGCAGCTTTCAAGATGGAAAGACGCCAATTGAGGGCGGGTTTGTTATCGACAACAGGCATTGTGACGGTCCGGCGTTTCGACCCGGTCTGCGCGTGCGAAAAGCGCTGGGGTCTTGGTGCGGCCGCGCCTCTCATTCTTCGATTTGAAAGGTGGCAGCCACGGTCCGGAATTCCAGACGCCTTCGGCTTCAACCGAATGGGGCTTGACTTTAGCTGATAATTTGAAGCTATATCTCTTTTTTGAAATGAGAATCATAATTTGAGATGTCGCGCCGTGTCGCTACATTGGACGCAACACGCGTGACAGCAAACACAAGGGGTATTAGCGTGAGCTTTGAAGCAGCATTTCAACGTATCGGCGACGACATATCACCGTTCTGTCTCGGCATCGATCCTGCGCCCGGCCTTCTGACGGCGGCGGGACTGCCAAACGACAAGGCGGGACTGCGAATCTTTTACGAACGCCTGCTGGACTCGACCCAGGGTCTGGTCTCGGTCGTAAAGCCTCAGGTCAGCTATTTCGAGCGTTTTGGTCCCGATGGTCTGGTTGAACTGAAACGGCTGATCGATATGGCGCATGATCGCGGGTATCTGGTCATTGTCGATGCCAAGCGCGGCGATATCGACGCGAGCTCCGCCGGTTATGCCGAAGCCTATCTCGGCCCGTCCAGCTACTACAATGCCGACGCCCTGACGGTCACTGCCTATCTGGGCTTCGGCGCCCTCGATCCGATTTTCGATAGAGCGGCCGAACATGGCAAAGGCGTCTTCGTCGTTGTCATGTCGTCAAACAGCGAAGGACAACCGATCCAGACGGCGATCCTGAAGGATCGGGACCAGAGCGTCGCGGCCTATCTGGTTGAGGAGATCAACGCCTACAATGAACGCCGGCAACAGAAAGTGATCGGCGCGGTGCTAGGCGCCACCCGCGAGCTTCAACAGCTTGAGGGCCTGATCGACGCCCTGGGACAAAACCTGATCCTCTGCCCGGGTATTGGCCATCAGGGCGCCACATTCGACGATCTCGGAAGGACGTTCAGCAAGGCTCGCCGCAACCTTATCCCGATCATGGCCCGCAGCATCGTGAGAGAAGGGTTCAGCAACAACATCCTGCGTTCGGTCATCCATGAGCGGAACAACCAGGCCGTCACCTTCCGTCGCGGCTCCACCGAACCGCTGATGTAATGGATAGGAAGATGTGGGCATGCTGTGCTCGCCAATGGACCGATATACGGCCAGGGCTTCCGGCCAAGAAGCCGAAGGGGATTTTGAGATGATGCCCGAAGGTTTGGAAGTCCGTTGTCTCGCAGGTCGAGACAACGCTGCATCGGGGCTGCCATGACCCGCTTGTCCCTTCGCGTTGTCGAAGAGCGTTTTCGGGTTGACGGAACCTTCACGATATCGCGCGGTTCGCGCACAGAAATCCGCGTTGTCACCGTCGAACTGCGCGATGGCACGATTTGCGGGCGCGGCGAATGCGTGCCCTATCAGCGCTACGGCGAGACCGTTGAAGGCGTAATCGAAACGGTCCAATCGCTTGAGCAAGATCTCTGCAACGGACTGGACCGCATTGGGCTGGTGTCGCGCCTCCCCGCCGGCGCGGCGCGCAATGCCATCGATTGCGCGCTCTGGGATCTGGAGGCGAAGAGAAGCGGCACGGTGGCCTGGAAACTGGCGGGTCTTTCGGCACCGGCGCAGCTCAGCACCGCCTACACGCTCTCGCTGGCGGATCCCGATTCCATGCGGAACGCAGCCGCGCGGAACGCCCATCGTCCTCTCCTCAAGATCAAGCTGGGTTCGGATCGCGACGTCGAGCGTATCGAGGCCGTGCGCTCCGGGGCTCCTCGCTCCACATTGATTGTCGACGCCAATGAGGGCTGGACAATCGAGCAGTATCTCGATCTTGCGCCACACCTGGTCCGCCTGGGCGTGGCCATGGTGGAGCAGCCACTGCCTGCCGATTCGGACGAGGCATTGCGCGGAATCAGTCGCCCCCTGCCGATCTGTGCGGACGAGAGCTGCCATGACCGGCATTCTCTCAAGTGCCTCGTGGGAAAATATGACGCGATCAACATAAAGCTCGACAAGACTGGCGGTCTGACCGAGGCCTTGAAATTGAAGCGGGATGCTCTGGAGGCAGGGTTCGACCTTATGGTCGGTTGTATGCTGGGCACTTCGCTGGCTATGGCGCCGGCCTTTCTTGTCGCGCAGGGCGCCCGGTACGTCGACCTCGACGCGCCACTTCTGCTGGCGGAAGACCGGGAGACACCGGTTCAATACAACGGCTCGCTGATGGAACCGCCGAGCAGGTCTCTTTGGGGGTGACTCCAGTCGCCCAAGCATCCACGTGCCGGCTGGATCCGACCTATAGGCCAATCAAGCTGGCAGGGTGCATCCCGGCCGTTTTGCGATTGATCGATCGGGCATGTTCAGGCATCGACGGTGTCGAAGAGGTAGTTGCTGCCGAAGGTCGGGCCGACTGACAGGGTCGTGAACCAGTCGCGGGTGGCGACGTATTCGACCTGCTGATAGATGAAGATGTAGGGGGCAGTCGAAACAACTTCGTCCTGCAGAAGGCGGTAGCGCTCCGCTCTCAGATTGGGATCTGAGATTGTCAGCGCATCGTCGGCCATCCGGCTTAGCTCCGGCGCGGACCAGCCGTTGCGCCACGCAAGAATACCCGCCTCTTTTTCCGAGCCATTGTCCGTGTTCTTGAGGAAGGCCTTGGCGTTGGAATTGGGGTCCCAGTAATCGGTACCCCAGCGACCGCAATAGAGATCGTGCTTGCGGCCGCGGAACTTGCCGAGCACCGACTTGCCGGTATCGGGCAGCAACGTCAATTCGACGCCCACAAGCGCCAGCGATTTCTGGAAGATGGAAGCGACGCCCATGACCGTCGGGAACTGATGTACATCCATGGAAATCTGGAAGCCACTTCCCAGGCCGGCCTCTACCAGCAGGCGCCTAGCCTCTTGCGGATCATAGGCGAAGCGGGTTTTGTCCTCGCTGCCAAGCATGCCGAGCGGCAGGAATCCCTGGTGCACACGCCCCGAACCTTCCAGCCATTGCTGCTGCATGGTCTCGTAGTCCACGAGATGCTTGAAGGCGCGAATGACTTGCGGTTTGGAAAGGAGGGGATGCCGCTGATTGAGGCTGATAAAGAGTATCGCCCCTTTGGGTGCAGCTGACACGCGGCAAACGCCACTCTGTCGCGCGATCTCCAACTGCTGGAAATCAAGGCTGCGGGCAACGTCGATCTTGCCTTCAAGGAGAAGGTCGAGCTGGGTCGCTCCGTCTGGAATATGACGATATTCGGCGACGGCGAGGGATGTCCTCTGCCGGGAGAACTCGTTCCTTGTCAGCGCGACCGCCTGGCCCGGACACCAGTCGGAAACCGTGAACGGCCCGGACCCTGCGGTGTTCCTCTTCAGCCAGTCGTTGCCGAAGGTCGGCGCATCGGCGTCTGCGCCGCAAACCTGCTCGACCGTCTTCCTGTCGACAATCGACGCCGCGTTGGACGTCAAACAATTCAGAACGAAACTCGGCGCAAAGGCGGCATTCAACGTTAGCCTGAAGGTCTGCTCGTCGTCCGCCACGGCCCGTTCGCTGACGTTTTCGGGCGTCAAGCCGAGCTCGTTCAGGATTTCGGCAGGTCCTCTGGCGCAGGTGACCGCGCGTTTGAAGGACCAGGCGACATCATCGGCCGTGACCGGGTTGCCCGACGAGAACTTCAAATTCGGGCGCAGGCGAAACGAAAATCGCAATCCGTCCGGTGAAATGGTCCAGCTTTCGGCTGCCTCCGGCTTGATCCTCGATAGATCGTCCCGGTCAAGCCGAACCAGCCGTTCATACACGTTGCCAAGAAGCTCGGAGACGGTGCGTTCATAGCCCTCCGCCGGATCAAGCGTCATCAGGTCGTCGATCGACATTCCCATGACCAGCCTGTCGCCGTCCCGGTAGGCTCTCTTTGCGTCGTTTTCAGAAGACATCTCTTTGGCCTCGCAATGATAACGCCTTCGACGCGATGGGGCGGAGGTGCCGATCGCGTCGACGCAGTTCGGCTTCGTCGATCACACGTTCTGGATCAAGAGTTCGCGCACGGATCGTGTGCCGGAGTTGAACAGAAGACGCCGGAACTCGAACTCGAGCACCGTCTGCGGATCGTGGAAGGGCTCTGTCAGGAATTCCTGTTGCGTCAGGTGCAGCGCTTCTTCGGCCGAATAGAAATTCCGGGTATCTGCGTCGAGCAGGGTGGTGTCCGCCTCGTAGATACGCGCGACGAGATCGCAAGCCGAAAGCACTGCCGCCCTGCGGTCCTCGGCGGAGCGTCCGGCCGATCCGTACCAATCGATAATGTCCTGGCCAAGCGGACGCAGCGGATCGGGCAGGCGCTTCAGGTTCTGCATCACCCATTTGGCCTTGCCGTTTGTGCTGCCGGCGAGATGGCACAGTCCGGCCGCCTGATCCATGAGGAACATCGTGCAGACCAGCAGGCTGGTGTCAAAGTCGCCCGAGCCCCAGGTGCCCATCACATCCTTGAATTCGGGGTAGCCGCCGGTCCGGTTGCGGTATTGAACGAACGACATCTGTTTCCAGAAGTCTGCGGAGAACAAACTGGCGAACTCGTCGCCGCCCGTGAGTGCGATGCCGACCTGCATCTTGTGCAAGCCGTCTTCATAGGCGTGCGGCATCTTCTTGCGCAGCGTCTTGGTGCGCTCTCGCGCCTGGCGATAGAGGCCTTGAACCTCGTCTTTCATCGCCTGGATTTCGGCGCGTGTGTAATATTCCACGTCGATGGCGAAACCATCATCGCGGATGTAGTCGACGAAGGTGCGCAGCCCGCCATTCTGTTCGATGATGAAGCTGTGATCGCCAACGTGCCGGACCGGAGGAAGCTCGTCGCAGATGACATAGGCGTCGAGGTCGGAATGCTTGCTGCCAATGCCCTCGACGAGGGTACCTGACAGGATGACGATGTCGCCTTTCCGTGGGGCGCAGCGCTGCATGACTTCGTCGCGGGTGATGCGGAGCTGTCCGTTCAGAAACGAATAGGCATCCTGTGGGGATGAGGAAAGATCCATGTCGCACCTCGAGTTTCTATAAATGAGATCATTCTCAATATTTACACTTTGGTACCGAAGTCAACCTCCGGCCACCGTGAGATGACCGCCATCCGTCGCCGGGGCCGAGGCGCGCTGACCGGACGCAGCGGCGGCAGATTGCCAATTGCACATGCAAAACAAGGGCATCGGTATCAATCGCGGCTTTTGTCTGGGTTTGATGCCGAAAGCGGTTGCGCGACAGGAATGGGTGGGGTATCAGTTTTGCGACACGTCTAGAAAAAAGGATGGTCGTTTGCTGCTGCTTGTCCTCTACTACGCTGCGGTAACCCTGGCCGGTGTGACGCGCGGTCTCTGGGTCGTCGCGCTCGGCTGGTCATCGGCCCTCGTCGGCGGGTCGGTCACGCTGATCGGCATCGCCTTTCTCGTCGGTCACCTCATCAACGTCCTGCTCGCCCCGGGCGTTGGCGCGCTGATCGACCGGCGCAGCCGCAAGCGTCTGGCAATGGTCGGCCAGGCGCTGTTCGGTGCCGCCATGGCACTGCCGGGCCTGGCCTATCTGCTCGGCTTCGAGCTCAGCTACGCGATGATCCTTTTCGTCGCGTGCTGCATCGCGGCGGCAGGACTTCTGCAGGGCGGCGCGCTCGACGCGATCCAGAAGTCCATCGTCGAGCAGGCCGATATCAGGCGGACCAACGCGATCGTAAACGGACTGCGGCAAGGCTCGATGATCGCCGGTGCCGGTCTTGGCGGGCTTGCGCTGATGTGGTTGCCGCTCCATGCCGCCTTCGCGCTTGGCGTGGTCCTCTGCGGCCTGGCGGTCCTGTGCGTGCTCGGACTGCCGGACGCCTATCCGCCATCGGGTGGGCGCCGGAGCTACATGGCGCAGGTGGCGGAAGGTTACCGGTTCTTCGTGCAGAAGCCGGAACTGGGCCGGCTGGCGGCGCTGATCGGGTTCAGCACGTCCGTGGGGCAGCTGTCGAACGTGCTGCTGCCGATGCTGGTGCAGCGCGAGCTTGCCGGCGGCAGCGGGCTGTATGGATTGATCGACGCCCTGTGGTCCGTGGGAGGGATCTCGGCCGCGGTTTTCGCCGCGCGAATCCTGCAGCGGTTCAATCTCGACGGTTTCGAGTATCTGGCCATCATCGCGCTCGGGCTTCTTGCCGCCAGCATTTCGGTCACCGCCTATCCGGGGGCGGTCGCGGTCATCTATTTCCTGATGGGCTTTGCGTTTTCGTTCTCGAAGATCCTGTGTGACGGGCGAATGATCGAGCTGGCCGACCTGGAGTCGATCGGCCGGGTGCGCACCCACACGCAAGCGGTCACCAGCGCCTTCGGACTGCTGGTGTTTTCGATGCCCGCAGTCACCGGCCTGGAAGACGTGAACCTCCAATATGTCTTGTGGGGCACAGGCATCGCCACCATCGCGGCGGGGATCTATCTCCTGGACCTGCAGGCCAGCGGCAACCGGGCGGCGCTTCGACAGGCAAACAGCAAAAATGATCCGCATCAATGAACGTCATTACTCAGTTGCGAGGCTGTCGC
>NZ_JBDIUU010000013.1:0-102926 GCF_039631515.1 Neorhizobium tunisiense | reverse complement strand
GAAGATCTCGATCGTCCAGGAAATCGCCCGCCAGACCGACCTTCTCGCCCTGAACGCCGCGGTGGAAGCCGCCCGTGCCGGCGAACACGGCAAGGGCTTTGCGGTCGTCGCCTCGGAAGTCCGCAAGCTTGCCGAACGGTCCCAGGCTGCCGCGGCGGAAATCAGCGCACTTTCCGGCGATACCGTACAGGTTGCGACGGAAGCGGGCGAAATGCTCAACAAGCTGGTGCCGGACATCCAGAAGACCGCCGAACTGGTCTCGGAAATCTCGGCTGCCTGCCGCGAGCAGGATATCGGCGCCAGCCAGATCAACGAAGCGATCCAGCAGCTCGACAAGGTGACCCAGCAGAATGCCGGTGCCTCGGAAGAGATGTCGGCGACCTCGGAAGAACTCGCCTCGCAGGCTGAAGAGCTGCAGGCCTCGATTGCATTCTTCAAGGTAGATCGGGCCGGATCCAAGCAGCGGAGCCAGCCGGTTCCGGCCGCCAAGCCCGCACCGGCCAAATCCAGACCCCAGCCGGCGCCTAAGGCCTATTCGGCCGGTCATTCAGTCAACGCACAACAGGCCCGCGTGAAAGGTTTTGCCCTCGACCTGTCGATGGGTGGCCCGGACGCGGACGATGACGATTTCAGGGAGAGCGCATAATGGCAGGCATATCCTCCGAATCCCAGTTCGTAACCTTCAGCCTCGGTGATGAGATTTTCGCGGTCCCCGTCGAGGTGGTCCGCGAGATCCTCGACCACGAGGAGCCGTTCAAGATCCCGCACGGCCCGGAATATCTGCTCGGCCTGCGCGATGTGCGCGGGCAGGGCGTGCCGGTGATCGACCTTCGTCTTCGCCTCGGCCTGACGAAGACGGTCAGGACGCCGCATACGCGCATCCTGGTGCTCGACGTGCCGGTCGCCGATCGCGTCCTGGTGCTCGGCCTTGTCGCAGACCGGGTCTTCGAAGTGGTGCCGTTCCGCAAGGAACAGATCGAGACGGCGCCGGATATCGGGGTGCGCTGGCGCTCCGACTATATCGCCGGCGTGGTGCGCCGCGAGAGCGGCTTCGTTGTCGTTGTCGACCTTGCAAGGCTGTTTTCGGATTCCGGGTCGGCGCTCGCCGATGTTGGGCCGCAGTCCCAGGTCGCATGATGGAATTCGCATAACCGAATAGGTTCTTGTACGGGGGCATGCGCGTGAGTGCAGCAATGAGGAGCCAGCCGCTCGATGACCGGCTGAGCAAGCGCAACTTCGATCTGCTTTCGAAGTACATCTACGACTATAGCGGCATCAAGATGCCGCACAGCAAGATGACCATGCTCGAAGGACGGCTTCGCCGGCGCCTGCGCGTCACTGCGATGCCGACTTTCGACAGTTATTGCGACTACCTCTTCAAGCACGGAGGTATCGAGGCCGAATCGATCTTCCTCATCGATGCGGTGACCACCAACAAGACCGATTTCTTCCGCGAGCCCAAGCATTTCGACTACATGATGCAGACGGCATTGCCGGACATCTTGAAAAGCTACGCCGACAGGCGCATCCGCACCTGGAGTTCGGCCTGCTCGACGGGCGCCGAACCCTATACGATGGCGATGGTGCTTTCGGAATTTCTGAGTACGTCGACGCCGGAACGGGACTATTTCGTGCTCGCGACCGACCTTTCGACCGACGTCCTGCACAAAGCCCAACGCGGCATCTACCAGAGCGATCTCCTGGCACCCGTTCCGCCCAACATGATGAACAAATATGTCATGCGTTCGTCCGACAGCCGGCGGCAGGAAGTGCGGATTTCACCGAAACTGCGCTCGCGCGTCGGTTTCGCCCGGCTGAACCTGATGGACAACGCCTATCCCATCGGCGATCCGATGCACATGATCTTCTGCCGCAACGTGCTGATCTATTTCGACAAGCCGACCCAGCAGCATGTGCTGTCCCGCCTTTGCGAAGCCCTGCTTCCCGGAGGTTATCTGTTCATCGGTCATTCGGAAACCGTGACCGGCTTCGATCTGCCGATCCGGCAGGTGGCAAATACTGTGTTCAAACGGATATGAACCATGAGCGGCAAAATCCGAGTTCTGATCATCGATGACTCCGCCAGCGTCCGCCAGACGCTGACAGCCGTCCTGTCGGCCGATCCGGAAATCGAAGTCATAGGAGCGGCCAGCGATCCCTTCATGGCGGCGCGAAAGCTGCGTGAGGAAATCCCCGACGTCATTACGCTCGATGTGGAAATGCCGCAGATGGACGGTATCACCTTCCTGCGCAAGCTGATGTCCCAGCATCCCATCCCGGTGGTGATGTGCTCGTCGCTGACCGAAACGGGCTCGGAAACGCTGATGCAGGCGCTGGAAGCAGGCGCAGTCGATATCATCCTGAAGCCGAAGATCGGCGCGGCCGACCATCTTGCCGAATCCGGCGAGCGGATCCGCACTGCCGTCAAGGGAGCAGCACGCGCCCGCGTCGGCCGGCTGCGCCCGTCGCGCATTGGCGAAGGTGGCACGACGGCCAAGCTGACGGCCGATGCGGTGCTTCCGCCTCCCAGGGCCGGAGCCATGGCGAAGACTACCGAAATGGTCGTCTGCGTCGGCGCCTCGACCGGCGGAACCGAGGCGCTGCGCGAGCTTCTCGAAGCCATGCCGGCCAATTCCCCGGGCATGGTCATCGTCCAGCACATGCCGGAAAAATTCACCGCCGCCTTCGCCAAACGCCTCAACAGCCTCTGCGAAGTCGAGGTCAAGGAAGCCGCCGACGGCGATCCCGTACTGCGTGGCCATGTACTGATCGCCCCCGGCGACAAGCATATGCTGCTCGAACGGCGCGGCGCGCGTTACGAGGTCTCGATCCGCTCGGGTCCGCTCGTCAGCCGCCATCGCCCTTCCGTCGATGTGTTGTTCCGGTCCGCCGCCCGCTCGGCTGGCGGCAACGCGATGGGCGTGATCATGACCGGCATGGGCGACGACGGCGCCCGCGGCATGAACGAGATGCACCAGGCGGGCGCCTATACGGTGGCCCAGGACGAAGCGTCGTCGGTAGTGTTCGGCATGCCCAAGGAAGCCATCGCCCATGGCGGCGTGGACAAGGTCGTTTCGCTCGAACAGATCGCCCGGGAAATCCTCGCCGCCGATCGTCGGCGGTAAGATCTGGCAACGGATTTTTCACGTCTCGTTAACCATGTTTGGCAAGAATGGGCCAACGCATCATGAGGGTGCGGTGAGAGAGCAATCTTATGCTCGTAGCCGGACAGGGACCCAAGATGCCAGTCATTACCTTTGCCAACACCAAGGGCGGAGCGGGCAAGACCACCGCTGTACTCCTTCTTGCAACCGAACTCGTTGAGCAAGGCTACCGCGTCACCATCCTCGACGCCGATCCGCAATACTGGATTACCCGCTGGCACATGCTCTCGCCGCACAACGACAAGCTCAACGTCATTTCCTACGTGACGCAGGCTTCGATCGACCGGCATATTTCCGAGAACCGCCACAAGACCGATTATTTCGTCCTCGACCTGCCAGGCGCCCAAAGCCCGCTGCTCGCCAAGGCGATCGGCCTTTCGGACCACGTGCTGATCCCGATCCAGGGCTGCGCCATGGATGCCCAGGGCGGTGCAAACGTGCTCGAACTGCTGCGCTATCTCGAAGAAAAGGCCAATCTGCGCGTGCCGCACTCGGTCGTGCTGACCCGCGTCAACTCGATGGTCACCACCCGGGCCCTGCTCGCGGTGAAGATGCTGCTTGCCGAGCGCAAGGTCGAAGTGCTCGATACGCCGATCATCGAACGCGCCGCCTTCCGCGATATCTTCGATCTCGGCGGCACGCTCTACACGATGGACGAAAACCGCATCAGCAATCTCGACAAGGCCCGGCAGAACGCCCGCCTGTTCGCGCTCGAAATGCTCCGCCGCGTGCCGCTCCACAAGCCGGCCTCGCTTTCGAAACGCTTCGTCCGCGCCGCCTGATCAGGCCTTGCCGTTCAGGACGATCTGCAGCTTGACGTCCGAGGGATGTCCGGCTGCGGCACGCTCGAAGGCCGTGATCGAATCCTTGAAATCGAAGACGCCGGTGATCAGCGGCTTCAGGTCGACCTTGCCGGACGCGATCAGTTCCAGCGCCCGGTCGAAGATGTTGGCGTAGCGGAACACCGTCTCAAAGCGAACTTCCTTGGAGATGGCGCTCGAGACGTCCAAAGGCACCGGCTCGACCGGCAGGCCGACCAGCACGAAGGCACCGCCCGGCCGCACCAGATCGAGCATGCCCTGATAGGCCCTCGGGCTGCCGCTCGCCTCAAACACGACATCCGCGCCCCAGCCGCCGGTCGCTTCGGCGATGACCTCGGCAAACGGTCGTTCGGTGATGTTGACGGGGATGATGCCCGGGTACTGGCCGGCGATCTTCAGCTTGTCGGGGCTGAGGTCCGAGATGAAGACGCGGGCGCAGCCGCCGGCAAGGGCCGCCAAAGCCACCATGATGCCGATCGGGCCGGCACCGATCACCGCCGCGACATCGCCGGGCTGGATGCGGGCGCGGCTGGCGGCCTGCATGCCGATCGCAAACGGCTCGACCATCGCTCCTTCGGCAAAGGAAACGTTGTCCGGCAGCTTGTAGGTGAAGGCCGCCGGGTGGATGACTTCGGGCGTCAGCACGCCGTGGATCGGCGGCGTGGCCCAGAAACGGACGTCCGGATCGACGTTGTAGAGGCCGAGCTTGGAGGCGCGCGAGGAAAGGTTCGGCACGCCGGGTTCCATGCAGACGCGGTCGCCGACCTTCAAGGTCTTCACCTCGCTGCCGATTTCGACGACGATTCCGGCTGCTTCGTGGCCGAGCACCATCGGCTCGCGCAGGACAAAGGGACCGATAGCGCCGTGGGTGTAATAATGGACGTCGCTGCCGCAGACACCGACCGTGTCGATGGCGATCTTCACGTCGCCCGGCCCGACCTCGGTCGGAAGATCGATCTCCCGCAATGCGAGGACGCCTTTTTTCTCGAGCACCAGTGCCTGCTGCATGGAGTGTTCCTTCCGGTTATTTTCTGACGCTGGCCGAGTTTCCGGGCGAGATCAAGGCGCCCTGGCGGCTGTTCTCAGCCGCGGCCGGCGTAAGGCATCCCGTTCGCCATCACCGTCATGAACAGGACATTGGCCTCCAGAGGCAACCCATCCATGTAAAGCACCGCATCGGCCACGTGCTTCGTATCCATGACCGGCTCCACCGCGGTGGTCAGGTCGGGCTGCAATGCGCCTTCCTTCATCCGCACCGTCATCGGAGTGTCGGCATTACCGATATCCACCTGGCCGCAGACGATGTTGAGCGCCCGCCCATCGAGCGCGATCTGGCGCGTCAGGCCGGTGATGGCGTGTTTGGTGGCGGTGTAGGCGGCCTGGTACGGGCGCGGCACATGGGCCGAGATCGAACCATTGTTGATGATCCGTCCGCCGCCCGGGTTCTGCCGCCGCATCATTCCGAAGGCCGCACGGGCGCAATAGAAGGCGCCGTTGAGGTTGAGATCGATGACAGCCCGCCAGGTTTCAAGCGGCAATTCGTCGATCGGAATGGCGGGGGTGCCGCGTCCGGCATTGTTGAACAGAAGATCAAGGCGGCCATAGGCCTCTTGCGTCGCGGCAAACAAGGCCTCCACGGCGGCCGGATCGGTGACATCCGTCGGCACGACAAGCGACTGCCCGCCGGCCAGTTCCGCCGTACCCCGCAGCTCGCTCTCACGCCGGCCGGCAAGCACGGTCCGATAGCCTGCATTCAGAAGCCCGGTGGCGACGGCCCTGCCAACGCCCGAGCCCGCGCCGGTTACGATTGCTACTTTCGACATGCTTCATCCTCCCATCTGTGATGGCGGACGTTATAGTCGGCTATCGGCACCGCCGTCGAGTGCGTGCCTGCCATCACTTGAGGGATTTCTTGGTCACGGTCACCGTGCCGGCATCGGCATCGACCACGACCCAATCACCGGTCTCGATCACCGAAAGCGGGTCCTGGTCCAGCTCGGTGATCGCCGGGACGCGGGTGACGACGGCGCCGAGCGCGATCTTGGTGGTCATCCGCGTGAAGATCATCGCCGCCGGCTGGACGCCGTTCAGGCGCGTCATGTGGAAATAGGCCGACCAGCCGGACGAGCCCTTCGCGCCGGGGAAAACGAGAATCTTGCCCGCGAAGGAAACGCCGCGCATTTCGTGCCGGCGCTCGATGACCGTGCCGGTGCGTTCGTTGATGCCGCCCCAGCCGGAGATGGTCTCGGTGGTGACGAGCGCCTCGCCCTCGGCGCGGCCTGCCACGACCTTGCGGCCCCTGAGTTCGATGATTTCGGGTCTTGCTTCGGTCGCGATATCCATCAGACCCTCCCGTTCCACTGGCCGGTCAGGGCCGCATCGACGCAATCGCTGACCGAGCCGAACCAGCCCTGCACGCCGGTGATCGCCGGCAGGTAATGCGCCTGCTTGGCGGAATCGGTGGCAATGACCTTGGTGCCAGCCGGCAGGCGTCGGGAAATGGCGGGACAGGTGTCGCTCATGACGACCCCGCCTGCCTCGCGGATGACGTCGATATAACCGTTGCGCTCGGCGACCTGTTTGATCGCACGCGGCGTATGCACCCAGAGCTGCACATCCGAATGGATCTTTTTGTTCTCCAGCATGTGGGCGATCAGCGCCATCTGGTCGATGGAATTGTGCGGACAGCCGAGCATGATGAAATCGACCTTTTTCTCGGTCGAGCTCTGAAGCTTCTCGTAGGTCTCGCGGCGCTCCTTGGCGCCGTAGCGGAACGTGCCCTTGACCTTGCGGCCGCCGAAGGCTTCCTCGATCGAATCCGCTTCCGGCGTGATGCCGGGAATATGGTACATCTCGACCCCGCCGGACGACGCGGCGGCGGCACCAAAGTGCTTGAGCTTGATCAGGTCGGGCTGGCGGCCGGTGCGCTTCAGCACCGGGATCTCCTCGCCGATCACCTCGCCGATGTAATAACCGAGCAGGCCCCAATCCATCATGTCGTCGACCTCGATATCGAGCTCGACCAGATGGGTGCCCCGGCGGTTTTCAGTGATGTGGAAACCCCAGTAGGGAATGCGGCCGGTGAGTGCCGCCGCGCCGGTGCTTTCCTTGCCCTCGACATTGGTGCGAGCGCCGAGAACCGAATTGCAGTAGATGACGGCCGACGATTCCATCCAGGCGCAGTGTTCGCCCTTCACCGGCACGTTGCCGACCTGATAAGGCGTGCAGGTGGCGAACATGTTGACGCCGCGCCGCCCCAGGTATTTCTCGTTGGCGCGCTGCATGTCGACCAGCGACTTGTCGACGCCCTGCAGTTCCCAATTGTCGTTGTCGATGCCGGTGATCAGCTGGCAGGTATGCGCCACCATGTGCGGCACCTCGACCACTTCGTCGCTGTCGAGGTTCAGTTCGGAATAGACGTGTTCCATGCCTTTTTCGGCAATCGCCTGTACCGAGGGGGTCGAGGCGTTGAAGGCGCCGGCGACATTGTTGGTCTCGACCAGCCGTTCGGCGCCGAGCGCCTCGCCGTAACGGACGAGCAGGTCCATGGCGCGCGCCTTGGCGCGGCCGTGCTCGCCGTCATACATGGCCTTTTCGTGATCTGTCAGATTCATCGGACCCTCCTCACGACGCAGCGCGCGTTTCCGCGTTGGCCCACCGATAATGCTTCTTTTCGACGTTGTCGGAAACTCTTTCGCGCAATGCTGCAAGATCGACCTGGTGCACGCTGCCGGTGCCGGCAAGGTCGAGCGCGTTGGCGGCGGCCATGCCCATGGCGATGCAAGGCCCCATGACGCGGATGCTCGAAAGCGCCGCCGAATCCGCATCGACGCAGCGGCCGGCGGCGGCAATATTGTCGCATTCGTCCGGCGTCAGGCTGCCGAGCGGGATGTAATGGGCATGCTCTTCGTCGAAGGTGATCCAGTGATGGCCATCGCCATGGTCATGCAGTTCGATCGGCCAGGCGGTGCGGGCAATGGCATCGTCGAACCTGGTACCGGCCTTGATCTCATCGACGGTCAGGTGATGGCTGCCGGCGATCCAGCGGGTCTGGCGGATGCCCGGCAGGCCGAAGGAACGGATCCGGGCATTGCCGAAACAGTCCGGGAATTCCGCTTTCAGGAACTCCACGGCGCGGGCCGCCTGATCCTTGCCTTCGAGCGCCTTCCGGGACGCCTCGACCGGGTCGAGCGGGGTTTCCACATGCGTCATGTTCATGGCGGCGATGCCGCGACCGGGAATGGTGAAGCCCAGGCCTTCGCGCCGCAGCAGGCCGTAGCTTGTCGCCTTTTCCTTCATCCGGTCGCCGATCTCGTAGCGGGTCGGCTGCCTGGCTTCGTCGATGTTTTCCAGCACCACCATCTGGGTGCCGAAAACGCCGCCCTTTTCCGGCTGCCGGCAGGCGAAGCCTGCCTGCCACACGAGTGCGGCGTCGCCGCTCGCCTCGACCCAGCCGGTCGCCTCGATCGAGACACCGCCATAGCGGGTCATGAAATCGGTCTGCACGACGCGGCGGCCTTCGACATGTACGTCGAGAATCTGCGCGCCGAGCACGACCTCGATGCCGGCTTCCAACACGCTCTGCTCCATCCAGCGACCGAGGACGACTTCGTCGTAATAGACGACTGTCGTGTTCGGCCCGTGGCGGTAATAGATCGACCGGTCCTGGGATTCCAGATGGGCGAGCAGCTTGTCGGCGACGCCATAGGTGAACTGATAACCGTGCGTGCCGTTCGAGAACAGGCCGCAGAAGGTGGCGATGATCGAGTTGACGGCCTGCCCGCCGAGCGCCGCCTGACCATCGACGATCACCACCTTGCGCCCGAGCCGGGCAGCTTCGAGTGCGGCCGAAATCCCGGCAATGCCGGCGCCGACGACGCAGATATCCGCCTTGAGCTTGCGGAACGGGGCCGACTTCTCGCGCCGGACGATCCGCGTTTCCCTGCTCAGCGTTTCCGCCATCGAAGCCTCCCATTCCAATGCCGCGCCCTCCCGGCGCTTTGGTACTGATGGTAACCCAAGCCGCCTCGCCTTGAACCCGGCAAGTGATGCGATCAGCTTTCTTGTTTCGAGAAAGGTAACGGCCGGAAATCCACGCGGCTTGGCGTCAGACAGAACGGCGGACCCGGACGCGGAAAGCTTCCGACACGCTCGGAGGTCTTCTCAGAACATCGGAATGACCTGATCCGGCACCCCTTCCGCGAACCGTTTCTGCACGTAGGATACGAACTCCGACACCACGACCTTGTTCATCTTGATCCTCGGCACCGAGGCCTTCACCCAGAGCGGCTCGACCGGAAACTCCGGCATCACCTCTTCAAGCGCGCCGCTATCGAGATCCGACCGAGCGAGGAACCTCGGCAGGATCGCCAGGCCCAATCCCTGCCGGGCAGCGGCGAGCAGGACCCGGCTATCGTTGGCCGTGAAATTCGAAGTGATCTCCACGTTGAGCGTGCTCGTTTCCATCTGGAAGGTCCAGGTTGTGCCGATCGTGTGGAAGGTGATGCATTCGTGGCCGACGAGTTCGGTGGGCGTCTTCGGCCGCTTGCGGCCCGCCAGATAACCTCGCGACGCGCACAGCACCCGCGGATAGGGACAAAGTGGATGATCGATCACGTAGGCGTAGGATTGCGGCAGGGCGCCGATCGCCACGTCGAACCCTTCTTCCAGCGGATTGACCGAGCGGTCGATCAGCACGATCTCCATCTTCACCCGCGGATTGGCGGCCTGGAACGCGGCGCAGATATCGCCGAAGAACATCGAGGTCAGCGTCGTCGGCGCCTTGATGCGCAGCGAACCGGTCAGCCCCAGTTCGTGGGTATTCGGCGTCGCCAGCGTCTCCTCGATCTCGCCGACCAGAAGCTGCAGACGCGGCCTCAGCCGCTCACCGTCGAGCGTCAGGGCCAATCGCCTTGTGGTGCGCACGAAAAGCTGGGTGTTCAGATGCTCTTCGAGCCGCTTGACCCGCTTGGTGATGACCGAGGTCGCGACGCCCAGGTCACGGCCAGCGGCGGAAAAACTGCCGGCGCGGGCGGTTGCCAGGAAGGCACCGATGTCGAGAAGTATGTTCACTGTCTTTCTCGTTTCGAGAAAAAATCCTGACCGGTATCACGCACATATTTTCCGCGGTTCCGCAACTCCCGCCGCGTTCCATAGCCGGCGTCCTATTTGATTGATCGCCCTCGATGGATCAGCCGCAGCGGGCGCAGTGGAAATCGAATTCCGCAGCGAGTTTCCCGACCGCATCGGTTTCCGAGATGCGCAATGCCATCCATATGGACACGGCCGACCAGGCGGCCCGCATATAGCTGTCGGCGCGGTAGAGGGCGGCATCCGGATCGCTCTGAAGCGCCGTTATCCGCCCGCTCAAGCGCTCGAACCCATCCAGGACCATGAGAGCCTGTTCCGATTCCGCCGGGTGTTCGGCGATATAAGCGTCGATCTCGTCGCGCGCCTTCTCGAGGAAAAGCGCGAGCCCTCGCCCCTCGTCTCGCCAGAGGCGGCGGGTCAGGAAATCCAGCGCCTGCATGCCCGTCGTACCTTCATAGATGGTCATGATGCGGGCATCGCGCAGATATTGTTCGAGCGGCCAGTCGCGAGTGTAGCCGACACCGCCAAGCACCTGGATCGCCGCCGTCGCCGTCTCGAACCCCGCCGCCGCGCCAAAATTCTTGATCAGCGGCAGCATCCAGCCGGTGAAATCCTCCAGCCCGGATTCGGGCTCCAGCCGGGCGATATCCATGGTCGTGGCAAGTTCGAGAATGGCGGCGCGCAGGATTTCGGTGGAGCTGCGGATTTCATATAGCTGGCGCTGCACATCCGGATGGGTCGAGATCGGCACCGGCGGCTGGTCCGGCCGTCCGCCCTGGCGGCGCTCCCTGGCATAGTCCTCGGCGATATCGGCGGCGGCGGACGCAATGCCAAGCCCCTGGCAACCGGTGAGCAGGCGCATCAGCTCGATCATGGTGAAAAGCTGCGGCAGCCCGCGACCTTCCCGGCCGAGCAGGATGCCCTTGGCATCGTCGAACCGCATGGCGCAGGTGGGCGAGCCATGCAGGCCCATTTTCTCCTCGATCCTATCGACCGAAACGCCGTTCGGCTTGCCATCGATGAGGTTCGGCACCAGAAACAGGCTGATGCCGCGCGTGCCCGGCTCTCCGTTGGTGCGGGCGAGCAGGCAATGGCCGATGCGCTCCGCCATGTCGTGGTCGCCGAACGAAATCCAGATTTTCTGGCCGGTGATCAGCCATTCGCCGTCGCGCAATTCGGCTTTTGTGCGCAGCCGGCCGACATCCGAGCCCGCTTCCGGCTCGGAAATGCAGATCGTCGCCGCCCATTCGCCGGCGGTGAGTTTCGGCACCCATTCCTTCGCGGTCGTCTCGTCGGCGGCCTCCGCCAGAAGATGGGCTGCCGCCCGTGTCGAGCCGGCGGCCATCATCAGCGCCACACAGCCACGCTCGAACAAGGGGGAGCAGGCGGCATGCAATGTGAGAGGAACGCCCTGGCCGCCGAATTTTTCCGGAATATCCATGCCGAGCCAGCCCGCTTCAGCATACTGCCGGAAAGCGTCGGCAAACCCGTCCGGCGTCTTCACCCGGCCATCAACGACCCGTGCGCCCATCCGGTCGCCGACCGCGTTCAGTGGCGCCAGCATCCCTTCGGCAAAATTTGCCGCCTCGCCGAGGATCGCCGCGACCGTCTCGTCATCGCAATCCTCACGGAGTTCCTTGAGCCGGTGCCAGCCCGGCGTCAGGGCGAGAAGTTCCAGTGTCCGGTCGGCCTGATCCGCGAACGACATGATCGGTCACCGCGGCTGCATGCGCAGCGCGCCGTCAAGCCGGATCACTTCGCCGTTGATATACTGGTTCTCGATCACAAACCGCACCGCATCGGCGAATTCGCCGGGGGCGCCCAGTCGCGAAGGATAGGGGATGGCGGCAGCAAGACTGTCCTGCGCCTCCTGCGGCAGCTCGTAGAGCAGCGGCGTCAGGAAGATGCCGGGCGCCACCGTATTGACGCGAATGCCGAAGCGGGAGAATTCGCGCGCCGCCGGCAAGGCCAGCGAAACGATGCCGCCCTTGGAGGCCGCATAGGCCGCCTGGCCGATCTGCCCCTCGAAAGCCGCGACGGAAGCCGTGTTGACGATCACGCCGCGCGCCTTGTCCTCCCGCTCCGGCAGGCCCGTCATGCGATCCGCGGCAAGACGCAGCATGTTGAACGTGCCGATCAGGTTGACGCGGATCACCCGCTCGAAATCGGCAAGCGGCATCGGACCGTTCTTGCCGACGATCCGCCCCGCCGTGCCGATGCCGGCGCAGTTCACGAGGATACGCAAACCGTCGCCGGCTTTCGCCGCAACATCCAGGGCTCTCGCAGCATCGTCCTCGCTCGTCACATCTCCCGAAAGCGCCACGCCGCCGATCTCGCCCGCGACCTTTTCGGCCGCCGTCTGGTTGCGGTCGAAGACATGCACCACGGCGCCAAGCTTTGCGAGCAGCCGAGCCGTCGCCTCGCCCAGTCCCGATCCGCCGCCGGTGACGACAGCGCTCGTTCCTTCGATCCTCATGCCGCCCGCTCCTTGCTAACCTTGATCACGCCCGGCGCATCCCCATACAGTTCCTCGACGAGGTCGCCGCGATGGGCGAGCACGGCGCGCTGGTTGATCGAGCCCTTGTCGGTTACCTCGCCCTTTTCGAAACGCAGCGGCTGGGTCATCAGCATCATGCGCATGACCCGCGTCGCCGAACCGCTCGATTGGCGCTGGTGTTCCTTCAGCCGCTCGGCGATCGCCGCCCTCACCTTCGGATGGGCAACCACCGCCTCGTCGGAAAGGCCTGCCTCGCCACCGACCAGCTCCCGCAGCGCCGGCATGAAGGGAACCGCCAGCGCCCCGAGCTCGGCCCGGTTCTCGCCGGTGATGACCGCATCGCGGATCAGCCCGCCGAACTGGTTGACGAGCTGGGCGCGCAGCACCCCGACCGCCACCCAGGTACCGGTCTGCAGCTTGAAATTCTCCGCCGTGCGGCCGTCGAAATAGAACCCCTGGCGCGGATCGCCGGGCACGGCGAATTTCACCGCGTCGCCGATCCGGTAAAAGCCTTCCTCGTCGAAGGCTTCTTTCGTCAGCTTCTCGTTTCGCCAGTAGCCTGGGGTGACGTTCGGGCCCTTGAGGCGAAGCTCGTATTTGTCGTTGATCGGAACCAGCTTCATGGTGACGCCCTGGCCGGGGACACCGATATTGCCGGGTTTTTCCTGCGGGTCGGTGCAGAAGATCGCGAATGGGGCGGTCTCCGTGGAACCGATGCCGGTGCCGAGCGGCACCTGTTCACCGATGGTCATTTCCGAAAGCTCGATCAGCGCGTCCCAGGTGTGCTGCGCCATGCCGGCGCCGGCATACATCAGCAGCTTCAGGTCCTTGAAGAAGGTCTTGCGAAGCCCCTCGTCTTCGCGCATCGCCTGGATCAGCATCTCGTAACCGGCCGGCACGTTGAAATACCAGGTCGGCGAGATCTCCTTCAGGTTTGCGATCGTCTGACCTATCAGAGCCGGGCTCGGTTTGCCGCGGTCGATGTAATATGTGCCGCCGTTGTAGATGGCGATGTTGAAGACCTTGTTGCCGCTGGCGGTGTGGTTCCAGGGCGCCCAATCGACCAGAACCGGCGGCTCGTCGCGGAAATAGGAATAGCAGTCGGTCACCATTTCTTGGTTGGAGCAGAGCATGCGCTGGGTCTGGATGACCGCCTTGGGCGAACCGGTCGTGCCCGAGGTGAACAGGAATTTCGCCACCGTATCCGGCCCGACTGCATCGAAAGCCTTGTCGACGGCAGAAGACGGCTCCGTCTTCAGGATATCGTCGAGGAGATAGGTGTTGGGCCGGTCTTCCGGCAGGTTGCGCATCCCGGCAAAGGGGACATCCGCCCCGAATGCCGTATCGACGGCCTTGCAGAAGGCTCCCGCATCGTCGGCGAAGATCAGGCCGGGGGTGATCTGTTTTGCGATATCGTGCAGCTTGGAAAAGTCGGAGGAGATGGTCGCATAGGCCGGCGCGATCGCTGCCGAAGGGATGCCGACATGCTGGGCGCCGAGCGCCATCAGCGCATGCTCGATGGAGTTTTCCGAAAGGATGACGAGCGGGTTTTCGGCCGAGAGCTTCATGTCCAGCAGGAACTGGCCGATGCGCCGCACCTGATCCAGCGCCTCAGCAAAACTCACCCTGCGCCACTCGCCGGTGCCTTCGCGATCCGCCATCCAGGTTCGGTCGGGTGCGGTTTTTGCCCAGTGGATCAGCCGCTCGTTGAGCTTGTCGGGATAAGGGCCGAGCGGATCCTCACGCCAGACCACGAATTCGCCGTTCGGCCGTTCTTCCCAGCCGACCACAGGCGACCACAGCTTCACGTCACGCACAGGTTTTCCGCTCATGACTTCTCCTCCCAGACGTCAGTGCTCCCTCTCGGGCTCCCAAAATTTGTTTACAAAGAAACAATCTCCCTGTAAACGATCAAAAACTGATGACGGGCTGGGGAGCGTCCGTTGCTGGAGGAGAATGCATAACATGGCCGATCAGACGGCAACCAGCTTCGTGACCTATGAGCTCAAGGGCAATGTTGCCCATATAGGTCTCAACCGCCCGGAAAAGCGTAACGCGATCAGCGACCGTTTCGTCGAAACGATCGCCGAGACTGTGGCGCGCGCCGAAAGCGAGGCGAAAGCCGTCGTGCTGTTCGGTCATGGCGATCACTTCTGCGCCGGGCTCGACCTTGCCGAACACGTCAAGAAAACGCCGATCCAGGGCGTGCATGGTTCGCGCCGCTGGCATGCGGTATTTGCCGGCATCGAGCACGGCACGATCCCGTGGATTTCCGCATTGCATGGCGCGGTGGTCGGCGGTGGGCTCGAACTCGCATCCTCCACCCATATCCGCGTTGCCGACAAATCCGCCTTTTTCGCGCTGCCGGAAGGCCAGCGCGGCATTTTCGTTGGCGGCGGCGGCTCGGTGCGCGCTGCCCGGCTGATGGGCGTTGCGCGCATGACCGACATGATGCTGACCGGCCGCGTCGCTTCGGCGGAAGAGGCGGAGCGCTGGAACCTCGCGCAATACGTCGTCGAAAAGGGCATGGCCCGGCAGAAAGCGCATGAGCTTGCGGAAGCGGCCGCCAGCAACGCGGAAATCTCCAATTACGCCGTCATCAACGCGCTGCCGCGGATCCAGGACATGGCCAAGGAAGACGGGCTTTTCGTCGAATCCTTCATTGCCTCCTTCACCGCCACCAGCCCGGAGGCCGAAGAGCGTCTGCGCGCCTTCCTGGAAAAACGCGCCGCGCGGCTGAAGGCACCGGGTTCGGCATAAGGGGAAACGCCCATGGACATGCCGATCCGTACGGCAGACGAGGTCGAACTCGACCGGCTCAATTCGGCGCTCGGCTTCCTGATGCGGCTGGCGCAGCTCAAGATCTACGAGCGTTTTTTCGAAGAGGTCGGTGAGCATAATCTGAAGCCTGGGGAATTCTCCGTGCTCTGGGTCATTCTCCACAATCCCGGCATCCGCCAAAGCGTGCTCGGCCAACGGCTGATGATCAAACGTGCCCATATGACCAAGCTCATCCGGGCGCTGGAGGATCAGAACCTTGTTTCGCGGAAGGTGCCGGATGGCGATCGCCGGGCCGTGGAGATCACGCTTACCCCGGAAGCTGTCACGAGGGTCGAGCAGGCGAGCCAGTGGTTCTTCACCTATGAAGACTCTGTCGGCGCCAACCTTACCGGTGACGAGCGCCAACAACTGACGGCCCTGCTACGGAAATTCGTAGGCCTGGGCTGAATTTAAGGATCGGGAGGAGCGAACCTTGAACATCGACGAGCTGATCGCCATCGACGTCCACACCCATGCGGAAGAACCCTGCTGCGGCCCGCGCGACGACGGCTATGACCAATTCCAGGCCGGCATGGCCAAATATTTCAAGAACCCGGCCGGCCACAAGGGCATGCTGCCGACGGTCAACGAGACCGCCGTCTATTACCGCGAGCGCAAGATCGGCTGCGTGATCTTTCCGGTCGATGCCGAGCGCGAAACCGGTTTCCGGCGTTACAACAACGAAGAAGTGGCGATGATCGCCGCCGAAAACAGCGACATCATGATCCCGTTCGCCTCGATCGACCCCGCCAAGGGCAAGATGGGCGCCCGCGAGGCGCGCCGGCTGGTCCGGGAATTCGGCGTCAAGGGCTTCAAGTTCCACCCGACCATGCAGGCCTTCTATCCGAACGACCGGATGGCCTATCCGCTCTACGAGGCGATTGCCGAAGAAGGCGCGATCACGCTGTTCCATACCGGCCAGACCGGCGTCGGCGCCGGCATGCGCGGCGGTATGAACATGCGGCTCAAATATTCCAACCCGATCTATCTGGACGATGTGGCGGCGGATTTCCCCGACATGCCGATCATCCTCGCGCATCCCTCCTTCCCCTGGCAGGAGGAGGCGCTTTCCGTCGCGACCCACAAGCCGAACGTCTATATCGATATGTCCGGCTGGTCTCCAAAGTACTTTCCGCAGATCCTGGTGCAGTATGCCAACTCGATCCTGAAGCACAAAATGCTGTTCGGCTCCGACTGGCCGGCGATCACGCCGGACCGCTGGATGGCGGACTTTGCCGCGATCTCGATCAAGGACGAAGTGCGGCCGCTGATCCTCAAGGAAAACGCCCGCAAGCTGCTGAAGCTTTAAACCGGGACGAAGCTCTTTCGCAGGACCAGTTCGGGGATGACCCTCTCGTAACCCGGCGAAGCGTCCGGGTTTTCCAGCCGCCGCTCAAGAAGCTCGACGGCCCGCAACGCCATGGTGACCGGGTCCTGGCGGAAGGTGGTGAGGCTGTAGCTCAGCCAGGCCGCTTCCGGCACGTCGTCGAAGCCGATCACCGCCACGTCTTCCGGAATGCGCTGCTTCGCCTCGATACGGATGAAGTCCATCACCCCGAAGGCGATCTGGTCGTTGGCGCAGAAGATGGCGTCCGGACTTTCGCTGCCGGCAAACAGTTCGCGGGCGGCGGCGATGCCGCTGTCGTAATCCGAATCCGGCCCTCCGGCGGATCGCACCTCGGCACCGAGCGCCCGCGCCGCCGCCAGGAAGGCGGTTTCACGCTCGGCGATGCTCGGCGTCCCGGATTGCGAACCGACGACGGCGAGGCGCCGCCGGCCGGCCTCGAAAAAGGCATTGGCGGCCTTGCGGGACGCCTCGGAATTGCCGGCGCGGACGTGATCGGCATCCGGCTCGGACCGGCCAATCACCACCAGCGGCTGGCCGTTGCGCTGCGCAAGCTCGAAAAAGCTTGCGGGCGGCGAGCCGGACAGGATGATCGTCGCCTCGGCGCGATGGCCGATCAACATTTTCTGGGCGGCCAGCAATTCCTCTTCCGCCTGTCCGGTATTGATGAGGATCGGGATGCTACCACGCTGGATCAGCGCCTTGGCAAGTGCTGCCGTCAGGTGGGCGCGAAAGCCGAGTTCCGGCTTGGTGGCGACGATGCCGACGAGCCGGCTCTGGTTGGCGAGCACGCCGCGGGCGAGGTCGTTGACGTGATAGCCGAGTTCTTCCGCCGCCCGCAGCACCTTTTCCCGCGTCGCCGGTGCTACGCTCGCGCCGGGCGTGAAGGTGCGGGAGACGGCCGAACGGGAGACGCCGGCGAGGCGAGCGACCTGTTCGGCGCTGACGAAGCGCATCCGTTTTTCGTCCTTCATGCTCAATGCCCCACGCGCGAAAGGACGTCCGCCTTCAGGAATCGCTCGACGATCAACATGAACACCAGGGAGGGGACGAGCAGCAAGAGGGCTGTGATCGATGCGATCTGATAATTTCCGCCGGCAGCGGTCGTATAGAGCAGCAGCGGCAGCATGTTCACGTCCGGCGCACCGACGAAATAGCTGCCGGTGAATTCGTCGAGCGATTCCAGGAAAACAAAGATGGCGCTCGCCATCAGCCCGGGTGCCGCCAGCGGCAGCGTCACATCGAGGAAAGCCCGGAAGGCGCCGGCCCCGATATTGCGGGCCGCCTGTTCGAGCTCCGCGTCGATCGCCGAAAAGGCGGCCGTCGCGATCCACACTGCATAGACCAAGCCATGCGAGACGTGAACCAGCACGACGCCCGGAATGGTGCCGTTGAGCCTGATCTCGTAGAAAATGCGGGCGATGTTCACATACACCGTCAGGTTCGGAAACGCCTGCGGAATGAGGAATGCGAGCAGGATGAGGCCGCGGAACGGCAGCTTCAGCCGCGCTAGCGCGTAACCGGCCGGGATCGCCAGAGCCAGAGAGACGACGACGGTGAGCAGCGCCACGACCAGCGAATTGGTGAGCGACTCCATCGCTCCGCCGCGTGGAGCGAATACTTTTGCCCAGGAACTGAAGCCATATTCGAGCGGCAGGCTGTAGGGGAAATACCACTTCTCCGCCACCGTCCAGAGCATGAGGTTGAAGAGCGGCCCGAAGATGAAGAAGGCCATCAGCCCGAAGACGATGCCGCGCGGCACCCACCAGAGAGCAGCGAGAGGATAGCGGGCGGCGGGATTATGGGCGGCGGTCATGCGCGCTCCTTGAGGCTGGCGCGCAGATAGATCCATGCGACGGAGGAGGCGAGCACGAGCGAGATCAGGCCAAGCGCGTTGGCAACGCCGTAATCCCCGTAGGAATTGACCCGGAAGGCGATGTCGGCGGTCAGCATGGTAGGCGACTGGGCGTTGATCATCAGCGGCACCGAGAGAACCGACATCATGGTGACGAAGGAAAGGATGAGGCCGACGGTCAGCGTCATCGCCGCCTGCGGTACGACGATCTCCAGCAACAGGCGCAGGCGGGAGGCGCCGAGATTGCGGGCCGCTTCGATCGTGTCGCGGTTGATGGAGGCCATGGCGCCGGCGACAAGCAGCGCCACGAACGGCGTCTGCTTCCAGACGAAGGCGATGACGATGCCGCGCCAGTCGAGGAAGCTCACCGCATCGAGCGGGGTCAGCAGGCCGAGATTGATGAAAGTGTTGTTCATCATGCCGTTCTTGGCGAGGAACGTGCGGAGAATCTGGCCGACGACGATGAAGGGAATGAACATCGGCCAGCGATAGAGCCAGCGCAGGATGGCGACCGCGACCGGATGTTCACCGAGCGTCAGATAACCACCGATCGCAATCGAGGCGATGCCGATCAGCACCGTCGACAGGCTGACGATCACGACGGTAAAAATGATGTCCTTGGTGTAGAGGTCGAAGGTCTTGGTGAAATTGCCCCAGCCGAAAGCCCCCTCCACCTGGAAGGCGCCGACCGCCGACATGATCAGCGGCAGGATGAAGAGAAGGGCGATCACCGCGAGTGCCGGCAGCACGAGGAGGAGACCGAGGAGGCGTTTTGGCATGGTTCGACCAAAGATGATGAGTTTGGGGCCTACCGCCACCAAGCGGGCGACCACGTTCAGGTTCTTGCGAAGTGAGCGCCGCAGTCCTCCCTCTTCTCCCCAGCGGGGAGAAGAGGAGCCTCACGATCTTCGCATTGAAGCGGCAATCCGCTCGATCGAGCAGACTGCCTTTTTCAAATTACTTCACGGACTTCTCATAGGCTTCGAGGATCGCGGTGTTGTAAGGCGCGATCGGGAAGGGCTTCCCCTTGGCGGCAAGGTCAGCCGGGGAGATGTCGACGAACAGCTTGTTCCAGGTCGCGTCGTCCAGCTCCTTTTTGACGTTGTCGGCGTCGATGCCCGGATACCAGTTGAAGCGCTTGACGATGCCTTCGGCCTGGACCTTCGGGCTGGTGGCGAGAGCGATGAATTTCTCGGCCAGGGCCTTGTGGGCAGCCTTTTCCGGCAGGACGTAGTGCATCGGCTGGCCCGGCATGCCCGGAGCCGGCAGGACGAGCTTCATGGTCGGCGGCAGCTGGCCATTGGCCTGCCAGGAGTAGAACATGTCGACCCAGACCGGGCCCATGGCGATTTCGCCGCGCGACAGCAGGTCGAGCGTGCCGGCATTGCCGGGCGTCAGCGTCGCATTGGTGGTGAAGTCGGCGAGGCTCTTGAAGGCAGCGTCCCACTTCTTGGTTTCTTCTTCCTTGAACGGGCCGTTCATCAGGGTGTTGGCGTCGCCGCCGCCGAAGGCGTAGATCCAGCCCATGACGAAGGAGACGCCGGACGCGCCGCCCTTGATGCCGTTGTAACCGAACTGCTTCGGATGAGCCTTGGCCCAGTCCGCGAGTTCGGCATAGGACTTCGGCGGGTTCGGAACGAGCGCCGGGTTGTAGGCGATCGCGGTCTGGCTGTTGAACATCGGCATGACATAGCCGTCGACATTGGCGCCGAGCGCCATCTTGGCGTTGGCGCGGGTGACGAGCTTTCCGGTTTCGATGTCGGCGCGATACTTGTCGAGGTAGTTCTTGGTGACCATCGGGCCGACGAACTTCTCATGCACGACGGCGACGTCAACGTCCCACTTGTCGGACTTGGCGGCAGAATGGGCGTCGAAACGCTCCAGGATCTTCTGCGAACCGGCATCGCCAGGACCGGTGCCGACGGCGCGAACCGTGTTGCCCGGATAGGTCTTTTCAAAAAGCGGGCCGAGATACTGGTTGATGTAATCGACCATGTTCTGGTCGCCGGCGGTCGCAACCGTCAGTTCTTCGGCGTGAACCGGAAGGGCCGCGAAAGCGACGGCGAAGGCTGCGTAAGACAACTTCTTCATGGGTGCTTCTCCGTGGGTTGAAAAGGCAGAGATATCGAAAGGTCAGGCGTGGACTTTCCCGGACGACGTCCGGGAAATGGGTGAAACCGAAGCAGCCTCCGGCGAATTGAACAGGAACAGCGCCTCGGCGGGCACGAACACGCCGACGCGGGCGCCCGGCTCGAAGGCGCGATCGGCATCCGCCATGATCTCGTTCTCACCGAGCCGCACCACATGACGCCAATGGCCGCCGGGATAACTGACTGCGGCAACCTCACCCCGGAAGGTGATGCCGGGGCCGATCACGGCGATTTCGTCGGCCAGGAAAAGGCGGGCAGCCTCCGGGCGGAAACGGGCTTCGACCGGGCCGGCTGCCAGCGGGCGGCCGAGGAGCGGCACGGCACCGACGGCATTGGCCGGGCCGGCGGCGATCGCAAACTGGTCGCCCTGCGGCGCACCGTTCAGGAAAAGCACATTTTCCGCGCCCATGAAGGCGGCGACGAAGGCCGAGGCGGGACGGTTATAGACATCCTCCGGCGTGCCCTGTTGGGCGATCCTGCCGGCATTGAGGATGACGATCCGGTCGGCCATCACCATGGCCTCCTCGCGGTCGTGGGTGACGTGGATGGCGGTGATGCCGAGACGCTTCTGCAGCGCCCGCAACTCGTGGCGCACGGTCAGGCGGATACGGGCGTCGAGATTCGACAGCGGCTCGTCGAGCAGCAGGATTTCCGGATCGATGGCGAGCGCCCGGCCGAGCGCGACACGCTGGCGCTGACCGCCCGAGAGAGCGGAGGGCTTGCGCGCCTCCAGCCCGTCGAGGCCGAGCAGCGACTGCATGGCGGTAACGCGGGTGGCGATTTCCTGGCGCGGAACGCCTTTCAGCTTCAAGCCGTAACCGATGTTCTGGGCAACCGTCATATGCGGCCAGAGCGCATAGGACTGGAAGACCAGCGCCATGCCACGCTTGTCGGGCGGCAGGTAGGTCACGTCGCGATGGCGCACCTTCACTTCGCCCGCCGAAGGGCTGATGAAGCCAGCCAGTAGGCGCAGAAGCGTGGTCTTGCCGCAGCCGGACGAACCGAGCAGCGCCACGAACTCGCCCTTGGCGATCGACAGGTCGATATCGGTCAGAACCTGCGTGGCGCCATAACGGCTGGCGATGCCGCGTAGTTCCAGAAAACCGTCCCGTTCCATCCAACCCCCTTTTGCACAGCCGTGCAATCTTGCTGGGGGTTTCTTAGGGCCGGAGTTTTACAAGCGGATGACACCGGCGATTTTTTATTCGGGATGTTCGCGAGGTGGCCGCTCAGGCTTCCACGGTCAGTGGGGCTTCCAGACGAGCGAGCGCTTTTCCAAGTTCCTCGGCACCGGTCGCCACGAAAATGGCCCCGGCTTCCGCGAGGGTTTTCGCCCGACCCGGTCGCGGGTCGGCGGGATCGACAAAGCCGATCGCCATCATGCCCGCCGCCCTCGCCCCGGTGATCCCGTGGGCGCTGTCGTCGATCACCACGCAACGGGCCGGATCGGCGGACAGGGTTTCGGCGCAGAAATGGAAGAGATCCGGCGCCGGTTTCGGCCGCGCCACCATGTCGGCGCTGAAGATGAAGGGTGCGAAGGCGTGCCAGAGCGGCAGCAGGCCGAGGCTTTTCGACAGCCGGTCCGTCGAGCTGTTGGAGGCGACGCATTTGCGATGCGGCAGCGAACGGACAAGCTTCTCGATGCCGGGGATCGGCTCCAGCGAGCGGGCGAATTCCGGATAGATGTCGAGATGCCAGGCCTCGAAAACCGCGTCCAGATCTTGGATGCCGAGCTCCTCGGTGCAGATGCGGCGGATGGCGCTGGCCGAATTGCCGGTGAAGCGAACCAGCACCTCTTCGGCGGTGATCGCGGCGCCGGCATCCTGCAGGGCCTTTGCAAGCGTGCGGCTGGCGATCGGCTCGCTGTTGATCAGGACACCGTCACAATCGAAAATCAGGAGATCTATCTGCATGAAAGTCCAACTTGGGATGAGGCATCAAAGCCGATTGACGCCGGCTGCACCGTCGGCGACGGCAAAACTCTGGAAAACGGCAGCAGGGGAATTCTGCTGCTTGCGGTCGGTTATGCCGATGAAATCGACCTCGGCCGACCGTTTGCTCAAACGCATGATCGCATAACCATGCTTGTCCGAGGCAAACCTGAGATGCGGGTTTTCGGCTAGCGCCGTCGCCAGGCTGGCGGCAGACGGGGCGTCCGAGGTGATCGAGCCGCAGACGAATTCGCTGGCGATGGCTTGCGCCTTTTCATCCGCGAAGTCGCGCTTCACATCGGCGGCGTAGAAGGCGTGCAGGTCACCGCCGATGATCAGCGGATTGTCGACCGCCGAGGTCTGGACCGTCTCCAGCAGACGGGTGCGGGCGGCGCGATAGCCATCCCAGCCGTCAAGATTGTACGCGGTCGCCGGCCCGGTCTTGGTATCGCGTTCGGCGAGCAGCGTCTGCTGGGCGATGATGTTCCACTTCGCCCGGCTGGAGGCGAGCGTCTTGCCCAGCCATTCCTCCTGCGCCGGGCCGAGCATGGTCCGTTCCGGCCGATCATCATTGGCCGAAGCGCCAAGCTGGGGCGAGCGATATTGCCGCGTGTCGAGCAGCGTCAGCCCGGCCATGTTTCCAAAACGATAGTGGTCGTAGATGCGCAGCGCATCGAAACCAGCCGCAAGGCTCGGAGAGACCGGCATGTGCTCGAACCATGCCTGGTAGGCAGCGCGGCGGCGGGCGAGGAATTCGGCCGGGTTCGGCGCATCGGGGGCACGGTCATTGGCGTAGTTGTTGGTGACCTCGTGGTCGTCCCAGACGGCAAGCCAGGGAAAAGCGGCATGTGCCGCCTGCAATTGTGGGTCGGACTTGTAGAGCGCGTAACGATCGCGGAATTCGTAGAGCATAGACGGCACGCCGGTCTGGTGTTTGCGCACCAGTTGCGCGCCGTAACTCCGCTCGTAGATGTAGTCGCCGAGATGCACGACGAGGTCGAGATCGCGGCCGGCCATGTCGGCATAGGCGCTGTAGAACCCCTGTTCGTATTGCTGGCAGGAGGCGAAGGCGAGACGGAGCGTATCGACTCTATCCGCCGGCGCGGTGCGGGTGCGGCCGACCTGGCTTTCCGCATTGCCGGAGCGGAAACGGTAAAAATACCAGCGGCCGGGCGAAAGACCCGTGACTTCGACATGCACCGAATGAGCGAATTCGGGGACAGCGCGGAAGAGGCCGGACCGGACCGGCTTTGAAAAAGCCTCGTCCTCGGCGACCATCCATTCCACATCGATGGGATCAAGGACCGGCTTAGGTGCCGGGGCAAAGGGATCGGCGGAGGTGGCGGCCGATGCGTTCTCCAGGATCAACCTTGTCCAGAGCACGACACTGTCGGCTCTCGGCGCGCCGGAGGCGACGCCGAGAGCGAAGGGATCGGTCTTGAAGTTTTTTTCCGCACGCGCGGACCCCAACGGCCGCCAGATCGCAGCCGTCGCCAGCCCACCCGCCAGAAAACCTCTCCGATCAATGAGCGGCATCGAACAGTCCTTCGCGTGCCTTGACGGCGAGGTCCGGCCGATCGGTGGTGATCTGCCGCAGCGGCCGCTTCAGCCAGAAGGACAGGTCCTCCAGCTCGTTCGGAACCCAGACGCCGAGCTTTTCGGCCGGGACCAGCGTGGAGAGCAGTTCCCATTCTTCCAGCAGCAGCACCTTTTCAATCGCCAGCACGTCGGAGACCAACAGCATGGCTTCGACGGACTGGCGCAGGCCGAGAGCCTGGACGGATTTGTGGTTGAGCGACGACAGCCGGCGGATATGCGGCGCGACCTCCCCGATCGTCTTCAGGACCTCGCCGCTGAAGCTGGTCAGGAAGGAATTGTCGGCCAGGCCAAAGCGGTCGATCATGGCAGCGGCCTTGGCTTCCAAGCCTTCATAAGGCTTGCCGTCGGCATCGGCCTTCAGTTCCACATGCAGTTCGAGGCCGGTTGGCGCGTAGATTTCGAGCACGTTCTCGAGCGTCGGGATGTGCTCGTTGGTGCCCTTGAGGATCACCGAGCGGTATTCGCCGGTGGCAAGATCCGCCACCCGGCCGGAGCGCTCAGTGGTGCGGTCGAGGGTTGCGTCGTGGATGACAAGGAGTTCGTCGGCGGCGCTGAGGTGCACGTCGAATTCAACCGACTCGACCTGGAGATCGAGAAGGTTGCGAAAGCCGGTGAGGCTGTTCTCAGCCCAGAGATTGCGGGCGCCGCGATGGCCGACGATGATGGGATGGGTCATTGGAAATACCTCGTTTCTATTGACTGGAATCAACCGGACCGTTGGTGAACCAGCGTTGCATCAGAAGGATGACGGGAGCGGCGGCGCCATCACAAAAAAAGGAAGCGGCCTGAGATACTGGTACCAGCCATAGAGGAGGACGCCATGTTTCGATCCCTGCTGACCGGGGCTTTCGCACGCCGCATGTTGTTCCGTTCTGGCCATCTCCGTCAGTCTGGGTTAGCCATGACACATGTGGGTTATGTTACATATGTTACTTCATTGTGACATGTGGTACTTTTAGGATGTGGCAATGGAATATCGTGAGCTGATGGTGCGGGCGGCGTGGCTCTATCATGTGGAAAGCCTCACCCAGCAGCAGATCGCCGAGCGGATGAACATCACCCGGCGGCGCGTCAACGAGATCCTCTCGGAGGCGCTGGAAACCGGCGTGGTGCGGATCAGCTTCGACTCCGTGCTGGTCGAAAGCGTCGAACTGGAGGCGAAACTGCGCAAGTGTTTCGGCCTCCAGGATGCGGTCGTGGTGCCGACGCCGACCGATCCGGCGCTTCTCCATCCGGTGCTCGGGCGCGGGGCGGCCGGTTTTCTCGGCCGGCTGATCCAGACGCAGAAACCCGCCTCGATCGGCGTCGGCTGGGGCTCGACGCTGCGCGAGACGATCCAGCACATCCCCTCGCTCAACGAACCGCAGATCAAGGTCCGCTCCATGATGGGCGGCCTGACGCAGGGGTCGGAGATCAACACGTTCGAGATCGTCCGCGGCTTTGCCCAGGTGCTGAACGCCCAGTGCCGCTATTTCGTGGCGCCAATCTATGCCGAGAGCCCGGAATCGCGCGATGCGATCATCTCGCAGGCGGTGTTCCAGAGGACGTTCAAGCAGATCTGCGAGGTGGATGTCGCCTACTTGAGCGTCGGCGACGTGTCGCAGCAATCGCTGCAAGTCCGCTACGGCCTGCCGGAGGGCATGAACGAGCAAATCCTCAGGAAGGCCGGCGCGGTCGGCGACCTGATGGGCCGTTATCTCGACGCCACGGGTAAGGAGATCGACCATCCGCTGAACCGACAGGTTCTCGCCCCGGAGATGGACGATTTCCGGAAAATCGGTTGCCGCATCGTCGCGTCGGGCGGGGCGCACAAGCGCAAGATTCTGCAGGCGGTGGCGCAGAGCGGGCTCGTCAACGTGCTGATTACCGATGCCGATAGCGCCAAGGCGATGCTGGCGGCGAAGTAGCGTTCAGATATTGCGCCTCTTGCCTTCGAGGAGGTCGATGATGGAATTGGCGGCGTCGAGGACATTGGTGCCGGGGCCGAAGACGGCGGCGACGCCGTGGTCCATCAGGTAGTCGTAATCCTGCCGGGGCACGACGCCGCCGACCACGACGATGACGTTTTCGGCGCCTTTCTGCTTCAGTGCCTCGACGAGCTGCGGGGCAAGCGTCCTGTGGCCGGCGGCGAGCGACGACATGCCGACCACCTGGACCTTTTCCCGGATGGCCAGATCCGCCGCTTCCTCCGGCGTCTGGAACAGCGGGCCGGCGAGGACCTCGAAGCCGATATCGCCGAACGCCGAGGCAATCACCTTGGCGCCGCGGTCATGGCCGTCCTGGCCGAGCTTGGCGACCATGATCTTCGGTTTGCTGCCAAGCGTTTGGGCATAGCTGCCGAGCCGCGAGACGATCGTCTTGTATTCCGGATCGTCCTCGTAGGCAGGACCGTAGATATCGCTGACGACCTCCGGCACAGCCGAGTGGTCGCCGAAGGCCTGGCGCATCGCGTCGGAGATTTCACCGACGGTGGCGCGAGCCCGAGCCGCTTCAATCGCCACTTCCAGCAGGTTTCCTTCGCCGGTTTCAGCGGCTTCCTCCAGGACGGCGAGCGCCGCCGCCACGCGCTTCGGATCCCGCTGACGCCGCACTTCCTCCAGGCGCTTGATCTGGCCTTTGCGGACCGCGGTATTGTCGATGGCGAGAATATCGAGCTCATCCTCGTTTTCCAGCCGATACTTGTTGACGCCGACGATGATTTCCTCACCCCGGTCGACAGCTGCCTGGCGACGGGTGGCGGCCTCCTCGATCAGGCGCTTCGGCAGGCCATCGGCGACCGCCTTGGTCATGCCGCCCATCGCCTCGACCTCCTCGATCAGCGCCCAGGCCTTTTCCGCAAGCTCGTTGGTCAGGCTTTCGACATAATAGGACCCGGCGAGCGGATCGACGACCTTCGTCACGCCGGTCTCGTGGGCAAGAATCAGCTGGGTATTGCGGGCGATGCGAGCCGAGAAATCGGTCGGCAGGGCCATCGCCTCGTCGAGTGCATTGGTGTGCAGCGACTGGGTACCGCCGAGCACTGCCGACAGCGCTTCATAGGCGGTGCGGATGACATTGTTGTAAGGATCCTGTTCCTGCAACGACACGCCGGACGTCTGGCAATGGGTGCGCAGCATCAGCGACGAGGACTTTTTGGGCTTGAACTCCTCCATGATCCGCGACCAGAGAAGGCGGGCGGCGCGCAGCTTGGCCGCCTCCATGAAGAAGTTCATGCCGATCGCGAAGAAGAAGGACAGCCGGCCGGCGAACTCGTCGACGCTGAGGCCCTTGGCGAGTGCGGCCCGGACATATTCGCGGCCGTCGGCGAGCGTGAAGGCGAGCTCCTGGACGAGCGTCGCGCCCGCTTCCTGCATATGGTAGCCGGATATCGAAATCGAGTTGAACTTCGGCATTTCCTTGGCCGTGTACTCGATGATGTCGGCGACGATCCGCATCGAGGGCTCGGGCGGATAGATATAGGTGTTGCGGACCATGAACTCCTTGAGGATGTCGTTCTGGATGGTCCCCGACAGCTCCGCCCGAGAACAGCCCTGTTCCTCGCCGGCGACGATGAAGGAGGCGAGGATCGGGATGACCGCGCCGTTCATGGTCATTGACACCGACATGTCCTTCAAGGGAATACCGTCGAACAGGATCTTCATGTCCTCGACACTGTCGATCGCGACACCCGCCTTGCCGACATCGCCTTCGACGCGCGGATGGTCGCTGTCGTAGCCGCGATGGGTGGCGAGGTCGAACGCCACCGACAGGCCCTTCTGGCCGCCGGCAAGATTGCGGCGATAGAAGGCGTTCGACGCTTCGGCGGTCGAGAAACCGGCATATTGGCGGATGGTCCAGGGCCGGCCGGCATACATGGTGGCGCGCGGGCCGCGCACGAAGGGTTTCATGCCGGGCAGCGAATTCAGGTGATCGATGCCTTCGACATCCTCGGCGGTATAAAGCGGCTTGATGTCAATGCCTTCGGGCGTGTGCCAGACGAGCGTTTCCGGCGAAGCCTTCAGCTCCTTCTCGGCCAGAGATTCCCAATCCTTGACGGTCTTTGCGGCTTTCACGGTCTTCTCGGCCATCACTCGAACTCCATGATCAGCTCATCCACCGCCAGGCTTTGACCCTGGCTGGCGGTGACATGCTTGACGATCCCCCTGCGCTCGGCCTTCAGCACGTTTTCCATCTTCATCGCCTCGATGGTCGCGAGCGTCTGGCCGGCTTCGACGGCGTCGCCGGCTTTCACAGAGACGGAGGTGATGACGCCTGGCATCGGGCAGAGCAGCATCTTCGAGGTGTCCGGCGGCAGTCTTTTCGGCATCAGGCGGGCAAGTTCGGCGACGCGTGGCGAACGGACGCGGGCGGTGACGTCCATGCCGCGCCAGCGCAACCGCACGGCGGAGCCGATGAGGTTGACCTTGATCCCCATCGTCTCGCCGCCCACATGGAAGCGGGCGTGGCTCTGGCCCGGCAGCCAGCCGCTCGCGACGGAAAGCTGCGTTGCATCGGCAAAGCGGACGCCGGCGCCATCAGGCCCGGTTTCGAGCGTGACGGCCTCCTCGAAGCCAGCGAGCGTCGCCACCCAGTCCCTGCCGATCACCCGGCGATGGTTGCCGATCGTGCCCGAGATCTGTACGGCCCGCTCCTGCAGGGCCTGATGAACCAGAACGGCGACGGCGGCGAGCTTTTTCGCCGCCGCCGGGTCCGGATGCACGCCGGAAAAACCGTCCGGGAATTCCTCGGCGATGAAGGCCGTGGTGATATTTCCGGAACGGAAACGAGCGTGATCCATGACGGCGGACAGGAAGGGCAGGTTGTGGCCGATGCCGTCCACCTCGAAATCGTCGAGCGCCTTGCCCATTGCGTCGATTGCCGTCAAACGATCTGGCGCCCAGATGCAAAGTTTGGCGATCATCGGGTCATAATACATGGAAATCTCGCCGCCCTCGAAGACGCCGGTGTCGTTGCGCACCACGGTGTCGTCGTCCTGCCGGCCTTCGGCGGGCGGGCGGTAGCGGGTCAGCCGGCCGATCGACGGCAGGAAGTTGCGGTAGGGATCCTCGGCGTATAGCCGGCTTTCGATCGCCCAGCCATTCAGCTTGATGTCGTCCTGACTGAGCGACAGCTTTTCGCCTGATGCAACGCGGATCATCTGCTCGACGAGATCGATGCCGGTGACGAGTTCGGTGACCGGGTGCTCCACCTGCAGGCGGGTATTCATCTCCAGAAAGTAGAAATTGCGGCTACCGTCGACGATGAACTCGACCGTGCCGGCGGAGAAATAACCGACCGCTTTGGCGAGTGCGACGGCCTGCTCTCCCATGGCCCGCCGGGTTTCGGCGTCGAGGAAGGGCGATGGCGCCTCCTCGATGACCTTCTGGTTGCGGCGCTGGATCGAGCATTCGCGCTCGCCGAGATAAAGTGTGGTGCCGTGTTGATCGCCGAGCACTTGGATTTCGATGTGGCGGGGCTGGTCGACGAACTTCTCGATGAAGATGCGGTCGTCGCCGAAGGAGTTCTTCGCCTCGTTGCGGGAGGACTGGAAACCCTCGCGGGCCTCGGCGTCGTTCCAGGCGATGCGCATGCCCTTGCCGCCGCCGCCGGCCGAGGCCTTGATCATGACAGGATAACCGATCGAGGCGGAGATTTTCACCGCCTCTTCCGCATCCTCGATCAGGCCCATATGGCCGGGAACGGTGGAGACGCCGGCTTCGGCTGCGATCTTCTTGGAGGTGATCTTGTCGCCCATCGCCTGGATGGCCTTCACCGGCGGACCGATGAAGACAACGCCCGCCTTCTCCAGCGCCTCGGCGAAGGCTGCGTTTTCCGACAGGAAGCCGTAACCCGGATGGACCGCATCGGCGCCGGTCTTGCGGATCGCCTCAAGGATTTTGTCGATGACGATATAGGACTGGGACGACGGTGCCGGGCCGATATGAACAGCCTCGTCCGCCATCCGTACATGCAGCGCCTCGGCATCCGCGTCCGAATAAACCGCCACCGTCTTTATGCCCATCTTGCGGGCCGTCCTGATGACCCGGCAGGCGATCTCGCCGCGATTGGCGACGAGGATTTTCTTGAGCGCCGGCATCAGACCTCCATGACGTCGTCGAAGGATTCGGGGAACGTTCTGCGGGCGACCTTCTCGTCGATCCTGAGAAGCGCATCGTAGGAGGTCGGGTCGAAGTCGCCCTCGGCCGGAACGACCTCGCGGCCGAACAGAAGGTTGAGCCGGCCGGCATCGAGATTGCCCCGCTCAAACGGCTCAGAGCCGAAATGGTGCCAGAGCGCATGCAGGAAGGCGGCATCCACCTTGTGTTCGATCGTGCCCGGGCGGGCGAGGCGCTGCAGCTGTTTCAGCGGCGTCGCCCCCTTTTCGTTTGCCCGCCGGATCGTGAAATGATGCCCGTGGCCCGGCATGCCGGAAGGGAAACCCCTATGTTTCGTCATGTCGGGCGGTCTGGGCATGCTGCTCTCCTTGCGGTCGTTCTTCAAGCCTTGGCGAGCTTGTCCTGCGTCTTCGTTTCGAAGTCGGAGGCGTCGTGGCGTTCGTGGAGCTGTTCGGCGGAATCGCCGTTCACCCGGTTGACCATGCGGCCGCGCTTGACGGCCGGCCGTTCGGCGATCTCTGCCGTCCAGCGCTGGACGTTCTTGTAGCTCTGGACGTCGAGGAAGGTGCCGGCCTCGCCATAGGCCTTGCCTTGCGCCAGGTTGCCGTACCAGGGCCAGATGGCGATATCGGCGATCGAATATTCGGAGCCTGCCATGTACCGGTTCTCGGCGAGGTGCCGGTCCAGGACGTCGAGCTGGCGCTTCACCTCCATCGAGAACCGATCGATCGCATATTTGATATAGACCGGCGCATAGGCATAGAAATGGCCGAAGCCGCCGCCGAGATAAGGCGCCGAGGCCATCTGCCAGAACAGCCAGTTCATCGTTTCGGTGCGGGCCTTGTGGTCCTTGGGCAGGAAGGCGTCATCGAACTTGTTCGCGAGATAGAGAAGGATCGCTCCGCTTTCGAAAACGCGGGTCGGCCCGGGCGTCGAATGGTCCAGCAGGGCCGGGATCTTCGAATTCGGATTGACGTCGACGAAGCCGGAACCGAACTGGTCGCCATCGCCGATCTTGATGAGCCAGGCATCGTATTCGGCGCCCTTGTGGCCGGCGGCCAGCAATTCTTCCAGCATGATGCCGATCTTCACGCCGTTTGGCGTCGCCAGCGAATAAAGCTGCAGGGGATGTTTGCCGACCGGCAGCTCCCTCTCATGCGTCGGACCGGCGATCGGCCGGTTGATATTGGCGAACTGTCCGCCGTTTCCCTGTTCCCAGGTCCAGATCTTCGGGAGCTCGTAGCCCGCTGGAAAGTTCTCGGCGGGGGATTTGTCGGTCATGAAATCTTCCTTCCATTCAGGTGGCGCCCAAGGGTTTTAGCGGGGCGACACCTATATAGAGAGCGGCCAGCCGAATTTCCGCCCGTCACAGCGGGATCGTGTCGTGTTTCTTCCAATGCGTCGTCACCTGCTTGTTGCGCAGCGAAGCGAAGGCGCGGGCGATGCGGCGGCGCGACGAATGGGGCATGATCACCTCGTCGATGAAACCGCGCTCGGCCGCCACGAACGGATTGGCAAAACGCTCCTCGTATTCCTTCGTCCGCGCCGCGATCTTCTCCGGATCGCCGAGTTCGGAGCGATAGAGGATCTCGGTCGCTCCCTTCGCACCCATGACGGCGATCTCGGCGGTCGGCCAGGCATAATTGAAGTCGGCGCCGATATGTTTCGAGGCCATGACGTCATAGGCGCCGCCATAGGCTTTTCGGGTGATCAGCGTCACCATCGGCACGGTCGCTTCGGAATAGGCGAAAAGAAGCTTGGCGCCATGTTTGATGACGCCGCCATATTCCTGGGCAACGCCCGGAAGGAACCCCGGCACGTCCACCAGGGTCAGGATCGGGATCGAGAAAGCGTCGCAGAAACGAACGAAACGGGCGGCCTTGCGGGAACTGTCGATATCGAGGCAGCCGGCCAGCACCATCGGCTGGTTGGCGACGACGCCGACCGTCTGGCCTTCCAGCCGGAGGAAGCCGGTGATGATGTTTCTCGCATAGGCTTCCTGGATCTCGAAGAAATCGCCCTCGTCGGCGATCGCATAGATCAGTTCCTTCATGTCATAGGGTTTTGCTGCGCTATCCGGGATCAGGCTGTCGAGGCGGTTTTCGACGCGGCCCGGATCGTCGTGGAAGGGCCGGACCGGCGGCTTTTCGCGGTTGTTCAGGGGCAGGAAATCGAAGAGCTGGCGGACGGCTTCGAGCGCCTCGATGTCGTTCTCGAAGGCGGCATCGGCGACCGAGGATTTTTTCGTGTGGGTGCCGGCGCCGCCGAGTTCCTCGGCCGTGACGATCTCGTTGGTGACGGTCTTCACCACGTCGGGGCCGGTGACGAACATGTAGGAGCTGTCGCGCACCATGAAGATGAAGTCGGTCATCGCCGGCGAATAGACCGCGCCGCCGGCACAGGGGCCCATGATGACCGAGATCTGCGGCACAACGCCCGACGCCTCGGCATTGCGGCGGAAGACTTCCGCGTAACCGGCGAGCGAAGACACGCCTTCCTGGATGCGGGCACCGCCGCTGTCGTTCAGGCCGATCACCGGCGCCCCGACGCGCACCGCCATATCCATGATCTTGCAGATTTTTTGCGCATGCGTCTCGGAAAGAGAACCCCCGAGAACCGTAAAGTCCTGGGAAAAGACATAGACTTGGCGGCCGTTGATCGTGCCCCAGCCGGTGACGACGCCGTCGCCCGCGACCTTCTGCTCGGCCATGCCGAAATCCACCGCGCGGTGAGTGACGTACATGTCGAACTCCTCGAAGGAGCCCTCATCGAGCAGGACCTCGAGGCGCTCGCGGGCCGTCAGCTTGCCCTTGGCATGCTGCGCCTCGATACGCTTCTCCCCACCGCCGAGCCTTGCCTCCGCCCGGCGTTTCTCGACCTCACCCAGAACTGCTCGCATGTTTGCTCCCGGTATTCTCTTGGGCATTACTTAGCGTCTTGCGAACCTATGGGAAACCGTGGAACGCGCATCTAGACGAATTGATAAGGGCGCGGACCAGAAAACGCAAAACGCCAGAAACATATGACCGGCGCTTAGAGCGTGGTTTCGCCCGAGTCCGCCTTGATGATGTTGATGAACGCCTCGGCCGTCCAGGACAACGGCGCGCCGGGCATGGAAATGATCCCGTATTCGGAGACCTTGTCGGGCAGGAAAGGCCGCATGGCGATCGCGTCGCTGCGGAAGAATTCGGCAATCAGCGAGGGTACGATGGCGATGCCGAGCCCTTGGGCTGCACAGGCGCAGGCGGTCTCGACCGAGTGGACTTCCAGGCTGCAGCGGTAGCTCGGCACCATGCGCCGCAGTTCGTGTTCAAGTTCGTTGCGGTTGATGCGCTGCCGGCCGAGCAGGATCAGGTCGTTACGGGCAAGATCGTTGACGTCGATGGCCTGCTTGGCGGCCAGCGGGTGGCCGACCGGCATGACGCAGGTGGTGCCGCTGGTAAAAAGCGGGCGGGCGTCGAAGGAATGTTCCTCCGGCGGCAGGCGGACGAAACCGAGATCGGCGACGCGACCGCGCACCATACGTTCGATCGCATCATAGGGACCGCTGAGGATCTCCACCGTCACGCGCGGATGATCGGCCTTGAAGCGTGCGAGGATCGGCGGCAGCATGGTGGTCGCCAGGCTGTGCGGGAAGGCGACGCGGATCAGCGCCTCGCCGAAGGCACCCGAACGGACATCGCCGACCTTGACGCGCAGCCGGGCAACGCTCTGGGCGACGTCGTCCACCTCATCGACCAGCAGATGCGCTTCCGGCCGCGGGATAAGGCGCCCCTTGTCACGCAGGAAAAGTTCGCGGCCGATCTCCTCTTCCAGCGATGCGAGCTGGCGGCTGATCGCCGACTGCGACAGGCCGAGCTGGGCCGCCGCCGCTATCGTCGAGCCGGTATCCATGATCGTCTTGAAGATTTCGAGCTGCTTGAAATTCATGGCCCGATCCTACGGAAGGCGGCGGCGAACACAAGCGAAGACATCGAACGAGGTCCGCGCATAAAACGCATAGGACCATGCATTCCGCGCATAAGATTGCGCATCCCCGCCGGGGCGCTATCGTCGGCGTCAACAAAGAGAAAAAGGGAACGTCCTTCATGAGAAATCTCTGTCCCTGCGGGACAAAAGGTAAGCAGGAGCGCACGCTATGACGGTTTTCGTCATCCGTCGCTTCCTGCAGAGCATCGCCGTCCTCTGCGTGACCGCGGTGATCGTCTTCATCGGTATCTATGCGATCGGCGATCCGGCCGAAATGCTGATCTCGCCGGATGCAAGCCCGGCGGAACGCGCTCAGGTCGTCGCCTCGCTCGGGCTCGACAAGCCACTCTGGGAACAGTTCTTCACGTTCGCCTGGAACGCCCTCCACGGCGACCTCGGCCGCTCCTTCGTCTTCAACCGCCCTTCCATCGCGCTCATCTTCGAACGCCTGCCGGCGACCCTGGAGCTGACGCTGACCGGTCTCGTCTTTGCGCTCCTGCTCGGCATCCCGCTCGGCCTTCTGTCCGGCCTGAAGCCGAACACCGCCACCGACGAAGTGATCATGACCGGCTCGATCTTCGGTTTCTCGCTGCCAAGCTTCTGGCAGGGAATGATGCTGATCATGATCTTTTCCGTCTGGCTCGGCTGGCTGCCGTCCACCGGGCGTGGCCAGACAGGCGAGGTTCTTGGGCTCCGTTCCAGCCTGTTCACACTCGACGGCCTCACTCACCTCATCCTCCCGGCGATCAACCTGTCGCTGTTCAAGCTGTCGCTGGTGATCCGCCTCACCCGCACCGGCGTGCGCGAGACGATGCCGCTCGATTTCGTGAAATTCGCGCGCGCCAAGGGCATTTCCGAACGTCGCATCGTCTTCGTGCATGTGTTCAAGAACATCCTGATCCCGCTGATCACGGTGATCGGCCTGGAACTCGGCAGCATGCTCGCCTTCGCTGTCGTGACGGAGACGATCTTCGCCTGGCCAGGGATCGGCAAGCTGTTGATCGACAGCATCATGAGGCTCGACCGGCCTGTCGTGGTCGCCTACCTGCTGGTCATCGTCAGCCTGTTCATCTTCATCAATTTCGTCGTCGACGTGCTCTATTCGCTGGTCGATCCCCGCGTCCGGCTCGGAGGCGCCCAATGACCGCACGCGCCCTTTTTGCCGAAGACATGCTGCTCGGCCGCCTGGTAACCGGTATCGGCCGCAGCCCCAAGGCGGTCGTAGCCGCCGTCGTCTGCATCGTCCTGCTGTTTGCGGCCGTGGTCGGACCCTACCTGACGCCCCAGAACCCTTTCGATCTCGCGGTGCTGGACATCCTCGATTCCAAGCTGCCACCCGGCTCGCAGAGCATGGACGGCATGAACTACTGGCTCGGCACCGACGGCCAGGGCCGCGACATGTTTTCCGCGATGATCTACGGGTTGCGCACGAGCCTCGGCGTCGGTGTATTCTCCGGCATCGTCGCGCTTCTGGTCGGCACGGTGCTCGGCCTGATCGCCGCCTATTTCGGCGGCCGCATCGACACGCTGATCATGCGGGTCGTCGACCTGATGCTCGGCTTTCCGACCATCCTCGTGGCGCTGATGCTGCTGGCGCTTCTGGGCCAGGGCCTCTGGAAGGTGATCTTCGCGCTGATCCTAGTGCAGTGGGCGACATTTGCCCGCGCCGTCAGGAGTGCCGCCCTTGTCGAGAAGAACAAGGATTATGTCGAGGCGGCGGTGACGCTCGGCATCGGCACGCCGCGCATCCTGATCGGCCATATCCTGCCGAACTGCCTGCCGCCGCTGATCGTCATCGGCATGCTGCAGGTGGCGAATGCCATTTCGGCGGAAGCGACGCTTTCCTTCCTCGGCATCGGCCTGCCGATTACCGAACCGTCGCTCGGGCTGCTGATCGCCAACGGTTACCAACTGCTGATGTCCGGCGAATACTGGATCAGCGTCTATCCGGGCGTGCTGCTGCTCGTTCTGGTGTTCTCGATCAACATCGTCGGGGACCGGCTGCGCGAAGTGCTCAACCCCAGACTTGGTGAAAGGTGAGAGCGCGATGAGACCCGTCCTCGAAGTCAAAAACCTTTCCACCCATTTCATGACCCGCCGCGGGATCTTGAAGGCCGTCGATGACGTGAGCTTCACGGTCGGTGAGCGTGAGATCGTCGGCCTGGTCGGCGAATCCGGTTCCGGCAAGTCGATCACCGGGTTCTCGATCCTCGGCCTCGTCGATCCGCCCGGCCGGGTGGTCAGCGGCCAGATCCTGTTCAACGGCGACGACCTGCTGACGAAATCGCCGACGGCCATGCGGGCCATCCGGGGAAAACGCATCGCGATGATCTTCCAGGATCCGATGATGACGCTGAACCCGGTTCTCTCGGTCGCCACCCAGATGATCGAGACAGTGCAGGCCCATGACCGGGTTTCGCGCGCAGAAGCCCGCGCCCGGGCGCGCGATGCGCTCGGCCTTGTCGGCATCCCTTCGCCGGAGGAGCGGCTCGATTCCTATCCGCATCAGTTTTCCGGCGGCATGCGCCAGCGCGTGGCGATCGCCATCGCTCTCCTGCACCGGCCGGACCTGATCATCGCCGACGAACCGACGACGGCGCTCGACGTGACGATCCAGTCGCAGATCCTGTTCGAGATCAAGCGGCTTGCCGGCGAGTTCGGCATGGCGCTGATCTGGATCAGCCACGACCTCGGTGTCGTCGCGGCACTCGCGGACCGGATCATGGTCATGTATGCGGGCCGGATCGTCGAGGCGGGACAGGTCGACGGGGTACTCACCGAACCGCGGCATCCCTATACATCCGGCCTGCTCAGCGCCGTGCCCGCCGCGGTGCCGCGCGGCGAACCGTTGCGGCCGATCCCCGGTTTTGCGCCCTCGCCGCTGTCGCGTCCTTCCGGCTGCGCCTTTCGCGACCGCTGCGCCCGCGCCACCGATATCTGCGCCACCGAACCGATGCTGGAAATCGCCGCCGGTCGCGAGTTCCGCTGTTTCCACCCCCATCTCTGGAGCGCCGCATGACGAAACCGCTCGTGGAAACCGTGCCGCTCGTGGAGGCCGTAGATGTCAGCCGGCGGTTTTCCCGCAAGCTCGACTATGCGGAAAAGATCGCCAATCTCTTCGGGGCGGGCCTCGAGGAAAAGACCGTGCATGCGGTCGACGAAGTCAATCTCGCGGTCTATCCGGGCGAGGTGGTCGGCCTCGTCGGGGAGTCGGGCTGCGGAAAATCGACCCTCGGCCGGGTGATGGCAGGCATCATGCCGGCGAGCGGCGGCGAGGTGCGGTGGAAGGGGCAGCCTCTGACCTCGCTGCAGGGTGACGACAAGCGTGCCATGCGGCTCTCCGCCCAGATGATCTTCCAGGACCCGATGTCGACGCTCAACCCGCGCAAGCGGGTTCTCGACCTGATCGGCGAGGCACCGAAGGTGCACGGCATCGTCAAGGGCCGAGAGATGCGGGATTATGTCGCCGAGTTGGTGACACGTGTCGGCCTCGATCCGTCCTATCTGGATCGCTACCCGCACCAGTTTTCCGGCGGGCAGCGGCAGCGTATCGGCATTGCCCGGGCGCTCGCGGTAAAGCCGAAGCTGCTCGTCTGCGACGAATCGGTTGCGGCCCTCGACGTGTCGATCCAGGCGCAGATCCTCAACCTGTTCATGGACCTGAGACAAGAATTCGGCCTGACCTACTTGTTCATCAGCCACGATCTCGGCGTCGTGAAACATATCTGCGACCGGGTGGTGGTCATGTATCTCGGCCGTGTCGTCGAAAGCGCCACGCCGGACGAGCTCTTCGACAATCCGAAACATCCCTATACCCAGGCGCTGATCCGCGAACTGCCGTCCGTCACCGATCGCCGCCGGGTGTTCACGCCGATCAAGGGCGAGATCCCCTCGCCGCTCCATCCGCCGGCGGGATGCCATTTCCATCCCCGCTGTCCGAAGGCCTTCGACCGCTGCCGCGTGGAACGGCCGGTCCTGAAGGAAAACGCGGCCAAGGTCGCTGGTCGTCATGTCAGCGCCTGCCACCTGAACGATCTTGCAGTGCATCAGGCAACAAATACCGCGGCCGAACCGGCCATCTAAAAAGGAAGGGAACAGATATATGAAACCGATGAAATTTCTCCTGGCCGGGGTTGCGGCCTCGGTCATCGCGCTGAGCTCGGCTCAGGCGGCCGACCTGATACTCGGCAGCGCCACCGAGCCTTCGGCGATCGACCCGCAGTTTTCGCGCACCGGCAACAACCAGAACATCGCCATGCAGGTTTTCGACCGCCTGGTGCAGACCGACCCGGCTATCAATATCGAGCCGGCGCTTGCCGTCTCCTGGACTAATGTCGATCCGCTGACCTGGCAGATCAAGCTGCGCGACGGCGTCAAATTCCATGACGGCAACCCGCTGACATCAGAGGACGTGATCTTCTCGCTCACCCGCGCCAAGGACATCCCCAACAGCCCGGCGCCGTTCTCCGGCAATGTCGGGGCGATCGACAGCATGAAGGCGATCGACAAGCTGACGGTCGAGGTCAAGACCAAGAAGCCGACGCCCGATTTCATCGAACAGGTCGGCTTCGTCTACATCGTCGAAAAGAAGGTCGCGGAAGGCGCCTCGATCGAGGACTTCAACAGCGGCAAGGCGGCGATCGGCACCGGCGCCTACAAGTTCAAGTCCTGGACACCGGGCGACAATCTGCAGCTTACCCGCAACGATGCCTTCTGGGGCAAGAAACAGGATTTCGACAACGTCACGATCAAGTTCATCTCCAACGACGCCTCGCGCGTCGCGGCCCTTCGCTCCGGCTCCGTCGACCTGATCGACGCCGTGCCGCCAGGCGACGTGAAGACCCTCCAGGGGATCTCCGGCCTCAAGGTCTTCTCGATCGCTTCCTCGCGCATGATCTACCTGGCGCTCGACAGCGCCCGGGACAAGTCGCCCTTCATCACCGACAAGGAGGGCAAGCCGCTCGACAAGAACCCGCTGAAGGACGTCAAGGTTCGCCAGGCGCTCTCCGAACTGGTCAACCGCCAGCTGATCATCGACCGGATCCTCGACGGCTCGGCGGAGGCTGCGGGCCAGCTGGTTCCGAAGGGCGTCGCCGGCAACGATCCGTCGATCGCGGCACCGGCCATGAACGCCGAGAATGCCAAGAAGCTGCTTGCGGAAGCCGGCTATAAGGACGGTTTCGGCATCACCATCCACACCTCCAACGACCGCTTCCCGGGCGATGCGGAAGTGGCGCAGGCGCTCGGCCAGATGTTCGCGCGCGGCGGCCTGAAGGTGAACGGCGTCGTCGCCCAGCCCTATAACGTCTACACCAAGGGCGCCGGAGCCGGCGAGTTCTCCGCCTTCATCTTCTCGCTCGGCAATTCTACGCCGACCTCCGCCACGGGTCTTCGCAACCTCCTGATGACGGCCAACAAGGATGCGGGCGCCGGCTCGTTCAACCGGACGAAATACTCGAACCCCGCCTTCGACGACGCGATGCGTGCCGCCACCGCGGAATTTGACGTCAAGAAGCGCGTGGAGCTGCTGCAGAAGGCGACCAAGCTGGTCTTCGCCGACATACCGGTCATCCCGCTCTACTGGCAGAAGGTTCACTGGGCCGGCAAGGCGAACCTTTCCTATGTCGCCAACATGACGGAAGACACCAGCGCGACGCTCGCCGGCATCGCCAAATAGCTGGGGCCAAATAACTGGGGCCAAGTAACTGGGCCAAGTAAGGAGCGGCGCGGCCGTCTTAACCCTCCCCCTTGTGGGGAGGGTGGCCGGCAGGCGGGAGGGGTTTTTCTCTTCGGAGCGAGGCCCCTCCCCAACCCCTCCCCACAAGGGGGAGGGGCTCGACGCAATGTGTCAATTTTCGAGGATATGGACATGGATACCCTGACGCCATCGCGCTTCGAGGTGATAACCGACGACGTGGTCGTCGAACGGGATGTGATGGTGACGATGCGCGACGGCGTGAGGCTGGCGGCCGACGTCTACCGGCCCGCCAAGGAAGGCAAGGCGATCGAGGGTCGGCTGCCGGCGATCATGGAGCGCACGCCCTACGGCAAGGCGGAGCGTTCACGTTCCGAGATCGAAGTGGGCATGGCGGAGCCGATGAAGCGCCATGAGGTGGCTAGCTACCTGGTCCGGGCGGGATATGCCGTGATCTACCAGGATTGCCGCGGCCGCTACAATTCGGAAGGGCAATTCAGCAAATACATTTCGGAAGCCGCGGACGGTTACGATACCGCCCGCTGGCTGGTGGAACAGCCATGGTCGAACGGCCGGTTCGGGACGATGGGCCTCTCCTATGCGGCCCATACTCAAGCGGCGCTCGCCTGCCTCAACCCGCCGGGGCTCGCCTGCATGGTGATGGACTCGGGCGGATTTTCGAATGCCTATCAATGCGGCATCCGCCAGGGCGGCGCATTCGAGCTGAAGCAGGCAACCTGGGCCTATAACCAGGCGATCGGCGAGAGCAATGAACTCGCCCGTGCAGCGATCGAAGCGGAGGATCTCCACGCCTGGTTCAGCGTCATGCCCTGGAGCGAAGGCAATTCTCCGGTGCGCTGGATGCCGGAATATGAAAGCTACCTGCTCGACCAGTGGCGCAGCGGCACGTTTGATGAAAGCTGGCGCCGTGTCGGGCTTTACATGGAAGGTTTCTACGAGACTTTTCCGGAAGTACCCGTTGTGCTGATGTCGAGTTGGTACGATGCCTATGTCAAGTCGACGCTCGACAACTATCGCGGCCTTTCCGGCAAGGACAGCCGACCGCTGCAGCTGATCATGGGACCGTGGCTGCACGGCAACCGCAATGCGACGCTCGCCGGCGACATCTCCTTCGGGCCGGCCGCGCCGCTTGGCGGCAATGTCATGGAAAGCTGGCTTTCTTTTCGCCGCAACTGGTTCGACCACTGGCTGAAGGGCAAGGACAATGCGGTTGCGCAGGAACCGGTGGTGCGGGCCTTCGTGATGGGCGGCGGGTCGGGCACGCGCAACGCGGACGGGCGGCTGGATCACGGCGGGCACTGGATCGAGTCGACCGACTGGCCGCTGCCGGGGACGGAATTCCGCAACTATTACATTCATGAAAACGGGTCGCTTTCGACGGACAAGCCCAAGGCGGATGCCTCCCCCTTCACCTACGATTTCGACCCCAGGGACCCTGTGCCGACGATCGGCGGATCACTGACCAGCGGCCAGCCGATCTTCGAAGGCGGCGGCTTCGACCAGCGCGAGGGCGACAAATTCTACGGCTCGAAACATCCCGGCCTGCCGCTTTCTGCGCGTGCCGACGTGCTCTCCTTCGAAACCGCGCCGCTTGCCGAAGATGTTGCCGTAGTCGGGCCGATCACGGTCGAGCTCTATGTCTCGTCGGATGCGCCGGACACGGATTTCACCGCGAAACTCGTGGATGTCTATCCGCCCAGCAAGGACTATCCGACCGGCTACGCGCTCAACATCACCGATGGGATCATCCGCTGCCGTTACCGCAAGTCGTTCGAGAAGCCGGAGCCGATCGTCGAGGGCGAGGTGTTCAAGGTGACGATCGAGCCGTTCGCGACTGCCAACCTGTTCGCCAAGGGCCACCGCATCAGGGTTGATATCTCATCATCCAACTTCCCGAAGTACGATATAAATCCAAATAGCTATGCGCCGGAGGGCCGGGGACGCACAAGCCAAGTGGCCCGCAACACGGTTTTCTGCGATGGTACGCGGCCATCTGCCATCCGCCTGCCGATCGTCGGCGTAGCGGCGATGGTGGCGCTGAAGCCCATCGCGAGATGAACCAGACCATGCTGACCGTCGCCGTTACCGGCCAAATCCTGATCCACGGCCCCCTCGACCTTAGCGGCGAGGAACAGGCCGAGGTGCGGGATTTCCTGGAGGCGGACGTTGCCTTCGGCAATATCGAGGCGACGGTGGAGACGGCCGGTGCATGGCCTACCAAGACGAAAACGCTGCATCTTGCTTCGCCGGATGCGCTGGTCTCTGTCCGGGAACTCGGCTTTCACGCGGTGACGCATGCCAATAACCACGCCTTCGACCTCGGCCCGCCGGGCATTGCATCGACGCGCGCCGCGGCGGAGGCGGCGGGGCTGAAGCTCGCCGGCAGCGGGCTGGATATCGAGCAGGCCGCCGCGCCGGTCATCGTGCCGGGGCCGGAGCAGTCGCTCGCCATCTTTTCCGTCGATCTCGGGCCGCAGCCGGACGTCAACTATGCCTCCACCGAGCGCGGCGGCATTGCCCCGTTGCGGATGAAGCGGACGGTGAGCGTGCCGGCCGAAGAATTCGAGGCCCTGAAGAGGATCGTAACGACCCTTGGCGACGACAAGCGCGGAGCCGCGCGTGCGGCGGTCGGCTACGACGTGGGAGAGCGTCCGGAACTCGACGTCTTCGGCACGCCGATCGTTGCCGGCGACACGATCGGCGCACGCTGGACGGCGGATGAGACGGACATGCAGCGACTCACCGACGGTATCGATGCCGCCAAGGCGATAGGGGATCTGGTGGCGGTGGCGTTCCACGGCCATCACTGGGATTCGAACTGGAAAACGACACCCGACTGGCTGCTCGATCTTTGTCGCGGCCTGATCGACAGCGGCGCGGACCTGGTGCTTGGTACAGGCGCGCCGGTCATGCAGCCGGTGGTCTTTTATCGCGGACGGGTGATCATCGCCGGCCTCGGCAACTTCGTCTTCCACACCGGGCGGGCGGCGATCTATGACGAAAAGCGTGTCGATGTGTGGCGCAGCGCCGCAATCCGGCTGACGCTTGCCGATGACGGTACGTGCAAAAGACTTGAATTGCTGCCAATTTCGGTTGGCAGGCCGGGGGACCACGACCTGCCTTTGGGGCCGGTTCCGCTGCAGGGCGTCGATGCAGACGATATCAGGGAAAGAGCATTTGGCGAGCTTTCGCCGGCGGACAGGCAGATCGTTGTTTGATCAGCCGAGCTTGCCGGTGAAGATGTAACCGACACCGCGGACAGCCTTGATGAGCTGGGGATGTTTGGCATCCGCCTCGATCTTGCGGCGCAGCCGGACGATCTGGGCGTCGATCGTGCGGTCGAAAGCGTCGAGCTGCCGCCCCCTCGTCGCGTCCATCAGGAAATCGCGCGTCAGTACCCGGCCCGCATGCTGCACGAAGGCCGCCAGCATCTCGAATTCGCCGGTTGTCAGTTCGACTTCGCCATCTTCGCCAGACAGCAGCTGACGCCTGGAAAGGTTGAGCGTCCATCCTTCGAAACGGACGACCTTCTCCTCGCTTTCCTCCTGCTTCGGCTGGGCCGGCTGGCGCCGCCGCAGGATCGATTTCAGCCGCGCGTGTACTTCGCGCAGGTGAAACGGTTTCGCGATATAGTCGTCGGCGCCGATCTCGATGCCCAGGATCCGATCGATCACGTCGTCGCGGCCCGTCAGCATCATGATCGGAATATCCGATTGCATCCGGATTTCACGGGCAAGATCAAAGCCGTCCTGGCCGCCGGGCAACGACAGGTCGAGGAGGATGATGTCGATCTCCTGCCGCTTCAGCTGAGCGCGCATTTCCTGCCCGTCCGATGCCGTGGTCACGACATACCCTTCGCCCTCGAAATACCGCATCAGCATCTGGCGGATTCGAGGATCGTCGTCGACGACGAGGATGTTTGCGGCGCTGGCGGGGGATGACATCAATGGGGAACCGGCGTGTTACAGATTGTTACCAATTAGAACCGTCTTTCACACGACTAGCATTCGCGCGTTACCGGGATTCGGTCAACTGCCTCTACCAAACGGATAGGGGCAGTTTCATGTTTGTCACGGATTATGCGAAGACCTTCAACGCCGCAGCAGCAGGACCGCTCGGCGAACCGGATTGTCTGCATTCGCTGTTCACGAAGCAGCCGGTGGAATATCTCACGGCCGGCCAGGCCCTGTTCTTCGAGGGCGACGAGGCCAAGCATATTTTCGAAGTGATGGAGGGGACACTGCGGGTTTTCCGGATCATTTCGGACGGACGGCGGGTCATAACAGGATTTTTGCATGCCGGCGACATGATCGGCGTTTCGTTCCGGGACCACTATATCTACACCGCCGAAGCCATCACCACAGCGAAGGTCCGCAGGCTGGCGCGTCGGCAATTCGAGGCAGCCGTCATCAATTCCGAAAGCCTGAGGCCCAAGGTCTTTGCCCGGGTCTGCGACGAAATGGCCGCAGCCCAGGACCAGATGGTGCTCCTGTCGAGCAAGAGCGCGGAAGAGCGGCTCTGCACCTTCCTTCTGAGATACCTGAGGCGCGCAATGGCCGAAGGCAATGGGCAACCGGTGGTCGATCTCTCGATGAGCCGGCAGGACATGGCCGACTATCTCGGACTGACGATCGAGACCGTTTCCCGTACTATCACCAGGCTTATCGGCAAAGGCGTGCTGAATGTTCTGGACCCGGCCGCCCGTCATTCCATAAGAATCGAACGACCGGGGATGCTTGCGCAACTCGCCGGAGACGACGATGACTGTGGAGACATGCGGCGCGACCTGATTGCTCTTGGCGAGCGACGGCGCCATTAGACGGAACGGACATGATCGGCAAGACAAGACCCGAAGCCACGACGGAAAGCCAACTCGATGCCGTCACTCTTCTTCTCGACGACGCCAACCTCATCGCCCACGACGCGGACGGCATCATCAGCCGCTGGACGAGCGGCTGCGAGCAGCTTTACGGCTGGCGACGGGAGGAAGCTCTCGGAAGGGTCGTCCATGATCTTCTGGCGACTCAGTTTCCCGAGCCGCTCGATGAGATCCGCCGTCAGGTCCAGATCTATCAGAACTGGCAGGGAGAGGTCGTCCATCGCCACAAGCATGGTCACCCCGTCGTCGTGGCAACCCGCTGGGTGGCCGTCGATCCGGCGAGCTCCGGGCCTTCGATCATCATCCAAACGAACAACGATATCACCGAGATGAAAAGGGTGCAGAACGATCTTGCCGAACGCGAAGCGCATCTGCGCTCCATTCTGGACACCGTGCCGGAATCGATGATCGTCATCGACGAGGCTGGCTGCATTTCCTCCTTCAGCGCCGCAGCGGAACAGCTTTTCGGCTACTCGTCCGACGAAGTCTGCGGGCAGAATGTGAAAATGCTGATGCCATCGCCCGACCGCGACGCCCATGACGGATATATCTCGCGCTATCTCACCACGGGCGAACGCCGGATCATCGGCTACGGCCGCGTTGTGACCGGGCAGCGCAAGGACAAAAGCACATTTCCGATGGAGCTTTCGGTCGGCGAGGCCATCACCAACGGAAAACGCATCTTTACCGGCTTTGTCCGCGACCTCACCAGCCGTCACAAGATCGAAGAAGAGCTGCGCCAGGCCCAGAAGATGGAAGCAATCGGCCAGTTGACCGGTGGACTGGCGCACGATTTCAACAATCTTCTCACCATCATCAGCGGCAATCTGGAGATGATCGAGAACAAGCTCGCGGATACGGCGTTGCTCGACCTACTGCACGAAGCGCAGGGCGCGGCGGAAGACGGCGCCAAGCTTACCGGCCAGCTCCTCGCCTTCGGACGGCGCCAGCCGCTCAACCCGAAGCTCGCGGATGTCGGTAATCTCGTCTCCGGCTTCTCGGAGCTTCTGCGGCGAACACTCGGCGAAACGATCGAGCTTCGCACCACCGTGACCGGTATTTCCACCGAAGCGCTGGTCGATGCATCGCAGCTCCAGAACGCACTTCTCAACCTGACGCTCAATGCCCGAGATGCGATGCCGCGTGGCGGCAAGCTGACGATCGAGATCTCCCGCGTCAGGCTGGATGTCGACTATGCGCAGATGTATCCCGATGTCCGCACCGGTGATTTCGTGCTGATCTCCGTCACCGATACGGGCATCGGCATGTCGCCCGACGTCAAGGACAAGGCCTTCGAGCCCTTCTTCACCACCAAGGGCCTGGGCGCCGGAACGGGCCTCGGCCTCAGCATGGTCTACGGTTTCGCCAAGCAGTCCGGCGGGCATATCCAGCTCTATAGCGAGCCGGGACAGGGCACGAGCGTCAGAATTTTCCTGCCGGTGGCGCACAAGACGGAGGCGGCGGGTCCGCTTGCCGTCGAGGCTGGCTCGAAGCAGGCCACCATTCCCGGCGGCACCGAAAAGATCCTCGTCGTCGAGGACGACCCGCGGGTCCGGCGCATTGCCGTTTCCCGGCTTACGCAACTCGGCTACGGAGTCATTGAGGCCTCGAACGGCCAGGAAGCGCTGGACCAACTCGGCCAGCACGACGGCATCCACCTTCTTTTCACCGATATCGTGATGCCGGGCGGAATGACCGGCGACGAACTGGCAGCCGAAGTGCGCGCCAGACGCCCCGGCATGAAGGTATTGTTCACCTCCGGCTATGCCGAACCGGCCATCGCCGGGCGCGAACTCGCCCAATCCGGTAGCTGGCTAAAGAAACCCTACACCGCAAGGGAGCTCGCGGTGCGGCTACGCGAACTGCTGGACTGAGTGGGTTTCAAAAGGGCTGCATCTGCGGCCAGCGCCTCAGATTCTGCCGAAAGTTCAAAGTTTCTGCGAACTCCCTGAAGGGCCTAGCCTTTGTGGTTCACCGATCTCTATTGCGTGTCCGTCGGGATCATAAAAGCGGAAGACTCGCTGTCCCCAAGCTTGCCGCTCTACCGGATGGATCAATTCCACATGCGGCGCGATGTTTTCGAAGGCCGCATCGACATCCTCATGTTCGAAATATAGCAACAAATTTCTCCGTCCATAGGGTTCCTTCGCAACAGAGTCATCCCGCCAAATCGTTTGCTCGAGCGAACTCCCTTCATGGATTGCAAAACCAGTTTCGAAGAGTACGCAATCTCCGAAATCCTCCAGTATCCTCAGCCCGAGCCTGTCCTGGTAAAACGCTTTCGAGTGATTTATGTCACGGACGAAAGGAATGGGATTGATAAAACGCATCGAATTCCTTTCGTGAAGGTCGCCGTCCTTGCAGCGCAGATGCCGTTTGCTGGCAGTTCAACCAAAAGAATGCCTCACGACAGTGCTCTCGGCAAGAAAACCGCCGGCGACGCCCATTCCTGAGACTTTGAGAGCGAGCGCGGTATGCGGTCTGGCGCCCGTATTCGGCGCCGAAGCTTGTCGGAGGCCACCGGCTAGTCCGGCGGATCGTCCCGCAGCACGCGCCAGGAGGCGCCTTCGAGATCGTCGTACTGGCCGCTCTTCAACGACCAGAGAAAGGCGAAGAGGCCAAGCCCCCCGAGGAAAAGCGCAATCGGGATGAGGTAGATGAGCATGTTCATGCGACGCGGGCCTCACTAGGCGGAAATTTTGCTTCACCATGGCTTCCCGCCGCATCGGCCTCGTCGGCGCTTCCCGATCCGCTGAGCCGCAGGGCGTTGGCGACAACGATGATCGACGACGTGGACATGGCAACGGCGGCAATCAGCGGCGTCGCATAACCGGCAAGCGCGATCGGCACGGCGATGACATTGTAGCCGATGGCGAGCGCGAAATTTTCGCGGATCAGCCGGCCCGCACGCCGCGATATATCGATCGCCAGCGGCACTGCTTCGAGGCTGTCGCGCATGAACACGAAGTCGGCGGCCTGGCGGCCGACATCCGCCGCTGTCGCCGGCGCGATCGAAACATGCGCTGCGGCAAGCGCCGGCGCATCGTTGATGCCGTCGCCGACCATCAGCACCTTGCGGCCGCTCGCCGCCAGCGACGTGCAGAACTCCGCCTTCTGTTTCGGCGAAAGCTCCGCCTGCCAATGTTCGACGCCGAGGCGGGTCGCGAGATCGGCAACTACCCGGCGCCTGTCGCCGGAGAGGATACCGGTCTCGAAACCGCCGGCGGCAAGGGATGCCGTCGCGGCCTGCGCGCCGGGGCGCAGCGAATCGTCGAAGCGGAAGGTGGCGATCTCCTCGGCGTCGAGCGAAAGAACCGTTTCCGTCACGCTATTGCCCGGGCTTCCGTCGTCCGGCACGGACAAGGCGAAGCGCCGGTTGCCGAGGCGATAGATGCCTGCCGGCGCTGCCGCTTCGAGGCCCCGACCCGGGATTTCGGTGACCGTTTCGAAGACCGCGACTGGGCCGGATACCGCCAGCGCGAGCGCCTGCGAGAGAGGGTGGCGTGAATGGACGGCAAGGCCGGCGGCCAAAGCGAGCTGCTTCCTGTCGAACCGCTCCGCATCCAGCAGCCGGGGCCGCCCGAGGGTCAGCGTGCCGGTCTTGTCGAAAAGCACGGTATCGATTTCGGCAAGCCGCTCCATGGCCGAACCGTCCTTGACCATGATGCCGTTCCTGAACAGCCGGCCGGCTGCGACGACCTGCACCACGGGCACGGCGAGGCCGAGCGCGCAGGGGCAGGTGATGATCAGCACGGCGATGGCCACCAGCATCGCGTGTTTCCAGTCACCACCGATGAAGCCCCAGGCGAGAAAGGCGGCGAGCGCCAGGAAGTGGACGGCCGGAGAATAATATTGGGCCGCGCGATCGGCGATCCGGCGGTAACGCGCCCGCCCGCCCTCGGCCGCTTCCATCAGCGAAATGACTTCGGACAGGAAGGAATCCTTGGCGGCGGCCGTCGCCTTCAGCACCAGCGAGCCGGTGAGGCTGAGCGTCCCGGCCTGTATCACATCGCCGACCCTGACCGGCCTTGGTGCGCTTTCGCCGTTGACGATCGATACATCGATATCGCTTGCCCCGCTTTCGACGAAGCCATCGACCGGCACCCGCTCACCGGCGGCGATCGCCACCCGGTCTCCGGGCCGGATTTCGTCCACGGGGCGATATTCACGCGAGCCTTCCGGACCTATGACGGTGGCGCCGCGGGGCGACAGGCGCGCAAGGCCGCTGATCGCGGCCCGCGCCCGGTCGCGCATGATGTGGTCCAGCGTGCGGCCGATCAGCAGGAAAAACAACAGCGAGACGGTCGCATCGAACCAGGCGTGTTCGCCGTGATGCATGGTTTCCCAGAGCGACACCGCGTATGACAGCGTGATGGCGAGCGCGATCGGTACGTCCATGTTGGTGCGGCCGCGGCGAAGCGCATTCCAGGCAGACTGATAGAAGAAACGGCCGCCATAGATCAGCGCCGGCGCGGCGATCAGCGCCGATATCCAATGGAACATGTCACGCGTCGAGGCATCGGCGCCCGACCAGACGGAGACCGAGAGCAGCATGATGTTGGCTGCCGCAAAGCCGCAGAGGGCGACGGCGCGGATCAGGTCGCGCTGCAGCTTCTCGCCGACTTCCTCGGCATTCGAAAAAAGATGTGCATCGTAACCGGTGGCATCGACGATGGCCCTGACCAGCTCGACCGGATCCGTGGCGTCGTCTCCGGTCTTTTCCCGCCAGACGATCGAGACGCGTTTGGTGGACAGATTGACCCGTGCCCGCTCTACCGACGGCAGCGCATTGAGCGCCTTTTCGATCGCCGCGATGCAGGTGCCGCAATGGACCTGCGGGACGCTGAGATCGGTCTGGCGCAGCCCCGGCGAGATCGTCCGGCTGGACAGCGTCAGCTCCTCGGACGAGGGAAGCGGGCGATCCAGATACCCTTCCGTTCCAGGCGCGCAGCAGCTCATTCCGCGCTCCTCAAGACGGCGATGCGTTCGGCCTGATGCAGGATGCGCTTGCCGTTCCGGATGGCGCTCGCATCGACGATCCAGTGGCCCGGCAGGATTTCATGGGTGGCCGTGAAGATCCCCTTGCCAACGGGAATCAGGTCGAGTTCGAAATCCTGATGTTCACCGACCGGCCGCTTGAACCTGAGCGTCAGCATATCGGCCGTCACCGGCCCCTCTTTCGGGTGGAAGACCTCGTAGCGAACCTCGGAGCCCGTGACGGTGATACGGCCGGTGACGCCCGTGGCCGTCAGGGTCCGCGCCTCGGCCGCCTTGCCGTTGAACTGCTGGCTGGCGACATAGGTGTTTTCCGCCACCAGCCCGCTCCAGCTGATGACCGCGTTGTAGGCCATGTAGAAATTGACCGAGATGATGGTGCCGAAAAAGAGCACCAGCACGCCGAGCATATGCCAGCCGGTGAAGACGAAGGGTTTTGCTGGGATTGCGTTCATTTTCGTCGGGCTCATTTTCTGGCTCCCGGGGTGTTGAAGACCGCTGAATAGCTGTCCTTTTCATGGCTCGACCGGTCTTCGGCAATGAAGTGGAAATCGACGGCCTCGGAGGAAACGGCATCCTTGGGCAGGGTCACGAAGACCTTCAAGGCAAGCGTCTTGTCAGGCTCCACCTGCACCGCGAAGAGACGGCCCGGAACATCCGTGACGCCCGAGATCTTCATCGTCGCTTCGGGCAGGCCTTCCATCGAGACCATGATCGTGCGCGGCTCCGGGATCATGTTGAGCAGCCGGATCGTGTAGCCGTTGCGGATGGAACCGTCCGATTCCAGGACGAATTGCGGATTACGATCATGGAGAACATTGACCTCCAACCGGTCTCGCGACAGGAGCGCGAAGACGAGGCCGAGGCCGACCGCCGACCAGACGCCGAGATAGATCAGAGTGCGGGCCCTGAAGATCACCCTCCAGTCGAAGTGGCGGACCTTGTCGATGAAGGAGCCGTCCGGATTGCGCACCTGCGCCGGGTCGATCGCCGTCGTGCCGCCGTTTGTCGCGAGCGCCATGTTCGTCTCGTACTCGTCGAGCGTCGCATAGGCGATCAGGCCGCGCGGCTTGCCGATCTTGTCCATCACGCCGTCGCAGGCGTCGATGCAGAGCGCGCAGGTGATGCAGGCCATCTGCTGCCCCTCGCGGATGTCGATGCCCATGGGACAGACCGCCACGCAGGCGTTGCAATCGACACAATCGCCGACCGGCTGTCCGGTTGCTAGCGCCTTCTTTGCATGGCGGCTGCGCGGCTCGCCGCGCCAGTCGTTATAAGTGACGACCAGCGAGCTCTCGTCCACCATTGCGGCCTGGATGCGCGGCCAGGGGCACATGTAGATGCAGACCTGTTCGCGCATCAACCCGCCGAGCAGATAGGTCGTCGCTGTCAGAACTGCCACGGTCGAATAGGCGACCAGCGCCGCTTGACCCGTGACGAAATCGAAGGCGAGCGAGGGCGCATCGGCAAAATAGAAGATCCAGGCGCCGCCCGTCGCGACCGCGATCGCCAGCCACGTGGCGTGTTTGGTGACCCGCTTCCAGAGCTTGCTGAGGCTCCAGGGCGCGGCATCGAGCTTGATGCGGGCATTGCGGTCACCCTCGATGAAGCGCTCGACGACCAGGAAGAGATCGACCCAGACCGTCTGCGGACAGGTGTAACCGCACCAGGCACGGCCGACGGCCGAGGTCACCAGGAAAAGGCCGAAACCGGCCATGACCAGAAGCCCGGCAACGTAGAAAAATTCCTGCGGCCAGATCTCGATGAAGAAGAAATAGAAACGGCGGTTTGCGAGGTCGACGAGCACCGCCTGGTCGGGTGCGAAGGGGCCGCGGTCCCAGCGGATCCAGGGAGTGAGGTAATAGATGCCAAGAGTGATCAGCATCACCAGCCACTTGAAGCGGCGGAACCGCCCTTCGGCTCGTTTCGGAAATATCTTCTTGCGCTTCTCGTAAAGCGGCTGGCCCGGAGAATGCACGGGCTGGACATCGATGCGTTCGACGGACGATCCGTTCTGCTCCAGGTGGGAGGCTGTGTAGAGATTCATTGGCCAATCCTTTGTGACCATATTCTCGCACCGGGGCAGGCAATCTCCCTTGACCAAAGTCAACCGGGCGAGGGAGCAGACCGCGACATTCTGGCGGGGACATGCAAAATGCACTATTGTCGTCCGTAACCGGGAGAAGACCATGGGCCTGCACAAGCTGGAAATCGAAGTGGACGACGAGATGCTGTCGCGGATTGATGCCGCCGCCGCTCGTATCAATCGTTCACGTGCAGAGGTCGTCGTCGAGAAGCTGAAAGACCTTCCCCCAACCATCGACGCGCAGGATCGGTCGGCTATAGAGAGACGGCTGGCTTTCCTCCGCGAAATGTCTGCGCGGATCGATGCGCTGGGACGTCCCGGCCGATCCGCGGAAGAGATCGATCGCCAAATCCGCGAATTCCGCGAAGATCGAAAATATGACCAGTAAGGTCTATGTCGACAGCAATGTCCTGATCTACTACGTCGATGGCTCGCCCGAGTTCAAATCCCTGGCTGAAAACGCCGTAATGGCCTTCATCAGAAGTGAATGGAGGCTATTTTCCAGCGAGATCACGTTGGGGGAATGCCTGCGCGGGGTACCTCGCGATGCCCCGGATGTCTCCGCCGTTTTCGTCGCCATTTTGAGCAATGCCGAGTTTATCTCGCTCGAGCCTGTCAGTCTGGCTCTCATCAAACGCGCTGCCGAACTCGGTGTTGAGTTCAACATGAAGCTCATAGACGCCATCCACGTCGCTACCGCCGAAGCTTTGCAATGCCACGTCTTCCTGACGAACGACCGGGGCATTCGTGCCCCGGCCAGTATCGAACTGCGGTATCTCTCGGGAGAAGCCTGATCACTCCCCGCCGCCCAGCGAGTGGATGTAGACAGCGAGCTGCTTGACGGCCACGTCGCCGAGGCGGGCTTCCCAGGCAGGCATGACACCGTGTTTCGGGCTCTGGATTTGCCTGGCAATATCCGCTTCGCCATGGACCTTCAGCCAGATGGCGTCGGCAAGGCTCGGCCCACCAAGGTCGCGGTTGCCCTCGGCCTTTTCGCCATGGCAGGAGACGCAGTTGTCGGCGAAGAGCTGTTTTCCGGCGTCGATCATCGACGGGTCGCGCGGGGTTCCGGTAAGGCTCACCACATAGGCGGCGACCTGGCGCACCTCGTCCGGCTTCAGCATATCCGTGAAGGCCGGCATTTCGGAGATGCGGGTCTCCCCGTCGGCGGGATCACGGATGCCATGGGCGATCGTCTGGTAGAGGGCGTTGATATCACCGCCCCAAAGCCAGTCGTCGTCGTTGAGGTTGGGGTATCCCCGTCCGCCGGCCGCACCCGTGCCGTGACATGGGGTGCAGTTGACACGGAAGGCAGCGGCGCCGCCTGCGGTTGCGAATTGGCTGAGCTGTGGATCGGCGACGATCTCCTCCAGCGACGAACCGGAGATTTTCTCCAGGATGCCGCCCTGGGCGATCTTGGCACCATCGAGATCTGCCGTAAGCTCGGCACGGCTCGAATATCCGAGCAGGCCTTTCGTCGCGTCGGTCAGCAGCGGGATGGACGGATAAGCGATCGCATAACCGATCGACCACAGGATGCAGGCATAGAATGTCCAGAGCCACCAGCGCGGCAGCGGGTTGTTGAGTTCGCGGATGCCGTCCCACTCGTGGCCGGTGGTCTCAACGCCGCTCAGTTGGTCGATATGTTTTTCCGCCATATGTTTTCCTGGCATGTTCAATCCTCCTTCAGAGGGATCCGGGCGGCCTCATCTGCAGAGGCTTTCGCGCCGGGGCGCAAGGTGAAGACGAGAACGCCGAGGAAGAACAGGGTCATGGCGAGCAGGCCCCAGCTATCGGCGAAATGGCGCATGGCCGTGTAGAATTCCATGGCTTTTCCTCCTCAGCGGTAACCGGCGGCATCGTCATAGGTCGAGAAATCGACCAGCGTGCCGAGCATCTGCAGATAGGCGACCAGTGCATCCATCTCGGTGAGGCTCTGGGCGTTGCCGTCGAAATCGCCGACCTTGGCCTTGGGATACCGGGCCAGCAGGCCGGACGTGTCGGCATTCGGATCGGCCTGGGCCGAAAGATCCGCCTTGGCGCTCGCCACCATCTCGTCCGAATAGGGGACGCCGACGGCGCGGCTCGCCTTCAAGCCCATGGAAACGTCGGTGATCTTGAGCGGCGTCTCCTTGAGGAAGGCGTAGCTCGGCATCACCGATTCCGGCACGACATCGCGTGGTTCGATCAGGTGCTGGACGTGCCATTCGTTGGAATAGCGGTCACCGACGCGGGCGAGATCCGGGCCCGTGCGCTTCGATCCCCACTGGAACGGATGGTCGTACATGGATTCGGCCGCCAGACTGTAGTGACCGTAGCGCTCCACCTCGTCGCGGAAGGGGCGGATCATCTGGCTATGGCAGACATAACAGCCTTCGCGGATGTAGATATCGCGCCCGGCAAGCTCGAGCGGCGAGTAGGGCCGCATGCCTTCCACCTTCTCGATGGTGTTTTCGAGATAGAAGAGTGGTGCGATTTCCACGATGCCGCCGATCGAGACGACGAGCAGCGAGCCGACCAGGAGCAGGGTCGCATTGCGTTCGATGTAGTGGTGTTTGTCGAGAATGGACATGGATGTCCCTCCTTATTCGGCCGGCTGGAGAGCGGCGGGGGAAGCATCACCCCGAACCCGCTCCTGCCGTTGGTAACCGAGGATGGTCATGGTGACGTTGAAGGCCATGATGAGCCCGCCGGCGAGGTACATGGCGCCGCCTACCGCACGCAGCAGGTAGTAAGGGAACATGGCCGCGACCGTTTCCGCGAAGGAATAGACGAGGAAGCCCTGGTTGTCGTATTCGCGCCACATCAGGCCCTGCTGGACGCCGGCAACCCACATGACGGCGGCGTAGACGACGATGCCGAGGGTGGCGAGCCAGAAGTGCCAGTTGACGAGGTCGAGACTGTAGAGGCGCTCGCGGTTCCAGAGCTTTGGCGTCATGTAGTAGACCGCGCCGAAGCTGATCATGCCAACCCAGCCGAGCGCACCGGAATGCACGTGGCCGATCGTCCAGTCCGTATAGTGGCTGAGCGAGTTGACCGCCTTGATCGACATCATCGGACCTTCGAAGGTCGACATGCCATAGAAGGCGATGGCGATGATCATCATGCGGACGATCGGATCGGTGCGGATCTTGTCCCAGGCGCCCGAGAGCGTCATCAGTCCGTTGATCATGCCGCCCCAGGAGGGCATCCAGAGCATGATGGAGAAGACCATGCCCAGCGTCTGGGCCCAATCGGGCAGCGCGGTATAGTGCAGGTGGTGCGGACCGGCCCAGATATAGAGGAAGATCAGCGCCCAGAAGTGGATGATCGACAGCCGGTAGGAATAGACCGGGCGATTGACCTGCTTCGGCACGAAATAATACATCATCCCGAGGAAGCCCGCGGTCAGGAAGAAACCGACCGCGTTATGCCCGTACCACCATTGGGTCAGCGCATCCTGCACGCCCGAAAAGGCCGAATAGCTCTTCACGCCGAGGAAGGAGACCGGGACGGCCAGGTTGTTCACCACATGCAGCATGGCGATGGTCACGATGAAGGCGAGATAGAACCAGTTCGCCACGTAGATGTGCGGCTCCTTGCGCATCAGGATCGTGCCGAGGAAGACGGCGAGATAGGCGACCCAGACGACCGTCAGGAAGAGGTCCACATACCATTCCGGCTCGGCATATTCGCGCGCCTGGGTGATGCCGAGCAGATAGCCGGTCGCCGCCATGACGATGAAGAGCTGGTAGCCCCAGAACACGTACCAAGCGAGGTTGCCGCCGAAAAGGCGGGCCCGACAGGTGCGCTGGACCACATAAAAGGACGTGGTGATCAGTGCATTGCCGCCGAAGGCGAAGACGACAGCCGAGGTATGCAGCGGCCGCAGGCGGCCGAAATTGAACCAGGGTTCGATGTTCAGGTCCGGGAAGGCAAGCTGGAGTGCGACGACGACGCCGACCAGGAAACCAACGACGCCCCAGAAGACCGTGGCGATGGTGCCGTATTTGACCACCTCGTCGAAATATTCAGATTTTGCCGGCGGGCGCACCGCGAATCTTTGCGGCGCGAAGGAAGCCTTGCGCAGCAAAACGACCGTGCTGAGCAACAGCACGAAGAATAGGACCCACATGTGGGCCGCAAACAGGCTGTCATGGGCATAGGCGGCTGCGAGCAACGCCAGGAAGGTGCCGATCGCCAGCCAAATTGTTTCTGAGACGTAATTCATGGTCTTTAGCCTCACAGCGCAACTACGCTGCCGGTTGAAGGATTGTGACCATGATGTGCTGACATACGGACCGCTTCGGGGGTTTGACTTGCGTCAACGCCCCCGGCAAACGGCTCTGTGCTTGTGCTATTTCCGGCTCAGTCTTCCGGACCGAGGATGCAGCACTGTTCCGGCAGCGGGGTAAGGACCGCCTGGGCGCCGGCATCCAACGGGTCGGAAAGCGGACCGTTGGCAGTGATTTCGCCCGCGGCCGTTTCGCATTTGTATTGATAGGCCCGGCCGAGATAGGTGCGCGTCCCAAGCACCGCCGGAATGCCTTCGCCCTCGCGGCGGACAGCAAGCCCGTCGGCGCGGCAGGCCAGAATGAAATCATCCTTGATCGGGCCGAACAGGTCCTGGGAAAGATGAAGCCGCGTGCCGCCGGCAGCTTCAGCCGTGACGATTGCCGCCTGGCGCTCGACGACCTTCATGGGGATCAGGTTTTCGAAACCCACGAAGCGGGCGACGAAGGCGCTGGCCGGCTTCTGGTAGAGCACTTCCGGCGTATCGAGCTGCAGGATGCGGCCGGCATTCATGATCGCGACGCGGTCGGAGATCGAAAACGCTTCTTCCTGATCGTGGGTGACGTAGAGCGACGTGGTGCCGTTGGCGCGCTGGAGCTGGCGGATCTCGACGCGCATGTCGATCCTGAGCTTTGCATCGAGATTGGAGAGCGGTTCGTCGAACATCAGGAGCGGCGGCTCGATGACCAGGGCACGGGCGAGCGCGACGCGCTGTTTCTGGCCGCCGGACAGGGCGGCGGGCAGGCGGTCGGCGAGCGGCGCAAGCCCGACGCGGTCGAGCATCGCCGCCGCGCGTTTCGTGCGGTCCGGCTTCGCAAGGCCGCGTTGCTTCAGGCCGAAGGCAACATTCTCCAGCACGGTCAGATGCGGAAAAAGCGCGTAGTTCTGAAAGACGAGGCCGATATCGCGGGAATGGGCGGGCAGCGTCGTCAGGTCGCGGTCGCCGAGCCGAATCCGGCCGCCGGTCGGCTGCAGGAAGCCCGCCACGAGGCGCAGCGTCGTCGTCTTGCCGCAGCCGCTGGAACCAAGCAGGGATACGAGTTCGCCCGCCGCGACGGAGATTGACAGGTCCTTCAGAACCTGGGTGGTTCCGTAATGGGCGGAGAGGTTTTCGATGGTGAGGGATACGGTCAAGGGAACCTACTTGGTCAAAAATGTAAGGCCGAGCGTCGCTTCGACGATCGCCATGACGCCGACGGTCACGAGCATCAGGAGCACGGAAACGGAAGCGATCGTCGGGTCGAAAAACTGCTCCATATGCGCCAGAATCTGGATCGGCAGGGTCGAAATGCCCGGGCCGGTCAGGAAGACGGAGACCGAGACGTCGTTGATGGAGGTGATGAAGGCGAGGATGAAGGCCGCGATGACGCCGGCACGGATGTTCGGCAGCACCACGGTCATGAAGGTTTTCAGCGGCGGGCAGCCGAGGCTTCTCGCGGCTTCCTCGATCGAGAAATCGAAGGAGGCGAGGCTGGCACCGACGACGCGCACCGAATAGGGCAGGATCAGCAGCGCATGGCCGACAACGAGGCTGATGAAGACCGGCAGGCCGAGGCCTATGGTGATCGACTTCAGGAGCGCGAAACCGAAGACGATTTCCGGCACCAGGATCGGCAGCACGAACAGCGTCGATAGCCAACGGGGCAACTCGACCCGATAACGATTGAGTGCGTAAGCGGCCGGAATGCCGATCAGCAGCGACAGGCCGGTGCCGAGAAGCGCCACCTGCAGGCTGGTGATCGCCGTGCGGCGAAAGGCCTCCATCTGGAAGATGTTGGCGAACCAGCGCAGCGTCAGCCCCTGCGGCGGAAAGGTCAGGAATGTCGTGTCGCTGAGGGCAGAGCCGACAATGATGACCAGCGGCGCGAGCAGGAAGAAGAAGACGAGAATGGCGAAAGCGCCGAGAAGGGGGTGAATGCGCGTCGCCATCAGACTGCCATCGGGTTAAGCCGGCGTGCCATGCGGCTCATGATGAACACGACGCCGATGGTTATGACCACCATGATGGCGGCGATCGTAGACGCGCCGACCCAGTCGAAGGTCACCATGGCGCGCTGGTAGAGGAATGTGCCCATCATCATCTGCTTTTCACCGCCGAGGAGCTGGGGGGTCGCATAGGAGGTGAAGCTGCCGGTAAAGACCAGCACCGCGCCGACGATGAGGCCCGGGGCCGCAAGCGGCAGGATGACCTGAAGGAATGTCGGGATCGGCCGGGCGCCGAGCGAGGCGGCTGCTTCGATAAGGTCACGCGGGATTCCCTCCAGCACGCCGACCAAGGTCAGGATCATCAGCGGCACGAACAGATAGACCATCGCGACGATGACGGAGCCTTGCGTGTACAGCATCGACAGGGGCTCGCCGATCAGGCCGGCCCACATCAGGAAACTGTTGATGATGCCATTCTTGCCGAGGATGATCAGCCAGGCGAAGGAACGGACGACGACGCCGGTCAGCAGCGGAAAGACCGCGGCGACGATCATGATGCTTTTCAGGCGTCCCGGCATCTGGGCGATGACGTATGCCGTGATGAAGCCGACTACGAGAGCGATCGCCGTGGTGACAAGGGCGATCTGCAGGGTGCGGTAGAGGACGGCCATGCGGAAGCCGCTCTTGAAGAAAGCCGTATAGGTGGAAAACGGACCGCCCGCCTCGCCGAATGTGGTGGCGATCGTCAGCACGACGGGGATGACCAGAAGCAGGACAACGGCGATCGTCGCCGGCATCGTCAAACCCCATCTGGCAAGCTTGTTCATCGACAGTCTCTTTCAAAGGCAGGAGCGCCGCGTTGATAGCGGCGCTCCGTTCTCACTTCAACCATGTCGCCAATCGGGCAACGTCCGGGATTACTTGCCGAAAACTTCGTTCCAGCGGTCGATCCAGTCGGTCTTGGCGGCGTTCATCTTGGCATAATCGACACGGCTGAGGCTCGCAACCTGGTCGGCGCCGTAGGTCCAGATCTTCGCCTGGTCCGGGGTGAGCACGACCTTGGTGGAGATCGGCGCATCGACGCCCTGTTCGGCTTCCTTCTGCTGCACGTCCTTGGACAGGATGAAGTTGATGAACTGGTGGGCCAGCTCAACATTCGTCGAACCCTTCGGGATGTTGACGGTGTTCAGCGTGGCGATATCGCCGTCCTTGAGCTTCGCCCAGGTCATCGTCTTGACCGCCGCCTGCATCGAGGCGAGCGTGAAGTCCTGGCCGATCGCGACGCGAACTTCGCCGGTCGAGATCAGGTTCACCAGTTCCGAACCGGTATTGTAGTTCTTCACGACGTTCGGCTTCAGGGCCTCGACGGCTTCGAACGCCTTGTCGGTCGCGGTATAAGGATCGACGCCGGCATGTTTGCCGGCCTGCACCACGACCATCGGGCCGGCCGTGGTGGTGATGCCCGGCAGCGAGATCGAGCCCTTCAGGTCCGGCCGCCACAGGTCGCTCCAGGAGGTGATCGGCGGGTTGACCTTGGCCGAGTCGTAAACGAGGCCGATGCGGCCGATCGTGTAGGCCGGGCCGTATTTGCCCTGCGGCGCGCGGCCGAGTTCGTAGATTTCGGAAAGGTTCGGGATCTTCGCCGGATCGACCGGCTGGAACAGGCCCTGTTCGATGCCGAGCTGCGAGAAGCTGTCGGTCAGGTAGATGACGTCGACACCCTTGCCGTCGCGCAGCTTCAGCTTGTTGAGGCGGTCGGCATTGTTGCCGGTTTCGAAGACGATGTCGCAGCCGCAGATCTTCTTGAACGGATCGATGATGTTGGCGGTCATCTTCTCGCCGTTGTAGCCCCACCAGGAAATGGTGAGCGTCTTCGACTGGGCGCTTGCCGTCGCCGTGCCGCCGAGCGTCGCCAGGAGAGCAAGGGTTGCCAATTGGGTGAAACGAGTGGCCTTCATGAGGCGTGTCCTTTTTTCGAAAAGCGGCGTTGATGCTCCCCTGGGGCACCCCCGGGAATTGGGGGCGATACTATTTTTTGAACGGTCCGGCTGCAAGCCCAATTATTAGGCATAGGCGACCAAAGAACCAAATTTCTTTAGGCTTGAAATATCTTATACTACAGGTTGATTTCGGACCGAAGGTGATAAGCAATGCACGGTTTGCGATGGTTTACACCCCCGGGCATCGTCTTTAGGGTCCGGCGATCCGAACCGACAGGCATTCTCCCGATGACAGTTTCCCCGCCCCTCCCCGACGACCTGCTGATCAACGCGACGGATGAAGTCCGCATTCGCCAGGATCTGGTGCTGACGGCGCTCGGCAAACGGCCGGCGGACCGGCTGTTGAGGGTTGGCAGATTGCTCGACGTCCACAGCAGGACATGGCTCGATGACCAGGAGATCGTCATCAAGGGACGGCGGATCGCCTATGTCGGCCCGGCCGGCAGCTATGCGGGCGAGGTGGCGGAACGTTGCCATGAGCCCGACCTTTCCGCAGTGCCGGGTTTCGGCGAGGCGCACAAGCATATCGAGAGTTCCCACCTGACGCCGGAATGGGAAGCTGCGCTCGTCATGCCGCACGGGGTCACCTGGACCTGCGAGGCGAGCCACGAGTTCTCGAACGTCAACGGCGCCCGCAACCTGGAATTCTGGCTTGAAGCGCGCCGCCGCGGCTCGCCGATGAAGATCTTTCCGCTCCCCGGCTCGGCGGTGCCGCCGACAGCCTATGAATGGGGCGGCGGGTATTTCGGTCATGACGAGCAGAAGCAGTTCATGCGCGAAAGCCTGATGGTCGCCGGTCTCGACGAGGTAATGGACTGGCCGTCGATCTCCGATCCCTCAAACCCCTCCTATGACCGACTGTGGGGCATGATCGGCGCCACCTTCGAGAGCCGCGGCGTGGTCGAGGGGCATGGCGCTGGCTTGCGCGACCTGCCGTCGATCAACGCCTTTGCCGCCGCCGGCCTTGCCTCCGATCATGAAGGCTGGTTCCTGGAGGAGATCTGGCAGAAGCTGCAGCATGGGCTGTTCATCGAACTCCGGCCGCATTCGCTGCCGGAGGTCATTCGCGGCTTGATCGACAAGAACCTCGCCGACTGGTCGCAAGTGGCTTTCGTCACCGACGACCGCAGTGCCTCCGACACGCTGAAGATAGGCGCCACCGATTACAACGGGCGCCTCGCGATCGAGAACGGGCTTGCGCCGGAAATCGCCATCCAGTGCGTGACGCTCAACCCCGCGCGCCATATGCGGTTGACGCCGTGGGTCGGATCGATCGCACCGGGCCGGTTTGCGGATATCGTCCTGCTGGACGACGTACAGAAACTGTCGATCGCCAAGGTCTGGGCCGATGGAAGGCAAGCTTCAGAAGGCAAAAGCTTCATCGGTGTACGCCCGCAAATCGACTGGCCGGAATGGGCGACGAAGACGGTGAAGATCGACCGGCAGGTGACCGCCGCCGATTTTCGCATTGAGGCACCGGCGGATCGGGCCGCCGCGAATGCCGCGCTGCTGCGGCCCTTCCACTGGTCGGACGAATTCATCACCATGGAACTGTCGGTCGAGGACGGCGCAGTGCAGCGCGACCAAGGCCGCAACGTCACCAAATTCTCGATCGTCGACCGGTTCTCCGGCGAGGCCAGGGTCTCAAAGATGTTCTGGCTTGGCACCGGACCGCGCACGCCGGACACCGCGCTCGGCTCGACGCTCGGTCATGACAAGCATAATATCTGGGTGGTCGGCTCCTCCGACGAGGCAATGGCGATGGTCGCCAATGCGCTCAATGAACAGCAGGGCGGATGGGTACTGGTGTCAGGTGGCAAGGTGATCGCCCGCGTCCACTACGAGGTCGGCGGGCTGATGACGGCGCGGCCGGCAGAAGAACTCGATGCGGAAATGCAGGCGCTCTACAAGGCCGGCGAGACGATCGACTGGATGTACGAGCCGACATTTTCGCCGCGCTGGTGGCCGGGCTTCCCGGAACGGCTGTCGTTTGCGACACTCACCTGCTCACCCTGGCGCTGGGTGCTGGTGGCGCCGTCGGAACGGGCGCCGGACGGGTTTGTCAACGTGCTCACCGGCGAGACGCATCCGGTCGTCTGGTGAGCGGCGCTCGCATCAGCGTGACTTGAAGCACCGGGCGCGATTTGCCACAAAGCCGGAACCGGTCCCGGCGCAACCCATCCTCCCTTTCGGCGCCACCGATCGCGCAAAGGAATCCGCCATGGCCCAACCGACACTTTTCACGCCCCTTCGTGTCCGCAATCTGGATCTCTCGAACCGCATCGTCATCGCACCCATGTGCCAGTACTCGGCCGAGGACGGCTGCATGACCGATTGGCACCTCATCCATCTCGGCCAGCTAGCGCTCTCAGGTGCAGCGCTTCTGACGATCGAGGCGACCGGGGTCACTCCCGAAGGCCGCATCACCTATGCGGATGTCGGGCTTTACGACGATGCCACCGAGAGGGCTATGGCGCGCACGATCGACAGCATCCGCAAATGGTCGGACATGCCGACTTCCGTGCAACTCGCCCATGCCGGTCGCAAGGCCTCGACCGACAAGCCCTGGTTCGGCGGTGCCCAAATCGCTCCGGATCATGCAAACGGCTGGCAGACCGAGTCGGCCTCGGCGATCCCGTTCAATCCGAAATACGTGCCGCCGGTCGCGCTCGACAGGCAAGGTCTGAAAAAGGTTCGTGACGCCTTTGCGGCTTCCGCTGCGCGGGCCGCAAGGATCGGGCTCGATGCGATCCAGATCCATGCGGCGCATGGCTACCTGCTGCACCAGTTCCTGTCGCCGCTGTCCAACCAGCGCACGGACGAATATGGCGGGTCGCTGGAAAACCGCATGCGCTTTCCGCTGGAAGTTTTTGACGCGGTGCGCCAGGCCTTTCCGTCAGACAAGGCGGTCACGGTGCGCGTCTCGGCGACCGACTGGGTCGAGGGCGGTCTCGACATCGATCAGACCGTCGCTTTTGCCCAGGTGCTGGACGAAAAGGGCTGCGACGCCATTCACGTCTCAAGCGGCGGGCTGCATATAGAGCAGAAAATCCCGCTCGGCCCGAACTATCAGGTGCCGCTGGCGCGCGCCGTCAAGGCTGCGGTGAAGATGCCGGTCGTGGCGGTTGGGCTGATTACCGAACCGACGCAGGCGGAAGCGATCGTTTCGACGGGCGATGCCGATATCGTCGCGATCGCCCGCGCGGTGCTCTACGATCCGCGCTGGCCCTGGCATGCTGCAGCGGAACTCGGCGCCCAGGTGAAGCCGGCACCGCAATATCTCCGCTGCCAGCCGTCACAGTTCAGGAACCTGTTTACCGCCTGACGAGGCTCAGGCCTCTTCGTAGACCGCGTCGGCCGGCAGCGCCAGCAGCCGGTCGGCCATTTCCTGCTTCAGCCAAACCAGGCGGTCCTCTTCGGCCGGCGTCCGGTCAGGTTTGCGGCTGACGGTAATGAACTCGTCGCGGACATGGCCTTCCTTAAGCTGCAGCGTCACCGTCTTGCCGCGATAGCTGAGCTCAAAGACGTAGCGTTCGAGAATATTGCCGCGCTCCGGCTTTTCGAGCCCGTGGTCGACCGTATAGCGGCCTTCGGTCAGGCCGCGCGTCACCATTTCGAACGCATCCCGGCCGCCAGGACCGCGGAACGCGGTGCGGATGACGATCTCGCGGCGCTCCGGCGGACTGTCGGGGCTCAGCAAAGGCATGGCGCGCTGCATCACCTTGAAGGCATGGGCGACACCGCCCGGGAAGCCGAAGCCGTGGAAATGCATCATGTCCGCATAGGTGTAGGAGAGCGGCTTGCCGTCTTCGAGAACGTCGATTTTGTCGGTCATTTTGTCCTTGCTCCGTCCAGCTCTTCCCGCATCCAGGGCAAAAAGCCGTCCAGGAAGCGCGTCGTCGCCGGCATGAAATGTGACCCGTGATGAAAGCACGGGTCGAGGCTGGTGATGATCATGCGGCCGGGCGTCGTCACCTCGTCCACATAGAGAATGGGTTTGCCCTCGCCGTCGACGGCGAGCACGTCCGCACCTTGCGGTGGATCGAACCAGCCGTGCAGGTGCCAGGTGAGGTCGTCCTGACCGAGATGGCGGAACAGCGAATGATCGGGGGAGGCGATGCGGACGCCGAGATCGGCACCGGGCGTCAGCCACCACCACCAGTTCGTCGGCTGCGGCGTGAAGGTTATGCCCGGAAGGAAGACGTCCCAGTTCGTCTCGCCGGTGGCGACGATCGTGCCGCCCTGGTCGAGATAGGCGCGCAGCTGGGCTGCATACGGCGCCAGCCGATCGGCCGGCGTGCGGCAAGGGACGAAGACGACGGCATGTTCGCCGAGGTCCACGGAGGGAAGGTCTTCCGGCCGCACGAGCGTATCGAAGTGGTGAGCGTAGCGCGGTGCCTCGAGCGTTTCGATATGGTAATAGGCGCCAGGATGGATCGCGAGAATGCTCATCAGTTCAGCTCCCCGGAAAGCCAGGCGGCGGCGCGGCTCGCCAACTGCTTTTTGATTTCGGGATCGTCGCCGCAGCCCCAGAATTCGTTGCCGGCGTGGGAGAGGAATTCGCCGCCCTGCGGCCTGGACCATACCCAATCGACCGGGACTTTTGCCGGGCCGAGCGCGTTGATGACGACGGCACCCTCCGGCGGCGGATTGTGGCCGCGGCCGTAAAAGCCGGCTACCCCATGGTTCGTTTCCAGCATCTTCTGGTCGATGCCGGCGAAGATCGGATGTTCGCAGAGCCGGGTCTGCACGAAGTCCACCCGCTTCGGGTTCTCGATCGGCCGGTAGATGCCGAACTCGGCCAATATCGGGCGCAGGATATGGCCGTGATAGATCCACCGGCCGCCGCGATCGAGGAAAGCGGCGGCATCGGCCGCGAAACGCTGGAAGCCGACCTGGTCGAGATGGGTAGTGGTGATCAGCCCTCGGGCCGTCGCGAAATCGTCGCCGGTCAGCTCCATCTCGCGCACGATTCTCATGAGACCGGAGGCGATGACATCGCCGAACAGCGGCGCGGTCATCGAGTACGGCTCCTGGTAATGCGACTGGATCATCAGGATGGTCATGCGGCACGGATTCCTGCAAAGGCGGGCAGAACGGCCCGATGGGTTTCGCCGGAGGGACCAGCCAGTTCGACGACGCGCATCGGCACGCCGTAAAGGTTTTCCAGGTGCCTCGGCGTGATTGCCTCGGCGACCGGGCCGAACAACGGCGGCTGGCCGTCCGGCATCATCAGCAACGCATCGTCCGCGGACGAAAGCGCGTGGTTCGGATCGTGCGTGGTGAAGACGATCGCCTTGTCACGCGGCTGGCGCAGCGTGTTGAGCAGCGTCAATAGCCGTTCCTGGTTATGCAGATCGAGCGCCGCGGCCGGTTCGTCGAGGACCAGCACCTGCGAGCCCGTGGCAATCGCACGGGCGAGAAGCACCAACTGGCGCTCACCGCCGGAGAGGCGATCGAAATAATGATCGGCGAAGCGGGCGGCACCGGCCCGTTCCAGCGCCGAATGAGCTATTCTGAAATCCTCCGGCCCCGGCTGGCCGAAAATCCCGAGGTGGGCGGCGCGGCCCATGACGGCAACATCGAGCGCGCGGTAACGCTGGTTGCTGGAGCCGGTCTGCGGCACATAACCGACAATATCGGGGGCGACCTTGCGGCCGGCATCAAGCGGCTGGAAACCGAGCATGGCTTTCAGTGTCGTCGTCTTGCCGCGGCCGTTCGGGCCGAGGATGGCGAGCGTGCGGCCGACGGGAACCACGAAACTCAAGGCTTCGATGATGGTGCGTGACCCGAAGCGGACGGTGGCGTCCTCGAGGCCGATCATGAGCCGTTCCTTTCGCGGTAGTGATTGCGCAGCAGCAGCGCGAAGATCGGCGCGCCGACCAGGGCGGTAATGACGCCGAGCGGGATTTCCGCGGCGGTCGCGGTGCGGGCGAGCGTATCGATGATCACCATGAAGCCGGCGCCGAGCACGACCGAGGCCGGCAGCAGCGCGCGATGGTCGTGGCCGACCAGCAGGCGGCAGGCATGCGGAATGACGATGCCGATCCAGCCGATAATGCCGGAAACCGCCACCTGGCTGCCGACGATGACGGCGATCAGCCCGAAGACCAGCCAGCGCTCGCGGCTCGTCCTGGCGCCAAGGCTCTGGGCTTCCGCTTCGTCCAACGACAGGATGTTAAGCCGGAAGCGTAGCATCCAGAGGAGCACGCCGCCGATGATGAGGCCGGGCGCTGCAATCAGGGTGCGCTCCCAAGTGGCGGTCGCGAAGGATCCCATCAGCCAGTAAACGATCGCCGGAAGCGAGGTGTTCGGGTCGGCGACGAATTGCAGCAGCGAGACGACTGCGGAGAACATCGAGCTGACCACGAGGCCGGAAAGGATCACGGTGATCGTCTCGCTGCGGCCGTTGATGCGCGAGATCAGGCCGACGAGGATCACCGCCGCCATGCCGGAGATGAACACCATGGAGATCAGCGGGAAACCCCAAATGCCGAGCATGATGCCGAGCGCACCGCCGAAGGCCGCTCCCTGCGAGATGCCGAGGATATCCGGCGAGACCAGCGGATTGCGGAAAACGCCCTGCAGTGCCGCACCCGAGAGGGCGAGCCCGGCACCGGCGAGCGCTGCCAGCACGACCCGAGGTGCCCGGACCAGAAGTACGATGCGCTCCTCGATCGTGGTGAGTTCCCGCCACGGGTCGGTCGCGCCGAGCCAGATCAGCTCCAGCGCCCGCGTGGCCGGAACCGAGAAGCGGCCGACGCAGAGGCTGACCACGAAAGCGACCGCAAACAGCGCCAGCAGCCCTGCGAAGACCAGGGTCTGCCGTGCCAAGTGCGCCCGGCGGACCATCGGAGCCGCCTCGTCCTGCGTCAACGCCGCCATGACCTACTTCGCCTTGAACTGGGCGTAGTTGGCCGAGCCGCTCTGTTCCTTCATCCACAGGATGCTATCGATATCGGCATCGGTGATATCGTAGTTGTAGAGCGTCTTGTATGCGGTCTTCATCTCGGCGCGCAGATCGTATTTGAAGATATCCGGCTGGGTCAGGTTGGCGGTCCACATCCAGGCCAGCGGCGATTCCTGGTTCGGCGGATCCCAGCGATAACCGCCGAGCGGCATCTTGTAGACCCGCTTGTTCCGGGCCGCCTTGGTCAGCGACAGGATCGGGTCGTTATAGACCCAGTTCACGTCGAGCTTGGCCTCGAAGGCGTTGAGAAAGATGATTTCCGGATCCCACTGGGCGATCTGCTCCTTGTTGATCGTCACCGTGCCGTTGAGCTCTGCCGAAGCGTTCCTGCCGCCGACAAGCTCCATGTACCATGCATTGTAGCTGCCCTTGGTTCCCGTGGTTGCGATCTCGCTCAGCGCGCGGGCGATATAAAGCGTGCTGGGCTTCTTGTCTTGCGGGATCGCCTTGGCCTTGGCTTCGATGTCCTTCTGAACCCGGTCGCGCCACTCGACCAGTTCCTTGATGCGCTCCGGCTTGCCGATCGCCCTCGACGTCATCGTCATGTAGTCGCGGGTCAGCTGCTCGGTGCCGTAAAGGATCAGCATGGCGTTGAGGCCGGCATTGGTGATCGGCGCGACGATATCGTTGCCGCGGCCGCCCCACTGGATGACGAGATCCGGATTGGTCGCCGTCAGCGCCTCGATGTTCGGCACGAAATTCGGAGCGGTCACGTCGGACGGAATGTCCTTGGTTTCCGGAAAGATCTTGCTCAGGATGCCTTCGAGCACGGCGCTCTTGGCAGTCGGGTTCATGCCGACGAGCTTCTTCGTCCCGCCGTCCAGCGCGATCACCGTCGAGGCCATCGGAATGACGATCGAAACGATCCGCTCGGCGGCCTTGGCGAGTTTCACCTCGCGGTTTTCCTGGTCCTTGAAAATGATCTCCTCGGCCGCGGCACCATGCGCCAGCAAGCCGGAAAGTGCGGCGGCCAGAAGGCCGCGCGTAGCGAAACGAGTGAGCGAAACCATGATCTATCCCCTGCCGGTAACGTCGTCGGGGAGCATTCCTAATGCGCGTGATTATACTTGTCTACAAATCTCCACTTTTAAAATGCGATTCGCCCATTCAGTAATGAACTGAACGGCCTTTGGCGGCTCAAGCCCGTCGCCCGACGCATTCTTGCTCGCAATGAGCCGGACAGGACGCTATGGAACACCGGTGCTGACCGATTCATCAGAGGATTTTCATGCCGACCATTTATCTCGCCGGCCCCGAAGTATTTTTGCCCGATGCCCAGATCGTGATGGGTGAGAAACGCCGCCTCGCCCGCAGCTTCGGCTTCGAGCCGACAGGTCCCGGCAGCGACGAGAACCAGGCGCCTGTAGGCCAGCTGACGGCAACCGCGATCTACCAGCGGAACGACGACGCGATGCGGCGCGCGGATGTCTGCCTCGCCAATATCACGCCGTTCCGCGGTATCAGCGCCGATCCGGGCACCGTCTACGAAATCGGCTTCATGATCGCGCTCGGCAAACGGGTCTGGGCCTATACCAACCATCCCGACGACTATGGTACGCGGGTGCGGTCGATCTGGTATTCTGGGCTCGACATCGATGAGAGCAGCGGTCGTCCTCGCGGCCCGGACGGCTTGTCGATCGAGAACCACGGCAAGGCCGACAACCTGATGATCGACCTCGGCATCGAGGAAGGTGGCGGCCGGGTCATTCGCGCCGCCGCACTGCCGGCCGATCCGGAACGGGACCTAGCCGCCTATACCGAGGCATTGCGGCATCTGCGGGGTTAAACGAGCGACAGCGCGTCCTTGAGACCCAAGCCCTGCTTCACCTGAAGATCGAGATCGGCCTCGATATGATCGATGTGATGGATCATGAGTTTCGCGGCGCGCTCGCCGTCACCCTTTTCCAGGGCATCGAGAACGGCGGTATGCTCTGAATGTCCGCAGCTCGAAACGCCGGAACGGCCATAGAGCGCGATCACCAGCGATGAACGCGCGACCAGTTCGTCCATGAACCGCTGCAGGATGACATTGCCGGCGACCGAGGCCAGCATGAGGTGGAAATCGCCGGACGCCTTGATCTCGGCTCGCCGCGCAGCCGGCCCGCGCTCGTTCATGTAACGCTGTTCCTCGTCGAGCTGGCGGCGGAACTCCGCGATATCCTCGGGCGTGATCCGCTCGATCGCTGACGCGATGATGCCGGGCTCGATCAGTCGGCGGGAAGCAAAAATCTGGCGCGCTTCTTCCGGCGACGGATTGGAGACGAAGGCGCCGCGGTTGCGCTCGGTTTTCACCAAACCTTCGAAGGCGAGCATCTGCAGTGCGGCGCGCGCGACCGTGCGACTGACGTCGAAAAGTGAGCCGACTTCGCTTTCAGATAGTTTGGTGCCGGGCGCAAGACGTCGATCGATGATCGCATTGCGTAGGGATTCCCGGATCGCCATGGAACGATCCTCCGGGGAACGATCCTCGGGCGTGGTATCGGTAAGATTGATCTTTTCGCTGATATTCATTGCTGTGGTCCGATGTCCGGCTTTTGTAACCCGAGTGGCTACAGGATGCCAAGCGACTTGTTTTTGATCCAATGGCAAGATTGCATACGATTTGCCCAAAGGATCGAAAACGATCGCCCGATTCTTACGCAGTCGCAAAACGTGCCCGTCAGGGCTTCGAGGTAAATCCAAGTCTTTCTAATGGTTTAATCGAGTTGGCATGGCTGATGCATGACAATATCAGACGCAAGGGAGCGCCTGATGAGCAAAGCCGCCGAAATAGACATCGCTTCAGTCTCAAAAATCTACGGGACAACCACGGCCGTTCACGCGATCAGCCTGAAGATTCCAGCCGGAACCTATTGCTGCCTGCTCGGTCCGTCCGGCTGCGGAAAGACCTCGACGCTTCGGATGATCGCCGGGCACGAGAGCATTTCCTCAGGCGACGTCCGCCTCGGCAACACCGTCGTCACCGACCTGCCGCCGGCCAAGCGCGGCACGGCGATGATGTTCCAGTCCTACGCCCTCTTTCCGCATCTCGACCTCATCGACAACGTCGCCTTCAGCCTCAAGATGAAGGGCGTCGACAAGGACGAACGGCGCGCCAAGGCTATGGACATGCTGCGGCTGATGCAGCTCGAAGCCTATGCGACCCGCCGTCCGGCCCAGCTTTCCGGCGGCCAGCAGCAGCGCGTGGCGCTTGCCCGCGCGCTGATCACCGATCCGGAAGCGTTGCTTCTCGACGAACCGCTTTCGGCGCTCGACCCGTTCCTGAAGATCCGCATGCGTGCCGAACTCAAGAAGCTGCAGGCGTCGCTCGGCATCACCTTCGTGCACGTGACGCATAGCCAGGAAGAGGCGATGGCGCTCGCCGATATCATCGTCATCATGAACGACGGCCGCATCGAGCAGGCTGCCCATCCTCGCGTGGTATTCGAAAAACCGGCGACCGCTTTCGTCGCCAAGTTCATGGGCGACCACAACGTCATCTCGGGCCGGGTGACGCAGAGTTCCGGCGACAAGCTGATGTTGTCGGTGCCCGCAGGCGGAGATTTCCTTGCCACCGACGACGGCGCCGCCGGGCTGACCGATACGGCCGACATCGCCATCCGCACCGACCATGTCCGCATCGGCCAGCCTTCCGAAAAGGGCCTCGGCTTCACCGGCTCCGTCTCGAACGTGGAATATCGCGGTTCTTCGGTGAAGCTCTCGGTCAACGGCGCGGGCATCGAGGATTTCACCGCGATCCTGACCGACGCCGAATTTTTTGCCAATCCGGTCAAGGTCGGAGGAGCGATCCCGCTTTCCTGGGGCCGCGAGGACGCCATCGTCCTCGGCCGCCTCAAGAACTGATGCAAACACAAAAACTCAACAGAGGAGAACAAGGCAATGACTGAGACCAAAAAGACACCTAAGGGAATTTCGCGCCGCACGCTTCTGAAGACGGCGTCCGCCGCGGCCGGTCTTGCCGCCGGTTCCGGCGCCATCACCGGCTTCCCGACCATCTGGGCCCAGAACCCGATCACGCTGCGCCAGTTCGGCACCGGTGTTTCGAACCTCAATGCGATCGCCGAGAAGTGCAAGGCCGACCTCGGCATCACGCTCGAAATGACCGCGACGGACTCGGATGCCGCCGCCCAGCGCGCCGTCACCCAGCCGAACTCCTACGACATCGCCGATATCGAGTACTGGATCTTGAAGAAGGTCTATCCGGCCGGCGTCATCCAGCCGATGGATACCACCAAGCTGAAGTACTACGACAAGATCGTGCCGCTGTTCAAAAATGGCAAGCTGAAGCCCGACAGCGTGATCGCTCAAGGGACCGCGCCGCACACGGTCGGTTATGTCGCAAAGCCCGGCGACAAGACCTTCGCCAAGGAAGAAACCAAGTGGTTCACGATGGTTCCGACCATCTACAACGCCGACACGCTCGGCATCCGCCCGGACCTCGTCGGCCGCGAGATCTCGACCTGGGCCGACATCATGGACCCGAAGTTCAAGGGCAAGGCCTCGATCCTCAACATCCCGTCGATCGGCATCATGGATGCCGCGATGATCATGGAGGCCATGGGCAACATCAAATATGCCGACAAGGGCAACATGACCAAGGCGGAAATCGACAAGACGATCGACTTCCTGATCAAGGCCAAGCAGGCGGGCCAGTTCCGTGCCTTCTGGAAATCGTTCGACGAGAGCGTCAACCTGATGGCCTCGGGCGAAGTCGTCATCCAGTCGATGTGGTCGCCGGCGGTCGCCGCCGTGCGCTCCAAGGGCATCGCCTGCAAATACCAGCCGCTCAAGGAAGGTTATCGCTCGTGGGGCGGCGGTCTCGGGCTTGCAGCTCATCTCTCGGGCGCCAAGCTCGACGCTGCCTATGAATATATCAACTGGTACACGTCCGGCTGGGTCGGCGCCTATCTCAACCGCCAGGGCTACTATTCGGCCGCCATGGAAACCGCCAAGGCCCACATGTCCGCGGACGAGTGGGGCTACTGGATCGAAGGCAAGCCGGCCAAGGGCGATATCGTCGCTCCGGACGGCAAGGTCATGGAAAAGGCGGGCGCCGTGCGCGACGGCGGCTCCTTCGAGGAACGCATGGGCCACGTCGCATGCTGGAACTCGGTGATGGACGAGGACCGCTACATGGTCCGCCGCTGGAACGAGTTCATCGCCGCGTAGCAGGAATGGGGCGTGAAGCCCCTCCCCCTTGTGGGGAGGGGTTGGGGAGGGGACTTCGCTCCGGGTGAAAACCCCTCCCGCCTGCCGTCCCACCAACCGGGGACGGGTCGCTTGCCCCGTCCCGTCCTCCGGACCCCCACGAGGGGGAGGGTTAAGACTGCCGCACCGCTAAGCCCCTCAAAAGGGAAACAACCATGGCGACGATCACATCCTCCGAACCGGCCAACGCCGAGAACGCAAAGCCCAAGAGCTTCCGCTTGTCGCCGGCTGCGATCTCCTATCTCCAGGCGACGCCGCTGGCGCTCATCCTCGGGGCCTTCCTGCTGCTGCCGATCCTGATGATCTCGGTCGTCAGCTTCTGGGATTACGACTTCGCCCAGATGTATCCGGACTTCCTGTCGATGAACTATGCGGAGACGCTCGGTTCGTGGGTGACCTGGAAGACCTATCTGAATACCCTGAAATTTGCCTTCCTGGTCTGGGCGATCACGCTGTTCGTCGGTTTCTGGGTCGCCTATTTTCTGGCGTTCCACATTCGCACCACGGCCATGCAGATGGTGCTGTTCCTCGTCTGCACGGTGCCGTTCCTGACATCGAACATCATCCGCATGATCTCGTGGATTCCGGTGTTGGGGCGCAATGGCCTCGTCAATACGACCCTGATCAATGCTGGGATCATCCCGGAGCCGATCGAATGGCTGCTCTATTCGGATTTCGCCGTCGTGCTTGCCATGGTGCATCTCTATACGCTGTTCATGGTGACGCCGATCTTCAACACGCTGATGCGCATCGACAAATCGCTGGTCGAAGCGGCGCGCGACGCCGGTGCCACGAGCACGCAAATCCTTACCAACGTCATCATTCCGCTTGCCAAGCCTGGCATGGCGATCGGCACCATCTTCGTCGTGACGCTTGTCATGGCCGATTTCTCCACCGTTCAGGTGATGTCCGGCGGCCAGAGCGCTTCGGTGGCTCTGATGATGAAAAACCAGATGTCGCTATTGCAATATCCGGCAGCCGCCGCCAACGCGGTCGTCCTGCTCGTCCTCGTTCTGCTGATGGTCGCGGGCATTCTCCGCATCGTCGATATCCGCAAGGAGCTTTGAGATGCACAGCGACAAGCGCGGCCGGGAATTCTATCTTCTCGCCATCTTCTTCGCCATCTTCGTGCTGTTCCTTTACGGTCCGCTCTCGGCGATCCTCATCCTCTCCTTCCAGGGGCCGAACGGCGGCCTCACCTTCCCGCTGAACGGCGTTTCGCTGCGCTGGTTCGCCAACCTGTTCGAGACCCAGGCGGTCGGCGATTTCGGCGGTTCATTCCGGCGCTCCGCCATGCTCGGCATCATGGTGATGATCGTCACCGTCGTCGTCTCGCTGCTCGCGGGCCTCGCCTTCCGCCGCCGCTTCATTGGTTCGACCGCGCTCTTCTATCTCGCGGTCGCCAGCCTGGTGGTGCCCTCGATCATCATCTCGCTCGGCATCGGCGTCGTCTTCCAGCAGCTCGGGTTCCAGCCGTCCTGGTATACGTCCGCCTTCGGTGCGCACCTCACCTGGACGCTGCCCTTCGGCGTCTTGATCATGTTCGCCGTCTTCAACCGTTTTTCGCCCGCCTACGAGGAAGCCGCGCGCGATCTCGGCGCTTCGTCCTGGCAGACCTTCCGCCATGTCGTGCTGCCGATGATCGCGCCGAGCCTCATCGGCGTCGGCCTGTTTGGCTTTACGTTGTCCTATGACGAATTTGCCCGCACGTTGATGACCGCGGGCACCTTCAACACGCTGCCGCTCGAAATCTACGGCATGACGACCAATGTCACGACACCGGTTCTCTACGCGCTCGGCACGGTGACGACGGTGTTTTCCTTCCTCGTCATCGCCGGCACGCTTGGCCTGATCGTCCACCTCAATCGCCGTCGCCTGCGGTCGTGAACAGAATGCGCATTCTTGTCGTAAACCCGAATACCACCGCCAGCATGACGGCGACGATCGCCGACTCCGCCATGCGTGTCGCCAATCCGAACACCGAGATCGTTGCGGTCACCTCCTCCATGGGGCCGGTCTCGATCGAGGGCTATTATGACGAGGCCTTCGCAGTGCCCGGCCTGCTGATCGAGATCGCCAGGGGCGAGAAGGCCGGTGCAGATGCGGCGATCATCGCCTGTTTCGACGACACGGGCCTCGACGCCGCACGGGCGCTGGCCAATATTCCCGTTGTCGGCATCTGCGAAGCGGCTCTGGCCACGACCACCTTCATTGCCCAGCGCTTCACCATCGTCACCACCATGGAGCGCTCGCGCCTGCCGCTCGAACATCTCGTCGACCGGTACGGCATGGCCGGGCGATGCAAGGTGCGGGCTGCCGATATTCCGGTTCTGTCGCTGGAAGATCCGAACTCCAATGCCCGCGATCGGTTGCGTAGTGAGATCGCCACGGCTTTGCGGGAGGACAAGGCGGAGGCTATCGTACTCGGCTGCGCCGGCATGGCGGACCTCACGGCGGAGCTACGCCGCGAATTCGGCGTGCCTGTGGTCGACGGCGTCGCAGCGGCGCTGAAACACGCCGAGGCGCTGGTGACATTGGGCTTGTCGACGGCCAAACGCGGCGCTTATGCTTCGCCCGTCTCCAAGCCCTACAAGGGACTGCTGGAGGGTTTCGAACCCCGGAAGCTGGCCGCCAAATGAAGACTGACTCGACCATCCGCGCGCTCACCTTCTCCGAGGTCGAGCAACTCGTCGACTGGGCGCGGATCGAGGGCTGGAATCCCGGCCTTGCCGATGCACCGGCTCTTCATGCCGCCGACCCTCAGGGTTTTATCGGCTGTTTCGTGAATGGGGAAATGGCGGCCGGCATATCCGCGGTCCGCTACGGTTCCGATTTCGGCTTTATCGGCCTGTACATCACCCAACCAGATTTTCGCGGCAAAGGTTTTGGCAGAAAGGTTTGGGATGCCGGTATGGCGCATCTCGACGGCCGGACGATCGGCCTTGACGGCGTGCCGGAACAGCAGGCGAACTATCGCAGCATGGGCTTCGAACCGGCCTATGAGACGTTTCGCTGGAGCGGCAGCCTCGCCGGAAGCCGCGATGCCGATGTGGCCGCAGTCACCGACGATCTCTTGGCCGCCATTCTTGGCTACGACCAAGCGTTCTTCCCTGCGAAGCGCGATATTTTCCTGACCGCCTGGCTGAAGCCGCCGCGGGCTGCCAAGGTCATCATCCGTGACGGCAATGTCTGCGGCTATGCGGTCTGCCGCAAATGCCATGACGGCTACAAGATCGGGCCGCTGTTTGCCCAGACCGCCGCCGACGCTCAAAAACTGCTGAGCGCCTGTGCCGCGGAGATCGGCGCCGAAACCATGCATGTCGACGTATCCGCCTCGCAGACGGAATTTTCAGCCTATCTCGAGGCACATCGTTTCGTGAAAGGCTTCACGACCGCGCGTATGTATCGCGGCCCGGCGCCGAAGGTGCGGATGCCGGGCGTGTTCGGGATTACGACCCTCGAACTCGGCTGACGGCGGCGTCCGGCGCGAGGACGCCGCGCATGCTCGTCAGGCAGCGACTACCACAGTTCGGTGTGGCGATTGACGTCCTTGTAGAGCAGGTAACGGAAGCGGCCGGGACCGCCGGCATAACAGGCCTGCGGGCAAAAGGCGCGCAGCCACATGTAGTCGCCCGCTTCCACCTCGACCCAATCCTGATTGAGCCGGTAGACGGCCTTGCCTTCGAGCACGTAGAGGCCGTGCTCCATGACATGCGTCTCCATGAACGGAATGGTCGCGCCGGGCTCCAGGGTGACGATGTTGAGATGCATGTCGTAACGGACGTCGGACGTATCGACGAAACGGGTCGTGCCCCAGCGGTCGCCCGTGTCCGGCATCCATGAAATCGGATGCTCGTCTTCATGGGTGAAGACCGCAGGCGGAGCTTCCAGCCCCTCGACCGGCTGGAAGGCCTTGCGAACCCAGTGGAACTTGACCGGCGCCGTGCCGCGATTGCGCAGCTTCCACGGCGATCCGGCCGGGATATAGGCAAAGGAGCCTGCCCTCAGCGCATGATCGCTTCCGCCAAACTCGATCGACATCTCGCCCTCGACGACGAAGATTGCCGCCTCGGCGCGCGCGTTGGGTTCCGGCCGGTCGCTTCCGCCACCAGGCTGAACTTCCACGATGTATTGGGAGAACGTCTCCGAAAACCCCGTCATCGGGCGGGAGATGATCCATGCCCTCGTTCCCTCCCAATGGGGAAGCAGGCTGGCCACGATATCTGACATGACGGTCCGAGGAATGACCGCATAGGATGTCGTGAAAACGGCCTTGCTGGAAAGAAGTTCGGTCTGAGGCGGCAAGCCACCGAGTTTCGAATAATAATCTCTGTTGGTCATGGGTCTGATTTGCGGTCCAATTTCGCGTCGTCTGACGCATATGCTTTAAGCGCCACGCATCTCTAGGCAACCCATAAATTCGACCCGACAAGCCGCGGCTCCAAGATTTCCGCCGATTATCTGTCTAACCGATGATCTCGAAGCCACGCCGCGAAGTGCAACGGCCTGTCTCGAGGAACTGAACTGAAACATCCGTCAGACGCGGGTGCGTCGGGGCTACCGGCGCGGCATTTTTCGGCAGACGCCTCGCATTCTCGCCACAGAATTCGGCACGAGCCGTCCGTATCTCGAAATTGAGCTCATCTATTTGAGCTAGTCCGTTAGAGATCGATGTGAAATCCCAGTTTCACAGAAATTGGCATGAAATCTGCTTTCCCTTTTATGACTGGGTAAAAAAGTCCAGTGACTTCAATAAAAGAGGGAACAGCATGACCAAAACATCATCAAATAACCGGCATGGCATCAGCATTTTTCGGAACCTGCGGATGACGACGGTATTTGGCGCGACCGCGGCAGCGCTCCTTGCAACCCCCGCGCTGGCGGCTGGAACGCTGCGTATCGGTATGACCGCTTCCGATATCCCGCTCACCACCGGCCAGACCGATCAGGGCGGCGAAGGTCAGCGCTTCATGGGTTATACGGTCTACAATTCACTGATCGAGTGGGATCTTTCGAAAGCCGACAAGCCATCCGCCCTCATTCCGAGCCTTGCGACCTCCTGGCAGGTCGATTCGGCCGACAAGACCAAATGGACCTTCAAGCTCCGCGACGGCGTCAAATTCCATGACGGCAGCGCCTTCGATGCGGAGGCGGTCGTCTGGAACCTCGACAAGCTGTTGAAGACCGACGCTCCGCAGTTCGACAAGCGCCAGGCGGCGCAGGGCAAGTCGCGCATCCCGGCGGTCGTTTCCTACAAGGTCGTCGATCCCCTGACGGTGGAAATCACCACCAACACGCCGGATGCGACGCTTCCCTACCAGCTGAGCTGGATCCTCATTTCCTCGCCGGCGAACTGGGAAAAGCAGGGCAAGAACTGGGATACGGTCGCCCAGAAGCCTTCCGGCACCGGTCCGTGGAAACTGGAAAGCGGCTTTACGCCACGCGAGCGGGCCGAGCTGACGCCCAACAAGGACTACTGGGACAAGGCGCGCGTTCCCAAGCTCGACAAGCTCGTCCTTATCCCGTTGCCTGAACCCAATACCCGTGTCGCAGCGCTCCGCTCCGGCCAGGTCGACTGGATCGAGGCACCCGCCCCGGACTCGGTGAAATCGCTGAAAGAAGCCGGTCTCAAGATCATCACCAATTCCTACCCGCATAACTGGACCTGGCACCTGTCGCGCATCGACGGATCCCCATGGAATGACATCCGCGTCCGAAAGGCTGCGAACCTTGCAGTTGACCGCGCGGGCCTGAACGAACTTCTCGGCGGTCTTTCCGTCCCGGCGCAAGGCTATATGCCGCCCGGCCACCAGTGGTTCGGCAAGCCGGCCTTCAAGGTGGAATACAATGTCGAGGAAGCCAAGAAGCTGATGAAGGAAGCGGGTTACGGCCCCGACAAGCCGCTGAAGACCAAGGTCATCATCTCCTCCTCCGGTTCCGGCCAGATGCTGCCCCTGCAAATGAACGAATACATCCAGCAGACGCTTGCCGAGGTCGGCATCAATGTCGAATACGAGGTGATGGACTGGAATACGGTCATCAACGTCTGGCGCGCCGGCGCCAAGGACCCAAGCGCCAAAGGCGCAACGGCGATCAACTACAGCTACTTCATCCAGGATCCCTTCACCGCCATGATCCGCCAGTCGCAGTGCAAGCTCGCCCCGCCGACCGGCACCAACTGGGGCTATTATTGCGATAAGGACATGGATGCGCTGTTCGACAAGGTGCGCAACACCTTCGATCCCGTCGAACAGGACAAGGTAATGCAGCAGGTGCACGAGAAATACGTGAACGATGCGCTGTTCCTGATGGTGACGCACGACGTCAATCCGCGCGCCATGACCGCCAAGGTCAAGGGCTTCGTCCAGGCCCAGAACTGGTTCCAGGATTTTTCGACGATTACCATGGAGTAATTCCGAGCATGCGGCGCGCCGGGCGATCGGCGCGCCGCCTTTCATGATGCCCGATCAACCTCTCCCGGTGAGGACACCATGCTGCTCTACGCCCTGAAACGACTTCTGCACGTCATTCCCGTCGCGATCGGCGTGAGCATCGTATGCTTCATGCTGATCCATATCGCCCCAGGCGATCCGCTCGCCGCGATCCTGCCTTCGGACGCCTCCGCCGAATTGCAGACACAGATGCGCAGCTTCTACGGATTGGACCGACCGCTTCCCGTCCAATATGCCCTTTGGGCATGGCACGCGCTGCAGGGCGATCTCGGTACCTCGATCGCCAGCGGCCGGCCGGTGCTGAACGAGATCCTGGATGCATCCGTCAATTCCATCATCCTCGCGCTCGCTGCCGCCGTTATCGGCTTCCTGGCGGGTTCTACCCTGGGTTTCCTGGCCGGCGTCTTCCGCGGAAGCTGGGTGGACCGCCTGGCATCGGCGGTTTCGATGCTGGGCGTCAGCGTACCCCACTATTGGCTCGGCATGGTGCTGGTCATCGCCTTTTCCGTCACGCTCGGCTGGCTGCCCGCCATGGGCGGCGGACCAGAGGGATCGTCCGGCCGAAACTTCAGCTGGGCCTATCTGCAGTTCCTCATCCTGCCTGCCGTCACCATGTCGGTCATCCCGATGGGCATCATCGCCCGCACCATCCGCTCGCTGGTCGCCGATATCCTCTCCCAGGACTTCACCCAGGCACTTGCCGCCAAGGGGCTGATGACACAGCAGATCCTGCGCCACGTGGTGCGCAACGCCGCGCCGACCGCGCTCTCGGTCATGGGGCTGCAGCTCGGTTACCTGCTTGGCGGCTCGATCCTGATCGAAACGGTTTTCTCCTGGCCGGGAACCGGCTTCCTGTTGAACGGCGCGATCTTCACCCGCGACCTGCCCATCCTGCAGGGCACGATCCTGGTGCTCGCCATGTTCTTCGTTTTCCTCAACCTCGTCGTCGACGTGCTGCAGAGCGCGATCGATCCCCGCATCCAGAGGAGCTGACACATGGCTGTCGTCACCGCAGACATCGCGGCCCCTTCCCCTGCCGCCATCGCCAAATCCCCCGGCTTCTGGAGCGGCGTGCTGCGCCGCATCTGCCGCGATCCGGTCGCCATGACGGCCCTCGCTATTCTCCTGATCCTGGTGCTGATCGCGATTCTTGCGCCCTATATCGCGCCTTACGATCCCTCCAAGGGCAGCGTCATCCGCCGCCTCAAGCCGATCGGCACGCCAGGCTACATCTTCGGCACGGACGAACTCGGCCGCGACATGCTCTCCCGGCTGATTTATGGCGCGCGGCTATCGCTGATCATGGGCGTCATTCCGGTGCCGATCGCCTTCATCATCGGCTCGACGATCGGGATCGTCGCCGGTTACGCGGGCGGCATCGTCAACACGCTGATCATGCGCACGGTCGACGTCTTCTACGCTTTTCCGTCGGTCCTTCTGGCCGTGGCGCTGTCGGGCGCACTCGGCTCGGGGCTCACCAATGCGCTCGTCTCGCTGACGGTCGTCTTCATCCCGCAGATCGCCCGCGTCGCCGAAAGCGTCACCACCCAGGTCCGCAAGCTCGACTACGTGGACGCTGCGCGGGCCTCCGGCGCCCCGCCGATGACGATCATCCGAGTCCATATCCTCGGCAATGTGCTCGGGCCGATCTTCGTCTTTGCAACGAGCCTCATATCCGTCTCGATGATCCTCGCGTCAGGCCTCTCCTTCCTTGGCCTCGGCGTGCGGCCGCCGGATGCCGAATGGGGGCTGATGCTGAACACGCTTCGGACGGCGATCTACAACAACCCGTTCGTGGCGGCCTTGCCCGGCCTGATGATCTTCATCACCTCGATTTGCTTCAACCTTTTCTCAGACGGGCTGCGCACAGCCATGGATGTGAAGTCATGATCAGCATCGTCGAAGAACCTGCCTACGATCTTCCCGTCGGCGAAAGGGGCGGCCCCGCCCAGCCGCTGATCTCCGCCCGCGGCCTGATCAAGCATTTCCCGGTCAAGGGTAGCGGTTTCATGAAGCCGAAGAAGGTCGTTCGCGCCGTCGACGGCGTGGATTTCGATATCTTCAAGGGCGAGACACTCGGGGTCGTCGGAGAAAGCGGCTGCGGCAAGTCCACCACGGCGCGGCTGCTGATGCAGCTCATCTTGCCCGACCGAGGCGATATCCTGTTCGACGGTGAGACGGTTGGCGGCGCGCTGCCGCTTTCCGACTACCGCCGCCAGGTCCAGATGGTCTTTCAGGACAGCTACGCTTCCCTCAACCCGAGGTTGACGATCGAAGAATCCATCGCCTTCGCGCCACGCGTACATGGCGTTCCCGCGAGCAAGGCGATCGCCAGGGCCCATGACCTGCTGCACCGCGTCGGGCTTGAGCCCCTGCGTTTCGCCGGCCGTTACCCGCACGAACTGTCAGGCGGACAGCGGCAGCGCGTCAACATCGCCCGGGCGCTGGCACTCGAACCGCGGCTCGTCATCCTCGACGAGGCTGTGTCGGCACTCGACAAGTCGGTGGAGGCCCAGGTCCTGAACCTGCTCCTCGACCTGAAGCGGGATTTTGGTCTGACTTACCTGTTCATCTCCCACGACCTCAACGTCGTGCGCTTCATGTGTGACCGGGTGATGGTCATGTATCTCGGCAAAGTGGCCGAGATCGGCAGCCGCGATGCGATCTTCGAGAACGCCCGCCATCCCTATTCCGCCGCACTTCTCGCCTCGATGCCGAAGATGGACCCGTCCGAAAGAACCTCAGAGCCGCCGCTCTCGGGCGACCCGCCGAACCCGATCGATCCGCCGCCGGGCTGTCGGTTCCATACCCGCTGTTCGTTTGCCGAGAGCGTCTGCAGCGACAAGCTGCCGCCGCTTGCAAGCGTATCCGAAAGCCAGTCCGCGGCCTGCCTGATGTCCGTACCGGGCTCCGGCCACAGCCGTGCACCGGCATTGATGGAGGCATGACCATGCAAACCGCCGCAATGATCGATATCCGCAATCTTTCCGTGACGTTCAATCGCGGCCGCAAACCGGTGAAGGCCGTCAACGGCGTCAGCCTTTCGGTACAGCCGGGCGAGGTTGTCGCGCTGCTCGGCGAATCCGGGTCCGGCAAGAGCGTCACCATGCGCTCGCTGCTGCGCCTGCACCCCAAAGGCACAACGATCGAAGGCTCGATGACCGTCGCCGGCCGCGATGTGACCGGATTGACGGCCAAGGATCTCGGTGCCTTTCGCGGCGCCGTCGCCTCGATGGTCTTCCAGGAGCCGCGGCTGGCCCTCGACCCCGTCTACACGCTCGGCCGCCAGATAGAAGAAACCATCATGCGGCATGAGGGCATCTCGCGCTCGCAAGCGGCGGCGCGGGCGCTTGCTCTCTTCCAGAAGGTCAAGATTCCATCCCCGGAGCGCCGGCTGCAAAATTATCCGCATGAAATGTCCGGCGGCATGCTGCAGCGATCGATGATCGCCATGGCGCTTGCCTGCAACCCGAAGGTCCTGCTCGCCGACGAACCGACCACGGCTCTCGATGCGACGGTCCAGATCCAGATCCTCCTGCTGATCCGTGATCTGCAGAAGGAATACGGGCTCTCCGTCATCTTCGTCACCCATGATATCGGCGTTGCGGCGGAAGTCGCGGACCGGATCGCGGTGATGTATGCCGGGCGGATCGTCGAGGAAGGCAGGGTTGCCGACATCATCCGCGAACCGAGACACCCATATACCAAGGGGTTGCTCGGCGCCCGCGTCGAACTGGCCCACGGACGCGACCGGCTGATCACCATTCCCGGCGCGCCGCCTGACCTGGCCGCCATGCCGCCCGGTTGCGCCTTTGCGCCGCGCTGCGCCCAGGTTTCCGACCTCTGCCGCACGGAGGTGCCGGCCTTGATGCCGGTCGGCGGAGCCGGCAGCGTCGCTTGCGTGCAATATGCCTGAACAGGCCAAAGCTAATGAGAAACAATGACGAGGCGGGGAGGCTGTCCGTGCAATCGCGCGCGGAACGAGACATGACGCGTATCACATTGATCAATCCGAACACCTCGCGGGCGACGACGGTTATGATGACCGAGATCGCCCGGAAATACCTGCCGGAAAATTTCTCCGTGGAGGGTGTCACCGCCACGAGGGGAGTAGCGATGATCCTGAATGGCGAGGAGCTTGCGGCAGCGGCCGGCGGCGTCGTCGAAATGGGATTGGCTGCGGAGGGGACCAGCGATGGGTTGATCGTCAGCGCATTCGGCGATCCGGGACTGGAACGCCTGAAAGCCCTGTCCAGCCTGCCGGCCGTCGGCATCTGCGAGGCGAGCATGTACGAAGCCTCCGCCGGAGGCCGGCGTTTCGGCATCGCGACCGTCACCCCCGACCTCGTGGCGAGTTTCGCCACCAAGGCCGAAACGCTTGGCCTCGCCCACCTCTTCACCGGCACACGGCTGACCGGCGGCGACCCGCTGGTTCTTGCCTCCGATCCCGCGCGTTTGCACGCGTCGCTTGAGATTGCGGTTCGCGAATGCCTCGAACGGGATTGCGCTGACGCGGTCATCATCGGTGGCGGCCCGCTGGGCCAGGCGGCCGACGATCTTCAGCGGACCTTCTCGTCACCGGTAATCGCGCCTATCCGCTCTGCGGTCGAACTGTTGCTATCCCGGATCGCCCGTCCCCCTGCAGCCGGATCGAGGGCGAACTGATGGAGGCGCCTCCCAGGCAATGCCCCGGAGAGGTGGTTTTTTCTGTTGCAAGTCGCGGCGTCCCGCCGGAAAGTCCGTGCGCTGATGTCTTGGCGGAGCTTCCTGTGCCGAAGGATAAATCGTTCCTGTTTCGCGTAAGGCAGGCAATTCCCCAGTTGCATCCTGCCGAGAAGCGCCTGGGGGAGTTCGTCTGCGACTTTCCCGGCGAGCTTGCCAGCTATTCGGCGCAGGAACTTGCCGCGCTTGCGCATGTTTCCAAGGCCACAGTGACGCGCTTCATCCATCGCCTCGGCTATGAGAACTATGAAGAAGCCCGTCGCCATGCCCGGGCCGAAAAGCAGACCGGTTCCCGGTTCTTCCTGACGACCGCCGCCGACGTGTCGGCCGCCCAGTCGATGCAGGCGCATGTCGCTCAGGCGATCGCCAATCTTGAAGCAACGTTCCTTTCCGTATCCGAGGGCCAGATCGAAGCCGTGACGGAAACAATGCTTGCCGCCCGCAAGGTCTGGGTGCTCGGTTTTCGGAGCAGCCATCCTTTTGCCTCCTACCTGCAATGGCAGTTGACCCAGGTGATCGAGGATATCGTCGCGATCCCCGGCGCGGGGCAGACGCTTGGAGAACACCTTGTCAGCCTGCGCGAAGACGACGTGGTGGTGTTCTTCGCCATGCGCCGGAGAATCGCCCAGGTGGACGCCATCCTCGCCCAGCTTCGGAAATCCAAAGCGAAGCTCCTCTATATCACCGACGAGGGTGCCGCGTTCGAGACATCGGCAACGTGGCATTTCCAATGCCAGACCTTGGCGCCCGGCCCCCTCTTCAACCATACGGCGGTCATGGCCCTCTGCCATCTGATAATCACCCGATGCCTGGAGAAGGCAGGCGTCGAGGGAAGAAAGCGCCTACGCAACATCGAGACGCTGAATGAAGGGCTCGATGAGCTCTGATGAGATCAACGCCGATGGCGAGAGACGCCCGGCCGGGTTGCCCCCGGCACTCAATCTGGCTGCTAGTCAATGCTGACCGATATCGCTACGGGCTTCAAACGGATCGGAACGGAAGCCGACGTCTACGATCACAGCGGCAAGGTAACAACCTCGCACAGCCAGCAGGAAGAAGAAGGCCACCGACGTACACAGTACGATATAGTGCCTGAGTCGCGATCTCCTCGGCAGTTTTGACGCAAACAGGGTCGCGGCATGCCGCACAAACCGGCCCGCTGCCACGATCAGAAACAGAGCTCCCAGAATGTATCCGCTCAACGAGGCGGCGCTTATTAGCCAGTAAATCAAAAGACATATCCCGAAGAAGGCCTGCTCCTGCTTTGGAGCGACAATCCGCCAGAACTCCATTGTACAAGGCCTCTATCCGGCTGCGGTCCCTTCTATCGCCGGACCAAGGCCGGCGGCGACCACTGGAAGCCTCTCAGGATCGAACATCCTTCAATCCTTCCCGCCGGCGCGACAAACCCAGCATGAACTTTATCGCCGCCCACCATCGGGGCGTGTCACGTTCCGGCATCCCTTCATTCTTTGCCTGCTCGGCGCGGGCGGGTTCAATTCTCATCGCCATAGGCTGAACAAGGAACTCGATCCGCTTCATAAATGCGCGGCTGTCGAACCGTTTTGACGTTATCAATGGACCATCGCCGGAAGGCTCGGTGTGGAAGAAAACCTCGAGATTGACCACCGGTATGGAGCGAATATTGCGCAGGAGATCGATCTCCCGTCGCGTCGTTATGGCGAAGGAATACTGATCGGACCGGAGCGCAGTAAAAGCCTCTGGAAACGTCGATACTGCAACGGCCTCATGCCCATGGTCCGCCAGTTTCGCGACAATCGCACTGGCCGCCGCCGAGGGCAGAAACACAAGAATTTTCTTGGGGCGAATGGTTTCGATGGACATGGTGAGTTCCTCATACGGATATGAGAAAATCTAGCTTTTGCCGGTGCAAGAGTGTGTTTGGTTTTATTTGGTTTTGTTGCGAATGCCGCCACCTGCGGGTCAGCGGCAGTGACCGGGACAACATTACTTAACATCACAAAACCCAAGTTAACGACGCCGTCTGGGACAATGCGACCGCGAGAGGCCGACGCGGCGGGCGCAGGCTTTTTCACGCGCAAAACTCTCTATCGGATCCCAGGAGCCAATTGGAATGTCATTGACCAAGTCCTTTTTAAGCCGTCCGCGGCGTGTCGCCATCGCTGCGGGGCTCGCAGTCGTTGCTTGCCCCCTTACCCAGGCAGGTGCTGCCGACCCCTACGAGGCTGAAGAGGCTGCCATCCCCGCGGCAGCGAACTTCGACAAGGGACGGTTTGGCGGGATACGCCAGAAGCTCTCCGACTGGAACGTCATGGTCGGCGCCGGAGCCATGTATGCGCCGAAATTCGAAGGATCGGACGAGTTCGTACTGGTCCCCATTCCTATGATCTCCGCGACCTTTGGTGATCGCGTCACGGTCGATCCGGGCGGGCTGGCGGTCGATGTACTGAAGTCCAACGGTTTCAAGCTCACGGTGAAGGGCGGTTACGACATGGGGGGTGGACGCGATGAAGACGATTCCTCCCACCTGAGAGGGCTTGGCGACATCGACGCCGGGGCTGTTGTCGGAACGCAGCTCTCGTATGAATGGGGACCGATGGAATTTTATGCCTCCGTCGACAAGACGGTCGGCGGGAGCGACGGACTTCTCGGTCAGGTCGGAGCAAATGTCTCCCATCACTACGATCGCTTTATTCTTTCCGCGGGCGCTTCCGCGACGTTCGCCGACGACAACCACATGAAAAGCTACTTTGGGGTAACCGCTGCCCAGTCCGCAAGATCGGGTTTGCGGCAATATGAGGCAAGCGCGGGACTGAAGCGTTTCGACATCGAGGCGTCCGTAACGTACATGGCGACCGAACACTGGGTTATTCGCGGCCAGGCAGGGGTCGGTTTCCTGACCGGCGATGCGAAGGATAGCCCGATCGTTCAGAACGACGTGCAGCCATCTGCGATGCTGATGGCCGGTTACAAGTTCTAGCGGCCCGCGAAGGCGCGGCAAAGCCGCCGACGTCCTCCCCGTTCGCTGGCCTCTTATCCTCGGTTTCCCGCATTGGGATAGGTGGCTTTCGGTGACGGGACCCGACGCAATTCCGATCCTCATGTCGCCTGGAGGGATTTCAATTCCGAGCCGGTCCGACCGGTTCGGACATGAAATCGCGACTGACAACCGTGGGCGGGAAGCGCGATGCAAGAAAAGCAGATTCAACCGATGCGACCGACAAATCTTTTCCTCACCCTCTTCCTGAGCGTGAACCTTGCTTGCGTGGCAGAGCCCGTGCTTGCGCAACAGAACAAGGCGGCAGCGCTTACCGTCGCCGTGGCCAATCCGGCAGAACGCCAATGGCCTGAAACAGTACCGGCCAACGGCTGGCTGAAGCCTTGGCACGAAGCGGTTATCGCCGCGGAAATCGAAGGCCTGCGCGTGACCGCCGTCCTTGTCGATGTCGGATCGATCGTCTCCAAGGGTCAGCCCCTCGTCCGGCTTGCCGACGAAACCGTGCGTGCAGAACTGCGTAACCAGGAGGCCGCCTTGGCAAGCGCCAGGGCCGATCTCGCCAAGGCGAGAGCGAATGCCAACCGGGCACGCAAGGTGCAGGGAAGCGGCGTGCTTTCGGACGAGAAGATCAATGAATACCTGATCGCCGAACAGACGGCGGTGGCTGGCGTGGAATCCGCCGAGGCCCTACTGGAAAGCCAGAGGATCAAGCTCGCGAAGACGACTATCCTGGCTGTGGACGATGGGTTGATCACATCCCGCTCGGCCCAGCTCGGCGCCGTCGTCTCCTCCGGCACGGAGCTGTTCCGCATGATCCGCCAGGAGCGCGTCGAATGGCAGGCGGAAGTGTCTGCGCGCTATTTGCCTCGCCTTAGGGAAGGTCTGACAGCCATGATCGTCGGTCCTGGTGGCCGACGCGTCAAAGGAACCGTTCGGCTCGTCGGACCGACGGTCAGCACTGATACCGGGCGGGCGCTCGCCTATGTGGCGCTGCCGGCGGAGGCGCGCCCGCCCATCGGCCTTTACGTCACCGGCCAGATCGAGCTTGAGACCACCGCGGCGCTTACCGTGCCCGAGACGGCGCTCGTCCTGCGTGACGGCATCGCTTACGTCTTCACCGTTGATGCCAACAGGCGTGCCTCACGCATCCGCGTGGAAACCGGCCGCCGCAACGGCAGCGAAGTGGAAATCCTCTCGGGCCTCGACCGCTCGACCGAGGTGGTGACGACCGGCGGCGCTTTCCTTGCGGACAAAGCCTTCGTCCGAGTGGTCGGAGACGCGCTCGTCCAGCTCGAAAGGAGGGAATCGCGATGAACTTTTCCGCCTGGTCGATCCGCAATCCGGTTCCCGCCATTCTGCTGTTCATCCTGCTGACCGTCGGCGGCCTCATCGCCTTCGACCGGCTGGCGGTGCAGAACTTTCCCGACATGGACCTGCCGACGATCAAGATCAGCGCCTCGCTTGAAGGTGCCGCGCCGGCCCAGCTCGAAACAGAAGTCGCGCGCAAGATCGAAGACAGGCTCGCCTCGCTGAGCCTCCTCGACCACATCACGACGAAGGTCACGGACGGGTCGGTCACCATCAATGTCTCGTTCCAGTTGGGAAAGGACAGCGAGGAAGCACTGAACGAGGTGCGCAATGCCGTCGATAGCGCGGGCGGCGACCTGCCTTCCGAGATGCAGGCGCCGGGCGTGACCAAGGTGACGGTGCAGGGTTCCACACTCCTCACCTATGCGGTGCGCTCCACGCGCCTCGACGAAACGGAACTCTCCTGGTTCGTCGACAACGACATGACGAAAGCCCTGCTTTCCGTACCCGGCGTCGGCGAGGTCAGTCGGATCGGCGGCACCGAGCGCGAGGTGCACATCGACCTTAACCCCCAGATCATGAGCGCGCTCGGCCTCAGCGCTGCTACCGTTTCCTCACAGCTCAAGTCCGTGCAGTCGGACACGTCAGGCGGTCGAGCCGAGATCGGCGGCGGCAAGCAGGGGATCCGGACACTCGGGGCGGTTTCCTCGGTCGAGGAACTGAAAGCGCTCGCAATCCCGCTTCCGAGCGGGGAGCTGGTGCAGCTGGCCGAGATCGGCATGGTGACGGACAGCTTTGCCGACCGCTCGTCGATCGCCTATCTCGATGGCGAGCGGGTGATCGCTGTCGAGGTGAAACGATCGAACGGCTTTTCGGATACGGGCGTCGCGTCCGCCATCGAAGCGGCCATCCAGGACTTTGCCTCGGCCAATCCCGATGTCGAGATCGTCCAGGCCTACGGTACGGTCGGGCCGATTATCGAAAATTACGACGGCTCCATGCACATGCTCTATGAAGGTGCAGTCCTGGCGGTCGTGGTGGTCTGGCTCTTCCTGCGCGACTGGCGGGCGACCTTGCTCTCGGCGGTGGCGCTGCCGCTCTCCGTCATCCCGACCTTTCTCGTCATGTATCTGGCGGATTTCAGCCTCAATACGGTGACGCTGCTCGCCCTCTCGCTCGTGGTCGGCATCCTCATCGACGATGCGATCGTCGAGATCGAGAACATCGCACGCCACCTGCAAATGGGAAAACCACCGAAAGGGGCTGCGCTCGAGGCAGCCGATGAAATCGGCCTTGCCGTCATCGCAACGACCCTGACGCTCGTCGCGGTCTTTTTGCCGACAGCCTTCATGACCGGCATTCCCGGCCTGATCTTCCGCCAGTTCGGCATAACAGCGGCGGTGGCGGTTCTCGCCTCACTGGTCGTCGCACGCCTGCTGACACCGATGATGGCCGCTTATCTGATGAAAGCGCATCCCATCGAGCAGAGGGACGGCCGGATCATGCGCGCCTACATGGCCGTCGTCAAAACCTGCCTGCACCATCGCAAGCTGACGGTCCTCGGCGTCTGCATATTCCTCGGGCTCTCACTCTCGACGATTACCATGCTCAGCGCCGGCTTCCTGCCGGCATCGGACGATTCGCAGACCAAGGTCACTCTGACGCTTCCACCCGGCAGCTCGATCGAACAAACGGACGTTATGACGCGGCAGGCGGCGGATATCGTCTCCGGTCTGCCGGACGTCACGCGGGTGTTCTCCGCCGTCGGAAGCGCCTCGTCGGATGACCTGATCGATTCCTCAACTACCGCCGATACGGCGACCGCCTCGCTCGTCGTCGATCTGAAGACGATCGGCGAACGCAGTCGCGAGCAGGCCGAGATCGAAAACGACATCCGGCAAGCACTCGTCGTTCTCCCGGGCGTCAGGATCGAGGTGGGTACGGGTGGTAACGGTACGACGCTGGAAATCACGCTCGCAAGCGACGATTCCGATGCGCTCGACCGGGCTGCGGGAGCACTCGAAGAACAGCTGCGCGGCCTTCAGGGCATCGGAGCAGTGACCTCCAGCGCCTCCCTGCAGGCCCCGGAAGTCCAGATCGTGCCGGACCTCAACCGCGCCGCCGCCCTCGGCGTCACGGCAGAAGCAATTTCCGAAGCGGTTCGCGTGGCCACGAGCGGGGATTATTCCTCCTCGCTCGCCAAGCTCAACCTGCCCCAGCGCCAGCTTCCCATCCGCGTCCGGTTCGAGCCCGGCAATCGAACGACGCTTGACGACATTGCAAATCTCCGCGTTGCCGGTGCCAGGGGCAGCGTCGATCTCGGCTCGGTCGCCGACATCCGCATCGGGGGCAGCCCCTCCGAGATCAGCCGCATTGACCGCTCGCGAAACGTTACGCTGTCGGTCGAGCTCAACGGCCGTATCCTCGGCGACGTCTATCGCGAAGCGCAGGCGCTGCCCGCACTTCAGAACCTTCCGGACGACGTCAAGCTCATCGAACAGGGCGAACTCGAGCGCAGCTCGGAGCTCTTCGACAACTTCGCCATTGCCATGGGGATCGGTGTGTTCTGCATCTACGCCGTCCTGGTATTGCTCTTCCAGGACTTCTTCCAGCCGTTGACGATCCTGATGGCCCTTCCGCTTTCGCTTGGCGGCGCGCTGCTGCCGCTGGTGCTGACCGGAACCAGTTTCTCCATGCCCGTGGTGATCGGCTTGCTCATGCTGATGGGCGTGGTGACGAAGAATTCGATCCTGCTGGTCGAATACGCGATCATGTCGCGACGCGCCGGCCTCTCGCGGTTCGACGCCCTGGTCGATGCCTGCCACAAGCGCGCCCGTCCGATCGTCATGACGACGATTGCCATGGGCGGCGGCATGCTTCCCGTGGCCTTGAGCCTCAGCGGCGGCGATGCAAGCTTCCGTCAACCGATGGCGATCGTCGTCATCGGCGGCCTGATGACTTCCACCGTCCTCAGCCTCGTCGTTATCCCCGTCATCTTCACTTTTGTCGATGACTTGCTGCTGCTTTTAAAGCGAAGCTTCGGAGAGGACAGCAGCCAAGCCGTGCTCCATGAAATGAAGATTGAGGCTGACCGTTAATGTTGACGAACCCATCGGTTCAGAGGCTGTGGCGGACCGCGGCAACAAAATTTAACACAATTGTTGCTGACAACGATGCCGCGAAACGGGCTAACTAATAATCGGGATTCCGACACAAAATGGCTAAGCCCATGAATAACCTCGTAAGCAATGGTCTTATACAAGCTTCAGCCCGCATCCTCGTCGTCGAGGATGATCGGGATATCGCGAATATGCTGATCGATCTGATCACGGAGGCGGGTTATGCCGCTGAACCGGTGGGGTCGGCGGTTGAAATGGACAGCCTGCTGAAGAAGAAGAAATTCGACCTTATCGTGCTGGATGGAATGCTGCCAGGCGAGGACGGTTTCAGCATATGCGGAAGAATCAGGTCGTCCGATACGATCCCCATCCTCATGCTTACGGCGCGAACGAAAGAGATAGACAGGGTCGTCGGGCTGGAATTGGGCGCCGACGACTACGTCACAAAACCGTTTAAATCCAGGGAGCTTCTGGCGAGAATAAAGGCACTTCTGCGGCGATCGTCGTATTCAGCGCAGATCAAGCCAAAGCAGGAACCGATGACGTTTGCGGGCTGGCGGATTGACCCGGTCACCCGGGAATTGACCGACCGTGACGGTTTCCATGTGTCGCTGACGACGGCGGAATTTGATGTGTTGCTGGTGTTTTGCCAGAACCCCCGACAGGTCATGAACCGCCAGGAAATACTTGCCCGTACCCACGCAGGCTCGGCAGGACCTGTAGAACGGAGCATTGATGTGCACGTCAGTCGTGTCCGGCAGAAAATCGAACCGAATTACAAGGAGCCGACATTCATCAAAACCGTGCGCCTGGGCGGATATGTCTTCACTCCGGAGGTTGCGATAGCAACATGATCGATCGCTTTCGCAAGGCGTCCATACGAACACAATTCATGGTGTTCGCATCTATTGTTCCGCTGCTCGTCATCTGTCTCATCGCGATTCTCCCTGAGCCATTCATTTTCCAGAATGAAAAAATGCTCATAGGCAAAGGCGCCCAAATCGAGCTGCTTGTGCATCAGGTCAGAAGCGCCAGAAACGACGACGAAATCGAGCATCTGGTGAGGGCCAGCGCCTCCGGCAGTCTCGAATTGAAGGTTCTGCCATGGAGCGACGTCAGTAGCGAATTGGCGCGTCAAACGGATGATCACCTCATCTCGGATGCGCTTCACGACGTACTGCCTGCCGATTTTGAAACGGTGGTTCTTGAAAACACGTCGGACGGCGATGGACACAGTACGGTTGCGGTGCGCCTTGACGCGCTGCGTGCTCTCGTTATCGGGTTCGGCGGTGCCGATGTTTCCCCCTCGTCTTTCAGCGCAGTCGTCGAGTTCATCGTCAAAGCCAACATCCTGATGCTGCCGATGCTCCTCCTGGTGCTCTATATAAGTCGGATGATCACGTCGCCTCTCGTCCGCTTTGCCGACGCGGCAAAGCAACTGCGCCTCGACGGTAACGAAGGAGAGCAATTCACCACCGAAGGCGCCAGGGAACTTCGCACGCTTGCCACGGCGCTCAACAACATGCGTCACCGTATTCGAAAAATGGTCGATGATCGCACACGGATGCTGACGGCCGTGAGCCACGATCTGAGGACGCCTCTGACGCGACTGCGAATGCGCGTGGAACGTTCGAAGGACCCCGCGTCCAGGGAAGCAATGCTGGCCGATATTGACAACCTTACCACCATGATCGAGGAAAGCCTTCAGTATCTAAGTAGCACTGCCACAACCGAACCGCTTCGAAAGGTCGATATTTCCAGCCTTCTGCGGACTATTGCGTCGGAATTTTGTGATCTCGGGCATGATGTAGTTTACCGCGGGCCGGAGCGGTTTGGATACTTGTGTCAACAGAAGGCCCTCATACGCGCCATCACCAATATCGCAGAGAACGCGGTGAGGTTCGGCACGAAGGTAGCCGTCGAATTGCGCCATAGTTCGCAAGGCGGGGCGGCAATCATCGTGAGCGACAACGGCCCTGGCCTTGAAGAAGGGCTCCAGGATAAAGTCCTGGAGCCCTTCTTCAAGGTCGATGAGGCCCGGTCACTAAATTCCAACAGCGGTTTCGGGCTGGGGCTTTCGATTGCGGACGAAATCGTCAAAGGCCACGGCGGCTCGCTGTTGCTGGAGAACATATCGCCGCACGGCCTGCGGGTGAAGATACAATTGCCGCCGGTACAGGCTGCTCAGCACCAAGGCAGTCAGGTTCCCGCTGCGAAAGAACGGATCCCAGCTCAAGAGGCTCTCGTCAGGCGGAGGTGATCGACCACATGCCGGCAAAATGCCCCATGATCGTCGTGCCGCGAGTGCCCCGGCCTTCCCGCATTCGGGAGTGATCATCGCCAAAGACGACTCGAGGGTTCAATTCGGTGCGCCTCCGATCAGCCCGTGGCCGCTGACGATGTTCGCGGCAACCCCGGCCTCAAGGATTGCCGGCCAGACGAACTAGCGCATATCGGTCCGGCGGCCTCTGCGGAGGGATGGGTTCCTTCGGAATCCTCGGCCGGCAAGCCGCCTCCTGAAGCAGTTTTTCATCTCTCTCAAAGACACCCGGTCTGCTCGCATCATTTGTCGGACCAGAGGATCCTTCAGGACCTCGGCAATCGTCATGTCGTCGTGGGCCACATCGACCTCCCGTTTCGCTGTCGCTACCGATAACCGCGGCAAGCAACCTCGCGATGTCAAAACAGGGACGAAACCAAGGCGATCGATGAAGTTTTGTTGCGGGATTTCAACCGTCTGCAAAGCGCGTTGTTCGTCGGCTGACCGGTGGTGGACGCTCGATCGCTGCGGCCAATAACACTTAACATTACAACACCAAAGGCAATGACAAATTCTGAATTAATACCGCCAGATTTGATTCCCAAGGAAGATTACAGTGAGTTTCAAAGGCTATCTGGTGAGGCCGCGGCGTTGGACGATCGGACCGTTACGGAGTCCGCAGACAGCATGCGCGGATCTCTGCCGTGCCGCCGGTGGGGACTTTAACGTTTCCTCCAGGCAGTCGCCCGGTACAAGGCGCTAGCTGTGCATCGGGTGATAGCCATCATCATGCTGGTTTTTCTTGCCGGCTGCATGGCGCCGGACCGCATTGCCTATGGACCGAAGGCTGCCGCGACCGCCGGTATCGAGGGGTTTGGCGATATCCGTATCTACGCGGATATGAGCCGGGAACTGCCCGCGGCACGTGCGTGGCTACCCATCCCGAGACACAAGGAAGTCAACTACCTCGTGTTGTCGGGCGGCGGCGCCGGAGGCGCTTTCAGCGTCGGGGCGCTGAAAGCCTGGTCGGATAGGGGACAACGGCCCGAGTTTGATATCGTCAGCGGCGTCAGCACGGGTGCATTGATCGCGCCCTACGCCTTCCTTGGTCCGGCCTATGACGACATCCTCGTCAATCTCTACACGAGCGGCGTTGCCAAGGAATTGGTCGATGCAGATTTCCTGCCCCAGGGTCTGTTGGGTGCCAGCCTCCTGAAGCAGAAGCCGCTTCGAACCATGGTCGAGCGGTACCTGACGTCGGATGTCCTGACGAAAATCGCCGCAGAGCATCGCAAGGGGCGGCGCCTCCTTATCCTGACTTCGAACCTCGATTCCCAAAGAGCGGTGATCTGGAACATGGGCGCCATCGCCGACAGTGGCCGGCCCGACGCGTTACAGCTCTTCCGGGACATTGTCATCGCCTCGGCAAGCATCCCCGGCCTTTATCCGGCGGTGCTCATCAAAGCAAGATCGGGCGATCAGTCGTTCGAGGAAATGCATTCCGACGGCGGGTCGGCCTCGCAGATCCTGACGATTCCGGAGGGATGGATGGCCAATTCGGACAAGGTCGAGTGGCCCAAGGGCGTGAAGCTAAACATGTACATCATCATCAACAACGCGCTGATGTCCGAATTTTCCACCACCACGAACAACACGTTTACAGTCATGGCCAGGGCGAATTCCTCCCTCATCAAGGCACAGACACGCAGTGCGCTGGTGGCCACCTACGTCTATGCCCAAAAGAACGGCATCCGGTTCCGGGTGGCCTCGATCGATGCGCAGGTCGCCTACGACATGACCGATCCGTTCAACACCAACTACATGCGTGCGGTCTACAGCCTCGGATATGCCAAGATGACGGGCGGCAGCCTGTGGAAAGACAGGCCTTCGTTCACCAACATGCTCACCGAAACGCTCACGGGCACGCAGACGGCGCAGGGCCGATAACGCGCCGACCTTCCCACATCGATAGGAGAACCAGATGCTACATCCCCGCCTTGGCCTGGCAGGCATCCAGCCGTGTCGTCGACTGATTGCGCCCGCTCTCCTTGCTTTGTCGCTTGGCGGCTGCGCCGCCGTGCCGCTCGAACGGGCAAATTCGCTGACCTCCTACGACAGTCTGACATCGAACAACGGGCGGCTGACCAAGGCAAATTATCGTGTCGCTTCAACCGATCTCGTCTCAACCAGAACGATTTACATCGAGCCAACGAAGGTTGCAGGCGGTGCTGCGCTATCCATCAAGAAGTCTTCCGATCAAGCCCTGGTCGCGAATGTGATCAGCCGCGCGCTCTGCGTTGGCGTCAGCGATCGTTTCGTGGTGGTGGAGCGGAAAGAGGATGCGGATCTCGTCGTTCACGCCACCATCACCCGCATCGTGCCAACCAATGCCACGATGGCCGGCCTGTCGACTGCAACGTCGCTCGGAGCCAACTTCGTCGTCCCGGTGCCCGTCCCGAGGCTGCCCATGGGGCTTGGAGGTCTTTCCGTAGAGGCGGAGGCGACCACAAGGGAAGGCAAGCAAATAGGCGCGATGGTATGGGCCAGGGGAGCGAACTTCGTGACCACCAGTGCGCGCGTTTCGCAGATTGGGGACGCCTATTTGCTTGCGGCGAGCTTCGGCAATGATTTTTCAAAGATGCTCGTCACCGGCAAGACGCCCTTCAAGGGGCTCCCCAAAATCCCGTCTGCGCAGAGGATCAAGTCCGGTCTCGGTGGAAAGCCGAAATACCCGGCCTGCGAGAAATTCGGTCGGTCACCCGGTCTGGTGGACTTCGCGGCCTCTCAGGTCGGGATGCCGCCGTCCTGGACCGACAGACAGCGTCCGGCCCAGGGCCAATAAAAAGGAACGACAGGCAAATGCCGTCGCGAGGAGAGCATGCCGCTCATCGATGAACTGGGGACTGGGTGCCGACCAGACACGCCAAACTGTTGCCCAGTTCTTCGGTCGCCGAAGCGATTCGATTACATGCTCAAGCGTTGGGACGGCCTCACCTCCTTCCGCTACGACGGTTGGATTTGCCTGACGACTAACGCTGCCAGGCATGCCTTGCGCGGCTTTGCTCCCGGAAGTCATCTGGTTCTTCGTCAGATCGGATCGTGGCGCGGCCCTGACCTTACCCCGTTGAAATAATCCATTCTGGAGTAAGCTCTGTCCCATTGAGAGGACCAGGGAATGAAGCGCAATCGTTTCACAGACGAACAGATCATCGGCATTAAACGCAAAAAGCCCTCGGGTGAGGAGGGCTTTCGTGTTGATGATTATGTAAGATTTGGTTGCGGGGGCAGGATTTGAACCTGCGGCCTTCAGGTTATGAGCCTGACGAGCTACCGGGCTGCTCCACCCCGCGTTAAGCGCAAACCTCTTTGAGGTTTGTCGCGGCTCCGCCGTCGCGACGCGATGGCGGACTGTGCCGGAGCAAATTGCCGAAGGCGATTTGTCTCCTGTGAGGGACGCAGGGGAAAGTTTCCAGTGCGGCTTGCCTCGTATTTCGGTATTGAACGGCAAAAGGGCCGCTTTTGGGCGGCCCTTGGTTTCGGCCAGGGGCCGTTTGTTTTCGTGAATGAGAAGATATGTTGCGTTTAGCAGACCTGGCAGCGACCTACTCTCCCGCGTCTTGAGACGGAGTACCATTGGCGCAGGGGCGTTTCACGGCCGTGTTCGGAATGGGAACGGGTGCGGCCGCCCCGCAATAACCACCAGGTCAGCGAAGCGCAACATTGTGAGAAGCTGGTGAAGTTTTCACTTCGTTTTTAGTCTTTGAACACGTCTTTAAACCTTTCCAGACCCGATGAGCGCTTTGGGCACCCATGCAGGCCAGAGGCCGTCGCGCCATGTGGCGCGGGCCGTCCGCAGGCAGCAAACCAAAGGTTTGCGTACGCCGTCAGGACAAAGGTCTTAGGCACATCGAACTTCGTTCGATGAGCATAATCAATGAGAACGATCAAGCCAATCGGGCTATTAGTACCGGTAAGCTTCATGCATTGCTGCACGTCCACACCCGGCCTATCAACGTGGTCGTCTTCCACGGCCCTGATAGGGAACACTCGTTTTCAGGTTGGTTTCCCGCTTAGATGCCTTCAGCGGTTATCCATTCCATATATAGCTACCCTGCTATGCCCTTGGCAGGACAACAGGTCCACCAGAGATATGTCCATCCCGGTCCTCTCGTACTAGGGACAGATCCTGTCAATATTCCTACACCCACGGCAGATAGGGACCGAACTGTCTCACGACGTTCTGAACCCAGCTCACGTACCGCTTTAATTGGCGAACAGCCAAACCCTTGGGACCTGCTCCAGCCCCAGGATGCGATGAGCCGACATCGAGGTGCCAAACAACCCCGTCGATATGGACTCTTGGGGGTCATCAGCCTGTTATCCCCGGCGTACCTTTTATCCGTTGAGCGATGGCCCTTCCACGCGGGACCACCGGATCACTATGACCGACTTTCGTCTCTGCTCGACTTGTCAGTCTCGCAGTCAGGCGGGCTTATGCCATTGCACTCGACGACCGATTTCCGACCGGTCTGAGCCCACCATCGCGCGCCTCCGTTACTCTTTCGGAGGCGACCGCCCCAGTCAAACTACCCACCATACACTGTCCCGGATCCGGATGACGGACCGCGGTTAGACATCCATGACGATAAGGGTGGTATTTCAAGGATGGCTCCACGAAGACTGGCGTCCCCGCTTCAAAGCCTACCACCTATCCTACACATGCCGACACGAATGCCAGTGTAAAGCTATAGTAAAGGTGCACGGGGTCTTTCCGTCTAACCGCAGGAACCCCGCATCTTCACGGGGAATTCAATTTCACTGAGTCTATGTTGGAGACAGCGGGGAAGTCGTTACGCCATTCGTGCAGGTCGGAACTTACCCGACAAGGAATTTCGCTACCTTAGGACCGTTATAGTTACGGCCGCCGTTTACTGGGGCTTCGATTCAAAGCTTGCACCTCTCCTCTTAACCTTCCAGCACCGGGCAGGCGTCAGACCCTATACGTCGTCTTTAGACTTCGCAGAGCCCTGTGTTTTTGATAAACAGTCGCTACCCCCTGGTCTGTGCCACCCCATTATGGTTGCCCAAAATGGGGTCACGCTTCTTCCGAAGTTACGCGTGCAATTTGCCGAGTTCCTTCAACATAGTTCTCTCAAGCGCCTTGGTATACTCTACCTGACCACCTGTGTCGGTTTCGGGTACGGTCTATAATGGTGGAGCTATTTCCTGGAACCGCCCCACTGCCCAACCAATCCAATAAGGTTGAACAATTTTTGCGATCCGTCACTACCACCAGGCCCACGAATATTAACGTGGTTCCCATCACCTACGCATTTCTGCCTCGGCTTAGGGGCCGGCTAACCCTGCTCAGATTAACTTTAAGCAGGAACCCTTGGTCTTTCGGCGAGAGGGTCTCTCACCCTCTTTATCGTTACTCATGTCAACATTCGCACTTCCGATACCTCCAGAGGCCCTCACGGGTCCTCCTTCACAGGCTTACGGAACGCTCCGCTACCACACGTGACAAGTCACGTATCCTCAGCTTCGGTGCATGGCTTTAGCCCCGTTACATTTTCGGCGCAAAGACCCTTAATTAGACCAGTGAGCTGTTACGCTTTCTTTAAATGATGGCTGCTTCTAAGCCAACATCCTGGTTGTTTTGGGATCCTCACATCCTTTCCCACTTAGCCATGACTTGGGGACCTTAGCTGGAGGTCAGGGTTGTTTCCCTTTTCACGACGGACGTTAGCACCCGCCGTGTGTCTGCCGATTAGTACTCCCGGGTATTCGGAGTTTGGTTAGGATCAGTAAGACGGTGAGTCCCCATAGCCCATCCAGTGCTCTACCCCCCGGGGTATTCGATCGACGCACTACCTAAATAGTTTTCGCGGAGAACCAGCTATTTCCGAGTTTGATTGGCCTTTCACCCCTAGCCACAAGTCATCCCAATCTATTGCAACAGATGCGGGTTCGGTCCTCCAGTTGGTGTTACCCAACCTTCAACCTGCTCATGGCTAGATCACTCGGTTTCGGGTCTAATGCAACTAACTGAACGCCCTGTTCAGACTCGCTTTCGCTGCGCCTACACCTACCGGCTTAAGCTTGCTAGTTACACTAAGTCGTTGACCCATTATACAAAAGGTACGCCGTCAGGGTTGCCCCCTCCGACTGTTTGTAGGCATCCGGTTTCAGGTTCTATTTCACTCCCCTTGTCGGGGTGCTTTTCACCTTTCCCTCACGGTACTTGTTCGCTATCGGTCATGCACGAGTACTTAGGCTTGGAGAGTGGTCTCCCCATGTTCAGACAGGATTTCACGTGTCCCGCCCTACTCTAGGACAATCAGTGTTCTACGCCTACGGGGCTATCACCCGCTGCGGCCGCCTTTTCCAAAGCGTTCGGCTTTATTCCTGATTGCCACTGGCCTGGTCCGCGTTCGCTCGCCACTACTTGCGGAGTCTCGGTTGATGTCCTTTCCTTCGGGTACTTAGATGTTTCAGTTCCCCGAGTTCGCTTCTTACCCCTATTTTATTCGAAGGTAAGATACCTTTTAACAATACCTAGAAACCTAAACCGATCCGAAGATCGGCTTAAACTTTCTAGGTATCTAAGGTGGGTTGCCCCATTCGGAGATCCATGGATCAAAGCTCATTCGCAGCTCCCCACGGCTTATCGCAGCGTATCACGTCCTTCTTCGCCTGTGCATGCCAAGGCATCCACCAAATGCCCTTACGACACTTAATCGTTCTCATTGCCAATGCTCATCAATATAGCCACCCATCAGGCTTTCAGACCCAATGCGCGACGGACCGGTTACCTTTTACAACCAGCCCTTCTCATGATGCCATCGACGTGTTCGACAGGCCTGCTTGATTGGGGTCACGCCGAGCGACCCGCTTGCAAACCTGTCTTTAAGACCAGCTTCTCGAGATTAAATCCGGGTCCGCGCGGTTAGCAAACGGACATCAGCAAGTCGTCAGAGATGCTCAAACCCGAAGGTCAGAACACCAACAACGACCGACCAGAGTGACAAGCTTCCTACCTCTTCCGGCCCCTCTTTCGTATCCGGCCGGCTAGGCCATCCACGACGTCATTGGAACCGGCCTCGGACATGGGCCTAAACCCATACCTGGAAGCCTCCAGATCAATCTTCTCTTCACGATTTTTGCAGAACAGGCAGCACTTCATCGAAGTGATGCAAACTTTTATTTCTTCAAAGGATATGTTTCGCGCTCGCATCGACACCAAAGTGAATTGGTGGAGCTGAGCGGGATCGAACCGCTGACCCCCTGCTTGCAAAGCAGGTGCTCTCCCAGCTGAGCTACAGCCCCAACCATCACAAACACCTGACGAAACAAACGCCAGGATCAGGCAAACCATCAAACAAACCACATTGGCGAACCAAAAATGGTGGGCCCGGGTAGACTCGAACTACCGACCCCACGCTTATCAAGCGTGTGCTCTAACCAACTGAGCTACGGGCCCATCTCGCCAGGCTCGAAAGCCCAAACGTAAACCGCCCATACAAGCTCAGCGAGCCGTCGCCGGTCGTCCGGCGCCCTCGCGGAGCACAGCCCGAAGGGCGGTACGTGCGTGAGCGCAAACCAATGGTTCATATCCTTTTGAAGAAAGAGAAACGTAGTCGGCGGGTTCGCCATACCATCCGATACCCGAAGGTATTCCGTGGCGTATTGCGTTTCGATGGTCACCTGACTGGTGCCATCTATTGTTCTAAAAAGCACGGGAAGGTTCATCCTGAGTTGATCCGAAGATCAGGTCAGGCGTCTTACCAATTCCACAGCTTCCTTAGAAAGGAGGTGATCCAGCCGCAGGTTCCCCTACGGCTACCTTGTTACGACTTCACCCCAGTCGCTGACCCTACCGTGGTTAGCTGCCTCCTTGCGGTTAGCGCACTACCTTCGGGTAAAACCAACTCCCATGGTGTGACGGGCGGTGTGTACAAGGCCCGGGAACGTATTCACCGCGGCGTGCTGATCCGCGATTACTAGCGATTCCAACTTCATGCACTCGAGTTGCAGAGTGCAATCCGAACTGAGATGGCTTTTGGAGATTAGCTCGGGATCGCTCCTTCGCTGCCCACTGTCACCACCATTGTAGCACGTGTGTAGCCCAGCCCGTAAGGGCCATGAGGACTTGACGTCATCCCCACCTTCCTCTCGGCTTATCACCGGCAGTCCCCTTAGAGTGCCCAACTGAATGCTGGCAACTAAGGGCGAGGGTTGCGCTCGTTGCGGGACTTAACCCAACATCTCACGACACGAGCTGACGACAGCCATGCAGCACCTGTGTCCCGGTCCCCGAAGGGAAAACCACATCTCTGTGGCGAGCCGGGCATGTCAAGGGCTGGTAAGGTTCTGCGCGTTGCTTCGAATTAAACCACATGCTCCACCGCTTGTGCGGGCCCCCGTCAATTCCTTTGAGTTTTAATCTTGCGACCGTACTCCCCAGGCGGAATGTTTAATGCGTTAGCTGCGCCACCGACAAGTAAACTTGCCGACGGCTAACATTCATCGTTTACGGCGTGGACTACCAGGGTATCTAATCCTGTTTGCTCCCCACGCTTTCGCACCTCAGCGTCAGTAATGGACCAGTAAGCCGCCTTCGCCACTGGTGTTCCTGCGAATATCTACGAATTTCACCTCTACACTCGCAATTCCACTTACCTCTTCCATACTCAAGATACCCAGTATCAAAGGCAGTTCCAGAGTTGAGCTCTGGGATTTCACCCCTGACTTAAATATCCGCCTACGTGCGCTTTACGCCCAGTAATTCCGAACAACGCTAGCCCCCTTCGTATTACCGCGGCTGCTGGCACGAAGTTAGCCGGGGCTTCTTCTCCGGATACCGTCATTATCTTCTCCGGTGAAAGAGCTTTACAATCCTAAGACCTTCATCACTCACGCGGCATGGCTGGATCAGGCTTGCGCCCATTGTCCAATATTCCCCACTGCTGCCTCCCGTAGGAGTTTGGGCCGTGTCTCAGTCCCAATGTGGCTGATCATCCTCTCAGACCAGCTATGGATCGTCGCCTTGGTAGGCCTTTACCCCACCAACTAGCTAATCCAACGCGGGCTCATCCATCCCCGATAAATCTTTCCCCCGAAGGGCGTATACGGTATTAGCTCCAGTTTCCCGGAGTTGTTCCGTAGGGATGGGTAGATTCCCACGCGTTACTCACCCGTCTGCCGCTCCCCTTGCGGGGCGCTCGACTTGCATGTGTTAAGCCTGCCGCCAGCGTTCGTTCTGAGCCAGGATCAAACTCTCAAGTTGAGAATCCAATCCGACTAATCACTCTTGTTCTGAATCGACGAGAACTCACTATGATCTTAAACCGCATCACTGCGCCAAAAAACCAGGTGTTCTCTTGTTCAAAACGTGACCGTCATTTGTCTTCCTATGAGCAAAGCCCGAAAGCTTCACCCGCGAAAACCGCCGACCACGTTTCTCTTTCTTCTCATCTTCAATTGTCAAATAACCGACGCTTCAAAACCAAAAGGCCAAACCGTCAAAACTTCCCGAACAGCACTGCTTTCAGAGACCAAACCGTAACCCGGTCCCAACCAGCATGCGCCAATCAATCAGTGATTTCTTTAGAACGAAAGTCGTCGTCGCCAGCAGCGCCGCCGCCCTCGTTCAGTGAGCGGGTTATAGTGCCCACCACCATTTGAAGTCAACAGC
>NZ_JBDIUU010000012.1:7500-202500 GCF_039631515.1 Neorhizobium tunisiense | reverse complement strand
CGCCGACAAGCAAGGCCTTCGACGGCGGCCACGACGAACCCCTGACGCCCGGCGAGATCGTCGAGCAGGGACTTCTGACCGCCGAACAATGGACGACCCTCTCCCGTTATGCGCTCGCGCTTTTTGCGCGCGGCCAGGAACTGGCGGCGAAACGCGGCTTGATTCTCGTCGATACCAAGTATGAGTTCGGCACGGATGCCGAGGGCACCATCATCCTTGCCGACGAGATCCACACGCCGGACAGCAGCCGCTACTGGATCGCTGACAGCTACGACGAGGCCTTCCGCAACGGCACGCGGCCGAAGAGTTTCGACAAGGACTTCATCCGCGCCTGGGTGGTCGAGCGTTGCGACCCCTATAAGGATGAGATCCCCGCGATCCCGGCCGAGCTCGTCGAGGAGACCGCCAAAGTCTACCGCACGGCTTTCGAGACGATCACCGGCGAGACTTTTGTGCCCGATACCAGCGGCGCGACCGTGCTCGACCGTATCCGCAGCAATCTGGCGCCCTATTTCAGCACGCGTTGAACAATTGGCCGGAAACCGTTCCGGTATTATGACGAGGACAAAGTGCGCAGACCGAGACGCAAGGCGGAAGAAACGCGGGAAGATATCCTCAACACGGCTGAATCTCTGTTCCGTGAACGGGGGATCGCCAAATGCTCGATCGCCGACGTCGCCCACGCGCTGCACATGTCGCCCGCCAACGTCTTCAAGCACTTTCATTCCAAGGCGTCACTGGCGGATGCGATCTGCGACCGGCATATCAGCCGGATGATTGGCCGGTTCGAGACGCTCGACGAGCCGGCACCGGCGCCCGAGCGGCTGGCAATCTTCGTTCGCAAGCTGATGGAAGCGCATCTCCAGGATCTTCGCAACACTCCCTTCCTGTTCGAGATGATCTTCCTGATGTCGGAAGCGGATCTCCCGAGCGGCCAGCATTACAAGCAGCTGATCGAGAACCTGTTCACCGATCTCATCCGGCAAGGGGTCGAGAGCGGCGTCTACCAGTGTGCGGACCCGCAGCCGGTCGGCCGGCACGTGGCGGCCGCCTTTGCCAGCGTGCTCCATCCGGTCCTTCTGGCCAAGGCCGGCGAGGCGGAATTGCATGACCGTTGCGACGGCCTTGCCAGGCTTGTGAATGCTGCGCTGCAAAATCCGCTTGCAAAGTGACGATTTTATATTTACGTCACTTCACCAACCGTGGAACATTGGTTAACTCTCACTTGTGACCACCATTGTTCCGACTGATTGAGACGGGTTAATCTCCCCGACTTCCGCCCCGGCACATCCCGCCTGCCGGGGCAATGACCCAGACGCTTGCCTTGGATGACGCCATGACCGGACGCAAACTGATACTTTCCCTGCTTCTTACCGTGGCGCTCACCGCCTGCAGCGACTCAGGCCAGACGCCGGCCGGCAACGGTGCGGCAGGCGGCGCTCCGCAGCGTCCGCCGCAGCCGGTCAGCGTGGTGATCATGAAGAAGTCCGAGCAGCCGATCACGGCTGTCCTGCCGGGCCGGGCTACACCATTCCAGATCGCCGACATCCGTCCGCGCGTTACCGGCCAGATCAATCAGATCGCCTTCAAGCAGGGCAACGAGGTCAAGGCCGGAGATCTTCTCTACAAGATCGAGGACAGCACCTATGCGGCCGAGGTCGCCGAGGCGAAGGCGACCCTCTCGAAGGCGCAAGCCAGCATTCCGAGCGCCCAGGCGAACCTTTCCCGCTATGAGCGGCTGGTCAACAGCGGCGCGACGCAGATCGAATATGAGAATGCGCGGGTGACGCTTCTCCAGGCACAGGCGGATGTCGAACAGGCGAATGCCGCGCTCAATGCCGCCCAGATCAATCTGGACCTGACCGAGATCCGCGCGCCCTTCGATGGCGTCACGTCGATCTCCAATGTCAGCATCGGCAATATCGTCACCGCCAACCAGACGACCGCGCTGACGACACTGCGCCGCCTCGACCCGATTTATATCGATCTCATCGATTCCAGTACCAACCTGCTTGAACTGCGCACGGCCATGGCCTCCGGCCGCTTGAGCGGCGATCCGCGCAAGGCGGATATCAGGCTGACCCTGGAAGACGGAACGGACTACCCCCTGACCGGCAAGCTCGACATGGCCGATATGGCCGTCAGCGAGACGACCGGCACCTACCAGATCCGCGCGCTCTTCGATAACCCCGAGGACATGATCCTGCCGGGCACCTATGTGCGCGCCACCGTCACTCTCGGCAAAGAGAGCGGCTACCTGATCCCGCAGCGCGCCGCGACGCGCAATGCCCGCGGTGAGCTTTCCGCCAAGTTCGTCACAACCGACGGCAAGGTGGAGACCCGCATCTTCCCGACCAGCAGCGTCTCCGGCAACAGCTGGCTTGTCACGCAGGGCGTAACCGACGGCGACCGCCTGGTCGTCGACGGCTTCCAGTGGATCGCCGATGGCGCCATTGTCCAGCCGGTCGATGCGACGGTCGACGACAAGGGTTTCGTCGTCGAGGCGCCGAAACCGGCCGCGGCAAAGCCGTGAAGGCCCGAGCGGAAACGAACATGACGAAACGCGGCAAGGAATAATCTGAATGGCCAAGTTCTTTATCCGGCGACCGGTCTTCGCCTGGGTCATCGCGATCGTCATCATGCTCGGCGGCGCGCTCGCCATCGCGACGCTCTCGATCTCGCAATATCCCGACATCGCGCCGACCACGGTCAGGATCACCGCGAGCTACAACGGTGCAAGCGCCGAGACCGTCGAGAAATCGGTGACGACGATCATCGAAGACGGCATGACCGGCCTCGACGACCTCACCTATATGACGTCGTCCTCCTCGACCGGCCGCGCGACGGTCACGCTGACCTTCGGCAGCAGCGTCCTTCCGGACATTGCCCAGGTGCAGGTGCAGAACAAGCTGCAGCTGGTGCAATCGCAGCTGCCCGACGTGGTGCAGCAGGCCGGCATCGAGGTCTCCCGTTCGACATCGAGCATCCTGATGGTCGGAGCCCTGGTTTCGACGGACAAGAAGCGAAGCTCGGTCGATCTCGGCGACCTGTTTTCCACGCAGATCGAAGATCAGGTCAAGCGCCTGGAAGGCGTCGGCAGCATCGACATCTTCGGATCCGGCTACGCGATGCGCGTCTGGCTCGATCCCTACAAGCTGCAGAAATACCAGTTGACGCCCGCGGATGTGACGTCCGCGATCCAGTCCCAGAACACGCAGGTTTCCGTTGGCGCCTTGGGCGGTCTTCCGGCCAGGCAGGAGCAGCAGCTGACCGTCACCATGACCGCGCAAAGCCAGCTGACGACGGTCGACGATTTCGAGCGGATCATCCTGAAGGTCGAACAGGACGGCGCGACGGTGCGCCTCAGCGATGTCGCCCGCGTCGAGATCGGTGAAGAGAGTTATGGTGGCGGCTCCCGCCAGAACGGCCTGCCGTCCACGGGTTTCGCCGTGAACCTCGCGACCGGCGCCAATGCTCTCGATACCGCCGCGCGCGTCAGGGAGGCGCTGACCGCCATTGGACCCAATCTTCCGGATGGCGTGGAGATCACCTATCCCTACGACACGACGCCCTTTGTGCAGCTGTCGATCGAGAAGGTCGTCCACACGCTCATTGAAGCGATCATCCTGGTTTTCGTCGTCCTGCTCATCTTTCTTCAGAATCTGCGTGCAACGCTGATCCCGATGATTGCGGTGCCCGTCGTCCTGCTCGGCACGTTCGGGGTGCTGGCGATGACCGGATATTCCATCAACACCCTGACCATGTTCGCCATGGTTCTCGCCATCGGCCTTCTCGTCGACGATGCCATCGTCGTCGTCGAGAATGTCGAACGCATCATGGACGAAGAGGGCTTAAGCCCGCTCGAAGCCACCGAAAAGTCCATGGGCGAGATCACCGGCGCCATCATCGGCATCGCGCTCGTGCTGACGGCCGTGTTTATCCCGATGGCCTTCTTCGGTGGCTCGACCGGCATCATCTACCGGCAGTTCTCGATCACCATCGTATCGGCCATGCTGCTTTCGGCACTGGTCGCCATCGTGCTGACGCCGGCGCTTTGCGCCACCATGCTGAAGCCGATCGATCACCACAAGAAGCGCCGCGGCATCGGCGCCCTGTTCAATCGTGGTTTCGACCGCTCGACCCGGGGTTATGTCAGCACTATTGGGTATCTTCTGAAGCGCCCGTTCCGCGTGATGCTGGCGTTCCTGCTGGTGATCGGCGGCTGCGCCTGGCTTTTCACGAAACTGCCGAATTCTTTCCTTCCGCAGGAAGACCAGGGCGTTCTGCTGACCATTATCCAGACGCCTGTCGGCGCCACCACGCCGCGCACCGACGAGGCGGTCAAGAAGGTCGAGGCCTATTTCCTCGAAAAGGAAAAGGACAATGTGGATGCCGTGTTCGGCGTCCTCGGCTTCAGCTTCAGCGGAAGCGGCCAGAACAACGCGATCGTGTTCACCAAGCTCAAGGATTTTGCCGAGCGTACCAGGCCGGAGCAGTCTGCCGCAGCTATCGTCCGGCGGGCGAGCGGGTATTTCTTCAGCATCCGCGATGCGCAGGTCTTCGCCCTTCTGCCGCCGGCCATCCAGGGGCTGGGCACGTCGAGCGGCTTCTCCATGTATCTGGTCGACAGCGGCAACAACGGCAACGCGGCGCTGACTACGGCATCGCAGCAGCTCATTCAGGCCGGCACCGGCAATCCGAACATCAGTTCGCTGCGCAGCAGCACCCAGCGATCCGAAACCCAGCTCAAGATCCTGCTCGACCAGGAAAAGCTGGGCGCGATGGGGGTCGATCTCGCCTCCGTCAACTCGATGCTGGCCACCATCTTCGCCGGACGCGATGTCAACGACTTCACCCTCAACAACGAGCTGAAGCCGGTCTATGTCCAGGGCGATGCGCCCTACCGCATGCAGCCGGACGACTTGAAACACTGGTTCGCCCGTAACAATAGCGGCGAGATGGTTCCCTTCTCCTCCTTCAGCACCGTCCAGTGGATCAGCGGCACGCCGCAGCTTGCGCGCTTCAACGGCACCAGCGCCATTCCACTCGAGGGCGCGGCCGGTCCGGGCGTCAGCACCGGCCAGGCCATGGACGAAATGCAGAGGCTGACGGCTGCGCTGCCTGGCGGTTACTCGGTGGCCTGGCAGGGCATTTCCTACCAGGAGCGGCTGTCGGGCTCGCAGGCGCCGATGCTTTATGGGCTATCGGTCCTGATTGTCTTCCTCTGCCTTGCGGCACTCTATGAAAGCTGGTCGATCCCGTTCTCCGTCATATTGGCGGTCCCGATCGGCGTGCTCGGCGCGCTCGCCGCGGCGTATCTCTTCGGCCAGGCGAACGACGTTTATTTCAAGGTCGGGCTTCTGACGACGATCGGCCTCGCGGCGAAGAACGCCATTCTGATCGTCGAATTCGCCAAGGAACGTCAGGCCGGCGGGATGAAAATGATCGAGGCAACCCTTGAAGCTGCACGCCTGCGCCTGAGGCCGATCGTCATGACATCCCTCGCTTTCATCCTCGGCGTCGTGCCGCTGGCGATCGCGACCGGCGCCGGATCGGCAGCTCAGAACGCCATCGGCACCGGGGTGCTGGGTGGTATGCTTTCTGCAACACTTCTCGGAATTTTCTTCGTTCCGTCCTTCTTTGTTGTCGTTAGACGGTTATCAAAGCGTGAAAAAGAGTAGGATGATGATTACGTTCGTTAACGTATTCGACCTTTAATGCCGTCAGAAGCTGTACGAATCGCTGCTGACGGGACAATCGGAAGAGGCATGAGTGCTGACCTTCCACGCGTTATAGGGCACTGGGACAGAAAAATGTTATCCATTCGTGTTGTTGCTCCTCTCACTATGCTGCTGCTTTCGGGCTGCGTCGTCGGTCCAGATCACAAGGCGCCGGAAATTGCTCTTCCGGGTAAATTTGCCGAAGCCGGCAAGACCAGCAACGGCGATGTTTCGCAGGTTGCCTGGTGGACCGCATTTAATGACAGCCGCCTGAACGGCTACGTAAATCAGGGGATCGGCCAGAACCTCGATATCCTCCAGGCTATGGAGCGGATCACGTCCGCCCAGGCCAACGTTACCGTCGCCGGCGCGGGCGCTCTCCCGTCGCTGGATCTCTCGGCCGCCAGCACGACCACCGGCACTCGTACCGAGCCCGGTTCGTTCTCGCGCACGACCGTGTCGGCGGGTACTGCCGATGCGTCCTGGTTCCTCGATCTTTTCGGCCTCTACAGGCGTTCCAAGGAGAGTGCGCTCGCAAGCCTCGATGCCGCCTATGCCAGCGAGGACGTCGCACGTCTCTCGTTCCTGTCTCAGGTCGTCGCGGCTTATATCGACGTGCGCTACTTCCAGGAACGCATTGCGATTGCTCACCGGAACCTCGATTCGCGGCGTGAAACGCTGAGCCTCACCAAGCTCCAGCTGGATGCCGGCGCAGCTTCTCGTCTCGATGTCGTCCAGTCGGAAGGCTTGGTGAACTCGACGATCGCAGAAATCCCGGGCCTGGAGACGAGTTTCCGGGGTGCGGCGCATCGTGTCGCCACGCTTCTCGCCATGCCGGCATCGTCGCTCGTTCCGGAACTTCAGAAAGGTGCCCGCCAGCCGGTTGCCCGCTTCAGCACCAAGGCCGGCATTCCGGCGGACCTGATCCGCAACCGTCCGGACATCCGTGCCGCGGAACGCCAACTCGCATCGGCCGTCGCCCAAATCGGCGTCGCCGAGGCCCAGCTCTATCCGGCAATTACGCTCGGCGGCTCCATTTCTCCGAGATACAACGCCATTGCCGGCAGCCTCGATACCCGGGCCCTGACCTGGTCTTTCGGGCCACAGCTGAGCCTGCCGATCTTCGACGGCGGTCGCCTGCGCGGCAACGTCAAGATCGCCGAATCCAGCGCCCGCGAGCAGTATCTTGCCTGGAAGCAGACGGTTCTGAACGCAGTCGAAGAAGTGGAAAATGCACTGGCCGCAGTTTCCCGCGACAGCCGCACGGTCTCCTCTCTTCAGGCAACTGTGAAGTCCTACGAAGAAGCTCTGCAGCTTGGCACCGCCAGCTATCGTGACGGCGCTTCCTCGCTGCTCGACGTTCTCGACGCTCAGCGCGAGGTCTCGACCGCTCAGTCGAACCTCGCAGCCGCCGTGCGTCAGATGGCACTGGACTACGTCTCGCTCAACGTGGCGGTCGGTGGCGGTTATGCCTTCGGCAAGACCGATACCAAGGTCGCGTCGGTGGTCGTCAAAAAGTAACCTCCGCCCCAAACATAACGACAATAAAAAACCTCCGAAGCCAGCGCTTCGGAGGTTTTTTTATCACGTCCGGAAAGGCCGGGGATGATCAGTTCTTGGCGCGCTCGACGTAGGAATTGTCTTCGGTCGCGATCACGACGCGAGTGCCCGCATCGATATGCGGCGGAACCGCGGTGCGGATGCCGTTCGACAACATGGCCGGCTTGTAGGACGAGGAAGCCGTCTGGCCCTTGACGACCGGTTCGGTCTCGACGATCTCGAGCGTCACGTGGCGCGGCAGCTGGATGGCCAGAGCAATGCCTTCGTGCATGGAGAGGACGCAGGTCATGCCTTCCTGAAGATAGGCCTTCTGGTCGCCCATCGTATCCACATCCACCACGACCTGGTCGTAGTTTTCCGGGTTCATGAAGTGGAAGCCTTCGCCGTCTTCATAGAGGAACTGATGGTTGACGTCCTCGACGAAGGCGCGCTCGACCTGTTCGGTCGTCCGCCAGCGTTCGGACACCTTCACGCCGTCGACGATGCGGCGCATATTGACCTGCGTGACAGGTGTGCCCTTGCCGGGATGGAAATTCTCGGCGGTGAGAACGACATAAAGCTTGCCGTCCACATCGATGACGTTGCCCTTGCGGACAGAAGAGGCGATGACCTTGACCATAGGATTCCTTGTGTAGCGAACCGGCTTGTAACTGCCGAAAATGCATCGTAGAGGACCGGGCGATAACCGTCCCGAAGGACGGATCGTCTGTTTTCCGGCCGGAACTACTCTAAAACCGCGCAAAGTGGAAGCCTTGCCGGGGAGAACCGGCGAAGAAAGCCGCAAATGAGCTCGTCGCGACCTGCCATATCCCGCTCGCCCTGGTGGACGCCGGCAAACCATGCCGACCGCCGGCCCTTCCTGAAGGGTCGCAATGCGGTCCAGACGGCGCTGCGCGGTTTCTTTGGCGAGCGCGATTTCATCGAGGTGGATACGGCGACGTTGCAGGTTTCCCCCGGCAACGAGACACATCTGCATGCCTTCGCGACGGAAGTGATCGCCATCGACGGTGGCAGGGCGCCGCTCTACCTGCACACATCGCCGGAATTCGCCGCCAAGAAACTGCTGGCCGCCGGCGAGAAGCGTATCTTCACCTTCGCGCATGTCTACCGCAACAGGGAACGCGGACCGCTGCACCATCCGGAATTCACCATGCTCGAATGGTACCGGGTCGGCGAGAGCTACGAACAGCTGATGGCCGATTGCGCCGACATGCTGGCGCTGGCCGCCGAAACCACCAGGACCACACGCTTTGCCTTCCGCGATATGGAAGTCGATCCTTTCGCCGAACCGGAACGCCTGACGCTTGCCGAAGCCTTCGACCGGTTCGCCGGCATCGACCTGCTGGCCTCCGTGGCGACGAACGGCGAAACGGACCGCGATCTCTTGGCGGCCGGTCTGGAAAAGGCCCTCATCCGCTTTGCCGAAGACGACACCTGGGCTGACCTGTTCAGCAAGGTGCTGGTCGAAAAGGTCGAGCCGCATCTCGGCAAGGACCGCGCGACGATCCTGCACGAATATCCGGTTTGCGAAGCCGCGCTCGCCCGGCCCTCCGCCCGTGATCCGCGCGTCGCCGAACGTTTCGAGCTTTATGCCTGCGGCGTCGAGCTTGCCAATGCCTTTGGCGAACTCACCGACGCCGGCGAACAGCGCCGCCGTTTCGAGCACGAGATGGCCGAGAAGGCCCGCATCTACGGCGAACGTTATCCGCTCGACGAAGACTTTCTCGATGCGCTTTCGACCATGCCGGACGCAAGCGGCGCGGCGCTCGGCTTTGATCGGCTGGCCATGCTGGCAACCGGTGCCACCCGTATCGACCAGGTGATGTGGGCGCCGGTCGCGGAGGTATTTTCGTGACGTCGGTCCGCTCATTGAAAACCCCGGAAGAGCTGGCAGCCGCCGGCTTGATCGAGCCCCAGAAACTCGGCGGCATCCGCGCCGTCGCCGACCGCTATGCGATTGCGCTGACGCCGACGGTCGTGTCCCTGATCGACAGCACCGATCCGGCCGATCCGATCGCCCGGCAGTTCGTGCCCGATCCGAGCGAGCTGCTGGCGACGCCGGAAGAGCGTGCCGACCCGATCGGCGATCAGGCGCACAGCCCGGTCAAGGGCATCGTTCACCGCTATCCGGACCGGGTGCTGCTGAAAGCGGTGCATATCTGCCCGGTCTATTGCCGCTTCTGCTTCCGCCGCGAAATGGTCGGCCCGCAGGGCGACGGCACGCTTTCGTCTGAGGAGCTGGCGGCGGCGCTCGCCTATATCCGCGAGCACAGCGAAATCTGGGAGGTGATCCTGACCGGCGGCGACCCGCTGGTCCTTTCGCCGAGACGGCTGGCGGCGATCATGCGCGGCCTTGCCGAGATCCCGCATGTAAAAATCGTCCGCTTTCACACCCGCGTGCCGGTGGTCGAGCCGGACCTCGTCGACGAAGCGATGATCGCGGCGCTGAAGGAAAGCCGCAAGGTCGTCTATATCGCGCTGCATGCCAACCATCCCCGCGAAATGACCGACGCCGCCCGCGCCGCCTGCGGCCGCCTGGTCGATGCCGGTTTTCCGATGGTGAGCCAGACGGTGCTCTTGCGCGGCGTCAACGACGATCCAGCGGTGCTTGGCGACCTGATGAAGGCTTTCGTCGAGACCCGAATCAAGCCCTATTACCTGCACCATCCCGACTTTGCCCCGGGTACGAGCCACTTCCGGCTGGATATCGCCGAGGGCCAGAAGATCGTCTCGGCGCTCCGGGGCAATATTTCCGGCCTCTGCCAGCCCACCTATGTCCTGGATATCCCAGGCGGCCACGGCAAGGCAGTGATCGGCGAAAGCGCCGTACGCGGCGACGGCGGATGTTATTCCGTCAGCGATTTCCGCGGCGGTGAGCACGCGTATCCTCCGAGGTGACACGGGTTCTTGTTCACGCGGCGAAGTGCGCCCGTGGCTTGGCTTGTTTGGAGAGTCCACACGAATGCGGAACCTCATAATAAATAATAGTATGGCTCCGCATTCGCGTGGCCTTCGGCGTCTTTTCGAGGCTTCCGGCCCCTACAGGTGATCACCTCGCCTCGCTGCGTGGCTTCGTTCGCGGCTTCCTTTCGGGAAACCTTGCCACTTGCACGGCTCAACCGAACCCGGCCTGGCGGCCAGGGGGAGGCTTGATAGGGTTCGGGTTGCCCCTCGCCCATGGCTTTCACCTCCCTGACCTTTCCTGCACGTTACAGGTCCAACCAGGGCGCCGGCCTCCGCCTGCCCGCGAACGTCTCGCGAAACACTCCGGCGACGGAAGCGGGAGGATTGTAGGCCGAAAGCTGGAGGACGGGGATGATGAAGCGGTTAAGTCATTGGAGACGCTGGAAGGCGGCGGCGAATTATCCACGGGCAAAACAGCATCGGAAGGCGCACCCCGCCATACCCCCCTCTGTCCTGCCGGACATCTCCCCCTCAAGGGGGGAGATCGGCCAGAAGCAAGGTCCTAGCCGACCAGGAGCCTTGAGATCGCCGAGAGATTGCCGAACTCTGCTCCCTGTCGGCGTTTTGCCGTCGCACAAATCAGAGAGGGACCGCTGAGCAAGCCTCCCTCGATCCCCCCCTTGAGGGGGAGATGTCCGGCAGGACAGAGGGGGGTGACCTGGCCTCGACGTCGAAGGGCGTGGGATCAGCTCACGCCTTCCCCACCGGCATATAGAGATCGCCGCCATCGCGATACTTGGCGGCCATCGCCTCCAGGCCCTCCTTCTGCGCCTCGGCGCGAATATCGTGGGAAATCCGCATCGAGCAGAATTTCGGACCGCACATGGAGCAGAAATGCGCCACCTTGTGCGCCTCCTTGGGTAGCGTCTCGTCGTGGAAGGAGCGTGCCGTTTCCGGATCGAGCGAGAGATTGAACTGATCCTCCCAGCGAAACTCGAACCGGGCGCGCGACAGCGCATCGTCCCGCACCTGCGCCGCGGGATGGCCCTTGGCGAGATCGGCTGCGTGTGCAGCGATCTTGTAGGTGATCACGCCCACCTTGACGTCGTTGCGGTCCGGCAGGCCGAGATGTTCCTTTGGCGTCACGTAGCAGAGCATGGCGGTGCCGAACCAGCCGATCATCGCAGCCCCGATGCCCGACGTGATGTGGTCGTAACCCGGCGCGATATCGGTAGTCAGCGGACCGAGCGTATAAAACGGCGCCTCGCCGCAGACGGCGAGCTGCTTGTCCATATTGGCCTTGATCTTGTGCATTGGCACATGGCCAGGGCCTTCGATCATCACCTGGCAATCCTTCGCCCAGGCGATTTTCGTCAGCTCACCGAGGGTTTCCAGTTCCGCAAACTGCGCCGCATCGTTGGCATCGGCGATCGAACCCGGGCGCAGGCCATCTCCAAGCGAGAAGGAGACGTCGTAGGCCCGGGCGATGTCGCAGATTTCCTCAAAATGCTCGTAGAGAAAACTCTCCCTGTGATGGTGCAGACACCACTTGGCCATGATCGAGCCGCCGCGGGAAACGATGCCGGTGACGCGGTTGACGGTGAGCGGGATATAGGCGAGCCGCACGCCCGCATGGATGGTGAAGTAGTCGACGCCCTGCTCGGCCTGCTCGATCAGCGTGTCGCGATAGACTTCCCAGGTGAGGTCCTCGGCAATGCCGTTCACCTTTTCGAGCGCCTGGTAGAGCGGCACGGTGCCGATCGGCACCGGCGAATTGCGGATGATCCACTCGCGGATATTGTGGATGTTGCGGCCGGTCGACAGGTCCATGACCGTATCGGCACCCCAGCGGATCGCCCAGACCATCTTCTCGACTTCCTCGGCCATCGACGAGGTGACGGCCGAATTGCCGATATTGGCATTGATCTTCACCAGGAAGTTACGGCCGATGATCATCGGTTCGGATTCCGGGTGGTTGATATTGGCGGGAATGATCGCCCTGCCTTCGGCGACTTCGCGTCGAACGAACTCGGGCGTCACGAAGTCCGGCACATGGGCGCCGAAACTTTCGCCGTCGCGGATGAGTGGCTCGCTGGCCGCCTGCCGGCCGAGGTTCTCGCGGATGGCGACGAATTCCATCTCCGGCGTGACGATGCCGGCCCGCGCATAAGCGAGCTGGGTGACGGCCCTGCCCGCCTTCGCCTTGAAGGGCTGGTTGCGGACCGGGAATTCCGGCGTCAGGTGGCTCCCGGACACGAAGCCGTTGTCCTCCGGCCTGACGATACGGCCCTCATAGGCCTCGACATCGCCGCGGGCGGCAATCCAGCTTTCGCGCAGGCGCGGCAGGCCGGCATCAATGCTGATCGCGGTGCCTTCGGCGGTATAGGGTCCGGAGGAATCGTAGACGGTGACCGGCGGTTCGCCGGAGGTCGGATGCAATGCGATCTGGCGCATCGGCACGCGGATGTCCGGATGGATCGTTCCTGCTTTCAGGACTTTCGTGGAAGCGGGAAGCGGGCCGGTGGTGACGACCGGGGTAAGCTTGGTGGCTGCGATATTCATGGCTCAAGGCTCCAAGGTTTGACGTTTGGAGACCCAGTTCCAGTGTTGGAATGATGGAAAAACACCCCGGAATCCGAAGGACGGTTTCCCGTCCTTGTTACCGCAGCGCCCGCACCGTCCCTACGCCAGTATGAACTGGATCAGGTTCAACGGGTCACTGCGCCTCGGCCGGCCAAAGCCGATCCGACCAGCAGTATCTCAGCCCCTTGGCGGGACCCCCCTGGTGAATGGCGCCATCAGAAACCCGCGGGCCGTTGATGTCAAGCCGAGCCATGCCGATGGCGATCGATCGGATTTTACGGAATCCCGCAGCCCTAACTTCACGACGTTTATTACCGGAATCTTATGCTTTCCTGCGTAGTAAAGTCTCCAGCGATGAACGCAGAATTCGAACGATCCGGAGACGTCGAGATGAACGAGACCATTCGCGAATTGCTGACACGGGTAGGCGGCCTTCCGGTCGCGGTGACTGACCTGGAAGACGGCGCCGACCTTTATGCGGCCGGCCTCTCCTCCTTTGCATCGGTGCAACTGATGCTGGGCCTCGAAGAGGCCTTCGACATCGAGTTTCCCGACAGCCTTTTGAACCGCAAGTCCTTCGCCAGCATAGCTGCGATCGAGCAGACGGTTTCGCAGATCCTGAAAGCCCGCGAGGCCGCTTGAGATGAGCCTCCCCGCCTTTGCCGCCGACATGAGCCTGAGCGCCCGCGCTCACCGCGTGGCAGCCGTTGCGGCTGAATTTGCTGACCAGGTCGACCATGACGGCCGCTTCCCGCGCGAGGCGGTCGATGCCATGAAGGCCGAGCGCCTGATCGGAATACAGATCCCGGCCGCATTCGGCGGCGAGGGTGCCTCGATCACCGAGATCGCCGAGGTCTGCTCCATCCTGGGACAGGCCTGCGCCGCAAGCGCCATGGTTTTCGCCATGCACCAGATCAAGGTTTCGAGCCTGGTGGAACACGGTGGCGACAGTGAATGGCACAGGGACTTCATGCGCGAACTTGCAGGCCGCCAGCTTCTCGTCGCCTCCGCGACGACCGAGGGCGGCATCGGCGGCAATATGCGCAACTCGATCTGCGCGATCGAGGTCGAGGGCGATGCCTGCCGCCTGACGAAGGATGCGACGGTGATTTCCTACGGCGCCCATGCCGATGCGATCATGGTCACCTCGCGCTCCAACGAGAACGCCGCTCCGACCGACCAGGTCATGACCGTCTTCAGACAAGGCCAGTATACCCTGCAGAAGACCGTCGACTGGGATACGCTCGGCATGCGCGGCACCTGCTCGGACGGTTTTCTCTTCAGAGGCGAAGCGCCGTCCGTCCAGATCTTTCCAAAGCCGTTCGCCGAGATCGCGGCGCAATCGATGCTCGCCACCTCGCATCTCCTCTGGAGCGCGGTCTGGTACGGGATCGCCGCCGACGCGGTACTGCGCGCCCAGGCCTTCGTGCGGGCCGCCGCCCGCAAGGCGGGCGGCACCCAGCCGCCCGGCGCGCTGAGGCTCGCCGAAGCCTCGAACCTGCTGCAGCTCCTCAAGGCCGGCATCCTCTCCGGCCTGAAGATCTACGCGGATGCCAAGGCGGATCACGACCAGCTGTCGTCCATGGCTTTTTCGATCGCCATGAACAACGTCAAGCTGGCCTCTTCCGAGACGATCCTGACCATCATCAACCAGGCGATGATCATCTGCGGCATCATGGGCTACAAGAACGGTACGCCTTACAGCCTCGGCCGGCATCTGCGCGATGCGCATTCCGCCCAGCTGATGATTTCCAACGACCGCATTCTCGGCAATACGTCGACCATGCTGCTCGTTCAGAAACCGGACACCAGCCTGCTCGGCTGACGCCCCTATCATTTCAGATGTAAACCATTGAAAAGAATGAGGTAAAGCCATGGATATGCAAGTTTCCTTTCTCGACCGCCTGTTCGATGCAGGCCTGCTGATCGAGACGGGCGTCGACGGACTGTATGGCCGCAGCGGCCAGTTCGAAGACGTCATCGCCGCCTTCGAGCGGTTGATCGACAAGGTTGGCGGTGCCGACGGTGCCGAGGCGATGCGCTTCCCGCCCGGCATGAACCGCGCCTTCTTCGAGACCAGCGGCTACATGAAGAGCTTTCCGCAGCTCGCCGGCACGGTCCACTCGTTCTGCGGCAACGAGCTCGACCATATGAGCCTCCTGAAATGCATGGAGGTCGGCGAGGAGGACTGGACCAAGGGTCAGGAAGCGACCGACATCGTGCTGACGCCGGCCGCCTGCTATCCGCTCTATCCGACCGTTGCGCGCCGCGGCAACCTGCCCGCCGGCGGCAGCCTCTTCGACCTGCAGAGCTACTGCTTCCGCCACGAGCCCTCCAAGGATCCGGCCCGCCAGCAGCTGTTCCGCATGCGCGAATATGTCTGCATGGGTACCGAACAACACGTCACCGATTTCCGCCAGCTTTGGATGGATCGCGGCGTCGAGATGATGAGGTCGGTCGGCCTCGACGTCACCATCGACATCGCCAACGACCCGTTCTTCGGCCGCGCCGGCAAGATGCTGGTCAACAATCAGCGCGACCAGAACCTGAAGTTCGAGCTGCTGATCCCGATCACCTCTGTCGCCAAGCCCACCGCCTGCATGAGCTTCAACTATCATCAGGACAGTTTCGGCCTGAAATGGGGGCTCAACCTCGCAGACGGCAGCGTCGCTCACACGGCCTGTGTCGGCTTCGGCCTTGAACGCATCGCCCTTGCGCTCTTCCACACTCACGGTCTGGACGTAAAAGAGTGGCCGGAACCCGTCCGCGCCACGCTCTGGGGCTGATCCAATGACGGCGGTATTTCCGGCGCTCGATCCGGCGAACTACAGGACGCATGCGCTGCATTCGGCCGAGCGCATGTGGCCGGAGACGAATTGTTACGTCGATCTGTGGATAGAGGTGCTTTCGGCACAGGGCCTGCCGCCGGAAGCCATGCTCGGTTTCACCCTGACCCAGGATTTCGAAGGCGACCAGTTCACCTTCTTCAAGGTGCCGCTGGAGGATCTCGAAACCCTGTTCGGCATCCGCGTCACCGAACTTGCGATCTTCGACCGGCCGGAATGGCATGTTGCGGAGCAGATCCGCCGCGGCCGGCTGACGCTGCTCGAACTCGACAGCTTTTATCTGCCCGACACACGCGGCGTCGCCTATCGCCAGGAACATGGCAAGACCACGGTTGCCATCAACCGCCTCGACTTCGAACGCGGCGAGCTCGACTATTTCCACAATGGCGGCTTCTTCACCCTTTCCGGCGAAGATTTCGATGGCCTGTTCCAACTCAACACAGGCCCGGAGGCGCTACCCTTCCTGCCCTATACCGAATTCGCCAAGTTCCCCGCCGCCTATCCGGACGCCGGCGACATTCGCGAAACCGCCTGGAAGCTGCTCCGGCATCATTTTGCCCGGCGGCCGCAGGACAATCCGATCCGTGCGTTTGCAAAGGTCTTCCCGGCGCAGGTTGAGCGGATCGCCGACAGGGATTTCGGCTTCTTCCACAAATACGCGTTCAACACGCTGCGGCAGGTGGGTGCCAATTTCGAACTGCTGGCGAGCCATCTCGCGTGGCTGAACCACAAGGCATTCGCCCAGTCTGAACAACAGGCGCTGAGGATTTCGGAAGTGGCGAAATCCACCCAGTTCCAGCTTGCCCGCGCCGTCACCCGCAAGAAATTCGAACCGCTCGCAACGGCGCTCGATCCGGCCGCCGATGCCTGGGACCTGCTGATGGGTGACCTGGCCTCGACGCTGACCCAAGCCCGCGAGGCAGCGTGAGCCTTCTTATCCCTATCGGATCAGAGATCAGCCTTCTTGCCGAAGGCTGGTCTCTGGCATTGACGGAGCCCGGCGCCTACACGCTGCCGTCCGACCTTCCTACGGACCTGGAATACCTCCCGGCCATCGTGCCCGGCACGGTCGCGGCCGCGCTGGAAGTCGCCGGTCGCTTCGACCGCGACAATCCCGAGCCGCTGATCGACAGGGATGCCTGGTATCGCCGCCCGCTTGCCGGCGCAGCGCCCGGACCGGCGATCCTGCGGTTTGCCGGACTTGCGACGATGGCTGAGGTGTTTCTGGACGAGACGCTGATCCTGTCCTCGACAAGCATGTTCGAAAGCCACAATGTCGCGGTGGAACTGACCGGCACCGAAACTCTGTCGATCTGCTTCCGAGCGTTGAAACCGCATCTGGAAAAGACCGGGCCTCGCGCCCGCTGGCGGCCGCGGCTGATGAACAGCCAGGGCTTGAGATTTGTCCGCACCACGGCGCTCGGCTTCATGCCAGGCTGGAGCCCAGAGGTCCATGCCGTGGGGCCATGGCGGCCGGTTTTTCTGATTGGCGGCGCCGGCCCCTTCTCCCCCCTTGCGGGGGAGATCGGATGGGGCGCCGTCTCCCGTTACATTGCTGCGGAGAGAAGGGATTTCAGCTTCTCAGCTGCACTCGGCGAAAATGGTGAAGGTCTCCTGAAGGTGAGCCTTGCCGGTGACGAGCTTAGTCACAACCTCAACCTCATCTGCGCCGGTTACGAAGCTGCCTTCACCTACGACGAAGGAAAATACTCCACCGAGCTGCACCTTCCCGGCGTCAAGCCCTGGTGGCCGCATACCCATGGCGAACCGGCGCTTTACGATGTGGCGCTCCGGATCGATGGCGAAGATTTCCCGCTCGTTCGAACCGGCTTCCGCAGCCTGCAAGCCGATCGCGGTGCGGACGGCGACGACTTCGCCATCATCGTCAACGGCGAGAAAATATTCTGCCGCGGCGCCGTCTGGACCTCCGCCGACATCACCAAGCTGCCGGGCGATCGCGCCAGTTACGAGCCGTGGCTCAGGCTCGCGAGAGACGCGGGCATGAACATGATCCGCATTCCGGGTATCGCTACCTATGAAAGCCCCGAATTTTTCGCGCTCTGCGACGAACTCGGCCTGCTGGTCTGGCAGGATCTGATGTTCGCCAACTTCGATTATCCGGTGGCCGATCCGGATTTCGTGATTCACGTGAAAACGGAGGTCGGGCAATTCCTGGCGGCAACCCAGGCCTCGCCGTCGCTGGCGGTGCTTTGCGGCGGCAGCGAAATCTATCAGCAGGGCGCCATGCTGGGCCTGCCGGAGCGCATCTGGAAAGGCCCGCTCTGCGAGGAAATCCTCCATGCCGTGGCCGCCGATTTCCGCCCGAACCTGCCCTATGTGGCGAACTCGCCTTCCGGCGGCGCATTGCCTTTCTACCCGAATGCCGGCGTTGCCCATTATTACGGCGTCGGCGCCTACAAGCGGCCACTCGATGATGCCCGGCGGGCGAACATCCGTTTCGCAGCCGAGTGCCTGGCATTTTCAAACCTCTCCGATATGGAAACGCTGGCCGGCGGCAAGTCCGGAATTCCCCGTGATGCCGGGGTGGACTGGGATTTCGGGGACGTTCGCGATCATTACCTCGGCACGCTTTACGATGCCGATCCGCAGACGCTGCGTGCGCAGCAGCCGGAACGATATCTGGCCCTCTCCCGCGCCGTGACCGGAGAGGTGATGGAAGCGGCCTTCGCCGAATGGCGCCGACCCGGCTCGACCTGCAACGGCGCTCTCGCCTTCACCTTCCAGGATGTCATGCCCGGTCCCGGCTGGGGCGTAGTCGGCGTCGACCGCACGCCGAAACCTGCCTGGTTCGCGCTGAAGCGGGCCTTCCGGCCGGTCCAGGCCATATTTGCCGACGAGGGCACCAACGGGCTGGATATCCACCTTCTCAATGAAACGCCCGCCGACCTGCCGGTGGTTCTCGAACTCGCCTGCCTGCGGGACGGCAGGATGGCGGTGGTTTCAGGCCGCCGAAACCTGACGCTCGTTTCCCGCAGCAGCGAGAGCATCGCCTCGACCGATCTGTTCGGCGCCTTCTTCGACACGAACTACGCCTACCGTTTCGGCCCGCCCTCTCATGACGTGACGGTGGCGCGGTTGAGACATGCGCAAACCGGGGAAATCCTGGCCGAGGCTTTCCATTTTCCGCTCGGACGCGCCCACGCCATGCATGATGCCGAGATCACGGTTTCAGTCGTCGAGAGTGGGGCAGAGTTCTGGCTGGAGCTTTCGAGCGATGGCTTCGCCCAGTCGATCAGCATCGAATGCGCCGATTACCGCCCTTCGGACAACGGATTCCATCTGGCGCCCGGTGCAATCAGGCGCATTCGCCTTGCCGCACTCTCCAAAGCCGCCGGCAGACCCCATGGCACGATCCGCTCACTCGGCGGCGACCGAATCACCCGTTTTTGAATAGACGTCTTCTTCCAGAGGAACGCGGAAAGCCATTTCCCTCAAGGCCTCCAGATAGACCTTGCGGGCATGCTCCGGCGTCAGGTTGTGATCGGCGTCCGGAATGATTGCCGGTGATACATTTGGAAAACGAGCCAGGCCTGCCCCATCATGGCCGAAATAGAAATCGTATTGCTCGAGACCGAGATCGTTCTCGCTGTAGATCAGCGAGATGGGGGTGCCGCGCTGATGGAGGGTGCGGAAAGCGCCGTAGATCGCCCGCCCCTCCGGCAGGAAACCGCGGAAGGCATGCAGGACCTTGCCCTTGGTCCGGTTGCCTACACTTTTGGCGATATTGCGGACCGCAGCGACGGTATTGACCTCACCCCTCAGGATGCGCTTGAAGGTTTCGGCCCGCAAGGCACGCTTGCGGTAGTCCCGCAGGCTGCGCGCGCCGTTGACGATCATGTCCTCGACGGAGCGGCCGGGGCGCCAGCGGAAGACCGCCGGATTGACCGACACATTGCCGGCGATGCGCGGTTCGACGAGCGATGTCTGGAGGCCGAGATAGGCCCCACTGCAGCGACCGGCAGTAACGACCGGTGTCAGGCGGCGGGTTTCGAGAAAATCGATCGCTTCCGAGACGTCGGCATTCTGGTCCGAATGATAGAGAACCTGATCCGGCCGACCAGGCACCGGCGGGCTGTCGCCGACATTGGCGGTATCGAAACGCAGTGACGGAATGCCCGAACGCGCAAGCGCGCGAGCCAGGGCCACGGTCGCGCGGCCCCAGCCGGCATGCCGATCATAGGCCGACGTCAAGAAGAGCACCGTCGCGCCGGCGCGGCCGAGCGACGGCTCGCAGAGAACCCCCGAAAGCCGGCTGCTGACACCGAAGCGTACCGGCGTTTCGGCAAAACCGTCGCCGGCGAGAGGTGCAGCAGGCCCTGAGGAACGTGTTGATGCGCAAGCCGGTTCGGACGGCAGTGCCGCGATCCAGTTCGCCAGATTATCGGCAACCGGCAGCGGCATCTTGACGATCACCGGGTTGGAGACGAGCTTGTCGTAACCTTCGAACGCCTGCTCAGTCACGTCCGCCCCGAGCGCCCGCAGACGCGCGGCGAATTGCGTATCGGCCGGCCGGTCGGCCCGCCCGACGACCAGAACGCGCGGCGCGGCCATTCGATCGACCATCAGCAAATTGACCTTGCGAACCTCGTCGGCGATTTGGCCGGGCATGGTGAGCGAAGCGATCGATACCCCGGACTTGTCGCGCTGCTCGTCGGCCAGCCCCAGATTTTCGTCTACCACCTTGGACCAGACTGCGAGCTCGCGGATATACAGACGACCGGAAACGACCGGCGCCAGATAGGCGATGGCGGCGAGGCCCTTGAGCCTCTCGGCGGCCGCGGTCGCGACGACGGCACCCAGGCCTTGGGAGACAAGAACGATCCGGTCGCAACCGGAAAGCGCCTTGAGGTGCGTGGCTGCGGAGACGAGGCTGTCGGACCAGACCGAAAGCCCGCCCCCGAAGTCGACGTCGTCAAGAGCATCGCCGGTACCGGGATAATCGAACCGCAGGCTGGCAATGCCGCGATCGGCAAGCTTTTCCGAAATGATGCGCCAGAATTTGCGCGTGCACATTTCCTCCAGTCCCCACGGGCTGGCAAACAGCACAGCAACGCCGGACGGGGTAGTTCCCGCCGACGATGGCGTGAAAAGCCCGACGGTGCCGTCGAACGTCAACGGTTCGGAAGCCGAGCGTTGAGGCAGGGGCGAGGTTTCCCCGGCGGCCGGAAATTTATGTCGAGCGTCCGTCATGGTCCTGCCGGCATGTTTTCAATCACTGTACCAGCAATACCTCCGGCCTTGCTTCCAAGCGCTTAATCTGTCTGGCGCAATTTTACCGATTGCAGGTGGATTGTTCCGAAAAGACGCGGGAGAGGGGCTCCTGTCAGGCCGTGCCCGGTACGAGCGCGAGATTGGCGACTTCAAGCCTTCCTCCAGAGCGAGCCACAACCTGCCACCATAACCTTTAGCAGATGCGAATCGTTGCCCGATGCGGCTTCCGCGGCGGTGATGCGCGCACCGACGGCGCAAAAGGAACGGAATTTTGGGTGGCTGGCTTTAAGGTCACGGGGTAAGAAACTCGCATGGGCGGGCTAACAAGGCGGGCTGTACACATTCCAGGATCGAAGCTAAGGCTTGATGGGCATTTTCCTGTCCTACAGGCAGCCGGATATTGTCCAACACCAACTTTATGTATACACGGAATGGCCGACCGATGGCAGAGGAGGGAGAACTTATATGAAGAACTATGTCCTGACCGTATCTTGCAAGACAACCCGCGGCATCGTCGCCGCAATTTCCGGCTTTCTGGCGGAAAAGGGTTGCAACATCATCGACTCATCGCAGTTCGATGACCTCGATACGGGCAAGTTTTTCACGCGCGTCAGCTTCCTCTCCGAAGAAGGCGCCGAACGTCCGGCACTGCTCGAAGGCTTCAAGCCGATCGCCGACCGGTTCGAGATGGAATGGGAGATCTTCGATACCGAAGAGCGCATGAAAGTGCTCCTGATGGTTTCGCGTTTCGGCCATTGCCTGAACGACCTGCTCTACCGCTGGAAGATCGGCGCGCTGCCGATCAACATCGTCGGCGTTGTCTCCAACCACTTCGACTACCAGAAACTCGTGGTCAACAACGACATTCCTTTCCACCACATCAAGGTGACGAAGGAAAACAAGCCGCAGGCCGAAGCCCAACTTCTCGATCTGGTCGAGCAGAGCGGCACCGAACTCATCGTGCTGGCGCGCTACATGCAGGTTCTGTCCGACAATCTCTGCAAGAAGATGTCCGGCAAGATCATCAACATCCACCACTCCTTCCTTCCGAGCTTCAAGGGCGCCAATCCCTACAAGCAGGCCTATACGCGCGGCGTGAAGCTGATCGGCGCAACGGCCCACTACGTCACCGCCGATCTCGACGAAGGCCCGATCCTTGAGCAGGACACGGTGCGCATCACCCATGCCCAGAGCGCCGACGACTATGTCTCGCTCGGCCGCGACGTCGAAAGCCAAGTCCTGGCACGCGCCATCCACGCCCATATCCATCACCGCACCTTCATCAACGGCAACCGCACCGTCGTCTTCCCGCCGAGCCCCGGTTCCTACGCTTCGGAGCGCATGGGCTGAAGCTCATCCGAAGTCGGTAAAAAGGCCTATGGACGCAGGCTGTTGACGCTCTATCCTCTCCGGAAGCGCCCTTCCGGAGAGGTTCATGTCCGACGTACTGCCAGAACTTATCGAGCCTCCTGCAAATGACCTGTCGATCGACGCGATCGAGGACGTTCTACGCGACCACTACGGGCTTTCCGGACAGATCTTCCCGATCGAGGGCCGGCAGAACCCTTATTTCCTGATCGACAACGGCCACATGCGCTACCTGCTCAAGGTGGCGCCCGCCGAAGGACCTGTCGAGGAGATCGAGGCTGAACACGCCTTGATGCGCCATATCCTGCGCAGCCCGGACGGGCCGCGGATTCCTGAGCCGGTGCTGACAAAGGATGGCGGCGACACCCTTGTCCTGCCACTCGGCGGCGAGGACCGTCGCATCCGGCTCCTCACCTTTCTCGACGGTACTGCCCCGCCAAGTGGTGAGAAGCTGCCGGGCCAGGCCATCGCAGCCTTCGGGGCGATCTCCGCGGCACTTGCAAAAAGCCTGCTGGATTTCGACCATCCGGTGCTGCAGCGCGAGCCGGAAGGCGACCTGCGCAAGGCCGGCCCGCAGACTGTCACGCTTCTGTCTGCCGTCGCCGACCAGGAGATCCGCGACGTGATCGCCAAGGCGATGGTGACGGCGCTCCGGCGCATCCAGCCGCTCGGCCCGAGCCTCAGGATCGCCGCCACGCATCAGAACATCAACGGCGAAACCGTCGTCGGCGAGAATACGGACGGCGCATGGCTGCCGACCGGTGTGACGGACTTCACCGGCATCTCCAACGGCTGGCTCGTCGCCGGTTTCGCCAATACCTGCGCCTATCTGCTCGCGGACCGCGACGGCGATCCTTTCGCGCTGCTGCCGGCCATCCGCGCCTATCACGACATCTATCCGTTCACCTTGAACGAACTCGAGGCGCTGTGGCCGCTGATCGTCGCCCGCACCGGCATTCTCTCCGCCGAAGCCGAAAGCCGTCAGACCGCGTCACCCGACGACCCGCAAGCCAGGGAAGACGCTGAGAAACGCCGCGCCGTGCTGAACGCCTCAACCTCGGTTGCGCCGGCACAGGTGTTTGCGGCCATCCTTGATGCGACGGGCATGGAAAAACCGCTGCCGGAGATCGGTCGCCTCCTGCCCGATATCGACCCAGAGACTTTCCGGCTGGTGGATCTGAGTGTCACCAGCCCGCTTCTCTACGGCGGAAATTGGACGGACGCCGACAACGACTGGAAACTGCTTGCCCATATTGCCCGGGAAACCGGCCGCGCCAGCACCCGCTACGGCGAATACCGGCTTTCGAAAAGCAGCACCGATCCACAGCAGGAACCGGAAAGTTTCGCGCTTCACATCGATGTCTGCATACCCGCCCGGTTGCCGGCGGTGGCCCCTTTTGCGGGGATGCTGAAAATCGCCGGACCCCGCCTCGTCCTTGTCGGCCGCGACCTGACGCTGCATGCCGAAGGCCTCGAATGCACGCTTGCCGAAGAGACCGAACTCGCCGCGGGCGACCCTCTTGGTGTCATCGCGGGGGCCGAAAATTCCGTCGGCGGCCTGCGCCTCAGGTTCTGCCTCGATCCGGATCTCGTGCCGCCACTCTTCTGCAAGCCCGTCGAGGTGGGCACATGGTCGAGATTATGCCCTTCGCCGTCAGCGCTGCTCGGTATCGACGCGAATGCCCCGGCTCCGAGATATCCCGATCAGCCCGTCCGCGGCTGGAGGGAATACCTCTTCGACGCGACGGGCCGCACCTCGCTCGATTTCGCGGGCCAAGCGCCGCTGATCGGCCACGGACATCCCCGCCTTGCTGCCGCGGCCTACCGCCAGACCATCCTGCTTGACCGAGTCGGGGCCTGCCCATCAGAATCGGAAGAGGCTCTGCGGACGCAATTGGCCGAGCTCGCGCCCGAAGGGCTGCGCCATGTCTTTTTTGTCGCCGGCCGCGCGGAGGCGCTGGACCTCGCCTTCAGACTTGCCCGCAGCCATACCAACAAGCGTGGCATCATTGGCCTGCCGGGGCTGCGGGTGGACCGGCGGGATCCGGATTTCTTCGCTGTCCCGTCCATCGGCACCGCTGCCGATATGATCCACGATCTCGACGATGTCGCGGCCGTGCTGGCGGAAGGTTATAGCGAGGCCGCGAACCTGGACGAGCCCTTGACGGAGCTTCGGCAAAAGGCGGGCCTGCTGATCGTCGACGAAACCGGAACCGGTTATGGCCGCCTCGGCCACCACACCTGGGGTTTTTCGCACCGGGGGCTTGCGCCGGACATCGTGTTCGCGGACGGGCCGGACGGCGGCGCTCTGTCGTTTCTCATGACACGGCCCGAGATTGCAACAAACCTCCCCTCGGACCAACAGCCGCCGGCGGTGTGTCCCGTCAGGGCCGCCTCCGCTCTCGTGGCGCTCGACGTCATCCGGGAGGAGCAGATGCGCGAAAATACGCGCGAGATCGGCAGCCATCTGAAGACGCGGCTCGAAAGCCTGGCCGAACGCCTTCCCGCGATCTCCGCCGTATCGGGAAGCGGGCTGTTGCTCGTCATCGATCTCGCCGACAAGGCCGCGGACCTCGGCAAACGGCTGCAACCCGGCGTTGTCGCGAATATCGGCACGCCCAAACGCCTCGTTCTGCGTCCGCCACTATGCCTCAGCCGCAAAAGCGCCGACGGGTTGGTGGACCGGATCGAGACGCTGCTCTCGGAAATTTGAACCGGCCGATCCGGCCGCTGCCGAAAATTTCCGCCGCCGATCCTTGCTTGGTTGGAAAAGCCACCTATCTCAGGGCTGACGGGCGGCGGCCAAGAATGGCGAATGAAATTTCACAATTCGGCCTTCTTCCTGTCATCAGTCGGAAAAAAATTCCAGATAGACTGATTTTCGTTGATCATTTTGTGGGATTCGCCTACACATGATTTTCGTTCGGCCGGCCTGAGTCTGGCCGATTTCGCGCAACGCCATGAAGGGAGAGTGACATGTTTAAATTCGTCCGCGTCGCCGCCTTTGGTGAGGCCGCGTTCAAAATGAATGGCACGGATCGCCGCTCCCTTCCGTGCTGTCGAATGTAACGCTTCAGTTCAATCGTTCCTGAAAATTTTCATTCGCCAGAGCTGCGTCGCAAGCAGCCAAAGCGGGAGTCTGCCATGCAGAAGCAAGTAATCGAATTCGGCGGCGAGCCCGTCGGTATTGTCATTCCTGACGCGGACCGGCTGAAGTTCATCGCCGTGAAATTCCATGTCATCGATCTGGACGAGCAACGTTTCGGTTCTGCCGACGAAGTGCGTCTTGCCATCCGCGAGCTGGTTCGCTCGCGCAACAGCGCCTCTGTGGCGCATGTCTGATATTTTTTAAAATTCGAATTCCAAAGGCCGCCCCTGCCCCTGTGGCGGCTTTTTTATTGCGCTCAGAACGCGGTGAAGGTCATCGTCGTCAGCGAACGCTCGATGCCCGGGATCGACGCGATCTTCTCGTTCACGAAGCGGCCGATCTCGTCGTTGTCCTTGATGTAGACCTTCAACAGCAGATCCCAGTCGCCGCTGGTCGAATACAGTTCGGACGCGAGCTCGGTCTTGTAGATGGCGTCGGCAACCTCGTAGGTCTTGCCGGGCTTGCAGCGGAGCTGGACGAAAATAGGTTTCATGGACGTCTTCCCGTCGGTCGGATCGCCTTCGCGATCATGATGGACATGTCCGACTATTGGCCGATGCCGCCGCCGTTCGCAAGCATATCCTGGCGATTCTCCGCTTGGTGGATCTCATCGGTGATCCAGTCCCGGAAGGCGGCAAGCGGCGGATAGGTGGCCCGGTCGGGCGGATAGGCGAGATGGTATTGCCCGGTCTCCATCCTCTCGGCCTCCACGGCTGGCACCAGCAGGCCCTGCTCCAGCTCCCGGCCGATCAGGAACCGCGGCAGCAGAGCCGCCCCAAGTCCGGCGGTTGCCGCCTCCACCATCGTCATGAATTGGTCGAACAGCATGCCGTGCAGTGCGTCGAAAACGATCCGGTTCTTCGAAAACCACAATTCCCATGCATCCGGCCGCGTGTTGAGATGCAGAAGCGGAGCCCGGAGCACATCGGCCGGCGTCTGGAGATTATGCTTGACCTTGAAGGCGGGGCTGCAGGCCGGCACGACTTCCTCATCCATGAGAAAGGTAAGCGCTGCGCCCGGCCAGCGGGCAGAGCCGAAATGAATGGCGGCATCCAGCGTATCGAATCGGAAGTCGAAAGGCTCGAGCCGGGTGATCAGATTTACCACCATGCCCGGATGCGCTTCCAGGAAGCGGCCGATGCGCGGGGTAAGCCATCGCGTGCCGAAAAACGGCAGGACCGCAAGGTTCAGCGTGCCGCCGGAAGGATTGGCCCTGAGATTGAGCGACGCATGTGAAATGCGCCTGAGCGCCTCGCGAACTTCACGCGCATATCCGTCGCCGGCAAGCGTCAACCGGATCGTCTGTCGCTCGCGTAAAAACAAAGCCACGCCGAGCTGTTTTTCCAGCGCCGAAATCTGCCGGCTGACGGCGCTCTGGGTCAAGCCGAGCTCGTTTGCCGCCGCCGTGACGCTGCCGGTACGCGCCGCCGCCTCGAAGGCGGAGAGCAGCGAGAATGACGGGAGAAAGCGCCGGGGTGGCAGCATGTCATTCCTCCAGCGAATGATCTGTTGAGAACATGTCGATATTCATCGATAACTGCTCCCTGTAAAGAGTTGGCGATCAACGCTCCCGGACAATCATCATGCTGAACGATCCCCGCTCTCACGGCCTCTGGGAAAAGACCGCCCCAGCCCCGCCGCTCACCACCCGGCTGGAGGAGGCGATATCTGCCGATGTGGTGATTGTCGGCGGCGGTTACACAGGCCTTTCGGCAGCCCTGCATCTCGCAGAGGCAGGAACCAATGTCGTGCTGCTGGAAGCCGCGGAGATCGGTTTCGGCGGCGCCGGCCGCAATGTCGGCCTGATCAATGCCGGCATGTGGGTAATGCCCGACGATTTCCCGAAGGAACTCGGTCCGATCTACGGTGAACGCCTGCTCGATCTGCTCGGCAACGGCCCCGCTCTTGTCCGCGAGCTGATCGAGAAACACGCCATCGCCTGCGAGCTCGAAAAGAACGGCACGCTGCATTGCGCCGTCGGTCCCGAAGGATTGAAGGAACTGCAGGAGCGCGCTCGCCAATGGCAGAAGCGCGGCGCCCCGGTGACCTTGCTCGACGCGGCCGAGACCGAGCGCCGCGTCGGCTCTGCCGCCTATGCAGGATCGCTGCTCGACATGCGTGCCGGCACCCTGCAGCCGCTCGCCTATGCCCGCGGCCTCGCCCATGCGGCCGTGAGGGCCGGCGCCAAGCTTTATACCGGCAGCGCGGTCACCGGCACTGGTGAGATCAACGGCCGAAAATTCGTCAAGACCGCCTTCGGCCAGGTCACCGCCGACTGGGTGATCGTCGCGACCGACGCCTACAGCACCGGCCCCTGGGAACAGGTACGCCGTGAACAGGTCTACCTGCCCTATTTCAACCTTGCCACCATGCCGCTCAGCGACAACCTGCGCCGCTCGATCCTGCCTGGGCTGGAAGGCTGCTGGGACACGAAGGACATCCTCTCCTCCTTCCGCATGGACCAAGCCGGCCGGCTTGTCTTCGGTTCGGTCGGCGCGTTGCGCGGCACCGGAACGGGGATCCACAAGAACTGGGCACGGCGCTCGCTGAAGCGGCTTTTCCCACAGCTCGGAGATGTGGAATTCGAGGCCGAATGGTATGGCCAGATCGGCATGACCGACAACGCCCTGCCGCGTTTCCACAAATTCGGCCGCAACGTCCTCGGTTTTTCCGGTTACAATGGCCGCGGAATCGCGCCGGGCACGACATTCGGCAAACTGCTGGCACGCCATATCCTCGACGAGGTTTCGGAAACCGACCTGCCGCTGCCGTTGACCGAGGTTCAGGAACCCGGCTTCCGCACTATCAAGGAAGCCTATTATGAAGCGGGCGCGCAGATCGCCCATTTTGCCGGCGAGCGGTTCTGATTGCGAAACTGCCACCGACTTGTAGATTGACGAAAATTACACATCCGGAGACTGACATGATGCTCGCCACTCTCGATCTCGCCGCTGAGGTGAAAACCATTCTGAGCGATCTCGGCGTCAAGGCCGAAAGCTATACCGGCGGCACGCTCGCCGTCCGTTCGCCGATCACAGGCAAAGAGATCGGCAGACTGCCGGAAGAAACCGCCGCAGGCGCCGCAAAGGCGATCGACGCTGCCCACGCGGCCTTCCTCGAATGGCGGCTGGTTCCGGCTCCGAAGCGCGGTGAACTGATCCGCCTGCTCGGCGAGGAACTGCGCGCAGCCAAGACCGCGCTCGGCCGGCTCGTCTCCATCGAAGTCGGCAAGGTCACCTCCGAAGGCCTCGGCGAAGTGCAGGAAATGATCGACATCTGCGATTTCGCCGTCGGCCTTTCCCGCCAGCTCTACGGCCTGACGATCGCCACCGAACGTTCCGAGCACCGGATGATGGAAACCTGGCATCCGCTTGGCGCCATCGGCATCATTTCCGCCTTCAACTTCCCGGTTGCCGTCTGGTCCTGGAATGCGGCGCTGGCGATCGTCTGCGGCAATTCCACCGTCTGGAAGCCGTCGGAAAAGACGCCGCTGACCGCGCTTGCCACCCAGGCGATCTTCGAAAAGGCGCTCGCCCGTTTCGTCGCCGATGGCGGAAAAGCTCCGAAGAACCTCTCGACCCTGTTGATCGGCGGCCGCGATATCGGCGAAGTCCTGGTCGACCACCACAAGATCCCGCTGGTTTCCGCGACCGGCTCCACGGCGATGGGCCGGGCCGTTGGCCCGCGCCTTGCGTCGCGCTTTGCCCGCTCGCTGCTCGAACTCGGCGGCAACAATGCCGCGATCGTCGCCCCGACCGCCGATCTCGACCTGACGCTCCGCGGTGTCGCCTTCGCCGCCATGGGCACGGCCGGCCAGCGCTGCACGTCGCTTCGCCGCCTCTTCGTGCATGACAGCGTCTACGAAACGCTGGTGCCGCGCCTTGCCAAGGCCTACCAGTCCGTGACGATCGGCAGCCCGCTCGAAAACGGCAATCTGGTCGGCCCGCTGATCGACAAGGCCGCTTACGACAAGATGCAAAAGGCGCTGGAAGCCGCCAGGGCCGAAGGCGGCAAGGTGACCGGCGGTGAACGCGTTCACCAGAACGAGGCGGCCGACGCCTATTACGTCCGCCCGGCGATCGTCGAAATGCCGGCCCAGGCAGGTCCGGTCAAGGACGAGACCTTTGCGCCGATCCTCTATGTGATGAAATATTCGAGCTTCGATGAGGCGCTCGCCCTGCACAATGACGTGCCGCAGGGCCTTTCCTCCTCGATATTCACCAACGACATGCGCGAGGCCGAGACCTTCGTCTCGGCTCGCGGTTCGGATTGCGGCATCGCCAACGTCAATATCGGCCCCTCGGGCGCCGAAATCGGCGGCGCGTTCGGCGGCGAGAAGGAAACCGGCGGCGGCCGCGAATCGGGCTCCGACGCATGGCGCGTCTATATGCGCCGCGCCACCAACACGCTGAACTACGGCCGCACCCTGCCGCTCGCGCAGGGCGTCAAGTTCGACATCGAATAACCGATGGCCGATACGCTGAACCTGTTGACCGATATTGAAGGCGTGGCCGTCGGCCATGCCACCGATCTTGCCCTGGGTTCGGGCGTCACGGCTATTGTCTTCGACGAACCGGCGATCGCCTCCGGCTCCGTGCTCGGCGGCGCCCCGGGCGGCAGGGATACGGCGCTGCTCGATCCTTCGATGACCGTGCAGACGGTCGACGCTTTCGTGCTGTCCGGCGGTTCGGCCTTCGGGCTGGATGCGGCCGGCGGCGTGCAATCGGGCCTGCGCGAGATCGGCCGCGGTTTCCAGGTCGGCAGCGTCCGCGTGCCGATCGTGCCGCAGGCGATCCTGATGGATCTCCTGAACGGCGGAAACAAGGACTGGGGCCTGCATTCGCCCTATCGCGAAATGGGCTATGAAGCCTTCAAGGCGGCCGCCAAGGGTTCATTCGCACTCGGAACCGCCGGAGCCGGAGCGGGAGCTACGACGGCGACCTTCAAGGGCGGCATCGGCTCGGCAAGCGCCAAGTCATCTTCCGGTCATTGGGTTGCGGCGCTCGTAGCCGCCAATGCGCTGGGTTCGGCGACAATCGGTGAAGGCCCGTATTTCTGGGCGGCACCTTTTGAGGAAAATAAGGAATTCGGCGGGCTTGGACTGCCTCCGACCTTCGACAATCGCATGCGCCTCAAGGGCCGCAACGTGACCTCGACGACCATAGGCGTCATCGTCACCGATGCCGTGCTCACCAAGGCACAGGCACACCGGCTTTCCATCCTCGCCCATGACGGCCTTGCCCGGGCGATCCTGCCGGCGCACCTGCCGTTCGACGGCGACACCATCTTTTCGGCGGCGACCGGTTCAAAGCCTTTGAACGAGCCCGGGGATTTCATGGAAATCTGCCATCTGGCAACGCTGGTCACCGCGCGCGCCGTGGCCCGTGGCGTCTACGAGGCGACGGCTTTGCCCGTTGCAAACGCCCAGCCCGCTTGGCGAGACAAATTCACTTCGCCGGCTAAATAGCTCTTAGTGCTTCTTCGAGCCGTGGCCAGCCGCTGTCGCCGGGAAGGCCGATCCTCAGGTCGTCAGGCCGTTCTTCGAACCGGCGCACCAGAATGCCCCGCTCTCCAAGATGCCGGAAAATCGCTTGCGCGCGCGGATCGCGGATGAAGCGGAACAGCGACGTTCCGTCCGCGACGGGTATGCCGGCCGCTCCGAGCAGAGCATCCAGCCGCGCTGCATCCTCCTTCAACCTCAGCCGCATCGCCTGCTGCCATCCGACATCGCCGAGTGCCTCGTTCGCCACGTGCAATGCCGGGCCGGACACCGCCCACGGGCCGAGCCGGTTCTCGATCCGCGTGATCGTTTCCGGATGCGAAATCACGAAGCCAAGCCGCAGGCCGGCCATGCCGTAGAACTTGCCGAAGGACCGCAGCACCACCAACCCGCCGGCATCCACCGCATCGGTGACGCTCGATGCTTCCGAGACGTCCATGAACGCCTCGTCCACGACCAGCAGCCCGCCTTTCGCGCGCATGACTGCTGCGAGCGCCAAAAGGTCGGCACGCGGGACGATACGGCCGGTCGGGTTGTTGGGATTGACGATGACGGCGAGGTCCGCTTCCGCCAAGCGATCCAGATCGGCGGTTTCCATGACCTCGAAACCAGCCAGCCGCGCCGCTCGGGCATGCTCCGCATAGGTCGGCGAAAGAACCGCAGCGCGACCTTTCCGCGCGATCAGATCGGCGACCATCGGCAATAGTATCTGCGTTCCCGGCCCCGCCGCGACATGTGCCGCCGACGGCGCACTGTAGGCAGTAGCGGCAAGGGCCTTCAGCCTTTCCGCCGATGCGACGTCAGGCAGTCGCGTGAAAGCATTGTCGGGCAGGGGCGAATACGGATAGGAATGCGGGCTGATACCGGTGGAAAGGTCGATCCAGGGTTCCGGCGCGTGGCGAAACAGCGCCCGGGCACGGGAAAGATTACCGCCGTGCTGTATCGGATCGCCAATCCTGTCGCCAATTTCAGGGCCTACCACGTTCATGTTCCTTCTCGCATTTTTCGCCCTGATCGTGGAGCGCATTTTCGGTTATCCGGACTGGCTGTTCCGGCACATCGGCCATCCCGTCACCTGGATTGGCGCACTGATATCCCGGCTGGACCGCGATCTGAACCGCGAAAGCGACGACTTTCCCACGCGCAAGCGAAAAGGCGTTTTCGCGCTTCTGGCGCTTCTCGGGATCACCATCCTTCTCAGCCTGGTGATCGAATACGACCTGATGATGCTCCCCCTCGGGCCGATCCTGCTGGTCCTGATCGCAGCAAGCCTGCCGGCGCAGAAAAGCCTTGAAACCCATGTCGAGGCTGTCGCGACGGCGCTGCGATACGGAGGTCTGGAGGCCGGGCGGAAAGCGGTCTCCAAAATCGTTGGGCGCGACCCGGAAAAGCTCGATGAAGCCGGCGTCTGCCGCGCAGCGATCGAGAGCCTGGCGGAGAATTTCTCGGACGGCGTCGTCGCACCGGCCTTCTGGATGGGGATATTCGGTCTTGCGGGTGGCGTCGGTTACAAGGCGGCCAATACCGCCGACAGCATGATCGGCCACAAATCGCCGCGTTACGAAGCCTTCGGCTGGGCGGCCGCGCGTTTCGACGATCTCATCAACCTGCCCGCCTCGCGCCTCAGTGCCCTTCTTTTCGTGGTCGCAGCAGGTTTCATCGATCGCGCCTCGCCGGGAAACGCAATACGGGCCGTCCGGCGGGATGCCCGCCATCACCGTTCGCCGAATGCCGGCTGGCCCGAAGCGGCCATGGCCGGCGCGCTCGGCATAGCTCTCGCAGGCCCGCGCAGCTATGGCGGCCAGATGATCGAAGCGCGTTTCATGGGCGAGGGCGGACGTTCCGAACTCAACTACGACGACATTCGCCGCGCGCTGAAACTCGCCCGCGTCGCCGACGCTCTGCTGATCGGCCTTTTCGGCCTTCTGGCGTGGATCATCTGGCAAGTTTGAGCAGCCCATCGAGATCGAGATGCTTTTCCATATGGGCGGCCAGCCGGTCGAGCACCGCGTCGATGCCGGCTTCATAATCCAGTCCTGATGCCGAACCACCGAGCCGCGTCAGCCAGGCCGTCCGCTGCCGGTCGTCGGAAAACAGACCGTGAAGATAGGTACCCCAGACCCGGCCACCCGCGGATATCGCGCCGTCCGGATTGCCGCCGACGATTGAGAACGGCCGCGCGCAGTCGGCCCCGGTGGTTCGCCCGATATGCATCTCGTAGCCGGACAGCGAAATTCCGTCGAAACTTTCGCCCGAAACGGCTTCGAGCCGCTTGTCGCCCCCCAGAACCGTCTCGACATCCAGCAGGCCTAGCCCTTCGATCAAACCGGGCGGCCCTTCCGTTCCTTCCGGATCGGAAATGGTTTTTCCAAGCATCTGGTACCCGCCGCAGAGGCCGAGCACCCGACCGCCGCGGCGGACATGTGCCGCGATATCGACGTCGAAACCGGCTGCCTTCAGCGCCCGCAGATCGGATATCGTCGCCTTCGAACCGACCAGCAGCACGAGATCGCAATCGCCGGGAATGGCCTGTCCCGGCCGGACCCGGATCAGATCGACATCCGGCTCCGCCTCCAGCGGATCGAGATCGTCGAAATTGGAGATGTGCGGAAGGATCGGCACCGCGATCTTGATCTTCGCGCCAGCCTTCCGCACCGAAGGCGCATTGAGGCCAAGCGCATCTTCCGCCGGCAGCCGGGCCGCATCGGCAAAGTGCGGCAACAGCCCGATCGACTGCCAGCCGGTCAGATCCCCGATCATCCGCATGCCGTCGGCAAACAGAGCCGGGTCGCCCCGAAACCGGTTGACGACAAAACCCCGGATCATCGCCGCGTCGTCGGGATCGAGCACCAGCCTGGTGCCGGCAAGGCTGGCGATCACCCCGCCCCGGTCGATATCGCCGATCAGCACCACCGGCACGTCGGCGGCCCGCGCAAACCCCATGTTGGCGATGTCGTTCTGGCGCAGATTGATTTCCGAGGCACTGCCGGCGCCTTCGACCAGGACGAGATCGGCCTGGTTGCGGAGAATATCGAAACTCTCCAGAACCCGCGGCATCAGTTTCGGCTTGAGCATCTGGTATTCGGCTGCCTTGGCATTGCCTTCGACCCTGCCTTGCACCACCACCTGCGCACCCACCTCGCTCTGCGGCTTCAGGAGCACCGGGTTCATGTGGACGCTGAGCGGCGCGCCGGCGGCACGCGCCTGCAAAGCCTGCGCCCGGCCGATTTCGCCGCCGTCCGCGGTGACCGCGGCGTTGTTCGACATGTTCTGCGGCTTGAACGGCATAATCTTGAGGCCGCGCAGCGTGTAGGCGCGGGCAAGCCCGGCCACGACCAGCGACTTGCCCACATCCGAGCCCGTTCCCTGAAACATCAGCGCCCGAGCTGGCTTGATCCCGGTCATATTCTAAAACTCGATGCCGGCCTGGGCCTTCACGCCCGCCTTGAAGTGATGCTTGACCAGCGTCATTTCGGTGACCATGTCGGCCGCCTCGATCAGCGCCGGCTTGGCATTGCGGCCGGTGACGACCACATGCAGATCCGGCCGCCGCGCCTGCAACGCGGCGACGATCTTGTCGAGATCCAGGTAATCGTAACGGAGCGCGATGTTGAGCTCGTCAAGGATGACGAGCCCGATTGTCTCGTCCGCCATCAGCTCGAGCGCCTTTTCCCAGGCCTTTTCCGCCGCGGCGACATCCCGCTTCAGGTCCTGGGTCTCCCAAGTGAAACCCTCGCCCATCGTGTGCCAGACAACGCGGTCGCCAAAGACGGCAAGCGCCGGCTGCTCTCCCGTCGACCAGGCACCCTTGATGAACTGCACCACGCCGACCCGGCGGTTGTTGCCGAGCATACGCAGCGCCAGGCCGAAAGCGGCGGTGGATTTGCCCTTGCCGGATCCGGTATGGACGATGAGAAGACCCTTTTCCTGGGTCTTCTCCGCCACTTCCGCATCCTGAACCGCCTTGCGGTTCGCCATCTTGGCACGATGACGCGCGACGGACGCCTCGTCGATCTCCTTCACCGGGAAGCAAGCTTCGCCGGAGATCCGGCAGAAGCTTCCTCGCCAGCGCGGAATCTTTCGCGGACCACACCGGTCAACGCACCGAGCACCGCCCAGAACACCAGGTTGGTGGCATAGACCGCATTGACGAAGCGGGCATAAAGATCCATCGGGACGGCGGTTTCATGGCTGGGCGGCAGCGGCGCGCCGACGAGATGCGGGGCGATCAGAAGCACGATCGCAAGCGCTGCGAACACGGCCGAGCGGGTATAGAAGAGCAAGCCTAGACCCACTGCCGTGCAGACTGCCGTCGAGACCCACCAGATCTGGCGCGGGCCGAGCTCAGCAGCCGGCATGCCGGGCAGTTCCGGCGGCAGGCCGAGGCCCGGCGCCAGGATGACGGTGAGGAAGCCGGCAATGCCGAACATCAAGCCACCGCGCCAGCCCTTGAAGCCGCCGAACGCTTCCGAAGCGGCGATCAGGACGAGGGCGAAGCCGATGCCGGACAGCATGTCTGCGGCGAGCGTATAGATGAAGCGCTCGAAGCCATCGGCCGGAGCCCAGGCTTCGTCATCATGGTGGTGGTCGGCAGCAGGTGCCGCCGCACCGGCCGTTGCGGGCGCCGCGTCATGGCTATGGCTGTGAGCGACCTCACCGCCGGCATTTTCAAACACCTCCGCCTGCAGGATCAGCGGTACCGTGGAGAAGCTCTGCATCACGGTGAGCAGCAGCCCGGACAAAAGCCCGGCGATCACCGCCGTGAAGACGATGTTACGAAACAACGACATTTGGGAGAACTCCTCAGTGGCAGGGGAAGGCGAGCGAGTGGCGCGTGTCATGCGCGGCATTGTGGACGACTTCCAGATGCGAGAAGCCGACAAAGCCGACGATGAACAGGCCGAGCAGGGCCGTCATGCTGAGGGGAATGATCTTCGAAGCGGAAATGGTGACTGCGGTTGCAGCAGAATTCGGTACCATGGTCTCGTCCTTTCGCCCTCCACCCGAGGGCCGTTCACGTTCTTTGCCGCCTCTGGCAGGTCTCCTGGCTCGCGGATCGGACGCCTTCTCCCGCCTTCCCAGGATCCCGTTGGCCGGATTTCCCAGTGGCTTGACGGCCGAACGGCCGTTTTGGTCGAAGACTTTCCGCTTACAGTTGCGGGGGCAGCCGCGGGTTGGACGGCAGAATTCCGTCGCACCGCATTCCCTCTAAAACCCTTCCGGGCACCATAGGCTCAGTCACTATAGACGAATTCGGCGTCACGGCAATCGCCTTTGCGACGCATTGACATGGGTGTGCGACCGGGCTTACTTGAAAGGAGATGGTCCCTTTCCGGCAACGGGGAGGGCTAAGAGAGAATGCGGTGCGATCCCCTTTCCTAGGGATCAATGCCGCGGCTGCCCCCGCAACTGTAGGCGGCGAGCCATTGCCGAGAAGCCACTGGGAAACCGGGAAGGCAGGCAAATGGCGACGACCCGCGAGCCAGGAGACCTGCCGTCCGTTTAATTTTGCTTCACCGGGCGGGGTGCTCCGGAGGAAGTTTCTCGATCACCGCAGAGGGAATTCGACCTTCTGCTCCGCGCCCCGATTTTTTCGACCCCGGCGGGAACGCGGCTGACCGATGAGTGACCACCAACCAGATGATCCGGCAACCGCCCGCCCGGCAGATGTGACGATTTTCGTCTGCACCAATTGCCGTGACGCGTCCGACGGCGAAATCCGACCGGGCATCGCGCTGATCGCGGCGCTACGCGAGGCAGCAAGCGGCAAGCCGCTCGCCGTCAAGCCGGTCACCTGCCTCGCCAATTGCGAAAAGAGCCCGAGCGCCGCCTTCAACCACAAGAGCGGCTGGTCCTATGTATTCGGCCATCTGTCGCTCGACAATGTCGAGGATATCGTCACCGGCGCGATGATGCTGGCCGAGGACGAGCGCGGTTTCCTTCCCCTTCGCGGCCGTCCCACCTGCCTGCGCGGCAAGGGCATGACGGCCCGCATCCCACCCTTTGATCATCACGAGGACATGCCATCATGAGCGTTTCGTTCGACCGCGTTCCCTGCACCGTCGTTACCGGGTTTCTGGGAGCCGGCAAGACCACGCTGATCCGCAACCTGATTGAAAACCTCAAGGGCAAGCGGCTTGCGATCATCGTCAACGAATTCGGCGATGTCGGCATCGACGGCGACGTGCTCAAGGGCTGCGGCATCGAAAGCTGCCCGGAAGACAACATCATCGAGCTTGCGAATGGCTGCATCTGCTGCACCGTGGCCGATGATTTCGTGCCGGCGATCGACCGGATCCTGGCCATGGAGCCCCGCGTCGATCACATCCTCATCGAGACCTCCGGCCTCGCGCTGCCGAAGCCGCTCGTCCAGGCGTTCCAGTGGCCGGACGTGAAGGCACGTGTGACGGTTGATGGCGTCATCGCGGTGGTGGACGGGCTCGCGCTCGCCGAAGGCCGTGTCGCAGACGATCATGAGGCGCTCGAAGCCCAGCGCGACGCGGACGGCTCGATCGACCATGACGATCCGGTCGAGGAAGTGTTCGAGGACCAGGTGGCCTGCGCCGACATGATCGTGCTCACCAAGAGCGACCTTCTCGATGCCGCCGGCCTCGCGACCGCCAGGGATCGCGTGTCCGCACATCTGCCGCGCGCCGTCAAAATCGTCTCGGCCGCCAATGGCGCCATCGATCCGGCGGTGCTGATCGGCCTTGGCCTCGCCGTCGAGGACGACATCGAAAACCGCAAGACCCATCACGACGACGAACTGGACCACGATCACGACGATTTCGACAGCTTCGTCGTCGATCTGGCCGCAGTCACCGATGCCGAACAGCTCGCCACCCGCATCTCCGCCACGGCCGAAGCAGAGAACGTGCTGCGCATAAAAGGCTTCGTGGAAGTCGCGAACAAGCCGATGCGCCTGCAGGTTCAGGCAGTAGGATCGCGCGTGAACCATTATTTCGACCGCGCCTGGGCACCCGGCGAAGCGCGGACAAGCCGCCTGGTCGTGATCGGCGAAAAAGGCATCGACCGCGCAGCGATCGAAAGGATGCTGGCCGCATAAGAAGGCCCCGAGGGAAGGATGCACATACTCGCCACCACATCGTCGTCGCTTGACGACCTCATCGAACCGGTCGACCTCAACCAGTCGCCGGCCGATGTAGTGGTGCTGTCCTTTTCCGGCAGCGACCTGAACGGCATTGCGGCGGTGTGGAATAAGTCTGCAAGCGGCGGGAGCGATACCCCCACCGAACACAACTCGGGCAAGCTTAATCCCCCCATTCCTCCAACTCTCCGCCTCACCAACCTCTCCGATCTCCGCCACCCCATGTCGGTGGACCTGTGGATCGAAAAGACGGCGGCGCATGCCAAAGTCATCCTCGTACGCATCCTCGGCGGCTATGACCGCTGGGCCTACGGCGTCGAGGAGCTTTCCCGAATGGCGCGCGCCAAAAAGATCGCGCTCGCCCTCCTGCCCGGCGAATGCAGCATCCGCGACGAGCGGCTCGCCGCGGCCTCCACGGTCTCGGAAAACCAGCTCGCCGGCATCCTGTCCTGCTTCCGCGAAGGCGGGCCGGACAATATGCGGCTCCTCGCAAAATTGCTGACGGCCCTGGCCGAGGGTAGAACGGAACCTCTGCCACAGGCAGCACTCATGCCGAAGGCCGGTTACCACAAGCCGGGAATGGGCATCGTCGAGACCGATGACCTTCTTGCCGGCCTTGCGCCGGATGCACCGCGCCTGCCGATCCTGTTCTACCGCTCGATGCTGCTTGCCAATGACGCCGCACCGATCGATGCACTGTTCGAAGCGCTGCAGAAACGCGGCTTTGCGCCGATGCCGATCTTCGTCAGCGGTCTGAAGGATGCGGATGCTATCGCCTTCGCCGAACGCGCGATTTCGGACCTCAAGCCCGCCGCCATCCTCTCCACCACCGCCTTTGCCAGTGGCACCGACGGGAACGGCGAAACAATCTTCGACCGCACCGGCGTGCCGGTATTCCAGATCGTCGTCGCCACCACGCGGCGCGAAGGCTGGGCGGAAGGCCGGCGCGGCCTCAACCCCGCCGACCTCGCCATGCATGTCGTCCTGCCGGAGCTTGACGGGCGCATATTGGCCGGTGCGATCTCCTTCAAGGCGGGCGAGAGCTCCGCCAACCTCGTCAACCAGCCGGAACCGGACCGGGTCGAACAGGTCGCCGATCGTATCGCCGCTTTCCTGCGGCTGAAGACGGCACCTCGCGCCCAGCGCAAGATCGTCGTCCTGATGCCGGACTATCCGAGTGCGCCGGGGCGCACCGGATATGCCGTCGGCCTGGACGTGCCACAGAGCGTGCTCGGGATGCTGCGCGAATTATCGGTAGCCGGCTACAATGTTTCGGATATCCCCGAAACCCCGCGTGACCTTCTTGATCGCCTGAGTGTCAAATCCGCTACCCATGCGCTCGCCGGCTACGGCTCCGTGGCCGCAACAGAAGCGGCTTGGGGCGCAGCCGAGCTGGATGAAGACCTCGAAGACGCCGCTTTCCGTTTCCGCGCCGCGACCTTCGGTAACATCACCGTCGCGCTCGCACCCGATCGCGGCCGCAATGCCGATCGCCGCGCCGATTACCACAGTCCCGACCTGCCCCCGCGCCACGCGCTGCTCGCCTTCGGCCAATGGATGCGCGAAACGCTCGGCGCGCATGCCATCATTCATGTCGGCGCGCATGGGACGCTTGAGTGGCTGCCCGGCAAGACGGTGGCTCTCTCACAGGGTTGTTTCCCGGAGATCGTTACCGGCAGCCTGCCGATCGTCTATCCGTTCATCGTCTCCAATCCGGGCGAGGCGGCTGTCGCCAAGCGGCGGATTGCCGCCGTCACCATCGGCCATTTGCCGCCGGTCCTGACCGGCGCGGGCCTTTCAGACGAACAGAAGAAGCTGGAACTGCTGGTCGACGAATATGCCCAGGCCGACGGGCTCGATCGCCGCCGCCGCGACCGGCTGGCCAAGCTGATCGTCGAGACCGCCCGCGACACCGGACTGGCAGGCGAGGCCGGCATTTCGAACGAGGACGATCCGGAGACGGCGTTGACCCGCATCGACGCCTTCCTCTGCGATCTCAAGGATTTTGCAATCAAGGACGGCCAGCATGTCTTCGGGCAGCTCGCGCCCGGCGAGGACGATCCCCTGCGTATCCGAAGCGCCGAAACCGAGCGCCAGGCCTTGCTCGACGCACTGGACGGCAAGCATATCCGCCCCGGCCCATCCGGTGCTCCGGCCCGCGGCCGCCGCGACGTGATGCCGACGGGCCGCAACCTCTTCGCCAGCGACCCGCGCACCCTGCCGACACCGACTGCCTTCGAACTCGGCAAACGCGCCGCCGACGAAATCCTGCGGCGTTATCTCCAGGACCACGGTGACTGGCCGAAAAGCCTCGTTTTCGATCTCTGGGGCAGCGCGTCCCTGCGCAGCGGCGGCGAGGAAGTCGCCCAGGTTCTGGCGCTGATGGGGGCGAGACCCGTGCAGGATACGGCGACAGGCCGCGTCACCGGCATAGAAGTCCTGCCGCCGGCAGCGCTCGGCCGCCCGCGCGTCGACGTGACGCTGAGGATTTCCGGCCTGTTCCGCGACATGTTCCCCGCCCTGATCGCCTTGCTCGACGCCGCGATGCGCGCCATCGCCGGCCGCGAGGACGCGCCGGGCGACAATCCCCTGGCCGAAGAGGCACAAGCGCTTGGGCACGTACCGCCGCGCATCTTCGGTTCGGCACCGGGCACCTATGGCTCCGGCATCGAGGAAAAGCTCGCCGACGGCACTTGGGGCGAACGCGAGGAGCTGGGCCGTATCTATCTCGACGCGACAAGCCATTCCTTCGGTGGCACGGAGGGCGATGCCAGCCATGTGCCCGGCCAGTTCGCAAACCGCATCGGGACCGCCGATCTCCTCGTGCACACAGGCGACGACCCCGGCCGCGACCTGCTGGACGGCTCGGCCGATGTCGCCTTCATCGGCGGATTTGCGGCGGCGGTGGCAGCACTCGGCGGTAAGGCGGATGTGATCGCGCTCGACACGACCGACCCGCAGAAACCCCGCGCCCGCTCGATTTCCGAGGCCGTGACCCGCGTGGTGCGCGCTCGCGCCGTCAATCCGCGCTTCATCGCCGGCCAGATGCGCCACGGCCCGCGCGGCGCAGCGGAACTGGTGGAAACCGTCGATCGGCTGATCGGTTTTGCCGAAACCACCCACGCCATTCCGCAATCGCTGATCGAAGCGACCTACGACGCCTATCTCGGCGATGAAACGGTCCGCGACTTCCTGCTGAGCCAGAACCCCGAAGGCGCCTATTTCATGGCCGGGCGCTTCCGCTCCGCACTCCGCCGCGGCCTCTGGCATCCCCGCCGCAACGCGGTCGATGCCGAGCTCGAAATGCTCACCCGGGAGGAGGTCGCATGACGGCGTTCTCGCTTGATCGAAGCACGCTGGATATGCGTCGCGGTGCCTGCCCTGCCCTGTCCTCCCCGATGATGACCGGCGACGGGCTTCTCGCCCGCGTCGCGCTGACCGATCCGATCACGCCGTCACAGCTGGCCGACCTCTGCCGGCTGGCGCGCCGCCACGGCAACGGCATTGTCGACATTTCCGCCCGCGGCAACCTGCAGATCCGCGGACTGAGCGAGGCCTCGGCCCCCCTTCTCGACGCCGACGTCCGCGCCCTGAACCTGCCGCTTCGCGATGGCCTGGCCGTCGAAACCCCTCCTTTGGCCGGGATCGACAAGACCGAGATCGCCGACCCGCGTCCGATAGCCGAGGCGATCCGGCAAGGTGCGCGGGAGATTGTCGACCTCGCGCCAAAGATGTCGGTGGTCGTTGATGGTGGCGGACAGCTCAGGCTTTCCGACCTCCTGGCCGATATCCGGCTCGTTGCCGTTTCCACCGATGAAGGCCTGCGCTGGACCCTGCTCTTGGGTGGAACCGAAACAACCGGCCGCGTTTTCAATGTTTTACGTGAAACAGAGGCCGTCTCCGCCACTCTGGCGCTGCTTCGAAAGCTCGGCAAAAAGGGACCCAAGGCGAGAGGCCGCGATCTCGCCGCGGGACTGTCCACGAACGGCGCGCCCGGCCGGACAGCCTCGCCTTTCGGCACCTTCCGCCTTTCCGGCGACCTTTTCGCGGCCGGCATCGGCCCGGCCTTCGGTCAGGCAAATGCCGAGGACCTGATCGCCCTTTGCAACGAGGCCGAGCGGCTGGGAATACAGTCCCTGAAACCGGCTCTCGACCATTCGCTCCTGGTTTTCGCCGGCCAAACCGCCTGCGAGGCGCTGGCCGCTTTTGCCGGCAACAACGGCTTCATCACCTCGCCGAGCGATCCGCGTTCGGCCATTGCCGCTTGTCCCGGAAGTCCCGCTTGCAGTTCCGCGACCGTCGCCACCCATGAACTCAGCGCCAAAGCGGCGGAAGATTGCGGCGATCTGCTGGACGGCTCGTTCAAGCTGCACGTGACCGGCTGCCCCAAGGGCTGCGCCCATCCGGAGCCGTCAGCGCTTGCACTCTGCGGGACGGCCGCCGGCCTTTCGCTCATCGCCCAGGGAAAAGCGGCAGACAAGCCCTTTGCCTCGGTCGCGTTTGCCGATACCAACAACTCCCTTCGCCGCATCGCCGATCTTGTCCGAGACGAAAGGCGCGCCGGCGAAAATTCCGCCGCCTGCCTTGCCCGTCTGGGACCACGCCGGCTTGCTGCGGCCGTTACGTCAGGAAGATCATGAACAGTTACGATTACATTCGCGAAGGCGACGCGATCTACGAAAAGTCCTTCGCGATCATCCGTGAGGAAGCGGACCTCTCGCCTTTTTCGTCGGAACAGGCTGAGGTCGCGATCCGCATGATCCATGCCTGCGGGCTGGTCGAGGCGGCTCAGCATTTCCGGTTTTCCAGGGATTTCGTCGCGCAGGCGCGCGGCGCGCTGCATGCCGGCAAGCCGATCTATTGCGATGCCGAGATGGTGTCGCACGGCATTACCCGCGCCCGCCTGCCGGCCCACAACCAGGTGATCTGCACACTGCGCGACAGCCGCACGATCGAGCTCGCAAGGACGCTCGGCAACACCCGCTCGGCTGCCGCGCTGGATCTCTGGGACGAGATGGAAGGCGCAGTCGTCGCGATCGGCAACGCGCCGACTGCGCTGTTCCGCCTGCTCGAAATGCTGGATGCCGGCGCGCCGCGTCCGGCCGCGATCATCGGCATGCCGGTCGGCTTCGTCGGCGCGGCGGAATCCAAGGAAGCGCTGATGGAATCGACGCTCGGCATTCCTTTCGCGATCGTGCGCGGCCGCATGGGCGGCTCGGCGATGACGGCTGCCTGCGTCAACGCGCTGGCGAGGGCTGGACTGTGAACGCCGCACTCATCAAGGGCAGGCTCACTGGCGTCGGCACCGGACCCGGCGATCCGGAACTGCTGACGCTGAAGGCGGTGCGCGCCATAAACGAGGCGGATGTGATCGCCTTCTTCTGCAAGAAGGGCTCGAGCGGCAACGGTCGCGCCATCGTCGAAGCCCATATCCGGCCGGGCACGCTCGAACTGCCGCTGGTCTATCCGGTCACGGTCGAGACCCACAAGGACGAGGCCGATTATCGCGGCCCGATCGCCGACTTCTTCGATCGGTCTGCGGAAACGATCGCAACCCATCTCGATGCGGGCAGACACGTCGCTGTCCTGAGCGAAGGCGATCCGCTGTTCTACGGATCCTACATGCACCTGCATGTGCGGCTGGCGGATCGTTACCAGGCTGACGTCGTCGCCGGCGTCACTGCCATGTCCGGCTGCTGGTCGATGACCGGAATGCCGCTGGTCCAGGGCGACGATATCCTGAGCGTTCTGCCCGGTACGTTGTCCGAAGAAAAGCTGGCGGAGCGGCTCGGAAATACCGATGGCGCGGTGATCATGAAGGTCGGCCGCAACCTGCCGAAGATCCGTCGGGCGCTGGCCTCGGTCGGCAAGCTGTCCGGATCGCTCTACGTGGAGCGCGGCACGATGGCAAACGGCATGGCGCAACGTCTGGAAGAGCGCGACGAAAGCCCTGCACCCTATTTTTCGATCGTCCTCGTGCCCGGCTGGAAGGCACGGCCATGAGCGGCTCGATCTCGGTCGTTGGCCTCGGCCCCGGCAACCCGGATCAGATGACGCCCGAGGCTCTGGCAGCCGTGACGGCTGCGGAGGATTTTTTCGGCTATTTTCCGTATATCGACCGGCTAAACCTGCGCCCCGATCAGCGTCGGCACGCATCCGACAACCGCGAAGAACTGGCGCGCGCCCGCGCCGCGCTGGAAATGGCGGCAAGCGGAGGCAAGGTCTGCGTCGTCTCGGGCGGTGACCCAGGCGTTTTCGCCATGGCGGCCGCGGTCTGCGAGGCGATCGACGAGGGCCCGGCGGAATGGCGCGAGATCGATTTTTCGGTCGTCCCCGGCATTACCGCCATGCTGGCCGTCGCGGCCAGGGCCGGCGCGCCGCTCGGCCATGATTTCTGCGCCATCTCGCTGTCGAATAATCTGAAGCCCTGGGATGTGATCGAGAAACGCCTGGTCGCCGCAGCGACGGCCGGGTTTGTGATGGCTTTCTACAATCCGGTCAGCAAGGCCCGCCCGCATCAGCTCGGCGAGGCCTTCGACATTCTGCGCGCCCATCTGCCCGGCACCGTGCCCGTGATCTTCGGCCGCGCGGCAGGCCGGCCGGATGAGGTTATCCGAATCGTGTCGCTCGCCGAGGCGGCAGGCGAGATGGCCGACATGGCGACCTGCGTGATCGTCGGCACGATGGAGACCCGGCTGATCGAGCGGCTGAACCAGCGCCCGATCGTCTATTCCCCGCGTTATTTCAAGGGCACCGGCGCATGATCGAGCCAGGTGAGCATCTCCTGGACGGTCTCGACGGACGGCACTTCGGGCAGGTCCGGGCGGCGGATCAGGACGACCTCGATGCCAAGATCGCGCGCAGCGGCGATCTTGCCGTAACTCGCCGGCCCGCCGCTGTTCTTGGCGACGATCACCTCGATGCCATGATCCAGCAAAAGCCGGGCCTCGTCCGCCTGTCCGAACGGACCGCGCGCGGTGAGATAGACCGCGCTAGGTACAGAAAGCGGCGGTTCGACCGGATCGACGCTGCGGACCAGATAGTGGTGCTGGGGCGCGGCTTCGAAAGGCAGAAGCTCCTGCCGGCCGAGCGTCAGGAATGCTTTTCGTGGGACCTCGCCCAGAGCATTGACGGCATTGGCGACACTATCGACTTCGATCCAGCGATCACCGGGCTGCCACAGCCAGGCGGGCCGTCGCAGGGCGACAAGCGGGACGCCGGAAATCTCGGCAGCTTCGGCCGCATTGCGGGAAATCTGAGCTGCGTAGGGATGCGTCGCATCGATCAGGATCGAGACGCCTTTTTGCCTGAGGTAGGCAGCAAGCCCTTCGGCACCGCCAAAACCGCCGACACGCACCGGCACGGGTTGTTCGGCCGGCGCGCGGGTGCGGCCGGCAAGCGACAGCTCGACGGTAAACCGCGGATCGCCCGCGAGCTTTCCGGCCAGCGCGCGAGCTTCCGCCGTACCGCCGAGGATAAGAATGGAGCGTTGCAAGATGCCTCCTGAATCAGACCAGAAACCTTTAAACCAAAGCCGCTGGCTGTCCATCGTCGGCATCGGCGAGGATGGCGTGGCGGGCCTTGGCGACAATGCGCGCGCGGCGATTGCTGCTGCGGCCGTGGTGTTCGGCGGCAGACGGCATCTGGAACTGGCAGCCACCCTGATCACCGGCGAGGCCCGGCCTTGGCCGACACCGTTTGACGCGACGATGCGCGATGTGGTGGCGCTGCGCGGCCAGAAGGTCTGCGTATTCGCCTCCGGCGATCCGTTCTTCTTCGGCGTCGGTGCGACGCTGTCCCGCCATGTGGCGCCTGAAGAATATATCGCCTATCCTGCCCCCTCGGCCTTTTCGCTGGCAGCCTCAAGGCTTGGCTGGCCGCTGCAGGACATCGAAACGGTGTCATTGCATGGTCGGCCGCTCGATCTCATTCGGCCGTCGCTTCATCCGGGCCGGCGGATCATCGCGCTGACATCCGATGAGAACGGGCCGGCGGCACTGGCGGAGCTTCTGTCCCGCACCGGTTTCGGGCCGTCTCGAATAACCGTCCTGGAATCTCTGGGCGGCGCGGCGGAACGTATCCGCTCGCAGCGAGCAGATGAGTTCGCGCTACCGGATATCGATGTGCTGAATGTCGTCGCCATCGACGTAAAGGCCGAAGCCGGAGCCTTTATCCTTCCGCGCACTGTCGGGCTGGACGATACGCTGTTCGAACATGACGGGCAGATCACCAAGCGCGAAATCCGGGCGCTGACGCTCTCGGCACTGGCTCCGCACCGCGGTGAACTGCTGTGGGATATCGGCGCCGGATCGGGTTCGATCGGCATCGAATGGATGCTGGCCGATCCTTCCCTCAAGGCGATTGCGATCGAGGCCAATCTGCAGCGGGCAGCACGGATCGGGCGGAATGCCTCGGCATTCGGCGTGCCAGGCCTGCGCATCGTCGAAGGTGAAGCACCGGCGGCGCTTGCCGGCCTGCCGCCGCCGGATGCAATCTTCATCGGCGGCGGCGGCAGCGAGCCCGGCGTTTTCGAGACGGCCCTGGAGGCGCTGAAGCCCGGCGGGCGGCTGGTCGCCAATGCCGTGACGCTGGAAATGGAGGCGGTTCTTTTGGCGGCCCATTCAAAGCTCGGCGGGGAACTGATCCGCATGGAGGTCTCGCGCGCGGCACCGATCGGCGGCATGTCGGGCTGGAGGCCGGCCATGCCGGTCACCCAGTGGAGCTGGACGAAACCTGGAGTAAAGCCATGATTGCCGCAGGCCTCGGCTGTCGCAAGGGGACATCTGCCGAAGCGCTGCTTTCAGCACTGGCTGCCGCCTGCGCTGAAGCCAATATTTCGCCTGGATCCGTCTCGGTTCTGGCGACCGGCGAGATCAAGCGGCATGAGCCGGGAATGATCAAACTTGCGGAGCGGCTGCGCCTGCCCTTGCAGATTGTTGATGAGGCCGCGCTGAAGCAGGCAGAAGGCCGCACCAGAACAGTTTCGAAACACAGCCTCGCGCAAACCGCCACGCCGAGCCTTTCCGAAGCCGCGGCACTTGCGGCTGCCGGCGAGGCTTCTGAACTCGTCGTGGCGCGACTGGTCGCCGATGGCGCCACCTGCGCGCTGGCACGCTCGAAGGATCACACATGACCGTGCATTTCATCGGCGCCGGACCGGGCGCCGCCGACCTCATCACCGTGCGCGGCCGCGATATCCTCGCCCGCTCGCCGGTCTGCCTTTACGCCGGCTCGATCATGCCGAAGGAACTGCTCGACTATTGCCCGAGGGACGCGCGGATCGTCGATACCGGTTCGCTGTCGCTTGACGATATCGAGGCGGAATATGTGGCGGCACATCAGGCGGGCAAGGATGTCGCGCGGCTGCATTCCGGCGATCTTTCCGTCTGGAGCGCGGTTGCCGAACAGATCCGCCGGCTGGAGAAGCATGGCATCGACTACACGCTGACCCCCGGCGTGCCCTCCTTCGCCGCCGCTGCCGCTGCTCTGAGACAGGAGCTGACCATTCCGGAAGTGGCACAGAGCCTGGTGCTGACCCGCGTTTCCGGCCGGGCCTCGAAAATGCCGGAGGGTGAGACGCTGGCCGCCTTTGGCGCGACCGGCGCGACGCTGGCGATCCACCTCGCCATCCATGCGCTGGGCCGTATCGTGACGGAACTGACACCGTTTTATGGCGCGGATTGCCCCGTCGCGATCGTGGTGCGCGCTTCCTGGCCAGAAGAACGGATCATCCGCGGCACGCTTGCCGATATCGAGGTAAAGCTCGCCGCGGAGCCGGCCGAACGTACGGCGCTGATCTTTGTCGGCAAGGGCCTGGGTGCTGCCGATTTCGTCGAGAGCCAGCTCTACAATGCCGATTACGTGCGACGCTTCCGTCCGGGTTGGCCTCAGACCGGCGACAGGGAGTCCGAATGATCGGACGGCGTAAACCCGGTCTGGCCGACCAACCGGCCCTCGCGATCGTAAACCAGGATTTCCAGCGCGATTCCGGGATGTTTGAGCGCCTTGGCGGCGGTCTTCCAGGCGAGCGCCGCAATCCGATCACCCAAGGCCAGGCCGTTTTCGCCCGCAAGCCCAAAGGCCTGGGATACCGTGTTGGCGCCGGCAATCTGCGCCACGAGCTCGTCGCTCGCCCCGGCCTCCCCCGCCAGCTTGGCGAGGGCTTCGAGATCGGCAAGCCCGCGCTTGGAATGCACGTCGAGCATGCCCTGCGCGAGCTTGGTCATCTTGGCGACGCCACCGGCGATCGTCACCCTTGGCACCGGATGGTCGCGCAGGTATTTCAGCATGCCGCCGACGAAATCGCCCATGTCGATCAGCGCGATCTCATGCAATCCATGATGCGCCTGCACTGCCTTTTCGGACGTATTGCCGGTGGCGCCCGCTACATGGGTGAGTCCGGCGGCACGCGCCACGTCGATGCCGCGCCAGATGGAATGGATCCAGGCCGAGCAGGAAAAGGGAATGACGATCCCCGTCGTGCCGAGGATCGATATGCCGCCCAGGATTCCGAGCCGGCCGTTCAGCGTCTTCTCGGCGATCTTCTCGCCATCGGCGACGGAAATCTCGACCTCGAAATCCGCCTCTTTGCCCGCAACCTCGGCGATCGCCTGAGCAATCATTTTGCGCGGCACCGGATTGATGGCCGGTTCGCCGACGGGCAAGGGCAGGCCGGCGCGGGTAACTGTGCCGACGCCTTCGCCGGCCTTGAAAATAATGCCGCTGCCAGTCGCACCACGCCGGACGGTGCTCTTGATCAGCGCCCCATGCGTGACGTCGGGGTCATCGCCGGCATCCTTGACGATACCGGCTCTTGCAAACCCGTCGCCGGTTTCTTCGACGGCGAGCGCGAAAGACGGCGTCTGCCCGCCGGGCAAAGTCACCTCGATCAGGTCGGGGAATTTTCCGGAAAGGAGGGCAAGACAGGCCGCCTTGCTCGCCGCCGCCGCGCAGGTTCCCGTGGTCCAGCCACGACGAAGGTTCTTGCCATCCACTTCCATGGCCGTTTCTATAGCCCGACCGGGGCCGAGCGTCACCGGTCAAAGGTCCGCATATGAATGAAAGCATCGAAACCATCGTCGCAGCACCCGTCTTCGAGCCCGGCCATGTCTGGCTTGCCGGCGCCGGCCCCGGCCATCCGCGGTACCTGACGCTGGAAGTCGCCGACGCGCTTCGCAAGGCGGACGTGATCGTCCATGACGCGCTGGTCTCCGACGGCGTGCTGTCGCTCGCGACGACCGCCGAGCTTATCTTCGTCGGAAAACGCGGCGGAAAGCCGTCTGTCGCCCAGGATGACATTACCGGACTGCTGATCGAGCTCGCCCGCAAGGGCAGGCGTGTTCTGCGGCTGAAGGGCGGCGATCCCTTCGTGTTCGGACGCGGCGGCGAGGAAGCGGAGGCGCTCGTTAAAGAGAACATTCCTTTTCGCATCCTGCCGGGCATGACCTCGGCCCTGGCGGCCCTCGCGTCCGCCAACATTCCCGCGACGATGCGCGGGATGAGCCGAGCGATCACGCTTGCGACCGGCCATGCGGCCGGCAGCCCCGGCGACCTGGACTGGAAGGCACTGGCGAAAACCGGCGAGCCGATCGTCGTCTACATGGGCGTCAGCACGATCGGCACGATCGCCAGGCTGCTGATCGAAGGCGGGCTATCGCCGGAAACGCCGGTCGCGGTGCTCATGGCGGCAACGACGCCGGACGAACGCTCGCTCACCGCAACGCTCGCAACCGTGGAAGTGGAAGTCGAGCGGCAGAAATTCGCCGCGCCCGCTCTGATCGTCATCGGCCGGATCGTTTCCATGCAGGCCGTGTTGACCGGTAGCAAGCCATGACGGCCCGCGCGCTCATCATCGGTGCGCCGCGCTCCGGCTCCGGCAAGACCAGCGTCACGATCGGCCTGCTGCGCGCCTTCGCGCGCCGCGGCGTCAAGGTGCGCGGCATCAAGACCGGCCCGGACTATATCGATCCCGGCTTCCACGAGGCTGCGACGCATCGGCCGGGCCTCAACCTCGACAGCTGGGCGATGGCTCCGGACCTGCTTCGGCATCTGGCGCGCGGCCAGGCGGAAGATGCGGAACTGCTTTTGATCGAAAGCGCCATGGGCCTGTTCGACGGTATCGTCAGCGAGGAAAACCGTTCCGGCGCGGCCTCCGACCTCGCCCGGCTGTTCCGCCTGCCCGTGCTGCTGGTGCTGGACGTTTCCGGCCAATCCCAGACCGCCGGCGCGATCGCCTACGGTTTTGCCCATTATGATCCGACCGTGAAAATCGCCGCCTGCGTGCTTAACCGGGCCGGCAGCGAACGGCACAAGAAACTGTGCGGCGATGCCATCCAGGCGGCAGGGCTTCCCGTCGTCGGCACCGTCCTGCGTGATCCCTCGCTGGTTCTGCCCGAACGGCACCTCGGCCTCGTCCAGGCGAGCGAACATCCGGAAATGGACGCCCATATCGAGCGCCTGGCCGACGCCATGGAAGCCTCGCTCGACCTCGATGCGATCTACGCCGCCGCAAAGCCCTTCAATATTCCCAGCGGCTCGACGGAAAAATCACTGCGTCCTCCCGGCCAGCGGATCGCACTGGCGCAGGATGCCGCCTTTACCTTCCTCTATCCGCATCTGATGCGCGAATGGCGCTCCGCCGGCGCGGAGATCGTTCCCTTCTCGCCACTGGCCGATGAAGCACCGGCAGTTGGCTGCGACGTCTGTTGGCTGCCTGGCGGGTACCCCGAACTGCACGCGGGACGGCTTGCGGCAGCCGAGAACTTCAAGACCGGCCTGACGCGATTTGCGGAAACAAAACCCGTTCACGGCGAGTGCGGCGGCTACATGGTTCTCGGCGAGACGCTGGAGGATGCCGACGGCGTGACGCACGCCATGACCGGGCTGCTCTCCCACCGCACCAGTTTCGCCAAACGCCGGATGAACCTCGGTTACCGTCAGGCGGAGATCGCCGAGAACAGCCCGCTCGGCCGGAAGGGCGATACGATCCGCGGCCATGAGTTCCACTATGCCAGTGTTGTTTCGCCGGGAACCGACCAGCCGTTTGCAACGATCGCCGACGGTGGCGGCAAGCCGATCGGTCCGACCGGCGGCAGGCGCGGCCTCGTCAGCGGCGCCTTTTTCCACGCGATTGCCCGCGGCTAACGGGCAGAAAGCAACCTGAGAGCATCAACCGCCCGTTCCGCATCCGCCGCCGGCACGAAGATGTGGTCGTGGTAATAGGCCGCGACGACATTGGCGCTGATGCCCTCTTTGGTCAGCGCCGCCGCCATCGCGGCGGTCATGCCGACCGCTTCCAACGAGGAATGCACCATCATGGTGATGCAGCGAAGCGGTGCGCTTGAGGTTAGTTCCGCGCTGTCGGCAACATCTCTCGGCAGGATCAGCGTGAGGCCTTCCGTTTCCAAGAACATTCCGATGGGCTTCAGCGCCAGATAGTCGTGCAGGTTCTCGGACTGCACGGTCGCGTAGACGAACTCGCCGTCGATAAGCACCGGCTCAAGGCTCGCAAGCAAGGTGGAAAGGTCGGTGATACCGCTCATGAGCCCGCCAAAGATCGCCCGGTGAATGAACCTCGGGCTTAAGGTTACGGCGGCAATTCACCGCCCGCAAGACCGGATATCTCCTCCGAAACAATCCCATAAGCCGTAAATCCGTCTTGCGTGTCTCTCGCGAGCTTCTAGTCTGCGTTGCTTGGGGGCTAGGCTCCCCTCAAACTCGGTTTCGAACAGCAAGGTGTTCCGGTGACGGATTTCGAAAAGACCCGCTCGCTCTTCTATCTGCCGGAAGGCGTGATCTATCTCGACGGCAATTCACTCGGACCGCTGCCGCTTGCTGCCAAGGAGCGTGTCGGAAAACTGATGACCGACGAATGGGGCGAGCTGCTGATCAAGGGCTGGAACAAGGCCGGATGGATGATGATGCCGCGCCGAATCGGCGACCGGGTGGCCAGGCTGATCGGGGCGGCGGAAGGCACGGTCGTCATGGGCGACACGCTGTCGATCAAGGTCTATCAGGCGCTCGCCTCGGCATTGGAACTGGTGCCGGAACGCAAGGTCGTGCTCTCCGACAGCGGCAACTTTCCATCCGATCTCTATATGGCGCAGGGCCTGATCGGCTCGCTCGGCAAGGGCCATGAGCTGAAGATCGCCGAGCCGGAAGAGGTCGAAGCCGCGATCGACGAAACCGTTGCCGTGGTCATGCTGACGGAGGTGGACTATCGTACCGGTCGTCTGCACGACATGAAGGCGCTGACCGAAAAGGCGCATGCCGTCGGCGCGATCACCGTCTGGGATCTTGCCCATACGGCCGGCGCCCTGCCGGTCGATCTTTCCGGTGCCGGCGCGGATTTCGCGGTCGGCTGCACTTACAAGTATCTGAACGGCGGGCCAGGCGCGCCGGCCTTCATCTATGTCGCTCCGCGCCATGCGGACAAGGTGCGGCCGGCGCTGTCCGGCTGGCTGGGGCACGAACAGCCCTTCGCCTTCGATCTCGGTTATCGGCCGGGCAGCGGTATCGACCGCATGCGGGTCGGCACGCCGCCGATTATCGGGCTTGCAGCGCTCGACGCAGCTCTCGATGCCTGGGATGGCGTCGACATGGCGGACCTGCGCCGCCAGTCGATAAAACTCTGCGATCTGTTCGTCGCGGAGGTCGAAAAGCGCTGCCCGATGCTGAAGCTCGGCTCCCCGCGGGATGGGACAAAGCGCGGCAGCCAGATTTCCTTCCTGCACGAGGAAGGCTACGCGATCATGCAGGCGCTGATCGCGCGCGGCGTGATCGGCGATTTCCGCGCTCCGAACGCCATCCGTTTCGGCTTCACACCGCTCTATATCGGCGAGGCCGAGGTATTGGGAGCGGTGGACATTCTCGAAGACATCATGACCAATCGCCTCTGGGACACCGCCGAATATAGGCAGCGGGCGCTGGTGACCTGATCGGATGACGGAAGAACGGCCCACGTCCCCCCGAAAGCTCTCCAAGGTCGTGCCCTACCGGCTCGCGCGCAGCAACGCGGAAATGATGAAGCTCGTCAGCCTCCTTTGCGAGGCCAACGGTTTCAAGCTGAACATCTGGAGGGTCATGTCCGCGATCGGTACCTATCAATCGATCTCGCCGATGGAAATCGGCAAGCTCACCACCATCGACAAGGCGATGGTGTCGCGCGCGATCCGCGAACTGGTCGACCGCGACCTGATCGATCGCCGGGCCGACGCCCGTGATGCGCGATGGGCCCAGATCCAGCTGACAGCAGCGGGAACGGCGGTCTATGAAAAGATGGTCGCCGGCATCGACGCCCTCGAGAAACACATGTTCGGCGATCTGCCGCCCGAAAAGACCGCAGCATTCATGGACATGCTCGAACTGATCGAACGTCGCGCCAGGTTGGCCCGTGATATGGTGGAACTGAACGGAACAGCCGGTTTGGCGCGGCTGTTAGGAAGCGATGCCGAATAAGGCTTGCGGATCCCGGCCGCATTCGAACCGGCGTTCGTAAGCTTTACATAACCATTATCAGAATTGTTTACAAAGAAACAATCTCCCTGTAAACAAATGGCAGGGCGGGAGGAGATCGCCCGCTTTTGTCCTGGGAGGATCCTATGAAGAACCGGTTTTTTGCTGGAATGGCGCCTGTTGCCGTCCTGTCCTTGTCCTTATTTGCAAGCTCTGCCCTGGCTGACGTGACGATCGGCGTGACCATATCGTCGACCGGCCCGGGTGCGGCACTCGGCATTCCGCTGAAGAACTCCGTCGAATTGTGGCCGGCCGAAGTGGGCGGCGAAAAGCTGAAGGTCATCGTTCTCGATGATGCCGGCGACCCCTCGGTTGCCACCACCAATGCCCGCCGCTTCGTCAACGACGATAAGGTCGATGTCATCGTCGGCTCCGCGCTGACGCCCGCTTCGATCGCCGTCGCCGGTGTTGCCGGTGAGACCAGCACGCCGCATCTCTCCTGCTCGCCGGTTCCGCCGACCATTTCCAAAGGCAAGTGGACCTTTGTGATGCCGCAGGATGCCGGCCTGATCGCCAGGAACCTGTTTGCCAAGATGAAGGCCGATGGCGTCAAGACGGTCGGTTATATCGGCTTCTCCGATAGCTATGGCGACCTTTGGATGGGCCAGTTCAAGGGGATCGGCGAACAATACGGTCTGAAGGTTGTCGCCGACGAGCGTTATGCCCGTCCCGACACTTCCGTTTCCGGCCAGGTGCTGAAACTCGTGGCCGCCCGTCCGGATGCCGTCTTCGTCGGAGCCTCCGGCACCGGCGCCGCACTGCCGCAGATCGGTCTGCGCGAACGCGGCTTCGCCGGCAAGATCTACCAGACCCATGGCGCCGTGACCTTCGACTTCCTGCGCATCGCCGGCAAGGCTGCCGACAACACGATCTTCGCCTCCGGCCCGGCCATGGCGCCGGAAGCCCTGCCCGATACCGCGGAGACTAAGCCGGAAGGCATGGCCTACGTGACGGCCTACGAAAAGAAGTTCGGTCCCGGCACCCGCACCCAGTTTGGCCCGCATATCAACGATGCCATGGCCATCCTCAAGAAGGCCATCCCAGTCGCGCTGAAGAAAGCGAAGCCCGGCACGCCGGAATTCCGCGCAGCTCTCCGAGACGCCATCGAGACCGGCGGTCCGTTCCCGGCAAGCCAGGGCGTCTTTAACTTCAAGGCCGACGATCACCTCGGCCTCGACGACCGCGCCGTCGTGCTGTTCACGGCCAAGAACGGCAAGTTCGAGATCACCAAGTAAGCCGGCAAATAAACGAGGCCCGGCGTCCGCGCCGGGCCTTTTTGCAGCGTCTTTTCTGTTATCGGGGGAAATTCTTTGGACGCGATGATTGCGACCTTTCTGATCCAGGATGGTGTCACCAACGGCGCAATCTACGCGCTGCTCGGCCTGGCGCTGGTCCTGCTCTTCTCGGTCACGCGGGTGATCTTCATTCCCCAGGGCGAATTCGTCGCCTATGGCGCGCTGACGCTGGCGCTTCTCGACGGCGGAAAGGTGCCAGCCACCACCTCGCTTCTCGCCTGCTTCGGAGCGATTGCTTTCCTGTTCGATCTCTGGAGCATGCGCCGCGGCACCGATGTCGGTACCTTTTTGCGCAGCCTCGCCCTCAACCTGGTGCTTCCAGGCGTGATCTATGGCGCCACCATCGTGCTCGCGCCGCTTGAGCTTCCTTCCGTCGCAAAGGCTTTGCTCACCATTCTGATCATCACGCCCATGGGTGTCTACGTCTATCGGATCGCCTACCGGCCGCTTGCCGACGCTTCCGTGCTCGTCCTGCTGATTGCCTCGGTTGGCGTGCATCTCGCCATGATGGGGCTTGGTCTGGTCTTCTTCGGCGCCGAAGGCCTGCGCGCCGAGCCACTCGCGGACGACAACTACACGATCGGAGCCTTGATGGTGAGCGCCCAGAGCCTCTGCATCTACGGCGCGACGATCGCGATTATCATCGGTCTCTACATGTTCTTCGAACGAACCCTGCTCGGCAAGGCGCTGCGTGCGACCGCCGTCAACCGGCTCGGTGCACGGCTGGTCGGCGTCCGCACCCATCTGACCGGCGTCACCGCCTTCACGCTGGCCGCAGCGATCGGGGCCGTTTCCGGGGTACTGATCGGCCCGATCACCACGATCTATTACGACACCGGCTTCCTGATCGGCCTCAAGGGCTTCGTGGCGGCGATCATCGGCGGGCTTGCGAGCTTCCCGATCACCGCGATCGCCGCGATCGGCGTCGGCCTGGTCGAATCTTTCTCTTCCTTCTTCGCCAGCAGCTACAAGGAAGTCATCGTCTTCGGGCTCATCATTCCCGTTCTGATCTGGCTGTCGTTGAGCGGCGGCTTCCACGAGGAGGAGTGAGCAATGAAGATCGAGCGTTTGCTGCCCGGCCTCGCCGGCATCGTTTTCCTGGCGATCATTCCCCTCCTGCCGGTGCCGCCCTTCTGGCTGACGATCCTCAACAATATCGGCCTCGCCTCGCTGGTGACGATCGGCCTGGTGCTGCTGACCGGCGTCGGCGGTCTCACCTCGTTCGGCCAGGCTGCCTTCTGCGGTTTCGGCGCCTATACGACGGCCGTGCTGAGCACGAACTACGGTTTGTCGCCGTGGCTGACCCTGCCATTGTCGCTGATCGTCGGTGCGGCGACTGCCCTGCCGCTCGGCCTCATCACCGTGCGCCTTTCGGGCCATTTCCTGCCGCTCGGCACGATCGCCTGGGGCCTTGCGCTCTATTACCTGTTCGGCAAGATCGATCTTCTCGGCCGCTATGACGGCATTTCAGGCATCCCGCCGATCGAAGTCGCCGGCTACCCTTTCCTGAGCGACGGGTCGATCTACTACCTCATCTGGTTCTTCGTGATCGCCGTCGCGATCGGCGCGAAGAACCTGCTCGATTCCCGGATCGGCCGCGGCATACGGGCGCTTCGGGGCGGCGGGCAGGCGGCGGAAGCCTTCGGCGTCAATACCGTCCGCGCCAAGCTCACCGTCTTCGTTTTTGCCGGCATCGTGGCTGCACTCTCCGGTTGGCTCTACGCCCATATGCAGCGCTCCGTGAACCCGACACCCTTTGGTCTCAGCATGGGCATCGAATACCTGCTGATGGCCGTGGTCGGCGGTTCCGGCCATGTCTGGGGGGCGATCTTCGGCGCCAGCATCGTGCTCATCCTGAAGGATCTGCTGCAGCGGTTCCTGCCCGATCTGATCGGCACGGCCGCCAATTTCGAAATGGTCGTTTTCGGCATCCTGCTGGTGGTGACCCTACAGCTTGCCCATGAGGGTCTCTGGCCCTTCGTATTGAAGCTCCTGCCGAAGCGGCCTGCGCGGCCCCTCCCGACCTCCGACGACAAGCTTGCCAAACGTACGCTCGCGCCGGCCGGCTCGTCGCTGATCAAGGTGGAAAAGGCACGAAAAGCCTTCGGCGGCCTGGTGGCGGTCAACGATGTCAGCTTCGAAGTGCGCGCCGGGCAGGTTGTCGGCCTGATCGGGCCGAATGGTGCCGGCAAGAGTACGACCTTCAATCTCATCACCGGCCTCGCATCATTGACCAGCGGCTCGGTGTTCTACGAAGGCCAGCCGATGACCGGCGACAGCCCGCGCGAAGTCGCCAAACACGGCATCGCCCGCACCTTTCAGCACGCAAAGATCCTGCCGGACATGTCGGTACTGGAAAACGTCGCGCTCGGCGCACATCTGCGCGGCTCGGCCGGCGTCTTCAGGAGTTTCCTGCGGCTAGAGCGGAGGCAGGAGGCGACATTGCTCGCCGAAGCTGCCTTCCAGGTCGAACGCGTCGGCCTCGGCGCCTATCGCGACCGGCCGGCCGGTGACCTGGCGCTCGGCCAGATCCGCATCCTCGAAATCGCCCGCGCCCTGTCTGCCGACCCTGCCGTGCTGCTTCTGGACGAACCCGCGGCAGGCCTGCGTCACGGCGAAAAGCAGGAACTCGCCAATCTCCTCAGGAAACTGCGCGAGGAGGGCGTCAGCGTGCTCCTCGTCGAACATGACATGGGCTTCGTCATGGGGCTCGTCGATCATCTCGTGGTACTCGATTTCGGCACCCTGATCGCCGAGGGCAAGCCGGTCGATGTGCGCAAACATCCGGCGGTCGTCGCCGCCTATCTGGGAGGTGTCGCATGAGCGGGAACCTGCTCGAACTCTCCGGCATCCACGTTTCCTACGGCCGCGCCGAGGTGCTGCACGGCATATCGCTTTCCATGAAGCCCGGCAGCATCGTCACGGTGATCGGCGCCAACGGCGCCGGCAAATCGACGCTGCTCAACGCCATTATGGGGATCGTCCCCTCCTCCGGCACGATCGTCTACGACGGTGCACCGGTGCCGCGCTCTGTCGAAGGCCGCGTTGCCGCCGGTCTCTGCCTCGTGCCCGAAAAGCGCGAACTGTTCTCCACCATGTCGGTCGAGGACAATATCGAACTCGGCGGCTTCCTGCGCAGTGCCGCCGAGCGCACCGAGACGCGCGAGGACGTCTACACGCGTTTCCCGCGCCTGGCCGAACGCCGCAAGCAGCTGGCCGGAACGCTTTCCGGCGGCGAACGGCAGATGCTGGCACTCGCCCGCGCCCTGATGAGCCGGCCACGCCTGCTTCTGCTCGACGAGCCGAGCCTCGGCCTCGCACCGAAGATCGTCATCGACATCCTCAACATCGTCTCGGAACTCAGGAAGACCGGCGTCTCCATCCTGCTCGTCGAGCAGAATGCCCGCGCCGCGCTCGAAATTGCCGACGAGGGTTATCTGGTCGAGCTCGGCGAGGTCCGACTTTCCGGCCCGGCAAGCGAAATGGCGGTCAATCCGGCGCTGATGGAGAGCTATCTCGGCACCCATTCGTGATGAGATGACTCAGCCTGACGCGGCGGATTAATCGAAACTCTCGGCCAGCTTCCGGCGGAATTCGTCCATGCGATAGACCGGCATGGCCTGCTGCGGGATCATGCCCTTCTGCCAGTTCCAGCCGTCGAGGCGTTTCAGGAGGTCCGGGTTGCCAGTGACGATATGCATCGGCACGTCGCGCGAGGCTCCTTCGCCGGTAATGATAGACGCCGGCTGGTGGTCGCCGAGCAGGATGAACAGCGTGTTTTTCCCATAGCGCGCCATGTAGGAGCCGAGCGTTTCGAGCGTGTAGTCGATCGAGGCGATGTATTGCGACCGGACGCGGTCGGGATCGGCCCAGACAACTGAAGGCGGATCGCCGCTTTCCGCCTGCGGATTAAAGATCGTGCCGTCGCCGATCCGGTCCCAGTCGACCAATGACGGGAGCGGCGTCCACGGCGCGTGGCTGGAGATCAGCGCCATTTCCGCCATGACCGGCTTATGCCCCACCGGACGTTCCAGCCTCTCGAAGGCTTCGAGCGTGAACTGATCCGGCATCGTCACCCAGTTGAAGGGCTTGCCGCGATATCCGAGCCCCGCGGCCGCATGGATGCTGTCGTAGCCGAAATACCCGGCCTCCGGCCAGTCGAGCGTGATCGCCGGCATGACCGCCGTGGTACGCCAGCCGGAGGAACGGAAGAGGTTGTTGAGGCTCCTCCGCTCGCTGGTGATCATCCGGTCGTAGCGCCCCTGATTGTTGACCCAGAGGCCAGAGAGCAGCGTGCCATGCGCCAGCCAGCTGATGCCGCCAACCGTTGGCGAGGTGAGCCAACCGCTGCGTGCCTCCAGGCCCGCGGCCTCGATCTCCTTTTCGACCGAGGCCAGCCGGCTGCCGGTGCGCACCGCGTAACGCGGGTCCTCGATCGCGCTGCGGCCATAGGATTCGACGAAGACCAGCACGATGTCCGTGCCGGCAAGCGCCGGGAAATGCGGGCCGGCGGAAACCGGATCCTGTTTCAACTCGTCTTCGAACCGGGCAAGATCGGCAATCGACTCCTCCACCATGGTGACGCGATTGACGAAATAGGAAGCGGCATGCGCCTCGATGCCGAGATTGCGGCGATCAGGATTCTGAACCAAAAGCGCCACCAGTCCGACCGATAGCACCGCACCGCTGACAAGAACGGATTTACGCCGGGCTCCCCCTGAGAGCCGCCGGAAGCCGTCAAGCGACCAATAGAGAATGGCCGCGATGACCAGCCAGGCGAGAAGACCGGTGCAGATGACCCCGACCGCCTCCGTGACGCCGATGGCTCCGCTCAGCAGATTCCAGCCGTCGGTAAGTATCTTGAGATCCAGATAGGGATTGAACGGCCGCTGGAAGGCAGCGCCGGTGCCGATATCCGCAAGCTTCAGGAACAGCATCGCGGCAAGCGCTAGGGTGACGGCCCAGCGCAGAAGAGAAAAACCGATCCCCGTAAACACCGATGCCAGCAGCGCGATCCCGACAATCTCCAGCGGAAACCGCAGCTCCGGGAATTCGCTGAAATTGGAAGGCAGGGCCAGAATCGCGACCATGATGGCAAGCGAAATCGTGATCCCCGGACCTGGCGATCCATTTGCCTTGCGCTGCGCGATATGCCCTATTCTGAGGGCGTCACTCTGGCGAAAAGGCCGATACTCGTTCATGCGCTACCGTTCCTGCAAAACCTTCGGCCCATGCGTCTTCTGAAACTTATAGGCTTATCTGCGGCCCTGGCACTTCTCATTGCCGTGATCCTGCGCTTCGATCCAGAGCGGATTGCCGCAGGCCTGGTTTCGGCCAATCCGGTCTATGTGGCGGCAGGGCTGCTTCTGGTGCAGATACAGATCGTCCTCTCCGCGCTCCGCTGGCGATTCACGGCGGCGCGGCTTCGCCAGCATCTGGGTGTGGGCCAGGCGATCGGCGATTATTATCTCGGAACCCTGCTCAACCAGCTTCTGCCGGGGGGAGTAGCAGGTGATGCCGTTCGCGCCGTTCGCAACCGGGCTCACGGTGATGATGGGTGGAAAGTGCCGGCCCAGGCCGTGCTCTTCGAGCGGATCGCCGGACAGGGTGTGTTTTTCCTCATTGCGACCTTCGGCGTCATGCTCTGGCCGCTTCTGGGCGGTGCAGCGATCCCGGAAGACCTGCGCCACCTTCTCTCCGGCTTCGCACTCGCGGTCGCAAGCCTCGCCATCATGTTTCTGCTGGCGCTCCGTTTCCCGCCGCGCCGCATCCAGCCTCAGCTCGGGCGGTTGAAGGCAGCCCTGGCGCAGGTCTTCCTGCGGGACCGGGCCTGGATCGCGCAGACGCTGTTCAGCGTCGTCATCGTCGCAAGTTATATCGCCATGTTCATGCTTGCGTCAGCGGCCGTCGGGGCGCCGTTGCCGGCGCTTGCGGCGGTCACCGCGATTCCGCTCTGTCTGCTGATGATGCTGATCCCGGCGACGATTGCCGGCTGGGGCGCCAGGGAGGCGGCGGCAGCGGCGCTCTGGCCGCTCTTCGGTTACGCTGCGTCCGATGGCGTGGCCGCCGGCATCCTCTATGGCATCCTGGCGCTCGTCGGCGCAGCACCCGGCCTGGTGTTCATCCTCGCGGCGCTTTTCAGCAGACGGAACCGTTGAACCGTCAAGCCTCCAGCCGCGCGTAGATATCGCCGGAGGACGTGTGATCGGCAAGGCCCGCAATCTCGGCCAGCATCGCGTCGGCGGTTATCCATTCGTCATGGACAAACCGATGCCGCTCGCCCTCGACCCGGTTGAAACGATAGGGGCCGACTTTTCGCAAATGGCCGATCGCCTCCTCGGCGATTTCCATCGTCGCCGGGATATATTCGAAGGCGATCAGCGGGATGGGATGACGCAGCCCGGCGACGATATCCGCTTCGGCCCCCTCCACATCGATCTTGCAGAAGGCCGGTTGGCCATATTCTCCGATCAGCGCATCGAGCGTCGTCATCTCCACGCGCTGGACCCGGTCCCAGGTGACGTTGCGGAAACCGGAAGTCTTCTCCACCTTCGAAATCCAGGACGAGGATATGCTGGTCACGGTCGGGTGGCGGCTGGAAATATGCAGATCGACGCTGCCGGGCTCCCTGCCGACCGCCTTGCGCAGCAGCGTCAATTCTTCGCCGGCGAAGGATCTGGCAATGAAATCGGCAAATAACGGCTGCGGCTCCAGCGCGACGATCCTTGCGCCGAGCGACAGAAGCGTCCGGCTGCGGCTACCGGCATGCGCACCGATATCGAAAACGAGATCGCCTTTGCGGACGAGGCCGGCATAGAACCGCTTCAGCGAGGAACGCCGCCAGGGCTGGCCGTAATAGATCAGCAGCGAGCGCGTCAGGCCCAGGGAAGCGGAAAAATCAGGCCGCGGCATGATGGCTCCTGCTCGCACTCACCAGGAAGATCACATCGACGGCGAAGGAATAGGTCAGCGAGGCGAGGGCCGCTGCTGCAAGCACGGTGGAGACCGGCGAGGCAATGACCGGAAACAACATCAGACAGAGCGCCACGCCCTGAACGACGCAGATGGTCTTGCGGCGCATCGAATGAGGCAGTTCGCCCTTGAGAGCCGGAAAGACCGCCTGCGCGGCCACATACGCATACCGCATCAAGCCGATCGCCAGGACCCAAGGTCCGGCCTTGCCGAGCGTGACGGCTGCGAGCGACAGGAAGAGGATCAGCAACGCATCGACCTCCATGTCGAATCGCGCGCCGAACCGGGAAGACGTACCCGCCTGCCGGGCGAGGAAGCCGTCGACACCATCCAGAACAAGCGCGAAAGCGACTACGAACCCCAGCATCCACAAGGCGCTCTGATCGAAACCCATGCCGAATTGCGGCGATGCCAGCACCATCCCGCCCAAAACCGACGTGAGCGCGGCGCGGATTGTCGTCACGATATTGGCCGCGCCGAAACGGCCGTGCCCGTGCGCGTGCAGATTGCCGAGCGCAATGGCGGAAATCACCGCATAGATGATGAAGGCGCAGCAGGCCGCGGCCGTATCGATGCCGAGCCAGTCGCCGAGGAAATGCATGGCCGCAACCAGCGCGGCCGCGACGGTCATGGTGACCGCATAGGCATCCAGGGAGAGCAACCGGTGAGCCCTGCGTGCCGCCTGGCGATCCAGCGGCCCGGCATTCATCCAGTCAGCCATCGGACGTGCCTTCCTCGTCCAAGGGATGATATGAAATATTCATGACGCTCTCCTCACAGGCACTACATGGAGAAGAATACGGTGGGCAGCAAAGGCCGGATCCGCCAAACCGCCGTCAAATAAACGTGATGGCCATATCGCCCTCTCGCCGGACGGCTCCCTTGCCGTCATCGTCGAAGCCTCTAGGTCTGGATTGTTATGGCGTGAAAGGTGTGAGGCGTGACAAGGCGTGAGACAGCTCCGCGTGCGGCGGCGCAGAAGGAGGGACGAGCCCTCTGGATCGAGGAGGCAGGCCGTTGCGCGCTTCGGCAGGAGAAGCTGCCGGCGGCCTGCGAGGGCGAGGTTGTCGTCCGAACGCTCTATAGCGGCATCAGCCGCGGCACCGAATCATTGGTGTATTCCGGGCAGGTACCGGAAAGCGAATACGAGCGCATGCGCGCACCGCACCAGGCCGGCCAGTTCCCCTTCCCGGTGAAATATGGCTATGCCGCCGTCGGCGTGGTCGAAGAAGGGCCTGAGCAGCTCGCCGGCAAATCGGTCTTCTGCCTGCATCCCCATCAGGACCGTTTTCGCATGCCCGTTTCCGCCGCCCATCCGCTCCCGGAAGATTTGCCTCCACACCGCGCCGTGCTCGCGGCCAACATGGAAACCGCGCTCAACATCACCTGGGACGCAGGCATCCAACCCGGCGACCGGGTTACGGTGTTCGGGGCCGGCGTGATCGGGCTTCTGGTTGCCTATCTCGCCTCACGGATCATCGGCACGGACGTGGTGATCTCGGATATAGAACCGAAGCGCGCCGGAACCGCCAAGGTTCTCGGCCTCCGTTTTTCATCTCCCGATCATGTGCCCCATGACTGCGACGTGCTGATCAACGCCTCCGCTTCGGCAGACGCCCTGGCAACGGCGCTTGATCATGCCGGTATCGAGGCGCGCATCGTCGAAGCGAGTTGGTATGGCGAAAAGCACGTGGAGATTCCGCTCGGCGGCGCTTTCCACGCCAAGCGGCTTTCCATCGTCAGCTCACAGGTGGCCTCCCTGCCGCTTGGGCGACGCGCCCGCTGGGACACGAGGCGACGCATGCGCAAGGCGCTCCAGCTTCTCGCCGACGACCGGCTCGACCACCTGATTTCGGGCGAAACACCGTTCGAAACCATCGCCGCCGATTATGCCGGGATTATCGGCTCGGCCGCCACGCTCTGTCATCGCATCAAGTATTGAAGGAATCCCGCATGTTCGCCGTCGAAGTCCGCGATCACATCATGATCGCGCATAGTCTTGCCCGCCCGGTCTTCGGCCCCGCCCAGGGCATGCACGGAGCAACCTTCGTGGTCGACGCCGCCTTCTTCACCAGCGATCTGGACGAGAACGGCCTTGCCGTGGACATCGGGCTTGCGACCGAGGTGCTGAAGGAAGTGCTGGCGCCCCTCAACTACCAGAACCTCGACACGCTGGAGATCTTCGCCGGCAAGGTGACGACCACGGAATTCCTCGCCAAACACATATTCGACTGCATCGCCGATGCCGTCCGGAACGGCCGGCTCGGTAAAGGTGGTGCCCGCATCCGCAAACTGCGGGTCATGCTGCACGAATCGCACACCGCCCGCGGCTGGTTCGAGGCCGAGCTGTGAGCCGCGATCTCGTCTTTGCCTATCCCGGCGAGCTTGAAACCCGCACGGGCGGCTACGGCTACGACCGGCGTGCCGTCGCGGCCCTGCGCGATCTCGGCTGGAATGTCGAACTGATCTCCCTCGGCGACGGCTTTCCGAACCCGAACACAAGAGAGCTGGACGATGCCGGACGGAGGCTCTCCGAACTTGCTGACGACAGCCTCGTCCTGATCGACGGACTGGCCTTCGGCGCCATGGACGAATGGGCCGGGCGCGAAGCGAAACGCCTGAGGATCATGGCACTCGTGCATCACCCGCTGGCGCTGGAGACGGGGCTCGACAACGAACGGCAAGCAGCAGCGGCCGCCCGGGAGAAGGCGGCTCTGGCGCAGACCCGCGGCGTTATCGTCACCTCGCATATGACGGCCACCGAACTCGCCGCCAATTACGCCGTCCCCGCAGAAAGGATCGCAGTCGCCATTCCGGGAATGGACCCGGCGCCGCTGGCCGCCGGTGGCGGCGATCCGCCTCTGATTCTCAGCATCGGCACGTTGACCCACCGCAAGGGGCACGACGTACTGATTTCTTCGCTCGAAAAGCTGCGCGATCTGCCATGGACCTGCCGCATCGTCGGCAGCAAAGTGCTCGATCCCGGCATCGCAGCAGAACTCGAAAGCCAGGTCGCACGATCCGGGCTCGGTGACCGCATCGAACTCGCCGGGCAGATCGACGACACACGCTCCGAATTCGCCAGGGCAGACATCTTTGCACTGGCAAGCCGTTATGAAGGTTATGGCATGGTGTTTGCCGAAGCGCTCGCGCAAGGGCTGCCGATCGTCGGCTGCGCGGCGGGGGCCGTGCCGGACGTCGTGCCGGAAAGCGCCGGCTTTCTCGTGCCGCCGGACGATCCGGACGCTTTCGCAGCCGCTCTGCGACGGCTGCTGGAGGAGCCCGAAACCCGTATTTCTATGGCCGACGCCGCGGCGATCGCCGGTGCCAAGCTTCCCTCCTGGCGGGACACCGCCGTCATCATCTCCGACTTTCTGGAAACGGTACCTTGAGCAGCTTCGACAAGCATTGGCTGGCGCTGCGCGAACCCGTGGATGCTGGGGCACGGAATGCGGATTTGCTGGCAGCGGCGATCCAATCCCTCGAAAACGCCTCGGCAGCAACCATCCTCGATATCGGTTGCGGCACCGGCTCGACCTTCCGCGTGCTCTCCCCGAAACTTGGAAAGCCGGCTCACTTTCGGCTTTTCGACCACGACCACCGGCTGCTGGACGAAGCCCGCCGGTTGCATGGCGATGCTGTCGAACTCATCCAGGGCGACCTCAACGAGATCGGAGTGCTGCCGCTCGCCGATGTCAATCTCGTGACCGCATCTGCGCTCTTCGATCTCTGTTCGGAGCAGTTCATTCGTCGTTTCGTCGCCCATATCGCGCAGAGGCGCGCCAGCCTCTATGCGGCGCTCAACTATGACGGCCGGATGCGCTGGTCGAAACCGCATCCGCTGGACGAGGCTGTGCTTGCGAGTTTCAACGCCCACCAGTTGAGCGACAAGGGGCTGGGTTCTTCGCTTGGCCCCGGGGCGTGGGAGACGCTGGCGGATTGCCTCGGGGAGAACGGCTATACGGTGAGGACCGCCGAAAGCCCATGGACGATGGCTGCCGACCATCGGGACCTGCAGCTTCTGTTTCTCGACGGTGTGGTGCGTGCGGTCTATGAATACGGCCAGCTCGACGAGAGCGAAATCCGTGACTGGGCCGATTTCCGGCGGAAAATGGTCGACCGCGAAGGCAGCCTATGCGAGGTCGGCCATCAGGACATCCTCGCGATCCGCTGAAACGGTCACCTGCTGCGATTCAACGCGGAAATTGCAGTCGAACACGATATCCGTGCCGATATTGTAGACCTGAACCTCGGGGCGGCGAGCCTCCGACAACCGGTCGATCGGCGAAAGGCGAATGCCGGCAGGCCCCGAGCCTATGATGATCGGTGCGATCGAGATATGCAGCCGGTCGATCATCTGGGCATCGACGAAGCGGGAAATGGTGGTTGCGCCTCCTTCGATGAGCACCGTGGTGAGGCCGCGTTCCGCGAGCGCCTCGAGAATATCCCGCGGCGAGAGCCCCCCATCCGCCTGGCGCGGCAGCCGGATGATCCGGTGCCGGTCGTTGCGGAGCGGAATGTCGTCAGCCTGCAAGACGAGCACGGGCGTCCCCCCGTCGTGCAACATCTTGGCTCGCTCCGGCATGCGGCCATTGCAATCCACCACGACGCGCACGGGGCTTTTGCCGCTGACGGCACGAACCGAAAGACTGGGGTCGTCGGCAACGACCGTCCCGACCCCGACGACCACCGCATCCACCAGCGCCCGGCACCGGTGCAGATGGGCAATCCCGTCGCAGCCCGACACATCCTGGGCGTCGCCGGTCGGCGTCGCGACGCGGCCATCCAGAGACTGGCCGACCTGGGCCAGAACCAGCGGCCCACCGCGGGCCGCAATCGGCCTGTAGAGCGAGAGACCGGAACCGTCGCCATCGGCGGAGAGCGCGACCTGGCGCAGTGAGCCCTCGCGAAGCGAAAGCAGGTGCTGCCATAACTCTTCGGTCATCCTCACTGATCGCATACCCGCCTCGTCTTCCGGCCGAAAATGAAGAATGCCGGTACATCCAAAAAGTTCCTCGCCGGCGCATTTGCCTGTAGCTGTAATACGATCGAGAAATTTCACCAGATCAACATTCGGTCAACGGCCAGTGTTCCGCGTGCTCCATGCCCCGGCAACGGTCTGCGCCCGCACTGAGCATAGTGTGCCTATCTTCCAGGCCACGCAGGTGTCATAAGGGAAACCCGGCCAGTGGAGAGCAGCTTGTGACCAGAGATCCCCAGGAACAGAGCATTATCGAAGGCCTGTCCCAGCGGCACGGGTTCAGCTCGGGCGTCGTCGAGCACCTTGCGATGGCCTTGATCGCCGGCCATGCGAGCCAGGCCCAGTTCAACCACCCCGAGCTTGGCGGCATGGGCCAATGGTCAAGCGGCGGCATGATCATGATCGGCGACATGTTCAACAATGGCCTCAAGCACCGTGTGGATATGCTTTGCTCGGAGATCGCCGCTTATATCCGGTCAGGTGAACTTTCCGGCCCGAAGGTCGATAGGCCCTATCAATCTCAGAGCCAGGGAAACGGAAGCAGCTTCTTCTACCAGGCAAGTTCGCATAGCAGTTCGTGGCCGCAATATCTCGGCCAGCCCGCATCGGCGGGCGCCCAGAACAACCTTCGCTACGCCTTCTTTCCCGGGAGCCGCCGCCTCGCCATCGACGTAAACGGGCAGATCACGGTTTACGATACAAAGGATCACAGTATCGGCGGCTTTTCCCAGCAGCAGAGCGGCGACCAGTCGCTGACCTTCACCTCTCAGCACGGCATTGTCCGCGTATCGGACCTCGAAATTGTGTCAGCCGTCGACCACGCCCCGACACCCAAAGAGGAGCAGGAAGCGCCGGCACGCCAGAGCGAACACGTCGCGGCTTCCTCGATGGCCTCCCCGAACACGAACGCCCCCTCCGCGCCGGCAGCCTCCGACCCGGACGACATCTTCAGCAAGATCGAACGACTCGCTGATCTGCATTCGAAAGGCATACTTTCCGACAACGAATTCACGGCGAAAAAGACGGAACTGCTCCAACGGCTGTAGGTTTGGTGCGCAGCTTGGACGCCGGCGAAATAGAACGGTTGCAGTGAGGCATTAGGCCCGAGTTGGTTCTGGAACCGAACATGTCAGGAAAAATGGCTAACAGATAGACAAGCCCTGCCGTCATTCCGGCCGGAACCTACTAAGACGAATAAGTTCATAAGGATGAGATTCAAGGAAACCCTGGCAACCCAGGTTCATAATGGCGGAGAGGGTGGGATTCGAACCCACGATACGGTTGCCCGTATGCCGCATTTCGAGTGCGGTGCTTTCGACCACTCAGCCACCTCTCCGCTTAAAGACGTGTGACGCGTTGGTCAGCGCGGGCGTTCTCATAGCGGGCAAACATGGGGCTGGCAAGGGGCGAATATCAAGTCTTTATATCCTTTCGTCTTGACAGTTTTTTGTCGCTCGCGTATGTCCGCTCGCGATCAGGCGTGGAAAAGTATCCATGCCTCTTTGTTTGTGTGGAGGTTGTTGGAACAGCCACGCGAATTCCACCGGCAGACAAGTTCAAAAGATCACCTCTTTCGAAACCCTGCTAGAGCCCGACTGATAAAAAGACGGCCGCCTTTTATGAAGGCAGAGCCGGAAACGAACATGAAAGGATAAAAAATGTTCGCAGTCATCAAGACCGGCGGTAAGCAGTACCGCGTGGCAGCCAACGACGTGCTCACCATCGAAAAGCTGGAAGCCGAAGCTGGTTCAGTCGTAGAATTCAACGAAATCCTGGTTGTCGGCGTTGGCGCCGATGCCAAGTTCGGCGCCCCCTTCGTTTCGGGTGCGACGGTCAAGGCCGAAGTTGTCGAGCATAACCGCGGCAAGAAGGTTCTTTCCTTCAAGAAGCGTCGCCGTCAGAATTCCAAGCGGATTCGCGGCCATCGTCAGCATCACACGGTTGTCCGCATCACGGACATCCTGGCTTAACAACGGGTTTCGAAGGTTAAAGGAGAACTCCAATGGCACATAAAAAAGCTGGCGGTTCGTCGCGCAACGGTCGCGATTCGAATTCCAAGCGCCTTGGCGTGAAGAAGTTCGGCGGCGAAGCCGTCATTCCGGGCAACATCATCGTTCGCCAGCGCGGCACGCAGTGGCATCCGGGCGCCAATGTCGGCATCGGTACCGACCACACCATTTTTGCACTGACCGCCGGCAATGTGAATTACCGAACCAAGGCCAATGGTCGCGTGTTCGTGTCCGTAATGCCGAAAGCCGAAGCAGCAGAATAAAGCCGGCAAGCGTTTTAAGCAGCCGGTGTCACATCGACCCGGCTGAGCGCCCAAAGGTTCAGTCAGAAAAAAGGGAAGATGGGACACCACCATCTTCCCTTTTTCTTTTCCCCAACAGGAGGACTGAACATGCAAGGCGAATTACTGAGGGCGAGCCAATCCCGGCCGCCAGAGGATCGGTTAAGACCCGACCGGTCGAGAAGCGATTGCCCCGTCTTACTGTCGCAGAGGTTAGTTCTGCGCACGCCCCACGAAGAAGACATCGACGCACTTGCCCATCTCGCCAACAATGCGAATATCGCGACCATGGTGTCGCGTATGCCGCATCCCTATACGGCTAAGGACGCAGCCGACTTCGTGCGACGCACGAAGGCCGGCGAGATTGGCAAATGCGTCTACGCCATCACGCGAGGAGACAACGGCGCCTTTCTCGGTTGCTGCGCGCTCGAACCGCAACAGGACGAAAGAACGCTCGAACTCGGCTATTGGCTGGGCGAACCCCATTGGAACCGGGGCTACGCCACGGAAGCCGCCCATGCGCTGATCGACATGGCCTTCCGCACCCGCAACAACATCGACCATATCGATGCCCGTTGCCGGGTGACCAATATCGCGTCGAGGCGGGTGATCCAGAAATGCGGTTTCCAGTTCCAAGGCACCGGCATGATCGATTGCCTGGCGCTCGGCGGCATGGTCGCCGTTGAATGGTTCCGGCTCGACCGCAAGACCTGGATGTCCTTGAGAAGCTGGGGAGAATTGCGATGAACGCCGCCGTTCTCCAGAAGACCGACACGACCGCGACGATGCCGGGTCCCTGCCCGGTCATCACCACGGAAAGGCTGGTGCTTCGCCCGCACAGGATCACCGATGCGACGGCGATTGCCGAATCGCTCGGCGATTTCAAGGTCAGCCGCATGCTGGCGCGGGTGCCGCAGCCCTATGACCGCCAGGACGCGCTGGACTGGCTCGTCCCGCATGCGTCCGGCATCCTGCCGGACTGGACGCTGGCGATCACCACCGGTGACGACACCCATATCGGCGCCGTCTGCCTGGAGCCGCGACGGAGCCAGTGGCATCTTGGGTATTGGCTCAACCGGCTCTACTGGGATCGGGGTTATATGACGGAAGCGGTGGCCGGGACGCTGGAGCGTTTCTTCCGGCGCATGCCGGAGGCGCAGGTGTTTTCCGGCGCCTTCGCGGACAACCTCGCCTCGTTGAACGTTCAGAAGAAGCTCGGCTTCACCATCGTCGATGCGAACCAGCTCTTCAGCACGTCCCGCAACCGCATGGTGCCGCATATCGAGACCATGCTTTTGCCGGAGGACTTCCGTCGGCCGGCGCGACCGTGATGCCCCGATAACAAATATCCGGCGGAGGAGACTCCGCCGGCCCCTTACTCGACCTCGACCCATAGCGGAAAATGGTCGGAACCAAACGCCTCATTGTCGATCCAGGCGTTTTTCAGCCGCGGCACCAGTCCCGCATTCACGAAGCAATGATCGAGATGCATCCTTATCGGCCCGGAACCCGGCGGCTTCGCCCAGGTATAGCTTTCCGGCGTCAGCGATCCGAGGCGTTCCAGCACGTCGACGGGTTCGTTGGCGCGCAGGGTGCGGCCGTAATAACGGTCCCGCTGGCCGGCCAGGGCGATATATTCCGTCGATTCCGGCTCCATGTTGAAATCACCCATCAGCAGGAAATCCTCCGGCAGCGGCAGATCGGGAAACCCCTCTTCGGCGGCACCGGTCAGCGAACCGCCCTCGGAGACGAAATTCATCACCCGCTCCTTCAGAAAGCGGATCTGGCCGAGCCGTTCGTCCGGAGAAACGTGATCGAGATGGACGGAATAGACCCTGAGCGGCCCGCCGGGGGCGAGGATGACCGCTTCCAGCGTCCCGCGCTGCAGGTTGAGCATCTCGACGGTCCGGCTGCGCGGCAGGAGAAGATGGCGGGTGGCAAGGATCGGCCAGCGCGACAGGATCATGTTGCCGAACTGCGAGCGGCGCTCGACCCGGCGGCCGTTCTCGACCGAAACGTCGAGCAACAGGTCGCAGGGCGCGCCGTAGACGTGGAAATGCTCCGGAAAGAGATCCGAGAAACGGGCTACGAGATCGACATGACCATTCCTGGGAAAACCGCGCGTCACCTCCTGAAGCGCGATCACATCGGCGCCATCGATACTGGCGGCGATGCGTTCGGGATCGAACACACCATCCATGCCGATCCCGTATTGAATGTTATAGCTGACGAACTTCATGATATTCTTTGACCTCCGCCCCAACCGACGATATCGAAACCCCTATCGACATGCACTGAGCGCCTTACCTAAAGCGACAGGCCTCCCGACTAACACAAGACTGACGGCGACAAGATGAAATTTCTCGACGAGGCAAAAGTCTATATCCGCTCCGGCGACGGCGGCGCGGGCGCGGTCTCGTTCCGGCGGGAAAAGTTCGTCGAGTTCGGCGGACCTGATGGCGGTGACGGCGGGCGTGGCGGCGATGTCTGGGTGGAGGCCGTCAATGGTCTCAATACGCTCATCGATTTCCGCTTCCAGCAGCATTTCAAGGGCCAGACCGGCACCCATGGCATGGGCCGCAACCGCACCGGCGCCAATGGCGGCGACGTGACGTTGAAAGTGCCGGTCGGCACCCAGATCTTCGAGGAAGACAACGAAACGCTGATCATCGACCTGACCCGCGAAGGCCAGAGGTTCCGGCTCGCCAAGGGCGGCAATGGCGGTTTCGGCAACACTCATTTCAAGAGTGCGACCAACCAGGCGCCGAACTGGGCCAACCCAGGTCTCGAAGGCGAGGAAAAGACCATCTGGCTGCGGCTGAAGCTGATTGCCGATGCCGGCCTCGTCGGAATGCCGAATGCCGGCAAGTCGACCTTCCTGGCGAGCGTCACCCGCGCCCGTCCGAAGATTGCCAACTACCCGTTCACGACGCTGCATCCCAATCTCGGCGTCGCCACGATCGACGGCCGGGAATTCGTGCTGGCCGATATTCCGGGCCTGATCGAAGGTGCCCATGAGGGCGTCGGCATCGGCGACCGGTTTTTGGGCCATGTCGAGCGCACCCGCGTGCTGCTGCATCTGGTTTCCGCCGTCGAGGAAAAGGTCGGCAAGTCCTACAAGACGGTGAAGCACGAGCTCGAAGCCTATGGCGGCGGCCTGATCGACAAACCGGTCATCGTGGCGCTGTCGCAGATCGACGTGCTCGACGACAAGGAGCTGAAGAAAAAGGCGAAGGAATTGGAAAAGGCCAGCGGCCAGACCCCGTTCCTGATCTCCGCCGTTACCGGCAAGGGTATGACCGAGGTCCTGCGCGCGCTGCGCGACGTGATCGTCGAGGCAAGCGGCGTCAACGAGACCGCGCTGCCCGATCGCTCCACCCCCATCCAGGATTTCGATGAGGACGAGGACGCATGACGGCAGTCCGCAAACCGCTCGCCAGCCATCGCCGCATCGTCATCAAGATCGGCTCGGCGCTGCTCGTCGACCGCAAGACGGGCCTGAAGTCGCAATGGCTCGACGCCATCTGCGCCGATATCGCCGCATTGAAGGCGAGAGGCATCGACGTGCTCGTCGTGTCTTCGGGCGCGATCGCCATGGGCCGCACCGTACTCGACCTGCCCTCGGGCGCGCTGAAGCTCGAAGAGAGCCAGGCGGCTGCGGCCGTCGGGCAGATCGCACTTGCCCGTGCCTGGTCGGAAAGTCTTTCCCGCGATGGCATCGTGGCTGGCCAGATCCTGCTGACGCTGGGCGACACGGAAGAGCGCCGCCGTTACCTGAATGCCCGCGCCACCATCAACCAGCTTCTGAAGATCGGCGCCGTGCCGATCATCAACGAGAACGATACGGTCGCCACGACCGAAATCCGCTATGGCGATAACGATCGCCTTGCCGCCCGCGTCGCCACCATGACCAGCGCCGATCTGCTCGTGCTCCTGTCCGATATCGACGGCCTCTACACCGCCCCGCCGCATCTCGACCCCGACGCAAAATTCCTGGAACTCGTCCCCGCGATCACGCCGGAGATAGAGGCGATGGCCGGCGGCGCGGCGTCCGAACTGTCGCGCGGAGGCATGCGCACGAAGATCGACGCCGGCAAGATCGCCACCGGCGCTGGTTGCGCGATGATCATCGCCTCCGGCAAGACGGATCACCCTTTGCGCGCCATCGAGCAGGGCACCCGCTCCTCTTGGTTCGCACCGTCGGGAACGCCGGTCACTGCACGAAAGACATGGATTGCCGGGCAGCTTCAGCCGGCCGGCGAACTCTTCGTCGATGAGGGCGCCGAAAACGCGCTCGGCACCGGTAAAAGCCTTTTACCTGCCGGGGTGCGCCGCATCGAAGGCAATTTCCATCGTGGCGATACGGTCGCGATCGTCGGTCATGATGGGCGTGAAATCGCCCGAGGTCTGGTGAGCTACGACGCCGAAGAAGCCCGTCAGATCACCGGACGCAAGTCCGGCGAAATCGAGGCGATCCTCGGTTATGCCGGCCGCGCCGCCATGGTCCATCGCGACGACCTTGTGATGACCGGGCCAGCGAAGCGGAAAGCCAAAAAAGAAGATCGCAAGGAGGATGCCGCCCATGCTTGATATGGTTGCGAAAACGGGCGACGTCGCCGCTGTGATGGACCAAATTGGCCGGAACGCCAAGTCGGCGGCCCGCCAGCTTGCGACGGCCTCGACCGAAGCGAAGAACAAGGCGCTGAACGCCATGGCGGATGCGATCCTTGCCGCAGAAGACAGGATCCTTGCCGCCAATGCCGCCGACCTGAAGGGCGTCGAGGGCAAGGGCCTGCTGCCGTCGTTCATCGACCGGCTGACGCTGACCGAAAAGTCGATCGCCGGCATGGCGCAGGCTCTGCGCGAGATCGCCGAGTTCAAGGATCCGGTCGGCGAAGTCATCGCCGCCTGGGACCGCCCGAACGGCCTCCATATCGAACGCGTCCGCACGCCGCTCGGCGTCATCGGCGTCATCTATGAAAGCCGCCCGAATGTCACCGCCGATGCAGGGGCACTCTGCCTCAAGGCCGGCAATGCCGTGATCCTGCGCGGCGGATCGGATTCGGCCCGGTCATCAGAAACGATCCACGATTGCCTCGTGGCCGGCCTGAAAGCTGCGGGGCTGCCGGAACACGCGATCCAGATCGTGCCCACCACCGACCGCGCCGCCGTCGGCGCCATGCTGTCTGGCCTTAACGGCGCGATTGACGTCATCGTGCCGCGCGGCGGCAAGAGCCTCGTCGCGCGTGTCCAGAACGAGGCACGCGTGCCGGTTTTCGCCCATCTCGAAGGCCTCTGCCATATCTACGTGGATGCCTCCGCAGACCTCGAAATGGCGAAAAAGATCATCGTCAACGCCAAGATGCGCCGTACCGGCGTCTGTGGCGCGGCCGAAACCTTGCTGATCGACAGCGCCGGGATCGGCACGCATCTGATGCCGATCCTCGAAGCGCTGACGGAAGCCGGTTGCGAAATCCGCGCTTCCGCCGCCGTTCTCAAGGTGTTTCCCGGCTTCAAGCCTGCGACGGAAGAGGACTGGCGCACCGAATATCTCGACGCGGTGATCTCGGTTGCGATCGTCGACGGCATTTCCGGCGCCATCCGCCACATAAACACCTATTCGTCCAACCACACGGAGGCGGTGATCGCCCAGGATCCGGAAGTCGTGTCTCGTTTCTTCAACGAGCTCGATTCGGCGATCCTGCTGCACAACGCCTCCACCCAGTTCGCCGATGGCGGCGAGTTCGGCATGGGCGGCGAGATCGGCATCTCGACCGGCAAGATGCATGCCCGCGGTCCCGTGGGCGTGGAGCAGCTGACCTCGTTCAAATACCGGGTGCACGGCACCGGCCAGATCCGGCCCTGATCGCGCGTGACGGAAGAAACGATCGACCGCCGATATCTGGTCATGCCGCATGCCGAACGGGGCATGGCCGTCGGCCTGTTCGGCGGTTCGTTCAATCCCCCGCATGAGGGTCACCTTCTGGTCGCCGAGATCGCGCTTCGCCGGCTCGGTCTCGACCAGCTCTGGTGGATGGTGACCCCCGGCAACCCGCTGAAAAGCCGCTCCGAACTTGCTTCGCTCGACGACCGGCTCGCGATGAGCGAGAAGCTGATCGACGATCCACGCATCAAGATCACCGCTTTCGAAAAGACGCTCGGCGGATCCTATACCGCCGATACGCTGGCCTTCGTGAAGGCCAGGAACCCGCTTGTGCATTTCGTCTGGGTGATGGGCGCCGACAGCCTGAAGACCTTCCACCACTGGCAGAAATGGCAGACGATCGCCTCGACCTTCCCGATCGCCGTCATCGATCGGCCGGGAGCGACACTCTCGTTCCTGTCGTCGAAAATGGCCCGCACTTTCGATTACGCCCGTGTGGACGAAGATGACGCGGGCACGCTCTGGAAACGACGCGCACCGGCCTGGACCTTCATCCACGGGCCGCGTTCGGCCCTCAGTTCGACGGCGATCCGCGCCGCAAACGGACAGAAATCCGATTAACGCGGGCCACCAATGCGACGAAAAGGGTCTACATCTTTCTATCACCTTTTAGGACGCTCTCTTGAAAGATTAAGAATTCGATGCCACCTTAAATGCAGCGGCCGAGCGTGAATCGGATTCGCTTCAAGTGCCTGTTGCTGTTACCCGGATGAAAGGACAAACCCTGACAACAGTACACGCCAAGGGCAGGACGGCCTCCGTTCTCCCGCAGAGCCTGGAACGTGGCGCCGATGCTGCCGCCCGTGCTCTCGAACTGGTCCTCGCAAGTCTCGAGGACTCCAAAGCTGAAGACATCGTCACCATCAACATTGCTGGAAAATCAGCGCTCGGAGACTACATGGTCGTTGTCTCCGGACGATCGAACCGGCATGTCATGGCCATCAGCGATCACCTGATTTCCGATCTGAAGGACGAGGGGCTTGGAACCGCCCGCGTCGAAGGACAGGAGACGGGTGACTGGGTGCTCATTGACACCGGCGACATCATCGTCCACGTGTTCCGTCCGGAAATCCGCGCGTTCTACAACATCGAAAAGATGTGGGCGACGCCGGATATCGAGGAAGGCACGCTGCTGCACTGACGCGTTCGGGCAACTCCTGAACCGTCGGACTGAGGTCGAAATCATGCGGCTGGGTGCCAACCCGCCGCCGGAAGGGATTTTCGGCCGTAAAATTCAACGGATCAGGACATGCGAATAAGCCTTTTCGCCGTGGGACGGCTGAAGACCGGACCGGAAAAGGATCTTGCGTCCCGTTATCTCGACCGCTTTGCCAAGGCTGGCCCGGCGGTGGGTCTGGAATTGTCGAAGCTGATCGAGGTCCAGGAGAGCCGAGCGGCGAATGCCGACACGCGCAAGCGCGAGGAAGCGGCCGCGCTCGAAAAGGCGCTTGCCGAAGGCGCAGTCCTCATTCTTCTCGACGAACGCGGCAAGGCGCTCGACAGCGAAGCCTTTGCCGGCATGATCGGCCGATACCGCGACAACGGCAAACGCGACATGATGCTGGCGATCGGCGGAGCCGACGGTCTCGACCCCGAACTCCGTGAGCGGGCCGATATGGTGCTCAACCTCGGTTCCATGACCTGGCCGCACCAACTGGTGCGCATCCTGATCGCCGAACAGCTCTACCGCGCCGTTACCATTCTTTCGGGCCATCCCTATCACAGAGCTTAAACGATCGTTTACCTTCAAACACGATGTTGTTTGTGGCCTCGTCGGGCAAATCAGCTTAAGTTTTCTCGATCCGGCGAATAGCGGAGCGGGAATGCGGACAATCAGGATCACATCGTACCGGCGCGCGCTGCTTCTGGCGGCGGCCCTCGGTTTCGCGCTGGTCCCGCCCTTCCAGATCTCCAATACCGCCCGCGCCCAGAACGTTTCCCCTCAGGCAGCGCCGGCCGCCGCAGTCGATCCGACTGCCGACCTGCAGCGCCGGCGCAACGAAACCCGCGGCGAGCTCGAAGTTCTGACCAAGAGCATAAAGATTTCCGGCGACAGGGCCGCCGCGATCGAGAAGAACATCGCCGACATCAGGAAGAACACCGCCGATGTCCGCCAGGCGCTGATCGATTCGGCCGCCCGCCGAAGAAGCCTGGAAACCAGGATCCTCGACAGCGAGAAGAAGATAACCGGGCTGAAGCTCAAGGAAGACGGTATCCGCACCTCCCTGCGCGGCCGCCGCGCCGTGCTGGCCGAAGTGCTCGCAGCCCTGCAGCGCATGGGCCGCAATCCTCCTCCGGCACTTCTGGTGACGCCCGATGATGCGCTCGCCTCGGTTCGCAGCGCGATCCTGCTCGGCGCCGTCGTTCCCGGCATGCGCCACGAGGCGGACAAGCTCGTTGCCGACCTCCAGTCTCTGGCCTCTCTGCAGGCTTTGGCGATGACCGAGAAGACCACCGTCTCCAACACCATTGCCGCGAGCCTCGAAGAGGACCGGCGCATGGCCCTCCTGCTCGCGGAAAACGAAAAGCTGAACAAGCGCAACGCGGCCGATCTCGACGCCGAGCGCCACCGCTCCGAGGAGCTTGCCGGCCGCGCCACCACGCTCGAGAACCTTATCCAGTCGTTCGAGGGCGAGATCGCCTCGGTGCGTGAGGCGATCGACCGGGCACGCGCCGAGGAAGAGCGCCAGCGTATGATGTCCGACGCCGAGCGTGAAAAGGCAAAGCAGCTTGCCCAGAGCGGCGTGCCCGACAAAAACCGCATTGCGCCCGCATACGCGTTTTCAAGCCTCAGGCAGAAACTGGAGCTTCCGGTTGCCGGAGATGTATTGCGGTGGTTCGGCGATTCCGACGGGACGGGGCATTCGGCGAGAGGCATAACCGTTGCTTCGAATGCGGGTGCCGTGGTGACGGCGCCGGCTGATGGCCTGGTGGTTTTCGCCGGAGCCTTCCGGAGTTACGGACAGATGATCATCCTCAATGCCGGAGACGGATACCATCTGGTTCTGACCGGCATGGACGTTGTGAATGCACGGCAGGGCAAGTTCGTTTTCGCAGGCGAGCCCATTGCGGTGATGGGTGAGAAAAGAGTGGCAAGCGCAACTGCATTGGCGCTGGAAACAGACCGTCCAACGCTTTACATTGAATTCCGAAAAGATGGCACACCGGTCGATTCCAAACCGTGGTGGACCTCGAAAGAAACTGGAAGGGCACGAAATGATTCGTAGGGCTTCTCTTGTCATCGTCGGTGCACTCTTGGGTGCGACCGCGATGAGCGTGATTTATTCGGCCGGTGTGCCGGCGCAGGCCGCCGGCCCTTCGACCTACCGGGAACTGTCGATCTTCGGCGATGTGTTCGAACGGGTCCGCGCCCAGTACGTGACGCCGCCGGATGAGGAAAAGCTGGTCGAGAACGCCATCAACGGCATGCTGACCTCGCTCGATCCCCATTCGAGCTTCATGAATGCCAAGGATGCTGAAGACATGCGCACGCAGACGCGTGGCGAATTCGGCGGCCTCGGCATCGAAGTGACGATGGAGAACGAACTCGTCAAGGTCATCGCGCCGATCGACGATACGCCCGCTTCCAAGGCCGGCATTCTGGCAGGCGATTTCATCTCCGAGATCGACGGCGCGCCGGTGCGCGGCCTGAAGCTCGAAGAAGCCGTCGAGAAGATGCGCGGCGGCGTCAACACCCCGATCAAGCTGACGATCATCCGCCAGGGCGCCGATAAGCCGCTCGACATCACCGTGGTACGCGACATCATCGCGGTCCGCGCCGTGAAGTCCCGCGTCGAAGGCGGCGATGTCGGTTATGTCCGCGTCATTTCCTTTACCGAGAAGACCTATGACGACCTCGAAAAGGCGATCAAGAAGATCAAGGCGGATGTCCCGGCCGACAAGCTGAAGGGCTACGTACTCGATCTGCGCCTCAACCCGGGCGGCCTGCTCGACCAGGCAATCAACGTTTCCGACGCCTTCCTGGAACGTGGCGAAGTGGTTTCGACCCGTGGCCGCAATGCCGACGAGACCCGCCGCTTCAACGCCAGCCCGGGCGATTTGACCGACGGCAAGCCGGTCATCGTGCTCGTCAACGGCGGCTCGGCTTCTGCTTCGGAAATCGTCGCCGGTGCGCTCCAGGATCTGCGCCGCGCCACGGTTCTCGGCACGCGCTCCTTCGGCAAGGGTTCGGTTCAGACAATCATCCCGCTCGGCGATGCCGGCGCGCTGCGTCTGACCACCGCGCTCTATTACACGCCGTCGGGCAAGTCGATCCAGGGCACCGGCATCCAGCCGGACATCAAGGTCGACCAGCCGCTGCCGCCCGAACTGCAGGGCAAGATCAGGGCTGAGGGTGAATCCAGCCTGCGCGGCCACATCCAGGGTGCTGCCGAAACCGACGAAGGTTCCGGTTCCGCAGCCTACGTGCCGCCGGAAGCCAAGGACGACATCCAGCTCAACTATGCGCTCGATCTCTTCCGCGGCGTGAAGAAGGATCCGTCCTTCCCGCCGAGCCCGGACAAGGCCGCAGCCGCAACGATCAAGAAGTAAAGACATCATCGGGCCGGCCAGCGTGACGCGTTGAAAAGACGCCGCGCTGGCCGGTTCTTCGTATCTGCAGAAGAAACGCGGAACAGACCTTGGGCACCGATCTCCATGCACCGCTCGGACAGAACCGGCCGGCCGCTCGGCGACGGAAGCGAAGGTTTTCTCTCGCGATTGTTTTGGCGATGCTTTCAGTTGCCGGCATCCTGGGGCTTTCGCTCTACGCCATGCGCGGTGATGATGCCCTGAAGCAAACTGCTTCCAACGCGCCGCCCGCCTCCAAGCCGGAACAAGTCCAACCTCCCGCAAGATCCGGCCAGAATGCAGCACCGCAGCAATCCGCCGGCATGCCTCGTTCCGATCCCGGTTCCGGGGCCAATATCGAGCGGACGCTCACCGATGACGGCTCGGTCGTCACCAAGTACACGCCGCGATCACGCGACGGCAGCGGACCGGTGATGATCGGCACCCAGCGGATCGGCCAGGACCCGCGTATGGCAGCCCAGCCCAACGATGCGCTGCTGGAAGATTCGCCCCATGGCCGGCTGCCCATTGTCGGACCTGGCGGGCAGCGGCCGATGGATCAGTATGCGCGGCCCTGGTCCGGCGCACGCGGAACCCGAATCGCGATCGTCGTCGGCGGTCTTGGCCTCAGCCAGACGGGCACCCAGCGGGCGATCCGCGACCTGCCGCCGACGGTGACGCTCGCCTTCGCGGTCAGCGGCAACAGCCTTCAGCGCTGGATGCAGGAAGCCCGTCGCGCCGGCCACGAAATCCTGATCCAGGTACCCTTTGAACCATTCGATTACCCGGCAAACGATCCAGGTCCGGGGACCCTGCTGACCAGGATGTCAGCGAAGGACAATCTCGGCCGCCTTCACCAGGCCATGGGCGAGATTACCAATTATACCGGCATCATGAACTATCTCGGCGGCCGCTATCTGTCGGATGCCGGCGTATTGGAGCCGGTCCTGCGCGACATTTCCAAACGCGGGCTGCTTTTCCTCGATGACGGGACGTCCGCGCAGTCCAAGACTGCGATCGTCGCCAAGGCGATCGAATTGCCCCATGCCTTCGGTGATCTGACGCTTGATGGGCAGTTGCAGAAGGACGCCATCCTCAAGAAGCTTGACGAACTGGAGCGCATCGCCGGGCGCAAGGGAACGGCGATCGGCATCGCCTCGGCTTTCGACGAGAGCATCGATGCGATAAGGCAATGGAGCGAGGAAGTCTCGCAGCGCGGTATCGAGATTGTCGGCGTCTCGTCGCTCGCGAGCGAAAGCGTCGGACCGTAATCGATCGGAGTTATCCATGAGCAAAAAAGACAAGCGTTCGGTCGTCGCCGAGGAACTTCCCTATCGCCGTTGCGTCGGCATCATGGTCTTGAACCACGCAGGCCTTGTGTGGGCCGGCCGGCGTATCAGCGATGGCAATAGCGAATTTGACGGTTCGCCACAGCTCTGGCAGATGCCGCAGGGCGGTATCGACAAGGGCGAAGAGCCGCTTCCCGCCGCCTATCGCGAACTTTACGAGGAAACGGGGATGCGCTCCGTCACCTTGCTCGCCGAGGCGGACGATTGGATCAATTACGATCTGCCGGCGCATCTGATCGGCATCGGCCTGAAGGGAAAATATCGCGGCCAGACCCAGCGCTGGTTCGCCTTCCGGTTCGATGGCGACGAAAGCGAGATTGCCATCAACCCGCCGCCGGGCGGACACGCACCGGAATTCGATGCCTGGGAATGGAAGCCCATGGCCGACCTTCCCGGCCTGATCGTGCCCTTCAAGCGCGCCGTCTACGATCAGGTCGTCGCGGAGTTTACGCACCTGGCCAAGGCGGCAACCGAACGGCTCTGACCGGCGGGGAGCTTGCATCCGGCTCAGCCGGCTGTCATGTGACCGGTTCGTGGACTGAAATGAAAAACCCGGCGGAGCGGATGCTTCGCCGGGTTTTGCGTGTTCAGGTACAGCCAATTATTCGGCAGAGTCGGCAGATTCCGCGTTCAGGAGGCCGTAACGCTCTTCGCCGATCTTCGCCAAGAGATCGAGTTGGGTTTCAAGGAAGTCGATATGGCCTTCCTCGTCCATCAGAAGCTCTTCGAAGAGCTTCATCGAGACGTAGTCGCCAGCCGCGTGACAGATATCGCGGGAAGCCTTGTAGGCCGTGCGGGCATCATATTCGCCGGCAAGATCGGCCTCGAGGACTTCCTTGACGTTCTGGCCGATGCGCAGCGGGGCAAGCGTCTGCAGGTTGGGGTGGCCTTCGAGAAAGATGATGCGATCGATGAGACGATCGGCATGATGCATTTCTTCGATCGACTCCGCGCGCTCTTTCTTTGCGAGCTTCTTGAAGCCCCAATCGTCCAGCAGTCGATAATGCAGCCAGTACTGGTTGACTGCGCCCAGCTCGAGAAAAAGTGCCTCGTTAAGCCGCTCGATGACCTTTGAGTCGCCTTTCAATGTCCGCTCTCCTGTTTTCCTCATGGAATTGTCTCAAGCGGGACATATATACGACCACCTCGTCTTCCGTCGAGTGGTGCGCGGCGTGATATTCCTCGGTTGTGCGGATGATCAGATCGACGACGCCCGGAAAGCAGCCGCAGCAGCGGCCGCGTTTGGCCATGGCATGATAGACCTTTGACGGTACGATAAGCTGCCAACAGTCGTCATCAAGGAGCTGCGTGATGACGTCCTTGATTTCCCTGTCGGTAATGTAATTGCAACTGCAAACCAGCATTCTCTGTCGACCTGCCAAACATGACCTGTAACATCTTCTTTTTGCGAAAGCGGATAGGGGATGTCAAGAAAAAATCGACGCATATGCGTCATTTCTTAAGTGAGCCTGCCATACCCGGAGCCTCCTCCTTCGGCCAATTCCTGCTGGCAATTAGTGGAAGTTACGGCCTTTGGGCATGACGCTGCCCGGACCGGCTGCATAGGAATGACGAGGCCAAGCCTCTTTTGCGGACTTGCTGTCTCGTTCCTCCATTCCATTGGAACGCCTCTTCTGCCGATGATCACCGCTGGACTGCAACACCTCGTCGGAACGGGCCGACACCCCGAGCCGCCTCGCCTCCTTCTGCAGCAAACCCAGCATCGGTGTAATATCCTCGATATGCTCGACCACGGTATGGATGACACCACTCTGGCTTTGCAGTCTCCCCCGGATCTTCACCAGTCGCGCGCCCATGACGACCGGCCTGTAACGTTCGAAAATTTTTGACCACACAATTGCGTTGGCGACGCCAGTCTCGTCTTCCAGCGTCATAAAGATGACGCCCTTGGCGGAACCCGGCCGTTGCCGGACGAGAACGATTCCGCCGATAGTGACCCTCTGCCCATTCGGGACCGTCAGGAGATCGATGCTACGGGTAATCCCCATCATCTTGAATTCCTCCCGCAGGAAAGAGACCGGATGCGCCTTCAGCGAAAGCGAGAGATAGCGATAATCCTCGACCACCTGTTCACCGGGCAGCATTTCGGGAAGCTCCACTTTTGCCTCGGGCCTCAGATTCATGCGATCGGCCATTTCGAACAGAGGCAGTTTCTCGGCAGCCCTCCTGGCATCGAGCCCCCTGACCGTCCAGAGCGCCTCGCGACGACTGAGCCCCACGGAATTGAAGACATCGGCATCCGCGAGCCGCTCGATATCCGACTTGTCGAGGCCAGACCGCTGCCAGAGATCATGGATCGAGGTATAGCCATCTCCTCGGTAAGCAATAAGCTTCTCGACCATGTCTTTCTCGGCAAGGCCCTTGACCTGCCGAAATCCAAGCCGCACGGCCCGCTCGGTCCTGATGACATCCCGCATGGATCCGTGACGCTGATCGATCGCATTCCTGTCGAAGGCAGTCGCCTCCAAAGTGCAATCCCAATCCGAGTGATTGATATCGACGGGAAGGATTTTGACGCCATGCTCCCGCGCATCGCGAACGAGCTGCGCTGGCGCATAAAAACCCATGGGCTGGGAATTCAACATCGCCGTGCAGAAGACATCCGGATAATAGGCCTTGATCCAGGAAGAGGCATAGACAAGCAAGGCGAATGAAGCCGCATGGCTTTCCGGAAACCCGTATTCGGCAAAACCCTCGATCTGGCTGAAGCAGCTTTCTGCGAATTCTCGTGGGTACTCGTTCTTCAGCATCCCCTTAATGAAATCACGCCTGAATTCTTCCACTCTTCCGGAACGTTTGAAGGTGGCCATCGATCGGCGCAGTTTATCCGCTTTCGCTGGTGAAAAACCGGCTCCAGTAATGGCGATCTGCATTGCCTGCTCCTGAAAAAGCGGCACTCCCAGCGTCCGCTTAAGGACTTCTTCCAATTTAGGGCCGGGGTATTCGATAGGCTGATTGTTCCGTAAGGCCTCTCGCCGCTTCAGATAAGGATGGACCATGTTCCCCTGGATCGGTCCCGGTCGAACGATCGCCACCTCAACGACAAGATCATAGAACTCCCGGGGCCTTAGACGCGGCAGCATGCTCATCTGAGCCCGGCTTTCGATCTGGAATACGCCGATCGTGTCGGCACGGCAGATCATGTCATAGACATCAGCCTGTTTATCCTGAAGCAAACCAGCCAACGTCTCTTCTCGATTGTAATGCTGCTTCATAAGTTCGAATGCCTTCTTGAGGCAGGTCAGCATGCCGAGCGCCAGCACGTCGATCTTCAAGAGCTTCAGCGTGTCGAGGTCGTCCTTGTCCCACTCGACCATGTAACGGCCAGGCATCGCCGTTTTCATGATCGGCACGACTTCATCCAGCCGGTCGCGTGTAATCAGGAACCCGCCGACATGCTGGGTGAGATGGCGCGGAAAACCCATGAGTTCCTTCGCATGGGCAATCACCCTGAGTGTCGTTTTGTCCTCCACATCAAGACCTGCGACCTTTGCCTCCCGCTCCGAAAGCCCCTCTTCCGACCAGCCCCAGACAGTACTCGAAAGCGCCGATTGCACATCTTCGGAAAGACCGAAAGCCTTGGCCACCTCGCGCCCTGCCATACGCGTTCGATAGCTGGTCACAGCCGCGGTCAACCCGGCATGGCGATAGCCGTAATGCTGATAGATGTATTGGATGATCTCTTCCCGCCGCGCATGCTCGAAATCGACGTCGATATCAGGCGGCTCGTTCCGCTCCGTCGAAATGAACCTTTCAAAAAGAAGTGTCGTGAATGTTGGATCGACTTCGGTAATGCCAAGGCAGTAACAGACTGTGGAATTGGCGGCCGAGCCGCGTCCCTGGCAGAGGATTTCCAGCTCGTACCGGGCGTGCCAGACGATATGGCGTACCGTCAGAAAATAAGGCTCGTATTCCATCTCCTTGATCAGCTCGAGTTCATACCTGATCTGGTTCGAAACCTTTTCCTCGATCTTGTCGGGGTATCGGCGCCTTGCCCCCTCCCACGTCAACCGTTCCAGAGTTTCGGACACCGTCTCGCCCGGCACGCTTTCGTCGGGATAGTTATGGCTGAGTTCATCAAGGGAAAATTTCAGCTGGCCGAAGAACTTTTTCGTATTGGCGATCGCGTCCGGATAGGCACGGAACAGCCGCACCATTTCGGCGGCTTGTTTGATATACCGTTCTCCATTCGGTGCGAGCCGGAAACCGGCTTCCTGGACCGTCACGTGTTCGCGGATTGCCGTGACCACATCCGATAGGGATCGCCGATAGGGGAGATGGAAAAGGGGCAAATTGGTCGCAATCAGAGGCACTCGATTGCCTGCGGCGATCTGGGCAAGCGAGTCAAAGACAAGGGCATCGCGACCATCATAGGTCGGCGCCAGAGCCAGATAGATATTCTTGCGAAACCGTTCTCTGTATTCACTGAGACAGTCTCCCAGGTGCTGCTGATAAACCGAGTCTTCCAAGCGAGAAAAATCCGGCACGACCGCCAGCATCATCTCGTCGCACCATTCCAGAAGATCCCACTCTTCCAGAATGCAGGCCCCCTTGTCTGCCCTGAGTTTCCCCCGGCTCAGCAGGCGGCAGAGATTGGCCCAGCCCTTCCGGTTCTGCGGATAGGCGAGAATATCAGGCGTCTTGTCGGAAAAAACGAGCCGCGCTCCCGGATGAAACGCGCAAGGGAGGATGGCCGCTTCCTCGTCTTTCTTTTTGCCCGGCTTCTGCTGAAGTTCGTATGTTTCCTTCATGTTTCTGACTTGGCTATGCGCCCTCACCACGCCGGCAACGGAATTCCTGTCGGCGATACCAAGACCGGACAAGCCGGACACGCTGGCCGCGATGATCATCTCCTCAGGCTTGGCCGCTCCCTCCAGGAAGGAGAAATTGGTCTTGGCGCCGATCTCGAAAAAGGCGGGAGCATCGGTCATGCGAAAATCCCGTGCACGCGCCAGGTCGGCGCGGTTTTGCCGGCGACGTAATGGCCCGCGCGGAAAACCCAGAAGCGGCGGCCCGCCTCGCTTTCCAACCGGAAATAATCGCGTTCCTCCGCATCCTCCTCGTCATGCCACCATTCCGGCGAAATCCGCTCCGGTCCCTCGGCACGAATGACCTTGTGGACGATGCGGCGCCAGCGGAAACGCTGGGGAGGCCCATCCGGCACCGTTGCCGCAAAAGCTTCAACGAGTTCCGGATGACGAAAGAGCCGCAAAGGCCGGTCGCTTCTCGGCACGAAGGCGAAAAGCTCCTCGGTTTTTTCCCGGACGATCCTTGCTGCAATCGCCGGGACGAACACTTCCGCACGCTCCGGCACATGGCTCTGTTTTGGTTCGGCGACCTGCAGACAGTCAGCCCCGAGCCGGGCCGAAACCCGATCGACAAAATCGGCAAGCGAGATTTCGCCATTGCCATTGCCGGTGAAATCACCCTGGGAAATCGTGAAGACATCGTATTGCAGCACGTTGAGGCGCAGGAGCTCGAAACCAAAGCCGGCATCGAGATCATCGTGCACGGCGTTCAGGCGCTCGGAAAACAGCGACGAGATTCGTTTCGAATCCTGCAGCGGCTGAGAGGCACCGGCCGCGATGCGAAACACCCGGCCATCGACCCGAAAAAGAACCAGTTCAAAAACCCGCCCGCCGACACCGCGCGCTTCCAGTTCCGATTTCAACGAAATGGCAATCTGGCCGGTCAACTGCAGAATATGTTCTTCAGCCTGGATCGGTTCGGCGAGTCGCCGCTCGGCGGAAAGGGCCGCCACAGGACGGCGAGGCGAAATGGCCTCTTCATTGTTCCCGAGCGCCTGATCCAGACGAAGCAACAGATGCGTGCCGAAACGGCGGGCCAAAGGCGCACGCGGCATGGGCAGAAGGTCCCCGATCCTTTTCAGTCCGAGCTTGTAGAGCGATGCAACAGTGACCTCATCGATGCGCAGGGCGTTGACCGGCAGAGGCGCCAGCACCTCCTCCGTCACCTGATCGGCGATCACGCCGCCGCGGCCGAAGCGGCAGGCCGCCCATGAGAGGCCCGGCGACGAGGAGATCGCTCCTTTGACATCGAAGCCCATCTGCAGAAGCCGGCCAAGAATATCCTTCAGTAGGGCTTCCTCGCCGCCGAAGAGGTGGGCACAGCCGGTGATGTCGAGAAACAGGCCTTCACGGCCGTCCAGCGCCACCAGCGGGGTATAACGATCGCACCAATCGGCGATTGCCTCGAGAAGGTTCTGGTCCGCGGCGCCATCTTCGTCCACCACGTCGATCTTCGGAAACATGGCGCGCGCCTCAGCCAACCCCTGCCCGCGCTTCAGCCCGAGGCGTTCGGACACCTCATCGAGCGCTGTGAGCCGCATGGCGTTTTCCCGCCGGCCGGCACAGAGGATCGGCGGATGTTCAGGACGCTCTTTCGAACGCCATGACAGTCCCCAGAGCCGGCGCGCGATCCTGTCGGTCGGCAGATGCGGGAAAACGAGCGCCAGGATGCGCTGGCGGGTTGCGGAAAGAAAAAGCCTCTCCTGCGTCTCGGCCGAGGGAAAATTGACGGTCATGGGGGTTCCACTCCAGAAGCAAGGACAGCGGAGCCGGATTGCGGCTCTTCTCCAGGGTGAGTTTAAAAACGGGATGACCGATGCTGCCGCCAAGCACGGATCCATTCGGAAGATGCCGGGGAGCCGCCGGGGCCGGTTCGACAAGAAAGCGGAACGAGGCGCTGCTCGCCTCCTCTTCTCCCGCATGCCGTAATACAAAGAGCGGCCGCCCCGCCGCCTTTGCCCTGAGACCCAGCCTGCGGCTTTCAGTGAGCCCGAAATGCTTGGGGTTCCCCCGGATTTCGAGAATAACGGCGACAAGAGCCCCGCTCGCCAATGCGGTTTCCGCAAGCCACAGGGCATCGTCCAGCTTGCGTGGCGAGGCGTAAAGAATATCCCGTTGGCTCAATCCGAATTGTTTGAGACCGATGGAATAGGGAATTCCGGCCTCCTGCATGGAGAGGACATCACAGATCCAGAGAAGCGGCGCCTCGCTCGGCTGTCTCGCTTTGAGGTGAGACGCCAGCGAGAGAGCAAAGCCGCTTGCTGCCCCGGCATCCCCCGTCAAGTGAGAACGGATTTCCGTGATGCCGTCGAGCGGCAGGCCCCCTTCCAATGCGGTCTCCATCGTTGTTATGCCGAACGGCAGACGGGGTGGCTTGTCCCTGGATTTCCTGCCCTCCGGATCGGCAGCCGAGTCCGCCTGTTCCGCCGCGGCAAGCGCCGGCAGAGATTTTCCTTCCAGTCTGGCGATCTGTTCGCGCAGGGCAAAAAGCGTCTCCTGCGCCGTGGCGTGCTCGGCCATGGCGTCAGCTCCATCTGTATATGTTCTCTTTATGTTCTTATGGATTCCAGAGCTGCCCGAAAGAGTCAACAGCCAAATCCTGGGAATCTTTTCCTTGGAGGGTAGGCCGATGATTCTTCACTCGAAAAATATCGCGCAAGGTACTATATGGGCCTGATCAGAAGGAGAGCCTATGGCCCGCATCGACCAGACCGACGATTGGCAGGATCGCCACGCGCCGACGATCAGCGCATTCGAGTCGTTGGCGATCGAGGCCTATGGTCATTTACCGGAGGAATTCCGGGCTCTCACCGCCAACCTGACGATCGAGATCGAGGATTTTCCGGACGACGACGTTTTCGAGGACATGGCACTCGAGACACCCTTCGACCTGCTCGGCCTTTTCGAAGGCCGCGGCATTTCCGAGCGGTTCAACATGGAAACGGGCGAACTGCCGAACCGCATCCGGCTTTATCGCCGGCCGATCCTGGACTACTGGGCGGAAAACGAGGAAACCCTGGGCGATATCATCACCCATGTGCTGATCCACGAGATCGGCCACCATTTCGGCCTCAGCGACGACGACATGGAGCGCATCGAGGCGAGCGCCGAGGAAGCAGCCCAGCGCTGATCCTCTGGCTGTAGCTTATTGCTCGCCGAGCTTCATTTCGGGATCGTATTCCTTGCCGTGAACGGTTTTCGTCACCGCCTGGCCGCACTGCATCTCGCCGGTCGTGGCGTTGAAGGCATAGGTCGGCGAGCCTGACAGCTCCCAGCCCTTGTTCAGCGCCGCCGTCACCTTGTGGCAGAAGGAGGCATCGTCGGGACCGGTGAGGAAGCGATACAGTTTCATGGCGTTCTCTTTCTTGCAGCAATGACCCGGGCCGTGGCGGCAAGTTTTTCGGCCTCCACCAGGTGCAGCCTTTCGACCATTTTGCCGTTGAGGTTGATGACGTTGAGATGTTGCGCTTGCGGTTCCGCGAAGGCGGCGATCACCGCTTCAGCCTCTTCCACGGCCCGGGGATCCGGCCCGAAATGCCGGTTGGCAGGCTCGATCTGGGCCGGATGGATCAGCATCTTGCCGGAAAAACCCATGGCGCGGCCTTGGGCACATTCCGCTTCAAAGGCTTCCGGATCCTTGAAATCGTTGAAGACGCTGTCGATCACGTCGATGCCATGGGCGCGGCCGGCGAGCACGATCTGCATCAGCCACGGCACCAGATAGACGCGGCCCGGCTGGGGCAGCACGCCTGTCTCCTTGCGCAGGTCGTTGAGGCCGACCACGAAACACTGGAGCCGCTCGTCGACAGGGGCAATCGCCGGCGCATTCAGTACGCCCTTCGGCGTTTCGATCATCGCCCAGATGGCAAGGCTGTCCGGGACCCCGGCCTCGGAAAGGATATCCGCCACCGCCTGGACCTGCGACATGTGCTCGACCTTGGGGATCAGTACCACGTCAGGGCAAACCTCGGTGACAAGATCCATGTCCGCCTTGCCGAACTCGGTTTCGAGCGGGTTGATGCGGATGATCGTTTCCCTGTCCTTGAGCGGGTTTTCCGTAAACAGCCGGCGCAGGTTGCCGCGGGCCTCGCCCTTCTTTTCCGGCGCAACCGAATCTTCCAGGTCGAAGATCACCGCGTCGCAATCGAGCCCATGCACCTTTTCCAATGCCCTTGTATTGCCGGCCGGCACGCTCAGGATCGAGCGACGAAGGTGAACGGAGGCAAGTTTGATATCGGTCAAGGCGGTCATCGCCGCTTTGTGCCAATCTTTTTGGTCTGCGGCAATACTGCATGCCCAAAGCCCCTTGCAAGAAAGGGCGCAAGGCGCCACATTCCTTGATGAGAAAGGTATATACCATGCAAAACATCCGCGTATTCTTCGTCATCATATCGGCCATTGCCGTGCTCGCCATGGCAGCGCTTCTGACGGCTTCGCTGACCGTCGCCTTTGCCGGCATTCTTGCAGTTCTGTCCATCGGGCGGGCGCTTTCGGCGCGGCTGAAGCCGGTTCCGGTGCGGGCCAAGGCGAACAAACGCGAGATGCGCGTCTGGAACGACGGCCGCGGCACGATCATCGATCTTTGATCGTTTCGAAGCGATAGACAGACGAATGCGCCGGTTTCCGGCGCCTTGGCGTACCAGTTCACGCCAAACAGCCCTTCAAATCCGCGTCGATTTGCTTTATGGCAGCTTCCGCAGATAAGTCCACGTGGAGGCAGATCATGGAAAAATTCACCAAGCTCACCGGCGTTGCAGCGCCGCTGCCGGTCATCAACATTGACACGGACATGATCATTCCGAAAGATTACCTCAAGACCATCAAGCGTACCGGTCTTGGCAAGGGTCTCTTCTCGGAAGCCCGCTACAAGGACGACGGTTCTGAAAATCCTGATTTCGTGCTGAACAAGCCGGCCTATCGCAACGCCAAGATCCTGGTTGCGGGCGACAATTTCGGCTGCGGTTCCTCGCGCGAACACGCGCCGTGGGCACTTCTCGATTTCGGCATCCGCTGCGTCATCTCGACCAGCTTCGCCGACATTTTCTACAATAACTGTTTCAAGAACGGCATCCTGCCGATCGTCGTTTCCCCGGAAGATCTTGAAAAGCTGATGGACGATGCCGAGCGCGGCTCGAACGCCATCCTCTCGATCGACCTGGAAGCCCAGGAAATTACCGGTCCGGATGGCGGCTCGATCCATTTCGACATCGATCCCGGCCGTCGCCACATCATGCTCGAAGGCCTCGACGACATTGCCTCGACGCTGAAGAGCGATGCTGCCATCAGCGCTTTCGAAAACAACAACCGAGCCGCTCGCCCCTGGCTCTGATTTCCGGAGCATCCTGATGGTCAAGCGGATTTCCTCCGGATCGCCCTTCGAAGCGCGGATCGGCTATTCGCGCGCAGTGGTGGATGGCGACATGGTCTATGTCTCCGGCACCACCGGCTACGACTATGCCAGGATGGAAATGCCCAACGACGCGGCAGCCCAGACGCGCAATACGCTCGGCACGATCGAGAAGGCGCTGAAGGAGGCCGGCAGCGGCCTTAAGGACGTCGTGCGGGTGCGCTACTACCTCACCGACATGGCCGATTACGATGCGATCGTCCAGGTTCTCGGCGAGACTTTCTCCGAGATCCGGCCGGCGGCGACCATGGTCGTCTGCGGCCTCACCACGCCCGAAATGAAGATCGAGATCGAAGTGACCGCCCGCATCGGCGCCGGCAGTCCTTAAAACCTTTCCAGCCTCGTCCTTTGGCAGGCTCGGACGAGGTTATGCCAGGCGCGGAAATCCCGCGCGGGAGGACGCGAGCCTGCGAAACCCGCAAGGATACGAAAACGATATGGCAAAGAACCTCTTCCTCCTTCCCGGCGACGGCATCGGCCCCGAGGCCATGGGCGAAGTCCGCAAGATCATCGCCCATATGAACAGCGCCATGAAGGCCGATTTCGTGCTCGACGAAGGCCTGGTCGGCGGCTGCGCTTATGATGCTCATGGCGCCGCCATTTCCGAAGAGGACATGGCCAAGGCGATGGCCGCGGACGCGGTGCTTTTCGGCGCGGTGGGCGGTCCGAAGTGGGACGACGTTCCTTACGAAGTGCGCCCGGAAGCCGGCCTGCTGCGCCTGCGCAAGGACATGGAGCTGTTCGCCAACCTGCGCCCCGCCATCTGCTACCCCGCACTCGCCTCCGCTTCCTCCCTGAAGCCGGAACTGGTCGAAGGCCTCGATATCCTGATCGTCCGCGAATTGACCGGCGGCGTCTATTTCGGCGAGCCGAAGGAAATCGTCGATCTCGGCAACGGCCAGAAGCGCGGCATCGATACGCAGGTCTACGATACCTATGAAATCGAGCGCATCGCCGGCGTCGCCTTCGAGCTTGCCCGTACCCGCAAGAACGCCGTCTGCTCGATGGAAAAACGCAACGTCATGAAGTCCGGCGTGCTGTGGAACCAAGTCGTGACGGCGACACACAAGGAAAAGTATTCCGACGTCAAGCTGGAACACATGCTGGCCGATGCCGGCGGCATGCAGCTCGTGCGCGCGCCAAAGCAGTTCGACGTGATCGTCACCGACAACCTGTTTGGCGACATGCTGTCGGACGTCGCGGCCATGCTGACCGGCTCGCTCGGCATGCTGCCCTCCGCATCGCTCGGTGCACCCGACGCCAAGACCGGCAAGCGCAAGGCGCTTTACGAGCCGGTGCACGGTTCGGCGCCGGATATCGCCGGCACCGGCGTTGCCAACCCGATCGCCATGATCGCCTCGTTTGCCATGTGCCTGCGTTACTCCTTCAACATGGTCACGGAAGCCGACAACCTCGAGAAGGCGATCGCCAACGTGCTCGATCAGGGCATCCGCACCGGCGACATCATGGCCGAAGGCGCCCGCAAGGTCGGCACCGCCGAGATGGGCGATGCGATCCTCAAGGAATTCGTCAACCTTTCCGCCTGACACACTGATCGGTGCCTTTCCGTCGCGGCGGAAAGGCACCTCGACATTTGGCGCTCGGCATCCCGCTACCCATATTGCGGAATCTATGGGAAGAAGCCGCGCGGGATCGATCCCGCGCCACGGACAGAGGCCGATGAAACGGACAATCGAAAAACTGAAACATCGGCGATATCGCCGTCCACCCGGGCCTCCGTCGCCCCGATGGCTGTCCTTTGCGGTTATCACGATCAACCTGATCCTGATCGCCTTTTTCCTGCTCGATGCGCCGGTTGGTTTCTATGCTGCCCATACGCCGAATGTGCTCTTGCCGCTCGGCAAGGCCATCACCGATTTCGGCACATCCGGGTGGATCCTTTTCGCAACTGCCATCCTCTTCTTCGAGGCGCTGGCGGTCATCCGGCTGACGCCCGGCCTGAGAGCCCGTTTCCAAGCGATGCTGGTCAGCCATATCGCGGCTTATATCTTTGTGGCCGTTGCCGGTTCAGGCCTTCTTGTCAACCTGGTGAAGCGTATCATCGGGCGAGCCCGGCCGGGGCTTTACGAGCAATGGGGCTTTTACGGTCTCAACCCCTTTTCCGGCTCCCGGTTCGAGAGCTTTCCTTCCGGCCACGCAACCACGGTCGGAGCATTCCTGATGGCGCTGGCGCTGCTCGCTCCCCGCTACCGCCTGTTCTTTCTGGTCATGAGCCTCTGGATCGGTTTTTCGCGCGTCATCGTCGCGGCGCATTATCCGAGCGACGTGATTGCCGGTCTCTCCTTCGGCGCCTGGTTTTCGGTCATCATGGCGATCGTCTTTTCCCGCTACGGACTGCTCTTCCGGCAGGAGCCTGACGGTTGGCCGGTTCTGCGCCGACCCATTCCTCTCCTCCTGCGCCCCGATCGGGCGACAGTGCCATTCCCGCTCCGCGGCATTCCGCCGAAGCGGGAGGCAGGCGAAAAGACCAATGACCTGAGATGAAGAAGCCCGGCGCAGAGAACTGCGCCGGGCTTTTCATTTTGGCGGGTTGCCAGGGAAACTCCCGGGACCGACACCCTTATTCGGCGTGGATATCCCGGTCCTTGGTTTCCGGCAGGAACAGCAAGCCGATCACCAGCGTGATGCCGGCAAATACGATCGGATACCAGAGACCATAGTAGATATCGCCCTTGGCGGCACTCATCGCGAAGGCCGTCGCCGGCAGAAGGCCGCCGAACCAGCCGTTGCCGATATGGTAAGGCAGCGACATGCCGGTGTAGCGGATGCGGGTCGGGAAGAGTTCGACCAGAAGTGCCGCGATCGGGCCATAGACCATGGTCACATAGATCACCAGAACCGTCAGGATGGCGATGATCGTCACCCAGTTGACCGCCTGCGGGTCTGCCACCATCGAGAAGGCGCCGGAGCTTGGGATGGTATAGACTGCCATCTCGGTCACGCCAGTGGCTTCCTGTGCGGTCAGCAGCTTCTGCGTAACCAGGTCGGGACCAGAGACCGAAGCCTTGGTGCCGGCGCGAATGGCGGCGGCGTCGAGCTTCAATTCCGGATTGGCTGCAATGAAGCCATCCAGCTTTGCTTCCGGCACCTTGGAGGCAGCGCGGGCCAGGGGATACCCACTCGCCTGAAGTGCGACATTCACCTGCTTCTGGAAGGAAGCATCCTTGGCCTTGGCGTCAGCACCGGATGCAATGGCATCATAGCTGGCGATCGTCGAATTGCCGATCTTCACCGTGGCCGGCGTACCGGCCGGACCTGCAACGACATCGTAAGGGACCGAGTTGCGGGTCAGGAACGAAGTCGCGATGTCGCAGGACGTGGTGAACTTTGCCGTACCAGTCGGGTTGAACTGGAATTTGCAGTCGCCGGGAGCTGCCGCTACCGTTGCACGCACGGTTTCCTGAGCTTGCGCCAGAGCAGGGTTGCCTGCCCAGGTCATGGCCTTGAACAGCGGGAAGTAGGTCACCATCGCCAGAAGCAGCCCGGCCATGATGATCGGCTTGCGACCGATCTTGTCGGAAAGCCAGCCGAAGAAGACGAAGAAGCCAGTGCCGAGAAGAAGCGAAGCAGCAACCATCAGGTTCGCGGACTGCGCATCAACCTTGAGAATGTTCTGCAGGAAGAACAGGGCGTAGAACTGGCCGGAATACCAGACGACGGCCTGACCGACCACCGCGCCGAACAGAGCGAGAAGCGCGATCTTCGCGTTCCGCCACTGGCCGAACGCCTCTGTCAGCGGAGCCTTGGATCCCTTGCCTTCTTCCTTCATTTTCTTGAAGGCAGGCGACTCGTTCATCTTCAGACGAATCCAGACCGAAACGCCGAGCAGGATGACCGAGAGGAGGAACGGAACGCGCCATCCCCAGGCAGCGAAGGCTTCACGACCCATGGCCATCTGGACGCCGAGAATAACGACCAGCGACAGGAAGAGGCCGAGTGTGGCCGTGGTCTGAATCCACGAGGTGAAGAAACCGCGCCGGCCATGCGGCGCATGTTCCGCCACGTAGGTCGCTGCACCGCCGTATTCGCCGCCGAGCGCCAGACCCTGAAGCATGCGCAACGCGACCAGCAGGATCGGAGCGGCAATGCCGATGGACGCTGCGCCAGGCAATATGCCGACCAGGAAGGTTGAAAGACCCATGATCAGAATGGTGACGAGGAAGGTGTATTTGCGGCCAACCAGGTCACCAAGACGGCCGAACACCAGCGCGCCGAAAGGACGGACAAGGAAGCCTGCTGCAAAGGCCAACAGGGCAAAGATGTTCCGGGTCGTTTCCGGATACTGGCTGAAGAAGGCTGCCCCGATAAAGGTGGCGAGTGAGCCATAAAGATAGAAATCGTACCATTCGAATACGGTGCCGAGCGAAGAAGCGAAGATAACCTTCTTCTCTTCCCGCGTCATCGGTCCGGCTTTTGCACCGACCGCTATTGCGACATCTGCCATTGTCGTCCTCCCTCAAGATGAAACTCGCGTGCCGCCTCCGAGCCCATTCCTCCGGGGCGTGGATATGGCGACGCATTGTCGCAGATTGCCAGAAATCAAGGCTCAAGGAGAGCGATGCTTTGGGATTATGACTTTCGTCTAACATCGCGCCTGCCGTGCACAGCGGATGCTGCGGCGCGACATGAGAGCAATGCAGTGCAGCACCTGCTCAGCCATCGCTTGACTCGTTGCGAAAATCTTCTAAACAGCTTCGCGAACGGGAAGACACCCACATGCGCGCCTGCGAATTCCATATCGCTGCCTCCGCACTGCCGGCCATCCAGGCTGCGCAGCGGGCGTGTTTTGCCGCTTTCTCCAAAACCAAGGCCAAAACGACGACGAAAACCGTCTGACGTCTCTGGCCGCCGCTCTCTCCCCGGATGGTCGGGGACAAGGAATTCCGCGAATTGATCGCGGCTTCCCCCTCACCAAATCGAGGAGAGACAGAAAGAGAGCACAAAATGGGTTTCAAGATCGCAGTCGCCGGTGCAACCGGCAATGTCGGCAGGGAAATGCTGACGATCCTTTCCGAGCGCGGCTTCCCGGTCGACGAGGTCGTGGCGCTGGCATCCGCCCGTAGCCAGGGGACCGAAGTTTCGTTCGGCGACCGGACGCTGAAGGTTTCCAACCTCGAAAACTACGATTTTTCCGACACCGACATCTGCCTGATGTCGGCTGGCGGCGAGGTTTCCAAGAAGTGGTCCCCGAAGATCGGCGCCCAGGGCTGCGTCGTCATCGACAACTCTTCCGCCTGGCGTTACGATCAGGACGTTCCGCTGATCGTCCCGGAAGTGAACCCCGATGCGATCTCCGGCTTCACCAAGCGCAACATCATCGCCAACCCGAATTGCTCGACCGCGCAACTCGTCGTCGCGCTGAAGCCGCTCCACGACTTCGCCAAGATCAAGCGCGTCGTCGTCTCGACCTACCAGTCGGTTTCCGGCGCCGGCAAGGAAGGCATGGACGAGCTCTTCACCCAGACCCGCGCCGTCTTCGTCGCCGACCCGGTCGAATCCAAGAAGTTCACCAAGCGCATCGCCTTCAACGTCATCCCGCATATCGATAGCTTCATGGAAGACGGATATACGAAGGAAGAGTGGAAGGTCCTGGCCGAGACAAAGAAGATGCTCGACCCGAAGATCAAGGTAACCTGCACTGCCGTGCGCGTTCCGGTCTTCATCGGCCATTCGGAATCGGTCAATATCGAGTTCGAAAACGAGATCACTGCAGACCAGGCCCGCGACATTCTCCGCGAAGCTCCGGGCTGCCTCGTCATCGACAAGCATGAGAACGGCGGCTACATCACGCCTTACGAATGCGCCGGCGAGGATGCTACCTACATTTCCCGTATCCGCGAGGATGCAACGGTGGAAAACGGCCTCAATATCTGGGTCGTTTCCGACAACCTGCGCAAGGGCGCGGCACTCAACGCCATCCAGATCGCCGAGTTGCTCGTCAACCGCGGCCTGATCAAGCCGCGCAAGGTTGCTGCCTGATAAATAATAAATTTATTAAGCATGTTCCGATAGAAACCCCACCAGAAATGGCGGGGTTTTCTTTCGAATCACCTACATCACGAACTATTCATGAACGGGTGAGTTGCGATTGTCTGCGACCGCCGCCATAAGGCCGAAACAAAACACATTATCCGGACGCTTCTGGCTTAAGCGATCCGGCTCTGGGGACGGGTTGGACCGCATGAAGAAGATTTTGCTGGCAGGATTGATCGCAACCGGTTTCATGACCGCTGGTCCGGCGCTTGCCGCACCCCAATGCGGCAACGATTCATCCGGCTTCGCCCGCTGGGTCGACGAGTTCAAACGGGTTGCACCTGCGAATGGCGTCAACCCTTCCGTTGTCGAAAAGGCTTTCTCGAGCGTCTCCTACAACCGCCCGACCATCAGCGCCGATCGCGGCCAGAAAAGCTTCAAGCTTTCCTTCGACGAGTTCATGAAGAAACGCGGCGGGGCTGCCATCATCTCCCGCGGCAAGGGCATGAAATCCGGCAATGCCTCGCTGTTTGCGCAGATCGAACGCCGCTTCGGCGTGCCGGCCGGCCCGATCATCGCCATCTGGGGCATGGAAACCGGTTTCGGCGCCTTCATGGGCGATCAGCATACGCTTTCCGCCGTCGCGACGCTTGCTTACGACTGCCGCCGTTCCGCCTATTTCACGGAGCAGCTCTATGCTGCCCTTCAGCTCGTCGGCCGCGGCGATCTGAGCGTCACGGCCCGCGGCGCTGCGCATGGCGAGATCGGCCAGACCCAGTTCCTGCCGCTGAACGTCGTCCGCTATGGCGCCGACGGCGACGGTGACGGTCATATCGACATGGTCCGTTCGCGCGCCGATGCGCTTGCCTCGACCGCCAATTTCCTGAAAGGACACGGCTGGAGGCCGGGTGCCGGCTACCAGCCGGGCCAGCCGAACTTCGTTGCCATCCAGGGCTGGAACGCAGCAACCGTCTACCAGCAGGCGATCGCCTATATGGGCGCCCAGATCGACGGCCAATAAGCCGCGTTTGTCTTGAAATCAGGCCGGGATCTGCTCGGCCTCGATCGGCGGTTCATCCAGGTTAGGCCGGACGAAATCGCCCTTGCTGTCCATGATCCAGAGCTCGCCGGTCGAAATGTCGAACCAGGCACCGTGAATGCCGAGTTTCCCCTCTTCGTCGTGTTTGCGAACAAAGGGAAAGGTCTGCAGATTGGCGATCGAATTGCGGATCGAGACCCGCTCCAGCGCCGTCTGGCGTTCGGCCTGGGTCATCAAGTCGTTGTTCTGGATCTGCTCGGCGGCGGGCCTGACCAGCCCCATCCACTTGCCGATGAAATCCCCCGGCGACAGCGGCTTCATGGAAGGGTCGAGCGCCGCCTGAATGCCGCCGCAGCGGCCATGGCCCATCACCACGATATTGTCGATCTCAAGCACCTGAACGGCATATTCGATCGCCGCCGACGTGCCGTGGAACTGCCCGTCCGGCTCGTAGCGCGGCACCATGTTGGCGACGTTGCGCACCACGAACATTTCTCCGGGCCCGCAGTCGAAAATTGTCTCCGGCGCGGCACGGGAGTCGCAGCATGCGATCAGCAGCGTATGGGGTTTCTGCCCCTTGTCCGCCAATACACGGTAGCGCTCGCGTTCGTCACTATAGCGACCGCTCATGAAGTTGCGGTAGCCCGCCAGAAGTCTGTCAGGAAAATCCGTCATGGAGCAACGATTATAGTGGCTCCGGCCGAAGATCAACGGCCATTGTGCATATGCGAAATTGCTATGCCCTCAACGCTTGGTCCGCTGCAAGGGGTGCACGAGCCGGCGCATCTGAACCATCGCCATGGGTGTGGAGAGGCTCGACGCGTCCGTCTCCAGCGTCAGCTCGTCGCCGCCGCGCTTTGCGGTGCGCGCCAGGATCTCGAAAACGCTGGCGGTTGCCAGCTGCAACGCCTTTTCCTCGTCCATGCCGGCCAGGATGCGCCCAAGGAACAGGGCTCCCAAAAGATCGCCGAGCCCGTTGGGCGGATTGTCGATCAGCCGGTGTTCGGCAAGCAGCGCATGTTTGCCGGTGAGATAGAGATTGCCGGTGCCGCCCGCCATCATCGGCACGGCCGAGGTCACCAGGATGCGCGGCGGCCCGAGCGCGATTGCGGCATCCATGATATCGTTGTTGGTTTCAAGCGGCGCACCGGAAAGCCAGGCGAGCTCGTAGCGGTTCGGGGTGGCGATCGTCGCAAGCGAAATGAGTTCGTCACGGATCGCTTCCGCCGTCGGCTGCGGGATATAGAGCCCGCCGAGATCGCCCATGACCGGATCGCAGACATAGAGAAGATCCGGATTTTTCTCCTTCAACGCCCGGATGAGCCGCGCCACCGACCGCGGCTGGGCGGCATTGCCGAAATATCCGGTCAGCACCGCCTTCACTTCTCCCAGCCATGGCGCGCGAATAAGATCGTCTATAGCCTTGTCAAAATCTGATTCGGGAAAGGTCAACCGGGTGGAAGGCCCATGACCGGGATGCCAGGGGAGAACGACGGTCGGCATTGCCCAGACGGGAAATCCAAGCGTCTCGAGCGCGAAGACGGCGGCGCGATTGCCGACCGAGCCGCGCACGACATGGCTGGAGATGACGAGGACGGCACTGCTGGTATCCTGCATGAGATCGGTTTCCGGCTACGATGGCCCTGTTGATCGTTTCTTCGCCAGCGCATGTCAACAAGGCTTCACGGAAGAATGAAACGTGTACTGTCGCTTGACATGGATCAGCCACGTTGCCGCGTGATGACACAAAGCTAATTTATTCCGTCCGGGCACGGAAAAAGGGGAGAGGGACATGGCCGTCAGGCAAAATCCGAAACGGGAAAAGCAGATTGAAAGCGCGCGCAAGATCGTTGCTGCGAGCAAGGGGCCGCATCTCGACCCGCTCATCCTGTTCGGCCGGGCCAGCACTGACGACCTCGAAAGCTACACCCCGGAAATGCTGGCGCTTTCCGCCAACCATGCAGCCGCGCGGCTGATGGCCTGGCCCCGGGTTCGGGCCGACATCACGGTCGAACCGGTCGCCGGTGTCGAGCCGGACGGTATTGCGGTCTCGGTACTGACCGTCGTCGACCGCAACATGCCCTTCCTGTTCGACTCGGTCATGGGCGAAGTAACCGCCACTCACCGCGACCTCACCATGGCGGTCCACCCGATCCTGGTCGTGCAGCCGGGTAAGGAACCGGTGCTGCGCTCCAACGAACAGCCCGGGGATCCGGCCCATCATGTGAGCCTCATCCAGATCCATCTTTCGCCGCTCAACGAGGAACAGGCCGCTTCGCTCGTCGAGCGCATCCGCTACATCCTCGACCAGGTGCATCTGTCGATCACCGACTGGGGCTCCATGCTGGAAGTCCTCGATGGCGCGGCAAAGCAGCTCAACAACTCGACCAGCCGCAAGAAGACGGACCGCGAGGAGGCACTCGCTTTCCTGGCCTGGCTGCGCGACGACAACTTCACCTTCCTCGGCATGCGCGAATACGTCTATTCCGGCAAGGGCGCGGAAGCCAAGGTCGAACGCGGCAAGGGCCGCGGTCTCGGCATCCTCTCCGATCCGGACGTGCTGGTGCTGCGCCAGGGCAAGGACGCCGTGACGACCACGCCGGAAATTCTCGAATTCCTCGACGGCCCCGATTTCCTGATCGTCACCAAGGCCAACGTGAAGTCGGTCGTCCACCGCCGCGCCTATATGGATTATGTCGGCGTCAAGCGCTTCGACGAAAAGGGCGAGGTGGTCGGCGAGCTGCGCGTCGTCGGCCTTTTCACCGCAACCGCCTATACCCATTCCGTCCGCGACATCCCTCTCCTGCGCGCCAAGACCGGCCGGGTGGAAGAGCAGTTCGGCTTCGACCCCGACAGCCATTCCGGCCGCATGCTGGAAAACACGCTCGAATCCTATCCGCGCGACGACCTTTTCCAGATCGATACGGAGCTGCTGGCCCGCTTCTGCGAGCAGATCATGGAACTGAGCGAGCGTCCGCGCGTCCGGGTCCTGCCGCGCATCGACCATTTCGACCGTTTCGTTTCGGTAATCGTCTACGTACCCCGCGAGGACTATAATTCCCTGGTCCGCGAGAAGGTCGGCGACTACCTGACCAAGGTTTATGACGGCCACGTCTCCGCCTATTACCCGGCTTTTCCGGAAGGCGGCGTCGCCCGCGTCCATATGATCATCGGCCGCCGCGGCGGCAAGACGCCGCGAATCGCACAAGCCAAGCTCGAGGAAGCGATCCGCCTCATCGCCACCCCCTGGGAGGACCGCTTCGCAGCGCTTGCGGAGGAGGGGCCGCGGCTCTCCGTCACCCAGGCCTTCCAGGAAGCGTTCTCGCCCGAGGAAACCTTCGCCGACCTGCCGGACATCGCCGCTTGCGCCGCCGGCGAAACGATCCGCATCGCCTTCTATCGCCGCCCCGGCGATCCCGCCGGCACGGTGTCGCTGAAGATCTTCCACCGGGACCGGCATCTGTCGCTCTCGCGCCGCGTGCCGCTTCTCGAAAACCTCGGCTTCCATGCCGTTAGCGAGCAGACGTTCGAAATCCAGGTCGGCCCGGAAAACGACCGCAAGCTCATCGTCCTCCACGACATGGAACTGCAACTCGGCGACGGACGCGAGGTCGACCTTGCCCGCGAGGGACTGCTGCTCGAAGAGGCCTTCCTCTCCGCCTTCGAAGGCCTGATCGACAACGACGCCTTCAACCGGCTCGTTCTGCTGGCCGGCCTGTCGGCCCGCGAAGTCACTGTGCTGCGCGCCTATTCCCGTTACCTGCGCCAGACCGGCATCGTGTATTCGCAGGCCTATATCGCCGATACGCTGGTGAAATACCCGGCCATCTCCGCCGCCATCTTCCGCCTTTTCCGCGACGGTTTCGATCCGAAGATCACTGAGAAGGCCCGCGTCAAAAAGCTCACCGACCATCACGCCGAGATCGAGGGAGCGCTCGGCAACGTCCCCAATCTCGACGAAGACCGCACGCTTCGCCGCTTCGTCAATGCGGTCGATGCGACGCTCCGGACCAACTATTTCCAGCGTGACGAAAATGGCGCGCCGCACCGGATGTTCGCCTTCAAGCTCGATCCGAAGCTGCTCGACGGCCTGCCGGAGCCCCGCCCCTTCCGCGAGATCTATGTCTACGGCACCGAGGTCGAAGGCGTGCACCTGCGCTTCGGCAAGGTCGCCCGCGGCGGCCTGCGCTGGTCGGACCGCGGCGAGGACTACCGCACCGAAATCCTCGGCCTGGTGAAGGCCCAGCAGGTCAAGAACGCCGTCATCGTGCCGGTCGGCGCCAAGGGCGGCTTCTTCCCGAAAATGCTGCCCCCGGCGAGTTCGCGCGATGCGTTCTTCAATGCCGGCAAGGAGGCCTACAAGACCTTCATCCGCACGCTTCTGTCGATCACCGACAATATCGTCGGCGCCGACATCGTCGGGCCGCCGGATACGATCCGCCTCGATGGCGACGACCCCTATTTCGTGGTTGCCGCCGACAAGGGCACCGCAACCTTCTCCGACACCGCCAACGGCCTGGCGCAGGAAGCCGGCTTCTGGCTGGACGACGCCTTCGCCTCGGGCGGTTCCGCCGGTTACGACCACAAGAAGATGGGCATCACCGCCCGTGGCGCCTGGGAGGCCGTGAAGCGGCATTTCCGCGAGAAGGACATCGACATCCAGACGACGCCGTTCACGGTCGCCGGCGTCGGTGACATGTCCGGCGACGTCTTCGGCAACGGCATGCTTCTGTCGCGCAAGATCCGCCTCATCGCCGCCTTCGACCATCGCGATATCGTCATCGATCCCGATCCGGATATCGAAAAGTCCTTCAAGGAGCGCGAACGTATGTTCGCCCTGCCGCGATCGAGCTGGCAGGACTATGACAAGTCCACCCTTTCCGAAGGCGCGATGATCATTTCCCGCTCGGAAAAATCGGTAAAGCTCACCAGGCAGGCAGCGGCCGCGATCGGTATCGACAAGACGACCGCAACACCCTTCGAGATCATGACCGCGATCCTGAAGAGCCCCGTCGATCTTCTCTGGTTCGGCGGCATCGGCACCTATATCAAGGCCGCCTCCGAAACCGATACGGAAGTCGGCGACCGCGCCAATGATCCGATCCGCATCACGGCGGCCGAAGTGCGCGCCAGCGTCATCGGCGAAGGTGCCAATCTCGGCATGACCCAGAAGGGCCGCATCGCCTATTCGCTGAATGGCGGGCGCTGCAATTCCGATGCGATCGACAATTCGGCCGGCGTCAATTCCTCCGACGTCGAGGTCAATATCAAGATCGCCCTCAATCCCGCCATGCAGGACGGCCGCCTGACCCGCGACAAGCGCAACCAGCTTCTCGCCTCGATGACCGAGGAAGTCGGCCAGCTCGTGCTGCGCAACAACTACCTGCAGCCGCTATCGATCTCGCTGACCGAACGCAAAGGCGCCGGCAATCGCGAGGAGCTTTCGCGGCTGATGTCCGTGCTGGAAGCGCAAGGGCAGCTCAACCGCAAGGTCGAAACCCTGCCCGACGATGCGGAACTCGCCGAGCGTTATTCGTCCGGCAGGCCGCTGACTCGGCCGGAAATCGGCGTGCTTGTCTCCTATTCGAAGATCGTTCTGTTCGATGCCCTGATCGAAAGCGGCCTGCCGGACGATCCGTATTTCTCGGCCGTCCTGAAGGCTTATTTCCCGGGCAAGATGCAGAAGGCTTATGCTGCGGACATCCAGTCGCATCGCCTGCACCGCGAAATCGTCGCCACCGCGCTCGCCAACGAGGCGATCAACCGTGGCGGCCCCGGTTTTGTACAGCAGATGAGCGACATGACCGGCGCCACGGCGGCGAATGTCGTCAAGGCCGCCTTCCTCGCCCGCGACGGCTTCGAACTTCCCAAGCTCTGGGCCGAGATCGATGCGCTGGACGGACAAATCCCCGGCCAGCTGCAGAACGATCTTTATGCCCGGACCACCGAAACCTTTGCGGAAGCAACCCGCCTCATCCTGCAGACGCAGGTCGGCGCAGGCGACATGGACGGCGCCATGAGCCGGCTGAAGGCAGCGATCAAGGGCCTGCGCTCGTCGCTCGCAGGCGGAGATTTCGTGGAAACCGCTGCACGCGCCGCGGAACTCGAAGCGCAGGGCATACCGGCATCGCTTGCCCGGGAAATCCTGCTGCTTTCCACCCTGGTCCTGGTACCCGAGATCATGCTGATTGCCGACCGCACCGGCGAAACCATGGCCCGCGCCACCGAGAGCTATTTCACTGTTACCGAAACCTTCCGGGTCAACCGGCTGATCGGGGCGGGCGACCGCATCAGCACCTCGGAACACTATGAGAGCCTGGCGCTTTCCCGCAGCCTGCAGCAGCTCGCCGCCGCGCGCCGCGACATCGTCATCGCCGCGCTCACTGCCTATCCGAAGGAGAAGAAGCCGCTGGAAGCCTGGGTCGGCGACGACCGGATGCGTGTCAACCGCATCGGCACCGAACTGGTGGCGCTCAGCGAAAGCGGCGACCTGACGCTTCCGAAGATCACCGTCGCGGCCGGCCTCCTCAGCGATCTTGCGCATGGACGGGCGATGTAGAACAACGGACCGAACTGGTTGCCCCGGGGGAAAAATGGCCTTTACTGATGTGGACGATGCGCCGGTGAAAACGAGCCGGCGCGGCATCTGGGGCTGGATGTTCTTCGATTGGGCCGCTCAGCCGTTTTTTACCGTCGTCACCACCTTCATCTTCGGCCCCTATTTCGTCTCCCGTCTGACCGAGGACCCCGTCTCCGCGCAGGCGGCCTGGAGCAACATGGCGACGGTCTCGTCGCTGGTCATCGCCGTCTTCTCCCCGGTCCTCGGCTCGATCGCCGACCAGGCCGGCCCGCGAAAACCCTGGATCGCCTTCTTCGCGGCGATCAAGATCGCCTGCGTCTCGGCTCTCTGGTTTGCCGCGCCCGGTTCGCCGATCATCTGGCCGATGATCTTCATGATCTTCGCGTCGATCGCCGCGGAATTCTCGACCGTGTTCAACGATTCCATGATGCCGCGGCTGGTCTCCAAGCAGGATGTCGGCCGGATTTCCAACGTCGCCTGGGGGCTGGGTTATCTCGGCGGCATGATCGTGCTGATCGCCGTGGTGGCACTGCTCGCCGCCAATCCGGAAACCGGTGTGACGCTGATCGGCATTTCGCCGCTCTTCGGCCTCGATCCGCATCTTGGTGAAGACGCCCGCATCACCGGGCCGATCTCGGCCATCTGGTATTTCCTCTTCATCCTGCCGATGTTCTTCTTCACGCCGGATGCGAAGAAAGGCCTGCCGCTCGCCAACGCCGTCCGCTCCGGCATAAGGGAGCTCGGTGGCACGCTGCGGGACCTGAGGCAGCGTACAGGCATCGCGAAATTCCTGGTCGCCCGCATGCTTTACCAGGATGGCGTCAACGGCCTGCTGATCCTCGGCGGCACGTTCGCGGCCGGCATGTTCGGCTGGGCGACGATCGAGATCGGCATCTACGGCATCATCCTGAATGTCGTGGCGATCTTCGGCTGCATCGTCGCCGGCTGGCTCGACCGGCTGCTCGGCTCGAAGGTGGTCGTGATCATCAGCCTCGTCCTGCTGCTGGTGGCGACGCTGGGCATCATTTCCACCGGACCGGGCTTCGTCTTTTTCGGCCTTCTGCCTCTTTCGGCAGAGGATGGCGGAGGCCTGTTCGGCACCGCGGCCGAAAAAGCCTATATCCTGTTCGGATTATTGATCGGCATCGCCTTCGGGCCGGTCCAGGCTTCATCCAGATCCTATCTCGCCCGCAGCGTCAGCCTCTCAGAGACCGGCCGATATTTCGGCATCTACGCGCTATCCGGCCGCGCGACGAGCTTCCTCGCCACCCTGTTCTTCTCGCTCATGACCTATGCCAGCGGCTCCGCCCGACTGGGGATGGCGACGCTACTGGTCTTCCTCGTGGCAGGTTTGGTGCTGCTGCTTGCGACGCCTTATCCGGCGAACAGGAAGTAGAGACAGATGGCTATTCGGCTGGGAGGTGGATCCTCGGGTCAAGCCCGAGGATGCCGGAGTGCGTTGGATTGCCTGGTGAAAGCAAACCTAGCGGTTCATCAAACGTCTCTTGGAGCAGCCTTGAAACACCCTCACCGCCGTCATCCTCGGGCTTGACCCGAGGATCCACGCCACGCCCCTCAGGAGCATGACATCCGGCTCTCAGTGCCGGAAATGCCGCATTCCGGTGAACACCATGGCCACTCCATGCTCATCCGCCGCCGCAATCACCTCGTCGTCGCGCATCGAGCCGCCCGGCTGAATGACCGCCGTGGCGCCGGCGGCGATTGCCGAAAGCAGCCCGTCCGCAAACGGGAAGAAGGCTTCAGAGGCAACCGCGGAACCCTTTGTCATCGGCTCGGCCCAGCCCATCGCCTTGGCCGCTTCTTCCGCCTTGATGCCGGCGATGCGGGCGGAATCGATACGGCTCATCTGGCCAGCGCCGATGCCGGCCGTCTGCCCGTCCTTGGCGTAGACGACCGCATTCGACTTCACGTGCTTGGCAACCTTGAAGGCGAACTTCATGTCCTCGAGTTCGGTCGGTGTCGGCGCGCGCTTGGTGACGACGCGCAGGTCGATATCTTCGACCATGCCGTTGTCGCGGGTCTGGACCAGCAGGCCGCCGGAAACGGTCTTCGCCGTCAATCCGCGCGAACGGGGATCCGGCAGGCCACCGGTCACCAGCAGGCGGAGGTTCTTCTTGGCGGCAATGATCGCCTGGGCCTCGTCGGAAACTTCCGGCGCGATAATCACTTCCGTGAACAGCTTGACGATCTCTTCGGCCGTCTCCGCGTCGAGAAGCTGATTGACAGCGATAATGCCACCGAAGGCCGAGGTGGAATCGCAGGCGAGCGCCTTGAGATAGGCTTCCTTCAGGCTCGGAGCAGTCGCCACGCCGCAAGGGTTGGCGTGCTTGATGATCGCGCAGGCCGGCGCCTTTTCCGGCGAGAACTCCGCGATCAGCTCGAAGGCTCCGTCGGTATCGTTGATATTGTTGTAGGAAAGCTGCTTGCCCTGCAGCAGTTTTGCGGTCGCCACGCCCGGGCGGTTTTCGCCGGTGACGTAGAAGCCGGCGCTCTGGTGCGGGTTCTCGCCGTAGCGCATCTCTTCCTTCAGCACGCCGCCGATCGTCCGGTAGCGCGGGATCTCGATGTCGAGCGCCTCTGCGAACCAGTTGGAGATTGCCGTGTCGTAAGCCGCCGTGCGGGCATAGGCCTTGGCAGCCAGCTTCTGGCGGAAGGCATAGACCGTCTGGCCGTCATTGGAACGCAGCGCCTCGATCAGCGCAGGATAATCGGAAGGATCGGTGACGGTGGTCACATAAGCATGGTTCTTGGCGGATGCGCGGATCATGGCCGGGCCGCCGATATCGATATTCTCGACCGTCGTCGGATAGTCGCCACCGGCGGCGCGCACTTCCTCGAACGGATAGAGGTTGATGACGGCAAGATCGATACCCTCGATGCCGTGTTCCTTCATCGCGGCAACGTGTTCCGCATCGTCGCGGATCGCCAGCAGGCCGCCGTGCACCGTCGGATGCAGCGTCTTCACCCGGCCGTCCATGATTTCCGGGAAGCCGGTGACGTCCGAGACGTCGGTGACGGCAAGGCCCGCGGCGGCGATCGCCTTGTGCGTGCCGCCCGTCGACAGCAGCTTCACGCCCTGATCGGTGAGCGCCTGGGCAAGCTCGATGATGCCGGTCTTGTCGGAGACCGAGAGCAGTGCGGTGCGGACCTTGATGCGGTCGGGAGCGGGGATTTTCTTGGAAACGACGGCCATCGGTCTCTCCTGGAAACGCGCCGCGGGGCCGGGCGCAAGAGTAAGATGGCCGCCCGTTAGCACAGCTTGGCAGAAGAAGAAACGCCCTATTCGCTGCGTCTCAGCATCCAGCGTATTTCCGAAGTCTCCGGCGGTGAAAACTCGATGACCAGCTGCTGGCTCGGCCGCACGCCGGAAACATCGGCAAAGAAGATGTCCTCGTCGATCATCACCTGCAGCCCCGGTGCCGCAAAGATCCAGGTCTCGCCGTCCGGCGCGCGCATGGCCACACTTTCCTCGTCCCGCCGCGACAGCGTGATGACCGGATGAATGTGGAAGCGCGCCACCGCCAGGAAAGGCTCGTTATCCGGCGCCTCGCCCTCCGGCAGATAGAGCCGGTCGTGGCCCTTGATCTTGTTGCCCTTCACATTGAGGCCGATCTCGCGCTCGTGGAAATAGCCGAACTGGTGGAGGTAACCGTCGTGGCTCGCCCGCAGCCAGTCATTGCCGTGCATGTCGTCCCAGCGCTCGACCTCCACATCCGCGACGCCACCAAGCAGCATCGAGCCGGCAAACCGGGACCGGATGATGCGGCTGGACGAGGTTTCGTTGAGCGTCACCGTCGAATGGGCGGGCGTCGAGCGGGCCATGTGCCGATAGTTCCGCCCGGCATATTTGGGTGAGCCGCAATTGACGATGAAACGGTGCCGGCCGGCCGACATCTCGAAGGAAAGACAGCCCGCATGCGCACCGCGGGAAAGCCCCGGAGAGAGCGGACGGCCGGTATCGACGATCAACGTCGTCCCATCCGCCGAGAGGCGATGATAGTGCATGTGCGGCAGCGCCTTGAACGGCTTGCCGGCCGTCTCGTCATAACGCAGCACCGACATCAGCTCGCTCGCGGGCGTCGAACTGGCGCCGTTGAACAGCGCGAGATCACCGTCCTGGTGCCGGAAGAAACGCAGCGCCGGATACATGCGGTCGATCGTCGGAATGAGTTTTTGCGGCAGGTCGTGGCCGAGGTTGATATAGGTCTGGCGCAGCGGCAGGAGATCGATCAGCAGGTCGAGCACCGCCCGCGGATTGCGCGACACGTGACCGCCGTCGGCGAGAATCTGGCGTTCGAGTTCCCGATCAAGCCGGCCGCCCTCGCGGCGGATATAGGCAGCCCGCGTCGGCATCGAGATCGAGGCCATGGCGAGCGCGATCCTGAGCCTCAGCCGTGTATCGCCCTCCGGCGTGCAGCCGGCTATCTTCCTCAGATACCGGACCTGATAGGCGAGGCTTTTCATGAAGCGACGGTAGAAGCCGGCCTCGGCGCCCTGCAGCACCACCGTCGAATGGGAAAGCCAGGCGATCACCCTTTCCGCCGCCACATGCGCTTCCCAGGCAATGCCTTTCGGGCTTCGGCCATAAAGCGCGATCCAGTCGGCCACCACCTGCCGGGCGCTGGCACAGGCGGCTTCCGTCTTGTTGGTACGGATATGGCGGAGCCAGGCAAACGAATGCAGCCGCTCTGCCGCCGCCCGCGACGGCAGCTCGACGGAGAACGGCGACTGGCCATAAGTTTCGAGAATCCGCCCGGCAAGCGGAAAGCGGCCTTCGAGGATCTCCTCCGCCACGAACGGGTCGAGCGCCCGCAGATCCGTCGGCGCGACGATCAGCCGGTCCGGCACCTGCAGGGAAAACGAGGTTATGGCCAGGCGGAATCCGGCGGACCGCCGGCAAAGGCGTCGCCAGATTTCCCGCAAGCCGAAGGACAGAAGCCTTCGGCGATCCGCGAGCCGCATCTTCAATGTGGAATACTCCGCAGGAATCAGCCTCCGCCCCGCCGGCGGGAATCAACTATTAGCTTGTTCGAAAGTATCAGTCCGTATGGTGAAGAAAGCCTTACCGGACTTGGAGCACGCTCGCGAAGAATCCATCCATGCCGCCGACAAAATTTTCATTGGCGGGCAGCATGGCCGGCGTTGTGCGGAATTCGCCGAGTGGCGAGATCGCTCCCTCCAGCCCCGGCCAGTCTTCAGGATTGACGGGCAGGCGTTCCAATTCCGGATGGTCCTTGAGCACCCGCACAACCAGTTCCTCACCCTCCAGCGAATCAAGCGAACAATTGGAGAAAACGATAATGCCGCCCGGTTTCACCAGCGTGACGGCGTGCCGCAGCATTTTTTCCTGAAGCGCCGCGAGCTTGGCCACATCCTCCGGACCCTTGGTCCACAGCACGTCCGGATGCCGGCGCGTGGTACCAGTCGAGGAGCAGGGCGCGTCGAGCAGCACGCCGTCCAGCGGCTCCGTCGGCTTGAAGTCGAAAAGGTCGCCACCGACAAACTCCGCCTCGTAACCGAGACGTCCAAGGTTTTCCTTGAGCCGCGCCAGCCGGTTCGCAGATTGCTCGACAGCGATCACCTCGGCACCGGCCGCAATCAGCTGCGCCGTCTTGCCGCCGGGTGCAGCGCAGAGATCGGCGACTTTCTTGCCTTTGAGATCGCCGAACAGCTTTGCCGGGATGCTGGCCGCGACATCCTGCACCCACCAGGCGCCCTCATCGAACCCTTGGAGCGCGGAAACCGCACCATCGAAGGCCGCGAGGCGTATGCTGCCAGTGGGCAAAACCGTGCCCCCGATTTTTTCCGCCCAGGCGGCGGGGTCGGATTTGACGGTCAGGTCGATAGCGGCGGGAACCAGCTGGGCCTCGGCGATACGATCCGCTTCCGCCTCGCCGTAAAGGGCGACCAAACGCTTGCGGAACCAGGCCGGAACCGGGGAAATACTGGCGGTCGCGGCAAGGATCTCGTCCTTTTCCCGGTCCAGGCGACGCAAAACCGCATTCACCAGCTTGGCGAAACGGCGGTTGCGCGGATCGCGATTGGCCTGTTCGACCGCGAGATCGACGGCGGCATGCGGCGGCACGTCGAGATGCAGGATCTGCGCCGCGGCGATCACCAGCACATGGTGGAGCGCGCGCGCACCTTCCGGCAGCGGCGTATCGATCAGCGAAGTGATCGCCGCCTCGATGCGCGGCAGATGACGGAGCGCGGTGTTGAGAATGGCGCGTGTCAGCGCGCGGTCGGCGTCATTGAGCGCCCGATAGGCCGGATTGCCATGCACGAGGTCGAGCATGCCGTCGAGCGAGATCTTGCGATCGACGACGGCCGCCAGAAGCTTGGCGGCGGTGACACGAACTTCGAGGCCCGCCTTGAAGGGGCCGCTTTCCCGCTCCGAGTGAGCCGGTTTCCTGCGCTGTTCGGCTGGCTTGCCCGTTGGCTTGTGTGGCTTCTTGTTCTTCTTGGCTTCGTTCAAGACCAGGGACCTTTGCGCGGTTCATCCGAGCCGCGGCCCCAACCGGTATTCGGGACGGAGCGCGCGGTGCGCTGCGGTCTATCAGCCCGGAACCCGGCCGTCGAGGCACCACCCCGAGAACCAGGGAACTGGCCGGCCATCTGCTGCAGCGCGGCGATCCGGTTGCCGGTGTCGGGGTGGGTCGAGAACAGGTTGTCCATGCGCTCGCCCGACAGGGGGTTGATGATGAACATATGCGCCGTCGCCGGGTTGCGTTCGGCCTCGTAGTTCGGGATCTGATGCGCCGCACCGGCGATCTTGCCGAGTGCCGAGGCGAGCCACAAAGGATTGCCGCAGATCTCGGCGCCGCGCCGGTCGGCCGAATATTCGCGCGTCCGGCTGATCGCCATCTGCACCAGCATCGCCGCAAACGGCGCGACGATCATCGCCACCAGCACGCCGACAAAACCGAGCGGATTGTTGTTCTCGCGATTGCCACCGAAGAAAAAGGCGAAATTGCCGAGCATCGAGATCGCGCCGGCAAGCGTCGCTGTAATCGTCATAGTCAGCGTGTCGCGGTTCTGGATATGCGCTAGTTCATGCGCCATCACGCCCGCCACTTCCTCATGGGTCAGGCGCTGCATCAGCCCGGTGGACGCAGCAACGGCTGCGTTCTGCGGATTGCGCCCGGTCGCAAAGGCGTTCGGCTGCGGATTGTCGTAGACATAGACCTTCGGCATCGGCAGGCCGGCATTGGCCGAAAGATCGCGGATCATGTTGTAGAATTCCGGGGCGCTGCGCGCATCGACCTCCTGGGCGTGATAGGCCGACAGCACCATCTTGTCGGAGTTCCAGTAGGAAAACAGGTTCATGCCGGCAGCGATCACCAGCGCGATCATCATGCCGCCCGTGCCACCAATCAGAAAACCGATCCCCATGAAGAGGGCCGTCATGAAGGCCAGAAGCATGGCGGTGCGCATTACATTCATCGTCATCTCTCCCGTTGCCGATATCGCCTCAGGGCCGCTAGAGGGTTTTCCCGCGGGGGCGAACGCTCTATGATGTGGTCAATTCAACCAGAATTTTCAATAATCGACCCGGCAAAGCCCAAGATGCAGAACGCAGATAACGACAATTCGGAAATCGCACCGGAAGAAGCCGCCCCCAGGAAGTCCCTTTCCCCGGCCGCCGAGCGCGCCCTGAAGGAAGCCGAGGAACGCCGCCAGGCGGCAGCCAAGGCCGAAATGCCCGAAGAATTCGGCGGCCGCGGCGGCGCCGACCCCGCCCGCTTCGGCGACTGGGAGATCAACGGCCGAGCGATTGACTTCTAAGTAAATATTCCTATTGACTTCGCCAGTGGATCGGAATTTATTCCTTTCCATGATCAAAGCACTTGTGATTCTCACTGGCGTCGTCGCGGTGTTCACCACCGAAGCTGCAGCGCGTGACGAGATCTCCGGGCCGGTGACGGCAGAAATCCTGCGGGTCATCGACGGCGATACGCTGCTGGTCGAGGCGCAGCCCTGGCCGCAGCAGAAGATGGAAGTTTATGTGCGTATTCGGGGCATCGATGCGCCGGAGCTGAAATCGAAATGCGAGCGACTTCGTGAGGCGGGACTCGACGCCCAACGCGCACTCGAAGCGCTGACCGCCCAATCACGCAAAATTCAGCTCACCCATATTTCCGGCGACAAATATTTCGGCCGCATTGTCGCGGACGTTGTGCTCTCCGATGGCCGCAGCGCCGGCAGCGATCTGCTGCTCGCCGGCCTCGTGCAGACCTATGACGGCGGACGCAAGCCGCAGCAGGTCTGCGACACCAACTGAAAAGGCCGCCCGGTTTCCCGAGCGGCCCTTGATTGGTCAACCCGCCTTGTTCTGCCGGTTGGCGATCAGGTCGTCCACCACGCCGGGATCGGCGAGCGTCGAGATATCCCCCAGCGAGCCAAAGTCGTCCTCGGCGATCTTGCGCAGGATGCGGCGCATGATCTTGCCCGACCGGGTCTTCGGCAGGCCGGGTGCGAACTGGATCTTGTCCGGGGCGGCGATCGGGCCGATTTCCTGGCGGACGTGCTTCACCAGTTCCTGGCGCAGCGCATCATTGCCCTCGTGGCCCGCCATCAGCGTCACGTAGCAATAGATGCCCTGGCCCTTGATATTGTGCGGATAACCGACGACGGCGGCCTCCGACACGAGATTGTGCGAGACCAGCGCTGATTCCACTTCCGCCGTGCCGAGCCGGTGGCCGGAGACGTTCAGCACGTCGTCGACGCGGCCGGTGATCCAGTAATAACCGTCCTCGTCGCGCCGGCAGCCGTCACCGGTGAAATATTTGCCCTTGTAGGTGGAGAAATAGGCCTGGATGAAACGCTCATGGTCGCCATAGAGCGTGCGCATCATGCCCGGCCAGGCGTCGGTGATGCAGAGATTGCCGTCGGCTGCCCCTTCCAGCACCTTGCCTTCGTTATCGACCAGTTCGGGCTTCACGCCAAAGAACGGCTTGGTCGCCGAACCGGGTTTGAGGTCGGTAGCGCCCGGCAGCGGCGTGATCATGTGGCCGCCGGTTTCCGTCTGCCACCAGGTATCGACCACCGGGCAGCGCTTGTCGCCGACCACGTTGTAATACCATTCCCAGGCTTCCGGATTGATCGGCTCGCCGACCGTGCCAAGCAGGCGCAGGCTTTCGCGCGAGGAGCGCTTCACGAATTCGTCGCCGGCGCCCATCAGCGAGCGGATCGCCGTCGGTGCGGTGTAGAAGATGTTGACCTTGTGCTTGTCGATGATTTCCCAGAAGCGGCCCTGGTCCGGGAAGTTCGGCACGCCTTCGAACATCAGCGAGGTGGCGCAGTTCGCCAGCGGCCCGTAGACGATGTAGGAATGGCCGGTGACCCAGCCCACATCCGCCGTACACCAGTAGATGTCGCCGTCATGGTAGTCGAACGTATATTCGTGGGTCATCGCCGCGAACACGAGATAACCGCCGGTCGTGTGCAGCACGCCCTTCGGCTTGCCGGTCGAACCCGACGTGTAAAGGATGAACAGCGGATCCTCCGCCTTCATCTTCACCGGCTCGCAATGTCCCTTCACGGTGGCGATTTCCTGGTGGTACCAGACGTCACGCCCTGGCGCCCAGCCGGTCTTGCCGCCGGTGCGGCGCACCACCACGACCTTGTTGACGATCACGTGCTGGCGGGCAGCGATATGGATCGCCGTGTCAGTATTGTCCTTGAGCGGCACCGGCTTGCCGCCGCGCACGCCCTCGTCGCAGGTGATCACGAAGGTGGACTGGCAGTCGATGATGCGGCCGGCCAGCGCTTCCGGCGAGAACCCGCCGAACACGACCGAATGCACTGCGCCGATACGGGCGCAGGCGAGCATCGCATAGGCCGCTTCCGGGATCATCGGCATGTAGATTGTGACGCGGTCGCCTTTCTTGACGCCGTGTTTCTTCAGCACGTTGGCTAGCCGGCAGACCTGATCGTAAAGCTGGTTATAGGTGATCTTCTTGTCGATATAGGGATTGTCGCCCTCCCAGATCAGCGCCGTGCGCTCCCCATGCGTCTTCAGGTGGCGGTCGATGCAATTGTAGGAAACGTTGGTCAGGCCGTCCTCGAACCACTTGATCGAGACCTTGCCCTTGAAGGAGGTATTCTTGACCTTGGTATAGGGCTTGAACCAGTCGATGCGCTTGCCGTGCTTGCCCCAGAACTTGTCCGGATCCTCAACGCTCTCCTCGTACCACTTTTCGTATTTGTCCTTGTCGATGAGCGCTTTTGCTTTGGCAGACTTGAGGACCGGGTAGACTTTTTCGGACATGAACACCTCCCTGAATTGGCACGCATGACGACGCATCGAGCCGTCAGCGATATGTGCCGCATTCATAACAGGTGAGGCAAGGGCGGCAATTAGACAAACGGTTCATCTCGGGGCAACGATCTCGCTTCAAAGATTTGCAATTCCGTCCCAATTCGATTATAGGGCGGTAAATTCCCGGAAATTGTGGTTGATACCCACGGCCCGCGACACCGGCGCGGACGGACAGAGGACCTATACCCATGGCTCAACAATTGCTCATGCCGAAGGCGACCGCTGTATGGCTGGTCGACAATACCGCACTTTCCTTTGATCAGATCGCCAATTTCTGCAAGCTGCACCCGCTCGAGGTGAAGGCGATTGCGGATGGCGAAGCGGCACAGGGCATCAAGGGCCTGGACCCGATCGCCACCGGCCAGCTTTCGCGCGATGAAATCGAGCGCGGCGAAAAGGACGTCAACTACAAGCTGAAGCTTTCCGAGCCGAAGGTTCGCGTGCCCGAATCGAAGCGCCGCGGCCCGCGCTACACGCCGGTCTCCAAGCGCCAGGATCGCCCGAACGCCATTCTCTGGCTGGTCCGCAACCATCCGGAACTGAAGGACGCCCAGATCTCCCGCCTCGTCGGCACCACCAAGTCGACGATCGAGCAGATCCGCGAGCGCACCCACTGGAACTCGACCAACCTGACGCCGATGGACCCGGTCACGCTCGGCCTCTGCAGCCAGATCGATCTCGACCTCGAAGTCGAACGCGCTTCCAAGGGCCGTCCGCTGCCGACCGCAGCCGAACTCGGCGCTTCCCTGCAGCCGGCGGCCGAAACCGAAAACCTCGGCTTCAGCTATCGCAACGAGCGCGAGGAAGAGAAGGAAAAGGAGATCGACGCAGACGCCGTTTTCGCCAAGCTCTCGTCGCTCAAGTCCACCCGTCGCGACGACGACGAGGAAGAAGACCGCTTCTGATCGAACCATTTCGATTGCATGAAAAAGCCCCGGAGACGATCCGGGGCTTTTTTCGTTCAGGCGCTCTGTTTCAGGCCACTGCCCTCGCGGGCATAACCGTTCGCCTTCAGGATCACAGTGATTTCGTCCAGCACCGTCGCATCCTCGATGGTCGCCGGCATTTTCCACGGCATGTCGTCGGCGATCTTCTGCATGGTGCCGCGCAGGATCTTGCCGGACCGGGTCTTGGGCAGCTTGTGAACCACCATCACCGTCTTGAACGCCGCGACCGGGCCGATCTCGTTGCGCACCAGCGCGGCGACCTCCCGGGCGATATCGGAGGTTTCCCGTGAAACATGGTTCTTCAGCACCAGGAAGCCGCAGGGGATCTGCCCCTTGGTCGCATCATGGACGCCGATCACCGCGCATTCGGCAACGTCGGGATGTTTGGCGCAGACTTCCTCCATCGCCCCGGTCGAAAGCCGGTGGCCGGCGCAGTTGATGATGTCGTCGGTGCGCGCCATCACGAAGATGTAGCCGTCCTCATCCATCATCCCGGCATCCGCGGTCTTGTAGTAACCCGGGAATTCCTCGAGACACGCCTCGCGAAACCGCTGGTCCGCATTCCAGAAGCTGACTAAGCAGCCGGGCGGCAGCGGCAGCTTGATGACGATATTGCCGAGCGTGCCGCGCGGCACCGGATGCCCGGCATCGTCCAGCACCTCGAGCGCATAACCGGGCATCGGACGCGTCGGCGAACCGTGCTTGACCGGCATCAGCCCGAGCCCGACTGTGTTGGCCGCTACCGGCCAGCCCGTCTCCGTCTGCCACCAGTGGTCGATGACGGGGATCTTCAGCTTCTGCTCTGCCCATTTCAGCGTTTCCGAATCGGCCCGCTCGCCGGCGAGGAACAGCGCACGCATGCCCGTCAGGTCGTATTTTCCAACCAGTTCGCCATCCGGATCGTCGCGCCGGATAGCGCGAAAAGCCGTCGGCGCGGTGAACAGCACCTTCACGTCGTGATCGCTAACGACACGCCAGAACGTGCCTGCATCCGGCGTGCCGACCGGCTTGCCCTCGAAGATCACGCTGGTATTGCCGGTCAGCAGCGGCGCATAAACGATATAGGAATGGCCGACGACCCAGCCGATATCGGACGCCGTCCAGAACACTTCACCCGGCTTCACGCCGAAAATGTTCTCCATGCTCCAATGCAGCGCCACCATGTGCCCGCCATTGTCGCGCACGACGCCCTTCGGCTGCCCGGTCGTCCCGGACGTGTAGAGGATGTAGAGGGGATCGGTTGCCTTGACCGGCACGCATGGCACATCCCTGCCCCGCGCCTTTTCGATGGTTATGGCGAAATCCAGCTCCCCCCGCTCCGGGCGCAGCTCCGCCTGGAGCTGCTCGCGCTGCAGGATGAGGCAATGCTCGGGTTTCACGCGGGCAAGCTCGATCGCCTGGTCGATCAGGGGCTTGTAGGCAACCACCCGGCCCGGTTCCAGGCCGCAGCTCGCACCGATCACCAGTTTCGCTTCCGAATCGTTCAGCCGTGCCGCCAGCTCCAGCGCCGCAAACCCGCCGAACACGACCGAATGTACCGCCCCGAGCCGCGCACAGGCCAGCATGGAAAAAATCGCTTCCGGCACCATCGGCATGTAGATGACGACGCGGTCGCCCTTGCCGATGCCGAGGTCAAGCAGAACCGCAGCGATCGCCTTCACCTCATCGAGAACCTCGGCATAGGTGAAAGTCTGCTGTTTTCCCGTCATCGCGCTGTCGTGGATGAAGGCGCGCTGCCCGCCCCGTCCGGCCGCCACGTGCCGGTCGAGACAGTTGTAACAGGTATTGGTCTCACCATCGGTAAACCAGCGCCCATAGACGCCCTGGTCACCGTTGAAGACCTTCTCCGGTTCCTTGAACCAGTGGATGGCGTCAGAGGCGTTTTTCCAGAATCCTTCCGGATCCTTTTGCCAGCCTTCATACACGTCGAAATAGCGGCTTTGCATCTGCACCTCCCGTCACATGAGCACAGCCCGGAATGACCAATCTAGGGTGCTCGGGAGGTGCCGGGAAGCCCGACGAAAGCGCTAGGCGCTTGGCAAAAGCCTGTTTTCAGCGCGAACCGAAGATGGCCGAGCCGACGCGGACGCTGGTCGCGCCGAATTCCACTGCCGTCTCGAAATCCCCGGACATGCCCATGGAGAGCTTTTCGACGCCGCATTCCTTGGCGAGCTTGGCAAGCAAGGCAAAATGCGGCCCCGGATTTTCCTCGGCCGGCGGAATGCACATCAGCCCCTCGATCGAAAGCCCGAGCTCCCTGCGGCAAAGCTCCACAAACGCGACGGTCTGCTTCGGCTCGATGCCGGCCTTCTGCGGCTCCAGCCCGGTATTGACCTGCACATAAAGCTTCGGCGCCTTGCCTTGTCTCTTGATCTCGTCGGCCAATGCGCGGGCGATCTTCTCCCGATCCACCGTCTCGATCACATCGAACAGCGCCACGGCATCGGCCGCCTTGTTGGATTGCAGCGGCCCGATCAGATGCAGCTCGACATCCGGCGTCTCGGCCTTCAGTTCCGGCCACTTGCCCTGACTTTCCTGCACGCGGTTTTCGCCGAACACCCGCTGCCCGGCAGCGATCACCGGGCGGATGTCTTCCCCATCAAACGTCTTCGACACCGCCACGAGCGCCACCGACCCCACAGGTCGCTTCGACAGGCGTTCCGCCTTCCCGATCCGTGCCTTCACATCCCGCAGCCGTTCTTCGACGCTCATGGCAATGCCTTCCGCTTTTCTTGCAAGCTCAGCGCTTAGCCCTCATATAAGGCTCTGCCAAGGGTGTTTCGCCCAAACTTGGCCTTTCCCAACCCCGTAAAACTTGACGCTTGCGGGGTTTCATGGTGAAGGTCTCGCCCGACTCTCAGATCTTATTTTCCCGGAATATCATTGAAATGGCGACTGAACGTTATAATCCGCGCGATGCCGAGCCCCGTTGGCAGCAGACCTGGAACGATGCCAAGGTTTTCGAAACCGACAACAGCGATCCGCGCGAAAAATACTACGTTCTGGAGATGTTTCCCTATCCGTCGGGCCGCATCCACATGGGCCATGTGCGCAACTACGCCATGGGCGACGTGGTGGCCCGCTACAAGCGCGCCCGCGGTTTCAACGTCCTGCATCCGATGGGCTGGGACGCTTTCGGCATGCCGGCCGAAAACGCCGCCCGCGACAACAAAGTGCATCCGAAGACCTGGACCTACCAGAACATCGAATCCATGAAGGCGCAGTTGAAGGCCATGGGCCTGTCGCTCGACTGGTCACGCGAATTCGCCACCTGCGACGTCGAATATTACCAGCAGCAGCAGCACCTCTTTCTCGACATGATGGAAAAGGGTCTCGTCTACCGCAAGCAGTCCAAGGTCAATTGGGACCCTGTCGACCAGACGGTTCTCGCCAACGAACAGGTCATCGACGGCCGCGGCTGGCGCTCAGGTGCCCTGGTAGAGCAGCGCGACCTGGTACAGTGGTTCTTCAAGATCACCGATTTCAGCCAGGATCTGCTGGACTCGCTCGACACACTCGACCAGTGGCCTGAAAAGGTCCGGCTGATGCAGAAGAACTGGATCGGCCGCTCCGAGGGCCTGACGGTTCGCTGGGAAATCGTGAGTTCGACGGCACCCGCCGGCGAAAGCGAGGTCGTGGTCTACACGACCCGGCCGGATACCTTGTTCGGCGCCTCCTTCCTGGCCATCGCCGCCGACCATCCGCTGGCCAAGGCGGCCGCAGCGCAGAATCCGGCTATCGAAGCTTTTGCCGAAGAATGCCGCCATCATGGAACCTCGCTCGCGGCATTGGAGACGGCCGAGAAGAAGGGCATAGACACGGGTATCCGCGTCAGGCACCCGCTCGATCCCTCCTGGGAACTGCCGGTCTATGTCGCGAACTTCGTGCTGATGGATTACGGCACCGGCGCCATCTTCGGCTGCCCGTCCGGTGACCAGCGCGACCTGGATTTCGCCCGCAAATACGGTCTGCCGGTCGTTCCGGTCGTCATGCCGAAGGACGGCGATGCCGCGACCTTTACCGTCGGCGATACGGCTTACGTCGATGACGGCGTAATGATCAATTCGCGCTTTCTGGACGGCAAGACGACAGACGAAGCCTTCGCGATCGTCGCAGACCGCCTATCGGAAACGCTGGTCGGCAACATGCCGCAGGGTGAGCGCAAGGTGAACTTCCGCCTGCGCGACTGGGGCATTTCCCGCCAGCGCTACTGGGGCTGCCCGATCCCGGTCATCCATTGCGATGACTGCGGCGTCGTGCCCGTGCCGAAGGCCGACCTGCCGGTGAAGCTGCCGGACGACGTCACCTTCGACCTGCCCGGCAACCCGCTCGACCGCCATCCGACCTGGCGCCACGTCGCCTGCCCGCAATGCGGCAAGCAGGCACGCCGTGAGACGGACACGATGGATACGTTCGTCGATTCGAGCTGGTATTTCACCCGCTTCACGGCGCCTTGGGAAAAGGATCCGACCGATCCGGCTGTTGCCAACCGCTGGCTGCCGGTCGACCAGTATATCGGCGGCATCGAACATGCGATCCTGCACCTGCTCTATTCCCGCTTCTTCACCCGCGCCATGCGCGAAACAGGCCATGTCGACGCCAAGGAACCCTTCAAGGGGCTCTTCACGCAGGGCATGGTCGTGCACGAAACCTATCGCCGCGGCTCCGGCCCGAACGGTGAATGGGTCGCACCGGCCGATATCCGCATCGAGGAAGTCGACGGCAAACGCCGCGCCACCATGCTGAAGGGCGGCGAGGAAGTCACGATCGGCTCGATCGAGAAGATGTCGAAATCGAAGAAGAACGTCGTCGATCCGGACGATATCATCGCCTCCTACGGTGCCGATACCGCTCGGTTCTTCGTACTGTCCGACTCTCCGCCGGACCGCGACGTCATCTGGTCGGAAGCCGGTGTCGAAGGCGCTCATCGCTTCACCCAGCGCCTGTGGCGCCTGATTTCGGAAGCCTCTGAAAACTTGGTTGGCGTCGATCCGGTGCCGGCTAAGGACGGAGAGGCTCTGGCGATCTCGCAGCTCGCCCACAAGACGCTGAAGGCGGTTCAAGGGGACTACGACAAGCTCTCCTTCAACAAGGCCGTGGCGCGCATCTATGAGCTCGTGAACGCACTTGCAGCGCCGCTCGCCCGGGTCGCAGCCGGCGAGGGCGATACCGCCTATCGCGCTGCCGTCCGCAACGCCTCGGAGATCCTGATCCAGCTTGTCGCGCCCATGACGCCGCATCTGGCCGAAGAATGCTGGGCAGCGCTCGGCAACAGGGAACTGCTCTCCCTGGCTGCCTGGCCGCAATATGACGAAACACTGGTCGTCGAGAACGAGGTCACACTGCCGGTGCAAATCAACGGCAAGAAGCGCGGCGAATTGACAATCGCGCGCGACGCGGATCAAAGTGCGGTCGAAGCTGCGGTTCTGGCGCTGGATGCGGTCAAGGCGGCACTGGAAGGCCGGGCGCCGAAGAAAGTAATCGTCGTCCCACAGAGGATCGTAAACATTGTCGTTTGACCGCTCTCTTCGTCGTTTTGGGTTCGTATCCAGCCTGGTAATGCTGACAGTGCTCGCCGGCTGCCAGGTTCGCCCGCTTTATTCCGAGGCTTCCGGCACCGGCGAGCGCCTTGCCGCCGTCGGCTTCGAGCAACCCCACACCCGCCTCGATCAGGTTGTCCGCAACCATCTGGTCTTCCTGACCTCCGGCGGTGCCGGCGAATCCACCCGTCCTGCTTACGACGTGAAGCTGGTTACCAAGAGCACGGCCTCGAGCATCATTGACGATGAGGATGACGAGGACGACGACAACGTGTCGCCGACCGGCGTGCCGGTCCCCGGCCGCGTCCAGGTGGAAGGTACCTATACGATAAGCCGCATCAGCGACGGGCAGGTGCTGAAGTCCGGCAAACGTCAGGTCGTCGCGCTCATCGACATTTCGGGGCAGGGCTATGCAGGCCTCCGCGCCGTTCGCGACGCCGAAAACCGCGCCGCACGCGAACTTGCCGAGTTCATCCGCGCCGAGATCGCGATTGCGCTTTCGCGCGAACCTCAGCCGCAGACGGTATGGCAGAAGTAAAATCCCACGAATTCGATCGGTTTGCTGACAAGAGCGCGGGGCTCTACAAGATCTTCGTGATCTACGGCCCGGATCGTGGCCTCGTTTCCGAACGTGCGGCACTGATCGCGGGCAAGACCGGCATCTCCCAGGATGATCCGTTCGCGATGCTCAAGCTCGACGTTTCGGACCTGCAGGGCGACCCGGGACGGCTTCTCGATGAAGTGAATTCAATGGGCCTTTTCGGTGGCTCGAAGCTCGTCTGGCTCCGTGGCGCTGCCAATGAAAAGCCGCTTCTGGACGCGATGCAGGTTTTGGCTGACGGCCCGGCTCCCGCCAACATCCTGATCGTAGAGGCGGGCGACCTCAAGAAAGGGAGCGGGCTGCGCAAGATCGCTGAGCCCTCCCGATCCATCGCTGTCATTCCCTGCTACGCAGACGATATCAAAGCCTTGAACAGTCTCATCGATTCGGAACTGGGAAGCGAGGGCCTCAGGATCAGCCCTGGTGCCCGCCAGAGGCTCCTGGAGTTGCTGGGGGGAGATCGCGCGGCTTCCCGGAACGAGATTCGTAAACTCGCGCTTTACTGCCGTGGCACAGGCATGGTCGAAGAGGCGCAGATCGATGAAATCATCGGTGATGCCAGCGCAGTTTCGGCCGATGAAGCCGTCGACGCCATCCTTGGCGGCGATTTGCCCGGTCTGCATCGGGCCATACAGAAGATCGTCTCGTCGAAGACGCCGGTTTTTCTCGTCCTGCAATCCTGCCTCAAACAATTCCAGCTGCTGGATTTGATGAAGGCGGAGATGGAGGAGAAGAAACTCCAGACCGCCCAGGTCATGATGACGCTCGGCAGGCATATTCATTTCAAGCGGAAACCGATCATAGAAAAAGCGCTGCGAACCTGGAGCTCGCCAGCGCTGGCACGTGAAACGGAAAGATTGCAGGCTGCAATTCTGATGTCGCGGCAGAGGCAGAGCCTCGAACCCAATATTGCGTTCCACACGCTAATGGCGACAGCTATTCAGTCAAGTCGCTGAATAGGTTACGTTATCGCCGTTCAAGAAGGCGACATATCTCCTCGAGCTGTTCAAGCGTCCGATAGCCGATCCTGATCTGCCCCCCACCGTTCTTGTGGTTGATCTTCACGTCCAGACCAAGGGAATCAGAAAGGGTGCGCTCCAGCGCAAGCGTATCGGAGTCTTTTTGTTCCGCTTTCGAAACGGTTGTCGGTTCCGATTGAGCCTTGATGTCGTTCTGAGCCAGCTTTTCAGCATCACGAACCGACATCCCCTTGGCGATGATCGTCCGTGCCAGCGAAGCCGGGTCCGATGTTGTAATCAATGCACGGGCGTGACCCGCCGAAAGGCTGCCTGCTGCCAGCATATCCCGAACCGGTTCGGGTAGCTTCAACAAACGGAGGCTATTGGCGACATGGCTGCGGCTCTTGCCGATGATCTCCCCGAGATCGTTCTGAGTGTACCCATGCTCTGCAATCAGTTGATCATAACCGAGCGCCTCTTCCAGCGGGTTGAGATCTGAACGCTGGACGTTTTCAACAATGGCGATCTCGAGCGCCGTTCGATCATCCACATCGCGAACGATGACCGGAATTTCGACCAGTCCAGCGAGTTGAGCCGCCCGCCAGCGCCGTTCGCCGGCGATGATCTCATACTGATCTGTGCCCCGAGGCCGAACGACGACCGGTTGAACGATACCATGCTGCCGAATAGAGCTCGCGAGATCCTGCAGCTCGCCCTCATCAAAGCTTCGACGCGGATTCTTCGGATTGCGCGACACATGCTCGATCGGCACCATCCGATCCGGGTTGACACTGCGGGCACCACTGTTGACAGGTGCCGGCTGGTCCATCTCACCGATAAGAGCTGCAAGGCCGCGCCCAAGGCGCCGTTTCGAAAGGTCGTCGTTCATCTTCACTACTCACTTGTCTGCAAAGCTTCAGGCTGCCTTGCGCCTGCGTTCCCGCTGGATGACTTCGGAAGCCAGCTGCAAATACGCCTGGCTGCCGGCGCATTTCAGGTCATAAAGGATTGCCGGCTTACCATAGGACGGCGCTTCCGAAACGCGAACATTGCGCGGAATCAACGTATGGTAGACTTTCTCGCCGAGATGCGTCCGGACATCATTGACGACCTGTTGGGCAAGATTGTTTCGCGCATCGAACATCGTCAGGACAATCCCTTGAATATCGAGTGAAGGATTGACGCTGCGACGCACCTGATCAACGGTTTCCAGCAACTGGCTCAACCCTTCGAGGGCGAAGAACTCGCATTGCAGGGGGACAAGGATGGAATGGGCCGCCGCCATGGCGTTCATCGTCAGCAAGTTGAATGAAGGAGGGCAGTCCAACAAGATGTAGGAATAAGCCAGAGCATCGTCGCCATTCAGTGCGCTTCGAAGCTTGAACGCCCGATCGGAAGCCTGCGAAATCTCCATCTCGAACCCGAGTAGGTCCATTGTCGAAGGGACGATGTGAAGGTTCGGAACGGCCGTCTCCAGCGCAGTTTCCGCGATGGAGTTGTAACCCATCAGGAGGTCATAGGAGGAGAGCTTCCGATCACGACGCTCGATACCCAGCCCCGTGCTGGCATTGCCCTGCGGATCAAGATCCACGATAAGGACACGCTCGCCGATAGCAGCGAGCGCAGTCGCCAGGTTGATCGCTGTCGTCGTCTTGCCGACGCCACCTTTTTGGTTGGCGATCGTGATAACCCGATTTCTTTCAAACATGCGGCACCTGAAAATCTAGGGTTCTTTGTGCCTCAAATTACTAATCTCGAGGATAACTGAATCTGGCTCGACGGCACTCTGGTGTTTTATCAGATCGAATACCCAACGGCCACGGGCTTTCTCGACTTCCGCTGCGTAATCCCGGCCTTTATGAAAAAAAGCTCTGGTTTCTTTGCCGATCATCCAAGCCGACGTATAGGACAGCAGCGGGTCAAGCTCGGCAAGAGCTCTGGCAGAGATGCGCTCGCAATCCCGAAGAGCCGTGGAGGCTGATTCGATTCGTAGGGGATGGACAGATCCCCGTGCCCCCGTCTCACTGAGCGCCACCCGAAGAAACCCCGCCTTTTTCTGGTTGCTCTCAACCAGATGAACCCATCCGTCCTGAGCCTCCGCCAGCAAGATCGCTGTTATGACGCCGGGGAAGCCGCCTCCGGAACCAAGATCAAGCCATTTATATGGCAGGGGAGAGAGCTGGAAGATCTGCGCACTGTCCGCAATATGGCGTTGCCACAACTCCTGCAGGGTGGATGGAGCGACGAGGTTGATGGCTTTCGCCCACTTCAGGAAAAGCGCGGAGAAATGCTCGAGCTTTTCCTGCGTTTCACGTGAAACACTCTTGCCGTTCAGAAGCATTAAAGGACTCGCTTGAGGCGATGTGGCGCGGCGTCTTCTTTGCGAAGTAGTGCCAGAATGAGGGCAAGGGCGGCTGGCGTCATCCCATCAACCTTACTCGCCTGTGCGAGATTTCCCGGATTTGCAGCCGTCAGCTTCAGTTTAAGCTCGTTGGAAAGTCCGGGAAGCTCTGAAAAATCAAAGTCTTGCGGAATAACACGGGCTTCGTCCCGATGGGTCGCATGAATATCAGCGGCCTGCCGGTTCATATAAACCGCATAGGACGCCTCAATTTCCAGGGCCTCCCCCACCTTGGGCGACAACTGTGCCAATTCGGGCCATATGGCGGCGAGGCCCTTCAACGATTGGTCAGGATACGCCAGCAGCTCATACGCGGTCCTGCGCTGCCCGTCCTTGTTCAGCTTCAGCCCGTAACCATCGGCCTCGTTGGGGGTGAGGTTGCGGCACCGGAGCAATTCGCGGCCCGCGTCCAGCGCTTGCGTATAGGCGCGCAACTTCGCGGCCCGCGCCGGCCCGACACAACCCAGTTCGATCGCCTTCTCCGTCAGTCGAACATCCGCGTTGTCAGCTCTGAGCGACAGCCGATATTCGGCACGGGAGGTAAACATCCGATAAGGTTCAGTCACGCCGCGTGATGTGAGATCGTCAATCATGACGCCGATATAGGAATCGGCGCGGCTGAAATGATATGCCTCAGCGCCGGAAGCCTTGCGCGCGGCGTTCAATCCCGCAACCAGCCCCTGTGCCGCCGCTTCCTCATAACCCGTTGTGCCATTGATCTGTCCGGCAAGGAAAAGGCCTGGGATCTTCTTCACTTCCAGAGCCGCGGTCAGTTCGCGCGGGTCCACATGATCATATTCGATCGCGTAGCCGGGCTGCATGATCGTTACCGCCTCCAAACCCGGAATTGTGCGAATGAACGCTTCCTGGACGTCGGCGGGGAGGGATGTGGAAATGCCATTCGGATAGACGGTCGGGTCGTCCAACCCTTCCGGCTCCAGAAAGATCTGGTGTCCGTCGCGTTCGCCGAAACGAACGATCTTGTCCTCGATCGAGGGGCAGTAGCGCGGGCCGACCCCTTCGATCTGGCCTGAATACATCGCGGAACGGTGAATATTGTCCGAGATGACCCTATGCGTCGCATCCGTCGTGCGGGTGACACCGCAGGCGATCTGCGGGGTGGTGATCCTGTCGGTCATGAAGGAGAAGGGCACCGGATCCTCGTCGGCCTCCTGTAAGCCGACACGGCTCCAGTCGATCGTATTTCCGTCTAGCCGCGCCGGCGTGCCGGTTTTCAGCCGACCGAGCCGCAAGCCAAATCGCGCCAGGGTTTCAGACAATCCCAGCGAAGGAGCTTCACCCACGCGACCTGCAGGAATTTTCTGGTCACCGATGTGAATCAGGCCGCGAAGAAAGGTGCCGGTCGTCAGAATAACTGTTCCGCACCCGAATCGACGTCCGTCCTTCATTCCAACCGAGCTAGGTCGACCTGCCTTGATCTCGATATCGAAGGCGTCCCCCTCGATCACGGTGAGATTGGCATGATTGAGAATTTCACGCTGCATCGCCAGGCGATAAAGTTTGCGATCGGCCTGGGTTCGCGGCCCGCGCACCGCGGGTCCCTTCTTGCGGTTGAGAAGCCGGAACTGGATACCCGAGGCATCCGCGACGCGGCCCATCAAACCGTCGAAGGCATCAACCTCACGCACGAGATGGCCCTTGCCGAGACCACCGATCGCAGGGTTGCACGACATCACGCCGATCGTCTCTCGCTTATGAGTTACCAGCGCCGTTTTTGCACCCGTGCGTGCGGCCGCGCTCGCGGCCTCACAGCCCGCATGTCCGCCACCGATGACGATTACGTCGAATGTCGTTTCCATTTAGCCACCTTTGAAACCGCGCGAACGCTCTGTTTCACGTGAATCACTTGCCGATGCAGAACTGCGAAAAAATCACGTCAAGGAGCTGTTCCACATCGACCCGGCCGGTGATGCGGCCCAGGGACGATGCCGCAGCCCGAAGGCTCTCGGCGCGAAGATCCAGCTCCCGGCCGTTTAGCGCTTCTGCGATAAAATTGGAAGCCTCTTGCAAATATTGAAGGTGCCGCCGCCGATTGGGGACCAGGGACCCGGACCAGGTCTTCTTCAGCATCTCGAGGATCAGAGAGCGAAGTTCCTCCAGTCCATCTCCGGCCTGGCTGGAAATAGTCAGGTCGTATCCAGCCGACGGCCCGTGCATATCCACCTTCGTGCCCACCCGCAGCACTTCGGCCTTTACCTCGTCCAGAATCTGTTTCGAGTCCGAATCGATTTCCTCAAGCTGCAGAACAAGATCTGCCTGCTCGATCGCTATCTTCGCCCTGCGAACGCCTTCCTGCTCCACCCGATCAGCGCTGTCGCGCAAGCCGGCCGTATCGAAGAAACGGACGAGGTACCCCTCCATGTCGATATCGATATGCAGAAGATCCCTTGTCGTCCCGGCGATTTCCGTAACGATCGCGACATCCCGCTTTGCCAACGCATTCAGGAGGCTGGACTTGCCGGCATTGGGCGGGCCGGCGATGACCACCTTAAATCCGTCGCGGATAATTTCTCCGGCTTTCGCAGAGGCGATATGCTCCTCGAGCTCAAGATAGAGATCGCCGATCTCCGCCCAGACCCGGTCGGAAACCGATCCCGGAACATCGTCCTCATCCGCAAAGTCGAGTTCCGCCTCGATCAGGGCGCGCGCACGCGTCAATCTCTCCGCCCAGCTCATATAGAGCGCCGACTGCCCGCCAAACCCTTGTTCGACCGCCAGGCGACGCTGCATCTCGGTCTCAGCAGCAATCAGGTCCGCAAGGCCCTCGACCTCAACCAGGTCCAGCTTGCCGTTCTCGAATGCCCGGCGTGAAAACTCGCCTGCCTCCGCCAGTCGGAGCCCGATCGCCTCCAGTTCCTGATAAACCGCCGAAACAACGGCGCGGCTGCCATGCAGATGTATTTCCGCACAATCTTCACCAGTGAAGGAGTTGGGACCGGGAAACGCCAGGACCAGGGCCTGGTCGATCACCAGACCGTTGCGGCTTCGAATCGTTTTGAGCCCCGCCTTCCGATCGGCAGGCAGTTCTCCAGCCAGGCTCACCGCCGCCTCAAAGGCGCGCGGACCGCTTAGACGCAACACCGCGACACCTGCCGGCAAGGTGCCGCTGGAGAGGGCAAAGATCGTGTCGTTGTCTGCCTGGGCCATGGGATCAATTTATCAGAGGCGGCTCTAAATTGAAAAGCGCCCGGCAAGACCGAGCGCTTTGTATAGGCCTGAATCCGGCTAAGGATCAGGTGTTCATCGAGTCGAAGAAATCACCATTGGTCTTCGTCTGCTTCAGCTTGTCGATCAGGAACTCGATCGCATCCGTGGTGCCCATCGGGGCGAGGATACGGCGAAGCACGAAGATCTTCTGGAGATCCTGGCGCGGCACCAGCAGGTCTTCCTTACGGGTACCGGACTTGAGGATATCCATGGACGGGAAGATACGCTTGTCGGCGACCTTGCGGTCGAGCACGATTTCCGAGTTGCCGGTGCCCTTGAACTCTTCGAAGATGACTTCGTCCATGCGGCTGCCGGTATCGATCAGCGCGGTCGCAATGATCGTCAGCGACCCGCCTTCTTCGATGTTACGCGCGGCACCGAAGAAGCGCTTCGGGCGCTGCAGGGCGTTGGCGTCCACGCCGCCCGTCAGCACCTTGCCGGAGGAGGGAACGACGGTGTTGTAGGCGCGGCCGAGGCGCGTGATCGAATCGAGCAGGATGACGACGTCACGGCCGTGTTCGACAAGGCGCTTGGCCTTTTCGATGACCATCTCGGCAACCTGCACGTGGCGCACGGCCGGTTCGTCGAAGGTCGAGGAAACCACCTCGCCCTTGACCGAGCGCTGCATGTCCGTGACTTCCTCCGGCCGTTCGTCGATCAGAAGAACGATCAGATAACATTCCGGATGATTGGCGGTGATCGAATGGGCGATGTTCTGCAGCAGAACGGTCTTACCGGTGCGCGGCGGCGCGACGATCAGGCCGCGCTGGCCCTTGCCGAGCGGCGCCACCAGGTCAATGACGCGGGCCGACAGATCCTTGGAGGTCGGAACTTCGAGTTCCATCTTGAACCGCTCGTTCGGATAAAGCGGCGTCAGGTTGTCGAAATGGACCTTGTGACGGATCTTTTCCGGATCGTCGAAATTGATCGTGTTGACCTTGAGGAGGGCGAAATAACGCTCGCCTTCCTTCGGTCCGCGGATCGGACCTTCCACCGTGTCGCCGGTTTTCAGCGAGAAGCGGCGGATCTGGGAGGGAGAGATATAGATATCATCGGGGCCGGGCAGATAGTTTGCGTTCGCGGAACGCAGGAAACCAAACCCGTCCTGCAAGACCTCGACCACGCCTTCGCCGATGATTTCGACGTCCTGGCTCGCCAGAACCTTGAGGATCGCGAACATCAGCTCCTGCTTGCGCATCGTGCTGGCGTTCTCGACCTCCAGTGATTCGGCGAAGGTCAGCAAATCGGTAGGGGATTTGCTTTTGAGTTCTTGAAGCTTCATTTCAGCCATGAAGGGGGGACCATATTGAGAATTTCGGGGGAATGTAGGCGTGTCGGTGAAATTCGCTACCGCGGAAGATGAACCGGGGACGACGGGAAATTACACGCATGCCACGAGATGAGATGGCGAGGAAAATAGCGATTCACGTGGAACGCCGCAAGGGGCAAGACGGGAAATCTTGCCAAAGAAACAGCGGGCCGGGGTTCAGAAGGGTTTCACGATCACCAGAATGACGATCCCGATCATCAGAACGGTCGGAAGTTCATTCATCATACGCCAGTAACGCGGCGCTTTCCGCGGACCATCGACCGCAAAGCTGCGCACCGCGCGACCAAACAGCACATGCACCATTGTGAGCAGCACCACAAGCCCGATTTTCGCATGCAGCCATCCGCCGCGAAATTCATAGACGTCCCAGGCGAGGTAAAGACCGAGCACCCAGGTGATCATCATCGCCGGGTTCATGATGATCCTCAAGAGCCGCTGCTCCATCATCTTGAAAGTCTCGGATTGCGCCGAACCGGGCTCGGCATCGCTGTGATAGATGAACAGCCGCGGCATGTAGAGCAGGCCAGCCATCCAGGACATGACCGCGATGACGTGGAAAGCCTTGATGTAGAGAATGAAATTATCGGGCTGGGCGAGATAGACCGCGACCAGGATGGCGACGAAGACGGCAAGAGCGGTGAACGCCCGCAATGCCGACCGCCGCCCGGCTGTTTTGCCTGTCTGCAGTTCCTCTCCACTCACATTTTCACTCCGCGCACGCGCTCGATCAGCCTGGTCACATGATCAGGATTGGCCTCGGGCGTAATGCCATGGCCAAGATTGAAGATCAGCGGTCCCTGCCCGAGTTTGTCGAGAATGGCGTCGATGCCGTCTTCGAGCGACCTGCCGCCGGCGACGACCCGCATCGGATCGAGATTGCCCTGAACCGGACCATCCTTCTGCAGTTCGGCGGCGAACGAAAGCGGCACCGACCAGTCTAGGCCGATCGCATCCGCCCCGGTCTTCTGACGGTAGGATTTCAGGTTCAGGCCGGCGCCCTTGGCAAATGCAATGATCTTCGCCTGCGGCCGCTGGCGGCGAACGATCTCGATCATCCGGGCGACAGGCTTTACCGCATAGGCTTCGAATTCCCTTTCACCGAGAACGCCAGCCCAGGAATCGAAGATCTGAACGGCATCCGCACCGGCATCGATCTGGGCGATCAGATATTCGGCAGAGATCTCGGCAAGCACGGACAGCAGCCTCTCGAAGGCTTCCGGATGCCGATAGGCAAACAGCCGAGCAGGGGCCTGGTCGGGCGTCCCATGGCCGGCGATCATGTAGGTGGCAACGGTCCAGGGGGCGCCGCAGAAACCGAGCAGCGTGGTTTCCTCAGGCAGTTCCCGCCTCAGCCGGCGAACGGTCTCCATCACGGGAGCGAGATGGGCAATCACCCCTTCGCTCTTCAGCGCCTGGATACCGGCGACATCGATCGGGTCCATCTGCGGACCTTCGCCCTGCACGAACCGCACGTTCCGATGAAGAGCATCCGGGATGACCAGGATATCGGAAAACAGGATCGCTGCGTCGAAACCGTAGCGCCGGATCGGCTGCAAGGTCACCTCGACAGCCAGATCCGGCGTGTAACAGAGATCGAGAAAGCTTCCAGCTGTCGCCCGCGTCTCCCGGTATTCCGGCAGATAACGTCCTGCCTGTCTCATCAGCCAGACAGGCGGTGGATTGACGGTCTTGCCTTCCAGCACCTCGACGATCTTCCGGTATGCGCCGGTCAAATGGGTTCTCCCTAAAAACAAAGAAATGAATCTTAAAAGATTTTCTATTTCTTAGAGTCGGTGAGTAGCAAGGATTAAAGTCAAATCACAGCCGACGCGACGATCCGCCGCTTTGATCCTGCTCGAAGGACTGAAAACCGCATGTCGCGCGCACTTGCCGGGATAACGGGAATTTCCCCAGTTATTTCAGGGGGATGGTGCTCCAGCAAAAACGGCGCTATCTGTGGATAAGCTGAGAAGGAAAAACAGGCGCGGGGAGCTTGTCCCCGCAACACACAAGACCACCTGATCCACCTCCGCGAGATATGCGAATGTGGAAAACTGGGCGGTTTTCCCGAGGCCGGGTCCAGGCCCGGGCGAACCTGATGGTCTCTCCCGAGTTATCAACAAAGGGTTAAGTTTAGCGTGGAGAACAGAAAAAACTTCTTCCATCTGCACCTCATATCTGACTCGACTGGCGAGACTCTCATTTCCGCGGGTCGGGCCGCCTCGGCGCAATTTCAGTCGTCGCTGGCGGTGGAACATGTCTATCCGCTGATCCGAAACCGCAAACAGCTGCTGGCTGTGCTCGAGGCGCTCGACCGCGAGCCGGGTATTGTCCTTTATACCATTGTCGATCAGGAACTGGCCGAGCTCATCAATCAGCGCTGCCGGGACATGGGCCTTCCCTGCGTCAACGTCCTGGAGCCGGTGATGGCGACATTCCAGGCCTATCTCGGCGCGCCGTCCCGCCGTCGGGTTGGTGCCCAGCACGCGCTCAACGCGGAATATTTCAAGCGTATCGAAGCGCTCAATTTCACCATGGACCACGACGACGGCCAGATGCCGGAAGGTTACGACGAAGCGGATGTCGTGCTGATCGGCATCAGCCGCACCTCGAAAACCCCGACCAGCATCTATCTCGCCAATCGCGGCATCAAGACCGCCAACATCCCGATCGTGCCGGGCGTCGATCTGCCGGACAGCCTCTATCGCGCAACCCATCCGCTGATCGTCGGTCTCGTCGCCACCACCGACCGGATCAGCCAGGTGCGTGAACACCGAGAACTAGGCGTCACCCAGGGTTTCGACCGGCGCGATTATACGGACCGCGCGACGATCAACGAGGAGCTGAAATACGCCCGCGCGCTCTGCGACCGTCAGAACTGGCCTGTCATCGACGTAACCCGCCGGTCGATCGAGGAGACGGCGGCCGCAATCGTTGCGCTGCGCCCGAAGCTGCGTTAAGCGAATCCGCGCATCGCTTCTGGGAGATTTCCGTGACAGTGCCCCTCGTACTTGCCTCCTCCAGCCCCTTCCGCCGGATGCTGATGGAAAATGCCGGCCTCGCTTTTGAAAGCCGGGCGGCGGAAATCGACGAGCGGAAGATCGAGGCTGGACTGGAAGGTGCAAGCCCCGACCAGGTGGCGCTGACGCTTGCCAGAGCAAAGGCAGCGGAAGTGAGCGGACATTCTCCAGGTGCCCTGGTGATCGGCTCGGACCAGACCATGTCGCTCGGGAGCCGGGTTTATCACAAGCCGAAGACCCTTGCCGAAGCGAAAGAGAACCTGCTTTCTCTCTCGAACAGGACCCATCGCCTGAACAGCGCAATCGCGTTCGCGCGTGACGGTGAAATCGTCTGGGAGCATGTCGCCCATGCGGATCTGACCGTTAGGAGCTTGAACGAAACCTTCGTCGATCGCTATCTGTCGCGGGTCGGCGAAAAGGTCTATGGCAGCGTCGGGGCCTATCAGCTGGAAGGCGAGGGCATTCAGTTGTTTTCGAAAATCGAGGGCGACTACTTCACCATCCTCGGCCTGCCCATGCTGCCGCTCTTGGAGAAGCTTCGCGAACTGGGAGCGATCGATGGCTGATTCACGTGAAACATTTTTGGTTAATGCTTTCGTAACCGGCTGGCCGGTGAAGCATTCCCGCTCCCCGTTGATCCACGGTTATTGGCTGAAGCAGTTTGAAATTGCCGGGACCTACAGGCCTGAGGCCGTGAACGAAGCGGACTTCCCCGCTTTCATCCAATCGCTGAAGGACGGGAGTTCCGGCTTTCGCGGTGGCAATGTCACCATCCCCCACAAGGAGATCGCCTTCAAGCTGGCCGACCGGCCGGACGATCTGGCAAGGGAGATCGGAGCGTCGAACACGCTCTGGATGGAAGACGGTCTGCTGCACGCCACCAATACCGATAGCTACGGGTTCACCGCCAATCTCGACGACCGCCATCCCGGCTGGGATAAGAGTGACAGCGCTGTGGTTTTGGGCGCTGGCGGCGCAAGTCGCGCCGTCATCCAGGCGATACGGGATCGCGGCGTCGGTGAGATCCATGTGGTCAATCGGACGGTTTCACGCGCTGAGGAACTCGCCGATCGGTTCGGCCCGAAAGTTCACGCCCATCCTGTCGAAGCGCTGGACGAGGTGATGTCCGGCGCCGGGCTTTTTGTGAACACCACATCGCTCGGCATGGACGGCAACGATGCGCCGAAGATTGATTTCTCGCCGCTGGCATCCGGCGCGGTGGTCACCGATATCGTCTACGTGCCTTTGAAAACTTCGCTGCTCGCGCAGGCCGAGGCGCAGGGTTTTCCGATCGTAGACGGGCTCGGCATGCTACTGCACCAGGCTGTGCCCGGCTTCGAAAAATGGTTCGGCCGCCGTCCGGTTGTCGATAAAACTCTTCGGGACCTGATCATCGCCGATATGGAAAGACATTAGATGATCGTCATCGGCCTCACCGGCTCCATCGGAATGGGAAAGTCCACGACCGCCAAGATGTTTGCGGATGAAGGCATCCCGGTGAACGACGCCGATGCCGTCGTCCATGATCTCTATCGCACCGATGCGGTCGCACCCGTCGGTGAGGCATTTCCCGGCACCATCAAGAATGGCGTCATCGACCGCCAGGAACTGTCTCGCCAGCTTTCGGCGTCACCTGAAAAATTCCGGCTTCTCGAAGCGATCGTCCATCCGCTGGTCCGCCGACGGGAAGTCGATTTCCTGGCCCGCCACAAAGAGGCAGGCGCTGATCTCGTGCTCCTCGATATCCCGCTTCTTTTTGAAGTGAAGGGCGAGGATCGCGTCGATGTCATCGTCGTTGTTACCTGCGATCCACAGATACAGCGCGACAGGGTGCTTGCGCGGCCGGGCATGACGGAGGAAAAATTGGCGATGATTCTCTCCCGCCAGATGCCCGATGCGGAAAAACGCCAAAGAGCCGATTTTCTCGTCGACACGGGCCTCGGACTGGAGGCGGCGAGGGGACAGGTGCGCGAGATCATCGCCTCTCTGAAGGCCGGGAAGACCAGCGGGAAAAACCCACATGCGTGAGATCATCTTCGATACGGAAACCACGGGCCTCGAATCGAAATTCGACCGGGTGATCGAAATCGGCGGCATCGAGCTGATCAACAATTTTCCGACCGGCAGAACGCTGCACCTCTACATCAATCCGGGCGACCGTAAGGTCCACCCGGATGCGCTGGCCGTGCACGGCATTACCGACGAGTTCCTGAAGGACAAGCCGAGCTTCGGCGACGTCGCGCAACAGATCATCGAATTCTTCGATGGCGCCAAATGGATCGCCCATAACGCGACCTTCGACATGGGCTTCATGAATGCGGAATTCGGTCGTCTCGGCCTGCCGCCCGTGATGTCCGACCAGGTTATCGACACCCTGGCCATGGCCCGCCGCAAACATCCGATGGGCCCGAATTCTCTCGATGCACTCTGCCGCCGCTACGGTATCGACAACGCCCACCGCACCAAGCACGGCGCGCTGCTCGACTCCGAACTCCTCGCCGAAGTCTATATCGAGATGACCGGCGGCCGCCAGACCGCGCTCGGCCTGATGGGCAACGAGCGATCTGCGACCGCGGTCGAGGTCGAGGAAGTCGTGATAGAGGTTGTGGGCCGCCCCCGGCCTCTCAGCCCCCGGCTCACCGAAGCCGAGCTGGAGGCTCATGCCGCCATGGTCGCATCGCTGAAGGACAAGGCCGTCTGGCTGAAATACGGAACGGCCGAATAAAAAAGCCCGGGTCGCAAAACCCGGGCTCTCTCGTCAGATCGGAAGATTCGGTCTCAGCTGTCGAGCGCCTGAACCTTGGAACGGGCCTGTTCCTCTGCCATGCGCTGCGTGAACATCTGCGCGAAATCGATCGGATCGATCATCAGCGGCGGGAAGCCGCCGTTGCGGGTCACGTCGGCGATGATCTGGCGGGCGAAGGGGAACAGCAGGCGCGGGCATTCGATGAAGAGCAGCGGCAGCATGTGCTCCTGCGGGAAACCGGTGATGCGGAACACGCCGCCATAGACCAGTTCGGCCGCAAAGACGATCTTGTCGCCTTCCTTGGCTTCGGCATTCAGCGTCAGGATAACGTCGAAATCGGCGTCCGAAAGCGGATTGGCGTTGACGTTGACATTGATGTTGATCGCCGGCGCCTTGTCGCGCGCCTGCAGCGAACGCGGAGCGCCCGGGTTCTCGAAGGAGAGATCCTTGGTGTATTGCGCCAGGATGTTGAGGGACGGCGTTGCGGCCTGGTTGTTATCGTCTGCCATTGGGATTTCCTCGAGGCTTTGGAGCGTTGAGGCCCTCTAACATTTCGTCTGGGGGCTTACAACCCTGGCCAACTCGCTGAACCTCTCAAGGTTCGTTGCTTTTGGGGCCGGCCCAGGGCGACGAGGGATCGGGATCGCGACGGTAATCCTGCTCGTCGAGATCGACCACCGGCCCGGTTTTCCTGGCCTCAGGCGAAGGCCTTGGGCTTTCGTAGCGATAGCTTTCGCTGCGCGGCGAACGGACGACGACGACGCGACGGCCGATCACCGACCAGATCAGGCTGCGCACGAAGGGAATGAACAGCGCCAGCCCGATGATGTCGGTGAGGAAGCCGGGCAGCAGCAGCAAAATGCCGGCGACGACGATCATCGCGGCGTCGATCAGGGCGCGGCCGGGCGCGCGGCCGTCGCGGCTCTCGGTCGAAATCTTCCTCAGGATCTGGGTGCCCTGGCTGCGCAGCAGAAGTGCACCGAGCACTGCGGTACCGACCACCAGACCGAGCGTCGCCCAGAGGCCGAGGGCTTTGCCCACGAGCACGAAGCCCGCGATTTCGGCGAGCGGCCAGCCGATCAGAAGGAGCGGCACGAGAAAGAAGCGCATGATATTCCCTGTGTCGTGATATTCGGTTGCGCGCAAAGCGCTAACGTCTTCGCCATTTGAATGATAGGCGTATGCAGACTATATGAGAGACTGCACCGAACATTTAAACGCCAAATGCGGGTTAAGATGGGCTCCAACGACTTTATAACACTCTTTTTCCTTGTCGCAGCGGTTCTGATCTTCCTGCAACTGCGCAGTGTGCTCGGACGCCGGACGGGAAGCGAGAAGCCGCCGTTCGATCCTTACAGCCCCCGCGACGTCGCGAAAAACCCGGGTGGCGACGACAGTAAGGTCGTGACCCTGCCGCGTCGGGACGCCACGGACGACGAGCAGCGTTATGCGGATGTCGATACCGTTGCCAAGCCCGATACACCGCTCAATGCCGCACTGCGCGAGATGGTCAAGTCGGATCCCTCCTTCCGCCTTCGCGAATTCCTGAACGGGGCCCGCATGGCCTACGAGATGATCGTCATGGCCTTTGCGGACGGCGACCGGAAAACGCTGAAGGGCCTCCTCTCCAACGAGGTCTTCGACGGCTTCGATGCGGCGATCACTGACCGCGAGTCCCGCGGCGACGTGGTGAAATCGACATTCGTCGGCATTGACAAGGCCGACATCACCCACGCCGCAGTTAAGGATGCCGAGGAGCAGATCACTGTCCGCATCGTCAGCCAGCTGATTTCCGCCACCTATGACAAGGCCGGCGCGCTGATCGACGGCGATCAGGAGACCGTTGCGGAGGTCACCGATATCTGGACCTTTGCCCGTGACATCCGCTCCCGCGATCCGAACTGGAGATTGGTCGCCACCGAATCCGAACAATGACCTTGGGCTCTGCGGACTATACCCTCCGGCCGGTATCCTTCCCCGATCTTGCGGGGTGGGGTGATGATGATCCGACCGCGCTCTTTGCCGGCATGCGCGCGTCGCTGGAGCATATCCGCAGGGTAAAGCCATACCGCACCGGTTCCCTCGGCCTGACGGCGGAGGAACTCGCCACCTTCATCGAAGCCGCCCGGGATGTCCCGGGCGATCCCGTTTCCGCCCGGGCCTTTTTCGAAACCCACTGCAGGCCCTTCCTGATCGCCCGCAACGACGGCCGGCGGGGTTTCGTCACCGCGTTCTACGAGCCGGAGATTGAGGTTTCGGAAACGCGAGACGGGAGCTGGGCATATCCCTTTTACTATCGCCCCGACGATCTCATCGATCTCGATGACCAGAACCGGCCGGCCGGATTGGACTCCGGCTACATGTTCGGTCGGCAGACGCCGGAAGGGATCGTACCCTATCCGGATCGCGGCGAGATCGACCGCGGTTTTCTCGAAGGCCGAGGCCTGGAAATCGCCTATGCTAAATCCAAGGTCGACGTCTTCTTCATCCATGTCCAGGGCGCCGCGAGGCTGAGATACCCGGACGGAGCCATCCGGCGGATCACCTATGCGGCCAAGGCGGGCCATCCGTTCTCGCCGATCGGAAAGCTGCTGATCGAGCGCGACGAGATCGATCCGTCAGAAATTTCCATGCAGAGCATTCGCGCCTGGCTGTCCAAGAATCCGGCTAAGGTTGATGAGGTGCTCTGGCACAATCGCTCCTACATCTTTTTCCGCGAGGCGGACGTTTCCGATCCGTCGCTCGGTCCGGTCGCTGCCGCCAAGGTGCCGCTGATCCCCGGTCGTTCGCTGGCGGTCGATCGCCAGATTCACACATTCGGTTTTCCCTTTTTCATCCGCTCCGAGACGCTGACCCATATGGATGGTGGCAAACCCTTCGCGCGGCTGATGCTGGCGCTCGATACCGGTTCCGCGATCGTCGGCCCTTCGCGCGGCGACATTTTTACCGGTTCCGGTTTCGAGGCGGGCGAGCTCGCCGGAACGGTGCGAAACGACGCCGATTTCTATATCCTCATCCCCAAGGCGGCTTCTGTCAGGTACGGCGGATGAAGAGCGGACGCAAACTCGATCCGGAAGAACGGATTTTGTGGGGCAGGGTCGCCAAGTCCGCCCGGGCCTTGCCTGGCCGTATGAAGGAGATCCTCGAATTCGAGGAAGCCGAGGCTGCAAAGATCGCTGCCGAAGAGACAGCCGTTGAGGCCGCAAAGCCGAAACCCGCGCCGCGGCAGGAGAGTTATGCGGTTGAACTTCCGGCGCCCGCTCCACCCAGGCGTCCCGTAGGTTCTCATCAGCCGCTCGAAAAACCGGTCAAGAAGAAGCTCGCCAAGGGCCGCCTGCCGATCGACGCCCGGCTCGATCTGCATGGGCTTTTCCAGGGTGAGGCGCATGACCTGCTTCTCGATTTTCTGCTGAGGGCGCATGAACGCGGTCTTCGCCACGTCCTGGTGATCACCGGCAAGGGCAGCTCGATGGGTAGCGAAGGCGCGTTGCGCCGTGCCGTGCCGCTGTGGTTTTCGAAAGCCGAGTTCCGTTTTCTGATCTCCTCCTATGAATGGGCGGCGCGCCACCACGGTGGGGAGGGTGCCATGTATGTGCGGCTTTCGCGCGGCCGCGGAGACCGGGAATGACTCCCTTCGGTCATGCACTGAGAGAGCTGCGCCGCCGCAAGGGGATTACCCAACGCGAGTTGGCCGAGGCGATCGGCGTCACCCCTGCCTATCTCTCGGCCCTGGAGCACGGCAAGCGCGGCCGCCCGACCTTCGAGCTGCTGCAGCGGATCGCCGGTTATTTCAACGTCATCTGGGATGAGGCGGAAGAGCTTTTCCGACTGGCCGAGGCGTCACATCCGAAAGTCGTGCTCGATACCGCGGGTCTGCCGCCGTCCTATACGGGCTTTGCCAACCGCCTGGCGCAGCGGATTCGCTCTTTGCCGCCGGACGTGATAGAGGAAATGGACACCCTCCTCAAAAAAGCCGGGATGCGGGGCTGAATTCGGTACGCATCCACGGCTTTCGTGCCGTATTGGCGAGGCTCAACCTTTAGAAACCGCCCCGATTTCCCTATATTCCGAGGGTGGAATGGCCGGTGATTCGCTTAACCGGCATCTCAAACGAATTGGAAGATAATTGATGACCGATACACCCGTCAGCGATAATGGCGCGAGTGCCGAATATGGTGCCGACTCGATCAAGGTTCTGAAGGGCCTCGATGCCGTTCGCAAGCGGCCCGGCATGTATATCGGCGATACGGACGACGGCTCCGGCCTGCATCACATGGTCTACGAAGTCGTCGACAACGCGATCGACGAGGCGCTGGCCGGCCATGCCGACCTGGTGACCGTCACGCTCAACCCGGATGGCTCCGTCACCGTCACGGATAACGGCCGCGGCATCCCGACGGACATTCACACCGGCGAAGGCGTATCCGCTGCCGAAGTGATCATGACCCAGCTCCACGCGGGCGGCAAGTTCGACCAGAATTCCTACAAGGTCTCGGGCGGCCTGCACGGCGTCGGCGTCTCGGTCGTCAACGCGCTGTCCGTCTGGCTGAAGCTGCGCATCCGCCGTAACGGCAAGCTCCACGAAATTTCCTTCACCCACGGCGTTGCCGACGGCCCGCTCAAGGTCATCGGCGAATACGAAGGCCGCTCCGGAACCGAGGTCACCTTCCTCGTAAGCTCCGAAACCTTCACGATGACCGAATACGACTACGGCACGCTCGAGCACCGTCTGCGCGAACTGGCGTTCCTGAATTCCGGCGTCAGAATCCGGCTAACGGACAAGCGAAAGCCTGACGTCAAGGAAGAGGAGATGCTCTATGACGGCGGCCTCGAAGCCTTCGTCCGTTATCTCGATCGCTCCAAGAAGCCGCTGGTCGAAAAGCCCGTCAGCATCAAGGGCGAAAAGGACGGCATGACCGTCGAAGTGGCGATGTGGTGGAACGACAGCTACCACGAAAACATGCTCTGCTTCACCAACAACATCCCCCAGCGCGATGGCGGCACCCATATGGCCGGCTTCCGCGGCGCCCTGACGCGCCAGGTGACGTCCTATGCGGATAGTTCCGGCATCACCAAGAAGGAAAAGGTCACGCTGCAGGGTGAAGACTGCCGCGAAGGCCTGACCGCGGTGCTTTCCGTGAAGGTGCCCGATCCCAAGTTTTCATCGCAGACGAAGGACAAGCTCGTTTCCTCGGAAGTTCGGCCAGTGGTCGAAAGCCTGATGAACGAAGCCCTGAGCACCTGGTTTGAAGAGCACCCGACCGAAGCGAAGATCCTCGTCGGCAAGGTGGTCGAGGCGGCCGTCGCCCGCGAGGCAGCCCGCAAGGCTCGCGAACTGACCCGCCGCAAGGGCGTGCTCGATATCGCCTCGCTGCCCGGCAAGCTCGCTGACTGCTCCGAGCGCGACCCGGCCAAGTCCGAACTTTTCCTCGTCGAGGGCGATTCCGCCGGCGGTTCCGCCAAGCAGGGGCGCTCGCGTGAGAACCAGGCTATTCTGCCGCTGCGCGGCAAGATTTTGAACGTCGAGCGCGCCCGTTTCGACAAGATGCTGTCCAGCCAGGAGATCGGCACGCTGATCACCGCGCTCGGCACGTCGATCGGCAAGGATGAGTTCAACGCCGACAAGCTGCGTTACCACAAGATCATCATCATGACGGACGCCGACGTCGACGGCGCCCATATCCGCACCCTGCTTCTGACCTTCTTCTTCCGCCAGATGCCGGAACTGATCGAGCGCGGCCATATCTATATCGCCCAGCCGCCGCTCTATAAGGTGAGCCGCGGCAAGTCGATCCAGTACCTGAAGAACGAGGGCGCGCTGGAAGAATACCTGATCACCATGGGGCTTGAAGAAGCGACGCTGACGCTCGGTTCCGGTGAGGTGCGCGCCGGCCAGGATATGCGCGAAGTCATTCAGGATGCGCTGCGCCTGCGCGCTTTGGTCGAAGGCCTGCATTCCCGCTACAGCCGCTCGATCATCGAACAGGCCGCGATTGCCGGTGCGCTCAACCCGGAACTGACCGACAACCGCGAACGGGCCCAGCAGACCGCCGACGAAGTCGCGCGCCGTCTGGACATGATCGCCGAGGAGACCGAACGCGGCTGGTCCGGCCATGTGACGGACGAGGGCGGCCTGCGTTTCGAGCGCATGGTGCGCGGTGTCAAGGAAGTCGCGGCCGTGGATGTGGCGCTGATCGGTTCGGCCGATGCCCGTCATATCGACCAGATGACCACGCGCCTCCAGGAAATCTACCGCACCCCGCCGGTCCTCACCCGCAAGGATGGCCAACAGGAAATGTCCGGCCCCCGCGCGCTGCTCGAATCGATCTTCGCAACGGGCCGCAAGGGTCTTTCCATGCAGCGTTACAAGGGTCTCGGCGAGATGAATGCCGAGCAGCTGTGGGAAACGACGCTCGATCCGAACGTCCGCTCGCTGCTGCAGGTCAGGGTCAACGATGCGACCGACGCCGACGGTCTCTTCTCGCGCCTGATGGGCGACGAAGTCGAACCGCGCCGCGAGTTCATTCAGGAAAACGCGCTGAGCGTCGCCAACCTCGACATCTAATGTTGAAGCTTCACAACAAAAAGCGGCGGTCCTCGGGCCGCCGCTTTTTGTTTGTCCAGTTCGAAAGTGTTTCACGTGAATCTTTTCTGTGGATAGGGATTCACGTGAAACAATTTTGAGACATCGCCGGCGCTCAGGGCTCTCCGGTGAATTTTCCTTCGAAGGCGATTTCCGAGACCGGCTTGCGCTTGCTGGGAAACTCCCGCTCGGCAAGATCGGCGGGAAGCGTGCTCCGGTCCGCGATGCGACCGATCGCGGCCGCTGCCTCGACCCGGTAACCTTCCGGTATACCCAGCACCTCCATGGCCTTTTCCTTGTCGAGACCCTCCATGCCGTGGGCGTGGTAACCGAGCTTCATTGCCTGAGAGATGACCGAGAACCAGGCCGCACCCGTATCGTAGGAATGGGTATAGGCGGGCCGGTGTTCGCCATTGCTGGTCACCCGATATGTCTTCGAGACGACGATCATCAGCGCCGCCGCGTTCTGCGCCCAGCGCTGGTTACCCGGCACGAGAATATCCAGGAGCACCGGAAACGACGGCGTACCACGCAGCGCATAGATGAAACGCCAGGGTTGGTTGTTGCCGGAGGAGGGCGCCCAATGGGCAGCATCGAGGATGGTCAGCATGGTCGCCTGATCGATCGTCTCTTCGGTAAACGCCCGCGGCGACCAGCGGTCGAGGAAAAATGTATCGATCGGAAACTCCGAATCGCGGGTATTGCTGCTGGTCATGGGTATCCTCTGAAACTGCAGGCCGGGAGTAGATTTAAGGTCAACAATAGGCGCATTGGCTCCTTTGGCAACAGAGTTTCGATCTGCCGAAACGGGGGTGACAAGCCGGGACGCATGTTCCATAAACCTCCTCGCTTAGATGGAGGACCATGCTTTGAAACTGATGCGCATTGGCGAGCCGGGCCATGAAACGCCGGCACTTTTTGACAACAAGGGTAAGATCCGCGATCTGTCCGGTCATGTCGCGGACATTGCCGGGCTTGCCATTTCCCCGGAAGGCCTCGCCAGGATTGCCGCTCTCGATCCGGAAAGCCTGCCGGAAATGCAGCCGGCCCGTATCGGCGCCTGCGTCGCCGGCACCGGAAAATTCATCTGCATCGGCCTCAACTATTCCGACCACGCCGCCGAGACCGGCGCGACCGTTCCGCCGGAGCCGATCATCTTCATGAAGGCGACGTCGGCCATCGTCGGCCCGAACGACGACGTGGTCATTCCGCGTGGTTCCGAAAAGACCGACTGGGAGGTCGAGCTCGGCGTCGTTATCGGCAAGACCGCGAAATATGTCTCGGAAGACGACGCGATGGATTATGTCGCCGGCTACTGCCTGACCAACGACGTGTCCGAACGCGCCTTCCAGGCCGAGCGCTCCGGCCAGTGGACCAAGGGCAAGTCCTGCGACACGTTTGGGCCGATCGGCCCCTGGCTCGTCACCAAGGACGAAATCCCCGACCCGCAGAACCTCGGCATGTGGCTCACGGTCAATGGCGAGAAGATGCAGAATGGTTCCACCAAGACGATGGTCTACGGCGTCCGTTATCTCGTCTCCTATCTCAGCCAGTTCATGTCGCTGCATCCGGGCGACATCATCTCGACCGGCACCCCTCCGGGCGTCGGCCTCGGCATGAAGCCGCAGCGTTTCCTGAAAGCCGGCGAAGTCGTCGAGCTCGGTATCGATGGCCTTGGCACCCAGCGGCAGACCTTCGTCGCTGACGTTTAAATGATCGGAGGACTCATGGCCGCCGGCGGGCGTGAGTCCTTAACCAGGCTTGGAAGGTGGAACTTTAAGGCTTACATGTCATTCTCAACACAGCAGAATGATCTGCGGTTCCGCCTTCCTCTTGGCCAATTCAGCCGGTATTCCCCATAATGTTGCATCGCAATAAAAATGTGCCCGCCTACTCTCACTCTGCTCCTGAACCGAGCGGTTCGATGTCCCTGTCGAATGCGGTGTCGGAAATCACGAAAGGCAGCACCTCGATGTTCTATCAGTTCTACGAGATGAACCACGCAGCGATGGCGCCCATCCGGGCCGCCGCGGATGCCATGCACTTCTTCTATTCCAACCCGCTCAATCCGTTTTCCCATACGACGATGGGCCGGACGCTGGCGGCCGGCCTCGAAGTCTTCGAGCGCGTCACGCGCCGATACGGCAAGCCGGCCTTCGATTTGCCCTTCACGACCGTCGACGGCGAGACCGTCGCGGTGACGGAAGAGATCATCTGGAACAAGCCCTTCTGTAATCTCCTGCATTTCCGCCGCGATCTGCCCGCCGACCGTGTGCCTGATCAGAAGATTCTGATCGTCGCGCCCATGTCCGGCCACTATGCGACGCTGCTGCGCGGCACGGTGGAAGCGCTGCTGCCGAGCGCCGACATCTACATCACGGATTGGATCGACGCCCGCATGGTGCCGATCACCGACGGCCGCTTCGACCTCGACGACTATATCGACTACATCATCGAGATGCTGCATGCGATCGGCCCCGGCGCCCATGTCATCGGCGTCTGCCAGCCTTCCGTCCCGGTGCTTGCCGCCGTGGCGGTGATGGAATCGCAGCGCGACCAGATGCTACCGGCCTCGATGATCCTGATGGGCGGCCCGATCGACACCCGCATCAACCCGACCGCCGTCAACAAGCTTGCGGAAGAACATCCGATCGAATGGTTCCGCGACAACGTCATCATGAACGTGCCGTGGCCGCTTTCCGGGTTCATGCGCCGGGTCTATCCGGGCTTCCTGCAATTGTCCGGCTTCATGTCGATGAACCTCGACCGGCACGTGACTGCCCACAAGGAGTTCTTCCGGCACCTCGTCAAGAACGACGGGGAGTCCGCCGAGAAGCATCGGGAATTCTACGACGAATATCTGGCGGTCATGGACCTGACGGAGGAATTTTACCTCCAGACGGTCGAGACGGTGTTCATCAAGCATTCGCTGCCGAAGGGCGAGATGATGCATCGGAATGTTCCGGTCGATACCAGGCTCATCCGCCAGGTGGCGCTGCTGACGATCGAGGGCGAGAACGACGATATTTCCGGCCTCGGCCAGACCAATGCGGCGCACACCATCTGCCCGAACATTCCCGACGAGATGCGCATGCACTACATGCAGCCGGATGTCGGCCATTACGGCGTGTTCAACGGCTCGCGATTCCGTCGGGAGATCGCCCCGCGCATCGTCGCATTCACCCAGAAACACGCCAGGACACTGGCCAGGAAGACCCCGGTCAAGCGGGTCATCAGGGGCGGCAAGGCCGACTAGCCCGGCCGCGTCTTGGAATTCTGGTTTATATTTCAGCATCTTCTTGAATTTAATGATCCGTCTTCTTGAAGGCGGATCATGGGCTCACCAAATCGGAATGAGACGGGCTGGCATGTGGCCACCCGCTGAAACATCAGGGTGTGACCAATGAACCAGTCAGCATTGATTCGTCCGGATTGGACGCCGGCTACCATCGCTCTCATGGTGCTCGGTTTCGTCGTTTTCTGGCCGCTCGGCCTTGCCATGCTTGCCTATATCATTTTCGGTGAAAGGCTCCGCGGCTTCAAGCGCGATGCCAACGACCGCGCCGACCGCATGTTTGCCGGCTGCCGTCGGGCGAAGTCCCGCTACAACACGCATTTCACCACCGGCAACGTCGCCTTCGACGACTGGCGCAAGACTGAGATCGACCGGATCGAGGAAGAGCGCCGCAAGCTCGATGAGATGCGCGAAGAATTCGACAACTATGTCCGCGAGCTTCGCCGCGCCAAGGACCAGGAAGAATTCGATCGCTTCATGCGCGAGCGGCAGAACCGTCCCTCCGGCCAGAACCCGGTTGTCGATCTCTGACCCTCCCAGGGATTCACGTGAAACGTGGAGGAGAGCCGGCGTCTTTGAGGCGCCGGCTTTTTTATGAAAAGGAATCGGCTAGAAAGGGTCCATGTTCGCGCTTCTGAAAAAGCCAGTTCGCTCCAAACCGAAACCGCTCGAAACGGTGAAGCGGACCCTTGATGTGGGCGATCGGGCGATGCCGCTGACGATCAGGGAAAACCGCCGCGCCACCCGCATAACGCTCCGGATCGAGCCGGGCGGTCGCGCGCTCAATCTCACGGTGCCGGCCGGCCTGCTGAAGCGCGAGATCGATGATTTTCTCGACCGCCATCAGGGCTGGTTGCTGACCAAGCTCGCGAAGTTTTCGGCCGATAACCCCATTCGGTCAGGCGGCCGCATCGCCTTTCGCGGCGTTCCCCACCGAATCGAACACACCGGCACGCTCCGCGGCCTCACCGAAGCGGTGCTGATCGACGGCGAACCGGTGCTGAGGGTCAGCGGCCTCGAAGACCACATGGGCCGCCGGCTTTCTGCGTTCTTCAAGAAGGAAGCGCGCAAGGACCTCGAAGTGCTGGTCGCCCGCCACGCTGCTGCCATCCGCAAGCCGATCAAGTCGGTATCGATGAAGGATACCCGCAGCCGCTGGGGTTCCTGCTCCTGGGATGGCAACCTGAGCTTTTCCTGGCGTATCGTCATGGCCCCGCCTCTGATCATCGACTATCTCGCCGCCCACGAAGTGGCGCATCTGAAGGAGATGAACCACGGCCCGAAATTCTGGGCGCTCTGCCGGGAACTCTGCCCGCGCATGGAGGAAGCCCGCAAGTGGCTCAAGCAGCACGGCTCGCAGCTGCATGCGATCGATTTCGAGTGACGCGGAGGCGATGGGTCCTCGGGGGTCAAGCCGAGGATGACGACGTTGTATGTCGCGCCTGTTCTCCCGTGACCCGTCGCCCTTTCCCCAGTCCTCTCCTTGGGGCAGCCCGCCACCTTCTCCTCCGTCATCCTCGGGCTTGACCCGAGGATCCACTCCCAGACAGCGACCTAAAGACACATATTCCGCTCCGCCCCATCAGCGGTATCAAACACTTAACAGCCTTCTCATCCCCGCCCACCAAACCCATGCCTACAATCTACCCGTCCCGTTTCGGCTACACCGGCCCGCATGACCGGCGAGACGGGACCGGTGCCCTGATGGTCTGCCGTCATGCAGGCGGGTTGACAGGGGTTGCGCAGAAAATGGTCCCCCTCTCGCCTTGAGGCGGGGCGTGCGTGTGTCGCACACAACCCGGTATGGCATCCGCAAGGACGTAAGCCCATGCCGCCGCAGAGGGACCGGAGTTGCGCGGAAAAACACACCGAACGGGACACGTCGCGTGTCACTATTAAATTTCAATTCGAGGCACACGACGTGTCCCGGCCGAAACTAAAATTACCGCGATCACCAAGGCCGTACTCCGTCTGCTATGATTTGCCTCGACTCCGTCGGAATTTCATGTCAATCCGCGCATCATGAAACCTGATATCAAGATCTGCGGGTTGAAGACCCCTGAGGCAGTCGATCGCGCCGTGGCGCGGGGCGCCTCGCATATCGGCTTCATCTTCTTTGCCAAGAGCCCGCGCTATGTCGAACCGGACCTTGCCGGAGACCTCGCCGATCGAGTCCGCGGACGAGTGAAGCTCGTGGCGGTGACCGTCGATGCCGATGATGAGGAGCTGGACGATATCGTCTCGATGGTGCGGCCGGACATCCTGCAACTGCATGGCAACGAGAGCCCGGAACGGGTTCTGCAGGTGAAGGCGCTCTTCGGCCTGCCGGTCATGAAGGTCTTTTCGGTCAGGGAAGCCGGCGATCTTGACCGGATTGATCCGTATATCGGCGTCGCCGACCGTTTTCTTTTCGATGCCAAAGCGCCTGCCGGCTCCGAGCTGCCGGGCGGCAACGGCGTTTCCTTTGACTGGAGCCTGATGGCTTCCCTTGACGAGGGCGTGGATTACATGCTTTCGGGAGGATTGAACAAGGATAATGCCGTTCTCGCCCTCAAATCGACGCGGGCAAGCGGTATCGATCTATCGTCCGGCGTCGAAAGTGCGCCGGGTATCAAGGACCTTGGAATGATCGATGCGTTTTTCGATGCCGTCGCGGATGCGGGCCGGAAAAGCGCGTGAGGGAGTAGACAGTGAACGAGACGCCAAAACCCAATTCGTTCCGTTCCGGCCCCGACGAGGATGGCCGTTTCGGTATTTTCGGTGGGCGCTTCGTCGCCGAAACGCTGATGCCGCTGATCCTGGACCTCCAGGGCGAATGGGAAAAGGCGAAGAACGATCCGGCCTTCCAGAAGGAACTGGCTGACCTCGGCACCCATTATATCGGCCGTCCGAGCCCGCTCTATTTCGCCGAACGCCTGACCGAGCATCTCGGCGGTGCAAAGATCTATTTCAAGCGCGAAGAGCTGAACCACACCGGTTCGCACAAGATCAACAACTGCATCGGCCAGATCCTGCTCGCCAAGCGCATGGGCAAGACCCGCATCATCGCCGAAACCGGCGCCGGCCAGCACGGCGTTGCCTCGGCAACCGTCGCTGCCCGTTTCGGTTTCCCCTGCGTCGTCTACATGGGTGCCACCGATGTCGAGCGCCAGGCGCCGAACGTCTTCCGCATGAAGCTCCTCGGCGCTGAAGTCATTCCGGTGACCGCCGGCAACGGCACCCTGAAGGACGCCATGAACGAGGCGTTGCGCGACTGGGTCACCAATGTCGATGACACCTACTACCTGATCGGCACGGCCGCCGGCCCGCATCCCTACCCGGAAATGGTCCGCGACTTCCAGTCGGTGATCGGCAGCGAAGCCCGGGCCCAGCTGCTGGAAGCCGAAGGCAAGCTGCCCGACGTGGTCATCGCGGCCGTTGGCGGCGGTTCGAATGCGATCGGCATCTTCCATCCGTTCCTCGATGATCAAAGCGTCAGGATCGTCGGCGTCGAAGCCGGCGGCCGAGGCCTCCAGGGCGTCGAGCATTGCGCCTCGATCACCGCCGGTTCGCCGGGCGTACTGCATGGCAACCGCACCTATCTGCTGCAGGATAACGACGGCCAGATCCTCGAGGGTCACTCGATTTCGGCCGGTCTCGATTATCCGGGCATCGGCCCGGAACATAGCTGGCTGCATTCCATCGGCCGTGCCGAATACGTGCCGATCATGGACCAGGAGGCGCTCGATGCCTTCCAGGTGCTGACCCGTCTGGAAGGCATCATTCCGGCGCTGGAGCCGAGCCACGCGCTCGCGGAAGTGATCAAGCGCGCGCCCAAGATGGGCAAGGACGAAATCATCCTGATGAACCTCTCCGGCCGCGGCGACAAGGACATCTTCACCGTCGCCAAGATTCTCGGAATGGAAGTTTGATATGACCGCTCGTATGGACAAACGTTTCGCGGCCCTGAAGGCTGAAGGGCGCCCGGCACTGATCACCTATTTCATGGGCGGCGATCCGGATTTCGAAACCTCGCTCGGCATCATGAAGGCACTGCCCGGCGCCGGCGCGGATCTCATCGAGCTCGGCATGCCGTTTTCCGATCCGATGGCCGATGGCCCGGCGGTCCAGATGGCCGGCCAGCGGGCGCTAAAGGGCGGCCAGACGCTTGCAAAGACGCTCGAACTCGCCCGCAGGTTCCGCGAGACCGACACGGATACGCCGATCGTCATGATGGGTTACTACAACCCGATCTATGTCTATGGCGTCGAGAAATTCCTCGATGACGTGATTGCGTCGGGCATTGACGGCCTGATCGTCGTCGACCTGCCGCCGGAAATGGATGACGAACTCTGCATCCCCGCACTTGCCAAAGGCGTCAACTTCATCCGGCTTGCCACGCCGACCACCGACGACAAGCGTCTTCCGGCCGTTCTCAAGAATACGTCCGGCTTCGTCTATTACGTCTCGATGAACGGCATTACCGGCTCGGCGCTTCCTGATCCGTCGCTGATCGGCGGTGCGGTCAAGCGCATCAAGAGCCACACGGCACTGCCGGTCTGCGTCGGCTTTGGCGTCAAGACCGCCGACCATGCCAAGGCGATCGGGGCTGCGGCGGACGGTGTCGTCGTCGGTTCGGCGATCGTCAGCCAGATCGCCGGCAGCCTCACCAAGGATGGCAAGGCCGGTCCGGATACCGTCGCTGCGGTTGCGACCTTGGTTCGGGGCCTTGCAACCGGCGTGCGCGCAGCCCGCCTTGTTGCCGCCGAATAGTTTCCCACATTAGACTCGAGTTAATCGGGAGTACGCCAAGTGAACTGGATCACCAATTACGTCCGGCCGCGCATCAACTCCATGCTCGGTCGTCCCAACCGGGACGTTCCGGAAAATCTCTGGATCAAGTGCCCGGAAACCGGCGAGATGGTCTTTCATAAGGACCTGGAAGAGAACAAGTGGGTCATCCCCGCTTCCGGTTTCCACATGAAGATGCCCGCCAAGGCTCGCTTGATCGATCTTTTCGACGGCGGTGTCTTCGAGGCGTTTCCCCAGCCGAAGGTCGCCCAGGATCCGCTGAAATTCCGCGATTCCAAGCGTTATGCCGATCGCCTGAAGGACAGCCGTATCAAGACCGAGCAGGAGGACACGATTCTGGCCGGCATCGGCCAGGTCCAGGGCCTGAAGCTCGTCGCTGTCGTCCATGAATTCAACTTCATCGGTGGATCGCTCGGCATGGCGGCCGGAGAGGCGATCGTTCGGGCCTGCGAACGGGCCGTGACGGAAAAGTGCCCGCTGGTGATCTTCCCGGCCTCCGGCGGCGCGCGCATGCAGGAAGGCATCTTGTCGCTGATGCAGCTTCCGCGCACCACCGTCGCGGTCGACATGCTGAAGGAAGCAGGCCTTCCTTATATCGTCGTCCTCACCAACCCGACCACCGGCGGCGTCACCGCCTCCTACGCCATGCTGGGCGACGTCCACATCGCCGAGCCGGGCGCCGAGATCGGCTTTGCGGGCAAGCGCGTCATCGAGCAGACCCTGCGCGAAAAGTTGCCCGAGGGCTTCCAGACGTCGGAATACCTGCTGGAGCATGGCATGGTCGATATGGTGGTGAAGCGCCACGATATTCCCTCGACGCTCGCCAGGATCCTGAAGATGCTGACGAAACAGCCTGTCCAGGAAGCGCTTCCGGCACCGATCGCGTTGAGCGCCTGAGCGAAAGAGAGCATCGAAAGCCGGAGCGGCGGGAATGACCACCATGAACGAGCCCGTTGTGAGCGCGGCCGAGCGGGAAATTGAGCGGCTGATGACCCTTCATCCGAAGGGTTTCGATCTGTCGCTCGACCGGATTACCCGCCTGCTCGAAATACTGGGCAATCCGCACAGGAAACTGCCGCCGGTCATCCATGTGGCCGGCACCAATGGCAAGGGTTCCGTGACCGCCTTCTGCCGCGCCCTGCTCGAAGCGGGCGGTTATGCGACGCATGTCCATACCTCGCCGCATCTTGTCCATTGGCACGAACGCTACCGGATCGGCGCCAAGGGCGGCCGCAGCAAGATCGTCGGCGACGCCATGCTGGCGGATGCCCTGCGGCGCATCGCGGCGGCCAATAGCGGCCAGATGATCACGGTCTTCGAAATCCTGACGGCCGCGACCTTTCTCCTGTTTTCCGAACAGCCGGGCGACGCGGTGATCCTCGAAGTCGGCCTCGGCGGCCGGTTCGATGCCACCAATGTCATCACCGATCCGGCCGTTTCGGTGATCATGCCGATCTCGCTCGATCACCAGGCCTATCTCGGCGATCGGGTCGAACTGATTGCCGCCGAAAAGGCAGGGATCATGAAGCGCGGCCGGCCGGTCGTCATCGGCCATCAGGAATTCGAAGCGGCCCGTGACGTGCTGATATCGACCGCCGACCGGCTCGGTTGTCCGACCGCCGTCTACGGCCAGGAATTTTCCGCCCACGAGGAATTCGGCCGGCTGATATACCAGGACGAATTCGGTCTTGCCGATCTGCCGCTGCCACGTCTGCCCGGCCGCCACCAATATGCCAATGCCGCCGCCGCCATCCGCGCCGTCAAGGCTGCCGGTTTTACCGTCACAGAGGCGATGATGGAAAAGGCCATGGCGACGGTCGAATGGCCGGCCCGCCTGCAGAAGCTGACCGAAGGCAAGCTCCTGGAATATGCGCCGGAAGGCTCGGAGATCTGGCTGGATGGCGGGCACAATCCCGGCGCCGGCGAGGTGATCGCCGAGGCTATGGCGGCTTTCGAGGAACGTCAGGCCCGGCCGCTCTACATCATCGCCGGCATGATCAACACCAAGGATCCGATCGGCTACTTCCGCGCCTTCGCGGATATCGCCGAGCACGTCTTCACCGTCCGCATCCGCGGCAGCGAATCGGGCCTCGATCCGGTGGTCTTGGCTCACGCAGCGTTTGATGCCGGGCTGGTGGCCGAACCCGCCGGCTCCACGGCCGAGGCATTGCAGGAAATCACCCGCCGCCAGGTACCGGGCGCGCCGCCGCCGCGCATCCTGATCGGCGGCTCGCTGTATTTCGCCGGCAATGTGCTTGCCGACAACGGCACCCCGCCGACCTGACCGCAAAGGCTGCGGCAGACACAGAAAAAGCCCGGCTGCAGGGATGAGCCGGGCTTTTTTATGCGGGCATGCGACTGGAAGTTAGGCGGCGCTGGAAATCCAGGCCGAAAGTGCGGTCTTCGGAGCGGCGCCAACCTTGATGTCGGCGACTTCGCCACCCTTGAACATGGCAAGCGTCGGGATCGAACGCACGCCGAACTGGGCGGCCAGTTCAGGATTTTCGTCGATGTTCAGCTTGACGACCTTCACCTTGCCGGCGAGCTCGTTCGAAATTTCTTCGAGGCTCGGACCGATCATTTTGCAGGGGCCGCACCATTCAGCCCAGAAATCCACGATCACCGGCTGGGCGGAGTCGAGGACTTCGGCCTGGAAGTTGCTGTTATCGACTTTTACGGTAGCCATAGGGCTCTCCTTCACGATTCTCTGTTGGTGTAAATGTGAGCCTGCCGCTCAGAGTTTTCAATGGCCGCTATCTCACTTTGTTTTGAGTTCTGCAAGCGAACGTGACAGCAACTCGGGGGGCAGCGAGACCACCTGCGCGGATTCGGTATAGACCAGCACGCATTCGAAGTGCTTTGCCGGATAAAGCGGTTTCAGGATCTCGCGATAGATGGCGAGCTGGGCGCGGTGCGAGAGCGGCACGTCCTGCGAAGTTTCGGGCGTGACGCGATTGGTCTTGTAGTCGAGGATGAACACCCGGTCCTCGGTCACCACCAGCCGGTCGATGCGGCCGGAAATGGCGTAGTCACGCCCTTCCAGCACTAGGGTGCCCATGATCGACACTTCCGACTGGCTTCGCTGCGAAAACAGCGGTCCGAGTTCACTGTGCGCAAGCACCGACATGACGTTGGCGACCAGCTTTTCGCGCTCCGCTGCCGGCCAGAAACGGGCGGCGCGGTCCGCATAACGGCGGGCGGCAGAGGCGCGCTCAGGCTCCGGAAAGTCCGTCAGCATCTGCAGCATGCGGTGAACCAGTTTGCCCTTCTGCAGCGCCAGCCCCGCCCCTTGCTTCTGGTCTCCAAACAGCGGCGAGGTGATGATCAGATCGTCCGCATCGTCATCGATCATCGTTCCGGCACCGGAGGGGCTGAGCGGTCGCGGCAGGATTTTTTGCGCCGGCAGAGGGCGGGAGAGGGCCTGCGGCAGCGCTTGCCTGTCAGCCGGTGCCGTCTCCCTCTGCGCGGCTTTCGGCGCCTGGCCGGCGGCCGCCGGAAGCCGCCACCTGAAACCGCCCCATTCGCCATCGGCCCCGTGAAATTCCGCCGGGCTGCAATGATGCTCGTCAGCGGCAAGCGCCTTGGAAATCATCGACTGCCAAGTATCGGGATTGTCGATCTTGCCACGATAACCGCAGACGATCAGCCGATCGGCAGCCCGGGTCATCCCGACATAAAGCAGCCGGCGATATTCTTCCTCGGTCGAGGTCCTGATCCGATCGTCATCGGCCGATGTCATCGCATTGGTCAGCATCTTGCCGGGCACCCAGGCCGGCACATCCTCGCCGCGGATCCGCAAAAGCCGGAATTTCGGCACATGCGAGGAAATGAAAGCCTTCGAGCCGCTGTCGACGAGGAACACCACCGGCGCTTCCAGCCCCTTGGAGGCGTGCACGGTCATGATCCGCACCTCGTTGCGGCCACCATCCTGCTCGCGTTTCACCTCCGGCGATTCGATTTCGAGCGTCGAGATGAAGGCCTGCAGGCCGGGCAATCCGCTGGTCTCGTGGTCGAGCGCGAAGGTCAGGAACTCGTCGAGGATGTCGCCCGCCTCGGTGCCGAGCCGGCCAAGGAATTTTCGCCGTCCGCCCTGCGTCCCGAGAATCCGGGCAAACAGATCGTGCGGGCTAAGCTGGCGGGAAAGGGCAAGCAGCTGCTGGAGCCGGTCGGCCGCATCGCGGAACCGCAGCGGCTGGTCTTCGCTCAAACGGTTGAGCTGCGCCCAGGCGCTCGTATTTTCCGCTCGCAGCGCCCCGACTTCGAAGACGTCCCCCTCGGAAAGATTGAAGAGCGGGCTTTTCAGCAGCGCCGCCAGCGAAAGATCGTCCTGCGGCAGAAGCAGGAAGCGGCCGAGCGCCAGAAGATCCTGCACGGCGATATGGCTCGTCAGCCGCAGCCGGTCGGCACCGGCGACCGGAATGTTGTCGCGGCGTTTCAGCGCCCTGGTGAGCGCATTGACGAAGGCATCGCGTTTCCGGACCAGAACGAGGATGTCACCGGCCTCGATCGGCCGCTCGACGCCCTTTTCGATGATCGTTTCCTTGCCGATCATCTCCTCGATCCGGTTGGCGATCCGGCCGGCGAGGATGGCGGACGGCGCTTTGTCGGGCGTCGAATCGAACGGCGCGGTCCAGTCCTCCTCCTGTTCGGAGACTTCCGGCACCACGACATCCCACAGATCGACGGCGCCGGGATGACCGATCCGGTTGGAGCGGTGCTGCACCGGCTCGCCAAGCGCGCTGAGGCCGCGAAAATTCTCTTCGAGCGAAAACACCTGATCGACGGCGGCCAGCACATCGGCGGTGGAGCGAAAGGAGAGCGGCAGCCGCACCGGATGGAAGGCCTGGCCGCTTGCCCGCACCCGCTTTTCCGTCTCGCTTCTTTCCTCGGCGAAGCGTTCCGGACGGGCACCCTGGAAGGAATAGATCGACTGTTTTTCGTCGCCGACCGCAAAGATCGTGCGCCGGGTCTCGCGGGCGCTGGCACCGGAATAGAAATCCTCGGCCAGCGACTTGATCACGGTCCACTGGATCGGGCTCGTATCCTGCGCCTCGTCGACGAGGATGTGGTCGATGCCCTGGTCCAGCTTGTAATGCACCCAGGCTCCGACGCCGTCGCGGGTCAGAAGATCGGCGGTGCGGGCGATCAGGTCCTCGAAATCGAGCAGGCTGCGCTGCTTCTTCAGGTCCTCGTAGTCGTCGTTGAGCCGTTGCGCCAGCGTCAGCGCGGCCTTGGTGGCGAGGAACATTCTGACCAGCCGCAGCCGGTCGCGGCATTCAACGACATGGGTGCGGGCAGCCGCGATCGCGTCGGCCAGTTCCGGTGCGGTGGTCGTCATCGCCTTGGCAATCAGCGAGCTGTCGGCCTTCGGCTTGCCTTCGCGGGTGAGAAAAATCTGGTCGAGATGCTGGGCGCGCTTCAGGACATGCGGTTCCCTGGCGACCAGCCGGAGACCGTAGGCCACTTCCGTCACCTTCTGCCCGCCCTTCTGGTCGGCGAGCGCCAGATAGAGATCAAGCGTCAGGCCGGAGAGGCCGGGCAGGGGCCAGTAGCCGGCTGCAATGCTGTCTTCCGTATCGGCCGGGCCGAGCCCCAGGGCGCGCTTCAGCTCGACGCCGATGCCGCCGTGGCGTTCCGCATGGGCAATGAACCTGCGGATCGCGGTGCGGTTGGCGATGATATCGCCGAGCAACGTTTCGAGACCGAATTCGTCGCCGAGATCCAGCACATGCGCGAAGGCCTCGGCAAGCACCGGGTCTTCCTCCGCAGACGTCGCCGTCAGCAGCGAACGGCGTGCGTCGGCAAGCAGGGCGGAGGCGGCGCGGTCATCGAGCACGGAAAAATGCCCGGCGACATTGGCTTCGAGCGGAAACTGGTGCAGCAGCGCTTCGCAGAAGGCGTGGATGGTCTGGATCTTCAGCCCACCCGGCGTTTCCAGTGCCTTGGCGAACAGCCGCCGCGCTTCGGCGAGTTTCGGCGAATCCGGCTCAGCACCTTCGATGCCGGCGATCCTCTTGCGCAGTTCGTCATCGGAAAGCACCGTCCATTCCGAAAGCCGCTGGAAGACGCGGTTCGACATTTCCGATGCCGCAGCCTTCGTGTAGGTGAGGCAGAGGATCGACGAGGGCCGGCAGCCGGCGAGCAGCAGCCGGATGACCCGCTGGGTCAGCACATGCGTCTTGCCGGAGCCGGCATTGGCCGAAACCCACGCGGAACTCACCGGATCCGAGGCGAGCGACTGCTGCACCGTCGTCCAGTCGATCCACTTGATCGGATCGTCGCCTTCGGGAGCGAACTCACTCATCGACTTCCGCCTCCTCGTCGTCGGCCGTCGACCATTCGGCCACGCGGGCGAGGTGATCGTATTCGCCGCCGAAATCAGTTTGCGCCATCGGCACGAGCCGGGATGCGAAGCCGGCTTGCCCATTGCGCAGCGTGATGACGAACCGGGTCAGCTGTTCGAGGGCTTCGTCCGCCAGATCGATCGCCGATTTAGGTTGCCGTTTGGCCGTCGCGCTCGAGCCCTCGTTGTTGACCTTGTCTTCCCGGAACCGGTCGCCGGGACGAAGCCGGACATAAAGCAGCTTGTCGGGCGTCAGCGAACCTGCGCCCTTGAACGCCCCGGCCCTGAGAGCCGCCGCCTCGAGGCCAAGCTGCGGATCGAGCAGCGCCCGCGCCTGGGATACCGAAGGGCTGAGGCCGGTCTTGTAATCCACGAGATCGGCAAGGCCCGAACCCTTGATGTCGATCCGGTCGGCAATGCCGGTGACGCGAATGCCGGCCGGCTCGACCTCCCAGCCCGCGCCGACTTCCGTCATCGTCTGGCGGATATCCGGTGCGCGTTCGACCTCCCAGTCCAGGAAGGCGCGGGCGACTTCGACAAAGCGAGGCCGCCAGACACGGTCGATATGGGTCGGCAGCTGTTCGGCGTCGAACAGGTCCTCGGTGATCCGGCGCATCGCCTCTTTTGCCGCAGGCGTCCCGGGCTTGTGGCCCTCGCGGGTATAGCGGTCGATGATCGCATGGTAGAGCGTGCCGCGCTCGGAGGCGCCCGGATCGCGGTTGAACGGGTCGAGCGGATCGAGCTTCAGGATTCGGCGGGCGTAGATCGAATAGGGATCACGTCGCAGGCGGCCCACCTCGCTGAAGGAATATTTTTTCGGCTGCAGATCCGCCGGCGGTTTCGGGGCCGGGCGTTTGGCGACCGGCTGGTTTTCGCCGGCATCGATCATCGACGCCCAATCGCGATACTGATTGCCGCGCGCCTTGAGCTCGTCGGCGAACTGCTTTCCGCCCAGCGCCAGCAGCCTTTGCAGCCAGCGCGAGGCGACTGTCGGCGTCGATCCCTGCCGCATCGAGCGGGACAGGATCAGATGCCGCGTGCCGCAGGCCATCTCGAAATCGTGGGCAAGCTGGCCGATCCGGCGCTCCGGCGGCTCCAGCCCCATATCGGTCTTCATCGTGCGGGACAGGAACGGGTTGTTGACCGTCTGGCCCGGCCAGGAGCCTTCGTTGAGCCCGCCGAGGATCATCGTATCGACACTCTGCAGCCGGGCTTCCAGCGTGCCGAAGATGAAAATGCGCGGATGGCTGAGCGAACGGGGCTTTACCGCCTCGCCGGTCGTCAGCGCCATGACGATATCGATCCATTGCGGACCGTCCGCCTCCATCTGCCCGTCGGTTTCCATGACTTCGGACAGCAATCCCGCCAGTCTTTCGCCGGCTTCTCCGGACCAGAGCGCGGCGAGGTCTCCCCGTTCGTCCACGCAGAGGGCTTCGATGGCGCGACCGGTGCGTTCGGCCCAATCGGATAGTGGAAGCTTCGCGGTGAGGCCGCGCCCATCCGGCCTGCGGCGAACGAGGGCGGACGCGAGCGGCTCGACGGCCTTCGCCAGCCGCCGGGCAAGGTCGCGGGCTTTATCGGCCGCATCTGATGGCAGCGACAGCCGCCAATGCGGCGCGTGCCTGTCTTCGAGCTGCGCGGCAAGCTGGATCTCCAGCAGCGGCTCCAGCGCCGAAATATCCATGTCGCCGAGACCGCCGCGCAGCGCCAGGATTTCGAGTGCTTCGACGGCCGAACGCAGATCTTCGACTGGCAGGCCGAGCCGCATCAGCGGCTGTTTGATCAGCGCGACGATCGCCACCGGATCGCCCGGCCGGAGCGTCGCTTCGAGGAGAAGCTGGGTCAACGTGCCCTGCGGCGTGCCGGACAGCGGCGAACCGGCGGAATCGTCGGCGAGCAGGCCGAAACGGGAAAGCTCGGCAGCTACCCGGCGGGCAAGCGCGCGATCGGGCGTGATCAGTGCTGCCTGAGCCTCGCCGCCGTCTGTTCCCGGTTGTTCCAGCGCCAGACGGAGCGCGATGGCGATCGCGACCGCCTCTTCGCGTTCATTCGAGGCTTCGATCAGCGAGACGTCGGCAAAGGCCTCGGAAAGCTTACGGGGGTCGGCCTTGTCACGCCAGGTACTCCAGCGGTCGGTCGCCTTGGCGGGCACCAGCGCCTGGGACAGCGCTTCGGCGCGGAAGGCAAGGTCGTCCGGAACCTCGCCCAGCACTTCCACGTCCTCCCGCGTCACGCCGAGCTTTTTGAGCAGCCGCAAAAGGCCGAATTGCGAATGGCTGCGGCTGGCGGGTTCAGGCCTACCGTCGAAAGCTTCTTCGCCGATCATTGTCCACTGGTCCGCCGGCATCGAAAGATCGAGGCCCGGCAAGATGACGGTACCGTTCGGCAGGTTGGAGATCGCGGCGATCAGGTCGGCCGCCGCAGGTATCGAGCCAGTCGAACCCGCGACGATCACCGGGCCTTTGTGCTCCCTCAAGGAGATCCGCCGTGCCTCGCCGCGTAGGATCGCCGCCTGGTGTTTTGCCGGCGAAGAACGGCGCAGTTCTTCGAGCCGCAGCGGCCAGAAGGCGCTGGCGATCGACAGGAACTCGGCGGTCAATTGCCACCAGAGCGCATGCTCGCCGGTATCGAGTTTTTTGAGATCGGCCCAATCGCGTTCTTCGGTTTCGACTGCATCGATGAGTTCCGCAAGCGCCCGGGCGAGCCAGATGGCATCGGCGGGGCTCGCGGGAGCCACCAGCGGCGATTCCGAATGCACGTCGAGCACGATCTTCGGAAGCTGGTTGCGCCAGGCAAGGATGAGCCGGCCGAGTTCGAGCAGCCGGGCGGTGCCGCCGATCGGCAGCGCCAAGTCCATCTCCTCGGGTGCCACGAGATCGAAATAACCGCTGTCGTCGTCGGTTTCACCAAGCGGGCGGATGACCGGCAGGATCGCCGAACGGCCACCGAGCAGATCGACGAATTCCGAGCGCAGCACACGTGCGGAGCGCCGCGTCGGCACATAGATGGTGACGTCGGCGAGCGAAAGCGGGTCGGCCGGATCGTAGCGGAAGGTCTCGTTGAGCCGGCCGTCGCAGAGTGCCGCCGCCACGGTCTTGAGGAAGGGCGCTCCGGCGGGGATCGAAAACACCCGCTTCTTGCCGGATAGGGTGGTCATGCCTCCACCGGATAGCGCGCGATCACGGCTTCGGCTTCCGGCAGCGCTTCGGGCGTGCCGACGGTGATCCAGTGGCCGTCGAGCATGGTGCCAAAGAGCCGGCCGCGGGCGATCGCCTTGTCGAAATAGATGTTGATGTTGAAGGCGTCGGACGGCGCGTCGTCGAGAAAGGAAGGGCTCATCGCGAAGGCGCCGGCATAGACCACCGGATTGGACGGATCGTCCCGGTAGCGCCTCAACCGGCCATCCGCATCCATCCCGAAATCGTTGACGCCGTTATGCCCGGTCGTGTTGTCGATATCGACGCAGAGCATCGCCATGTCCATGCGCTCAGGATCGAAGAATTTCGCCAGGTGCTGAAGGTTGGTGGGCTTGCCGGGCGTCTCGCCGATCCAGAAAAGGTCGGCATTCATGACGAAGATCGTGCTGCGGTCGAGAAGTTTTAGCCCCTTCACGATACCGCCGCCATTGTTCATCAGCGCATCCCGCTCGTCCGAGATCAGGATTTCGAGGCCCTTGTAGGCCGCAAGATGCGCCGCCATCTGGTCGGCGAAGTGGTGCACGTTGACGACCGCGCGCTCGACACCGGCTTCTCTCAGCGAATCCAGCACATAGTCGATCATCGGCTTGCCGGCGACCGGCACGAGCGGCTTCGGCATCGTGTTGGTGATCGGCCGCATACGGGTGCCGAGCCCTGCGGCAAGCACCATCGCCTGTTTGATGGGGGCTCGTTGAATGGTCATCGGGAACCGTAATTATGATTCGGGCAGTTCTATTCCAGCCCGACGGCACCAATCGCGCAAGGGGCTGAGCACATCGTGGCTCAGCGCCGTCGCGAGATGGCGAAGCGTCCGCGGCATGTGCTTCAAATAGCCCGGCTTGCCGTCCCGCTGCAAGAGCCGCACCCAGAGGCCGGCGAGTTTGCAGTTGCGCTGCGCCGCCATGATCGCCCAGGCTTTCAGGAACGTCGGCTCGTCGAAGGCCCCGAGCGCGCGGCGGAGCGTCACGTAGTCCAGCATCAACTGGTCGGCGAGGGGTTTGGGAATATCCACCCGCGCGTCCTGGACGATCGAGGCGAGGTCGTAGGCGGTCGGCCCGATCATCGCATCCTGGAAATCGATCAGGCCGACGCGCCGCACGCCGGATTCATGCGGCCGCCAGATGATATTGGGCGAATGGAAATCGCGCAGCAGCAGGTTCTTCTCGACGCCATCAAGCTCGCGGATAAGGTCGTCCCAGATCTCCAGGTATTCCTGCCGTTCCTCGTCCGTCGCCGGCGTGCCGCGTTTCCAGGGCAGGTGCCAGTCGATCAGCAGCCGGGCTTCCATCTTCATCGCCGTCGGATCGAAATCTGGGATGTGATGGATATGCCCGTCGCCGACCGGCAAATCCTGGCGCATCTCGTGGCTGTGCAGGAAAGCGAGGCAGACGATGCTTTCGCGGTAGCGCTCCTCGATGGGATTGCCATCCTCGTCGACGGCACCCTCTTCGCCGAGATTTTCGATCAGCAGGATGCCCTGGTCATAATCCACATGCAGCACTTCCGGTGCCGCCAGGCCCAGCTCGCGCAGATATTCGTCGATCGCCACGAAGGGATAGGGATCCTCGGCGAGATGCGCGACCTTGGGATAGGGCTTTCCGTCGAGGACCGGCGGCCCTTGCGCCGGGCGCGGCCAGTCCATCAGGATCAGCGTTTCGCCGTTTGCGATTGTCACGCTCTCATAGGCGCGCGTCGAGGCGTCGCCGGTGAGGAACCGCCGCCGGGCGCCGCGGTAGCCGTGGCTGTCGAGAAATTCGCGGATCGCCAGAACGCGGCGGATGCGATGCATCTGTGCTTCCGGAGCGGTGATCGTTGCGATTCGGCCGCTGCCGCTCTGCTCGAGCCGGAGCTGGATGCGGGCCTGCGGCAGCAGGTCGTCACCCACTTCCGGCCATTCCACCAGGCAGATGCCGTTGGAAAGCGCCTCGTCGAACCCGAGTTCGTCCAGTTCGGAGGAATCGCCGAGGCGATAGAGATCGAAATGCGAGACCGGGATGCGCAGCTCGTAGCTCTGCACCAGCGTGAAGGTCGGGCTTGGCACTTCGAGCTCGTCATCATCGGCCAGCGCGCGCAAAAATGCCCGTGCGAAAGTCGATTTGCCAGCACCGAGATCGCCGGAAAGGGCGATCCAGTCCCCCTTGTTCAGCGCCAATGCCAGGTCTTCGCCGAGGCGGATCGTTTCCGCCTCGTCGGCAAGTGTCAGGGTAAGAGCTGCCTCACCACTCATTCGGCGGCGACGGACCGCGCCGTCGTGCCGCTCGGAATGCGGCACGTAACCGTGGTTCCCTGGCCGGGCTTGCTGTCGATCGCGACATCGCCGTGATGCAGCGTCACGAAGCTTTCGACGATCGAAAGGCCGAGGCCCGCGCCGGAGCGTTTGCCGCCCCTGGCATTGGCCGAGAAGCGGTCGAACACGGTTTTCAGCACGTCTTCCGGAATGCCCGGGCCCTTGTCGGTCACCGAGAAGAACACGTCGCTATGGGTGCGCCAGCAGTTGAGCGTAATGGCGGATCCGTCCGGCGCAAAATTGGTGGCATTGGTAAGCAGCTTGATGAGGATCTGCTTCAGCCGCTGCTGGTCGGCGACGATCGTGCCGAGACCGGCCGGCGCGGTGATCGCCAGTGCCACGCCGTTTTCGTGCAGTCGGTCGGCGATCTGCATCGCCACGTCGTCGAGCAGATCGTCGATCGACATTTCCGAATAGTTGAGCTGCATGATGCCCGCATCGACAGTCGCCAGATCGAGGATGTCGTTGACGATCGTCAGGAGAACCGAGGAGGATGTCGAGATATGATCGATATATTCCGACTGCCGCTCGTTTAACGGGCCGATGCCCGGCGTCTTCAGGAGATCGGTGAAGCCGATGATATTGGTCAGCGGCGAGCGCAGTTCGTAGGAAACGTGCTGGACGAAATCGTTTTTGAGCTCGTCGGCCTTCTGCAGCGCCTCGTTCTTTTCCTTGAGCGCCCGTTCGGCCCTGGCGCTCGCCGTCATGTCGACGAAGGTCAGCATCGTCTGGGCGTTCGGCAGCGGGGTCACGGCATAATCGAGGATCAGGCCGGAATAGAGTTCGAACGTGCCCTGCAGGGAGGGGCGCTCGTCATCGAAATTGGTCAGCATCTGGCCGAAGCGGCGCCAGCCGTCCGGCTTGTCGTAGGACGGCGCGCAGGCCGTCTCGATGGCCTTGATATGGGTGCCTGGCTTGGATTCCTCGGCGGTGATGCCCCAGAGCGCCCGGAAGGCGGGGTTCGACAGGCGGATACGTCCGTCCGGTCCGAAGACGGCGACGCCTTCGGACAGATGATCGATGGTTTCGCCCTGAACCTGGACCAGCGTGTTGTAGCGGGTTTCGAGATCCACCTGTTCGGTGAGGTTTTCGAACACCCAGGTGGCGCCGCCCTGCGGATGCGCGGTGGCGATGACGCGCAGCGTCTGGCCGTTCGGCAGGTGCCAGAGGTCGGTCTGGGTATCGGGAGACTGGTAGACGGAAAGCGCCGTCTCCTTCCAGCTCCGCCAGCTGAGCTGTTCCGGCAATTTGCCGTCGCTCCTGAGCTTGTCGAGCAGCTCGCTATTGTCCGGCCGTGAATCGAGGAAGGGCAGCGTGAAACCCCAAAGCTGCACGAAGGCCTGATTGTAGAACTGCAGCCGGCGGTCGCCGTCGAAGATGGCGACGGGCGTTGCCAGATGGTCGAGCGTTTCCGCGTGGCTCTTCAGGGTCCGCTTCAGTTCCTCGCGCACCGCTTCCGCCTCGGAAACATCGATCGCAAGGCCCGTGGAACCGCCGGGCACAACGACATCGACGACGTCGAACATGGTGCGGTTCCCGTGCACCACCGTCGAAATCCGGTCATGGAAGGGGGAGGTGGAAGTTGCGGTCGCCCGGATTTTTTCCCGCGCGATCGAGCCTAAAAATTCGCGGCTCTCTTCGATGGCCTGCGCCGGGGTCGAAGCCTCCACGGCATCGCCATAGGCGTGGTTCACCCAGGTGAGCTTACCCTGCGCATCGCGGCGCCAGACCGGCTGCTCCATGGCATCGAGCAGCGAGTGGAACAGCATGATCGAATTCGTCAGCCGCTCGCGCTCGATCTTCAGCTCGGCGAGTTCGGCGCGCAGATTGTTGAGTGCAATGAAACGGACGAAGGCCTTGCCGCCCGAAACCCGGCCCTGCACTTCAAGGATTTCGTCGCGGTTGGTTTCCACCACCATATCGAAGGAGCAGGCTTCGCCCCGCAGCAATTCGATCGATTTTTCGAGTTCGCCGGCGGAACTGCCGCGCATCCAGCGGCCGAAGGCGAGAAATTCGCGATCCTGCTGCGGCGCGCCGGTTTCTGCCGGCAGCTGGCCGAGGAATTCCGGCTTCGAGGAACCGCTTTCCCACACGACGATTCGCCGGTTCTTGTCGGCGATCAGGGCTTCGAACTTGGAAATCCGCTGCTGCGCATCAGAAAGCGCACTGCGCATCTCCTGTGTTTCGGCTTCCATGTTGCCGCGTTGGCGCACCAGCCAGATGGCGGAAAACAGGGCTGCGCCGAGCGCGCCCATCACCAGCGACGAAACGATGACTTCCGTGGAGGAAAACAGGCGGACGGCTGCATTGCCGGACTGCTGCGCAAGCGCCACGGTCGCCAGCCCGGAAAGGGCGGTGCCCGAAAGGAAAGCACTGCCGAACAGCGCCAGACGGCGAAGCTTGGCAACCATCACGTTCCCTTCCGCAGACCCGAAAACCGGGCGCAAAGCCGAAGCTTCCGCTCCGCCGCAAAGGGGATCGGCCCGTTCTGACGAGCTCATTTTTTTTACCGACATATCCGGTCTGTCTCCGTCCAATTGCCGCTCATCGACAAGACATACCACATCATGCCTTGCCCGTAGCCGGACGGCTCCCAGTCAGATGCTGGGAGCGCGACGATGTCCGAAACCCGCTGGCGGCTTTCGGCATCACGCTCCAGGGAAGGCGCGAATCAAGTTCTAAAACAATACTTGCTTAGGGAATCGCCGGGAAGGGCGGCGCCCAAAAAAGAAGCCGCAGCCTTTGTCAAGGCTGCGGCTACCATATCTTGTGGATTAACCGGCTATTGATTAATAGCGGTAGTGTTCGGCCTTGAACGGACCCGTCTGCGAGACGCCGATATAGGCGGCCTGCTCGTCGGAGAGTTCCGTCAGCTTCACGCCGAGCTTGGCGAGATGCAGGCGGGCGACCTTTTCATCGAGGTGCTTCGGCAGGATGTAGACCTCGTTCTTGTACTCGCCCTGCTTGGTGAAGAGCTCGATCTGGGCCAGCGTCTGGTTCGTGAACGAAGCTGACATCACGAAGGACGGGTGGCCGGTGGCGTTGCCGAGGTTGAGCAGGCGGCCTTCCGACAGAAGGATGATGCGGTTGCCCTTCGGGAACTCGATCATGTCGACCTGCGGCTTGACGTTGGTCCACTTGAGGTTCTTGAGCGCGGCGACCTGGATCTCGTTGTCGAAGTGGCCGATATTGCCGACGATCGCCATGTCCTTCATCGCGCGCATGTGGTCGATGCGGATGACGTCCTTGTTGCCGGTCGTGGTGATGAAGATGTCGGCGGAGGAAACGACGTCTTCGAGGACGACGACTTCGAAACCGTCCATGGCGGCCTGCAGGGCGCAGATCGGATCGACTTCGGTGACCTTGACGCGGGCGCCGGCACCGGCGAGCGAAGCGGCGGAACCCTTGCCCACGTCGCCGTAACCGCAGACGACGGCAACCTTGCCGGCCATCATCACGTCGGTGCCGCGGCGGATGCCGTCGACCAGCGATTCCTTGCAGCCGTATTTGTTGTCGAACTTCGACTTGGTGACCGAGTCGTTGACGTTGATTGCCGGGAAGGGCAGCAGGCCCTTCTTGGACAGTTCATAGAGGCGGTGAACGCCGGTCGTGGTTTCTTCGGTAACACCCTTGATCGCGTCGCGCTGCCTGGTGAACCAGCCGGGCGAAGCCTTGAGGCGCTTCTTGATCTGCGCGATGAGGATTTCTTCTTCTTCCGACGTCGGGTTCGAAAGAACGTCTTCGCCGGCTTCGGCGCGGGCGCCGAGCAGGATGTACATGGTGGCGTCGCCGCCGTCATCGAGGATCATGTTGGAGAGGCCGCCATCGGCCCACTGGAAGATCTTGTCGGTATAGCCCCAGTACTCGGTCAGCGATTCGCCCTTGACGGCGAAGACCGGGATGCCGGCGGCGGCGATCGCCGCGGCAGCATGGTCCTGGGTCGAGAAGATGTTGCAGGACGCCCAGCGGACTTCCGCGCCGAGTTCCCGAAGGGTCTCGATCAAAACGGCCGTCTGGATAGTCATGTGGAGCGAACCCGAGATACGGGCGCCCTTCAGCGGCTTCGTCGTGCCGAATTCTTCGCGGCACGACATCAGGCCCGGCATTTCGGTTTCTGCGATGTCGAGCTCCTTGCGGCCGTAGGCGGCAAGATTGATATCCGCGACGACATAATCCTTCTCAGTGCTCATAAAGCTCTCCATGTTCAGTGGTGCCCTCTCCAGCGGGGGTACCGCCGGAGGTGGCAAGACCCGCTTTGGGCAAGCGGAAACTGGCCAGCGGTTTAGCAGGCTTCCTGCAAGCTGGCAACGGGATATAAAGAAGTCTTTATATGTTTATGTCAGCGGAAGGCTAAGTCGCGGACGCGTCAGGCTTCTTCGCCGAACTTGTTGGCGACGAGCTCTTCCAGCGCGTTCAACGCTTCCTCGGCCTGAAGGCCTTCGGCTGAGACTTCGATCGTGCAGCCGGTGCTGGCGGCAAGCATCATCAGGCCCATGATCGAAGTGCCGCCGACGGTTGTTCCGTCCTTGGAAACGGTGATCCGCGCGTCGAAGCTTTCCACCATCTGCACGAACTTGGCCGAGGCGCGCGCATGCAGTCCACGCTTGTTGATGATCAGGAATTCACGGGGAGAGGGCAATGACATCCGGTCTGGGTTCTCATTTGCCGCTGAGGACGCGGCTTGCGACATTGATGTATTTGCGACCGGCTTCGGAGGCTTCGGCGAGCGCCTTTTCCATGTTGTTGTCGCTGCGCACGCCGGCAAGCTTGATCAGCATCGGTAGATTCATGCCGGCAATGACTTCGATCCGGCCGCTTTCCATGACGGAAATGGAAAGATTGGAGGGCGTGCCGCCGAACATGTCGGTCAGAATGATGACGCCATGGCCTTCATCGGCATTGGTGACGGCATTGACGATATCCTGCCGCCGCTGATCCATGTCGTCCTCGGGACCGATCGATACGGTTTCGATGAATTTCTGAGGCCCGACGACATGCTCCACCGCATGACGAAATTCCTCAGCCAGCTTGCCATGGGTGACAAGCACTAGTCCGATCATGAAAACTGCCCCCTGCTATGGAAACTCGGCGCCAATATCGCATTGCAATAAGGCGGTCCAGCGGTGGGATGCCATCTTCTCCAAGTAGACTCGAAGTTCAAGTCAAAAAATCAGGCTTCAGGATGATCAAAACGGCATCTCGCCGTGAAAATCAGGCGCGAATGCCACCAGAATGCCCAGAGGGTCCGGTGCGCCGCGCCATATCCGCACAAGTGGAAGGTCGCCGAGACCGAAGATCCGGAAGCGTTCGTTTTCCGGCGGAAGCCTTTTATCTTCGGGCAGAGAGATGATTTCGACCGTTAGGTCCAGCGCCGCGGCGGGGAGGCTTTCAAGACGGGCGATGCCGCTGCCGCGCAGTTCGAGGAGGCCGGCGATCGGTTCCGGCCGGGTGGCGAGGATGTGGTCGCCGTGGCGCGAGACGAGCACCTGATCGTCGGCCACCAGGGCCGCGAAAGCGCCCTGGCGCCGGGCCGCAGCGATACAGGTGAAGGCAAGCATGGATTTGCCGCTGCCGGACGGGCCGGTGAAGAGGAGGCCCCTGGTGCCGATGACGATTGCGGTCGCATGGATATTGACCGGCGTCGTGCTCATTGGTCTTCGCCGCCCGGCAGCGACAGCGTGAAACGCGCCCCGGTCATAGCACCCGTCTTGGCGTCGTGTACGTTCTCCGCCTTCAGTGAGCCGCCATGAGCCTCGGCGATCTGCCGGCTGATGGACAGGCCGAGGCCGGAATTCTGGCCGAAACTTTCGCCGTCCGGCCGGTCCGTATAGAAGCGTTCGAAGATGCGGTTGATATCCTCGGCCTGGATGCCGGGACCGTTGTCTTCCACCGTCACGATCACGCGGTCCTTCGCGTGGGACAGCCGAATGGTGATGCGGCCGCCCTTCTCGGGCACGAAGGATCTGGCGTTCTCGATGAGGTTAGTGATGATCTGGCCGAGGCGAAGATCATGGCCGTTGACCAGGAAGGCCGACCGGTTGCCGGCCTTGTTGTCCACCGTGAGACTGACTTCCACCGGCTTGCGGCCGCTGCGGATCTGCCGGGAAATATCAACGAGATTGCCGAGCAGGTTTTCCATGTCGACGGGCGTCGAATCCTCCCGGGCGAGCTCGGCATCCAGCCGCGAGGCATCGGAAATGTCACTGATCAGGCGGTCGAGACGGCGCACATCGTGGAAGATGATTTCCGTCAGGCGCTGTTTCGACTCCTCGGATTTCGCCAGCGGCAGGGTCTCGACGGCGCTGCGAAGCGAGGTCAGCGGGTTCTTGAGTTCGTGGCTGACATCCGCCGCGAAACTTTCGATCGCATCGATGCGGTCGTAGAGCGCGTTGGTCATTTCGCGAAGCGCGATCGAAAGATTGCCGATTTCGTCCTGGCGATAGGAGAAGTCCGGAATTTCCTCGCGCTGCTTGGCGCCGCGCCGCACGCGGATTGCCGCCGCCGCCAGTCGCCGCAGCGGATTGGCGATGGTCGAGGAGAGCAGCAGCGAGAGCAGGATATTGACCAGCGTCGCGACGCCGAAGACGCGCATGATCGCCAGCCGCTCCGCATGCACGATCTTGTCGATGTCGCCGGCCTGGGTCGACAGGAGAAGCACGCCGAGCACGGCGCGAAAACGCTGGACGGGCACAGCGACGGAAACGATCAGCTCACCGCGGTCGGTAACCCGTACGAGCGCACCCCGCACGCCGGTCAGCGCATTCATCACCTCCGGATAGATCGAACCGTCGCCGCCCGGCGCTTCCTTGTAGACCGGCAGGTTGCCCGGCTGTAGCAGGCGGTTGATGAGGCCCGCAAACCAGTCGCTCCAGGTCTGTGATTCGTTTTCCACCGGCGGCAGGTCGAAGCGCAGCACCTGCCCGCGCGAATAGAGATGCCGAGAATCGAGCAGCAGGTTGGCGTCGGCATCGAAAATCCGGGCACGGGTGCGGGTCGGCGAAATCAGCCGCCTCAGAACCGGGGCGATGCGTTCGGGATCGATCGGGAAATCGAGGTCCTCGTCGTTCGGCACCGGCGTGATGCTCTGGCCGGCCTGCAGTTCGAGGAGTTTCTGGGGGTCGATGGTGATCGAGTTGGTATCGACCGAAGCCGAGGCGGAAATCGCCCCGGCGATGATCTCGCCCTGCGTCAGCAGGCTCTCGACGCGGGCGTCGATCAGCCCCTCGCGGAACTGGTTGAGGTAGAGAATGCCGGCGACCAGCACGACCGTCGCGGCGATATTGAAGAACAGGATGCGGCGGGTAAGGCTCGAGAAGACCGCGTGGCCGAACACCCGTCGAATGAGCGTGAAAGGGCGCGACCAGAACCGCCGCGGCGCGCGGCGTGTCCCGGCCTTCTCCATTCGGGCAATATCGCTGTCGAACGTTTGATCTGCCACTGCAGTCCTTCCACCGGGCCAGCTTAGCGCTGGTCCGGCCGCGGCCTCAAGTTAACCTTTCGCAAGGGTCAAGCCGCCTCGCGGAATCGATAACCCACGCCGTAAAGCGTTTCGATCATATCAAAGTCGTTGTCGACCATCTTGAACTTCTTGCGCAGCCGCTTGATATGGCTGTCGATGGTGCGGTCGTCCACATAGACCTGCTCGTCATAGGCGGCATCCATCAGCGCATCGCGGCTTTTGACGACGCCCGGCCGCTGGGCCAGAGAATGCAGGATCAGGAACTCGGTCACCGTCAGCGTCACCGGCTCGCCCTTCCAGGTGCAGGTGTGTCGCTCCTGGTCCATGGCAAGCTGGCCGCGTTCGAGCGTGCGGGCCGCCTGCTGATCGGTAGCCGTCTTGACCCCGACACCGCCGGCGGCCTGCGCCTCGCGGCTGCCGGCGCGTCGCAGGATCGCCTTGACGCGCTCCACCAGCAGACGCTGCGAGAACGGCTTGGTGATGAAGTCGTCGGCGCCCATCTTCAGCCCGAACAGCTCGTCGATTTCTTCATCCTTGGAGGTGAGGAAGATCACCGGCAGGTCGGACTTCTGCCGCAGGCGGCGCAGAAGCTCCATCCCGTCCATGCGCGGCATCTTGATATCGAAGATCGCCAGCTGCGGAGGGCGGGCGATCAGCCCGTCGAGCGCGGAAGCGCCATCCGTATAGGTTTCGACCTTGTATCCTTCCGCCTCGAGTGCAATCGATACCGACGTCAGGATATTGCGGTCGTCGTCTACGAGCGCGATTGTCTGCATGCTCTCCATCTCCGTCATCATCTAAGCGCATCTCCTGGAATTCACCCCAGCCAGGCGACATAAGCCGACGCGCTTCTTGAGTATAAAGGTGGAACAAATTGTGGCAAAGATAAAGAGGCCGCCGATGATCGTGCGTTTTGGCAATGAAGTTTAAGATAGGGCGGATGCGGATTGAAACAGTTATTTAACCGATTTAAAGAGGAATAAAATTTTTTAAATCGATTAAATATTTGATATTATTAAAGAATTTTCGAGCCGCCTCTTGCCCTTTTAGAAATCTGTCATTAATTTTGCGGGAGTTCCCACGGCAAGCTGAAGGAGTGCGTGCATGGAGGAGTTTGGACTTCACAACCCGTCCAAGGGTTTAGCGGCGATCGGCCTCGGCGATGTATCGCGTGTCTATTACAATTCGTCCGAGGTTGAACTCTACGAAGAAGCGATCCGCCGCGGTGAAGCCGATCTGACGATCGACGGCGCGCTCCGCGCCGTCACCGGCCAGCACACCGGCCGCTCCCCGAAGGACAAGTTCATCGTCCGCGATGCCGGCACCGAGAACCGTGTCTGGTGGGGCGCCGACAACAAGCCCATGAAGCCCGAACACTTCGAAGCCCTCAAGAAGGACATGCTCGCCCATGCGGCCGGCAAGACGCTGTTCGTCCAGGACCTGGTCGGCGGCGCCGATGCCGAATATGCCCTCCCGACCCGCGTCGTCAGCGAGTTCGCCTGGCATGCTCTCTTCATCCGCAATCTGCTGATCCGCCCGGATCGCGCCACGCTCGAAAGTTTCGAAGAGAAGCTGACGATCATCAACCTGCCGAGCTTCAAGGCGGATCCCGCCCGCCACGGCTGCCGCACGGAAACGGTGATCGCCTGCGATTTCACCAACGGCCTCATCCTGGTCGGCGGCACGTCCTATGCCGGCGAGAACAAGAAGTCGGTCTTCTCCGTGCTCAACTACTTCCTGCCGGAAGAGGGCGTGATGCCGATGCACTGCTCGGCCAATGTCGGCCCCAACGGCGATACCGCATTGTTCTTCGGCCTGTCCGGCACCGGCAAGACCACGCTGTCGGCCGATCCGAACCGCACGCTCATCGGCGACGACGAGCATGGCTGGGGCAAAAACGGCGTCTTCAATTTCGAGGGCGGCTGCTATGCCAAGGCCATCAACCTCTCGGCCGAAGCGGAACCCGAAATCTATGCCGCCACCCGCCGTTTCGGCACGGTGATCGAAAACGTCGTGCTCGACCAGAACCGGGTTCCGGACTTTAACGACGATTCGCTGACCGAGAACACCCGTAGCGCCTATCCGCTGCATTTCATTCCGAATGCATCGAAGACCGGCATGGCGCCGCAGCCGAAGTCGATCATCATGCTGACCGCCGATGCTTTCGGCGTCATGCCGCCGATCGCCAAGCTGACGCCGGAACAGGCGATGTACCACTTCCTCTCCGGCTACACCGCCAAGGTCGCCGGCACGGAAAAGGGCGTCACCGAGCCGGAAGCGACGTTCTCGACCTGCTTCGGCGGCCCGTTCATGCCGCGCCATCCGGCCGAATACGGCAACCTGCTCAAGGAGCTGATCGCCCGCCACGGGGTCGATTGCTGGCTCGTCAACACGGGCTGGACCGGTGGCGCCTACGGCGTCGGCCGCCGTATGCCGATCAAGGCGACCCGGGCGCTCCTGAGCGCCGCGCTCGATGGCAGCCTCAAGAATGTCGAGTTCCGTACCGACCCGAATTTCGGTTTCGCGGTGCCGGTCGCTGTTGAAGGCGTCGACAATGCGATCCTCGACCCGCGCTCGACCTGGGCGGACGGCGCCGCGTTCGACGCCTATGCCAAAAAGCTCGTCTCGATGTTCATCCAGAACTTCGGGCAGTATGAAGACCACGTCGACAGCAAGGTGAGAAGCGCCGCTCCGGTCATGCTCGCCGCCGCCGAGTAATCTTTGAAGGATTCACGTGAAACTGCCGGCCCGGGATAACACCCTGGTCGGCGGTTTTCTTTTTGCCGGCTTTGTGGAAAAGATGCGGCCTGCTGCATGTCGCCCGAAAGTGGGTGCCGGTTTCGGGGTAACGGCATGCGCCCAAGGACAAAGACCGGAGACCATGGCCAGCAATCCCCTCGTCATCAACAACCGCATCACCATCGCCGGGTGGGAGCTGACGGAACAGTTCGTGCTGGCGGGCGGGCCGGGTGGCCAGAACGTCAACAAGGTCTCGACGGCCGTCCAGCTTTTCTACGACATCGTCAACACCCCGTCCCTGCCGGAGCGGGTGAAGGAAAACGCCATCAAGCTCGCCGGAAAACGGGTGTCGAAGGATGGTGTGCTGATGATAGAGGCGAACCGGTTCCGCAGCCAGGAACGCAATCGGGAAGACGCACGGGAGCGGCTGAAGGAGCTGATCCTCAAGGCCGCCGAACCGCCGCCGCCGCCGCGCAAGAAAACCAAGCCCACAAAGGGTTCGGTCGAACGCCGGCTGAAGGAGAAATCCGGCCGTTCGGATGTCAAGAAAATGCGTGGCCGGCCAAGTGGCGACTAGGAACGGGAACTGGGCGCGGAGATCGATTTGGCGACGCTTGCAAACGGTATCAGGCACCTTCCGGACTATCTGGATCGACCGGCTCAGGAGCGCCTGGTCGAGCTGATTCGCGGCGTCGTGGCCGAGGCGCCGCTCTACACGCCGGAAATGCCGGGCACCGGAAAACCGATGTCGGTGCGCATGACCAATTGCGGCCCGCTCGGCTGGGTGACGGACAAGGATCAGGGGTATCGCTACCAGCCTTTCCATCCTGTGACGAAAAAGCCTTGGCCTGCGATGCCGAAGGAGCTGCTCGATCTCTGGGAAAAGCTCGGCGAGTATCCGAAGCCGCCGGAGGCCTGCCTGATCAACTTCTATGCCGACGATGCCAGGATGGGCCTGCATCAGGACAAGGACGAGAACGATCTTTCCGCCCCGGTTCTGTCCATCTCGCTCGGCAATAGCTGCCTGTTCCGGGTCGGCGGCCTGAATCGCAAGGACCCGACCGGTTCCTTCCGGCTGGCGAGCGGCGATGTCGTGGTCCTCGGCGGAGAGGGGCGTCTCGCGTTCCACGGCGTCGATCGCATTTATCCGGGCACATCGACGCTGCTGAAAAACGGCGGACGCATCAATCTGACGCTCCGCCGCGTGAATAGCTGACGATTTGATTCAATAGCCGGCGATCGATAGCCTACAGTTTGCGCAGTTCGACCGTTTCCACCAGGTGATTGCGGCCCTTGCGCAGGATGAGATCGGCGCGCGGCCTGGTCGGCACGATGTTCTGCCGCAGGTTCTTGAGATTGATGTTTTCCCAGAGCCCCTCGGCGACGGCACGGGCTGCATCCGCGTCGATCGCGGCATATTTCTTGAAGAAGGAGGTCGGGTCACGGAAGGCGGTCTGGCGCAGCTTCATGAAGCGCTGGACGTACCAGTTGTGGATCTGCTCTTCATCGGCGTCGATATAGATCGAGAAGTCGAAGAAGTCGGAAACGATCGGCACGATTTTGCCGTCGGCCGGCAGCGCCCGTGACTGGAGGACGTTGATGCCTTCGAAGATCAGGATGTCCGGCCGGTCGACCAGCGTGTATTCGTCCGGCAGGACGTCATAGGTGAGATGCGAATAACGCGGCGCCTTGACGTTCGGCTCGCCGGCCTTGATCGCCGACAGGAACCGCAGAATGGTGCCGATGTCGTAGCTTTCCGGAAACCCCTTGCGCTCCATCAGGTTTTCGCGGCTCAGCACGGCATTGGGGTAGAGAAAACCGTCTGTGGTGATGAGATCCACTTTCGGGCTCGAGGGCCAGCGGGCGAGCAGTTCCTTCAGGATACGGGCGGTGGTCGACTTGCCGACCGCCACCGACCCGGCAATGCCGATGATGAAGGGCGTCTTGGTGATGTCGGAAAGGCTCAGGAACCGGTTGCGCTGCTGGAAGAGGCGTTGTGTGGCCTCCACATGCGTCGACAGAAGACGCGACAGCGAAAGATAGATGCGCCGGACCTCGTCGAGATCGATCGGGTCGTCCAGCGAGCGCAGCCTCTGGACCTCGTCGGCGGTGAGCGTCAGGGGCGTGTCGGCACGGAACTTCGCCCATTCTTCAGCAGTGAAGCGGTGATAAGGCGAGTAATATTCGGTGTTCGGGCCGGTTTCGGATAGAGGCGTCTCGGCGGGCTGGGAAGCAATGCTCATGATGTCGGCCGGCTTGCCTTTTCTTGAAGGCCGGACTGGCCGGTCCTTCGCTGGAGTTCGTCGAGCACATCCTGCAACGGTACCGCCGCAATATTCAAGACGACCAAAAGATGATAGAGGAGATCGGCGCTCTCAGCGGTCAGATTTTTGCGATCTTGGCTGATCGCGGCGATGACCGTTTCAACGGCTTCTTCGCCGAGCTTCTTTGCGGCTTTCTCCTGGCCGGAGGCGACAAGCTTCGCCGTCCAGGATTCCTCGGGTGAAGCCTTGGCCCGCTCGGCGACGATCCGTTCAAGGTCAATCAGGGAAAATTCACTCATAACAGTCTTCCCAACCGCTCAATCGAGCCGCATGGCGATGCCGTGCTCTGCCATATAATGCTTCGCCTCACCGACCGTATAGGTCCCGAAGTGGAAAATCGACGCGGCAAGCACCGCCGTCGCATGGCCTTGCTTGATGCCGGCGACCATGTCGTCGAGATTTCCGACGCCGCCCGACGCGATAACGGGCGCGCGGACGCTGTCGGCAATCATGCGCGTCAGCTCCAGGTCGTAGCCGCTCTTGGTGCCGTCCTTGTCCATGGAGGTGACGAGCAGTTCGCCTGCACCCCGCTCGACCATCCTGATGGCGAAGTCGACCGCATCGATGCCGGTCGCGTTGCGGCCGCCATGCGTGTAGATCTCCCAGGCGCTCAGATTGTCGCCACCGACCGCCTGGCTGCGCCGCCGCTTGGCGTCGATCGACACGACGATGCACTGGTTGCCGAATTTATCGGCGGCCTCAGCCACGAAATCCGGATTGGCGACCGCCGCCGAGTTGATCGCCACCTTGTCGGCACCGGCCAGCAGCAGCTTGCGGATATCCGCGATGGTACGCACCCCGCCGCCGACGGTGAGCGGCATGAAGCAATGTTCAGCCGTGCGGGCGACGACATCGAAGATTGTCTCGCGATTGTCGGAGGAGGCCGTGATGTCGAGGAAGCAGAGCTCGTCGGCGCCGGCGGCGTCATAGGCCCTGGCCGCCTCGACCGGATCGCCGGCATCGATGAGATCGACGAAGTTGACGCCCTTGACGACGCGGCCGTCCTTCACGTCCAGGCAGGGGATGACACGGGCTTTGAGGGTCATGCGGCACGTCCTTGTCTGGAGCGGATCAATGCGAGCGCTTCCTGGGGATCGATGCGGCCGTCATAAAGCGCACGGCCGGAGATTGCGCCTTCGAGCCGGGCGGCATCCGGCTCCAGCATGCGGCTGATATCGTCAAGCGAAGCAAGCCCGCCAGATGCGATGACCGGAATGGAGACGGCATTGGCGAGTTCCAGCGTCGACGCCCAGTTGATGCCGGCGAGAATGCCGTCGCGGTCGATGTCGGTATAGATGATCGCCGAAACGCCGGCGCCTTCGAATTTCTTTGCCAGCTCGATGACGCCGAGTTCGGACGCTTCCGCCCAGCCCTCGACCGCGACTTTGCCGCCCTTGGCGTCGATGCCCACGGCGACCTTGCCGGGAAACTGTCTGCAGGCCTCGATGACCAGAGCCGGATCGCGCACCGCGACCGTACCGAGGATGACACGGGTCAGCCCGCGCGCCAGCCAGTTTTCGATATGATCGAGCGTGCGGATGCCGCCGCCGAGCTGCACCGGGTTCTTCGTGGCCTTCAGGATCGCATCGACGGCAGCGCCGTTGACGCTTTCACCCGCAAAGGCACCGTTGAGATCGACCACGTGCAGCCATTCGAAACCCTGGTCCTCGAAGGCTTTTGCCTGGGCTGCCGGGTCGGGGTTGTAGACGGTGGCCTGGTCCATGTCGCCGAGCTTGAGGCGCACGCACTGACCGTCCTTCAGGTCGATTGCAGGAAAGAGGATCATGTCTTCGGTCCTTGGTGGTTTGCGCGAGCTCAGGGCTTCCAGCGCAGGAAATTGGAGATGAGGGCAAGACCCAATGTCTGGCTTTTCTCAGGATGAAACTGGGAGCCGGCCACGTTGTCGCGACCGACGAACGCGGTCATCGGCCCGCCGTATTCGGTGGTCGCGATCACGTCGCTCCGGTGCTTTGCCGCTAGATGATAGGAATGCACGAAATAGGCGTGCAGCCCGTCCGGTCCGGTCGGAATGCCGTCGAACAGCGGGTGAGGATGATGGATATCGAGCGTGTTCCAGCCGATCTGCGGGATCTTCAGATGGGGATCGTGCGGCGTCATTTCGACGACGTCGCCCTCGATCCAGCCGAAGCCCGGCGTGATGGTCTTTTCAAGCCCCCGCGACGACATCAGCTGCATGCCGACGCAGATACCGAGGAAAGGACGGCCCTTGTGTTCGACGACATCGAGGATGGCTTCCCGCATGCCCGGCACGGTATCGAGGCCGGCGCGGCAATCCGCATAGGCGCCGACGCCCGGCAGCACGATGCGGTCGGCGGTCGCCACCGCTTCGGCCTTGTCGGTGAGGTCGATCACGGCGTTGATGCCGGCTTCCCGGGCGGCCCGTTCAAAGGCCTTGGTCGCGGAACGCAGATTGCCGGACCCGTAGTCGATGATTGCGACGCGCATCAGCGTCCTCCATGTTCGAAAAGGCCCATGTGAGGGGCCTGCCATCCGGCGGCGGGCGGTTTTGCCTGCTTTGCCCACTCGGCCGAGACCGGCATCGGTTGTTGTTCAGGCTGCGGCAGGCCGGAGAAATAGATCTCCTCGGCGGTGCGCAGATCGTGAGCGGAGATTACCATTTCCAGTGTCCAGCCGCGACGGATCAGGGCTTCGGAGCGATAATGTCGGCCTTCGAGCGCGATGAGCAGGCTGATGGCGACGCCGAACAGCAGCCCGGCGGTCCAGAAGCCCGGGACTTGCATCAGGACGACGCTGCCAAGCTGGGCGAACAGAATGACGAAGCCGACGATCCATAGCCCGTGCCAGAAAAGCCAGATCCACGGAAACAACAGCGCAAGCCAGGAAAACCCGTCCCGCAGAACGAGGGTCGACTGGTGATCCCTGTCGGATCGGCTTCGCAGGTCATTGGGCGGTGTCAGAACGAGGTAGCTTCTCAAGGATCGTCTCCTCAAGCAGTCAGACCAGCATTCCCTTCGTGGAGGGAACGCGATTGGCCTGCCGCGGGTCGATTTCAATGGCGGCGCGAAGTGTCCGCGCCACGGCTTTGAAGCAGGTCTCGGCGATATGGTGGTTGTTGGCGCCGTAATGGTTCAGCACATGCAGCGTGATGCCGGCGTTCTGGGCCAGTGCCTGAAAAAATTCCCGCACCAGTTCCGTATCGAACGTGCCGATCTTCGGCGCGCTGAACGCGACGTTCCAGACCAGGAACGGCCGGCCGGACACGTCGATGGCCGCCTTGGTCATCGTCTCGTCCATGGCAAGGTCGAGCGAGGCGTAGCGGGTGATGCCGCGCCGGTCGCCGAGCGCCTTGGAGATTGCCTGGCCGATCGCGATACCGGTGTCTTCCACGGTGTGGTGGTCGTCGATATGCAGGTCGCCCGTGACCTCGATATCCATGTCGATCAGTGAATGTCGCGAGAGCTGGTCCAGCATATGGTCGAAGAAGCCGACGCCCGTGGAAATCTTCGCCGCGCCGGTGCCGTCGAGATTGACGGAAACGGAAACGGAAGTTTCGTTGGTCTTGCGGACGATGTTGCCCACGCGTGCGGTTGTGGTCTCACCCATCTGGGTCTGCTCCATGCGGTCGATCAGCGCTCCTTATCAGGCACGACATCAAATATCCAGCAAAAGCAGGGGTGTCGCTGCGGTATCGCGTCATGAGATTGCATTCGCCCTGGACCGACTTACATAAATGCTCAATGGGGCCGAAATACCCTTAGACCAATGCCCGTGGAACGGGCCAACAGGTGCCGAATGACAACGATTATTACTGTGAGGAAGGGCGGCAAAGTCATCATGGCAGGCGACGGCCAGGTGAGCCTCGGCCAGACCGTGATGAAGGGCAATGCCCGCAAGGTGCGGCGCATCGGCAAGGGCGAAGTGATCGCCGGTTTCGCTGGTGCCACCGCCGACGCGTTCACGCTGCTCGACCGGCTTGAAAAGAAGCTCGAGCAATATCCGGGCCAGCTGATGCGCGCGGCCGTCGAGCTCGCCAAGGACTGGCGTACTGACAAATACCTGCGCAATCTCGAAGCGATGATGCTGGTCGCCGACAAGTCGACGACGCTGGCGATCACCGGCAATGGCGATGTGCTCGAACCGGAACACGGAACCATCGCGATCGGTTCCGGCGGCAACTATGCCTATGCCGCCGCCCGCGCGATGATGGATACGGACAAGTCGGCCGAAGAGATCGCCCGCAAGGCGCTCGATATCGCCGCCGATATCTGCGTCTACACCAACCACAACCTGGTCATCGAATCGCTGGACGCCGATGGCTGACGGCGCGCCCCGCTATTCGTTTCGTGATGTCGCGGCAGAGGATTTTCCTCTTCTGGCGACGTGGCTCGCCGAGCCGCATATCGCGAAATGGTGGGGCGGGGTCGACGAGGAACTGGCAAGCATCGAATATTCGATGACGAGCATCGAGACCCGACCGATGATCGCGGAACTGGAGGGGAGGCCGATCGCCTATCTCCAGTATTACGATCCGCATCTCGAAGAGGATCATCCCTATCAGGATCAGCCGAAGGGCACGCTTGGCATCGATATCTCGATCGGCGATCCTGAGCTGGTCGGCATCGGCCATGGCAGTGCGATCATCCGGCAGCTCGTGGGCGAGCTTTTCGAGAACGGCGCGAAAAGGATCGTCATCGATCCGGATCCGGAGAACATCCAGGCGATCCGCGCCTATGAAAAGGCCGGCTTCCGCTACGTCGACACCAGGACATCCATTTACGGTCCGGCCCATTTCATGGCGCTGGACGCACCAGAAGAACGGATTTGACATGAGTAACTTTTCACCCCGGGAAATCGTCTCCGAGCTGGATCGGCACATCATCGGCCAGCACGACGCAAAGCGCGCCGTGGCGATCGCGCTGCGCAATCGCTGGCGCCGCCACCAGCTCGACGAGACGCTCCGCGACGAAGTGATGCCGAAGAACATCCTGATGATCGGCCCGACCGGCGTCGGCAAGACGGAGATCTCCCGTCGCCTCGCCAAGCTCGCCGGTGCGCCCTTCATCAAGGTCGAAGCGACCAAATTCACCGAAGTCGGTTATGTCGGCCGCGACGTCGAGCAGATCATCCGCGATCTCGTCGAAATCGGCATCGGCCTCGTGCGCGACAAGATGCGCGCAGACGTGCAGGCCAAGGCGCATATGAGCGCCGAGGAACGCGTGCTCGATGCGCTGGTTGGCGCGACCGCATCGCCCGCCACCCGCGAAAGCTTCCGCAAGAAGCTGCGCAACGGCGAGATGGATGACAAGGAAATCGACATCGAGGTTGCCGATAGCGGCTCCGGCATGCCCGGTTTCGAGATCCCCGGCATGCCGGGCGCCAATATCGGCGTGCTGAACCTGTCGGAAATGTTCGGCAAGGCGATGGGCGGCCGCACCAAGAAGGTCCGTACCACCGTCAAGAAATCCTATGGCGAACTGATCCGTGACGAATCCGATAAGCTGATCGACAACGAAGTCATCCAGCGCGAGGCCGTCCGCTCGGTCGAAAACGACGGCATCGTTTTCCTCGACGAGATCGACAAGATCGCCGCCCGTGACGGCGGCATGGGCGCTGGTGTGTCCCGCGAAGGCGTGCAGCGCGACCTGCTGCCGCTGGTCGAAGGCACCACGGTATCGACCAAATACGGGCCGGTGAAGACCGATCACATCCTCTTCATCGCCTCGGGCGCCTTCCACGTCTCCAAGCCGTCGGATTTGCTGCCGGAACTCCAGGGCCGCCTGCCGATCCGCGTCGAGCTGAGGCCGCTCACAAAGGAGGACTTTCGCCGCATCCTGACGGAAACCGAGGCGAGCCTCATCCGCCAGTACAAGGCGCTGATGGAGACGGAAGAACTGACGCTCGACTTTACCGAGGACGCGATCGACGCGCTGGCGGATGTCGCCGTACACCTCAACTCCTCGGTCGAGAATATCGGCGCCCGCCGGCTGCAGACCGTCATGGAACGGGTGCTCGACGAAATCTCGTTCAATGCGCCGGATCAGGGCGGCACGGCGATCACGATCGATGCGGAATACGTCAAGAAGCATGTCGGCGATCTCGCTGCCGATACGGATCTGTCCCGCTACATCCTCTGAGCGGGCAATCGTGGCAGCCGGGCAACGTCCGGCTGCTCATTTGCGGGCACTGACGGGATTTTGAACGCCCGCGTCTCGACACGGTCCTTACGCCTCGCGTAAGGGAAGCGCGCTTTCATGGAAATGTCCGGCGCTTGAGTGAGTCGGTCTGGAATGGCTTTAAGCATCCGGTGCCGGAGATCGGCATAGTCGAAGTCCTGGGACACGCAAAATCTTGAAACGCATCCTTCTGGCATTGATCCTTGTCGTCGCAACGTCCGCGGGTTCGTCCGCGTTCGCAGGCGGCCTCACGATGGTACCCGAGGGAAACCGTCACGCGGAACAGCCGAAGATCCCTGGCGCTTCCGTGCGCCGCACCCGGGCCGGCCGTACCACCTTCGACGATAAATACGAGAAGATCCGCGACTTGCTTGCGTCCGACAGGAAGCTGGTCGCCAAGATCAGGTCGACGGCCGCCGATTACAGTATCGATCCGATCCATATGATAGGCGCGATCGTCGGCGAGCATACCTACAATGTCGATGCCTATGACCGGCTGCAGACCTATTACGTCAAGGCGGCCGCCTATGCCGGCAACAGTTTCCGTTTCGGATATGGCGACGAGAGCATCCAGCAGTTCCTTGACCGGCCGGACTTCGGCAAATGCGACGATTTCGCCGATTCCTACAAGCTATGGACCTGCCGCGAAGGCGTCTGGGAAAAGAGTTTTCGCGGCCGTTCGGTCGGCGGCACCTCGTTTCCCGACAACCGCTTCAGCGCGGTCTTCTTCCAGCCCTTCTATGCCGGCCAGACTTTTGGCCTCGGCCAAGTCAATCCGCTGACGGCGCTGATGCTGTCGGACATGGTGGCCAGAACCTCCGGTTATCCGAAGCTCGACGAGAACAAGGCGGCCGCGGTCTATGACGCGATCATGGACCCGGACAAGTCGCTCGCCTATATGGCAGCCAGCATCCGCCGCTCGATCGACGACTACAAGACGATCGCTGGCATGGACATTTCCCGTAATCCCGGCATCACCGCGACCCTTTACAATACCGGCGGTTCGGCGCAGCGCGCCGCAGCGCTTGCCGCCCGCGGCGGCCTGCCGGAGGAAAATTATTATGGCTGGCTGGTCAACGACAAGCTCGCCGAGTTGAAATCCCTGCTCTGACGGCTGATATTCCCTCCATAGGAAACCCCTGAGGAGGGCTGTCCATGGACATCCGCCCCGAACCCTTCGTTCCGCCGGCACCTCCGCATCGGGATCGGCTGCTGAACCCGATCGAGGTCATCTGGACTGCGCTCCGTAATCCGCTGGAGCTCTGGGGCAAGGTTTCCTATACGCTGCCCTGGTTCGAGACGAAGTTCTTCAAGGAACGGACCCTGATCGTCAATCATCCCGGGCTTATCCGGCATATCCTGGTGGACAATGTCAGCAACTACGAGATGTCGGAAATCCGCCAGCTCGTCCTTCGCCCGATCCTCCGGGACGGCCTGCTGACTGCGGAAGGCGAGGTCTGGAAACGCTGCCGCAAGGCGATGGCGCCAGTTTTCACGCCAAAGCATTCCCGCGGTTTTGCCGGCCAGATGCTGAGCCAGGTAGAGGAGTTCTCAAGGAAATATGCCGAGGCCGGCGCCGCCGGCGCGGTTCGCGATATTTCCGTCGATATGACCGAACTGACCTATGCCATCCTCGCCGAAACCCTGTTTTCCGGCGAGATCGCCGGCAACAAGGAGACCGTTGCCGACGATGTCGACCAGCTTCTGCATCGCATGGGCCGGATCGACCCGATGGATATGCTGCGGGCGCCGTCCTGGGTGCCGCGCGTCACCCGCATCGGCGGCAGGCGGATCCTCGACAAGTTCCGGCGCGTGGTTGCCGAAACCATGCTTATGCGGCAGGAGCGGATGCGCGAACATCCCGACAATGTGCCGCAGGATTTCCTGACGCTGCTGCTGCAGCTTGCCGGTCCCGACGGGCTGACCATGGGCGAGATCGAGGACAATATCCTCACCTTCATTGGCGCAGGCCACGAGACGACGGCCCGGGCGCTGGCCTGGACGCTCTATTGCGTCGCGGAGTCGCCGCCGGTGCGGCAGAACATGGAAGAAGAGATCGACCGCGTACTGGCGACCGGCGCCGATCCGGTCGAATGGCTGGAGCTGATGCCCTGGGTGCGGGCGGCGTTCGAAGAGGCATTGCGGCTCTATCCGCCGGCGCCGTCGATCAACCGCGAAGCGATCAGCGACGACAGCTGGACGAGCCCGGAAGGCAAGACGGTGAGGATCGACGCCGGCGTGACCGTGCTGGTCATGCCCTGGACGCTGCACCGACACGAACTTTATTGGGACAAGCCGCGCGCCTTCATGCCCGAGCGTTTTCTGCCTGAAAATCGCGGCAAGCTGAACCGCTTCCAGTATCTGCCTTTCGGCGCCGGCCCGCGCACCTGCATCGGCGCGACCTTTGCCCTGCAGGAAGCGGTGATCGCGCTTGCGGTGCTGATGAGCCGCTATCGTTTCGACGTTACACCTGAGACCAAGGTCTGGCCGGTCCAGAAACTGACCACCCAGCCGCGCGATGGCCTGCTGATGCGGGTCACTCCGCGACATGAGAGGTCTCCGCTGGTGAATTGACCTTGGCCCGCCATACGCTATTGATCGCTATAGATCCGATGGACCGATCTTCAGGATTTTCGCGTGGCTTTTTCTTCTTCTTCCGGCCCTCTCCTTCTCGGGATTGATACCGGCGGCACCTATACGGATGCTGTGCTGTTCCGGGAGGGCCAAGGCGTCGTCGCCAAGGCGAAATCGCTGACGACGCGCCATGACTTGGCGGTCGGCATTGCCGGTGCCGTCGACGCGGTTCTGGAGAAAAGCGCAGCACCCACCTCCGCAATCGGCCTTGTTTCGCTCTCGACCACGCTTGCCACCAATGCGCTGGTCGAGGGGCAGGGCGGTCGGGCCGCCCTGATCATGGTAGGCTTCAGCGAAGAGGATCTGACGCGGGGTGGGCTTGCCGAGGCGCTCGGAAACGATCCGGTGATCTTTCTGCCCGGAGGCCATGACGTGCACGGCAACGAGGCACCGCTCGACATGGCGGCCCTGGAAACGGCCATGCCGGCGCTCGCGGGAACGGTCTCGTCCTTTGCGGTCGCCGGTTATTTCGCCGTCCGGAATCCGGCTCACGAGATCCGGGTGAGGGACCGCATTCGCGCGCTTTCGCATCTGCCGGTCACCTGCAGCCATGAGCTTTCGTCGAAACTCGGCGGGCCGCGCCGCGCCTTGACCACGCTTCTGAACGCCCGGCTGGTGTCGATCATCGACCGGCTCGTCGGATCCTGCGAGGGCTTTCTGACCGCGCGCGGCATCGCGGCCCCGATGATGGTGGTGCGTGGCGATGGTGCGCTGATCTCGGCTGCCGAGGCCCGGCTGCGGCCGATCGAGACCATCCTCTCCGGCCCCGCCGCAAGCCTTGTCGGAGCGCGTTTCCTGACCGAGCTCGACCAGGCGGTGGTGTCCGACATCGGCGGCACCACCACGGATGTTGCGGTTCTCGATGGCGGGCGGCCAAAACTGGCGGAAGAAGGCGCCGTCGTCGGCGGCCATCGCACGATGGTGGAGGCCGTGGCGCTGCGCACCTACGGGCTCGGCGGCGATTCCGAGGTCCATATCGACGACCGCGGCCTCGAAGCCCGTCTCACGCTCGGTCCGCGCCGGCTTCTGCCGCTGAGCCTAGCCGCGGTCGCGCATGGCGAGGTCATTCTGTCGACGCTGGAAAAGCAGCTGCGCGCCACCCATGCCGGACGACACGACGGCCGCTTTGCGGTGCGAACCGGTGTGCCGGATGTAATGGCCCAGGGCCTGCAGCCGCCGGAGCAGGCGCTTTTTGCCCGCATCGCTAGCGTGCCGGTTTCGCTCAACGAGCTCCTGACGATGAATTCGCAAAGGGCGGTTCTCGATCGGCTGGTCGGAAGAGGGCTGGTGCATCTCTGCGGCATCACTCCTTCCGATGCGCTGCACGTGCTCGGCCGCCAGGGCCAATGGTGCGGGGAGGCTGCGAGGCTTGGACTGGAGCTCGCCGCCCGGCGCAAGGACGGCGCGGGGCGCGAGATCGCCGCGTCCCCGGAAGACTTGGCTCAGAAGATCGTGAGCCGGCTGACACGGCAGTCCTCCGAGGCCGTGCTCGCCGCCTGTCTCGCCGAAGACGGCGCCGAAGCCATCGATCCCGCGGTTTCGCTGGCCGTCGATCGGGCCCTGAAACGGGTGCCCGGCATCGCCCGGTTTTCCGTTGCATTGGATCGCCCGCTGATCGGGCTCGGCGCCTCGGCACCGGTCTATTATCCGGCGGTCGCGGATATGCTGGGCGCGCAGTCGGTCATTCCGGCCGATGCCGATGTCGCGAATGCCATTGGGGCGGTGGTTGGCCAGGTCCGTGCCAGCGTTACCGTTGTTGTCACTTCCCCGGAAGAGGGCCGATTCATTGGGTCCGGAGCGGGCGGGCGAATTTCGGTCGCCGGCGAAGCGGAAGCGCTGACCATCGCCCGAGAGCGTGCAATTACCGCTGCGCTCGCTCAGGCGAAAGCGGATGGCGCCGGGGACGCGATCGTGACGGTCTCGGAAGAACTGGATGCGCCGGAAATCGAAGGCTCGCGAAAGTTCGTCGAGGCGCGGATCACCGCCGTTGCCGTCGGTCGGCCGAGGATCGCCGTTTTCCAGGCGGCTTAACCAGCCCGTGTTCCTCGACGCTTGGTGCGGCCACCTTTCAGGACTGTTCAAAAGGGCGTAAACAGGCTGGTATTTATTCCAGCCGGGAAAAAATTACAGTGATCACCAATCTTGCCGATCTGGAAATCTTCGTCAAAGTGGCGGCCAGCGGCAACATGTCGGCGGCGGCAAAGAGCCTTGGCATTTCCCCGGCGGTGGTTTCGAAGCGTATCAAGCGGCTGGAGGAGCAGCTAGGGACACGCCTCCTGCAGCGCACCACCCGCCAGGTCGGAATGACCGATGCCGGCAAGGGTTTTTACGATCGGATCGCCAATATCCTGACCGGCATTGAAGATGCCGAGCAATTCGTCTCCGGCCGGTCGACCGAGATTGCAGGCAATCTGCGCATCTCCGCGCCGACCTCGTTCGGGCGAATGCACATCGCGCCGCATCTCCCGTCCTTTATGCAGACTAACCCGCATCTCTCCATCGATCTGATGCTGTCGGACGAATTCACGGACATCATCGCCCAGGGGTTCGACGTGGCGATCCGGATATCCGAACTGAAGGATTCGAGCCTTGTCGCCCGTAAACTCGTTCAGGTCCGCCGCATCCTCTGTGCCTCTCCCTCCTATGTCGAGCGGTATGGCGCGCCGACAAGCATCGAGGAACTGGCGAACCATCATTGCCTGACGGCCCATAATGGCGAACCCTGGAGGCTCGAAGGGCCCAAAGGCCCGCTGGTCTACCGACCGGCTGGAAGGCTGAATACCAATTCGAGCGAGGTCATCCGCGAAGCGGTGATCGCCGGGCTCGGTATCGCCTTGCGATCGACGTGGGATATCGGCAACGAACTCAAGGACGGGCGTTTGGTGAGCGTGATGCCCGGATACGAAGGCTCCAAAAATGTCTCGGTCTCGGCGGTCTATCCAAGCCGACGGCATCTTCCCTCGAAGGTCCGGGTGTTCATTGAATATCTGGCGGAACTCTATGGGCCGACACCTTATTGGGAGCGGCATTCCCTCGATCCGGGCCGGAAATAGCGGCTAACGGCCAGGATTATTTCTGCTACGGCATAAGTCATTCAATATCTGTGCAATTGCAATTTTGCTCGCTAACAAAGACAGTCGGCGACGTGAAAAATTCGGAGGAACCGATGGCTCGTATCGAAAAAAATGGTCTCGCGATCGACGAGAAGCTCCACGACTTCCTGGTGAAGGAAGCGCTGCCGGGCACGGGTGTCGATGCCAACCGGTTCTTTTCCGAGTTTTCGAAGATCGTCCATGATCTGGCGCCGAAGAACCGCGACCTGCTCGCCAAGCGCGACGCCTTCCAGGCAAAGCTCGACGACTGGTATCGCAGGAACGGTGCGCCGAGCGACCTGGCCCTCTATGAAGCCTTCCTGCGCGACATCGGTTACCTCCTGCCGGAAGGTCCGGACTTCACGGTTTCGACCGACAAGGTCGATCCGGAAATTGCCGAGATCGCCGGGCCGCAGCTCGTCGTACCCGTCATGAATGCCCGTTACGCGCTGAATGCCGCCAATGCCCGCTGGGGTTCGCTCTACGACGCGCTTTACGGCACCGATGCCATTCCCGACACGGACGGCGCCGAAAAGGGCAAAGGCTATAATCCGGTCCGCGGCGCAAAGGTGATCGCCTGGGCGCGTGATTTCCTCGACCAGTCGGTGCCGCTTTCCGGTGCAAGCTGGACCGATGTCACCTCCTTCGTCGTCACCGGCGGCAAGCTGGCCGCCGCAGCCCAGGACGGCAAGACGGTCAATCTCGCCGATCCGGCCCAGTTTGCCGGCTATCTTGGCGAGCCGGCGAAGCCAACCCACCTGCTTCTGAACAAGAACGGCCTGCATATCGAAATCCACATCGATGCCACGACGGCGATCGGCAAGGACGATCCGGCCAAAATTTCGGATGTCTGGCTGGAATCGGCGATCACCGCGATCATGGACTGCGAGGATTCGATCGCCGCCGTCGATGCCGAGGACAAGGTCGTCGTCTACCGCAACTGGCTCGGCCTGATGAACGGCGACCTCCAGGAAGAGGTTTCGAAGGGCGGCAAGTCCTTCATCCGCAGGCTCAATCCGGATACCGCCTTCAAGGCGCCTGCCGGCGGCGATGTCACGGTCAAGCGCCGCTCGCTGATGCTGATCCGCAATGTCGGCCACCTGATGACCAATCCGGCAGTGTTGGACAACGAGGGCCGGGAGGTTCCGGAAGGCATCATGGATGCGATGGTCACGGCCCTGATCGCCATCCACGACATCGGCCCCAACGGACGCCGCCAGAATTCACGGACCGGCTCCATGTATGTGGTGAAACCGAAGATGCATGGCCCGGAAGAGGTCGGCTTCGCCTGCGAGATCTTCAGCCGTGTCGAACAGGCGCTCGGCCTGCCGACCAATTCCATGAAGATGGGCATCATGGACGAGGAGCGCCGCACCACGATCAACCTCAAGGCCTGCATCCGCGAGGCACGCGAACGCGTGGTCTTCATCAATACCGGCTTCCTCGACCGCACCGGCGACGAAATCCATACGTCCATGGAAGCCGGCCCGATGATCCGCAAGGGCGACATGAAACAGGCGGCCTGGATTGCGGCCTACGAGAACTGGAACGTCGATATCGGCCTCGAATGCGGCCTGTCCGGCCATGCGCAGATCGGCAAGGGCATGTGGGCGATGCCGGACATGATGGCGGCGATGCTGGAGCAGAAGATCGCCCATCCGAAGGCCGGCGCCAACACCGCCTGGGTTCCGTCGCCGACAGCGGCCACGCTGCACGCCACCCACTATCACAAGGTCGACGTCGCCGCCGTCCAGGCAGGCCTGAAGAGCCGCACCCGGGCAAAGCTGTCGGATATCCTCTCCGTGCCGGTGGCCGTGCGGCCGAACTGGACTCAGGAGGAAATCCAGCGCGAGCTCGACAACAATGCGCAAGGCATCCTCGGCTACGTCGTCCGCTGGATCGACCAGGGCGTCGGTTGCTCCAAGGTGCCGGACATCAACAATGTCGGCCTGATGGAAGACCGTGCAACGCTGCGCATTTCCGCCCAGCACATGGCGAACTGGCTCTATCACAAGCTGGTCACGGAAGAGCAGATCGTCGAGACGATGAAGCGCATGGCGGGCGTCGTCGATGGCCAGAATGCCGGCGATCCGCTCTACATGCCGATGGCCAGGGACTTCGAAGGCTCCGTTGCCTTCCAGGCTGCGCTCGATCTGGTGCTCAAGGGCCGCGAGCAGCCGAACGGTTATACCGAACCGGTGCTCCACCGCCGAAGGCTCGAGCTCAAGGCCAGGCTTGCCGGCTGATCGGCGAGCAGGGGGTCGGACAAGGAAAAGGCCGCCGGAGAGGTCTCTCGGCGGCCTTTTCGTATTCTCGTCGAATGTAGCGATTACTGGATCACCACGACCTTGGTTTCGCGGCCCGGACGGACGCGGCTGTAGAGGTCGATGACATCCTGGTTGATCAGGCGGATGCAGCCCGACGAAGCGGCGGTGCCGATCGAGTTCCATTCCGGCGTGCCGTGCAGACGGAAGAGCGTATCCTGGCCCTTTTCGTTGAACAGGTACATGGCGCGCGCACCGAGCGGGTTGCTGAGGCCAGGCCCCATGCCGTCTTCGACGTATTTGGCAACGTCGGGACGACGGCCTGCCATTTCCTTCGGCGGATGCCAGGTCGGCCATTCCTGTTTCCAGGCGACGTAAGCCGTTCCGGACCAGGCAAAGCCCTGCTTGCCGACGCCGATGCCGTAGCGCATCGCCTTGCCGTTCGGCAGGATGTAGTAGAGATGGCGTTCGCGCGTGTTGACGACGATCGTGCCGGGCTTTTCGCTGGTCTGATAGCTGACGATCTGGCGGACGTACTGCTTGTCCACCTTGTTGATCGGGATCGCCGGAAGCGTATAGCCGGCGTCTCTCACCGAGCCATAGGAGTCGGTGAATATCTGTTCGGTATAGGAAGTCGTGGCCACCTGGGTGCCGCCGCCGGGAATCGTGGAGGCGCAACCGGCCAAGGCAGCAGTTGCCAACAAGCCGAGTGCGAGCATGCTAGTGCGAAAGCGCATGGAGATCTCTTGGATAAACGAATCGATTTAGACGGGCGTCCGGCCCATCTTTGATGACGGGTTATTTTCGATTAAACTGCGCTTGGCAAGCGCTGCAGCGCATCAAAACAGAGCCGGCGCATGATTGAAAAAGGCCATGGCGTTTTTGCAACATCATGGAAGCAGTTTTCGGGATTCTATGACTATACTCAACCTTGCCAGTAATAATCCATTAATAGATGGCCGTCAGTCGGCTCGCGCCATGCTGGTGCGCAAGGGCGTCCAGATCCTGCTGCACGACATGCGGCATGCGATTTTGCCGGAACTCGTGCTGTCGAGCGGAAGGCGCGCCGATCTGGTGACCATTTCGGAAAAGGGCGAGATCTGGATCATCGAGATCAAGACGTCGATCGAGGACTTTCGCATCGATCGCAAGTGGCCGGAATACCGTTATTTTTGCGACCGGCTGTTTTTCGCCACGCACAAGGATGTGCCGCTCGACATCTTCCCGGAGGATTGCGGCCTTTTCCTCTCGGACGGTTATGGCGGGCATCTGCTGCGAGACGCACGGGAACACAGACTGCCGCCCGCCACCCGCAAGGCGATGACGCTGAACTTTTCCCGCGCGGCCGCCCAGCGCCTGATGCTGGCGGAATGGGCGACCGGCAACACGTTCGATGATGCCGGGAACGATGGCGGCTGATTATTTCGGCGCGCGCTTGGCGAGGATGCGCTGCAGCGTCCGGCGATGCATGTTGAGCCGGCGGGCCGTCTCCGACACGTTGCGCTCGCACATCTCATAGACCCGCTGGATATGTTCCCAGCGCACGCGATCCGCCGACATTGGATTTTCCGGCACGTCCGCCCGCTCGCCCGGCCGCTGCGTCAGCGCGCCAAAAATGTCGTCGGCATCGGCGGGCTTGGCGAGATAATCGAGCGCACCGAGCTTCACGGCCGTGACCGCGGTGGCAATATTGCCGTAGCCGGTCAGTACGATCACCTTGGTATCCTCGCGGCTCTGGCGGATCGCCTCGATCACATCGAGCCCGTTGCCGTCGCCGAGGCGCAGGTCCACCACCGCATATTTCGGCGGCCGCGCCTTCGTCTTGGCGATGCCTTCCGCGACGGACTCCGCCGTGTCGACCAGGAAGCCGCGGGTCTCCATCGCGCGGGCCAGCCGCCGCAGGAACGGGCCGTCATCATCGACGATCAGCAGCGACGGGTCTGGCCCGAGTTCGGGGTCGGCATGAACCTTGATCGGTTCCGGGTGTGTTTCCATCTCTTTTTTCTCCGCGGGTTTCAAAAGGCCCGCTTGCCTTTTCATGATCATCGGCCGGCCGACCGGCTCACTTCAAGTCCTGCGCTTCCATTACCGAGCGCGGCCATTCGATATGGATGCAGGCGCCCGGTTCGCCGCTGTCGCGGTTGCCGAAGCGGATCGAGGCGCCGGACCGTTCGAGCAGCGTCTTGGCGATGAAGAGGCCGAGGCCAAGTCCACCGGCCCGCTCGTCTTCCTTGGGTCTCTTCGTCATATAGGGTTCGCCGATCCGCGAAAGAATATCCGGCGCATAACCCTGGCCGTCGTCCTCGATGGTGATCGCCACCCGCTCGACATCATGCTCGACCGTGACGATCACCTTGCTTCCGGCATAATCGACGGCGTTTTCGATCAGGTTGCCGAGCCCATATATAATGCCGGCATTGCGGTTGCCGACCGGTTCGTTGGTTCGGTCGTTCTTCTCGACGAGTTCGATCTCGATGCCGAATTGCCGATGCGGCGCCACGACCTCCTCGACCAGGGAGGAAAGAGGCAGCCGGCGCATATGCTCCTCGCTCTCGGCGGAAAGCGAGGTGAGCCGGCGAAGAATGTCGCGGCAGCGTTCGCTCTGGCTTCGCAGTAGCAGCACATCCTCGCGGAATCGATCGTCGGGACCGAGCTCGCGCTCCATCTCCTTGGCGACGACGCTGATGGTTGCAAGCGGAGTGCCCAGCTCATGGGCGGCGGCGGCGGCCAGCCCGTCGAGCTGCGAAAGATGTTTTTCCCGCTCCAGGACCAGTTCGGTCGCCGCCAGCGCGTCGGCGAGCAGCGTGGCCTCGTGGCTGACGCGATAGGCATAGAAGGCGGCGAACATCATCATCGAGGCGATCGAACACCAGACGCCGAGCTGCATGACCGGCTGGATCCGGAGCGGCTCGCCCTCATACCAGGGCACCGGATAGGGTGAAAAGGCGAGCACGGTGGTGCAGATGAGCGCAAAGACGATCAGGACAAGCGAATGGCGCAACGGCTGAGAAGCGAAGGCGATGATCACCGGCACGCAGATCAGCGGCGCAAAGGGATTGGCAAGGCCGCCGGTGATGAACAGGAGCGCGGCCATCTGTAAGAGGTCGAAACCGAGCAGCGCCAGCGCCGATTTCGGGCCAAGCCGGTGGGTCGGCGGAAACCAGGCCGACAACACAAGATTTGCGGCCGCAAGCGCCCCGACCAGAATGGCTGCTTCCTGAAGAGGCAACGGAAACTGCAGCAGCAGCCCGACGATGACCACGGTAATCGTCTGGCCGGCGACCGCAAGCCAGCGAAGCCGCACCAGCGTCTGAAGTCGGATCCGCCGGCTGGAGGGGCCGAATTGCGCAAAACGCACTGAAGGACTGTCTACGCTCACCGTCTGCTCTTTACCTTATACAAGTGACTTGCGGTCGCCTTCATAAACCGGCCCGGCTTCAGGTCGCAGGCGGCATTCTGTCACGTCCCGCGCGGTTTGGCACGTGTCGTCGGCGCAGCTCCGGCCGGGTCCTCCGGCCACGGGTGTTTCGGATAGCGGCCGCGCATTTCCGCCCGCACATCCTTCCATGAACCGGCCCAGAAGCCGGGCAGGTCCCGTGTCGTCTGGATAGGCCGATGCGCCGGCGAGGTGAGTTCGAGAAGCAGCGGCAGCTTGCCGCCGGCAATCGCCGGGTGTTTCTTCAGCCCGAACAGTTCCTGCACCCGGATCGCCAGGACCGGCTCCTCGCCGTCGTAGCGGATCGGATGCCGCTCGCCGGTCGGCGCCTCGAAGTGCGTCGGCGCCAGCTTATTGAGATCCTGGGAAACCTCGTGCGGGATGAGCGACCGCAGGCCTTCCGAAAGGATGCCGGGATTGATGGTGTCGATGCCCGATGCGCTGCCCTGGAACGGAACGAACCAGTCGTCGAGCCGCGCGAGCAACGCCTCGTCGCTCATATCAGGCCAGGGCTCGCCGATCGACCGGTTGAGGAAACCAATCCGGTCGCGAAGCTGCGCACCTTCCTTGGAGAACGGCAGGACCTGAAGCCCCAGTTCCCGCACGCCGTCCGCAAGCGCCTGTGCGGCCCGTTCGCCACTCGGCCGGGGCATCGGCCTTTCCTCTAAAATGATGGCGCCGAGCCGCGTCACCTTGCGGGCTCGCACCTGCCGGCTCGCCCGGTCGAAGAAACATTCGTCGCTCTCGCGGATCGCGCCGGAAAGCTCGACTTCCACATCCGCCCGGCTGATTTCCGCAGCAGCGAGAATGCGCGCCTGCGCCGCCCGCCCGGTGAGGTCGGCGATGACCAGCATCTGCGCTGCCGCCAGCCGCTCGGTTTCCTGCAGTTCCGCCCCGCGCCCGTTGGCCATTACGAAACGCCCGCGCCCGCCACGCTGCAGCGCGATCCGGTCCGGATAGGCATGCAGAAGGAGACGCCCCGCCAGAACCGTCTCCGTCGATTGCGAGCGCTTCGGCAGGTTTGAAAAGATCCGATCCGCCAGTTTACGTGCCGCATCCGCCCTCTCTCCGCGTTCGTTGCGGAACCGTCGCAGCCGTTCGTCGAGATCGATATCGCTGCCGCCGAGCCCCTGTTCGGTCAGGAGCACAGAAAGCAGGCAGGCCTGCCTGCCGAAACCTTCCTCCGCTGCGGAAATCGCCATGGCCGACAACCTGGGCGGAAGCGCCAGTTCACGCATCAGCCGGCCCTTTTCCGTCAATCCGCCCTGAGGGTCGAGCGCGCCGAGCTGGCTGAGCAGCACCTTTGCCTCATTGAAGGCCGGCCCGGGCGGCGGATCGAGAAAGGCAAGCCCCTTCGGATCCTGCACGCCCCAGTGCGCAAGATCGAGAACCAGGCCGGAAAGATCGCTCGCCAGAATCTGGGGCGGGGTGAAAGCCTGCAGCGCCGCCGTCTGCCCCGGATGCCAGAGGCGCATCGCGATACCGGGTTCGGTTCGTCCGGCACGACCGGCCCGCTGATCCGCAGAGGCGCGAGAAACACGCACCGTCTCCAGCCGGGTGATCCCGGTCGAGGGCTCGAACACCGGCAGGCGCTGTTGCCCGCTGTCGATGACGATCCGCACGCCGTCTATAGTAATGGAGGTTTCGGCGATCGACGTGGCCAGCACGATCTTGCGCTGACCGGCAGGCGCCGGCCGGATCGCCAGATCCTGTTCCTTCTGGGAAAGATTGCCGTAAAGCGGCACCACCACGGTTTCCGGCCCGAAACGGCCCGCGAGCCGCTCGGCGGTCCGCTGGATTTCCGCCTGTCCCGGCAGGAAGGCGAGGATCGAGCCGGTTTCGTTCGAATGCGCCTCGACGATCGCCCGCGTCATCGCGTCTTCGATCCGCTCATTCGGCGCCCGGTCGCGATGCCGGATATCGATGGGGAATGTCCGGCCTTCGCTCTTGATGACGGGCGGTTCGCCAAGCAGCCCTGCGACGCGCTCCACATCCAGGGTCGCCGACATGACGACGATCCTCAGATCGTCGCGCAGCGCCGACTGCACATCGAGCGCCAGCGCCAGGCCGAAATCCGCATCGAGCGACCGCTCGTGGAATTCGTCGAAAATGACGGCCGAGATGCCGGAAAGCTCCGGGTCGTCAAGAATCATCCGCGCGAAAACGCCCTCGGTCACCACCTCGATCCGGGTCTTTGCCGAGACCTTGTTGTCGAGCCGCATCCGGTATCCCACCCGCTCGCCCACCTGCTCGCCGAGCAACGACGCCATGCGGGAGGCCGCCGCGCGCGCCGCCAGCCGACGTGGTTCGAGCAGTATGATCTTTCCCGCGCACCACGCCTGATCGAGCAGCGCCAGCGGCACCAGCGTCGTCTTGCCGGCCCCCGGCGGCGCCGAGAGCACGGCCCGCGTGCCCTGCAGCGCATCCATTATGCTGCTCAGCACGTCGGTGACGGGAAGTCTGGGCAGGTCTCTGGTGATCGGACCCGCCTCCTGCGCTCCGGTCATCAGCTGGAAACCTGCGCGGTCGCATGGCGATAGGCAAGGATGGCGCCGG
>NZ_JBDIUU010000012.1:0-2500 GCF_039631515.1 Neorhizobium tunisiense | reverse complement strand
AATCGGCAGACACACGGCGGGTGCTAACGTCCGTCGTGAAAAGGGAAACAACCCTGACCTCCAGCTAAGGTCCCCAAGTCATGGCTAAGTGGGAAAGGATGTGAGGATCCCAAAACAACCAGGATGTTGGCTTAGAAGCAGCCATCATTTAAAGAAAGCGTAACAGCTCACTGGTCTAATTAAGGGTCTTTGCGCCGAAAATGTAACGGGGCTAAAGCCATGCACCGAAGCTGAGGATACGTGACTTGTCACGTGTGGTAGCGGAGCGTTCCGTAAGCCTGTGAAGGAGGACCCGTGAGGGCCTCTGGAGGTATCGGAAGTGCGAATGTTGACATGAGTAACGATAAAGAGGGTGAGAGACCCTCTCGCCGAAAGACCAAGGGTTCCTGCTTAAAGTTAATCTGAGCAGGGTTAGCCGGCCCCTAAGCCGAGGCAGAAATGCGTAGGTGATGGGAACCACGTTAATATTCGTGGGCCTGGTGGTAGTGACGGATCGCAAAAATTGTTCAACCTTATTGGATTGGTTGGGCAGTGGGGCGGTTCCAGGAAATAGCTCCACCATTATAGACCGTACCCGAAACCGACACAGGTGGTCAGGTAGAGTATACCAAGGCGCTTGAGAGAACTATGTTGAAGGAACTCGGCAAATTGCACGCGTAACTTCGGAAGAAGCGTGACCCCATTTTGGGCAACCATAATGGGGTGGCACAGACCAGGGGGTAGCGACTGTTTATCAAAAACACAGGGCTCTGCGAAGTCTAAAGACGACGTATAGGGTCTGACGCCTGCCCGGTGCTGGAAGGTTAAGAGGAGAGGTGCAAGCTTTGAATCGAAGCCCCAGTAAACGGCGGCCGTAACTATAACGGTCCTAAGGTAGCGAAATTCCTTGTCGGGTAAGTTCCGACCTGCACGAATGGCGTAACGACTTCCCCGCTGTCTCCAACATAGACTCAGTGAAATTGAATTCCCCGTGAAGATGCGGGGTTCCTGCGGTTAGACGGAAAGACCCCGTGCACCTTTACTATAGCTTTACACTGGCATTCGTGTCGGCATGTGTAGGATAGGTGGTAGGCTTTGAAGCGGGGACGCCAGTCTTCGTGGAGCCATCCTTGAAATACCACCCTTATCGTCATGGATGTCTAACCGCGGTCCGTCATCCGGATCCGGGACAGTGTATGGTGGGTAGTTTGACTGGGGCGGTCGCCTCCGAAAGAGTAACGGAGGCGCGCGATGGTGGGCTCAGACCGGTCGGAAATCGGTCGTCGAGTGCAATGGCATAAGCCCGCCTGACTGCGAGACTGACAAGTCGAGCAGAGACGAAAGTCGGTCATAGTGATCCGGTGGTCCCGCGTGGAAGGGCCATCGCTCAACGGATAAAAGGTACGCCGGGGATAACAGGCTGATGACCCCCAAGAGTCCATATCGACGGGGTTGTTTGGCACCTCGATGTCGGCTCATCGCATCCTGGGGCTGGAGCAGGTCCCAAGGGTTTGGCTGTTCGCCAATTAAAGCGGTACGTGAGCTGGGTTCAGAACGTCGTGAGACAGTTCGGTCCCTATCTGCCGTGGGTGTAGGAATATTGACAGGATCTGTCCCTAGTACGAGAGGACCGGGATGGACATATCTCTGGTGGACCTGTTGTCCTGCCAAGGGCATAGCAGGGTAGCTATATATGGAATGGATAACCGCTGAAGGCATCTAAGCGGGAAACCAACCTGAAAACGAGTGTTCCCTATCAGGGCCGTGGAAGACGACCACGTTGATAGGCCGGGTGTGGACGTGCAGCAATGCATGAAGCTTACCGGTACTAATAGCCCGATTGGCTTGATCGTTCTCATTGATTATGCTCATCGAACGAAGTTCGATGTGCCTAAGACCTTTGTCCTGACGGCGTACGCAAACCTTTGGTTTGCTGCCTGCGGACGGCCCGCGCCACATGGCGCGACGGCCTCTGGCCTGCATGGGTGCCCAAAGCGCTCATCGGGTCTGGAAAGGTTTAAAGACGTGTTCAAAGACTAAAAACGAAGTGAAAACTTCACCAGCTTCTCACAATGTTGCGCTTCGCTGACCTGGTGGTTATTGCGGGGCGGCCGCACCCGTTCCCATTCCGAACACGGCCGTGAAACGCCCCTGCGCCAATGGTACTCCGTCTCAAGACGCGGGAGAGTAGGTCGCTGCCAGGTCTGCTAAACGCAACATATCTTCTCATTCACGAAAACAAACGGCCCCTGGCCGAAACCAAGGGCCGCCCAAAAGCGGCCCTTTTGCCGTTCAATACCGAAATACGAGGCAAGCCGCACTGGAAACTTTCCCCTGCGTCCCTCACAGGAGACAAATCGCCTTCGGCAATTTGCTCCGGCACAGTCCGCCATCGCGTCGCGACGGCGGAGCCGCGACAAACCTCAAAGAGGTTTGCGCTTAACGCGGGGTGGAGCAGCCCGGTAGCTCGTCAGGCTCATAACCTGAAGGCCGCAGGTTCAAATCCTGCCCCCGCAACCAA
>NZ_JBDIUU010000011.1:0-210134 GCF_039631515.1 Neorhizobium tunisiense | reverse complement strand
GGATGGTATAGCACCACCCTCTATCCTCGCTATATCGGCGACGTGAATGGTGACGGACGCGATGACATCGTGGGGTTCGGATCTCATCAGGTCCTGGTTGCACTTGCGACGGCGGCCGGCACCTTCGCGGCGCCCATTACTGCGCTGACGGGCTACTTCGTCTCCACGGTCGGCTGGAACGACTCGACCAAATGGCTGCGGCGGATCGGTGACGTGAACGGCGACGGACGGGCCGACATCGTCGCCTTCGGCGCCGATGGGGTGCAGGTCGCGCTCGGCAAGGCCGACGGCACGTTCGAACTGCCGATCGTCGGACTGGCGGGCATGTTCGGCCACAGCGCCGAGGCGGGCGGATGGGCGAATGCCAGTCAGGCACCGCGCGAGGTCGCCGACGTCAACGGTGACGGCCGGGTCGACATCGTCGGCTTCGGCGCCAATGGTCCGGAGGTCGCCTTCGGTCGAGCCGACGGCACCTTCTCCGACGTCTATTACGGCCTCTTCAACACGTTCGGAAGCTCGACCGCCGCCGGCGGCTGGACGAACGACAGCAGCAATCCGCGGCTGCTCGGCGATGTCGACGGCGACGGCAAGGCCGACATCGTCGCGTTCAATCCGACCCTGGTGGAGGTCGCGCTGTCGCAGACCGGTACCCGGCCGGTGTTCAACGAGACGCTGACCGGCACGATCGATGCGGATGTCATCTATGGCTTCCAGGGCAATGACGCGATCAACGGCGGCGATGGCGGCGACTGGTTGTTCGGTGGAGAGGACAACGATGCGGTCAGCGGCGGAGCCGGCAATGACGAGATCTATGGCGGCGAAGGCAACGACACCCTGACCGGCGGCTCGGGCAGCGACGCCTTCGTGTTCACCCCGAACTTCGGCCATGACACCGTCACCGACTTCTCGGTGGCCGGCGGCGACGTCATCCAGTTCGACAAGGCGGTCTTCGCCAACTGGGCACAGCTGCTCTCGCACGCCGTCCAGTCGGGATCGAACGTCGTCATCACCGCCGATCCCGACAACTCAATCACCCTGCAGTCCGTCGCTCTGTCCAGCCTGCAGCAGTCGAACTTCCAGTTTGCTTAGAATAGTGGGGCTTGGGCAGCCCGATAGTAACGAGGCAGTAGGGACTTAGTTGGGGAATGAATAGCGTCGAAGCTCGGCCGCAGCCAGTTCAAAAGCTGGATTCAGGCCTGCGCGCACTTTGCGGTATCGCAGCGTTTTATCACATTGCGGCTGACCCTGAAGCTCTCCAGAGGGAGTTGGCCCTGATCGGCCGCTGCGCCGACGATCGCGACGTGCTCCGCGCGGCCAAGCTGATCGGACTGAAGGCAAGGTTGATCAGAAGGATTACGCAGGACCGGCTCAGGACCGTTCCCGTGCCAGCCATAGTCCAACTTGTCGACGGTACCTACCACGTTTTTGCGGGCATCGCCGACGGCAAGCAGTTCCGTCTGGTCGATCCTATCAGCAAGCATGATCGCGTCGTCAACGCAGATGATCTTCTATCCTCGATTGACGATCGCATTATCCTTCTCAGCCGCCGAGCTGGAGGAGCAGGTGTCAACCCACGCAGTTTTGGACTGAAATGGTTCTTGCCGTCAATATGGCGATACCGCAAGCCAATAGCACATGTGCTGCTTGCTTCTCTCTTCATCCAGATATTCGCGCTCGTTACACCACTCTTTTTCCAGCTGGTAGTCGACAAGGTCTTGTCGCACAAAGGCTATTCTACACTTACGGTTTTGGTCACCGGCATCGTCATTATCGGGATTTTCGATGTCACGCTGCAGTATCTCCGGACCTATATCCTGTCGCATACGACAAATCGTATCGACGTCGAGCTGGGACAGAAGCTCTTCCGTCATCTGCTAAGACTCCCGCTTCAGTATTTCGAGAGCCGCTCCGCCGGACAGACCGTGGCACGCGTGAGAGAGTTGGAGACAATACGAAGCTTTCTGACGGGGCAGGCGCTATTTTCATTGCTGGATCTGATTTTTACCTTCGTCTTTATCGCGGTGCTATACGCCTACTCCCCGCAACTGACGCTGATCGTTGTCGCGTCGATCCCAATCTATGTCCTTATAGGTATCCTCATTCGCCCCCCACTCCGTGATCTGATCAATGAAAAATTCAATAGGGGTGCACTTAGCCAGCAGTTTCTGGTTGAGGCCATAGTTGGGATCCATACCGTCAAGGCTGGCGCTGTTGAACCGATCCTGCAATCGCAATGGGAGGAGAAGCTTGCCGCCTATGTGCGCACCGCATTCGACGCCACACGGTTGAGCGCGGTCGGCCAGAATGCGATCCAATATGTGAGCAAGCTGTCGGCTGCGTTTCTGCTATACTTCGGTGCGCAGGCGGTGATCGATGGGGAGCTATCGGTCGGAGCGCTCATTGCCTTCAATATGCTCGCTGCCCAGGTTACCCAACCTGTTCTAAGATTGTCTCAGCTCTGGCAGGACTTTCAGCAGGTCCAAATTTCGGTTGAACGCCTCGGGGACTTGCTCAATTCCCCAATCGAACCCATGCCGCAGCAGCGCATGACGCTCCCGAAACCGAGAGGCGCAATCAGTATGAGGAACGTCACCTTTCGCTATCGTCCTGGATCGCCCGAAGTTCTGAAGTCAATCACGCTCGATATCGCGCCCGGAGAGGTCATCGGGGTCGTCGGCGCGTCCGGCTCCGGCAAGTCAACGCTAACGAAGCTCCTGCAGCGACTCTATCTGCCTGAGGAGGGGCAGGTTCTTCTCGACGGAATAGATCTCTCGAATGTAGATCCCTCCTGGCTTCGTAGCCATATCGGCGTCGTCCTCCAGGAGAATATCCTTTTCAATCGCTCCATCCACGATAATGTAGCCTTCGCCAACCCCGCGATGTCGCGCGCGGAAGTGATGTCGGTGGCCAAGCTCTCCGGAGCCGACGAATTCATTGCCAAATTGCCGCAAGGCTATGACACGATGATAGAGGAGCGGGGTGCGAACCTCTCCGGCGGTCAGCGGCAGCGGATCGCCATCGCTCGTGCCCTCGCTACCAATCCGCCTATTCTTATTTTTGACGAAGCGACCAGTGCGCTTGATTATGAAAGCGAGCGTGTGATCCAGACTAACATGATGAAAATCGCTAGAAACCGCACGGTCATCATCATTGCCCATCGTCTGGCTGCAGTCCGCACCTGTAATCGCATCTTGGGGATGGCCGATGGGCGGATACTTGAAAGCGGTTCGCATTCCGAGTTGTTGGTCAACAAAAGCGGGATCTATTCCAAGCTCTGGGCTCTTCAAAGCGATGTGAGCGTCTCATGAAGACCGGCAAAGAGCGTTCATCGTCAAAGCGCGCAAAACGTGCCGATCAGGAGTTTCTGGCGCCTGCGCTTGAGATACTAGAGACACCGCCTTCGCCGGTGCAGACGGCTATCCTTACGCTGATCTGTTCGTTCGCGATGACAGCTCTGATCTGGGCTTATGTGGGGCGTGTCGATATCGTCGCAGTTTCGCAGGGTAAGTTTCAGCCCACCGGCAAGGTGAAGGTCATTCAGCCGGTCGTGACAGGCAAAGTGGTAAAGCTGCCGCCCGCCAACGGCACATACGTCAAGGCCGGCGACATATTGCTGGAACTCGACCCGACACAGGCACTGTCGGAGGAAAAAGGATTGCGCGATAAGCTGAACTCCACAGAAGCTGAGGCTACCCGAAGGCGAGCTGCCATTGCCGCAGCGCGCCAAGGCCTAATGTCATCTGAGGTTAAGGTTGATTGGAGCCCCACCATTCCGGCAGATATCCGCCTTCGAGAGGAGCAGATCCTTCTCGTAAGTTTAGATGAGTTGGAATCAACGCTTTCTGCATTGCGGGCGCAACGTTCTCAAAAAGAAGCCGAACGACAACAGAAGACCGCAGAGATTGAGGCCCAGCAATCACTCATCGAAACGTTACGGCAGAGAGTGGATATGCGAAACACGTTGGTGTCCCGAACTGCGGGCACCATTTCCAGCGTTATCGACGCGACCGAACTGATGAAAACGCGAGAGACGGATCTGGTTACCCTGGTGGGCGAGATGAGCGTCGCAAGTGCCGGTGTAACTGTTTTTAGTGCCGAGATTGAGAAAACAGCCCGTGCGTTTGTGAGTGATCAGGCTCAAAAACTCGGCCAATCCCTACGGGAGGCGGAAGAGTTACGGAACCTTTTGGCAAAAGCGGAAAGCCAGCGGCGGCAACTGGTTGTCGAAAGTCCTGTTGAAGGTATCCTACAAGCATCAGCAGTCTTCACACTTGGACAGGTCGTTACCACCGGCCAGGATCTCGCGCGGGTAGTTCCGTTTGACTCAGAATTGGAGATTGAGGTGTACGTCTTGAATCGGGACATCGGATTCATTCAGCCAGGTCAGTCGGCAGTCGTGAAAGTTGAGTCTTTTCCGTTCACCCGCTATGGCTCACTTGAAGCGACCGTCAAACAAATCGCGACGGATTCCCTGCCCCAGCAGGATGCCCAACTGATTGAAGGAAATCCAAATGCGACGTCATCGCGCGATCGCTCCTTTTCAGGCACGGAAAGAATACAAAACCTTGTATTTCCGGTCACCCTACGGCCGGAGAAGGACGTCATCGAAGCGGACGGCACGGTGGTCGCACTCACGCCAGGTATGGCCGTTACGGTCGAAATAAAAACGGGCTCCCGTCGCATCCTGGAGTATTTGTTCTCTCCGCTCGTGGAGGTAGCCTCGCGAGCATTTCGCGAGCGATAGCGAAGGTTTGACGGCAAACTACGGTGAAGACTGTCTTGCAATGAGGCTGCTGACTGCCAGTGCTCGTGCTAACACTAGACTGTATGTTCGGACAAAATCCACTCCATCAGCTCTCAGGGGAAATAAACACCCTTACCTGATCGAGATCGGGCGCCTTCTCATAATGAAAATGTCGTGCTCGATTCTCCAAAAGAATTGGTTCTCATTCGCCCAGTCGACCAGCCTGGAAATATCCGGGTAGCCATACATCTCGAAATTTTCAGGCAGGAAACAGCGGACATCATCGATCAATATAGCGACCGCTCGAAAGTTTGTCATGTTGGAGGAAATGGCGGCTAGCTCATCCAAAACAGGGCAGTCCTGCGCACCACGGTAGGTGATCCCCGCGGAGTAGTGTCCGTCGAGCCAGAAATTGATATCGCCTGACAGTTTCGGCAGTAATCCCGGCAATATCTCTTCGCTAGTCCCGTTGTGTACCTGAACGTTTCGGCCGGCGAACTTGTCGGCCGCCTTTTGGTAGAGGCTCGCTTCCGGCTCAATCGAGTGCACAAAAGGAAACTTTGACGCCAGAAACTGTGTCGTCTTGCCGAGGTAAGTCCCGGTCTCAACCCATTGAGCACCCTCCAGCCCGTGTTTCAGGAACATCCTTTCCTTCAGGAATTGGGGGGATTGTTCCGAATAATCGCGTTGCTCCCATTCCTTAAGGGCCCTTAGGATCGACAGCTCTTTGCGCCTATCAGACCTAAACTGATTCAACTTGCCGAACATGCCGTTTCCTGTCCAATTCCTTTGTCGCACTGTCTACCCTCTTTCGCCCTTCCTCTCAAGCATCGTTATATCACCTCGCTTTGCGCCCATTGCTCTTGGCGACGATTATCCGGGCCAAATCCTGCCGCCATGATTTGGGGCCTATGAAATGCCCGTGATGAGCTCCTGGAGGATTTGCACCACCGGCAGCGGGGGCAGCGACGAGACAGCCCAGTTGAGAGATTTTCGCGACGGCGACGCACTCGCGAACTACTTCAAATCCACCGCCGCTCCGTGGTCGGCGCAGACGCAAGCATTCGTCGCGTACGGCAACATCTGACTTTTTCCAATGTCGAACTCCTAAAGGTTCAGGCTGGCGAGCGAGCGCAACGAGGCGATCGCCTGTCCGAGAATTGGCGGCAGCCGCAGGGATCACGGCTAATACGATCACAAGGATCGAAAACGGCGCAGACGCAAAGCAATCGAAGCTGGACGCGATTCGTGCTGCGTTGGAGAAGGACGTCATCTTCCTGTTCGATGGCGAGACCACGACGGTCGGCGTTGGGATACGGCTTCGCCCAGCTTAGGCTGTCCACCTCAGCACATCATCGCCAAAGCTCTTTGGATGCCGTGTCCTGATCGGCCTCGTGTTGCAAGTGTGTTGCACGGACTTGTTTGCAACACCTAGACACCCGCTGCAATCATTGGGAATCTTGCAACATGGACACAACACGCTGACAAGCGCAGACACCAAACGCTTGATTTCTTAGAGAAAAAATGGTGCCCGGAGGCGGATTTGAACCACCGACACGCGGATTTTCAATCCGCTGCTCTACCAACTGAGCTATCCGGGCATCGAGGCCTATGAAGCCTTCCGGCCCGAGGCCGGCGGGGGCATTTCCCCCGGAGCGAGCGGGGTTATAACATCTTGTTCGGCCATGTCCAGCGCCAGAGCCCACTTTTTTGACAGGTTTGCGAAAATCGCGATTTCCTGAACAAAAACAGTCACCCGCTTGTCCGGCCAGTTGCCCGGCTCAGTCGTCCGAACCGTCGGCCTTGGCCTCGTCGTCCGAGACCGGAATGGCGTAGGAGCCCGTCAGCCAGCGTGACAGGTCGAGCGTGCGGCAGCGGTCGGAGCAGAAGGGATAGTGGTCGCGCGCCGACGGCTTGCCGCATTCCGGGCAGGGCCTCGTCTTCCGGAGCGGCTCGACCTTGCCGCCCGTCTTGATCGGTTCTGATGTCATCTTTTGAATACTCCTTTCTACAGGGGCATGGCGCATTCGGGAGCCTTAACTCCGATGACACCCTGCGGGCGCAGCCAGAGCACCTTTCGGCCTGCTCCATCGGCCTGCGCCGTCCGAACCCGCCTCTTTCAGCCCTCCGGCCAGGCCGCCACCACGTCGAAGCCTTCGCCGGCCAGAAGTCCGGTCACCTCGAAAAGCGGCAGGCCGACGACATTGCTGTAGGAGCCGACGAGTTTCTGGACGAACGATCCGGCAATGCCCTGGATCGCGTAGGCGCCTGCCTTGCCGCGCCATTGCCCGGACGCGATATAGTTTTCGATCTCGCGGGTGGAAAGCCGCTTGAAGCGCACCTTGGTCTGCACGACCTTCTGCCGGAACTGGCCGCCGGGGGTGATCAGGCAGATGCCGGTATAGACCCAGTGGCCACGCCCGGAGAGCAGGTGCAGGGCGGACGAGGCTTCTTGCGTATATTCGGTCTTTTCGAGAATGCGGCGGCCGACGGCGACCACCGTGTCGGCCGACAGGATATAGCTGTGCCGCCAGGCCGGGTCGTTTCTGATGGCGTTAAGCGCCGCTTCGGCCTTTTCGGTCGAAAGACGGCGGGCGAGCGAACGCGGATGTTCGGATTTCTTCGGCGTCTCGTCGATATCCATCGGCATCAGCCGCGCCGGCGTAATACCGGCCTGGTTGAGGAGGTCGAGGCGGCGCGGAGAACCGGAGGCCAGTATCAGCTTTTGTTCCAGCGCCATGAGAGCCCGCCGCGAAAGATTAAGGATTACTTGAAGCGGTAGGTGATGCGGCCCTTGGTCAGGTCGTAGGGTGTCATTTCGACGAGCACCTTGTCGCCGGCGAGAACGCGGATGCGGTTCTTGCGCATGCGGCCGGCGGTGTGGGCAATGATTTCGTGTTCGTTTTCGAGCTTCACGCGGAATGTCGCGTTGGGCAGGAGTTCGGTCACGACGCCCGGGAATTCGAGGACTTCTTCTTTAGCCATCTATAGGTTTTCTTCCTGTGTTGGGTTTGGGCCGGCAAAGCTTGTTTTCGCCCGCCCGGAAATTTGCGCGGAAACTACACAATCATGTCCGCTTTGTGAACCTAGCTTGAGCGCTATTCTCAATGTCGTTTCAACCGGCCTGTGTGGAGCGTCGAGGCGGGCCGTTTCAGGCCGTCTCGGCCGGATGCCGGTTGATGCCGGAAAGGCGCTCGTCGATCAACTTCCAGAGATGGTCGCGAACCTCCCGATAGGCATCGAGCATCTGGTCGCGGGTGCCTGTCGCAGCGGTCGGGTCCATGGTCGGCCAGTAGACCACGTCCACGGCATTTGAACGGGTCAGTTCCAGCGCGGCATGGTGGGCTTCCGGCGTCAGCGTGACGATCAGGTCGAAAAAATCGTCCTCGAGTTCCTCCAGCGTACGCGGCTGATGGCGGCCGATCGAAAGCCCGACCTCCTCCAGCACCGCATCCACGAAGGGATCGCGCTCGCCGGAACGCACGCCCGCCGACTGGACGTAGATATCGGGAGGCAGCAGCCGCTTTGCAATGGCCTCCGCCATCGGCGAACGGATGACGTTGAAGCCGCACATGAAAAGGATGGCGCCCGGTTTTTTGGCCTTCGTCTCGATCTTCGTCTCCGGGGCGGGCACTGCCTCCATGTTCAGCCGCGCCAGTAGAGCACGCAGACCAGCGTGAAAAGCCGCCGCGCGGTATCGAAATCGACGCGGATCTTGCCGTCGAGGCGGTCCATCAGCGTCTGCGAGCCCTCGTTATGGACGCCGCGCCGGCCCATGTCGATTGCCTCGATGCGGCTCGGGGTCGAGGAGCGGATCGCCTCGTAATAGCTCTCGCAGATCATGAAATAGTCCTTGATGATCCGCCGGAAGGGGGTCAGCGACAGGATATGGGTCGCGACCTGCTCGTCCTTGTCCGTGGTGATGCCGAGCACCAACTTGCTGTCGACCAGCGACAGCTTCAGCTTGTAGGGGCCGCCGACATGGCCGAGCGGCTCGAAGGAGTTTTCCTCGACGAGATCGAAGATGGCGACCGCCCGCTCATGTTCCACATCGGGCGTCGAGCGCCCGATCGAGTCGTCCAGAACGACGTCGTAGAGCCGGTAGACCGCTGCCCCCATCCGTCAGCCCTCGTCGTCGAGGGGGAGCCCGTTCAGGCGGATGGCGACGGAACGGGCATGGGCATCGAGCCCTTCGGAATGGGCAAGTGTGATCGCCGCGGGCGCCAGTTGGCGAAGCTGGTCGGGGCCGAGCCGCAGGATCGAGGTGCGCTTAACGAAGTCGAGCACCGAAAGGCCGGAGGAGAACCGCGCCGAGCGTGCCGTCGGCAGCACATGGTTGGAGCCGCCGACATAATCGCCGATCACTTCCGGGGTATGGCGGCCGATGAAGATCGCGCCGGCATTGCGGATGCCGGGCAGCAGCGCGTCGGGATCGGCGACCGCAAGCTCCAGGTGCTCGGCGGCGATGCGGTTGGCGAGCGGCAGCGCGGCCTGCAGGTCCGGCACCAGGATTACGGCGCCGAAATCGCGCCAGCTCGCGGCAGCGGTTTCCGATCGCGACAGGGTCTTCAGCTGGCGTTCGACGGCCGCCTCGACAGCTTTGCCGAGTTCGGCGTCGTCGGTGACGAGGATCGACTGCGCGCCGGCATCGTGTTCGGCCTGGGCGAGCAGGTCGGCCGCCAGCCAGTCCGGATCGTTCTCGCCGTCGGCGATGACAAGGACTTCCGAGGGGCCGGCGATCATGTCGATGCCGACGGTGCCGAAGACATGCCGCTTGGCGGCCGCCACATAGGCATTGCCGGGGCCGACGATCTTGGCGACCGGGGCGATCGTCTCGGTGCCATAGGCGAGTGCCGCCACGGCCTGGGCGCCGCCGATGCGATAGATCTCGGTGACGCCGGCGATACGGGCAGCGGCGAGCACCGCCGGATTGATCGTTCCGCCATTCGCCGGCACGACCATGACGACGCGCGGCACGCCGGCGACCTTCGCCGGCACCGCATTCATCAGCACCGAGCTCGGATAGCTGGCGGTGCCGCCGGGAACATAGAGGCCGACCGCCTCGATCGCCGTCCAGCGCGAGCCCAGGCCGACGCCGATCGCATCCTCGTAGAGGTCGTCCTTCGGCATCTGGCGGGCATGGTGGCGCTCGATGCGCCCGGCGGCAAACGTCAGGGCATCGATGACCTTCCGGTCAGTCGCGGCAAGCGCCGCGTCGATCTCGGCCTCGGTCACCTTTATTCCGACCTTGGCGAGATCTATACCGTCGAAACGGGCGGAATAGTCGATCAGCGCCTGGTCGCCACGGGCGCGCACATCGTCGATAATGGCCCGCACCACCGTATTCACATCTTCCGAGACCTCCCGCTTGGTGGAGAGAAATGCGGAAAACTTCGCCTCAAAGTCCTGCGACGCCTGATCCAGCCAGATTGCCAAGCGGATATTCCTTCCAACTCAAAAAACGATGTTATCCCGGTCGGGCCATTCGGGCAAAGGGGCCGGATCAGGGATGACGGGGCTTAGACGCCGTTTCCCATGCGCCGCCGACATCCGCAAGAGCAACTTCGATGCATTCGACATCGAGCGCAATCGTCGATTTGCCGGACAGGACGAGTTCGATCGTGCCTTCCGGGCCATCGCCCTTCTGCGAGAAGGTGATCGCGAGTAGCGACAGGACCTCGTCCGGGCGGCCGCGGTTGACGCCGGTCGAACGGACGGCCTCGACCCGCTTGAAGACGATCGCCGCACGGCGGCGTTCGAAGCCCTTGCGCTGCTTGGCCGCGGCATTCTCCCAGACAAAGCGGTTGGCCGCGAGCGAGAAGTTGCGCTCGGGCTGCGACCAGCGCACGTCGCCCACCTTGAAGACCGCATCCTGCATATGGGCGGAAATGACGCCCAGGTCGTCCGTATCAAGGGCCAGCAGCTTCAAGTCGGTCATCGCTTCCAATATCCATCCAGAGGCGCGCATTCACGCGAAAGTTCCTAGGACTTGAGATAGGATGTGGCGAGGCAAGAAGCAACGGCGCGGCCCAAGACAGAACGCACCTTTATCCGCGCCAACTGACGTACGGCGCGGTTTGAAGACGGGAATGGGGCAGGCAGGGCATTGAATGGTGATGTGAGGTAGGTTTCCGCCTGCCCCGATCGCTTTTTCGGTTTCCGGAGGATTTCCGAGCCCTCCGTCGCCGCTTTGACGACCGTCATCGGAACCGGGCGCTTTCGAACCTTGGTGAAGGCAGCCGGTTCGCGAACCCGGTTCCCATCTGATGACGCGGCCATTATTGCCCGGTGCCTTGGCCGCGGGGACGTCGGCGGGGTTAAAAATCTGCCAAGCCTTTGATAAAACACGACGGCAAATGCCGGCCGGCCGCTTTTCGTCCCCGGTCCTCAAGGGGATTGCAGACGGAGCGTGCGGCGGTGCAGCAGCAAAAGGCCGAGAAGCGCTGAAAAGGCGAAGATCGAGATGACCCGGGCCAACCACAGGGCGGCGTGGGGACCGGCGGAGGTGAGGATGGCAGTGAATACCGGTGAGGCGGCGGCAAAGGAGAGGTTGAGGGGCACAGCGAGCTGCGCCGATGCGCGGGGATAGGCGCCGGCGGGGAAAATCTGCAGCGGCAGCGCGGCGCGGATGACGGCGGTGATGCCACTCGCAAGGCCGTATAAAGTGGCGAACAGCATTGCGCCGGTGAAGTTGCTGGTCAGCAGAAGAACGATGAAGCTCAGCAGGAACAGTGCCGTGGCGGCAAGGCCGGTGGCGAAGCTCGACTACCGCCGGCCGCCGAGGAAATCGACCAGCCGCCCCGCCCATTGGGCGATGCCGATAAGGGCCGCGGCCGCCAGCGCGTCGCGCTTCAGCTCGGAAAATCGGCGGAAAGGCTGATGTCCTCCCAGAGTTCGATCTGGGCCAGCCGCTCCTTCAGTTTCTGGGTGACGGCGTTGTAGCAGATGGCCCCCAAGACCAGGTGGCGGGGGGCTTCCGCCGCCTCTGTCGCGGCGATCATCGCTTCGCCGGCGCGCACCGGATCGCCCGGCTGGCGACCGCTGTAACCGGATGTCGCCCCCATGCGGGCGGCGGCGGTCTCGGCATAGTCGGCGATCGTGCTCGGCGTCTGCTTCAGCGAGCGGCCCGCCCAGTCGGTACGGAACGGCCCCGGCTCGACGCAGGTGACCTTGATGCCGAGCGGCGCGCCTTCATGGGCGAGCGCATCGGAAAAGCCTTCGACCGCGTGCTTGCTCGCCGCATAATAGCCGGAACTCGGGAGGCCCATGAAGCCGGCCATCGAGGTGATGTTGAGGATGTGGCCCTTGCGCCGGGCACGCATGCCCGGCAGCACGGCGCGGGTCATGGCGAACAGCCCGAAGACATTGGCGTCGAACATCGCCCGGATCTCGTCCTCCTCGCCTTCCTCGATCGAGGCCTGGTAACCGTAGCCGGCATTGTTGACCAGTACGTCGATGCGGCCGAACGTCTGTTCGGCGGCGGAAACCGCATCGGCGATCTGCTTCATGTCCGTCACGTCGAGATCGAGAGCCAGGACATGATCCTTGCCTTCAGCCAGATCGGCCACCCGATCCTTGCCGCGGGCAGTGACGACGGTCGGCCAGCCGCGCTCGATCGTCAGCTTGGCGAGTTCGCGGCCGAAGCCGGTGGAGCAGCCGGTGATGAACCAGACGGGGGCATGAATATCGGTCATGGGGAAAATCTCCGTGGGGTGCCGGATCAAACAATATGAGGCGGGAAAGGGATGGACGTCTCAAAGAGATAGAAACGCAAAAAAGGACGGCAAGGGCAATGCCCTGCCGTCCTTCGCAAAATATCAGCCTTTCGGATCGCTCAGTCGCTGACGCGTTCGACCAGCGCGCCGCAGCGGGTGAGCTTTTCTTCCAGCCGCTCGAAACCGCGATCGAGATGGTAGACGCGGCTGACCATGGTTTCGCCTTCGGCGGCAAGGCCGGCGATGACCAGCGACACGGAGGCGCGCAGGTCGGTCGCCATGACCGGGGCACCCTTCAGCCGCGTCACGCCTTCGACACGGGCCTTCTGGCCGGACAGCGAGATCCTGGCGCCGAGGCGGGCGAGTTCCTGAACGTGCATGAAGCGGTTTTCGAAAATGGTCTCGGTGATGTTCGAGACGCCCGAGGAGCGGGTCATCAGCGCCATGAACTGCGCCTGCAGGTCGGTCGGGAAGCCCGGGAAAGGTTCGGTGGTGATATCGACGGGCTGGATGCCGTTGCCGTTGCGCACGACGCGCAGGCCGCTTTCCGTCTCGGTGATCTGGGCGCCGGCCAGCCGCAGCGTGTCGAGAGCGTTGTCGAGCAGCGATGCTTCGGTGCCCTCGAGCACGACGTCGCCGCCGGCCATGGCGACCGCCATGGCATAGGTGCCGGTTTCGATGCGGTCCGGCAGGACGCGGTGGCGGGCACCGGAGAGCGAGGTGACGCCCTCGACGGTGATGGTCCTGGTGCCGGCGCCGGAAATCTTGGCACCCATGGCGGTCAGGCATTTTGCAAGATCAACAACCTCCGGCTCGCGTGCGGCGTTTTCGATCACCGTCGTGCCGCGGGCAAGCGTCGCCGCCATCATCATCACGTGGGTGGCGCCCACGGAGACTTTCGGGAAGACGTAAGTGGCGCCAATCAGGCCACCCTTGGGCGCCGTGGCATTCACATAACCGCCATCGACTTCCAGGGTGGCACCGAGCGCCTGGAGGCCTTCGAGGAAGAGATCGACCGGGCGCGTGCCGATGGCGCAGCCGCCGGGCAGCGAAACGCGCGCCTGGCCTTCGCGGGCGAGCAGCGGTCCGATGACCCAGAAGCTCGCCCGCATCTTCGAGACCAGCTCGTAAGGGGCGGTCGTATCGACAATGGTGCGGCAGGTGAAGTTGATGGTGCGGGAATAGCCCTCTTCCTGGCGCTCGCGTCGGCCGTTGACGGCGACATCGACCCCATGATTGCCGAGGATGCGCAGCAGCTGTTCGACGTCGGCCAGATGCGGCACGTTTTCGAGCGTCAGCGTATCGCTCGTCAGAAGGGAGGCGATCATCAGCGGCAGAGCGGCGTTTTTCGCTCCCGAGATCGGAATGGTGCCCTTGAGTTCGTTGCCGCCCACAATTCTGATGCGATCCATAAGTTGTAACTCTTCCTTCTGAGCGCGAAAGGTGGCGTCCTTAAACGAAATCCGCCGCTGCTTCAATGATTGCTGAAATGGCCTGCCTGAATAGCCTGCCCGCTGCCCCGTCTCGGCGCATAAGCTATGATGATTCGTCCGTTTTTGCGGCAGGCAGTCCCTGTTTTGCAGCGGGCAACCCTTGTGTTGAATCCTCCTCGCCGGCCCGGCGCGCCCGCGCCTGGGTCTTGCGGCGCATCAGATTCTCGCGGAGTTTGGCCGCAGCCTTTGCCTTGCGCTGCTGCTCGCGCGCTGCGGCCGCCTTGCGGGCCCTGTCGCCGCGGCCTTCGCCGATATCTGCGCCTTCTGGATCGTGCCGTTCTTCATCATTCACCATGGCTCTCCATATCTAAAAAGCGGGCTTCTTGAAAGCGGAAGCGACGTTTTCCCCACTCGTTGGCAAAGAACTTGGAATTTGCGGCTTGCGCTGCCGGTGAACCTATGGCAATAGGCCGCTGCCGACGACGCGGGTCTTTCGCGCCGGCTGACGCTGCTATAGCTCAGGGGTAGAGCACTCCCTTGGTAAGGGAGAGGCCGAGAGTTCAAATCTCTCTAGCAGCACCATTTTCCTTCTGGAAAAGCGGTTCGGACTTGCCCACTCATTGACGGCTCCCGTCAATCGAGGCGCTGCAGAGCTTGGCCCGAGTTGCCCACAGGCCGCGCCTCCTCCGGCGAGACGCTTCTTGCCGTCTCTCGGCAATTCTCCCTCAATTCTCCCTTCTATTATTAAGCGTGAACGCCAAAGGCGATGATCCGAGAGCGAACGGAACTTGTTATGCTGCCGTTCATTTTAGCTCTGCTAATTTGGCTTATTACCGTTGCTGGAGAGAACAAATGAAAGCGAAACAACTCGGATTGCTGGCGGGCATATCGGCCTTGCTTGTCGGCATCAGTATTCAACCTGCGCCTGCCACTGCCCAAGGGTTCGAATTTGAATTCGGAGAGCGTGGCATGCGGATCGAGCGCCCCGATGACTATGATCGGCGATACGAGCGCCGCTATGAGCGTTCGGGCTGCGGCCCGCGTGAAGCTCTAGCCGCCGCCTCACGTCATCTGGACGACCCGTATATCAGCAGGGCGAACCGTAATTACTATTTTATCGGCGGGTACGGCAAGCGCGGCGGGAGCCGTGGCCGCCCGGATTCAGTTATTATCTCCCGGGCTCCCGGATGTCCGCGAGCTTAAGGGCTTTCGGGCAGCGCAGCGAGGCTTGACCGCGAACGGTGCCGGACCAGCTTGTGCGGCTTCGGCGCGCGGCCCAGCATGTACTGGCGTTCCGCGGATGCAGCGGAGATGGTCCACGTTCTACTTGTAAGGCAGGCGGTGCCCGTATTTGGGAAAGGTGATATGAAACCATAGGCCGGCAGAGAGCCCGTGGGCCTTCCCGTAGGCTTCTGCTTTCTCGCGCCTCACCGCGCTATGACCGCGGTGAGGCGCACAACAGCAGTTACAAACCGTCCCATATCCGATCACATCAACCAGTCGCACGATCGTTTCCATCAGTTCCCGCCGGGCGAATCGAAGGAACTGTGAGCGCACCAGAATACTTTCACAGCGGCGAAAAGCCTCGTACCGCGCCATGCACGCGCGCAACGGCGGTGGAGAATCGTATATTGCGCGGTTGGCAAAGTGGTCTCCGAGCGTTTATTACGCCACCCATGTGAGAAGTTATCGTCGGGTGCGACGAGCGGGAGCCAATTTGAAAGCCACGAAGAACCACCTGGATCCGGGCACTGTGACCAGCGTCCTCAAGCGGGTGATCGCCGAAAACGGCAGGGATCATCTCCGCGGTTATGTCTTTGCGATCTCCTGCCTGGTCGTGACAGCCATGTCCACCGCCTTCACGGCGTGGATCATGGAGTCGGTTGTCAACGAGGCTTTCGCCAACAAACGGGCCGACATGGTCCTCGTCATCTGCTTTGCGATCTTTGCAGCCTTCGTCATTCGCGGCCTGGCGACCTACGGTCAGGCGGTGACGCTCTCCAAGATCGGCAACAATATCGTCGCCCGCTATCAGCAGCGTCTCTATTCGCATATCATGAAGCTATCGGTCGGCTTTTTCGCGGAATCGCGATCGGCCCAACTCGCCGGACAGGTCGGCCACAATATCGGCGGCATAAGAGACGTCCTCAACCTGGTGGTCACATCGACTGCGCGCGATCTGCTGACCCTGGCGTCGCTGATCGTCGTGATGATTTCCAAGGACTGGGTTCTCTCGCTGATCGTGTTTGCCGTGGCGCCACCGCTCATTCTTGCGATCCGCTACCTGTCGCAGCGGCTGCGCAGCGTGACGCGCGAAGCCGTCGAGGTCAGCAGCAAGGTGCTGGGCGCCATGCAGGAAACCATCCAGGGCATTACCGTCGTCAAAGCCTTCACCATGGAACAGCAGCTGGAGCAGAAGGTCCGGCGCATTATCGAGACGTCCGAAAGACAGAGCAACCGGATTGCCCGCCTGTCTGAACGCACCGCGCCGCTCACCGAGACATTCGCAGGCGTGGCGATCTCCAGCGTGATCGGATATGCCGCATTCCGTTCGATCTATGACGACGTTGCCCCCGGCGCCTTCTTCGCCTTCATCACGGCCCTCCTGATGGCCTACGACCCGGCCCGCCGGCTGGCCCGGATGCAGGTGCAGCTCGAACGATCCGTCATCAACGCCCGGATGATCTACAATCTGCTCGACATGCAGCCATTGCAGCGGGAAAATCCGAACGCACCCGACCTTGTCGTCACCAAGGCGCAGATCGAACTGAAGGGTGTCGTGTTTGCCTATGGCAGCGGCCAGCCGATCCTCAAGGGGGTGGACCTGGTCGCGGAAGGCGGCAAGACCACCGCCCTGGTCGGCCCGTCGGGCGCCGGCAAGTCGACGATCATCTCGCTGATCCCGCGCTTCTACGACCCGGCCGAAGGCCAGATCCTGATCGACGGACAGGACATCGCCCATGTGACCAAGGCGTCGCTGCGGCACAGCCTCGCCTATGTCACGCAGCAGCCCTACCTGTTCGAAGGAACGATCCGCGACAACATCCGCTATGGACGGCCCGAGGCGACCGATGCCGAAGTCGAGGAAGCCGCCCGCCTCGCCCATGCCCACGAGTTCATACTCAAGCAGCCGGCGGGGTACGAAACACCGGTCGGCGAACACGGCATGACCCTCTCCGGCGGCCAGCGGCAACGTCTGTCGATCGCACGCGCGCTCGTGCGCAACGCACCGATCCTTCTTCTCGACGAAGCCACCTCCGCGCTCGACAACGAATCCGAAGCCGCCGTGCAAAGGGCACTCGATTCGGCCATGGACGGACGAACCGTCGTCGTCATCGCCCATCGCCTCTCGACGGTCGTCAACGCCGACAAGATCATCGTCATGCACGAAGGACGGGCAGTCGAAGAAGGCACCCATGAACAGCTCGCCAACCGAAAGGACGGCCTATACGCACGCCTCAACAACCTAAAGGCGCCGGAAGAGAACGGTCGAATAAAAAATGTCCAGCCATGATGAGAAAGGCCTGCGTTAGGCTGCACTACCGATGCGTTCAGCATCATTCCACCGACTATCGTTTCGGCTGGTTCTGGATTGACTTTTGCTGCAGAAGATACTCCAAAACGATGGTGGCGACCTCCTTGCAAGCTAATATTGAAGACCTAGGGAACGTTCAGACCTTACCTTGGATTGAAGTCAGATAGCTGCTAATCTGCAACTGGCAGTGCTCTCTCTCGCATGTGAGAGGCAGACATAGTCTGTTTGGTACATCAGACGTGGAATTGTGATGGAGGGAATGAAACTTATATTCAGAACGATCTTTAGAAAAGCCTCCTCGCGCGTTTCTGTATCACCTATCTGGTTTGATACCTATGAGGACGCTTTGACTTCTTGCGGCGGCAAAGGCTATGCAGCGGAAGATCTTGTTAATCTAGTAGTAGAAAAGAACCTCCTTTTCAGAGACAACTTGCGGTCTGGCGCAACAATACCGTTAGATTCTCTGCGCATTATGATTGGAATCGGGTCGATGGCGCCAATGACCACCCTCCGCATTTTGGACTTTGGCGGTGCTGGCGGTAATCATTATTCGATTGTCCGCGCGGCGCTGGGTGCGGATCGTGATATACGATGGAACGTGATAGAAACAGAGCCCATGGTACGTGCTGCGAACAGAACGCTAGCAGGGGGAGGGTTGAAATTCTTTGACAATATTGCTGACGCTGCTTCCGATCTTGGTCAGGTCGATCTTGTTTTCACCAGTGGCGCCCTACAATATACCCCGGACCCGCTAATGTTTTTTTCAATGTTGCTTGAGGTGGGAGCCAGGTATCTGTTTATCACGCGGACCGCATTCAACACGATCGATGAAAAGGTAATTACACTTCAAAGATCGCGCCTTTCTGACAATGGCCCTGGGTCTTTACCCGCCGGATTTGTAGATCACGAGATTGAGTATCCAATCACCTTTGTAGGTAAAGCAACGGCGGAACACCTGATCAGGCAACGCTACTCTATTCGCTTCTCCATAGAGGAAGGTCAGGCCTATCGACGGCAGGGCCCTCAGTTTCATATGTACGGGTATTTCTGCGACCTGAAAGGCACTGGGATTTGAAACAGCCAAGATCTGGTCTCGATCGGCTGTCACACGCGCTAGGCCGCCCAGTTATCAGCGCCAGATCCAGTTTTGTGTCAAACGAATCGTTTAGTTGCCTTATTCCTAGAAAAGAGGCACCTGCCCCGAACATCTTAGTACCTCGTATAACACCTTCCTGACGGAATGGTGGACGCAGGGCTGCATGAGGGTACGGGCGATGACCGAGGCGATAAAGCGAAAAAAACTTCTGGTCGTGGAGCGAAAGCTCGAGCACAATCGCGGGCATCATCATACCCAGATTTCTGCGTTGAGTATGTTGCTTCCGGACCATGATACAAACTTCGTGGCAGGAGAATCCTATGACGGGTTCATGGGAGCAGCGGCCGGAAAGCTTGCCGCGCGGTCCGTTAAGCTCGCTCGACTGCGATCGCGACTGCAATATGGGAATGTATCCCAAAGGCTGGGGGCGGTATTCGGCGCCCTTAAATCTGCGCATACGCTCAGGTTGCCCCTCTCGGCGTTTGGGGCGCCGTTGGCGGGGATATGCCGCAGCCTGCAACTGGGTCCGGATGATCTCGTCATCGTGCCGACGGCAGACCTCGATGCCCTTGAGTCAGCCATCGAGCTGACCACTATGTTCGCAGATAGAGCACCCAGGATTTGCCTCCGTTTTCTCAATTCGGAACTGGGTGACCGAAACGGCAGGATCCGTTCAAAGCGACTGCGTGCGATCCTTGGGAAGCTGCCTGCGAACATTTTCCTGTTCACCGAGACCGAGGAGCTCGCCGCTTATTTCCGCCAGAACTTTGGCATGCCTGTGGAAGGCGGGTTTTACCTGCCTTGCAGCATGCCTGTCGCAATGCCCCCCAGTCTTGGGATCGATCAAGGCGGAAGATTTCGAATAGGCGTTTTCGGAGAACCGAGACCCGAGAAAGGCAGCCAAAGGCTCACAGATATCGTCGCGGCACTTGCCGAGTTGGCGGAGGCCGGATCGACGGCGCCAATAGATTTCGTCATCCAGGGTTCGGCGGCGGATTTTCGTGAGGGCGGCGTCTACGCGGCTTTACAAGAATTTCTGAAGGGTGAGCGGAATGTCTTTGTTTCTCCGCAGGACAATCGCATTTCGCCGGAGGAATTCGAGCAGCTTTTTCATTCGGTAGACGCGGTTCTGCTGCCTTACGAAACGGCTATTTACAGCCACCAGGGATCCGGTGTCGTTCAAGATGCCGTCGCGGCGCATAAGCCGATCATCCACACCCGAGGGATGTCGATGATGGCGTTTCTTTCGCATGGAAACGGCGTGGCTGCGACGACCGATCGGGAATTTGCGGAAGCTATTCTGCGCATCGCAGCCAATCCCGAGAGCTTTCGGCAAGCTACCGCCCGCGCAGCCGCTTATTTCCAGGATACCCTCGCTGCCAACCCGCTTCTGCGCGTATTGAACACCTCGTTGCATAATCGGCAGCAGGGTTCATAAGTCGGCCAGACCGAACCGGTCTTCTTTGGGCTGGCTGTCCGATTTTGGGCTACTAAATCTTCTGGATGTCCGCGACAGGTGCTAGATACACCGCAACAGTAGGGGTATACGCTTCCGATGGGCCACACATCCTGGGATGAAAAATGATTAAGCGGATAAGTTTCAACGGGACAGAGATTGCGATCATCATATCCAGCAAATTCACCTCACCGGGTGTGACATTCGTGACGGATGGAAGCTATTCGCAGCAATTGGCCTATATGAAACGCCCCGAGGGCGAATATATCCGGCCCCATTATCACAATCTGAACGAGCGGGCGGTCCATCTGACCCAGGAAGTGCTCGTCATCAAGAGCGGCCGTCTGCGGGCCGATTTTTACACCTCCGAACAGCAATATATCGGGTCAGAAGAGCTCGGCGCGGGCGATGTGCTGATGCTGACTTCCGGCGGACACGCTTTCAAGATGCTTGAGCCCGTTGAGATGCTGGAGGTCAAGCAAGGCCCCTATGCCGGAAACGAAGACAAAACCATCTTCGAAGGGGCGTCGGAGCAGGAAATCATCTCCTTGCCACCCGCCCATTTTTCGATCGATCCAGACCAGAAGGTGAAGGCTCCATGATCCCCGTCAACACACCGTCATTCAAGGGGCGGGAAGCCGAATACCTCGCGGAGTGCATCGAGAGCGGCTGGGTCTCCTCCGAAGGCCCCTTCGTTCGCCGCTTTGAGAAAGCCTTTGCCGCCAAGGTTTCGCGCGCGGACGGCGTCGCGGTCGCGAATGGCACATGCGCCCTGGACGTCGCCGTCAAGGCTCTGAAGATCGGAGAGGGCGACGAAGTCATCATTCCGACATTCACCATCATCTCCTGTGCCGCCGCCGTCGTTCGCGCCGGCGCGACACCGGTCGTGGTCGACTGCGATCCCATCACCTGGAACATGACGGCAGAGGCTGTCGAGCAGCGCATCACGCCCCGCACAAAAGCGATCATGGTGGTGCATATCTATGGTCTGCCCGTCGATATGGACCCGATCCTCGAACTGGCCAGGCGTCATGGCCTGAAAATCATCGAAGACGCCGCTGAGATGCATGGGCAGACCTACAAGGGAAAACCCTGCGGCAGTTTTGGCGATATCAGCATATTCAGCTTCTATCCCAACAAGCATGTCACGACGGGCGAAGGCGGCATGGTCCTGTCGGACGACCCCGAACTGCTCGAGCGGTCACGCTCGCTTCGAAATCTCTGCTTCATCGAGGAGCAAAGATTTGTGCATCACGAGCTGGGGTGGAACTACCGGATGTCCAACCTGCAGGCTGCCCTGGGGCTGGCGCAGGTCGAACAGCTGGATGACGTCGTTTCGCGCAAGAGAGCGATCGGCGCGGCCTATGAAGAGCGCCTGGGCGATCTCGACTGCTTCGACAGGGCTCCGCGCTCGACCAACTATGCCGACAATATCTACTGGGTTTTCGGTCTGGTGGTCCGCCCCTCGGCGAAAAAGACCCGCGCCGAGATCGTTTCGGCCCTGTCCAGCCGGAAGATCGGCACGCGCCCATTCTTCTGGCCGATGCATCGCCAGCCGGTCTTCGAGAAGATGGGGCTTTTCGCAGGTGAACATCATCCGGTCTCGGAGCATATCGGTGCCAACGGCTTTTATCTTCCAAGCGGTCTTGGACTGTCGGACGCGGATATCGACGAGGTCGCCAGTGCAGTCCGCGAGATCGTACGATGAGCGTGTTCGCGAATTACGCGGAAATCTATGACACACTCAACGCCGGCAAGGATTATGCGAAAGAGGCTGAGTTCGTCGCGCAACTGGTGCGGGAGACTGCGCCAGGTGCCCGCACCCTGGTGAATTTTGGCTGCGGCACGGGCCAGCACGATCTGCTGCTGGCCAAAAGCGGCTTCGAAACTCTGGGCGTGGAATTGAGCGCTCACATGCTCGCGCAGGCGCAAGCAAGAGGCATGGCGGCCGATATCCCTGAAGGGTGCGCGCGCTTCACGCAGGGCGATTTCCGGAACTTTGATGCCGGACGGTCGTTCGATGCGGTTGTCTCGCTGTTCCATGTCATGAGCTATCAGACAGATGAAGCCGACGTGGCGGCTGCATTCGCGACATTAAGCGCCCACATGTCAGACGGATCCGTTGCTCTCTTCGACCTCTGGCACGGGCCGGCCGTCGAGCATGTGCTCCCTGAAACCCGTGTCCGCCGGGCCGAAAACGACAATCTCAAGATTGTCCGGATCGCGGAGCCGCAGCATGATAGCAACGCACATGTCGTCACCGTCAAGTTCACCTTCTTCGTCGAAGACAAGAAGACCGGGGCGATCTCGAGTTTCGAGGAACTCCATCCGATGCGGTATTTTTTCCCGGCTGAAATTCAACGCCACATAAAAGCCGCCGGTTTGAAGCTGACGGAGACCGGCGAGTGGCTGACCCGGAGTTCGCCTTCGCGGGACACCTGGAGTGTCTACTATCTCGTTGAGAAAACCGGGCACTGATGATGGCGACAGAGGATGCAGTGGCGAAGTCCAGGCTCAAACTCGCGGTGATTCTGGAAAAGAGGATTTCCGTCGGGGGTGGCTTCAACCAATCGATCACTGCCGCCCTGCAGATGCTGCGGATCGCGCCGGAACCCTATGACGTCGAAATCTATACGACCATAGAAAGCAATATCGCAACCCTTGCCACCTACGGCTTGAAGGTTCGGCATTTCGTCAAGCCGAAGCGCAAGCTGTCCAAGAAGATCGCCCAGGCCTTCCAGTCCGCGCGCAGACGGCGTGAAGAGATGACGGAATTCGAGCTTGAGATAAAGCGGCAGGAAATAGATCTCGTCTACTTCACTGCACCGAGCGGATATGCACTCGACCTCCAGGCGACGCCTTACATTTTCACGATCTGGGATCTCTGTCATCTGGAACATCCCGAGTTCCCCGAGGTCACCGAAAAGCGAGAGTTCGAAAAGCGCGAAGAGCTCTATTCACGCGCCGTCGTCAAGGCGGCCACGACATTGACCGACGGGCTTCACACCAGCCATTTGGCGTCACAGCGCTACGGCGTCGCAAGCGACCGCTTCATTGAGATGCCTTTTTCTCCCGCGCCGCTGCTGCGGGAGGCGACTTCAGCTCCGGGCGCGCTCGCTAAGGTGCTCGAAGGTTACGGCCTTGCCCCAGGTTACCTTTTCTATCCGGCGCAATTCTGGGCACACAAGAATCATGTCAGGTTGCTTGAGGCCTGCTCGCTTCTGTCCAAGCGCAACGGCACCGCGCCCAGCATCGTCTTCGCGGGGGGCGACCAGGGACATGCCGGCGCGATCAGGCGCATATCGGAACGTCTCGGAGTATCGGGCAACACACATTTCCTCGGCTTCGTGCCGTCCGAGGATATGAGCCTGTTATATCAGGGCGCTAAAGCGCTGGTCATGCCGAGCTATTTCGGCCCATCCAATCTTCCGCCCATGGAGGCATGGGTGCTGGGCAAACCGGTCCTCTATCCGCAGCGATTTGCCGATTTCGTAGGCGATGCCGCACTTCTCTTCGACCCGGACGACGCGCATTCGCTTGCCGACTGTATTGAACGGCTTGCACAAGGACCGGGCGATGGCCACTGGCAAGAGCTGGGCCGCCGGCGCCTAGAGCATTTCGAACGCGAAAGGCACACCGCAGAAGACCGGCTGAGGCTGCTGCTGACCCGCCTGGCCTCGAGGATGCCTGTGGCAGCCTGAATTCGGTGCAGGATCGTTCACCTGCGGCGTTCGCAAGCCCACCGTTCTCCCGCACGTCCCTCGCTTGCTCAAAGGACAAATCTGGTTTACGAGACCGGACGGAATGGACGCTGTGCCGGTGTCGTGCAACTCCATCCGTTTTAAGGCGGTCTCCAGACTTTGGACGGCGATTTCGATCCCTTCAGGTCCGTAATCGAGTGGATAGATGAACGAAGCAAAACCGATCGCCCCAGTAGTCTTCATCATTTTCAACAGGCCAGATCTCACGGAATCGGTGTTCCAGGAGATTGCCAGGGCGCGCCCCAGCAAGCTTTTCATCATCGCCGACGGTCCGCGAGCAGACCGCGCCAACGAAGCCGAGAAATGTGCCAGGACGCGGCAGGTAGTCGAGAACATCGACTGGGACTGCGAGGTCTTCCGGAACTATTCAGACACAAACCTGGGTTGCCGCAAGCGGATTTCCTCTGGGCTGGACTGGGTATTCTCGCAGACCGATCGCGCGATCATCATTGAAGACGACTGCCTGCCTGATCCCAGCTTCTTCCCCTATTGCACCGAACTTCTGGAAAAATACGAGAATGACGAGCGCGTCGGCTCCATCAATGGCTCGAATTTCACGCATGATCGGGTAGCGGTCGAGGACAGCTATTTCTTCAGTCGGTACCCGCTCATCTGGGGCTGGGCCACCTGGCGCCGAGTCTGGCAAAACTATGACGTTTCGATATCCCACTGGGGAACCTTGCGGGATAACGGGTGGCTGAACACCGTCGCCTATCCCGACGAATTTGAACACTGGATCAAGGCGTTCAATCGGGTATTCGAGGGCGGGCTTGACGCTTGGGGCTATCAGTTCATCTTTTCGCAGTGGCTTCAAAGGCAGATCAGCATACAGCCGCAGCACAACCTTATCAGCAATCTGGGCTTCCGGGCAGACGCAACCCATACCCTGGATGCGAGCAATGTGGCCGAACTGCCCCGGCAGGGTGTGGAGTTTCCACTACGCCATCCGCAGGTGCCCGCAACGAACTTCCTCGCCGACGATATCTATATGCGCGAGCATTGCTATCGAAAGAAAAAGGAAAAGAAGCTAAAGCGCATCCTGCGAAAGATATTCCCCAAACGCTGACGGCAAAAATGTGCCAGCCAGATCGCCGTCGCTCTATCGCCCTCTGTCACTCAGCCTAACGGGATTTATGCATGCTCCCAGTATATTTAGGCGTTGGTATAATACAGCTCTCGCGCGGTATGATGTTGCCGGCAAGAGTCATATTCCCAATACGTAGGGCTCCGGGAACGGCAATCGCTTCGTTTTGGAAACTCCGGAGTTAAAGTTCGATGTCCAAACTGCGCCTCTCCCTTCGGGAAAAAGAAGCTGTCAGCACGTATTTTCGGCTCAACGAACTGAATCGGAAGATCGAGAAACATATCGATTACGACAACGGATTCTATGTCGAACTTGGCGCTAATATGCTTCAGAATATGGCGCGGGTAGGTTCATCGGAAACAGATATGGTTTTGGCATGAACCAAGAGTAACCTTACTAATGGCCATGCAGGAAGCGTGCTGATTTCCAGAAACTTCGGTCCAAAACGAACCTCTTAACCTTTGAATTTACGGAAGAATTGATGACGAATCTTCGGCCATTCATCCTAAGGAAAGCAACCAAGATTCTGCGCCGTATTGAACGAAAAGTTCAGTACCTGCAAGGAAAGGGGCCGAGAGCTGCATCTGTCGAGACAGAGCTCAAGAACGTCGCTCAATTTTTTCAAGAGAAAGACCCCACGCTCTGCATCGATGTCGGAGGCAACAAAGGGAAATACACAGAAGAAATAATCAAAAAATTTCCTCAAACATCAATTGTTATATTTGAGCCATCTCAGCACAACATCGAAATTCTTCACGATAAGTTTGGAAAAGAAAAGAATATACAAATAGAGCCGTATGCTCTCTCCAGCCAAGCCGGAGATTCCCAACTCTGGTATGACGAGGTCGGCTCCGGAATCGCCAGCCTGACGAAGCGGCGACTTGACCACTATTCGATCAACTTTGACCATTCGGAATCGGTCCAGGTTATTGCTTTTGAAAATTATTGGGCGAATGAACTGGAAAGAGCTACCATTGATTTCGTCAAGCTTGATATTGAAGGCGCCGAACTTGAAGCGCTTAAGGGTTTTGGAGAGGCAATAAATTTTGTAAGGGTGTTTCAGTTTGAATTTGGCGGCACCAATATTGACTCTCGCACTTTCTTTCAGGATTTTTTCTATTTTTTCGCAAAACACGACTTCAAATTATTCCGGATATCGCCTTTAGGGCCTGTTCCAATCCCAGAATATTCGGAATACGAGGAGGTTTTTCTTACAACGAACTATATTGCCGTTAAGAAGACGAACGGCTCCCTTACGAAATGATCCGTAACCTCGGCATGGCTTCATTGAAGCCACCTCGATATACGTCATATATCGAACGAGCAGAACAGCGGTGCGAGAAGCGTTGAAAACATAGACTACGCAAATTGCAACGGTCTACATGGAATGGCTTGAGAAACACAATGAAAAAACTCTTCAAAAAGAGACGGAGAATTACGCTCGGCAATATGAAAATTGGGCCTGGAAGCGATCTCGTCCTCCTTGGCAAAGCGAATGTCGCATGGCTGCGGGATATGCAAACTGCTGCCGGAGCCACCCTTCATCGTCTCGAGACACGCGACGACGGAGCGCTTGAGGCGGTTGCACGGGAGATTCGAGTTGACAACCTCAACCCGTCCGTCAATGACAGCGCGGATCAAATAAGCTCTGTCTTCACGACGCTGGATGAGTTTTGGAGTGGACGAGCCAAACAGATATCCCTCCTCGTTACGACAGCCGAGGTTGATACCTTAAGCATTCTGCGCCGCTCACCGCACCTCATCAGCCACGGTATAATCGATTACCTGTATTTCACGGAACAGACGGAGGAGGCGCGACTAGAAATTATCGCGTTTCTAACGCGGAAAGGATACTCAGTTTTCGGCATCAAGGGCGCCAAGGTTTACCAGCTTAAAAACAAAGGAACATCGAGATTCGCCAACTTCCTTGCCGTAAATGATAGGCTTACCGATCTGTTTCTTCGCAGGAAACCGAGCATAAATCTTTTTGTTGATGATATAAAGCGACATGGCATCGCTCTTCGTGGCGTCCTCCATATCGGAGCTCACTCGGGAGCCGAGCGTGAGAAATACAGGCAACTTAATATTTCACCGGTTGTCTTTGTGGAAGCCAATCCAACTTTAGCAAACTCATTGCGTCAGAAATTTTTGGAAGATACAGACGTAAAAGTTGTTGAGGCCGCCGCCTCCAGCTCTTCTGGGAGAGCGACTTTTAATGTGACCTCTATGGATCAATCAAGCTCTCTACTTGACTTAAAACGTCACGCAGAACTCTATCCGAGCATTGCGGTGGAGAAAAGCATTTCCGTAGAGACGAAAACCATAGATCAGATCGTTCGGGAGCTCGATATCGAAAGCGAGAGAATCAATCTCCTGGTAATGGACATCCAAGGGGCGGAGTTGCTCGCGCTTGAGGGCGCAACTAACCAATTGAATTATATAGACGCCATTCAGCTGGAGGTGAACTACTCGGAACTGTACAAAGGCTGCCCGTTAATTTATGACCTCGATCAGTTCCTTTACCACAAAGACTTCGTCCGGGTCCGGACATCAACACCATTTAGCCCCGAATGGGGTGATGCATTGTATGTGAAGCGCCCCAAGGTAACTTTTTCGAGACTAGGGAATCTAGGCAGGTTCGCAAACCAAGCCTTTCAGTACATGTTTCTGCATACATATGCAGAGGAGATGGGCTACCGCGGATTTAATCCCCCGTGGGCGGGCGACCAGATTTTTCATGTGAAGCCGGGCAGCATTCTTCCTGATTTGCCGTTCAGCAAAGCCCAAACCGATAGCGATGTGAGAAGCTGCAGCATCGCCAATTCAACTTCCACATTTCCAAGTACGGACTTTTCCGGATTTTTCCAGTATGAAATGCCCTATTATAAATGGAGAAAGGAAACGATATTAAAGGAGTTCGCGTTCAAGAATGAGTTCGAAGAAATAAGCAAAAAGATCAGAGTTTTTTTTGAATCTCAGGGGGGAGCGGTAGCCGCAATACATTTGCGAAGAGGCGACTATGGCTACGAATACTTCTTCTTGGCTCCTAACGAATGGTATATTCAATGGCTTAGAGAGCTTAAGCAAATCCATAAAGATTTGACTGTTTTCATTGCCACAGATGACTTGGATTCAATTTCTACGGATTTTGACGAGTTCAATGTCATCACAGCCAAGGATATACCCGGGATCGAAAAGTCGCAGTATGACTTCTTCGTCGACTTCGCTGCTATGGTAGAAGCGGACTTCCTGGCCATAGCCAACAGTTCTTTTTCATTTCTCGCCGCCTTGCTCAATGGAAATGCAAAGAGGTTTTCGCGACCCAGTCTAGCGGAGCGACGCCTGTTGGACTTTGAGCCTTGGAACTCCGAAGTGCTGTTGCGGGATCGGCTCGCGGAGCAGGAAGGTATTGAATTTCTGAACAAGGAGGTGAGAGCACGCCGGGAAAGGAAGCGATTTTCCAATAGAGCGAAACGGGCTGGATCTAAATTGCTGCGTCTATTCGGCAAAGGCCGATGATAAGAGGCTTATCATCCTCTACAGATGACAATAAGCAGATAGAAGACTGCCAAGTCATTCTACTATGAGATCCGGGACCGGACCTATCGGCGCGTTGGGCTGCAATTCGACTTCATTGAACAGGCTATGGCTGGCCCGCTTGCGCTACTTCAGAACCGTCATCGGATTGATACCGTAGCTTCCGGCTCGGTTCCGCGGCCGAAGCTTTCGATCGCTGTATTGCTGATCGGACTGTGGTTTTGGTACTGCCCTGACGTATCTGGCCCATAGTGTCTGGGCTTATCCAGCAAAGCAGGTCAAGTGGTATTTCTGCTGCAAAGCGACACGTCCACACCCCTTCAGGACGACATGTGGTCAGATAACCCACCCCGAATTGCAACTATCAGCCACCTTCCGCGTTGCGAGGCATCGGCTCGCATAGTGCGGGTCATCGGAACGGCATGCTGATGCGGCTTGGCGGAATTCTTGATCGCTGGAACGACCAATCCCTCGCCCGGCAGTTTCTGCTCGCGGGCGGGCTGGTCGCCTTCGCGGCGATGCTGCTGGTCGGTGCCTTCGTGACCAGCCTCATCGAGGCGGCGGTCACCCGCAATTCGGCGGCTTCCACCGCGCTTTATGTCGACAGCATCATCGCCCCGCTGCTTCCGGACATGAAGACCGACCAGACGCTCGACGACGTCACCACCCGCGCGCTCGACGAGACCTTCGGCCAGGGCGCGCTCGGCGGCCAGGTCATATCCTTCAAGCTCTGGCGCAGGGACGGCACGATTCTCTATGCGACGGACAAAAGCATGGTGGGACAGAAATTCGGGCCGAGCGAGGGTCTGAAAACCGCATTTTCCGGACAGATGGTGGCGCGGTTCGGACTTGCCGAAGACCCGGAAAGCAAGATCGAGCGCGCGACCGGCATGCCACTTCTCGAAATCTACAATCCCATCCTGCAGCCCTGGTCGGGAGAGGTCGTCGCGGTCTCGGAGTTCTACGAGGTCGCGGGCGATTTCGAGCGCAGCCTTTATCAGGCGCAGCTTCGAAGCTGGGCGGCGGTGGCCGGCGTCACGCTCGCCTTCTTCCTGATCCTTTCGGCGATCGTTTTCCGCGGCAGCCGCACGATCGACCATCAGCGACAGGCGCTGACGCAGCGGGTCGCTGAGCTCTCCGAGCTGCTTTCGCAAAACAAGGCTCTTCACGCGCGGGCGCAGCGGGCTTCGCGGCGCGCCACCGCCCTTAACGAGAGCTACCTGCGCCGGCTCGGCGCCGACCTGCATGACGGGCCGGCGCAGCTTGTGGCCTATGCGGCGCTGCGGGTCGACAGCCGGCTTCTGACCGATCCCGCAACGTCGCTGACCGCCCGCGAAGCGGAAGTCACCACGATCAAGGCGCGCCTCGACGAGGCGATGGACGAGATCCGCAGCATCTGCAGCGGCCTGGTTCTGCCGCAGATCGAAACTGCGGAGCTTACGGAGGTGTTGCAGCGCGCCGTCAATGCGCACCGGCAGCGCACGGGCGTCGATGTCGCGCTGTCGGTCTCAAGCGGGTCGCGGCCGCTATCGCCCTCGGCCAAGATCTGCATCTACCGGTTCGTGCAGGAAGCGCTCAACAACGGCTTCCGCCATGGCGGCGGCATAGACCAGAGCGTTCGCCAGAGTTTTGACAACGGCAACGTCATCGTCGAAGTTGCCGACCGGGGGCCGGGGTTCGATCCCCAACGCATACGCCCCGAAGGTCTCGGGCTCGCGGGGCTCAGGGAGCGGATCGAAAGCCTCGGCGGCACATTTGCGATCACCACATCGAAGGACGGAACCACGGTCAGAATGTCGCTGAACGTGCATGAAATGGAGCAGGCATGATGGCAGGAATAAAGATAGCGGTCGTCGACGACCATCCGTTGTTCCGCGAGGGAGTGACGCGCAGTTTCGGGGAAATCGAGGATTTCGAGATGGTCGGCGAAGGCGGCTCTCGGGACGACGCGCTGCGCATCGTGCGGGAATTGTGCCCGGACGTGATGCTGATGGACATTTCCATGCCCGGCAACGGTCTCGAGGCGATTGCCGAAGCGCTCGATTATTGCCCGGATCTTAAGATCGTCATGCTCACCGTTTCCGAGACGAGTGAAGACATCGCGACCGCGCTGAAGCTCGGCGCAAAAGGTTATGTTCTCAAAGGCGTCGGCTCGCGCGGCCTGGCAGACGTGGTCAGAACCGTGGCGTCCGGGGAAAGCTATGTTTCGCCTGCCCTTTCGGCGCGACTGATCGCCGGCCTGTCCGTCTCCAGCGAAGCCCCGCCAAAGCCCGATCTTTTGTCGGAACTGACCGACCGCGAACAGGAGGTCCTCAGCCTCGTGGCATCCGGACTGAGCAACAAGCGGGTGGCGCGGGAACTCGATCTTCATGAAAAGACCGTCAAGCATCACATGACCCGCATCCTGTCGAAGCTGAAGGTGACCAACCGGACGGAGGCAGCACTCGCTCTTCGCGATGCGACCGATCAACGCTCAGCGGCCGAACGACCGCAATCTTGAGGCATCCGAGGGGGTCGCGGTCCGGTTGACGATCGTGCGGGAACGCGAATCCCGCATTTCGTAACGCCCTTGGGAAATCCGCTCCGTCGCGCCGTTTTGATGGCGGACGGTGATCGAGGTTCCGCGAACTTCGACTTCGACGCCGGCCTTCGATGGAGTTGCCGGCCCCGGAGCCACCGGGGTTGCGGGCCGCGAGGGGGCGGAGGTTGCGCTGCGCGGCGTTGTGGTTGCGTCCGCCGGAGCCGATCCGGCTCCGGTACCGCTCGTGCCGCCGGCGCCGCCGGTGTCGGCTCCACCGCTGCCACCATTTCCGTTGCTGCCCCCGCCGCCGGCATTGTCACTACCGTTCCCGTTGCTGTTCCCTCCGGAGCCGCCGTTGCCATTCTCGCCGCCGTTTCCACCGTTGCTTCCGCCGCCTCCACCATTGCCATTGCCTTGCTGGGCAGCAACGACCGACAGAGTGAGGCACAGCAAGCCGTCCCCACCGGAGACAACCTTCAAAGGCAGTACGGTTGCAACAATTGCGGTGAGCGCTCCGCTCAAGAACAGCATTCTACGCGTCGGCATCTCTCGCTCCTGGGTGGCCCTCTCCTGCGTGCGGCATTTTTGCACTGTTTTGCAAGTCTAAACCGGACGCCCGCCCCGACGGCTCCGTTGCACTCTTGCCGGTCAAAGAGCCCGCCGACCGCGATACGGGCAGCCGGCGGGCAGGTTCTGCGCTGAAAAAGGACCGATGATCGCGCAGGAACCGGTCTGCATCTGTCAGACGGCAAGCGCTCCCAAAGTGGCCATGAAGACAAAAAGCCCTGCGACGGGGATCAATAGCCATCTGGCCTGGAAAACGCTGTTGTCCATGACGGAACCTCCTGAAAAACCTCCAGGATCAACGGCACCTTATCAGCGCAGTTCCTCTATTTCATCCCCCTTTGGACCTTTACCCCGCCATGTCAGACCAAAGGCCCAAAAACGATCGGGCCGAAGTCCCTGCCCCGCCGGACTGAAGCCCGAAGCCCGGAACGAGCTGTGGCAGCCAGAGTTCGACCTGTGAATGCGGCCCACCCAAGGGTTCGCAGGTGAACCAGAAAATGGAGGAAACATCATGAGACCACCAATGAAACACGCGCTCGCGATTGCGCTTCTGGCCGGATCGACGCTTTCGCTCGTGCCCGCGATCGCTCAAAGCCAGGCTCCTGCGGCCGGTCAGGACGGCGGCAATTCGGCCGCTCCGATCCTGCCACGCAAAATCGTGCCGGGTTCGGATGGTTCATCTGGCGCCAAGCAGGCTCAGCCGCAGCAGGATATGGGCACCGCGACACAACAGCCACAGGGTTCGGCCGGCGGCAGTGACAAAATGAGCGCCGAGGCCCAGGGCGGCGACCAGCAACGCCTGAAGCCGAAGGGCGATAGGGCGGCTCAGGAGAAAGGCGATACCACAAAGACACAGGCCAGCGACGCCCAGTCGCCCGCCACCGACAATACGGCACAGCAGAAACCTGCCGACCAGAGCGGCAGTTCAACGACCGCCAATTCGGGCTCGGGCTCCGGAACGGATGCCGGCAAGCCGGCAACCGAAGATACCGCCCGCCAGAACAGCGGCGCCCAGCAATCCGGTTCCGATCAGGCTGCCACCGACAGACCTTCGAACGAGACGACCGGCAGCATCAATATCTCGGCCGAACAGAGGACGCAGGTGCGCAATATCCTCGTCCAGAACAAGGTCGAGCCGGTCGATGTCGATATCAAAGTCGATGTCGGCGTCGCCGTTCCAACGACGGTGGAACTGCATCCGTTGCCGCCGCGCATCATCGAGATCGTGCCCGCCTATCGCGGCTACGAATATTTCGTGCTGGCGGATGGTCGGATCATCATCGTCGAGCCTTCGAGCCATAAGATCGTCTACATCCTGGTCGGCTGAGTGCTGAACGCAGGAGGAAACCATGAGTGACCGAGAACCGACAGTGATCCATACGGGCGGCAGCGGCGGCTGGGCCGTCGCTGCCGCCCTCTTGATCGCCGCCATTGCGGGCGGGCTCTTCCTCATCGAAGGGGGTTACCTCGGAAACCGCGACGTCGGCATCAACGTAACCCTGCCGAAGATCGAGGCGCCGGCGCCTGTCACGCGATAGACGGCCTCGATCGCATTCCAAGGGTGCGGTGCCAACCAACCGACCGCCCCATAACACCTAGCCTCCACAAACACTCACAAGGAGAACCATCATGAAGACCAAGATCCTCGTTCTTTCCGCCGCAATGCTGGGCGTCCTCGCCCCGGTCGCCTCGGCCCAACAGGGTACCGTCAATGGTGCGGCTGGCGGTGCTGTCACCGGTGCGATCATCGGAGGCCCGGTCGGTGCAGCCGTTGGCGGCGTCGCCGGCGCAGTTGCCGGGACCGCCATCGACCCGCCGCCGGAGCGCGTCGTTACCTATGTTGAAAAGGCCCCTGCCCCGGCATCGCCCGTCGTCATCAAGGAGAAGATCGTCGTCGGCAAGCCCATCCCGGAGACCGTCGTGCTGACCCCGGTTCCGGACAGCCCGAAATACGCCTATGCGGTGGTGAACGAACAGCGTGTGATCGTCGACCCACAGACCCGCACGGTCGTCCAGGTCGTCCACTAAATCCCAACCAGCGCCGACAACGGTTCGGGGAGAGACGGATTTCGTCTCTCCCCGAACTGCATCAAAAATTACCAGCCGGACAGCCTGCCATGCTCACTGCGTCGTGTCGTCGTCGCCCATGCCGTCGACGTCCGAAAGGCGCACGAATTCGACGCCGCGTCGTTTCAGGGCAATGAGCGCGCGGGCCACGCCCTCGCCGGCCGCATGGGTCGGTTGGTTGATATGCGCGAGGACGACATCGCCGTCCTTGGCGGCGGCGATGCGTTTTTCGGCGACTGCGGCACCGAGCAGGGAGCCACCGTCGCCGTTCAGCGAATACCCGGCGACCCGATATCCCATATCGCGGATCTGACGGATGGCGGACGGATCATATTTGGCGGTCGAGCCGCGGAACCAGTGTGGTGCGGAGAAGCCTGCCGCCAGCATGGCATCGGCGCCGCCCGACACTTCCTGGCGAACGGCTTCCGGCGACCCGGCGGCGGCGATGCCGTAGATCAGGACCGGCATATCGACCGCCGGCACATGGTTCTGGCCGTGGTTTTGCAATTCGAAGAGATCGAGATTGTTCAGAAAGATTGCGACCGACTGCGGGTTGCTTCTCAGCCAACGGGCGGTGACGAAAATGGTCGCGGGAATGCGTTCCCGCACCAGCGTCGATAATATGCGCTGGTCAGCCTGACCCATGCAGGCATCGAAGGTCAGCGCGACCCGGGGGCGAACGGCATTGCCCGAACGCGCGACATGCAGATGCGGCTCGACCAGTTTCGGAGCGGGTGCGGCACTTGCATAGCCGGGCCGGTTGACCGGCGGGCGGGCGGGCGGATTTTCAGCACCCGCCGCCAGAGGCAGTAACATCAGAAATGTGGAGAACAGGGCGCGTCGCATGGCATACCGATATCGAGGAGGCCTCTCTTTATCGCTAAAGCCTTAAAGACGCCATGCGACGGAATATCCGGGCAGCAAAAAAGGCCGGCGGGGGCCGGCCTTTTTCGCGGAAATATATTCGGCTTTAGCAGTTAGTGGCCTGGCCGTTGGTATTCGTGCCGGCCTGGCCCGAGGGAACCGATGCGGTGCCGGTCGGGTCAGGCGTGGTGGCAGAACCGCTGGTCTGAAGGTTCGGAGCGCAGTTGGTGCGCGTGTCCTTCGTGCCCGCTGCATTGCCCATGGCGCCGCCGGTCGTGCTGTTGGTGGCGTTGGGATCGATTTTCTTCTGGCCGTCGCTGCTATCGCTGGCCGACGTTCCGCTGGAACTTGCATTCCCCTGGCCGCTGGTCTGGGCAAGCGCGCCGCCGGCCGCCAGGCCGAGGGAAAGGATCGATACGGTAATAAGCTTGAAAGTCATGGAATTTCCTCCGTTGAACCACCGGCAGAACCGGCGGATTGGGTTTGTCCGTCCAAGGTCAAACCCAGAAAGGCCGAGGATGTTCCATGAATTCCCGTGTCGATCGGGACCCTAGAAGCGTGCCGATGCCAGCCTGCTCTGCAGCGACTTGAGGTCTTCGGCCTTGCGGGAAGCCAGGCCCTTCTCCCAGGAAATCGCGGTCTCGACGATGAGATCGAGATCGTCATGGCGCGGTTTCCAGTCAAGCAGCCGGCGCGCGAGCGTCGAATTGGCGACCACGCTTGCCGCATCGCCCGGCCGCCGCGGTCCGTAGCGGATTTCGAACTTGCGGCCGCCGACCCGCATCACTGCGTCCAGAACCTCCAGGACCGAATAACCGCGGCCATAGCCGCAATTGGCGATCAAGGGCTCGCCGCCACGACGCAGGTAGCTCAGGGCCTTCAGATGGGCGTCCACCAGATCCGTGACATGGATATAGTCGCGGATGCCGGTGCCGTCCGGTGTCGAATAATCGGTTCCGTAGACGTCGACCCCACGGCGTTTGCCGAGTTCGGCTTCGCAGGCGATCTTGATGAGATGGGTGGCACCTTCGGTCGACAGTCCCGTGCGGCCGAGGGGATCGGCGCCGGCGACGTTGAAATAACGCAGCGCGACGAAACGGAAATCATGCGCCGCTGCGGCATCGCGCAGCATCATCTCCGACATCAGCTTCGATTGACCATAGGGGTTCTTCGGATGCAGCTCGGCGTTCTCGAAGACGGGAGTGTCGTCTTTCTGATCTCCATAGACGGCAGCCGTCGAAGAGAAGACAAAATGGCGAATGCCGGCGGCGATCGCGGCCGCTGCAAGCAGCCTGGTATTGCCGGTATTGTTTTCGTAATAATCGAGCGGGTTGGCGACCGATTGCGGCACCACGATCGAGCCTGCGAAATGCAGGATCGCATCGATGTTGTTTTCCGCGAAGATCTGCGCGAGAACGGCGCGGTCGCCGACGTCACCCAGATAGAACCGCGCCTCGGCCGGCACGGCCCAGCGAAAACCGGTCGAGAGCCTGTCGAGAACGACAACTTCCTCGCCCGCGTCGAGCAAAGCCCAGGCCATGTGGCTGCCGATGTAACCTGCGCCGCCTGTCACCAGAACTGCCATGTCTATACTTCCCTGCTTTCTTATCGTTGGCAGGACAAAAACATGGGCAGTCTTCAACAATGCTTACCCGGCGCTGGTCACGCCGGGTTTATCTGGGCCCAAGGCAAATAGGCCCTTGAGCAAATCGCTCGAATTTTACCGAATGCGTCCCGGACCGGGTTAGAGACGCTTGATATAATCGGAGAGGCGGCCGGCGGCCTCTTCGATCTGCTTCGGATCGCGCAGGAAACAGGCGCGCAGGAAAAGCTCGCCGCCCTTGCCGAAAGCCGATCCCGGCGCCAGCGCCACGCCGATCTTGTCGACGATATCGAGCGCGGCTCTGCGGCTGTCGGTGATGCCGTCGACCTTGACGAAGGCGTAAAGCGCACCATCCGGTTTCAGGGTCTCGACCCGGTTGGTGGCAATCAGCGCGTCGCAGAGGATATCGCGCGCCTGGGTGGCCCGGGCGATATTCGCATTCACGAAATCGTCCCCCTGGTTGAGCGCGACGACCGCACCGCGCTGCAGGAACTGGGCTACGCCGGAATTCGAATACTGCACCAGGTTTTCGATGACCTGTCCCATTTCCGGCGGCGCGACGATCCAGCCGACCCGCCAGCCGGTCATCGACCAGTTCTTGGAGAAGGAATTGGCGAAGATGATGCGGTCGCCCTCCTCCATGATATCGAGGAAGGACGGAGCGCGGGCAGTGCCGCCGTAATAATACCGGGCATAGATCTCGTCGGCGATGATCCAGATGCCGTGCTTGCGGGCAAGCGCCAGGATGTTCTTCAGATCTTCGAGGGTCGCGGTCCAGCCGGTCGGGTTGGCCGGGGTGTTGATGAACAGGCCCCTGGTCTTCGGCGTGATCTTGCCTTCCAGCTTGGCGAGATCGAGCGACCAGCGGCCGCCGACGAAATCGAGCGGCAGGCCGACCGAATGGGCGCCGGAAATCTCGATCGCCGAGATGATGTTCGGCCAGGTCGGCGACAGGTAGATCAGCTCGTCACCCGGCGAGGTCACGGCCTGCACCGCCAGCATGATCGCATGCATGCCGGATCCGGTGACGTAAAAATGCTCGACCGGCAGCGAGACGGAGAAATGCCGCGCGTAATAGTCGGACAGCGCCTGGCGCAGTTCGGGGATGCCGCGCTGCCAGGTGTAGAAGGTCTCGCCGCCCAGAAGCGCCTCGGTTGCGGCGCGGTTGATGAAATCCGGGCTCGGCAGGTCGCCTTCACCAGCCCAGAGCGGGATCAATCCCGCCCGCCCGCGGGCGTAAGTGATGACCTCGACGATGCCGCTTTCGGGCGCCGCGACGGCGCGGGGGCTGAGACTGGAGATGATCGACATGGGATTCCCTTGAGGCTGTTTCCCACTTCTTTAGCGCAGGAAACCCAAGGAATCCCATGATAATCCGTGACGCGGGGATCGATTCCGATGATGAATCGTCGTCGCGTGATCAAAAGATCACTTTGCCTTCAGAATGTCCCGGATTTCGCTGAGCAGCTGGATATCGGCCGGCGGCGGGGCGGGCGTTTCGTCGGCCGACTTCTTTTCATCGGCGAGGCGCATCTTGTTCACGGCCTTCACCATCAGGAAGATGATGAAGGCGAGAATCACGAAATTGATGAGAACGGTGATGAAATTGCCGTATGCAAAGACCGCTCCCTGTTCGCGGGCAGCGGCGAGCGACGGCGCTGTGACCGCGCTCGACAGCGGCAGGAAGTAATTCGAGAAATCGAAGCCGCCGCCAGTAATCGCGCCGACGATCGGCATCACGATGTCATCGACCAGCGATTTTACGATGCCCGTGAAAGCGGCGCCGATGATGATACCGACCGCGAGGTCGATGACATTGCCCTTGGCAATAAAGGAACGGAATTCGCTGATCATTGACATGGCCAATTTTCCCCCATGGCGTTTCAGATTTGAGTGATACCCAACATAGCGCTTTCGGCGCGCCTGAAAAGATGACGTTCGCCAACCCCTTAAACGCGACCGTCTATTGGACTTTTTGCCGAGAGGCCGCCTGATTTCCAAGCGGGTGCTTTTCCCCTAATGTTCGAGCTTCAAAAGCCTTTTGCGGAGGAGCAATGCTTCCGGGCTGGATCATTTTCGTTTCGGCTTTCGCCTACGTCCTGCTGCTGTTTGCAGTGGCGAGTTATGGCGACCGGCGGAGCCGTGTCTTCGGCGTGCCCAAGAACGGAAGGCCGATCGTCTATGCGCTGAGCCTTGCGATCTACTGCACCTCCTGGACCTATTTCGGCGGCGTCGGGCTCGCCTCGCAGAAGGGGCTGGAATTCACCGGCATCTATATCGGCCCGATCCTCGCATTCACGCTCGGCATGCCGATCATCCGGCGCATCGTCGAGCTCGCCAAGGCCGAGAAGCTGACCTCGGTCGCCGATTTCATCGCCGCTCGCTACGGCAAGAATTCCACCGTGGCGATGATCGTCGCGATCATCGCGCTGGTCGGCGCCGTCCCCTATATCGCGCTGCAGCTGAAAGCGGTGTCGAGTTCGGTCGCCGCCATGGTCAATCCGTCGGATTACGGCATCGGCAGCGGCAATCTCTATTTCATCGATCTGGCGCTGATCGTCACGCTGATGATGGCCTGTTTCGCAGTCATCTTCGGCACCCGCCACACGGATGCGACGGAGCACCAGGACGGGCTGATTCTCGCGGTGGCGATGGAATCGGTGGTCAAGCTGCTCGCCTTTGCGACGGTCGGCTTTTCGGTCTTCTTCATCCTGTTCGACGGGCCGGCCGACCTGCTCGCCAAGGCATCCGAAAACATGCTCGTCGGTTCGGCGCTCGCCTATGAGACGCCGATCAGCCGCTGGCTGGTCCTGATCGGGCTGTCGGCGTTCGCGATCATCATGCTGCCGCGGCAGTTCCACGTGACCGTGGTCGAGAACCGGACCACCAAGGAGCGCAGGGTGGCCGGCGCGCTTTTGCCGCTCTACCTCATCGCCATCAATATCTTCGTGCTGCCGGTCGCGATGGCCGGGCTGATCACCTTCGGCGGCACCGGCGACGCCGACCTCTACGTGCTGACGCTGCCGCTCGCCGGCGAGCTGAAGGTGGTTTCGCTGATTGCCTTCATCGGCGGCTTTTCCGCCGCAACAGCGATGGTCATCGTTGAATCGGTGGCGCTCTCGATCATGGTGTCGAACGACATCATCATCCCGATCTTCCTCAGGCAGCGGCTGATGGCGGCACGCTCCGGCCAGCGCACGGACTTTACGCGCACGCTGCTGCACATCCGCCGCGTCGCGATCTTCGGCGTCCTGATCCTCGGCTATGCCTATTACCGCATGGCCGACAGCCAGTCCGGCCTCGCCTCGATCGGCCTGCTGGCCTTCGCGGCGATCGCGCAGGTGGCGCCCGCCCTCCTCGGCGGCCTCGTCTGGCGCCGGGCCAACGCCCGTGGCGCCATCCTCGGCATGTCCTTCGGCTTCCTCGCCTGGGCGTACCTGCTGTTCGTGCCGAGCCTGGGCGGTCCGGACAATTCCCACGTTGCCACCGCCGTCCTCAATTTCCTGTTCCCCGGCACCGGCATATTCTCCGGACCGCTGACGGACCCGCTGGTCAACGCGACGATCTTCAGCCTGACGCTCAACATGCTCGCCTTCGTGCTCGGTTCGCTGTCGCGCAATCCGCGTCCGGTCGAGCGGATCCAGGCGGGCATCTTCGTCAAAAGGCACCTGCGGTCGCAATTTGCCACGCGCGGCTGGAAGACCCGGGTCGGCGTCGGCGACCTGAAGACGGCGATTGCCCGTTATCTCGGCGAGGAGCGCATGCAGCGCTCCTTCTCGAATTACGAGAGGACCGCCGGCCGCACGTTCAGCGACGACCAGCCCGCCGACATGGCGATGATCCATTTCTCCGAACAACTGCTCGGCAGCGCCATCGGCTCGTCCTCCGCCCGGCTTGTCCTGTCGCTGATCCTGCAGAAGGCGGAGGACACCAATTCCGATACCGCCTGGCTGCTCGACCAGGCAAGCGAGGCGCTGCAATATAACCAGGACATGCTGCAGACGGCATTGTCGCAGATGGACCAGGGCATCGCCGTCTTCGACAGTTCCGAGCGCCTGACCATCTGGAACCGGCGCTTCCGCAACCTGCTCGACCTGCCGGAACAGGTCGGCCAAGTCGGCTTTCCGCTTGCCGACATGGTCGCCATCCTTTCGGAACGGGGCGATATCGCAGCAGTCGACCAGGCGGAGGTGATCCGCCAGTTCCAGACGCTCGACGCGCCCTTCTCCCTGGTTCTCAACGGCGGCGAGCGGATCATCGAAGTGCGCTCCAATGCCATGCCGGACAAGGGCATCGTCGCGACCTTCACCGACATTTCCGAGCGCGTCGCCGCCGACCAGGCCCTGAAGCAGGCGAACGAGACGCTGGAACAGCGGGTCGGCGAGCGCACCGCCGAACTCACGCGCGTCAACAAGGAGCTTGCTGAGGCGCAGGCCTCCGCCGACGAGGCCAATATCGGCAAGACCCGGTTCTTCGCCGCCGCCGGTCACGACATCCTGCAGCCGCTCAATGCCGCCCGGCTTTATTCCTCGGCGCTGGTCGAGCGGCTCGGTGCGTCCGACAACAACGGCTCACTGGTCCGCAACATTGATTCGGCGCTGGAATCGGTCGAGGCGATCCTCGGCGCCGTTCTCGACATCTCCAGGCTCGATACGGGGGCCATGAAGCCGCGTTTCACCACCGTGCCGCTCGAGGACCTCTTGAAGCGCATCGAGACCGACTATGCCCCGATGGCGCGCGAAAAAGACCTGGAATTCGTGGTCATGCCGACCTCGCTGAAGGTGCGCTCGGACGCCAACCTGCTGCGGCGGCTGGTGCAGAACCTCGTCTCCAACGCGATCAAATATACGATCGACGGCAAGGTGCTGATCGGCGCGCGCCGGCGGGGCGACCAGGTGGTCATAGAAGTGCTCGATTCCGGCATCGGCATTCCAGCGTCGAAATTTCGCACGGTGTTCAGGGAATTCGCCCGGCTGGACGAGGGTGCGAAGACCGCCACAGGCCTCGGGCTCGGACTTTCGATCGTCGATCGCATTTCGCGGGTGCTCAACCATCCGGTCCAGCTCGCCTCGACGCCCGGCCGCGGCACGACCTTCCGGGTGCAGGTTCCCCTGGACCTCACCGCATCGCAGACAATCCGCGCCGCCGACCAGGCCGAGCGCCGCAAGCGCTCGCAGTCGCTGAACGGTCTCAGGGTGCTCTGCATCGACAACGAGCCGCGGATCCTCGAGGGGATGGCGCTTTTGATCACCGGCTGGGGCTGCACGGTCGGCCAGGCGGATTCGCTCGCCGCCCTCGACGAGATCGTCGATCGCCGCGAACCGCCGCCGGAAATCATCATCGCCGACTATCATCTCGACGATGGCAACGGCATCGACGCCGTTCTCAAGCTCCGCCAGAAATACCAGGCGGACATCCCGGCACTGATCATTACCGCCGACCGCACGCCGGAAGTGCGCGCCGAAGCGGAGCGGCACGACATCGGCGTCCAGCACAAGCCGGTGAAGCCCGCCGCCATGCGGGCCTACCTCACACAGGTTGCAGGCCTCAAACGCGTCGCGGCCGAATAGTGTGAACCTCACCCAACCTGGCGTTCATCGCAAAGTCATCACGGACAGTTTACGGTAGATCAGGTCTAAACGCTCATATTGGGCTGGAACTGTCCGGCTTTTTGCCGCGTTTAGCCGCGTACATCCTGGCCCGCAGAGGCCTTACGGACCGAAGAGCGAAAGCTATCGGAACCGGCAGAGACGGAGACCGCGACCGATGAAACGCTTTGATATTATTGACGGCATGCGAGGATATTTCCTCGTTTTCATGGTGCTCAACCACCTGATCTTTGCCGGCGGCTATTTCCTGGTCAAGATCAACCACAATCAGCTCGCCTTCGTGGAAGACGCCCAGGGCTTCGTTTTCCTGTCCGGCCTGCTGATCGGCATGGTCTATGCAAAAAAGATGCTGAAAAACGGCTATGCGGCCGGTCGCGCGGCGATCTACAACCGAGCGTTCGAGCTTTATCGTTATGCGATGGGCATCGTGCTGGTTGTGCTGGCCGCACAGATGCTTTTGCCCGGCGCCTATTCGATCTGGTTCAACTGGCTGGGCTACACGACCTTCGACGACCCGCTGCGCCTCGCCGCGATCGCCACGTTCCTGTACCAGCCGACCTTCATGGACATCCTGCCGCAGTATATCGTCTACATGCTGTTTGCCCCGATGCTGGTCAAGCTGGTGATCGAGGACAAGTGGCACTATGTCGTGGCAGGTTCGGTCATCCTGTGGATGGCGGCCCAGCTCGGCCTGCAGCAGATCGCCACGACGCCGCTCAACGATCTGGTCATGGGCGCGGACGACCAGGGTATTCGCGTATCGTTCAACCTGCTCGGCTGGCAGGTCGTCTTCTACTCGGGCCTGGTGCTCGGCGCCCTGACCTCGGCCGGCAAGATCAAGTGGAGCAATATCCTGTCGCCGGACAACACCTTCATCCCGAAGGTGGCGCTGCTGATGGTTCTCTTCTTCCTGCCGCTGCGCCTGATCACCGCGCACGAACTGATGCCGCCGCACATGATCGGCAAATTCGCCTCGATGGAAATCCGCGCCGATTTCGGCCCGGTCTACCTCCTGAACTTCGCCGCCGTCGCGATGCTGGTCACCTGGCTGATCGTCGCGGGCCCGAAGCACAGGGACGAGTGGGTGCGCCGCATCGCCGGTGCGATCACCTGGGTGTTCTCGATCAAGTACCTGCAGCTGCTCGGCCGCCACTCGCTCTATGTCTATGTGTGGCACGTCGCGATCGTCTACTTCGTCTATTATTTCGACGGACGGACGCCGGAGCTCAACGAGTTCACCAAGACCGCGATTGCGCTGGTCTCGATCGCGCTGCTGTCGCTGCCGGCCCTGTGGCGCGAACGCGACAAGCTGTTCGGCACGGTGGAACCGGCGCCGGTCAAGGTGCAGCAGCCGGTCAAGCCCGGCGCGCCGCAGCAGATGGTCATTCGGTAAGGCGATATAGATTAGGGCAGTGGCTCACGCTACTGCCCTTTAAGTTTCAACACGTCGCATTCCCCGTCGTCATCCTCGGCTTGACCCGATGACGGAGAGGGGGCATTTTCACGTGACTGCCCCGACCTGCCACGGCACGAACTCGTTGTCGCCGTAGTCGTAGATCTCGCTCAGCGTCTTCTTGCCCGAGGCGACCGCGATCACGTCCTCGAAAATCCGCAATCCGGCCTGTTCGATCGTCTCCTCGCCGGTGACGATGCCGCCGCAGTTCAGGTCCATGTCTTCCTTCATGTGCTCGTACATTTCGGAATTGGTGGCGATCTTGATGCAGGGCGACGGCTTGAAGCCCGAAACCGAACCGCGGCCGGTGGTGAAACAGATGACATTGCAGCCGCCTGCCACCTGGCCGGTCACCGCGACCGGATCGTAGCCGGGCGTATCCATGAACACGAAACCCGGTTCGGTGACGGTCTCGGCGAACTCATAAACCGCCTTCAAAGGCATCGAGCCGCCCTTAGCGACCGCGCCGAGCGACTTTTCCAGAATGGTGGTCAGGCCACCGAGCTTGTTGCCGTGGGACGGGTTGTTGTTGAGCTCGTCGCCGTTGCGGGCGGTATAGTCCCGCCACCAGTCGATCCGCTGCAGAAGTTTTTGGGCCACGTCGGGGGTGACCGCACGTCGGGTCAGCAGATGTTCGGCGCCGTAAATCTCCGGCGTTTCCGAGAGAACCGTGGTGCCGCCGTTGCGGACGATCAGGTCCGAGGCATAACCCAGCGCCGGATTGGCGGAAATGCCGGAATAACCGTCCGAACCACCGCATTCGAGCGCCAGCTTCAGTTTCGAGAGCGGCTGCGGAGTGCGCGTCGCAGCGTTCACGCCCGGCAGCATTTCCTTGATGATCGCGATTGCCGCGTCGATGGTCTTTTTCGTGCCGCCATGCTGCTGGATGTTCATGGTCCGCAGCCGGTCGCCCTCTTCCATGCGGTAATGTTCGAGGATCGGGGCGATCTGGTTGGTCTCGCAACCGAGGCCGATCATCAGGATGCCGCCGAAATTCGGGTGCCGGGCATACCCCTGGATGGTGCGGATCAGCAGCCTGTACCCTTCCGACTTGGTGTTGAGCGCACAGCCGCCGCCATGGGTGAGCGCCACGACGCCATCGATATTGTCGAAACCGTCCAATCCGCCCAGGCGGTTGAAATAGTCGGCGATGTAGCGCGATACCGTGGCGGAACAGTTCACCGACGAGATGACGCCGATATAGTTGCGGGTGCCGGCGCCGCCGAGGCCACGGTCGTAGCCCATGAAGGTGCGTCGCTCGGCTTCCGGCAGCATGCCTTTTTCCTCGATATCGACGCTGAACTGATGTTCGTGCTCCGAGGGCAGCATGGCGAGGTTATGCAGGTGCACATGGCTGCCGGGGGCAATGTCCTGCGTTGCGACGCCGATCACCTGGCCGTATTTCTTCACCTCGCCGCCATTCGGTATAGCCCTGATCGCCACCTTGTGGCCGCGGCCGATCAGTTCGCGGGCCGCAAGATCGCCGAAACCGGTCGGCGCGCCAGCCTGCATCGATCGCCGTGCGACGCCGACGTCGTCGATCGGGTTCAAGATGATGATGGGTGAAGCAGCAAAATCCATTTTTTAATTTCCTCCCGAAACAGCCACAGGAATATCACCGTGTCTCGTGGTTCATCCAGCGTTGTTTCGATTCCTCCAGATGTGCATGCATCATCGCCTGGGCCAGAAGCGGATTGCGCGTCTCCAGCGCCGTATAGATCGCCTCGTGTTCGGCCAAAGCAGCCCCCCAGGTCTCAGGCGTTTCGAACCGCACCCGGATCTGCGCCGACATCGGGCTGTGGCGCTCGTCGAACAGGTCGCCGACGATATGCGCCAGCACCGAATTGCCGGACTGGCTGGCGATGGTCAGATGGAAAAGCCGGTCGAGATCCAGCGCCTTGCGCCCTTCGGAGATCTCCGTGCGCATCTGGTCGAGCGTCTGGCGCAGCGATCGCAACGTCTCCGGCGTGATCCTCGCCGCCGCGAGCAGGATGACCGCGCCTTCGACGGCGGCTCTTGCCTGCATCAGCTCAAGCGGGCTTTCGCCCATCGAGCCGCTTTGCCATGGCCGCCGGTCCGGCTCGGCCGTCACGTAGATGCCCGACCCCATTCGGATTTCCACGCTTCCGTCGATTTCGAGCGCGATCAGCGCTTCACGCAAGGACGGGCGCGAGACGCCAAGCTGCTGGGCAAGCTCGCGCTCGGCCGGCAGGCGCGCGCCGGCCGGAAACTGGCCGCCCTGGATCAGCACCCGGATCTGGTCGGCTATCTGCTGATACAGCCGCCGCGGTTCTGCCGTCTTGATGGATCCGTTCATGAATTTGTTGCCCTGACAATGTGGCCTTACCATATCAGGAGGCGTGCGGAGAGCAACAAGCAAATTTCCGGCATTTGATTTTTAACGACTTTTATCCCTTTCACGTCTTCATTCTTTTGCTCTTCCCGGGTCTGTGCTGGCTTTGTTAAAAATTGGCTTGACCACTTCCATCCTCAGGTTTACCCATTATCAACGCCGGAGGGAGGAGCCGCCGGCGAAAGGGTCTGACCGGCCCGGGGAGGAAAATGTGGAAAATCGGCCAGTCGAGCTTGGGCAGAATGTGCATGGCGCCACCGTGTTGCCGGACCACGTCTCGCCGGCTTCGACGACCCAGCCGTTGCTCCGCCTCGACAATATCAGCAAGGACTTCCCGGGCGTCAAAGCACTTGCCAACGTCCATTTCGACCTCCGCCCCGGCGAGGTTCATGCCGTCTGCGGCGAAAACGGCGCCGGCAAGTCGACGCTGATGAAGATCGTCAGCGGCGTCTACCAGCCGAGCGCCGGCACGATCACCTACAAGGGCGAGGAACGGCACTTCTCCTCGACGCGGGAATCCGAAGCGGCCGGCATCGCCATCATCCACCAGGAACTCAATCTCGTGCCGCACCTCACGGTGGCGGAAAACATCTATCTCGCTCGAGAGCCGCGCCGCGGTTTCTTCGGCGGGAGCTTTCTCGTCGACCGCAAGAAGCTGCGCGCCGACGCCAAGCGCTGCCTCGACCGGCTGGGTGTAGACATCAATCCGGATCGTCCGGTGCGGGGCCTGTCCGTCGCCCAATGCCAGATGGTCGAGATCGCCAAGGCGCTGTCGCTGGACGCCGAAGTGCTGATCATGGACGAGCCGACCTCTTCGCTGACCGAGCAGGAAACAGGAAAACTGTTCAAGGTCATCCGCGACCTGAAGGCGTCGGGTGTCGGCATCGTCTATATCTCGCACCGGCTGGATGAAATGGCCGAGATCGTCGACCGGGTCACCGTGCTGCGTGACGGCCGCTATATCTCCACCGACGATTTTGCCGCCACCAGCGTCGATGCGATCGTTTCGAGAATGGTCGGTCGTTCACTGGAGGAGAAGTTTCCGGAACGGACCTCGGTGCCGAGCGACGAGGTCATCTTCTCGGCGCAAGGCCTTTCACGCGCCGGCGTCTTCCGCGACATTTCCTTCACGCTGCGCCGCGGCGAGATCCTGGGCTTTGCCGGCCTGATGGGCGCCGGCCGCACGGAAGTGGCGCGCGCCGTCTTCGGTGCCGATCCGCTCGATACCGGCACGGTCACCCTGCATGGCCATACGCTCACCATCACCTCGCCGCGCGACGCGATCGCTGCCGGCATCGCCTATCTGTCCGAGGACCGCAAGGCGCAGGGGCTGGCGATCAAGATGCCGGTCGACGCCAACATGACGCTCGCCAATATGGAGGCGGTCTCCAACCGCTTCGGCGTGATCGACTTCGCCAAGCATGCGAAGGCCACCAAGCAATATATCGATCTCCTGAACATTCGCACGCCCTCGATCAAGCAGCCGGTGCGGCTGCTTTCGGGCGGCAACCAGCAGAAGATCATCATCGGCAAATGGCTGTTCCGCAAGTCGAAGATGCTGTTCTTCGACGAACCGACCCGCGGCATCGACGTGGGCGCCAAGCTCGCGATCTACCGGATCATGGACGAGCTTGCGGCAAACGGCATCGGCGTCGTGCTGATCAGTTCCGAGCTTCCGGAAATTCTCGGAATGACCGACCGCGTCGCCGTCTTCCACCAGGGCCGTATCACCGGCGTGCTGGAGACCGCAAAGACCGACCAGGAAGAAATCATGCGATACGCCTCCGGCTATGCTCGGTCGGCAGGATGAGGGCATAACATGGCTGAGATCACCGAAGTTGCAAAACAGAAGAGCGGCGCGCTCAGCGACCGCCAGAAGGATATCATCCAGAAATTCGCCGCGCTCGGCAGCCTCTTCGTGCTGATCGGCGTGTTTTCGGCGACCAGCAGCGCCTTTTTCACCATCGACAACGGCATGACGGTGGCGTTGCAGGTCACCTCGATCGCCTTTCTCGGCATCGGCGCCACCTGCGTCATCATCACCGGCGGCATCGACCTGTCGGTCGGCTCGGTGCTGGCGCTATCCGGCGTCGTCGCCGCACTCGCGGTCAAGGATTTCGGCACGCCTGTCTGGCTCGGCATGATCTGTGGCATTCTCACCGGCTCGGCCTGCGGTTTCATCAACGGCATTCTCGTCACCAAGATGAAGCTGCCGCCGTTCATCGCGACGCTCGGCATGATGATGATCGCCCGCGGCGTGGCCCTGCAGATCACCGGGGCGCGGGCCGTCTCGGGACTTGGCGAATCCTTCGGCGAGCTCGGCAACGGCTCGCTCTTCCGGATCGTCACCATCGGCGACGACGGTTTCCCGACCATCGTTTTTCCCGGCATCCCCTACCCGGTCATCCTGATGATCGTGATCGCGATCGCCGTTTCCTACATGCTCAACCGCTCGGTGCTCGGCCGGCATATCTATGCGGTCGGCTCGAATGCCGACGCGGCGCGGCTTTCGGGCGTCAACGTCGCCCGCATCGTCAGCTTCACCTATGTTCTATCCGGCACGCTGGCAGGCCTGACCGGCTGCGTGCTGATGTCGCGCCTCGTCACCGCCCAGCCGAACGAGGGCGTGATGTACGAACTCGACGCGATCGCCAGCGCCGTCATCGGCGGCACCTCGCTGATCGGCGGCGTAGGCACCATTTCCGGAACCGCGATCGGCGCCTTCGTGATCGGCATCCTTCGCAACGGCCTCAACATGAACGGCGTCTCCGCCTTCACACAGCAGATCATCATCGGCCTCGTCATCCTGGTCACCGTATGGATCGACCAGTTGCGCAACCGCCGCTGAGATAAGGGCACGCGGACTTTTACCCGCGAGACTTCAAGGGAGTGAGGAGCTCCCCCAAACCGGCCGCTTCAGGCCAACAAAAAGAGGAGGAAGACATGAAAAAGCTTGCTGCCGCACTGCTGACATCCGTGATCGCACTGACTGCGTTCTCGGCCCAGGCTGGCGAAATCGCCGTCATCGTGAAGACCGTCAATTCCACCTTCTGGCAGAATGTCCAGAAGGGTGCCGATGCCGCCATGAAGGCCGGCGGGGGCAGCAACACCATGACCTTCCAGGGACCGGCCGCGGAATCGGCGATCGCCGACCAGGTCAACATGGTCGAGAACGCCGTCAACCGCAAGGTTTCCGGCATCGTGCTCGCGCCGTCCGATCCGGACGCCCTTGTTCCGGCCGTCAAGAAGGCTTGGGAAGCCCGCATCCCGGTCGTCATCGTCGACTCGCTGCTCGCCAAGGGCTCCGAGCAGTATTACCAGTCGTTCCTGGCGACCGATAACAAGAAGGCCGGCGAGCTTGCCGCCAAGGCCCTGATCGACAAGGTCGGCAAGGAAGGCAAGATCGCCGTGATGTCCTACGTCGCGGGTGCCGGTTCGGAAATCGGACGCGTCGGCGGCTTTACCGACTATATCAAGGCGAACTCGAAGCTGACCATCGTCGGACCGTTCTACTCGCAGTCCCAGATGGCGACCGCGCTCAACCAGACGACCGACGTGCTTGCCGCCAATTCCGACCTCAAGGGCATTTTCGGCGCCAACGAGCCGACGGCGATCGGCATGGGCCGTGCGCTGAAACAGTCCGGCAAGGCCGGCAAGGTGGTCGCGATCGGTTTTGACGGAAACCAGGACCTGCAGGAATTCGTCAAAGACGGAACGCTTTCCGCCATCGCGGTGCAGGGCTCCTTCCAGATGGGCGAACTCGGCGTCAAGACCGTGCTCCAGTCGATCAACAAGGAGAAGGTCGAAAAGTTCGTCGATACCGGTGTCGTCGTCGTCACCAAGGACAATATCGACAAGCCGGAAGCCAAGAACGTTCTCTATTAACCCTACCCCCAGCGGGCGCGCATCGCGAATGGTGCGCGTCCGTGATCCTATCCCAAAACTTCGGACGATCTCATGAAAGTCACCGAGCGCCGCAAGCTGCCCCACGCCTCCGTCGAATTAACCCAGATGGGACTCGGCTGCGCACAGATGGGCAGCCTCTACCACAAGACGTCTTACGAGGAATCGGCCGGCGCCTTTCAAGCCGCCTGGGAGGCCGGCATCCGCTATTACGATACGGCGCCCTTCTACGGGTACACCCGCTCCGAACGGCGGCTCGGCACCATGCTCACCGACCTGCCACGCGACGAATACGTGCTCAGCACCAAGGTCGGCCGCGTGATGCAGCCGGACGAGACGGTCGGTTCGCAGGAAGACGGATATGTCGAGCCGCTGCCGTTCCGGCCGGTCTTCGACTACAGCTATGACGGCATCATGTGGTCCTTCGAAGCAAGCCAGCAGCGGCTCGGCATCCTCAAGCCCGATATCCTCTACATCCACGATATCGGCAGCATGACCCATGGCGACAGGCACCAGCACTACTGGTACCAGTTGACCGCCGGCGGCGGTTTTCGCGCGCTCAAGAAGCTCCGTGAGGAAGGACTTACCAAGGCCGTCGGCCTCGGCGTCAACGAATGGGAGATCATCCGCGACGCGATGCAGGTCTTCGATATCGACGTCGCCATGCTCGCCGGCCGTTATACGCTGCTCGAACAGCAGAGCCTCGCGTTCATGGACGATTGCGCCAAACAGGGCGTCGGCATCGTGGTCGCAGGTCCGTTCAATTCCGGCCTGCTCGCCGGAAACCGTAAGTTCAACTATACCGACGCGCCGGCAGACATTCTCGCACGTGTCGATGTTTTGCGCGCAGCCTGCGAGGAAGAGGGCGTCAGCCTGCAGGCGGCGGCGTTGCAATTCCCCCTCGCCCATCCGGCGGTGGTGACCGTGGTCTCAGGCGCGCGGACCGCCGAGCAGATCAGGTCGAATGTCGCATGGCTGGAAGAAGACATCCCGGCCTCCCTTTGGTCGCGGCTCAAGGCACGCGGGCTAATCGCCGATGGGGCACCGTTGCCGGGTCAAGGAGCCTGAGCGATGCGGATCGACTCGCACCAGCATTTCTGGCGGATCGCGGACCGGACCGGCCAGTGGCCACCGGCCGAGCTTCAGGCAATTTACCGGAATTTCCTGCCCGACGACTTGGCGCCGCTTCTGGAGGCCGCCCGCATCGACGGCACGGTGCTTGTGCAGACCATGGAGAGCGAGGCGGACACAGCGTTCATGCTCGATCTCGCCGACAGGACACCCTTCATCCTCGGCGTGGTCGGTTGGACCGACATGAAGGCGCCCGGCGCGCCGGCAGCCATTGCCCGGCTTGCTCGGCACCCGAAGCTGAAGGGGCTTCGCCCGATGCTGCAGGCTATGGCCGACGACCAATGGATCGGCGATCCGGCGCTCGACGCCGCCGTCGCCGCCATGCGCGAGCACAATCTGGTCTTCGATGCGTTGGTGCTGCCGCGCCATCTCGAACCGCTGCTCGCCTTCGCCCGGCGGCAACCGGATTTGCCCATCGTGATCGACCACGGCGCCAAGCCGCCGATCGCGGAGGGCCGTTTTATCGACTGGTATACGCGCATGAAGGGGCTCGCCGGATTGCCGAACGTTCATTGCAAGCTCTCCGGCCTGCTGACCGAAGCGGGCGACCAGAAACCACAGGCCGTGCGGCCCTATGCCGAAACCATTTTCGACCTGTTCGGCCGGGAGCGGATCATCTGGGGCAGCGACTGGCCGGTGCTGCGGCTTGCCGGAGATTACCAAGCCTGGCTGGACCAGTGCCTCGACATCGTGCCTGCCGACGCTCATGACGAGGTTTTCGGGGGCAATGCCCGGCGTTTCTATCGGCTCGGAGCGTAAGAACATGCTGACTATCATCTGCGACGAACCAGGCAAACTTCGCGCCATCGACCGCCCCAAGCCTCTTCGCGGCGAGGGTGAAGTACTGGTGAAGCTGCGGCGCATCGGCGTCTGCGGCACCGACCTGCACATCTTCACCGGCAACCAGCCCTATCTCTCCTATCCGCGCGTCATGGGCCACGAGCTCGCCGGCACGGTCGAGGAAGCGCCGGCAGACAGCGCGCTTGAGGTCGGCGATACCGTCTCGATCATGCCCTACATTTCCTGCGGCCACTGCCATGCCTGCCTCAAGGGCCGAACCAATTGCTGCCGCAACCTCGGCGTCCTCGGCGTACATCGCGACGGCGGCATGACGGAATATCTGAGCCTGCCGGAGGAGTTCGTGCTGAAGGCGGGCGGGCTTTCGCTCGATCAGGCGGCCATGGTGGAATTTCTGGCGATCGGCGCCCATGCGGTTGCCCGCGCCAGAATCGAGCCCGGGCAGAGCGTGCTGGTGACCGGCGCCGGGCCGATCGGGCTTGCGGTGGCGATATTCGCGACGCTTGAGGGTGGAGCCGTGACGCTTCTCGATGGCCGTCGCGACCGGCTGGATTTCGCCCGCCAGCAGCTCGGCATCGCCTCCGCGGTTCAACTCGGTCCCGACGACGACGGGCAGCTTTCGAAGCTGACCGGGGGCGACTTCTTCGACGCCGTCTTCGATGCGACCGGCAATCCGAAGGCGATCGAACGCGGGTTCGGTTTCGTCGCCCATGGCGGCACTTACGTGCTCGTTTCGATCGTTTCGAGCGACATCACTTTTTCCGATCCGGAATTTCACAAGCGCGAGACGACGCTGCTCGGCAGCCGCAACGCGACGGCTGCGGATTTCGAGCGGGTCATGCAGGCCATGCGCGAGGGCAGGATCCCCGCAGCCCTGGTCACCCATAGAATGATATTGTCGGACGTGCCCGAGCGTTTTGCAGGGCTGACCGATCCGGCCGCCGGCGTCGTCAAGGCGCTGGTGGAAGTCTGAAGGAGACGATGATGCAGCGAATGGGCATGGTGATCGGCGTCGAGCCGCAGATGATCGCGGAATACAAGCGTCTGCACGCCGCGGTCTGGCCGGAGGTGCTGGCCCTCATCAGCCGCGCCAATATCAGGAACTACACGATCTTCCTGCGCGAACCGGAAAACCTGCTGTTCGGCACCTGGGAATATCATGGCACGGATTTCGAAGCCGACATGGCAAAAATAGCCGCCGATCCGAAAAACCAGGAATGGTGGTCTTTCACCATCCCTTGCCAGAAGCCGCTCGATAGCCGCAAAGAAGGCGAGTGGTGGGCGATGATGGAAGAGGTCTTTCATCTGGATTGAGGATTTCCTCAATCGGATTGACCGCCAGCCGGATAATTCGAGGATAAGACATGACGATCAGACTTGATGGAAAAACCGCGCTCGTGACCGCCGCAGGCCAGGGCATCGGCCGGGCAGCGGCGCTTGCCTTTGCAGAAGCCGGCGCGATGGTCCATGCCACCGATATCAACGAAAGCTTGCTCTCCGCCTTGCCGAAACTCGACAACCTGAAGACGGCAAGGCTCGACGTGCTTGACAACACTGCTATCGTTGCCTGTGTCGAGGCCATCGGCACGGTCGACATCCTCTTCAACTGCGCCGGCTTCGTGCACGGAGGCTCGATCCTCGAGATGAAGGACAGCGACTTCGACTTTGCCCTCGACCTCAACGTCCGGGCGATGATCCGCACCATCCGGGCCGTGCTGCCTGGCATGCTGGCGAAGAAGGACGGCGCGATCATCAACATGTCGTCGGTCGCTTCCAGCATCAAGGGCGTGCCAAACCGCTTCGCCTACGGCGTCACCAAGGCAGCCGTGATCGGGCTCACCAAGTCGGTGGCCGCCGACTATGTGACGGACGGCATCCGCTGCAACGCCATCTGCCCCGGTACCGTCGAAAGCCCTTCCCTGCAGGATCGCATGCGGGCGCAGGGCGATTACGACCAGGCCCGCGCCGCCTTCATCGCCCGCCAACCCATGGGCCGGCTCGGCACCCCGGAAGAAATCGCCGAGCTCGCCCTCTATCTCGCCGGCGCCACCTATACGTCAGGCCAGGCTTACGCCATCGACGGCGGCTGGACCATCTGAGGCAATACGAGAGAACCATGACCCGCATCACCGATCTTCGCGTCTTCGATCTTCGTTTCCCCACATCGCAGAGCCTCGACGGCTCGGACGCGATGAACCCGGATCCGGATTATTCGGCGGCCTATGTCATCCTCGATACCGATAGCGGAGATCTTGCGGGCCACGGCCTGACCTTCACGATCGGGCGGGGCAACGACATCTGCTGCATGGCGATCAAGGCGATGCGGCATCTGGTGGTCGGGCAGGAACTCGAGACCTTCGCCGCCGCGCCCGGAAAATTCTGGCGGCATCTGACCAGCGACAGCCAGCTGCGCTGGATCGGGCCTGACAAGGGCGCCATCCACCTTGCCACCGGCGCGGTCGTCAACGCCTTCTGGGATCTGCTGGCCAAACAGCGCGGCAAGCCGGTCTGGCAGCTGGTTTCCGAAATGTCGGCGGAGGAGATCGCCGACATCGTCGATTACCGCTACCTGACCGACGTGCTGTCGCGCGAGGATGCGCTGGCGATCCTGAAACGCGCCGAAGCGGGCAAGGCCGAGCGCATCGAGGTGCTGAAGCGCGAGGGTTATGCCTGCTATACGACCTCGGCCGGCTGGCTCGGCTATCCGGAAGATAAGCTGCGCCGGCTTTGCCACGAGGCCGTCGATGCTGGCTTCAACCATGTGAAGATGAAGGTCGGCCGCGATCTCGAAGACGATATTCGGCGCCTCACCATCGCCCGCGAGGTGATCGGCCCCGACCGTTACCTGATGATCGACGCCAACCAGGTCTGGGAAGTCGGCCAGGCGATCGACTGGGTGAACAAGCTCGCTTTTGCAAAGCCTTTCTACATCGAGGAACCGACGAGCCCCGACGATATTGCCGGTCACCGCAAGATCCGCCAAGGCATCCACCCGGTGAAGGTCGCGACCGGCGAAATGTGCCAGAACCGCATCATGTTCAAGCAGTTCATCGCCGAAGGCGCGATCGACATCGTGCAGATCGATTCATGCCGCATGGGCGGGTTGAACGAGGTTCTGGCGGTGCTGCTGGTCGCCGCCAAATATAACCTGCCGGTCTGGCCGCATGCCGGCGGCGTGGGCCTTTGCGAATATGTGCAGCACCTGTCGATGATCGACTACATCGCCGTGTCCGGTACCAAGGACGGAAGGGTGATCGAATATGTCGACCACCTGCACGAACATTTCGTCGATCCCTGCATCATCGAAAACGCAGCCTACATGCCGCCGACGCGGCCCGGTTTCTCGATCGAGATGAAGCCGCAGTCGATCGCCGGCTACACATTCAAGGGCTGATACAAAACACAGGACAAGAGGACGCCGGCATCAGCCGGCGTTCAGTTTTTCAAGCTCCGCATTCACCCGCGCACGCCATGCGCTATTCTCCATGAGAGCCTGGGGGAACAGGCCGGGAATTGCGAAGAAGGGAGCCGACGGATCGCCCGCCGTCATCCCGGCGGCGGCAGCCTTGAGCTCGACCGCGCGCGGATCGTTGATCTCGGCAGTCTTGCGGGCATAGGCGATCCAGAGGGCCACAACGTAAGCCGCGGACGACGCATCTCCACCATTTGCCAAGGCTTCCACGGCACCTGCAAAGATGCGCTGCGGCAGCTTCTGGGTGCCGTCCATGGCGATCTGCTGCGTCTTGTGGGCGATCGTCGGGTTCTCGAAGCGCTCGATCAGCTGGTCCATGTAGTGGCCAAGATCGATGCCCGGCACCGGATCGAGCGTCTTCACCGCCTCCGCCATGTGGCGGCGGACCAGTGCCCGGTATTCCGGCACGGCCATGACGTCGCGCACGAACGTGAGGTCCTTCAGCTGGCCGAGATAGGCGACCAGCGAATGAGAGCCGTTGAGCAGCCGCAGCTTCATCTTCTCGTAAGGCTCGACATCATCGACGAAAAGCGCGCCGCCGGCTTCCCATTTCGGCCGCCCGGCCAGGAAATGGTCCTCGATCACCCATTGCATGAAGGGTTCGGTGCTGAGCGCCAGCCTGTCTTCCGCGCCGATCAGCGTTTCGGCCAGCCCCCGCGTCTCGTCGGTCGCGGCCGGCACGATACGGTCGACCATGCTGGACGGAAAGGCGCCATGGCTGGCGATCCAGTTGGCGAGCGCCGGGTCGCGGGCGCCGGCCATCTCGGTCACCAGTTTTCGGACGATGCGGCCATTGGTCGGCAGGTTATCGCAGCACAGCACGGTGAACGGCGGCAGGCCCGCGGCGTGGCGGCGCGAAAGACCTTCCACCAGATAACCGATCACGCCGGTCGGCGACGCGGGATCGGCCAGGTCGGCCTTGACGGACGGATGGTTGCGGTCGAGCCCGCCGGAGACCGGATCGACGCCATAGGCCTTTTCGGTGACGGTGATGGTGACGATCCTGATCGCCGGGTCGGCCAGCAGCCCCAGGATTTCCGCCTGGTTTTCGGTGCCGGAAAGGCCCTTGACCACCGAGCCGACCACCTGCGCGCTGTCGCCGGCGGCGCTGCGTGCCACGACCGAATAGAGCCCGTCCTGTGCGGCGAGATCATGGACGATATCGACCGAACGTAAGCTGACGCCGACAATGCCCCATTCCCCGAACTGCGCCGCCAATGCCGCATCGGTATAGACTGCCTGGTGGGCGCGGTGGAAAGCGCCAAGGCCGATATGCACGATGCCGGGTTTCAGTGCGGCACGATCGTAACCGGGTGCGATGACATGGGGGGCAAGTGCGGTGGAGGCGGAAAGGCGTGGCATTCTGATCATGATACCCGGAGTTTCGCGGGCATCCTCCCTTATTGACGGAGGCAGTGATAGCCCTGCCCATGCGCATGGGTCAACGGCATGTTCTCGACATTCCTGCCGCGGAAGCGAAGAACCGTGAACTGGCGGGACTGGAGAAACAAACTGCGGCGACGCTTTCAAAACCTGCCAAATCTGATAGTCACTATTGTATTGGTTCGAGGGCACCCGGCGGATTTGCCGATCAACCCGGAACCGAGCAGATTTTCGGCGCGGGGGCGTCGTGGACAGGGGGCACGCATGCGGTTGATGACAGCTCTTTCGATGACGCTTGCCTTGGTTCTGGCCGGGGTTCTGGCCGGCTGTTCGCAGGTGGCGGAGAAGGCGGAAAACGCCGCCAACCGGTCGTTCACCAGCTATGCAATGGGCCGTCCCTATGCCGAAGTCGCCAATGTCGGCCAGTCGACGCTGGCGCGGCTTTCCGGCTCCGAGGCGACGTTCGGGCCGATGATCGGCGCGACGCAGCTGAAAAACGGCATGACGATCTACCGGCATATCGCGCCTGCCGCAAAGACCGAGTCCGCTTCCAGCTTCGGCGGACTGGTCGGCCGCTCGACGGTTTCGCAGAACAACCGGCTTTCCTATTTCCTGGTCGGCGACGACGGCATCGTCAAGGATTGGGCAACCGGTTCGGTGCAGGGCAGCGCCAGCGACTGCGTGCAATATATCGGCGGCATCATCAACCGCTGCGCCGACATGCAGCAGGTCCAAGCCTCGCTTGCGCTCTACGACATGCGCGTGACGACCAAAGGCGGCCAGCCGATTTCGGCCTGGGGAGAGCCGGCCCTGCCCTCCGCCGAGGCGCCCGCCCCCAATCCATCTGCGTCCGCGGCGCGTATGGTCCCAACCGCTGCGCACCCGGCCCGGCCGGCGACACGCTGAGCAATCCGGCTTTCGCAATACGGCGCCCCTTGGCAGGCCGGCTTCTGCTATTATCTCCGGTCTCGGCATTTGCTTTTTCACGCCAGGAGACCCTCCATGACCGCCCCGCATCCTTCGAAGACCCATATCGGCAACCACAAGCTCCACCCCGAAACGCAGATGCTGAACTACGGCTACGATCCGGAGCTTTCCGAAGGGGCCGTGAAGCCGCCGGTCTTCCTCACCTCCACCTTCGTGTTCAAATCGGCGGAAGAGGGCCGCGACTTCTTCGATTTCGTCTCCGGCCGCCGCGAACCACCGGCGGGAACGGCGGCGGGGCTGGTCTACTCGCGCTTCAACCATCCCAACAGCGAGATTGTCGAGGACCGGCTGGCGGTGTACGAGCAGGCGGAGAGCTGCGTGCTGTTCTCCTCCGGCATGTCGGCGATCGCCACGACCCTGATGGCGTTCGTCAGGCCGGGCGACTGCGTGCTGCACTCGCAGCCGCTTTACGGCGGCACCGAAACGCTGCTTTCGAAAACCTTCCTCAACATGGGCGTCGCGGCGGTCGGGTTTGCCGACGGGGTCAACGAACAATCGGTGACGGCGGCGGCCGAGGAGGCGATGGCCAAGGGCCGCGTCTCGGTGATCCTGATCGAGACGCCGGCGAACCCGACCAACAGCCTGGTAGACATGGCGATGATCCGGCGGGTGGCGGATGCTATCGGTGCAAGACAGGGGCAGACACCAGTGATTGCCTGCGACAACACGCTGCTCGGCCCGGTCTTCCAGCGGCCGATCGAGCACGGGGCGGATATCTCGCTCTATTCGCTGACCAAATATGTCGGCGGCCATTCGGACCTGATCGCCGGCGCCGCGCTCGGCGGGAAGGCGGTGATGAAACAGGTGAAGGCGCTGCGCGGGGCGATCGGCACGCAGCTCGACCCGCATTCCTGCTGGATGCTCGGCCGCAGCCTGGAGACGCTGTCGATCCGCATGGAAAAGGCCAATACCAATGCGAGAGCGGTCGCCGACTTTTTGCGCGGGCACCCAAACGTGGAGAGGATCCACTACCTGCCCTATCACGACCCGTCCTCGCCGGTCGGAAAAGTGTTTGCGGCGCAATGCGGTGGCGGCGGCTCGACGTTCTCCTTCGACATCAGAGGCGGCCAGCCGGCCTCGTTCCGGTTCCTGAACGCGCTGCAGATCTTCAAGCTGGCGGTCAGCCTCGGCGGAACGGAATCGCTTGCCAGCCACCCGGCGACCATGACCCATTCCGGCGTCCCCGCCGAGGTGCGCCAGAGGATCGGCGTGCTCGACTCGACGATCCGGCTGTCGATCGGCATCGAACATCCGGACGACCTGATCGCCGACCTGACGATCGCGCTCGACCAGGCGTGAGTTGGGCGCGCCTGGAACCCGGCGGCATCGGGGCTGTCATTCGTCTGCGTCTCCGGTTTTCCGCCTGCCATCGTATTTCGGCTCGTCGTCGTCCTCGCCGCCGAGCCGCCTCATACCCGCCAGCACCTCCTGCTGACGCGCACCGCCCGGGCCGACACAGGGCGGGAAGCTGTCGTGGTAACCCGGATTGGCGCGATATTGCGCTTCTGTGAGAAACCCTCTGCAGGCCTTGGCCCTGCGGCAGGAAGAAAGGTCGCAGGTCTTCCAGAAGCCGAGATAGGTCGTGAAATACTGGGTGAACTTCTGGAGTTCGTGGGATTTCCGGCGTCGCGGCAACGCGCTGAACTCGCCCCAGGTCAGCCCGGGCAGATAGGGCTCCCTGTCCTCTTCCTCCATGAGGCGGCGGCACTCTTCTTCGCTTCTCGCCATCGTTCCTTTCTCCCTGATCCTTCTCTTCCGACGCGGTCCCGGACATGGGGCCGCCGCGCCCTTTCTGCGACCGCTCCAAGACGTGCGCTTTCGTCCACGCGGCCGTTTCCGGCTCCCGTGTTCGGTTCTGATCCTCCCGTTCCGGCGAACCGGCATGCCCTTGCGTCCCGTCGGAGAGCCCACACGAATGCGGAACCTCGATTGATTTTTTAATGGTGGCTCCGCATTCGCGTGGCCTTCGGCGTCTTGTCGAGGCTTCCGGCCTCTACAGGTGATCATCTCGCCTCGCTGCGTGGCTTTATTCGCGCCCATCCTTTGGGGACAGGCATGCCACTTGCACGGCTCAACCGAACCGGACATGGCTGTCCGGGGGAGGCTTGATAGGAATGGTCGTCTTGCGACGAGCACTCCATGGCTTTCACCTCCCTCACCTCCCCCGCACGTTACGGATCGAATGAGGGCGCCGGCTCCCGCCTGCCCCGCGAACGTCTCGCGAAACACTCCGGCGACGGAAGCGAGGGGATTGTAGGCATGGTGGCGAGGGGTGGGGATGAACAATCGGGCAAGTTATTGAAAATGCCGGAAGGAGGCGGCCATTTGTCCTCGGGCAAGGCATAGAACTGGCGATATTGAAGGGTGTGCCGGGTGACACCCCCCTCTGCCCTGCCGGGCATCTCCCCCTCAAGTAGGGAGATCGAAGGAGGCTTGCTCAGCGGTCCCTCTCTGATTTGTGCGACGGCAGGAGCCGGCCAAGGAGTGGAGTTCGGCAAACTCAAGGCTCTTTGTCGGGTAGGACCTTGCTTCTGGCCGATCTCCCCCCTTGAGGGGGAGATGTCCGGTAGGACAGAGGAGGGTAGCTCGGTAGAAACCGCCTCTATTTGTCTAGTGCCAGCTTCACCACCGCCTTCGCCAGCCGCGCGGCCCGAACCTCCGGCGTGGTCACTTTCAACAGCGGAAGCACCACCGCATATTGCCCGGTCCTGTCGAGCTTTTCGAAGGCCGCACCCGCCGCGGGGTTTTCGCGGAGCGCCGCGACGAGATCATCCGGCAGGGCGGCGGTGCGCTGCGGCTCATAGGCAACCGCCCAGCGCCCATCGGCCTTGGCGGCCTCGACTTCCGCCAGCCCCGCCGGCCGCATCCGCCCGGCCTGCATCAACGCCTCCACCCGATCGACATTGAGCTTCGACCACGGGCTTTTGGCACGACGCGGCGAATACCGCTGCAGGTACGAGGTGGCGTCGAACCCCTTGCGCTGGCTGTCGATCCAGCCAAAGCAGAGCGCCACATCCAGGGCCTCGTCGATGGTGATCAGGGTTCTCGCCGGGTTTTTCTTGCCGATCTGGAGCCAGACGCCGGACGAGGTGGCGTGGTGGGTGGAGAGCCAGGAGGCCCACTCGGCGGGGGTGGTGAAGACGAAGGGTTGGGTGGGGGTGTCCATGGGTGGTCCGGGTTGGGGGAGTCGGTGGTGGGATTGTAGCTGTTGATGGTTGCGTTGCCAGAGGGGGATGGCTTTGCCGGGAATGGGACGGTTCTGGCTTTCGTTGTGGTAGCTGTGAGCAAGTGTTCTGACGGAGACAAAGGTGGGTCCTCGGGTCAAGCCCGAGGATGACGGCGTTGGATGTGGTGCCGCGGGATCGAAATAGCACCGATGATGCACTCTCCGCGTTTGCTTTGGGCATCCTTGTCCCACTCTCAAGGTCGTCATCCTCGGGCTTGACCCGAGGATCCACCCCCCAAACGCCAGGGTTGACGGTACCCCACCACAATTCCATCATGCTCGCATGGCGGGATATGTCTACATCGTCACCAACCAAAAGCACGGGACGCTTTATATCGGCGTGACCTCCGACCTCGCCAACCGCATCTACGAACACCGCGAGGAACATCATCCCGGCTTCACCTCAAAATACGGCTGCAAACGGCTGGTCTGGTACGAAGCCCACGACAACATCGTCAGCGCCATTCAGCGGGAGAAGTCACTCAAGCGCTGGTATCGGCAGTGGAAGATCGAGCTGATCGAGAAGCTGAACCCGGAGTGGCGGGATTTGTATGGGGAGCTGGGAGGATAGTGAGGTCGCGAGTGCGGCATGGATCCTCGGGTCAAGCCCGAGGATGACGACGAGAGGTGGGAGCGAGGGTGCCTAAAGTGAGTACGGAGTATGTCTTTCCACAAGAGCGATCAGAGCCGAAGGGCATTCTAAGCCTCATCGTCGAGCTACCACCGACTACCATGTCTACTCCCAAGCACCCTCAAAGGTCCATACTCGGGCTTGACCGACTGTTGAAGGGGTCGCCCTCCCTTCTCATGCAGTTTTCTGGGCTGTGCCTACGGGTCACCCCTCACAAGATGTTCTTCATTTGTACGGTCCGTGAGGGCGAGCGGGAATAAGCCTCACACCAATTGACCTGTGAGGTCTCTTCCCCTAGGGTAGGCTATGGAAAATGAACTGATCACGATTCGTGAAGCTGAATTGAAGGCGAAGCTTGCTCGCCTTCAGGAGAGCATTGCAGCTATTGAGCAAGAACTATCGGAGCTTGAGATCGCCAAGGGCGTACTGGCACGGCTATCCATTAAGAAGCCGGCAGCTGTTGTCGCTACCGCCCTAACTTCTGCTGCACCGCGGAGCGGAGCCGCCAAAATTTCTCAGAAAAAGCCTGAAGGTTTACCATCTATCAAAAACCTAGTGCTTGAGGCACTGATGGACGCAAGGCAGAGAGGCGCTGCCGGTATGGCGCCCAAGGACATTCGAGAATTCGTGTCTACTCGCTACAGTTATGAGATGGGCTCGTCTGCTAATACAGTGCCGTCGCGCATGTGGAGAGACGAAAAGCTTATCGACAAGAACACGGAAACTGGTCTTTTCAGTCTTCCGGAAAAAGAAAAACCCGTTGACGTTCCCGGCAAGGAAGTTTCGTCAACGGGTTTGATTTCCAACCCAGAGCAGGTCCGTAGAGCCGGTCCGGGGGGTGGTCCATGATAATAAGCTAACGCTTATAACCAGACGACCCTAGTAGGGCTTGGATCGTCTATTCCCAACAACCGGATCACGGAAATTAGGATACCGCGACTATGATTCATTGAAGGAATCGCGTCAACCGTTATTCGGTGCCAACCTTTCTGGAAAGGAAAGGAAATGCACGACCGCAAGGTTACCCCGGACATGGTTCCGGTTATCAAACTGGCTCGCTCTATGCAGATCCCGTATTCTTGGATTTCTGGATACTACGCGGGCCTGAACTTCGGACGCATTGCAGACGTGATGAAGGGGCGCCTTTTCCCCGAAATCCCTCCAGCGAAGCGACTACCTTCTGACTTCCCGACGACGGGTTAGCAGGAAATGAAGGGGCGGCGATTTGGTCGCCCCTTTCAGTATCCACACCCAGAATGGCTATCAAGCGCTAAGCCGCCCAGCCTCAAGCCGCCTCCCCCACCTTCGGGTACGGATCAAACCGCCCATAAAAGGTCTCGCCCTTCGCCGCCATGTCCTTCAAGAGCGGCGTCGGCTTGAAGTGCGGGCCGTAGGCCGCGGCTAACCTTTCGCACAGTTCCACGAACGTCTTCACGCCCATGCCGTCGATGTAGGAGAGCGTGCCGCCGGTATAGGGGGCGAAGCCGAAGCCGAGGATGGAGCCGACGTCGGCTTCGCGCGGGTCGGTGACGATGCCTTCTTCCACCGTGCGGGCGGCTTCGAGTGCGATCGTCACCAGCAGGCGCTGTTTCAGGATGGTGACATCCACCTCGTCGGCGCGCTTCTGCGGGTAGAGGGTCTTCAGTTCGGGCCAGAGGAATTTCTTGGCGGGCTTGGCGGGGTATTCGTAAAAGCCCTTCAAATTCTTGCGGCCGCGGCGGTCGAAGACGTCAACCATCTGGTCGACCAGCGCCATGTGCTCCGGCTTGACGGCATTGGGGCCGAGATCGGCGATCGAGGCCTTCATGATCTTCTGGGACAGGTCGACCGCGACCTCGTCGTTGAGCGACAGCGGGCCGACCGGCATGCCGGCCATCTTGGCGGCATTCTCGATCATGACAGCCGGCACGCCTTCGATCAGCATGTCATAGGCTTCGTTGATATACCGGAAGACGCAGCGGTTGACATAAAAGCCGCGGGTATCGTTGACGACGATCGGGGTCTTCTTGATCGCGGCGACGAAATCGAGCGCCACGGCCAGCGCCTTGTCTCCCGATTTTTCGCCGAGGATGACCTCGGTCAGCATCATCTTTTCGACCGGCGAGAAGAAATGCACGCCGATGAACTGGTCGGAACGCTTGGAATTCTCGGCAAGGCCGGTGATCGGCAGGGTGGAGGTGTTGGAGGTGAAAATGGTGGTTTGCGGGATGACCGCTTCGACGGCCTCGATGACCGCCTTCTTGACGGCGCGATCCTCGAACACCGCCTCGACGACCAGGCTCGCGTCGGACAGCGCCCCGTAATCCGGGGTGGGCGTGATCAGCGACAGCAGCTTTTCGCCCTCTTCCTTGGTCATCCGGCCCTTGCCGACCTGATCGGCCACCAGCTTTTCGGAATGGGCCTTGCCCTTATTCGCTGCTTCCTGATCGCGGTCGATGAGGGTGACGGGAATGCCGGCGGCGGCCGTCACATAGGCGATCGAGGCGCCCATGAAGCCGGCGCCGACGATACCGACCTTGGAGAATTCCGTCTTGGGCACGCCTGCCGGGCGGCGGGCGCCCTTGCCGAGTTCCTGCATGGAGACGAACAGCGAGCGGATCATCGAAAACGCTTCGGTGGTGCGCAGGATCTCGGTGAAATACCGCTGCTCGACCTTCAAGCCCGTATCGAAGGGAAGCTGCAGGCCTTCATAGACGCATTTGAGGATGGCGAGCGCGCCCGGATAATTGCCGGCCGACTCGCGGCGCAGGATGGCGGGGGCGGCAGGCCAGAGCTGGGCGGCGGCCGGCGTCCAGATGCCACCGCCGGGGACCTTGAAACCCTTCTCGTCCCAGGGGGCGACCGGTTTGAGGCCGTCCTTGATCATCTGTTTTGCGGCGTTGATCAGCTCGGCGGGCTCGACGACCTGGTGCACGAGGCCCATGGCCTTGGCGCGCTGGGCGGTCAGCGACGAGCCGGTCGTCATCATCTGCAGGGCATCCTGGGCATTGGCCAGCCGCGGCACGCGCTGGGTGCCGCCGGCGCCCGGGAAAATGCCGACCTTGACTTCCGGAAGCGCGATTTTCACCGACTTGGAATTGGCGGCGACGCGGCCGTGGCAGGCGAGCGACAGTTCGAACGCGCCGCCCATGCAGGTGCCGTTGATGGCGGAGACCCAGGGTTTGCCGTTGGTCTCGACCTTGCGCCACAGCCACGACATGCGGCCGGCGGCATCGAAGAGTTTTTGCGCGGCGGTGGCCGGGTCCTTCGCCTGCTCTTCGGCGAGCATCGAGAACATCGACTTGATCATGGTGAGATCGGCGCCGCCGGAGAAGGACGACTTGCCTGACGTGAAGACGACGCCCTTGACGGCCGCATCCGCGACAGTCGCATCGACGATCGCCTCGATCTCGTCCATCACCTCCATGGTGAAGACGTTCATGGACTTGTCGGGCATGTCCCAGGTGACGAGAGCGATGCCGTCCGCGTCGGTTTCGACGGTGAAGTTCTTGTAGGTGCTCATGATGGGATTCCTCTTCCCTTGAATTCGTTTTCCGTCAGGAGATGGCGAAGGCGATCACAGCGATCACGGCAATCAGGACCAGAAGCAGCAACAGACCGCGATTTTGCGCCTTCAACTTGCGCACATGTTCCCTGGGGTCGGTGGCGAGGCTCGAACGATAATCGGCAGCCATATCCTTATCGAGGTTATGCTGAGCATATTGCTGCTGGACCTCGTTTCTCTCGCGCTCATAGACCTCCCGCCGCGGCCCCATGTCTATCTCCTCAGACCCGCTCGATAATCGTCGCCGTGCCCATGCCGGCGCCGATGCAGAGCGTGACCAGCGCGGTGTTGAGGTCGCGGCGTTCGAGCTCGTCGAGCACGGTGCCCAGGATCATCGCGCCGGTGGCGCCGAGCGGGTGGCCCATGGCGATGGCGCCGCCGTTGACGTTGATCTTGTCGTGGCTGATCTCGAAGGCCTGCATATAGCGGAGGACAACGGCGGCGAAGGCCTCGTTGAGCTCGAAGAGGTCGATGTCGGAAATCTTCATGCCGGAGCGGGCCAGCAACTTTTCGGTGACGTCGACCGGGCCGGTCAGCATCAGCGCCGGGTCGGAGCCGATATTGGCGAAGTGGCGGATGCGGGCGCGGGGTTTCAGGTTCATGCTCTCGCCGCCGGCCCTGGAGCCGATCAGGACGGCTGCGGCGCCATCGACGATGCCCGACGAATTGCCGGCGTGGTGGACGTAATTGATGCGCTCGATTTCCGGATGGGCCTGGATGCCGACGGCTTCGAAACCGCCCATCTCGCCCGGCATCTGGAAGGACGGGTTGAGCGAAGCGAGCGACTGCATGTCGGTGGTCGGACGCATGTGCTCGTCGCGGTCGAGGATGGTCAGGCCGTTCTGGTCCTTGACCGGGATGACGGAGTTCTTGAAGTAGCCTGCGTCCCAGGCTTTTCCGGCCCGCTTCTGGCTCTCGACGGCATAGGCATCGACGTCGTCGCGGGAAAAACCGTATTTGGTGGCGATCAGGTCGGCCGAGACGCCCTGCGGCATGAAATAGGCGGGGAAGTTGACGGACGGGTCCATGTACCAGGAGCCGCCGGACATGCCCATGCCGACGCGCGACATACTCTCCACGCCGCCGGCAATCACGATGTCGTCGGAACCGGCGGCGACCTTGCCGGCCGCGAAATTGACCGCGTCGAGGCCCGAGGCGCAGAAGCGGGAGATCTGCATGCCGGGCGCCCTGGTGGAATACCCGGCCTCGAAGGCGGCCGCCTTGGGGATGACGGCGCCGGCATCCATGACCGGATCGACGCAGCCCATGATGATGTCGTCGACCCTGGACGTGTCGAGGCCGTTGCGGTCGCGGATCGCTTCCAGCGTCTTGGCGGCGAGGCGCACGGACGGCACCTCGTGCAGCGCCCCGTCCTTCTTGCCGCGACCGCGCGGCGTGCGGACGTGGTCGTAAATGAAGACTTCGGTCATGGTGTCATCTCCCTGGGTGGCGCTGGAGCGCCTTCGAATTCTTTGTCTTCCCACTTCTCCCCAGCGGGGAGAAGTGCCGAGCGGACGCGAGGCGATGAGGGGGTCTCCGGCAAAGCCGGAGCCAGCAACAAGACGCACCCTGGGCGCGCCCCCTCATCCGGCCCTTCGGGCCACCTTCTCCCCGCCGGGGAGAAGAAAGACCTAAATCAAAACGCTTCCGCGGCCAGTTCCATCACGCTGTCGGCGCCTGCTTCGATGCGGACCCTCCGCATCGCGGTTTCCGGCATGATCTTTTCCATGAAGAACCTGGCCGTCACCAGCTTGTTCTTCAGGTAGTCGGCGCGGACATCGCCGGCAGCGATGCGGTCTTGCGCGGCCTTCGCCATCTTCGCCCACATGTAGCCGAGCGTCACCAGGCCGAAGAGGTGCATGTAGTCGGTCGAGCCGGCGCCGGCATTGTCGGGCTTGGCCATGGCGTTCTGCATGAACCACATGGTTGCGGCCTGCAGGTCATTCAAGCCCTTCTTGAGGCCCTTGGTGAAGGGAGCCATCGCCTCGTCGGCGCGGTTTTCCTCGCAGAAATCGCCGATCTCCTTGAACATGGCCATGACGGCGCGGCCGCCGTTCAGCGCCAGTTTACGCCCGACCAGGTCGAGCGCCTGGATGCCGTTGGCGCCTTCGTAGATCATGGTGATGCGGGCATCGCGGACATACTGGCTCATGCCGTGTTCCTCGATGTAACCGTGGCCGCCGAACACCTGCTGGGCCATCACCGCATGTTCGAAACCCTTGTCGGTCATGACACCCTTGAGGATCGGGGTGGCGAGGCCGAGCAGATCGTCGGCGTTCTGGCGTTCGGCCGCATCCGGCGAACGGTGGGCGATGTCGGATTTCAAAGCGGTCCACAGCAGGAAGGCGCGGCCGGCCTCGTTGAAGGCGCGGATAGTCATCAGCGAGCGGCGGATATCCGGATGGACGATGATCGGATCGGCCTTTTTGTCCGGCGCCTTGGGGCCGGAGAGCGAACGGCCCTGGATGCGCTCGCGGGCATAATTGACCGCGTTCTGGTAGGCGGTCTCGGCGATCGACAGGCCCTGCAGGCCGACGCCGAGACGGGCCTCGTTCATCATCACGAACATGGCCGCGAGGCCCTTGTTTTCAGCGCCGATCAGGTACCCGGTCGCCTCGTCATAGTTCATGACGCAGGTGGAATTGCCGTGAATGCCCATCTTGTGTTCGATCGCGCCGCAGGTCACGCCGTTGCGGGCTCCGAGCGATCCGTCGGCATTGACCATGAACTTCGGCACGATGAAGAGCGAGATGCCCTTGGTGCCTTCCGGTGCGCCTTCGATGCGGGCAAGCACCAGGTGGACGATATTGTCGGTCATGCCGTGTTCGCCGGCGGAGATGAAGATCTTCTGGCCGGAAATCCTGTAGGATCCGTCGGCCTGGGGCACGGCCTTCGAACGCAGAAGGCCGAGATCGGTGCCGCAATGGGGTTCGGTGAGGTTCATGGTGCCCGACCAGGTGCCGGCGACCATGTTCGGCAGGTAGGTCTGTTTCTGCTCGTCGGAACCGTGCACGAGGATCGCGGCGATCGCGCCCTGGGTGAGGCCCGGATACATCATCAGTGACATGTTGGCCGACGACATGTATTCGCCGACGGCTGCATGCAGCGTATAGGGCAGGCCCTGGCCGCCGAATTCCTCCGGCACGGCAAGACCGATCCAGCCGGCCTGGCAATACTGGTCATAGGCCTGCTTGAAACCCTTCGGCACCGAGACCGTGCCGTCGTCGTGACGGGTGCATCCTTCCTGGTCGCCGGAGAGGTTCAGCGGAAAAAGCACGTCTTCGGCCACCTTGGCGGCTTCCCCGATGATCGCTTCCAGCATGTCCGGAGTGGCATCGGCAAAGCCCGGCAGATTGCCGTAGCGCTCGATGCCGAGCACGTCGTTGAGAATGAACAGCGTGTCGTTTACCGGGGCCTTGTACACTGGCATGGTCGAGCTTCCTCCAAATCCTCGTCTTCCGGATCCGCCTCGTGGCCCTTGGCTCACGGCAGGATCCGTATTCCTCCTACCACAAATAATTGACGTTCGCGTAAACGTCAATTGCGCGCGCTGGGAACTTTGCCGATCTCCACCATCGCCATTCCTCCGTCCCGCGTACAGTCCTAACAGGCCGAACAGTTGCGAAGCTGGATGGGAAAGCAGGAAGATAGAGCCGGCAAGCGGAACGTCATCACGACAAAGGAAGCCGAACGCGCCGAAAAGGTTAAAATTTTCGTTCAGGTTAACGACTTGTTTACCACGTTTCGGGAAATAGTGGGCTCTTAAGCGACGCAGTACATTTACCTGAAGACGTCCCGCGTCCGCTGAGAATGGCAAGTCCTGCGTGAGGCATCTCCAAGGCATAGCCGGTCGGCGGAACTTCGTATCCCTGACAAAGGCTGCCGACGAGGAGCCAGGCAGGTACAACGTCGAAACGAGCGAGCACATGAACGGATCACGATCGACCCCTTCCCGTCCCGGCGACCGCTCTTCCCTGGATGCGTTGAACCGCACCATCGAAGGGCTGGAGGCGCGTATCGAGGGGTTGATGTCGGGTACTGCGCGCGACGGCCGTGCGCCGAAGGCTGCCGATCCGCGCGAGCAGCGCCGGCCGGCGCCGGCTGCCGCCTATCGCGAACCGCAACTCTCCGGCGATCCGCTCGCCCAGATCCGCGAGCGCCAGCGCATGCTCGACGCCAGCCGCGACCGTGGCGCGCGGCCCGAACGCCAGCGCGCACCGGATCTACGCCGTGAAGAACCGCGTCGTGAAGAGCCACGTTATGCCGAACAGCGCCGTACGGAGCTGCGCCCGCCGGAAGCCTACCGCTCGACAGAGCGCCAGGCCCCCCTCCGCGCAGAAGCGCCCCGTTACGCCGAGCCGCGCGCGATCGCGCCAACGCCGCGCCGCGAGGAACCCCGTCGCCCGGTCACACAGCCGCGCATGCGGGCACCGCAGCCGCAGCAGCACGTCGACAACGGCATGCACGACATCGCCCAGGCGCTGGTCGGCCTGCGCCAGGAGCTGAAGCAGGACATTTCCGAAAGCGTCGCCCGCGAAATGACGGCGCTGCGCTCCGAAATCCGCTCGATCAAATCCATTGCCGAAGACCAGCATTTCACCGAGGACCTGCGCGGCGACCTCGCCCGGCTTGCCGAAGGCATCAGCCAGCTCGGCTATCAGGCGACGCCGGAGGCCGTCGGCCTTCGCAGCGAATTCGAGGAACTGCGCGCCGTCCTGGACGGCCTCGCCCGCGAAGATTCGGTGCGGCGGATGGAAACCCGCTGGCAGGGTCTCGAAGATCGCATGCACGGCCTCGATCCGACGGCCCTGCGCGAAGAACTCGTGTCGCTCGCCTATCGCATCGACGACATCAAGGGCCAGCTCGGCGCAATGAGCGACAGTCCGGTTATCCGGGCACTCGAACAGAAGCTGATCACGGTCGCGAGCGCCATGGAGCAGCTCGGCTCGCGCATGCAGCCGAACGATTCGGTCATCGCCGAACAGTTCGCGACATTGGACGAGCGGCTGGACGAGATCAGCCGTGCGATTGCCGCCGGCAGCCGCGCCTCGGCATCGGCCTCGATCGACCAATCCTTCCTGCAGCGGCTGGACGGACGGATCAGCGCGCTCGCCGACCAGATCGAAGCGATAAGCCAGGCGACCCATACCCAGTTCGATCCGACCGAAGCGCTGTCCGCCCGCATCGAGGCCTTGACCGGCCGCATCGAGGAACTCACCGACGAACAGGCCGCGATGCGCCTGGAGGAACGGCTCGAACAGCTTTCGCTGATCCTGGAACAGGCCCAGAAGCCTTCCCAGGACCCCGATCTTTCCGCTTATCTCGCCGATATTTCCCGCAAGATCGACGGGCTGGAGCAGGGTAGCGTCAGCGACGTGCTCGCCGAACGACTCGACTATCTTGCCCGCCGGATCGAGGAAATCGGTTATCAGCCACACGCCCAGTCGGCGATCGATGAAAACGCCTTCGGGCGGATCGAAGACCGGCTGACCGACATTGCCGCCCGGCTTGACGAGGCAACGTCGTCGCCGCGCGGCGACGACGGCGCGCTTCGCAGTCTCGAAGACCAGATCGCCCATCTTTCGGTGCTGATCAGTCAGCCGCAGCAGGGTGCAGGCGCCCTTCCCGCCGAATTCGAAAACCGCATGACGGCGCTCGAAAGCTATATGGCGACCAATGACGAATATATCATCGAGGCCGCCCGCCAGGCGGCCGAGACGGTGGTGGAAGCCTATTCGCGCAACGGCATGGCAGGCGCACCGGGTGCCGCCGCCGACATGGCAGCACTTTCGGCGCTTGCGGACGACCTTCGCCATCTCGAAGACTTGACCCGGCATTCGGACGACCGCACCCACCAGACCTTCGAAGCCCTGCACGGCACGCTGGTGCAGATCGCCGACCGCCTGGACGGCATGGAAGAACGGCTTGTCGCCTCCGCTCATGCGGAACGGGACCGTCATCATGAAGAACCGGCTCGTTACGAAAGCCGCCCTGCCCCGGCCATGCCGGCAGCCGCGCAGCTTTCCGTCGCGGCAGCCGAAGAGCTGATGCGCTACGAGATGGCGGAGGCCGAGGCGGACGAACAGCCGGCCGCGACCTTCGGAACGCGGGCCAAGCTGCCCCAGGATCTGCCCGCCGAGGAAACCTCGCTTCGCGCCGACTATGCCGACACGAAAACCGCCACCAAGGACAATCCGACCAAGGACAAGGCCGCCAAGACCAGCCTGCTGACCGAGCTTTCCCGCCGCTTCCTGCCCGGTGGCAAGGCCGAGGCACCCAAGGGTGGCCGTACCGTCATCGAGCCGACGCCGCCACTCGACCCCTCCGACGTGCTGCCGGCGGATCGCGAAAACGACCTTCTGGAGCCGGGTTCCGGCGCGCCTGATGTCAAGAAGATCCTCGAGCGCGTTCGCGCCAGCCAGGTCGCCGGCGAATTCGACAATGACCGGACGAGTGCCGCCGAACGCGCCGACTATATCGCCGCCGCCCGCCGCGCCGCCAAGGCAGCTGCCCAGGAAACCGACCCTTCGCAGGGTGGTTCGCCCTCCAAGGACCTGCGCAAGGCCGCCAAGGCTTCCGGGACTAAGGGTTTCGGCGCCATGCTTTCGCAGCATCGCCGTCCGATCCTGATGGCGGTCGGCGCCGTGCTTCTGGTGCTGATGGCGATGCCGCTCGCTAAGACGCTGACAAGCGGCACCAAGGCTCCCGCGGCACCTGCGCCGGCGATCGAGGCACCGGCCCGCCCGGCCGCACCGGCCAACATGAGCGGCAGCAACGAACTCCCGACGATCGAGGATCAGGCTGCGACCGACGGCGCCGAAAACGACGCGGATATCGCAGCCGCGCCGACGCAACCCGTCGAACGGGCACCGGCCCCGGCAAGGACCGCAAGTCATCTGACCGATCCGCGCCCGGCGACCGGCCAGCCCTCCGCAATGGAGCCGGCCGGTAATGCGCTTCCGGCCCAGAACACCTTCGCCGCCGTGCCCAGGGCCGACGCTCCGGCCGCGATCGTGGTTCCGGTCGGCATCGAACCGAAGTCGCTTGCCGACGCCGCCGCCGCCGGCGACCCGAACGCGCTCTTCGAGATCGGCGCCCGCTTCACCGACGGAAAGGGCGTCAAGAGCGACCTGTCGGAAGCCGCCAACTGGTACAAGCTCGCCGCCGACCGCGGCCTGGCGCCGGCGCAATACCGGCTCGCCAACCTCTTCGAAAAGGGCACGGGCGTTTCCCGCGACCTGACCAAGGCAATGACTTACTACAAGCAGGCCGCCGACGCCGGCAACGCCAGCGCCATGCACAATCTCGCGGTGCTCCATGCATCGGGCGCCGCCGGCCAGCCGGATTATGCCGCAGCCGTCTCCTGGTTCCGCCAGGCCGCCGACTTCGGTGTCGCCGACAGCCAGTTCAACCTCGCAATCCTGCTCGCACGCGGCAATGGCGTGAAGCAGGATCTCGAGGAATCCTACAAGTGGTTCGCGGTCGCGGCCAAGGGAGGCGACAAGGATGCCGCCCAGAAGCGCGACGAAGTCGGCAACGCGATGCGCAAGGAACAGCTCGAAAGCGCTCGCGCCAAGGCGGACCAGTGGAAAGTGAAGCCGCTCGATCCGAAGGCCAACTCCGTCAACCTCCCGGACGAGTGGGCTTCCGGCAAGCCGCTCACCACCGCTTCGATCGACATGGAAAAGGCGATCCGCAACATCCAGGCGATCCTCAACAAGAGCGGTTTCGACGCCGGCACCGCCGACGGCAAGATGGGCGCCAAGACGGTGACCGCGATCAAGGCCTTCCAGACTTCGGTCGGCCAGGAGCCGAACGGCAAGATCACCGACGCGCTGGTGAAGGAACTACTTGCCAAGAACAAGTAAGTCTACTTACCCGACCGATCTAGGGGAGTTGCGGGATATTAATCACGCCCGCACAAAAACGGTAAAATTGCCACATTATCCGGCACTTGCGAATTGACTTGCAGCAGCGCCCGGGCGCATGACGGATGAAGTCCTTCATGCCCTGTTCACATGGCATGTGAGATCACGTTTCCTTCGCCGCACCGGGCGGACAACCACATCGCGAACGCCCGCGAGGGCGTCGCTTTTTGCCGTGTCGAGGTTCTGCCGTGACTGTCTACCTGCCGATCGCAGAGCTGTCGGTGAACATCTTCATTATTCTGGGCATGGGCGCGGCCGTCGGCTTTCTCTCCGGCATGTTCGGCGTGGGCGGCGGCTTCCTGATCACGCCGCTTTTGATCTTCTACAACATCCCGCCGGTGGTGGCGGTCGCGACCGGCGCCAACCAGGTCGTCGCTTCGTCGATTTCGGGTGCGATCACCCATTTCAGGCGCGGCACGCTCGACATGAAGCTCGGCTCGGTCCTGCTTGTCGGCGGTCTTGCGGGCGCGACGGCAGGCGTCTGGGTCTTCTCGTGGCTGAGGCGTATCGGACAACTCGATCTGTTCATCTCGTTGCTCTACGTCGTGCTGCTGAGTTCGATCGGCGCGCTGATGCTGCAGGAAAGCATCCGGGCGATGCGCCGGGCGAAAAACAACAATCCATTGCCGGTCAAGCGCCCCGGCCAGCACAACTGGGTGCACCGGCTGCCGCTCAAGATGCGGTTCAAGAAATCGAAGATCTATCTTTCCGCCATTCCGGTCGTCGGGCTCGGTTTCGGCATCGGCGTGCTGACCTCGATCATGGGCGTCGGCGGCGGCTTCATCATGGTGCCGGCGATGATCTATCTCCTGCGCATCCCCACCAACGTGGTCGTCGGCACCTCGCTGTTCCAGATCATTTTCGTCACCGCCTACACGACCATGGTGCAGGCGGCGACCAACTATTCCGTCGATATCGTGCTGGCGACGATCCTGATGGTGGCGGGCGTGATCGGCGCGCAATACGGCGTGCGTGTCGGGCAGAAGCTTCGCGGCGAACAGCTGCGCGCGCTGCTCGCGCTGCTCGTGCTCGCCGTCGGCATTCGCCTGGCGATCGGGCTGATCGTCACGCCGAACGATGTCTATTCGGTCGCGGTCGGGGGGATGTCCTACTGATGCGCCGGCTTCTCCGCATCGCCCTCCTCCTGCCGCTCCTGGCGCTCGGCTTTCCGGTCCAGGCACAGGTGCCGTTCGGGCAGGCGTCGGGCGTGAAGGAAGGGCTGGAGATCGGCACTTCGACCAGCGAAATCGCCATCACCTCCGATTTCCGCGGTGCGGATCTCACGATCTTCGGGGCGCTCACCAATGCCGACGAGTTGTTCCTGGCGATCGGCCAATACGACGTGGTGGTGACCCTCGAGGGGCCGAAGGACTATGCGACGGTGCGCAAGAAGGAGCGCGTCTTCGGGATCTGGATGAACACCGAGGGCCTGACCTTCGAACAGGTGCCGGAAAGTTATTCGCTGGCCAGCACCCGGATGATCGACAGTATCGACGAGGCGCCGAGCCTCAACAATATCGGGGTCGGCATCGACCATCTGGCGCTGAACCCTGTCGGCTATATCCCCGATTCCGGCATGATCGGCGAGTTCCGCGACGCCTACCGGCGCCTCAAGCTGACAAACGGGCTCTACCAGCGCGACACGAGCGGCGTGCGCTTCGTCTCCTCGAGCCTGTTCCGCGCGTCCCTGAAACTGCCGGCCAACATCCCGGACGGGATGCATATGGTGCGCGCCTACCTGTTCAAGAGCGGCCAGCTGATCAACCAGCGGGAGATGCCGCTGCGGGTGGTCAAGACGGGTATCGAGCAGGCGATCACCGACGCCGCCCACGACCGGCCGCTCGCCTATGGTTTCCTCTGCGTGCTGATCGCCATCATCACCGGCTGGGGCGCCAGCATCGTCTTCCGCAAGGACTGATCATTCCGCGGCATCGGCCGCCGCCGCATTGCGGGCGACGATTTCGAGATAGGCGGCGCGCAGGCGGTCGAAGACGGAAGGCTTGTCCGGATCACGCGGCGCATGCAGATGCAGGACGCGCAGTTCCGCCATGAAATCGTCCCAGAGTGGCCGGCCGCCTTCCTCCAGCAGTTGCGCGCGGATCGAAAGCTCTTGCGAAACCGGCATGAAGCGGCGGCCCCAGGCGCCCATTTCCGCAAAGATCGGCACCAGCCGGATCGACATCTCCGTGAGGCTGTAGATCCCCTTCTGCTTGTGGCTCGGGTCGTCCTCGCGGGAAAGCAGGCCCCGTTCCACCAGCCGTTTCAGCCGGTCGGCGAGGATGTTGGAGGCGATGCCTTCCTCGGAATTCTGCAGCAGTTCGCGGAAGTGGCGGCGATTGCCGAACATGATGTCGCGGATGACGATCAGGCTCCAGCGGTCTCCCAGAACCTCCAGCGTCAGATTGATCGGGCAACCCGACCGATAGGCTTCATTCATTTTTGTCTCCAATACCGCTTGCATTCTACAATCAGTTTGGGTAACTTTCAACCGCTTGCTCTTTGCAACTGGTTTAAGCGGGATGGAGGATGACATGAGAAAGCTGGTGGTCTGGAACCTGATGAGCCTCGACGGTTATTTCGAGGGAGAGAAGCCGTGGGATCTCGCCTTCCACAACTATGCCTGGGGGCCGGAACTGGAAAAACTTTCCGAACAGTTCGGCGAAGAAGGTGACCTCCTGGTGTTCGGCCGCAGGACCTACGAGGGCATGGCAGCCTATTGGCCGACCGCCGAGGAAGGCGGCAAGGTCAAGCACTACATGAACAACATCGTCAAGATCGCTGTCTCCAGGACGATGGAGGAGGCGCCGTGGAACAACACGCGGGTCGTCAGCGATCCGGTTGCCGAACTCACCAGGCTGAAAGGCGAGGACGGCAGGACGATCTTCATCTTCGGCAGCGCGGAACTGGTGGCCTCGCTGATGAGCCAGGGCCTGGTCGACGAATATCGGCTGTGCATTGCGCCGGTGCTTCTCGGCTCCGGCAATCCGCTCTTCAAGAAAACCGGGCAGCAGACGGAACTTACACTATTGAACTCCGGTATAACGGCCAACGGCTCGGTGATCCTGACCTACGCGGTGGGCAAGGCGGCCTGATGCCGCAGGCGAGGGGCATCAAGGGATTGATTGTTGGCCTGAAAGGATATTTGCGTTAGAGACGCGGCAACTCGTTTCTGTAAGACGTTCATGTTCAGCCGGTTCTTCTCCCCCCTGCCCTCCGCCCGGGTTCTTCTCAATCCGGGCCAGTTGCGGGTGTTTGTCCGGCGCAGCGAATTCGGGCTTGTCGCGATCTCGGCCTTGGTCGGTGTGGCCTCCGGGCTGGCGATCGCCGGCATGAGTTTCATCTCCCGGGAGATGCACCGGCTGATCTTCGGGCTCGGCGGTGACGAGAGGCTGAGTTCGGCAAACGATATCAACCGGCTGACGATCCTGCTCGCCCCCATCGCGGGCGGCATCATTCTCGGTGTGTTGTTCCTGATCCTCAGGCGCTGGCGCAAGAAGCCGATGGTCGACCCGATCGAGGCGAACGCGCTGCATGGCGGACGCCTGTCCTTGACCGACAGCATTCTCGTCGCCGTCCAGAACCTGATCTCGAACGGTTTTGGCGCATCTGTCGGGCTGGAGGCCGGTTATACGCAGCTCTCCTCCGGGATCGCCTCCAAGATCGGGCTGCTGCTGCAGTTGCGCCGGTCGGATCTGCGCATCCTCGTCGGCTGCGGGGCATCCGGCGCCATCGCCGCGGCCTTCAATGCGCCGCTGACAGGCGCCTTCTATGCCTTCGAGCTGATCATCGGCACCTATACGATCATGAGCCTCACCCCGGTCGTCGTCTCGGCGCTGGTCGCGACGATCGTCACGCGGCTGTTCTTCGGCGACGAATTCCTGATCGACGTGGGTGATTTCGGCGCTGTCGTGCCGGCCGATTATCTGCCGGCGATCCTGCTCGGCGTCTTCTGTGCCGGCGGCGGCATCCTGCTCATGAAAGGCGTCACCTTCGTCGAGGAGACGGCACGCAAGAGCTCGCTCTCGCCCGCCTTGCGGCCTGCGGTCGGCGGCATCCTGATCGGGCTTCTGGCGCTTGTCGACCAGCAGGTGATGTCGGCCGGCCACGGAGCATTGCACCTCAATCTCGGCCAGGATCTGACGATCCCGATGCTGCTTGCCATCCTGGCATTGAAGTCGCTGGCATCGGCCGTATCGATCGGCTCCGGTTTTCGTGGCGGCCTGTTCTTCGCATCGCTGTTCATGGGTGCGCTGCTCGGCAAGATCTTCGCCTATTCGGCGCCCTATATCTTCGTGCACGCGACGCTGACGCCGGTCATCTATGCGGTGGTGGGCATGAGCGCGATGGCGGTGGCGGTGATCGGCGGGCCGCTGACCATGACATTCCTGGCGCTCGAAATCACCGGCGACTTCCCGATCACCGTACTGGCGCTTGCCGCCGTGATCACGTCTTCGCTCACCGTGCGCAACACGTTCGGTTATTCGTTCGCGACGTGGCGCTTCCATCTTCGCGGCGAGAGCATCCGCAGCGCCCATGATATCGGCTGGATCCGCAATCTGACGGTCGAACGGATGATGCGCCCCGACATCCGAACGGCGCCGATTTCCATGAGCATGGAAGAATTCCGCAACAATTTTCCGCTCGGCTCGACGCAGCGTGTGATCCTGCTCGACGAGGCGGAGAAATATGCGGGCATGGTGCTTTTGCCGGATATCTATGCGGCACCGACCGAGGATGCTGAGGAGAAACCGACACTCGCCTCCTTCGTCAAATACAAGAACGACATGCTGCTGCGGTCCATGAACGCCAAGCAGGCGGCAGCGATCTTCGACAGGCTGGAGGCGGAAGCGCTCGCAGTCGTCAACAACCAGATCGAGCGCAAGGTCGTGGGGCAGCTGAGCGAAAGCCATACGCTGCGGCGCTACGCGGAAGAACTCGACCGGCGGCGGCGCGAGGTTTCCGGCGAAATCTGAGCCGGCTCCTCCCTTCGGCTAATTGCGCCCCACCGAGCGCGATATATGGTCACCGTTCCAGGGAGAAGGACGATGGCCGATACGGAATGCGAAGCGCCTGTGGGTGGGGCAAGCGACGGCGGCGCCCGGTCGTTGCGCCCCGCCGGGGAGCCGGTCAGCATGGCCTGCCGGGACGGCATCGTTGTCCATGGTCATTTCTGGCCGGCCCGGTCCCCGGCCATCGGCAGCGTCGTCGTCAATCCGGCGACCGGGGTGCTCGCCCGTTATTATCACTATTACGCCGATTTCCTGGCCGGCGAAGGTTTCGACGTGCTGACCTATGACTATCGCGGCATCGGTCTTTCGCGTCCCGAAAGCCTGAAGGAATGCGGTTATCGCTGGCGGGAATGGGGCGAGCAGGATTTCGACGCGGCGCTGCGGCATATGGATGCGGCCCGCCCGGGCCAACCGCTCCATGTCGTCGGTCACAGCATCGGCGGTTATCTGCCGGGGCTTTCGCCGATGGCCAAACGCATCGACCGGATGCTGACCATGGGGGCGCAATATGCCTACTGGCCCGACTATGCCAGCGGCCATCGCCTGCGGCTGTTTTTCAAATGGCATGTGGTGATGCCGGCGCTGACGGCGATGTTCGGCTATTTCCCCGGAAAACGTCTCGGATGGCTGGAGGACCTGCCGGCGGGGGTTGCGAACGAATGGAGTTTTCGCGGCGCGAGGATGGAGCGCACCCATCCGGCAGCGGAGCGGGGCGATGTGCTGCGGCGGTTCGAGGCGGTGACGGCGCCGATCCTGGCGGTCACCATGACTGATGACGATATCGGAACCGTGGCTGCGATCCGGCGCACGCTCGGCTATTATCGCAATGCCGGGGTGACGCAGGTGCTGCTGAAGCCGGAGGACTACCGTCTGGCCGCTATCGGCCATTTCAGCCTGTTCCACTCGCGGCACATGGGCGGCTTTTGGCAGGACAGCGTCCGCTGGCTGCGGGACGGGATCAATCCCTGGCCTGCACACGTGCTACCGTCGTGAACGATCCAGCCTTGCGGCTTGCGCTGGATCAATGAGCGGCCCCGCGCAACGGACGATGATGGCTTCAACTAAAAAAGGAGGCACAGATGTTCAAACATGTTCTCATTCCGACCGACGGCTCTCCGCTCTCGACCAGCGCGCTCGAAAAAGCGCTCGATTTCGCGCGCGAAATCGGCGCGGAAGCCACCGTTCTGGTGGTGATGGAACCGCTGCAGGTCTTGACGCTCAATCCGACCGGCATGGAAGTCGCCTATGCGGAATATGACCGGCAGAACAACGCGGCGGCCGACCGGATTCTCGCCAACGCCCAGGAAGCGGCGAAACAGCGGCTGGTCGCCTGCGAAACGGTGAAGCTCGGCAGCCTCGATCCCGCAGGCACCATCATCGAAACCGCCGATACCTACCATTGCGACGTCATCGCCATGGCCTCGCACGGCCGCTCCGGCTTCAAGGCGTTCATGCTCGGCAGCGTGACGATGAAAGTGCTGGCGCATTCCAAGACGCCGGTACTGGTCTATCGGTAGGACCTGGTCTACGCCGGCCTGGCTGCGGATGCTCATTCAAAACCGGCCGGTCATGCGGTACTTTACACCTTCGATATTGCGGCGCACAATGCTCCCTTGGCCCGGGGGACAGCGAATGATGACCGTATTTGAAGGCCTAAAAGGGGAACTCGCCGCCGGCACGACAGTCCTGGCGCTGGTAGATTACAATGTCACCGAATTTCGCGACGGCGACAGTTGCCGTTATGTCGGGCATGTTCGCACCAAACCGTCCATCCTGCGAACTGCACTGAACGCTCCGACCCTCCGGCTCGGCGGTCACCGGATAACCCTCAATGCGGTCGAGCATGAGGATTGGGTATCATTTCATCTGGACAGGTTTCCCTGAATGCGGGACGCCGGTTGTTGGATCTGGCGAGATCGTAATCGTTCCGGATCGAATCTGTCCCGGCGTCATCGGAGCTGTCGATGATGGATGACATCCGCGACCCCGCATGTGGTCAGCCGCTTGGACAGGTTTAAAACAGACGGTCAACCGATCAGATTGGCATAGCGCACCGAATAAATGCGGTCGCGGCCGAGCAGATGTGCGACCAGGGCCTCGCGGTCGAACAGGCCGTGCATGGCCCGGTGGCGCAGGTCGAGGCCGCCGGCGAGCACGCCGAAGGCCGGCATGAGGAGGCGGACACCGTCACTTGCAAAACACGGGCGACGGACGGATTTTTCGCGGCGGCGGACGGTTGCCGACGGATGAAGATGGCCGGCGATCTCGCCCTTGCTTCCCCCTGGGCCGGGAATCAGGCTCGGCTCGTGGCGGAAGACGAGGCCGCCGTAGAGAAGTTCGTCGGTGCAGGCGCCCGGAAGATCCACTGTGCCGTCGGGATCGTGATTGCCGTTGATCCAGATCCAGTCGCGGCCGCGCGCCATCGCCGTGATGAGCGAGCGCAGATCGGTGGGGAGATGTTCGGAGCCCTTGCGGTCATGGAAATTGTCGCCGAGCGAGACGACCACTTTCGGGTCGTAGCGGCTGATCACGGCCGACAGGATGTTGAGCGTCGCGATCGTATCATAGGGCGGCAGCATCATACCTCGGCGAGCAAAGGCGGCGCCCTTTTCCAAATGCAGGTCGGAGACGACGAGCATGCCGGTTTCCGGCAGATAGAGGCCTCCCAAAGGATCGCAGACGGCGAGGACGCCGTTCACGACGATCTCTTCCGCACCGGTTGCGGCCACTCCCCCAGAAATCGTTCGCGCCAACGCGAGGCGGTGCATCAATTCGTCGTCTTCCAGTCCAGCGTATCGCATCAGCCAAGCGCCTCCGCGATCAGTTCGTCGGCGGCTTCCTGCAGCACCGCGTCGTGCGCCTCACCCGGCACCGGCTCCTTGCCGATCTCCAGCATGATGGGAACGGCGAGCGGCGAAACGCGGTCGAGATCGCGGTGGGTGATATGCCCCCTGATTCGCGCCAGCATATCGCCTAATCGGGCAAGATCCAAAAGACCGGATGCCGCATCCCGTCGCGTCGCTTCCAGCAGGATGTGGTCCGGCTCGTGGCTGCGCAGCACGTCGTAGATGAGATCAGTGGAAACCGTGACCTGCCTTCCGGTCTTTTCCTTGCCCGGATGGCGGCGCTCGATCAGGCCGGAAATTACCGCGCAATTGCGGAAGGTGCGCTTGAGCATATAGGATTCATCGAGCCAGGCTTCCAAGTCGTCGCCGAGCATGTCCTCGTCGAAGAGGTCCGAGAGGCTGAGGCGGCCGGACCCGATCATCGCGCCGATGTCGTTAAGCCCCCAGATGGCCAGCGAGTAGTCGGTGGCGACGAAGCCGAGCGGTCGGGCACCGGTGCGCTCCAGTCGCCGGGTCAGGAGCATGCCGAGCGTCTGGTGGGCGAGCCGTCCCTCGAAACAATAGGCAATCATGAAGAACCGTTTTCCGCGCGGAAAGGTCTCGATGAGAAGTTCATCCCTGGCCGGCAGCATCGAGCGTTCGCGCTGGATGTTCAGCCAGTCGCGCACCTGATCCGGCAGCACGCCCCAGCGGTCGGGATCGGCGAGCATGCCGCGCACCTGGTCGGCGAGATAGGTCGACAGCGGGAATTTTCCGCCGGCATAGGCGGGGATTTTCGGATCGAGCGAGAACGCGTTGGAGACGAGGCATTCGTTTTCGCGGATGCCCTCGAAGCGGAGAACCTTGCCGGCAAACAGGAAGGTATCGCCCTGCACGAGCTGCTCGAGGAAATATTCCTCGACCTTGCCGAGCGACATGCCGCCCCGGCCGACCGTGCCCTTTGCCAGCCCTTGGGCATTGCGCTTCACCAGCCGGACATTGAGCTCGGTCGCCTCGACGATCGTGCCGAGGTTGAGGCGGTATTGCTGGGCGACTTGCGGGTTGGAGACGCGCCAGCGGCCTTCCCTAGTCTTGCGGATCTTGGCGTAGCGTTCGTAGGCGCGCAGCGCATATCCGCCGGTCGCGACGAAATCGACGATGCGCTCGAACATTTCCCAGGAGAGGGTGGCATAGGGCGAGGCGCTGGTGATCTCGTCGTAGAGCTCGACCGGGTCGAAGGGTTCGGCGCAGGCCATGCCCAGCACGTGCTGGGCGAGCACGTCGAGCGCGCCCTCGCCGACCGGCGGCGTATCCTGGGCGCCGAGATAGTTGGCGTCGAGCGCTGCCTGGCATTCCATCACCTCGAACCGGTTGGCCGGCACCAGGATCGCCTTCGACGGCTCGTCCATCCGGTGGTTGGAGCGGCCGATGCGCTGGGCCAGGCGGCTGGCCCCTTTCGGCGCGCCGACATGCACGACGAGATCGACATCGCCCCAGTCCATGCCGAGATCGAGCGTCGAGGTGGCGACGACCGCGCGCAATCGGTTGGCGGCCATGGCGGCTTCCACCCTGCGACGCTGGCCGGCGTCCAGGGAACCGTGATGGAGCGCAATCGGCAGATTGTCGTCGTTGATCGTCCAAAGCGCCTGGAACAGCAGCTCCGCCTGGAAGCGGGTATTGACGAAGATCAGCGTCGTCTTGTGGCGCTTGATCTGCTCGTAAACCTCCGGGATCGCATAGGTCGAGACGTGGCCGGACCAGGGAATGCGGTCCTCGGTGCGCATGATGGTGATATCGGGTGCGGCGCCGCCGGTGACATGCACGAGGCCGGCGGGTGGGGTCGGGTGTTCGCCTTCCGGCGCGTTCTGGGGAACGAGCCAGCGTTGCAGGTCCATGGGATCGGAGACGGTGGCCGACAGGCCGATGGTGCGCATGTGCGGCGCATGACGGCGGATGCGGGCAAGGCCGAGCGACAGGAGATGACCGCGCTTGGAGGTAACCAGCGAATGCAGCTCATCGAGGACCACATATTTCAGGTCCTTGAAGAAGCGCTCGGCCTCCTTGTTCGCAAGCAGCAACGCCACCTGTTCCGGGGTGGTCAGCAGGATATCCGGCGGATTGAGCTTCTGGCGCTGGCGTTTTGCCTGGGGCGTATCGCCGGTGCGATTCTCGATCGAGATGTCGAGGCCCATTTCAGAGACAGGCTTCATCAGGTTGCGTTCGATATCGACCGCCAGCGCCTTCAAGGGCGAGATGTAGAGCGTGTGGATGCCGGTGAAGGCGGAGCCGGGCGGGATCTTGCCGCGCCTTGTGAGATCGGTCAGCGACGGCAGGAAACCGGCGAGCGTCTTGCCGGCGCCGGTCGGCGCGATCAGCAGCATGTTTTCGCCGGATATCGAGCGCGACAGCAATTCCAGCTGATGGGCGCGCGGCTGCCAGCCCTTCTCCGCGAACCATTTCTGGAACGGCCGGGGCAGAAGCGCGGCGTCACGGCCGGAGGAATGGGTTTCGACGATATCCACGCCGTTAAGTTAAGAGAAAGCGGGGGAAAAAGAAGGGGCTTGACGCGAGCGCGATAATCGTGGATAAATTTTATCCACGATATGGAGATGAGCGATGAAACTCGGCGACGGTGTCGAACAGGCGATCCACAGCATCAGCATGATGTCGAGCCTTTCCGAGGGCGGGGTGCTGTCGGCCGCGGCGCTGGCAGAATTCCACGGAGTTTCGACCAGCTATCTGCTGAAGCACCTCCAGGCGCTTTCCGGCGCCAGGCTGGTGGAAACCGTGCCGGGTCCGAAAGGCGGATATCGGCTTGCGAAGAAGCCGGCGGAAATCAGCCTGCTCGATATCGTGCTTGCCGTCGAAGGCCCGGCACCGGCCTTCCGCTGCGCGGAAATCCGCCAGCGTGGACCGAACCCGCTGCCGGGGCGCTACTTCACCAAACCCTGCGGCATCAACGCCGCCATGCTGAAGGCCGAAAAGGCCTACCGCGCCGAACTCGCCAAGGTGACGATCGCCGACATCCTGGCGGACCTCGGTGCAGCCGACGACGGCGGGATCGCCGCCCGCGGCTGCGCCTTCCTCGAACTCAACGAACGCAGAACGGCACGCTGAAGGCTGCCGCAACCAAGGAGAAGACCATGCATCCCCGTCTCAACATGTTCAAAGCCGCTCCGGAAGCCATCAAGGCCGTCACGGCACTCGAAAACTACGTACAGGCTTCCGGGCTGGAGCGTCGCTTCATCCACCTCATCAAGCTGCGCGCTTCGCAGATCAACGGCTGTGCCTATTGTGTCGACATGCATGTGAAGGAATCACGGCATGACGGCCTTTCCGAACAGTGGATCAACATGATGTGCGTCTGGTGGGAATCGCCGGTCTATGACGACAAGGAATGCGCCCTGCTCGGCTGGGTCGATGCCGTGACCCGGATTGCCGATACCGGCATTCCGGATGCCGCCTTCGACGCGCTGAAGGCGCACTTCTCCGAGGAGGAGATCGTCAAGATCACCGTCGCCCTCGGCGCCATCAACACCTGGAACCGGCTGGCCGTCGGCTTCCGCTCCCAGCACCCGGTCGACAAGCCGGCCAGCCAGGCCGCCTGATCAAAGCTTCCGCCTCGATCACCGCGCGACGATATACCGGTCGGAGCGGTGATTGATGGCGAGAACGAGATTGAGCACGACGGCGCCCAGCACCGACCATGCGACGGTGATGGGCGAAACGACTGCGAAGGCGCAGAGCATGACGCAGAGATCGAAGGCGAGCTGGATGAGGCCCGCCTGGATGCCGAACCGCTCCTGAATGTAGATCGCCAGGATGCCGACGCCGCCGAGCGAGGCGCGGTGGCGATAAAGCCCGAGCAGCCCGTAGCCGAGCACCAGTCCGCCGAGAAGGGCCGCCCAGAACGGGTGCAGGTACTGGATGAGGAAGAAGTGGCTTTCGACCTCGGTGATCACCGAGACGAGCGCGATGGCGATAAAGGTCTTCAGCGAGAAGGCGAGGCCAAGTCGCTTGAACGACAGGTAATAGAACGGCAGGTTGACGATGAAGAACAACAGGCCGAACGAAATCCCGAACGCATAATGCAAGAGGAAGGCGACGCCCGCCGTGCCACCGGTCAGAAGGCCGACCTCGTTCAGGAAATAAAAGCCGAGCGCCGACACCATGGCGCCGATGAACAGGCCTTGCGCATCTTCCAGCAACGTGTGCTGCGCCGGATTGGCGCTGTAAAATCCGAGACCGCGCCTCTGCTGTTGCTCAGCCAATGTGAACCCCTCAGGTTTTCCAGTGATATTGCACTGCAATAAAACCAGCGGCAAGGGTCTTCAAGCGATCATCAGCGGGCAGATAAAAAAGCAAGAAACGGCAGGTTCAGCCGGGCTTGCGCGACAGAAACAGAATGCCATGGATGGGTTTTCCGGCATCCATGCGAATGACGGTGTTTTCGACGCTCAGAAGATCGAGGGAGAAGCGGGCGAGCAAGGCGCGGATATAGGCTTCCGAATGTGCATAACGCAGGGAATCCCGCAGTATGAAACCCACCCCCTCGCCCGCATCCTCGACCGAGAATGCGAAGAGGCCAGCCGGTGCCAGCAGGTCCAGCACCAGCGGAAAGACGGTTTCGAGCGAACCCAGATACATCAGCACATCCGCAGCAGAGACGAGATCGGCGCGGTGGGCCGCAAGGTCACCGAACAGGCCGGATTGGGCCGGGGGAAGGCTGAGGTCGGACTGGCCCAGATGATCGTAAAGGCTTTTTGCCTGCGCCTTGGCAAGCATATTTGCGGAAAGATCGAAACCTTCGAGGCGTTCGGTTCCCTCGCGGATTTCGGCGCCGAACAGGCCGGTGCCGCAGCCGAGGTCGACGGAATTGCGGAAAGGCCCGTGCGGCGTGACTAGGCCCGCCAGCTTGCCGGGCACCGAATAGCCGAGCTTTTCGACCAGTGCCGTATCGAAACGGTCGGCATAGTCGTCGAACAGGCCTTCGACATAACGGCTCGGCGGCTGGTCGGGCGTTTGCTCGGCGCCAATCAGCGCGAGTTTCAGGCGGGCGCCAAAAACGTCGTCCGGCCGCAGGGCCAGGGTCTGGCGGTAGGCGTCCGCGGCCGTGCCGAGACCGGCCTTGTCGCGATATTCGCCGAGCCGGAACCAGCCGGCGGCCCAGCCGGGCGTCAGTTCGAGCGCCTGTTCGATCAGTTCCGCCGCAGCCGCAAAATCTCCGCCCTCCGCCAGCATGCGGGCATAATCGGCGCGGCGATCGGCGGTGGCATCGCCCGAGGAGAATTGGCTGGAAAACGGGCTGGGCGGCATGGATGATCCTCGAAGGTGGAGGTTCTTTGCCGAAGCCACAAAAAAACTCAAGTTCTATCTGAGGGGAAACGCTTGCGGTGGCAACGGCTGCCGATTATCTCTCATGGGCAATTCGGAGAAGGACAAGAATGGCGGACGGGGTCAACAGGTTCCTGGGCGATACGCCGGGTCGCACGATCATCAAGCTGATCGTGGTGTGCCTGGTAGTGGGTTTCGTGCTGGCATTCTTCGGCTTCACGCCGGACAACATCGTCGACACGATCCGCTACTGGTTCCTGGACCTCTGGTATAACGGTTTCCGCGCGCTCGGCCGGGTCGGCAATTATCTCGTGCTCGGCGCGATCATCGTCATCCCGATCTTCGTCATCCTGCGCCTGATGAGCTACCGCCGCTGACATGACTTCGCTGATCACACCTTCCCGGCGGGACCTTCTCGTCTTTTCCGGCATGGCGCTGGTGCTGGCCGGCTGCTCCACCACGGCCGTCCTGACGCCGACTGCCGGCGCCGAGGACGAGACCCAGGCAGCCCTTCCGATGGTCAACACGCTGCGGCAGAGCCGCGGCCTGTCCGCGCTGACGCTCGACATGCCGGCGCGCAAGGCGGCCGCCCGCCAAGCGGTTCGCATGGCCAAGGCCAACGAGATGAAGCACCTGATCGGTTTCGGCGACGATTTCGGCTCCCGGATGAAGAAGAACGACGTGGCGCTGCCGGCGGCCGAAAACATTGCCAGCGGACAGACGACGGTGGAAGCTGCCGTGCAGGCCTGGATCGATTCCCCGAAACACCTCGAAAACATGCTCGGGTCCTACAGGGGGCTCGGCGTCGCCATGGCGCGGACCTCCGTTGGCGCCCGGCCCTATTGGGCCATGGTCCTTTCCGGCTGACCCATGGAGAGCGGGGGGCGTAACCACGAGACCGGAGCTGCCAGGCCGTTCGACGTAACGCACCGGCTGGTGCTCGGCATCGCCATCCCGATGACGCTCGGCTTCCTGACGACGCCGCTGCTCGGCCTCACCGACACCGCGGTGGTCGGGCAACTCGGACAGGCGGAAGCGCTGGCGGGTCTGGCGATCGGCGCCATTCTCTTTGACCTCATCTATGGCAGCCTCAGCTTTTTCCGCACCTCGACCACCGGACTGGTGGCGCAAGCTTTCGGCCGCGGCGACCGCCGAGAACAGCAGGCGGTGTTCTGGCGGGCCTTCCTGAGCGCGCTCGGCCTCGGCGTAATCATGCTGGCGCTCTCGCCGCTGATCCTCAGATTTGCGCCGGACCTGATGACCAGCGATACGGTTGTTGCCGACGTGACGCGCCACTATTTCGGCATCCGGGTGCTGACGAGCCCGGCAACCTTCGCCAATTTCGCCATTCTCGGCTTCGTGCTCGGGCGGGGCCAGGGCATGCTCGGGCTCACGCTGCAGATCATCCTCAACGGCACCAATATCGTGCTCGCCATCCTGTTCGGCCTCGTTCTTGGCTGGGGCGTGGCGGGCGTTGCCTGGGCGACCGCGGCGGCGGAAGTGACCGCCGTGGTGATCGGCCTCGCCATCGTCAGCCGGCAGTTTTCCGCCGCCGACAGGCCGACGCGGGCGGACATTTTCGACGCAGCCAAGCTGCGCCAGCTGTTCCAGCTCAATGCCGATATCCTGATCCGCTCGCTGATACTGAACGGCGCGTTTGCGGTGCTGACCCGTGTCGGATCGAGCTTCGGGGCGGTGACGCTGGCGGCCAATGCGGTGCTGATGAACATCTTCATGCTCTCGGCCTTCTTCCTCGACGGGCTCGCAGGCGCCGCCGAACAGCTCGCCGGCCGGGCGGTCGGGGCGCGGTATCGACCGTCCTTCGACCGGGCGCTGAAACTGACCGGGCTCTGGTCCTTCGTGATGGCCGGCGTGGTCGGACTGTTCTTCGTGGTCTTCGGCCAGCCGATCATCGAGCTTCTGACCACATCGCAAGACGTGCGGCAGGAAGCCTATGTCTATCTCGGCTGGGCGGCGGTGACGGGGCTCGCCGGGGCGCTCGCCTTCCAGATGGACGGCGTGTTCATCGGCGCCACCTGGTCGCGCGAGATGCGCAACATGATGCTCGTTTCATTTGCCGGTTATTGCGTCAGCCTCGCCGTGCTCGTGCCGATGATCGGCAATCACGGGCTCTGGCTGTCGCTCAACCTGTTCCTCCTGATGCGCGGCTTCTTCCTGGCGGCCATGGTGCCGCGCAAGGCGCGTCAGAGTTTTATCCCGGCCCATTGATCGAGGCGGGTATCCCGCAGTTCGCGGATCGAAGAGACCTTCTCCCGGTCGAGGAGGCTCGAGAGCCCTTTGACGATCGCAGCCGGCAGGCCCGGCCCTTCATAGACCATGCAGGAATAGAGCTGCACGAGGTCGGCACCGGCGCGGATCTTTTCCAGCGCATCTGCCGCGCTCGAAACGCCGCCGACGCCGATGATGGCAAGGTCCGGGCCGACGCGCCTGCGCACTTTTGCAAGGACCGCGGTCGAGCGCTTGAAGAGCGGCGCGCCGGAAAGACCGCCCGCCTCCTTCGCCTGGGCCTGATCCTTCAATCCATCTCGGGCAAGCGTCGTGTTGGAGACGATCAGCCCGTCGAGCGGATGAGCGGTCGCCTCGGCCGCGATATCGTCTAAGCCCTCCTCCGTCAGGTCGGGTGCGATCTTCAGGAAGACCGGAATGGTCCGGCCATGTCGCAATGCCTCCTCGGCGCGGGCGGCGAGAACGGCTTCGAGCAAAACCTTCAGGCTGTCGCGCGCCTGCAGATCGCGCAGTCCCGGCGTATTGGGCGAGGAGATGTTGACGGTGAAATAGGTGGCGAGCGCATAGAACTTTCGGATGCCGGCGACATAGTCGGCAACGCGGTCGGCTGCATCCTTGTTGGCGCCGATATTGACGCCGACCACGCCCGGCGCGTTGCGCCGTGCGGTCAGGCGGGCGAACGCCGCCTCATGACCTTCGTTGTTGAAGCCGAGCCGGTTGATGACACCGCGGTCCTCCACCAGGCGGAAGATGCGCGGCTTGTCGTTGCCGGCTTGCGGTTTCGGCGTCACCGTGCCGATCTCGGTAAAACCGAAGCCGAGCTTCAGCATCGCATCGGGCACTTCGGCATTCTTGTCGTAGCCGGCCGCAAGCCCGATCGGGTTCGCAAAGCGGATGCCGGCGATCGTCTGGGCAAGCCGCGGATCGGGGGCCAGACGGCAGGCGGGCACGAGACCCGTCTTCAACGCAGCAATTGACAGGCCGTGTGCGGTTTCCGGATCGAAAACGAAGAGGCTGCGCGAGGCAAGCCCGGCGAAGGGGCCGATCATGGCATCCTCTCCGGAAAGGCATGCAGGCCATCAACACCGATCAGGAGCGGCATTTCCCAGAGCACCGAGGAGACCGGGAGGGTGCCGTAAAGATGCGGGAAAAGATCGCCGCCGCGCGAGGCTTCGTATTTCAGCGCCTCGCCGAGGGTGGGGGCATTGACCGCGACCAGCATCAGGCCGGTGACACCGGCAAAATGCAGCCTTGCGGTCTCCTTCGCCTGCGTACCGGTGGAAAAATGGATATAGCCGTCCTTCACGTCGATTTCGGCGCCCTCGAAGACACCTTTTTGCTTTGCCTGACGCCAAAGCGTTTCCGGCACGATCTTGTACACTATATCCGTCATCATCAACTCTCGGGGACCTGCTATTCTCCGACCGTTTGCCGCAAAGCCCGGCACTTGTCCACCGTTACAGCAGGAGGACCACGATATGAAAACGCTCGCATTGATGACTTGCGCACTGCTCTTGCCGCTGGCCGCCGCCGCGCAGCAACCGCAGACGAACCGTTTCCAGCTTCAGCGCACCGAAACCGGCATCGTCCGTCTCGATACCGAGACCGGCGCCATGACGCTCTGCCGCGACGAAAGCGGCACGCTTGCCTGCCGCATGCAGCCCGACGAGAGGGCAGCCTACGAGCAGGAACTCGACAGGTTGGCGAAACGCGTCACCGCGCTCGAGGAGCGGCTCAGCAACATTCCGCCGGACGCCCTGCCAAAAGCGCTGCCAAGCGATGCGGAAGTCGACCGTTCGCTGTCGATCATGGAGAAGTTCATGCGGCGTTTCATGGCGATCGTCGGCGAATTTGCGAATGAGCGGGAAGCCGATAAACCACAACCCAATCGTACGTGATATCCCGCACTTGTTTCGGGTCAGCGAGAGGTTTACAACTTCCTCAGATTCATTGGCACGACTATGCTCTTGGGAGGGGGCGTGGAGATGCAGACACTCACGATCATCATCGCAGACGACCACCCGCTGTTTCGCGGCGCGCTCAGCCATTCGATGCGGGGCATTGCCGAAGAGCTCGTCATCATCGAGGCCGGCGATTTCGAGGCGGCGCGGCGAGCGGCCGAAAACAATCCCGATGCCGACCTGATGCTGCTCGACCTTGCCATGCCGGGAGTCAGCGGCTTTTCCGGACTGATGTCGCTCCGCGCCGAATTTTCGGGCCTGCCGATCGTCATCGTCTCGGCCAGCGACGATTGCGCTACCATCCGCCGGGCTCTGGAGCTCGGTGCTTCCGGCTTTATCTCGAAATCCTCCGGGCTCGACGATATCCGCGCCGGCATCCAGGCGGTGCTGGAAGGCGACATCTGGGCGCCGAAGGGCGACCTCTCAGGGCCGGAAGAAGACCCGGGTCTCACCGAGATCATCGAGCGGCTGAGAACACTGACGCCGCAGCAGAACCGCGTGCTCTCCATGCTCGGCGAGGGGCTGCTCAACAAGCAGATCGCCTATGAACTCGGCGTCTCCGAGGCGACCATCAAGGCGCATGTCTCGGCAATCCTCTTGAAGCTCAATGTCGACAGCCGCACCCAGGCGGTGATCAAGCTCGGCAAGATCAACATGGCGCTGGTGGCCTGACAAGGGCCACCGCAGGAACAGGATTTTATTCCTCTCATCCCTTTACGCGAGGCTGAGGTTCCGTTAAAATTCGGGGTGCGCGCGAGCCGGCAGCCCGCTGGAACGAAGCGTTCATGAGTCTGGTCGACAAAAGTCTGATCGGTTAAGGGTTCTGATCGAGAGGTTCGCAGAGCGCTGGCGTGTCCGGCTTTGTCTCGCGCACCGGTCACGGGTACGGACGACGATGCTGTCACATGCTACGATCTGGAGCGCGATCGATACGCTCGCCCAACGCCACCAGCTGACGCCCTCCGGGCTGGCGCGGCGCGCTGGCCTCGATCCCACCTCGTTCAACAAATCGAAACGGCTCGGGCCGGATGGACGGCTGCGCTGGCCGTCGACCGAATCGATCGCCAAGGTGCTCGAAGCGACAGGCGCCACGATCGACCAGTTCATGAGTTACCTGCCCGCCGTTCCCGGCCGCTCCTCGATCCCGGAAGGCAATTTCCCGCCGCAGAACGGCTCCATCCCGCTGCTGGGTTTTGCGCAGGCCGGCGCCGGCGGATTTTTCGACGATGGCGGGTTTCCGGCGGGCCAGGGCTGGGACGTGGTGGAGTTTCCGGTCGATCCGTCCCGCAGGGCCGGCGTCTATGCGCTGGAAGTCCAGGGCGAATCGATGATGCCGCTCTACCGCGACGGCGACGTGCTGATCGTCGAGCCCGGCGCGCAGGTGCGCCGGGGCGACCGCGTGGTCCTCAAGACCAAGGAGGGCGAGGTGATGGCAAAGGTGCTCGCCCGCCAGAGCGCCCGAACTGTGGAGCTCCTCTCCCTCAATCCGGAACATCCAAACCGCACCTTCGATCTTTCCGACGTGGAATGGATAGCCCGCATCATCTGGGCAAGCCAGTGAGTGAGTAGGAAACTGCTCCTACTCGCGACTGATCAATAAAGTCCGTTCGGGAAATAGCGCAGGTAGATATCCTGCAGCCGACCGTTGCGCGACAGAACGCTCAGTGCCTGGTCGAAGGCGGCCGTCAAGAGCGGGTCGTTCTTGCGCAGCATGATCGACAGACCTTCGCCGAGGAATTTCTCCGATAGGTAGGGGCCGTCGAAGAGAGCGCAGCATTTCGCCGAACCTTGGCCCGCCGCCCAGAAGGGCAGCCTCAGTCCATCAGAAAAGACGGCATCCACCTTGCCCGTCTTCAAGGCCCCCAGCACCGCCTCGTCATTGTCGAACGGTACGGCGGTAATCTTTGGGAAAAACGCCTTCAGCATCAGCTCATGGGCGGTCCCCCTGACGACGCCGACGGGTTTGCCGGAAAGCGCCGCCGCCGTATCGCCGTCGATCCTGGCCTTCAGGTTGCGGGCGAAACGGGCCGGCACGCCCAGATAAGGCCGCGAGAAGGCAAACCGCTGACGCCGCTCCGGCGTCACTGCCATGCCGGCGATGACGGCTTCGCCGGCACCGCCTTCAAGGGCCTTTTCCAGTTCGTCGAAGGGCAGCGCCTGGATCTGGCACTTCGCCTCGATCTTCAGTTCGGCGCAGATTTCGCGGGCGAGGTCGACATTGAAGCCGGCAAGCCGGCCTGTTTGGTCGGCGAAATTGAACGGCGGGAAATCGACGCTGGTCAGGATCCGCACCCGGATGACGGTGGAAAGATCAGGACGGGCGAGCCGCTCCTTGGCATCGAACATCAGGGGCAGTGGATTGCTGCCTTCGGCAGCCCGAGCCGGGATCGCGGCGGCAGCAATCCCTCCGGTGAGAAGGCAAAGCCGCAGAAGACTTAAGAACCCCTTGATTTTCGGGGATGCAATCATGGGATGCATCTCTATGATCCAGATCGGGACAGGTTGGGGCGCTCGCTTGCGGGCGGTGTAGCAGAGACATGCGCTTGAGGGAATATCCGCCAGCAGCGCTGCCGGTGCAAGACGATGCGCGCAACAATTCGGCGCCTTCCGGAAACCTGTCGGCCGGGCACGGCGCCGCAGCCGACGATCCGGAATTCGTCGCCCTTTCGACGCTCGGCTTCTCCAGGCCATTGCTTGCGACGCTGACCGACAGGGCACGGCGCAACGGGACCAGCATCGAAAGCGAACTGCTGCACAGCGGTCAGGTCGATGAGGCAGCCTATTACGGCGCCATGGCGCGTTACCTTCGCCTGCCCTTCATCGCAGCGATCGATCCAGGCTCGGTTGCCGACATACCGGGGCTAGACACGCAGTTGCAACGCCCGAACCAGGTCAGGATCAACCATCGGCACAAGGCGCCGCAAGTGGCGGTCGTGCCCGAAGCGGTACGGCTCGCCGACCTCAAGGCGGCGCTGCTTGCGATGCCGCTGCTCGGACAGGATCTTGCGATCACCACTCCATCGGCAATCCGCGGGGCCGTCTGGAGATCCGGTGCGACGCGACGCGTGCGCGAGGCGATCAACGGGCTGTTCGATCGTTTTCCCGAGTTCTCGGCCCGCATGGTGCTCTCCGGCACCCAGGGTTTTTACGCCGGGCTTGGATCGGCCGCCCTCGCCTTTGCGCTGATCGCCATGCCGATCGAGACCCTGCTTCTCCTGCATATTCTTCTGTCTCTGATCTATTTCGCGTCCCTCGGCCTGCGGTTCGCCGCCTTCACCCGGCAGCAGTTCGCAGGCGTGCCCCCGGCGGCCCTGTTGCCTCGAGAGGACGCGCTTCCCTGTTATACGGTGATGGTCGCGCTCTACCGGGAAGCTGCGGTGGCAGAACAGCTACTGGCCAGCCTCGGGCGGCTCGACTGGCCGCCTTCCCTGCTCGACATCAAGCTCATCTGCGAGGCGGATGACCAGGAAACGATCGCAGCGCTGAGGGCTCTGAAACCGGCCCCCCATTTCGAGATCGTCGAAGTGCCACCCGCGACGCCGCGCACCAAACCCAAGGCGCTCACCTACGCGCTGGGAGCTGCGCGCGGCGAATTCCTGGCGATCTACGATGCGGAAGACAGGCCGCATCCGCAGCAATTGCGCGAGGCCCATGCGCGCTTCCGGGCGTCGCCGATGGCAATCGCCTGCCTTCAGGCGCCGCTGATCATCACCAATGCCCGCGAATCCTCGATCAGCGCATTGTTCTCGCTCGAATATTGCGGCCTCTTCCGCGGGCTGCTGCCAATGCTGGCGCGGCGGAAAATGCCGCTGCCGCTCGGCGGCACATCCAATCATTTCCGCGCCGACGCCTTGCGCGCCGCCGGAGGCTGGGACCCGTTCAACGTTACCGAGGACGCGGATCTCGGCTTTCGCCTGTATCGCCTCGGTTATCGCTCGGATGTCATGGCCCGCCAAACGCTCGAAGACGCGCCGACGACGATGCGCGTGTGGCTCGGCCAGCGCAGCCGCTGGTTCAAGGGCTGGCTGCAGACCTGGCTGGTGCTGATGCGCGAGCCGCGCCGGCTGATCGACGAGATGGGTTTTCCTGGCTTCTGCATCTTTCAACTAATGATCGGGGGGATGCTGGTCTCTTCGCTCCTGCATCCGCTGATCGTCGTCTTCATGGCGCTTGGGACCTATTACATGCTGGAAGCGCCCGCGGACGAAATCCCGGCCGGAGTGCTCTCGCTTTTCATCATCGACACCATCAACATCCTCGGCAGCTATCTGATCTTCCTCGGGCTCGGGAGAGGACCGATGATCGAGCACGAACGACGCCTGGTCGGCTGGCGCTGGATCGGCGTTCCGCTCTATTGGATCATGACCTCGGTTGCCGCCTGGCGGGCGGTGACCGAACTGCGGTCAAAGCCCTTCTTCTGGAACAAGACGCCGCATCAGCCGACCGGCAGAAGAACCTGATCCGGTATCTAAAATCGAGCCTATGTCTTAGGTTTGCGGAAAACCGAGCGGCACCCGTCATGACGTAGCCCGGAAGCGCCGCCTTGGTCGGTAAGATTCCATCGGGAGTCTGGATGCAGGGAAAATTCGGAGGGTAATATTCCCTATCCACTTAGCGCCTCGGACATCGAACATGCGCATATCCGGCCTTTTGGATGAAATTCCGGTCCTTGGCTGGGCGGAAGAGGTCGCAGATTTCGCCGGTGTCCTACTGCCACGCAGAAAAATCCTCAAAAAACGCCTCGAATTGTCGCTTTACTTTTGGCCAAACAACTACGGTCCACGGCAGGATAACCAGATATTGAAAAGCCAAGACCAATAGGCCAGTCAGCAGAACGGCGCCGAAAAGTGCCAATATAAAGTTACCAAATATAGCGAAAATGAAAATCGCCATCAAAGCATAAACAATTAAAGCTGACTTGTTGCCTAATAATACAACCGCCAACTTAAACAGACCAAGACTGCCGACCATTCGCTGTAGGTCAGCGCCTTCTTTTGAATACCATTGTCGAGTGGTATGATTTTGAGCGGCTGTCGTATACCCTTTTCCGTCCTTGGCGTTGTACAACTTGATTATGCTAAGAAGGTCTCCGTCGCCTACATTAACGGGAAATGGCAAATTATATACTTTTTCATTGCCGTCGTGAAATCTCAACCTAACTTCACTTGTCTCCCACTGTTCATTCTGAACACTTGAATATACCTGCACATCGCCGCTTGACATGTAATTATTGTGATGTGTCGTATATATATGATTGTGTTGCTTTATTCTTGAACCGACGACACGGCCTGAGATACGCTCGGCACCAACTTCCGAGCCATTGATGGTTATACGTTTTCTCTCTGCGGCGGGGAGGATGTCGGCATCATGTTGGCGAGAGGGATTCTGCGGAAGTTGAGTTTCAGACACGGGGACTTCGGCATACGACATAGCTACTCCTTGACCGTCAGCGGGTGGGAATGTTCTTGAAGAGCCCGCCGTTTTCGAAGAGACAACATCCGGTGAAAAAGTTAGATTTCTGGAAATGGGCGACGGGAAAAATACCGTCGCATCAATGGCTTGAGGAAAGGTGTTATGCAAAGTTAACAGTTGCTAACGCGTCTGCAGGAAGATTTGGATACGAAAGCGCTACGTTTCGAGGATCCTTGTGTAATTTCCGGGTCGTAGGATCTGGCGGCCTGTTCCGGTTTCTGGCGCAACTGGCAATCATTTTCTAACGAAGATCGGATTAGTCATACTGAAACAAACCTCTAATTCTACTCTCGTTATACGCGAACATGGGTTCATTTAATTCACTCTCGCAGAATCTGCTCGATACATGGTTGCAGTCCGATGGAACCTCCGGTCCGGAAGCCCTCTACGCGGGGATCGTGAACAGACTAAGCATCAAGATGGCGCTCTCAGTCGTCACGACTGCAGCCGACGACCCTTATGATTGGCGGTTCCGTCGGGTGAAGGACTTTGGCTTCAAGAGCCATCTGCTGACCCAAATGAAGCAACGATTTCCCGATGCCGTGCTGCGTGATCTTGATCGGAGCTTCATAGACGAAGCGATCATTCCCACTTATTCCCGTGCGATAGAGGCTGGGCGCCCAACACTCGAGCTCGTGAGGACCAAGCTTCTCGGTGTCCGGATAGGCTACGAACGTCTTATCCTTCCGCAGAAAAGCGATGGAAAGCCCGGCTGGTGCATCAGCCTTGTCGAGGGCCGTTTCTTCATCTCCCCGATGCGGGATGCAAAGACCGACATTACGGACGACAACATCATCCAGCTTCTTATCGAAGGACAGACCACGAAAGAAATCGCCGAGGCTCTTCACCTGTCGCCGAGGACGATTGAGCATCGGATCGACAAGCTGAAAAGCCGATTTGAGGCGAAAAACCTCGTCCATCTGGTGGCAAAGCTCGTCGCCAGCCAGGTTGGCCGCAAGGAGAAGGAGAGCAGCTAGGCTGCTTCATCGCCCTACGGCTGGCAGTAGCTCGAGCCTGAAGGGCTTCCATGGATAGGCCAGTGCTTCGACGCGAGATTGCAGAGCGCAGTGGTAATGTCCTTCGTCTTGAAGGTCACACCGTTCTTACCAAGCTTTATGGCTTTGCGCATTCGGTGCCGGAACATTTCTGCTTTCCAAGCGTCAGGTAGGAGGCTCTGACGATGGAGGAGACAATGCATACCTACTACCGTTATCACGGCGGCACACCCGCGCCTGGCGCCCTTATCATCCAGTTCTATCACTCCGGCGACGAGATCCGCGGCTTTATCCGCAAGATTGCCGAGCTCTCCGAAGACGACGCTATTTTTCCAGGGGAGGAAATGGAACCGGAAGCTGCCTTCAGGATAGCCGAGAACAGGAACCGCGGACCGGACAAGCTGCCGATCTACGTCGAGCTTTCTGAAGGGGTTCAATGGGACCCGGCCTGGGGCAGGTTGATGTGAGATCAGAAAGCGAGACCTCGGAGCCGCCTGATGCCTTTCCTACCTCTTCGCAGCAGTGGAGAGCGAAGACAACCGATCGCGCCGATCTGCCGCTTCCGCCAAGCCACTAGTCCAGCGTCCGTACGCAGGCGCGGATGATTGGAGCTGGACTATTCACAACCACAGACCTTCCGTCGTATCTAGCCCGGCAAGGAGACCCCCGGTGCATTGCCGAGCCCAGTTATAATCCCCACGCTGCGCGGCGGGAAGAAAGACATACGTGGAAAATAAGCAGTCAAATATCAGGGCGGCGGCCTGGATGATGACATCCATCGCATTGCTCTTGCTCATGGCCGTCTCGGGCCGTGCCGTAACCCGCGAGATCGACGTTTTTCAGGTGATGGAGATGCGTTCCGTCATCGCCTTCTTCATGCTGCTGCCGCTTGTCCATCGCGAAGGCGGCATAAGGGCAATGCGAACCGGCATTCTACCGAGCCACATAGGCCGCAACGTTGCCCACTATGTCGGCCAGTTCGCCTGGTTGATGGGCCTTACACTGATCCCGCTGGCGCAGGTCATCGCGATCGAGTTCACGGCCCCCATCTGGGCAGCGCTGATGGCTGCGGCATTTCTCGGGGAGCGGCTGACATGGCGGAAAAGCGTGGCGATCCTGTTTGGTCTGGTCGGCGTAGCGCTGATCGTGCGCCCGGGCGCGGCGGCGCTAAACCCGGGTCACCTGATCGTACTTGGAGCAGCCTTTGTATTCGCCATATCCTTCATCACCACAAAGGCGCTGACACGTTCCGACAGCGCAACGAAGATCATTTTCTGGATGCTCGTCATTCAATCGGTCATCGGAATAGTACCGGCACTGAAAGTCTGGGTCTGGCCATCTGCAGCAATGTGGCCGTGGATCTTCCTGATCGCGTTTTCGGGCACTTTCGCGCATTATTGCATGGCCAAGGCGTTGTTCCATGCCGATGCAACGGTAGTGATGCCGATGGACTATCTGCGTGTGCCGTTGTCGGCCCTCCTCGGTTATCTCCTATATGCCGAAGCTATCGACAGCTTGACGGCGATAGGCGCAGGACTGATCCTTGCCGGCAATCTTTTCAACCTGCGCCGACCCAACGCCAACCGGATACAAGCCACTCCATCCTGATGGTCGTCGGGGAAACCCGCCCGATTTCGCATCCCTCGTCGCTGTCCTTGAGCGGGTTCGCCGACTGCCACCGGATCATCGGCCCACAAATGCGAGCGGTTTTACCGGATTATACCGCTAATAACCGCACACCCTGTCGACCAAAAAATCATGTCGATCCTGCATCCAAGCGCCCCGAGTGCTAGCCTCGCGCTCAGCCGGCGAGCCGACTACCCGGAACGCTTCCCCGTGCAAGAGCCATCAGCATCGGACCGACAGCAAACTCGCCTCTTTCCGTACGGCGGGTGAGATCGCGCAGATAACCTCCGGCTGAGTTGATGTGCCCTCCCCTCTCAAGAATGCAGGCAATGACGGTCGCGGCATTTTCCCATCCCATCGCCATGCACGCCTCCTCATAGGCCGAAGAACTGACGCCAAGCATGGTGCGGACAACGACCGCGGCTGCCATCAGGTCGCGCCAGTTGTCGATCCTTCCGCCTGGCCCGTAATCTGCGATCTGCGGGCAGGCCTGGAGCACGAGCCCGAGCGGGAAGGATTGCAGAGATCTCGGCGATACGTTTTCGTTGTTGCCTCTTTCCCGGCTTCGGTAGCCGTTGGCAGGTTCATTCCGCGGTTCGCGATCGTTCGGCAAGGGTGCGTCACGCGTGATCTCGAAGCGCGGTTCAGATTCATAATTGTATTTAAGATTCGAATTCTGTTTGTGGCGCTCAATCTGAGACTCTCTGGCGTCGATTTTTTGCGTTTTTGCTCGAATTTCCAACAGGTTGATAATCTCCGAGCGCAACATCACCATCTCCTCAAGGAGGGGAGAGATGGTTTTGACGGTGGGGACACGCGGAATCCGCGCCACCAGCGTCTGGAACATGTCGAGGATCCTCCCCCAATCGCCGGGAACGCCTTCGTCAAAGGCTGCGGCGATGAGCTTGGCGACATCACGCCGGCAGACGGTGAGCCGGTCGCGGGTTATTCGCAACAATTCCCGATCGGCAACCACTTGGGCGGCCAGGCTCTCGATTTCGGCAGCACGCGCCAGAAGTGGTGCGAGACTGAAGCCGAACGCTTCGTTGATCTCTCCTGCCCTGCTGCGACGGGCGTAGCGTTTCCCGTTCGGGCTATCCTTGCGCAGGATCAGGCCGGCATCGATGAGGACGGCAAGATGTCTCCTGAGGGTCGCAGGCGTCATGCCACGGGCGCGGAGAGAGAGCTGGGCGTTTGACGGGAACACCACGAGACCCCTCGTCTCGGAAATTTCGTCTTCCGGGTAGAAGGTCAAGAGCGCGTCGAGCACCGTCAAGGCGCGATCGGTCACACCCAGCGACGGCCGGGCCTCGCAGACCGCTCTGAACAGTTTCCATTTGTTACGGGTAATTCCAGGTTCAATCGTTTCGGCGAGTTGTTGATTTGCCAACATGCCAAGCGACATCGCCCGCCGCCCAAAGGGCGTCGTCACATACCTACTCTCCATCTGCCTTCACTTTCGCTAAGGCAAAAGAAATCCGCACGCCCAAACGGCGCCTAAACTCTTGACAGTGATTCGAGGAAATGCGATTCTTGATTTGCTAAGATCTGAGAAGGGCTTCCACGACCATGTCGCTTGGGGGCCTTTTTCTTTTGCGGTTTACGCTCCTTTATTCTGTTGGAATTCTGCGAAGAGGCTTTCGAGCCTCTCCTGCACGAATTGATCGAACCCGGGCGCAGCCTTGTTGTCGAAAACAAAGGTGGCGCTCGATGCGTTTTTCTTGAACCGGACCGGAACTCCGGAAATTTGCGCGTTGGCGGCTGGGGCCTTTGTTATAACCGGCCTTTTGGAAGCCAGCGCCAGCACCCTCTGAAACCGCTCGTCGCTTGATAGCTGCTCGGAGTTGTCCGCGGACAACTCGGCCAGAATCCGGTCAGGCTCGACACTCTCAAGGCGCTCCCCCAGCTCCAGCCAGCGCCTGCGGCCGATCTCCGGTGCCGCGCCGATAGCTGTGATCAAGGCGATCGGCACCTGCCGCGTCACGATCAGCATCTTGGAGAGCGCTGCCTTATCCACACCCAAGGCCGCCATGATGATGTCGCGGGTAAAACCACGCTGCTCGAGCCGCAAAGCGAAAAGCGCCCGCTCGATATAGGACAGGTTGGTTCGGGCGCTGTTTTCCTGCCCTTGGCTGACCACCAGCTGATCATCGGTGAGTTCGCGGACAACCGCTCGCACACGGATGCCAAGCTTCTTGACCGCGGCCAGTCGCCGATGGCCGTAGGCGACCTGATAACGGCTTTTCGTCTGCGGGTGCGGCCTCACGAGGATCGGTACCTGCTGTCCATGCTCGCGGATCTGCTCCACCAACTCGTTCAGCTGAACGGCGTCGATCTCCAGACGGTCTTCGACAAAGGAGGCGTCGACAAGGCCAGGATCGATCTCGACAACGATCTGCCCCTGGGCCAGCTGCCGTTCAAGATCGTTCGCCCGTTCGACCTTTTCGGTGATGTTGCCGAGCGTCTTGGTGATCCCGCCCACAGGCGCAGGATTGCGGGCTTGTGGCACAAATCCGGCGATAGGGCGATTGTCCCTCGGCGCGACAGGCTCGGGGCGGGCCGCGGTGGACGAGGATATTTCGATGAGGTTCTTTCGTGCCATCTAATTACTTCCTTCCCCACGTGGATCGGATATGGGCCTCGATCTCCGAGTTCACGAGATTGAGCGATTCCCAGGCCCGATCGTAGGTGCCGCGGACGAACAGCGACCTTTCGACTTCATAGAGCGTTTGCTTGGTTACGCCGGCATCGGCGATGGCAGTCGATTTCAGCATCGCGTTCTGAAGCATGCGGTTGCCGAAGATCGCGCGCATGAAGCCCGTCATCTGGCTTTGCGGGCCGTCATTGGGTTCAAATCTGGTGACGAGGTACCGCATCCAGTCGTAACTCGTCCGGCCCCCTGCCCTTTCGACCACGGACATGAGTTCGCTCGTCATGGTCAGGAACTGGGACATCGACATCACGTCGAGCATTTGCGGATGGACGGTGATCAAGACAGACGTGGCCGCGCAGAGCGCGGACATCGTCAGGAACCCGAGTTGCGGCGGGCAATCGACGACCACGACATCGTAGAGGCTTTCGATCTCGGTCAGAGCCTCGCCTATCCGCGCGAAGAACATCGTCTCCGCAGTTCCGGATGCCATTGCCTTCGGGGTCTCGTGCTCGAATTCCATGAGCTCGAGATTTCCGGGGATCAAATGAAGGTTGGGGGTATAGGTCGCGCGCACGATATCGGCTATCGGCCGCGGATCTTCATAGCGGATTGCGCCGTAGAGCGTCTCAGCCTCTCCGACGTCCAGTTCCGGCTGATGGCCGAACAGGGCGGAAAGAGAAGCCTGGGGGTCGAGATCGACTGCCAGGACGCGGTAACCTCGCAAGGCCAGATATTGCGCCAGGTGCGCAGCGGTGGTCGTCTTGCCCGAACCGCCCTTGAAGTTCATGACCGATACGATCTGCAGCTTATCGGCGCCCTTGCGGGCCGGGACATATTTCGGGGTTCCGTTTCGCTCGTCGAGAACCCGGCGGATCCGGTCCATATCATCCGCACCGTAAAGGCGCCGCCCGTTGGCGAGGGGATCCGGTCCGTGACCCTCGGCTGCGACCTGCCTTAGATAACCCTCGCCGATGCCGATGAACCCGGCAGCCTCGGCAGGAGAAAAGAACCGCATCGTCTTTTGGGAAAGAGGCGGGAAGATTTTAGCCTGGTGCTGCTGGAGCTGGTAGGACAGCTCCTGGGCGTCTGTTGCCAGAAGTGAAGGAAGATGCTCTTGATCGTCCTGGATAACGAGACTCGGCTGCATTTGTTGATTTCCCGGTTAACTGCGCAATTTTCACAGAAAGCGCTTTAACTGCGCAGTTATATTATGCTCCGATTCGTTACCGATTTACAAACGCTTAACCAAACCGCCATTTTTCGCTGTTTTCTCTGAATTTGCGCCTCTCAACGCGTCCTGCAATCCCTCAATTTGTGGTCGATTTGACGCCAGGTGAATCTGGGCCATACGAGGAGTGGTCCGCGGACTACTTCTTGTATGAAGCCTCGCGGGACAGACTTCCTCCGGAACCGGCCAACGGCATTCCCCTTCATTGGCAGTAGTCCGCGGACTACTGCCAATCCCTCGGAGATCTGAAGCGGGTGATCGCAGGCCCGTTATCAAGCCTGCCCGTGGGAGGAGATTTCGATGCGCGGTCTGTGGCGTCGATCGGGGCGGGGTCAGGTGGCCATCGTTTCTGGCCCCGAAGAGGGGCGGCGGAATATCGGCGCCGCGCTGATTGTCGGTGTCCGCTTTTCGTGTTCGACCCGGAGCTGTCGAGCGATTGAGGACTTTGTTGATGGGCAAAGGGGCGGCGACGCCGACCAATAGGCCTCAATGCTGAGGCCTTGACCGTCCGAAAGCAACGGATTGGGGAGGGGCGATGTGGCGGGCTTCGTTCAGTTTTCATCTCTATGGGGAATGCAAAGCCAAATAAGCTCCGCCGGTGTGTGCGGCGGTGGCCGTTAGGTATGTTCGATGAAGCGGGCCATGAATGCGGCAGAACGGCTGCCGCCCGGTCGATCTGACCGCGGAGTTCGCCGCCGCCGACCCATCGGTCGGGTCGGACGGTTTTGGCTATGGAAAGAACTCAGGCCGCAAAGTCTTTCAGCAGTCAAGCCAGGCAACGCCGGGCCTCCTTCTCCGATGATCGTGCAGCCGAAATGGAGGGTGTGATTTCCAAGAGATCTTGGTCCACAGAACGCTACGAGCTTCGACCCGGCCGGTACGGCTTGGCCGTCGAAGACAGAAGGATGTCTGCGGGCTCCTGGGTTCACAACTCCAGCAGGGGGAGGGGCATCCTCGTGGATGACCGCTCGACGGGAGATCTGTCGCGAGGAGGCCCTGTCCGTCGGGGTGAGTACAGCCGCCTCTGCGGGGAAGCTTGCCCTGCGGGGTATGGAACCTCCATAAGGGGTGGGCGAGGTCGCGTCGCTTTCCTGCCGGCTGGGCGGCGTGCCTCGCTTCTGTCAAGCCAGAACGGCCGATCTGCTTGCAACGATATTCCCGATTTTAAAACCGCCTATACCTCAGGAGGCGGAGTAAGCCGGCTTGAGACGGTTGTGGCAATTCGTAACTCCGTAGTCGCCGCCTATGTCTCCACGTTACGCTCGCAGGATCTCCCGGTTCCATGCAGCAGCCGGAGGCAGGGGAGGGGGCCAGTTGCAAGTTCGTTTCGGGGCGCCGATCTTTCGTAGATTGTTATGACGTGTCGAGGTAAGCGGTAGGTCATAAAGGTGTGTCGACGAATCGGAATTTCATCGACATAGTCTTATCGCGGGTCAGCAGAGGCAGATGCGCCGATTGCCCTGCAATGCGTCTCTCGCGGGCGCGGGATGCCTTCCGAAAATCCTCATTTTTGCAGTCGACAGTCTGTGCGGTTTCTCCCTTCCATGCCAGCGGAAACCGCACGCATGACTTCGCCTAAGCGTGAGCTCGCGAATAACTCAGGACCAGACGCTGTCTTGAAACGCATCGATCGGCAGCTTCAGGTATCGCATGCCGTTGGCTTCCGGTTCCGGAAGCCGGCCGCCATTGATGTTGATCTGCAGGGCGTGCAGGATCAGCTTCGGCATCGGCAGGGTGCGATCCCGCATTTCGCGTATGGTAACGAACTCGTCCTGGCTGGGAGACTGCTTGAGATGGATGTTTTCCGTTTTCTGGCGGTCCACCGTGCTTTCCCACTGCGGCTGGCGGCCGCCGGGTTGATAGTCGTGTCCGACGAAAATGCGTGTATCCCCGGGCAACGCCAGGATGGCCTGGATGCTTGACCATAGCGCACTTGCGCTGCCGCCGGGGAAATCCGCACGGGCCGTGCCGCTGTCGGGCATGAACAGCGTGTCATGCACGAATGCGGCGTCGCCGGCGACATAGGTGATGGATGCCAGCGTATGGCCGGGGGAATACATGACGCCGACCTCGATATTGCCGATGGAGAAGGTTTCTCCATCGCCAAACAACCGGTCCCACTGGCTGCCATCGACGGGCAGGTCCGGCCAATTGTAAATCCGCGCCCAGATTTTCTGGACATCGACAACGTGAGCGCCGATCGCAATCGGCGCGCCGGTCATTCTCTTCAGGTAGGCGGCGGCCGAGAAGTGGTCGGCATGCGGATGAGTGTCGAGGATCCACTGCAGGCGCAGGTCCTGCTGGCGGACATGGTCCAACAGGGCGTCGGCGTTTTGGGTCGCCGTCGAACCGGACTTCTCATCGAAGTCGAGAACAGGATCGATAATGGCGCAGGCCTTGGTTTGCGGGTCGCTCACCACGTATTGGATTGAACAGGTACGCGGATCGAAGAATGCAGCGACGTCAGGTCTATGCATAGCTAGCCTCCGGAAAGTCTGGCGCACGCGGAGAAAAGATCGCGCGTGCGGGATCGAACGTATAGAGCTCGGTATAGGAGGCCGCATCCCGCGCCAATTGTGCGACGGACTCAAGGATAAAAAGGACGGTCTCGTCCGAAAGCAGTACGCTCAGATTGAGCCGCGTGAAGCCCGGCTTCTCGATCTCGTTGCCATTGAGGATCGCCTGCCTGATCCGCTCCGACGTCTCGGGATCGATCGACAGCAACCGGTGCACATACGGGCCTGCGCAGGCGCAGCCTCCGCGGGCCTGAATGCCGAACCGGTCGCTGAGCATGCGGGTGACCAATTGCTGATGAACATAGCCGCCTTTCCCGTCCCTGATGCGAAACGAGAATATCGGCAGGCGCGCCATCGAGGGGGAACCCAGAAGCTCGATCTGGGGCACGTCCTGCCAGGCGGTGAGCGCCCTTTGCGTGAAGACGTCGTTCAGCCGCCGGATTTTCTCCAGTCCGATCGCATGCTTGACGAGAAAGACAAGTGCCGCACGAATGTCGCCGACGACATTGGGCGTTCCAGCTTCCTCACGGGCTTCCAGACTGTCGCTATAGTCGTGGCAGGTGGGCGACACGAATTTGACGGTGCCGCCGCCCGGCCAGGACGGCTTGTTGGTGACGACCGCGTCGTGCCGCACGATCAGCACGCCAGAGGCGCCTGGGCCGCCGAGGAACTTGTGCGGCGATACGACGATCGCGTCGATTTCGGCCCCTTGCTCCGGCGTCATCGAGATCGGCATGTAAGGTCCGGCGCCGGCATAATCCCAGACGATTTTGGCGCCCGCCTGCTTCGCAAGCCTGGTGACGGCTGCAATGTCGGTCGAGATGCCGGTTATGTTCGATGCGGCTGAAAACGAGCAGATTGTCAGGTCGGCGTCGGTGCGCTGAAGGGCCTCGTCCAAAAGGACAAGATCCGGACCGCCGGCGCTGCCTTCTGGAATTTCGACAATCTCCGCGCCGCTCTCGCGCCAGGGCAGGATGTTCGAGTGGTGCTCGTAAGGTCCGACGATCACGCAAACCCGCTGACCGGCAGCGATCGCATCGGTAATGCCCAGCAGGTGGACGAGCCGATTGAGGCCGGCAGTTGCGCCGGATCCCGCAAAAATGGCGGCATGTCGGCTATCTGCTCCGCAGCATTCCTTGATGACCGACCGCGCTTCACGCCGCAGGCGGGTCATCATTCCCCCGCAAAAGGAAGCCTCTGTATGGCTGTTGGCGTAATAGGGCAGGACCTCATCGAGAACAAACTGCTCGACCTGCCTGAGCGCCCGCCCCGAGGCGACGTAGTCAGCGTAGACGAGATCCTTCAAGCCGAACGGCCCGTCAACTTTCGCCCTCGAACCGATCAATCCGTCTTTCAAAGCAGTGATCGGATCGGCGACTTCGAGGCTGCTTTTGAACTTGCCGAGCACGGTGACGAGTTCCTTTGATGGATTGAGATCGGCCTGTTCACGCATCGTCGGTTCTCCAAACAGCAATTGACAGCGATTCTAATCTCGATCACGGTCTGAAAACCTCACCTATTTTTCAGTCAGAAAGCGGAAATGCGGGTCACATGATCGATAAATCTGTAAATTTTGATCATATTGATCTAAAAATCCTGACCTGCCTCCAGCGCAACGCCGCACTCTCGCAACGGGATCTGGCCGAAGAGGTGGGGCTCTCGCAAAATGCCTGTTGGCGCCGGCTCCAGAGGCTCCAGTCAAGCGGCGTGGTGGGCGGTTCACGCGCCGAGGTCGATCTTGAGATGCTTGGCTTCGACCTGACGGTGATCGTGATGATCCGGACCCGTCACCATTCTAAGGAATGGTCCGAGGATTTCCGCAAGCACGTCGACCGGCTGCCGGAAGTCATCGATTTCTATCGGATTGGCGGAGACTGGGATTATCTGATCAAGGTCGTCACACGCGGAATCTCTGGCTACGACGCCTTCTACCAAAAGCTCATCACCAATTTCGACTTGGCGACCGTGACCGGATATTTCGCCATGGAGGCGATCATTCGCAATCGGGCTGTGGACCTAAGCCGCCTGAGGTGAACGTGCTGCCAGGGGCGAGGTCCGGTGCGACCTGCTGCGCCGGCGGATCCATCGTGCAGATGTTATTGTGTTACATTTGCAATTGACGAACGTAATAACATTACGTATGCAGCCGCGGACAATCCCGAGGATGCGATGAGCAACGTCACCTGGAATTCGAGAACCGTCAGCTTGGCTAAGGTCAGGCCGCGCTTTCATCACCCGAGCGACGAGCGTGATGGGGCTCTGGTCAATCGACACAAAGCAATTGAGGACGCGGCGGAGGACATAGTCCACGCGTTTCCGCTGAAGCCCAAATCCATGACTTTTGCCACAACATTCAATCGAACGGAGAACGCAATGCGCATTGCGAACACGCTTTTACTCACGCTGATGCTCGGGGCTTCGATGCCGGCAGCGCATGCCCAGGCCGATACCCTGAAGGTTGCAGGTCCGTGGGAGATCACCGGTATCGAACCGGCCCAAACCGGATATGTCTTCAGCCGCCTTCAGGTGGCCGAGACGCTCGTGACGACTGACAAAAACGGCGCGCTCGTTGCAGCGCTTGCGGAAAAATGGGCGGTTTCGGATGACGGCCTGACCTGGCGCTTCACGATCCGCGGCAATGCCGGATTTCACGATGGAACCTCGGTCACCGCCGAAGCCGCCGCGGCCAGCCTTCGGCGTGCGCGTGCGGGTGTCGGTGTTCTTTCGCAGGCTCCGATCGCGGACATCGCGGGCGAGGGGCGGGACGTTCTAATCCGCCTGTCCAAGCCATTCTCCGCGCTGCCGGCCTATCTCGTTCACTTCAGCACCATCATTCTGGCGCCATCTTCCTTCGACGCTGCCGGCAAGATCACCGGGATCGTGGGCTCCGGACCCTATAAAGTGAAAGCACTCACGCCACCGGCGCGGCTTGAACTTGAAGGTTCGGGCAGTTGGTGGGGCGGCAGGCCCGGAATTGGCGACGTCAACTATCTCGCCGTGGGGCAGGGGGAGACCCGCGCCCTGATGGCCGAAAGTGGCGAGGCGGACCTTGTCTTTTCCATGCTGCCTGTTTCAGTCGACCGCTTGAAGGCAAACCCGAAGCTCGACGTCCAGATTGCCACCATCCCCCGCACCCGCATCCTCAAGGTCAACGCAGCATCGCCCTTCTTCGACCAGGTGGAAGAGCGACAGGCGGTCAGTGCCGCGATCGACCGCGTCGGCATCTCAAAAGTCATCCTGCGCAACACCGATCTTGCAGCAACCCAGCTCTTTCCGCCGGCCATGAAGGGTTGGAATTCTCCCGATGTTCGACCGCTCGAGAAAAACGTCGAGAAGGCAAAGACGCTGCTCAAGACAGCAGGTTGGGTACCTGGCCGTGACGGCATCCTGGAGAAGGATGGAAAACGCTTCAGCGTGACTCTGCTCACCTATGCGAGCTGGCCGGAGCTGCCGCCGATCGCGACAGCCTTGCAGGCCCAGCTTCGGCAGATCGGCATCGACGTGAAGGTCTCCGTCGGCAACAGCTCGGAAATCCCGGCGCGACATCAGGATGGCACGCTGGAAATGGGACTGGTCTCACGGCTCTACTCGATCGTCCCTGACCCGATCGGAACGCTGCTCCAGGACTATGGCCCGGGCGGGAGCGACTGGGGCTCGATGGGTTGGGACAACAAAGAAATCCAGGGCATCGTGGGACAACTTGCCGCGACAAGTGATGCCAGCGCCCGCGCGCCGCTCCAGGCGCGTGCCGTTGAAATCCTTCAGGAGGAACTGCCGAGCATCCCGGTCTCCTGGTCGGAGCTTGCCATCGTCTCCAGCAAGCGGATTGCCGGCGTCGAGGTCGATCCCCTTGAAGTGAATTACCGCCTCTCCGCCATCCGCTGGGCAGAATGATGGAAGGCGCCATGAAGAACTTCCTTCTTTCGCGCCTGTTGCAGGCCGGCATTGTCGCCATCGTGGTCGGAGCCGTGTGCTTCGCCCTGATGCGCGTGCTGCCCGGTGATGCGGCTATGCGTATCGCGGCCGGCCGTTACGGTCCCGATGCCCGCATCGCCGATGCGGCGGAAAGGGTCAGGCTCGAGCTCGGGCTGGACCGACCGATTGCGGCGCAATTCCTGGAGTGGATCGGCAGCCTGCTGCGGTTCGATCTTGGCCATTCGCTCGTCACGGGCCGAGCGGTTGCCCATGAACTGCAGGTGCAGCTCGGCGCTTCCGTCTGGTTGGCTGCGGCAGCGCTGCTTATCTCGCTTCTGATCGGCCCGCTCGTCGGGCTCTTCGCCGGCCTGAAACCCGGTGGTGCCGCCGACCGCTTCGGGCTTGCCGGGGCCGTCGTCTTCCGCGCCATCCCTCCCTTCGTGCTCGGACTGATCCTGATGCTGATCTTCTCCCGGCAATTCGGCTGGTTGCCGCCGGCAGGCTTCGGTTCACCACGCGAGATCCTGCTCCCGGCGCTGACCCTGGCGCTCGGGCTTGCAGCCATGTCGAGCCGCGTCACCCGCAATGCGGTGGCGGCCGTCGCACAGGCGCCCTACTTCGCCTTCGCCCGCTACAAGGGGCTTCCGGAGGCCGTGGTCGTACGGCGTCACGGGCTTCGCAACGCAGCCATCCCCGTCGTCTCCTACCTTGGCCTGCAGGCGATCTATCTGGTCGAGGGCGTCGTGGTGGTGGAATCGCTGTTTGCCTATCCCGGCATTGGTCACGCGCTGGTGCATGCCATAGTCGAGCGGGACGTCCCGATGGTCCAGGGGACGGCACTGGTGATGGGGCTGATGTTCGTCGCCATAAACGCGACCGTCGATCTTCTCACCTTGTGGCTCGACCCGCGGATGAGGAGAACGGCATGAGCACGATCGATCATATCTCCCATGCGCAATCGAAATCAGGCATCGGAGCCGCACGTTTGACCGGCGCCGGCCTTCTGGTTCTGCTCGGCGGTTTTGCGATAATCGGACCAGTGGTCATACCGGTGGATCCGTCGGCCCAGGATTTCGGCGCAAGCCTCGCCCCGGTCGGCGGCGACTACCTGCTGGGCACTGACCATTTTGGACGCAGCCTGCTCGCGCGGCTTGCCCACGGCGCACGCCTCTCATTCGGCATGGCCTTCCTGACCATGCTGGCGGCAGCCGCGCCTGGCGTTCTGCTGGGCCTGTTCGCGGCCTGGAGAGGCGGCTGGGTGGAGAAGGGGCTGGAACTGATGGCGACCGTCGTTTTGGCACTGCCCGGTCTCATGCTCGTCCTGCTCCTGCTCGCCTTTTCCCCCGGTGACTACGGTCCGCTCTTCCTCGGCCTGGCGCTAACCCTGTGGGTGGAGTTCTACCGCGTGACGAGGGCGACGACGAAGACGGTACTGTCCCAGCCGCATATCGAAGCGGCACGGATGCTGGGCTTCGGCTCGCGCTACATCCTCACGCACTATGTCTTGCCGGTCATCGGACCGATGATCGCGACACTTGCGGCCTTCGCCATGGCAACGGCGATCATCGCTGTATCGACGCTGAGCGCGATCAGCGTCGGCCTTCAGCCTCCCACGCCTGAGCTCGGCAGCATGATCGTTGAACTCCTGCCCTATTTTGCCGAGGCGCCGGTGCAGGTCTTGCTTCCTGCGGGACTGATTTTCCTGCTCGTCCTTGGCCTGCAGCTTCTGGCTCAAGGAGAGCGCGCATGAATATTCAGGTCATGAACGATCTCCTGGTCACCGACCTTTCGATCCACACGGCGAACGGGCCTATCGTCTCCAACGTCTCACTGTCGTTGGGCAAGGGACATCCCCTGACGCTTCTCGGGGAAAGCGGATCGGGAAAATCCCTGGTAGCCCAGGCGATCATGGGCAATCTGCCGCCGGGGCTGCATGCGACAGGACGCGTCTTGTTCAAAGGGTCGGATCTTCTCGCGGAAACAACCTCCGAACGCCGTTCCCGCTGGGGCCGCAGCATCGGCCTCCTGCCGCAGGAGCCCTGGCTGGCGCTTGATCCGACGATGCGGATTTTGCCTCAGGTGGCAGAAATCCATCGCCATGTGAAGGGCAAGGATGCTGCACCAAGTGCGGCTGCGGCGAAGGAAAATCTCCTGGAGGTTTCCCTGTCGCCTGCGGAGGCGCTTTACCCTTTCCAGATTTCTGGCGGCATGGGCCAGCGGGCGGCCATTGCCATGGCCCATGCGGCCGGCAGCGAACTGCTGATCGCCGACGAGCCGACCAAAGGCCTGGACTCGATGCTCAGGGACCAGGTGACGGCCGGTTTGCGCAAGGAAGGGGAGAGTGGACGCCTCCTCCTCACCATCACCCACGATGTCGCTGTTGCCCGGGCACTCGGCGGAACCATCGGCATCATGCTGAACGGTCGGCTCGTTGAGTCCGGCCCTGCCGAAGCAGTCCTCAAGGCGCCCCAGCATCTCTACACCAGGGCGTTGCTTTCATCGGAACCATCGCAGTGGGAGCGACAGGTGCCGGCGGCATCGGGTGAGACGGTTATCGCCGGGCGCGGCCTGAAAAAAAGCTACGGCAGCAAAACGCTCTTCTCCGGGCTTGATATCGAAATCGCGTCCGGTGAGATCGTCTCGATCTTCGGCCCAAGCGGATGCGGCAAGACGACGATCGGCAACATCCTTCTTGGCCTGAGCCCAGCCGACGCGGGCTTGGTCGAGCGACACGCGAGCCTCTCATCTCTGCGTTTCCAAAAGCTCTATCAGGACCCGCCTGCCGCCTTCGCGCCGCATCAGACGATCCGCAAAGGGGTAAGAGATCTGGTCAGCCTGCATGGCGAGACCTGGGCAAAGGTGGAGGAATTGCTGGCTCGGTTGCGGCTGTCGGAGAGCCTGCTCGATCGCCGGCCGGGTGAGATTTCAGGCGGCGAACTGCAGCGTTTCGCGCTGCTTCGGGCCCTCCTGCTCAATCCTGCCTTCCTCTTCGCGGACGAGGCGACCTCTCGCCTCGACCCGGTCAGCCAAAAGGAGGTCACCACGTTCCTGCAGGAGATTGCCGCCGAGGCGGGCCTCGCCATCCTGTTGGTCACTCACGATCGGGATATTGCCGAGACAATATCCACACGGGTCATCGACCTGGGAAACCGTGATGAAAAAGCCATCTGAGAAGCTCGGCTCCGGTGCCACCGGGTATCTCCTCGGGCGATCATCCAACGTTTTCTCAGCTCTTGCGCGGTTCCTCGGGAACGAGGCTTTCCAGGTTCATGCAAGCGCATCGCCGAGCCTTTTCATGGTTGGCAGGGTCACGGCCAAGTCGAGCATAGCGTCCATTTCTCAATGGAACGTATGGCCCGCCCTACTCGCAGCTACGATGTACAGGCTGCTTCAATATATTCGGTCTCGATACGCGCCGTGGCCAAGATGGCTATCAGCATGTTCAGAGCCTCAATAATCAACGCGGCTTCAACGAGCTATTGGCACAGCCGGACTTTCCGAGCGCCGATCGGCTGTCAGGCCATCTATACCCCTTCTCGCAACGTCGCGGGCTGCATGAAGATGCAGCCAATCCTATCATGCCTGCGCGGCACCGTCGGTTTGCTCGATTGATGGTCGTTGCGCAAAACAGCCCAGGCGATATGGGCAAACTTGTTTGCGAGTCAGGTAGAAATTCCAATTATACCGGCTGTGCAGTTTTTCCGAGCCAGTTCTCCGCTCGCTGGATTGACAAAGATCATCGCGGGCAGAAGCCGGCCTGATACGCTTGGGTTAGCAATCAACCAAGCCGCTTGGAGGAACCATCATGTCGTTCAAAACCGTACTTGCAGTCGTCGGTACCAAAGAGGCCGCATCGGACATCGGCAAGGCGATCGAGCTGAGTGCTGACCTCGATGCTCATCTCTCGATACTGGCGATTGGAACAGCTCTGCAACCGATCATGTCCGACTATGCTGTTGCGAGCGCCTGGGTTGAACAAAGGCAAGCTGAGATCAACGCCTTGCTTGAGGTTCGACAGAAAGCGGAGGACATGTGTCGGGCGAACGGAATTTCTTTCGACACCGACTATCTATATGATGATCGCTTCATCCTCGAAAACAATCTGAGTATGCGTGCTCTCTACGCCGATCTCGTCCTGCTTGGCGATGGCGCCCGCCATGATAGTGACATCAGGAAGGCGGTTGTCGCCGGCACCGTGTTCGACGCCCATGTCCCGCTTCTGTTGGCGCCGGCAAACGGGAAATCAAGCCTGAGGCCGAAGAATGTCCTTCTCGCCTGGAACTCGCGAGCCGAAGCGGCATGCGCCGCCAAGGAGGCATTGCATATGCTGGTTGAAGCCGATGCGGTGCATGTGGTGATCGTTGATCCAGATAGTTCTTATGTGAAGAACGGCGGAGAGCCGGGCGCTGACATTGCGATATTCCTTGCCCGGCACGGCGTCAAAGTCGTTGTCGAACAACTTGCGAGCGGCGAACGGAGCGTCGAAGACGTCCTTCGGCAACATGCGCTCGAAATCGGCTGCGACTTGATGGTCATGGGCGCTTATGGTCATTCGCGCCTTCGCGAGCGGATCTTCGGGGGCGTCACGACGTCGATCCTCGAGGACTGCGAATTTCCGGTGTTCTTCGCAAGGTAAATTTTGCAAACGAACCCCGGTTTTCACATAGGAGGAAAACCGGGGTGCGATATGCTCAGCTTCCGCGGGGCCAGGGTTGCTGTGCGAGATGCGGCTGAATTCGGACGACCTTGACGTGACGCAGTTCAAAATGCGGGTGATAGACCGCAAAACGGTGATCATTCCCGCATCAAGCCTGGGTCGCCCGGCCGGGACTGACGGTGTCAAGCAGCTCTCTTCCAGGTTGTTATGCTGACAATGATCAACGAAAGGACAATGTCATGAACGCAAGAATCATTCCGTATGATGCGAGGATACTTGTCGCAGATGCAAGAAAGGCCCTTCTGCTCCGCAATACCGGTACTGCCTTCAATCTGATACTCGAAGTGGAGCAAGTGATCGAGGCGCCGCACAATGCTCCAGCCCGCGAGCAGGGGACGGACAGGCCAGGGAGGGCCGCAATGGGCAGTCATCGCAGCAGCCTCAACCAGACCGATTTCCATGAATTGGAAGAGGGGCGGTTCGCGTCGAAGGTCGCCGAAAAGTTGGAGGCGATTTGCAAGGCAAACGACATTCACAAGCTCTTCATCATCGCTCCGCCGAAGGCTCTTGCCGATCTCCGGCGAGCCATGCCCGAGGCGGTCAAGAACCGAATCGTCGCGGAATATGACAAGGATCTCGTCAACCTTTCGCTGGGCGAGATCCAGAAACATCTGGCGGCCTGATCTTTAGACCACGACGACTGCGTGCGGACTATCTGGCCGCAGCTTCATGACATTGCGCAACGGCTTCCGCATCGGCTGAGACGAGAACGCGAATATTATTGGACACGACTGCGCCAGTTGCGGACGTCCTCCGACGTCACGCGAATATGGCCGGTCGGATCGAATTGTCTTCCGTCGAACTTGTCGCTGGCGATCCGGCAGAAAACCTCGATATGTTCCTGCAGTCTGAATTCATCGGCGCGCGGGGGATCGGCGATGGCCTCAAGCGCATTGTGGGTAACCACCACAACTTGGTCGCCGATCCCTGTATCCATCAACAGACGCCCCTCGTTTCCGGAGGATGTCAAAAATCCTGACTTCAGCTTCAGCGGCATGGTAACCTCCCTTTTGGGTTGAAAGGTCAGATTACGCGCATCAGCGGCGTCATCAGTGATCGAGATCAATCCGGGCACTATTTCGAATGCTCACGGATGGGATGCAGCTCCGCCTTCAGCACATGCACTGTGATCTTTTCGGGATATTCGGAAATCGGCGCCGCAGAGGAATGGCTGGCCCAAGGAAAAGCGTGATCATAATGTCATGCAGGTCTTCGGCACAAAGACAGTAGCCGATCTGGCCGGCAGGTTGGTTTTGATCGAGAATCTCCACTCTTGCGCCCATATCGGGATGCGGGATCCTGCGGAAGAACGATTTGAAATCGAGAAGAAAGATCTTCTTAACGCGATCGATCGCCGATCGCGTCGCCGGATCCAATGGTATGGTTGTCGGCTCTCGGCGACGATATGGGCGTGGCGGCTCTGGCCGCAATCGGCCCCTTGTGGTCTGAAGACGTCGAGCCATTTTCGTTTTCTCACGAAGTACGAGCCCCTTTGTCCGCCTGTTCGAGGAGAGCCAGCAACCCCTTCAGGATATCTGCCGGCGGCGGTGGGCAGCCGGGGATATGCAAGTCCACCGGCACGACCCTGGAAACCCCGCCGACCACCGCATAGCTGCCCGCGAAGCAACCGCCGTCGCGGGCGCAACTGCCGAGCGCCACGACCCATTTCGGGCCGGGCGTGGCGTTGTAGGTGCGTTCCAGCGCCTCGGCCATGTTTCGCGTCACCGGTCCCGTGACCATGAGCACATCGGCATGCCGCGGCGAGGCGACGAAGCGGATGCCGAAACGTTCGATGTCGTAGAAGACGTTGCTCAGCGCATGCATTTCCAGTTCGCAGCCGTTGCAGGAGCCTGCGTCGACGGCGCGGATCGACAGGCTGCGGCCGAGCCGACGGCGGGCCGTTCTGTCGATGGCCGCGGCAAGCTCCTGCATCGCCGCATAGGATCGTCGCGGGGCCGCTTCCGTGAGTGGCCGCCGGATGAGGCTTTCGAAAAGGAGCCTGCGCATGGCTGTCGTCCTCCGTCAGAGATCGTGGCCGGAATAGGAGCAGTTGAAGGATTTGTTGCAGAGCGGGAAATCGGCTACGATGTTCCCTTCGATGGCGGCTTCCAGCAACGGCCACTGGAACCAGGAAGGATCGCGCAGATGGCAGCGCTCCACCCGGTTGCCGGCAAGCCTGAGCCAGACAAGAATGTCGCCGCGGAAACCTTCCACCACGGCCATGCCTTCGCGCACCTCCCCATCGCCGGCCACGTTATGCCGTATGGGGCCGGGCGGCAGCTGGCCGAGTATCTGTTCGATGAGCGAGAGGCTTTGCTCGACTTCACGGATGCGGATCCAGACGCGCGCATTGACGTCTCCTTGATTGAGCACAGGCACATCGAAGCGAAGAGCATCGTAAGGCGGATAGGGCAGGGCCTGTCGGGCATCGAAAGCGCGGCCCGACGCACGCCCGACATACCCTCCCGCGCCATAGTGACGGGCCAGCTCCGGCACGAGGATGCCCGTGTCCACCATCCGGTCCTGCAGAGATGCGGTATTGTCGTAAAGCTCGACCAGCTCCGGAAACCTTCTGCGGATCTCGGCAAGCAGCGTAAGCAGGCCCGCCGCGCCTTCTTCATCGAGATCGGCGGCGACGCCACCCGGCACGATACGGTCGCGCATCAGGCGATGGCCGAAAGCGGCATCGGCGGCCCTCAGCACGCGCTCACGCAGCGCGCCGCAATGAGCAAGCATCAGCGAGAAGGCGGCATCGTTGCAGATGGCGCCGATATCGCCGAGATGGTTGGCGAGCCGTTCCAGTTCGGCCATCAGCGCCCGGAGCCAGACCGCGCGGGGCGGAATGTCGAGCCCGAGCGCCGCCTCGACCGCCCGCGCGAAGGCATAGGCATAGGCGACCGTGCTATCGCCGGAGGTCCGGCCGGCAAGCTCCGCCGCGCGGGCGGGATCGGCGCCCGCCATCAGGCCCTCGATACCCTTGTGGACGTAACCGAGGCGCTCTTCCAGGCGGACGACCGTCTCGCCGTTGGCCGTGAACCGGAAATGCCCTGGCTCGATGATTCCGGCATGCACCGGGCCGACCGGGATCCGGTGCAGGCTTTCGCCTTCCGCCGGCAGGAATTCGTAAGTTTTGGCCTTCGGAAGTGCGGCAGCCTTTTCACCCAGCGGGAAGCGCAGGTTCCAGCGGCCATGGTCGAGCCAGGGCCGGGTGTCGAGCAGACCCTGCGGTTCGAGGCCGGTCAGATCCCGGAGCGCCCGCTCGAGCCTCAGAGCTGGAAGATGGTGGCGGGCCACCGAAGGATAGCGGCCTTGCAGTCCTTCCAGACTGACGACGCCCGCCGTGCCGTCGATTTCGTCGAGCAGCGCCATATGCACGCAGGAGGCCTCTCCCCAGAGCCCGAGAAGGGTGCGGCGTCCGTCCGCGAGGCTTTCGGTTGCCGCCGTCCAACCCGTCGTGCCGGTGACGGCGCGCGGCCAGGGGCGATGGTGCTGGATCAGGCGGGCTTCCGGGGCGATATCGATCAGTACCGGCATGACGAACGGCCCTTCATCGAAGCAGGTTGGCGATGTGCTGGAACCAGGCGACTAGCGGCGGCGGCAGGTAGATGCCGGCGATCAGCACCAGCAGGAGATGGGAATACATCGGCAGGTAGGAGGCCTCGGCCGGCTGCCGGCTGCCGCGCGGCTGGCCGAAGGCGACGCCCGTCAGCCGCAGCAGCAAGGCCCCGAACGCGACCAGCAGCCCGAAGACCAAAGGCACGGCGAGCAGGGGCTGCCTTGCGAAGGTGGAGCTGACGAGCAGGAACTCGCTCATGAAGACGCCCATGGGCGGCAGGCCGGCGATCGCCGCGACGCCGATCACCAGGCCCCAGCCGAGCGCCGGATGGGTTTCGGTGAGGCCGCGGATCGCCGAGAGCCGCTGGGTTCCCTTGATCTGGGCGATATGGCCGACGGCGAAGAAGATCGCCGACTTGGTCAGCGAATGCATGACCATGTGCAGCAGCCCGGCGAAATTGGCGAGCGGGCCGCCGAGGCCGAAGGCGAAGACGATGATGCCCATATGCTCGATCGAGGAGTAGGCGAACATGCGCTTGATGTCGCGCCGCCGATAGAGCATGAAGGCCGCGAAGATCAGCGAGGTGAGCCCCATCGTCATCATCAGAGGTCCGGGGCTGATCGCCTCCGGATTGGCGGCGAGCAGGATCTTGAAGCGCAGCACGGCATAAAGCGCGACATTCAAGAGCAGCCCGGACAGCACGGCGGAAATCGGCGTCGGCCCTTCCGCATGCGCATCCGGCAGCCAGGCGTGCAGCGGCGCGAGGCCGACCTTGGTGCCGTAACCGAGCAGCAGGAAGATGAAGGCGACGTTGAGCAGCGCGGGGTCGAAGGCCGCGGCCCGCTCGACGAGAAGGGTCCAGACCATGGCGTCATAACCTTCGCCGATCACCGGCTGCGCCGCGAGATAGATGAGAATGGTCCCGAATAGCGCGAAAGCGATGCCGACGCTTCCCAGAATGAAATATTTCCAGGCCGCTTCCAGCGCCTCGTGGGTGCGGTAGATGCCGACCATCAGTACGGTCGTCAGCGTCGCCAGTTCCACCGCTACCCACATCAGGCCTATATTGTTCGAGACGAACGCGAGGTTCATGCCGAACATCATGACCTGGTACATGGCATGGTAGAAACGCAGGTTCGCCGGCGTCAGCCGGCCGGTTTCCAGCTCGTGCGCGATGTAGCTGGCGCTGAACAGGCTGGTGGTGAAGCCGACGAAGGTGTTGAGGACGATGAAGACGATGTTGAGGTCGTCGATGAGCAGGTATTGTCCCGGAGCCGGCCGCTCGGTCACGAAGAGGGAAAGGGCGGCGGCAAAGGTCAGCAGGCTTGCCGCCACGTTGATGCGTGCCGTCGCCTTGTAGCCGGGCATGAGGGCGAGTAGCGCCGCCGCGGCAATCGGGATCGCCAGCACGGCCGCGAACGCATCGAAGGCGATGAGGGAGGATGCATTCATTTCCGCCGCCTTCCCCTGACGTCGTCGAGCGCCCTGACGTCGACCGTGTCGAACCGTTCGCGGATGCGGAACAGGAAGACGCCGATGACGATGAAGGCGATCAGGATCGAGAAGGCGACGCTGATCTCCACCACCAGCGGCATGCCCTTGGCGCCCGCCGCGGCAAGCACCAGCCCGTTTTCCAGCGACATGAAACCGACCACCTGGCTGACGGCGTTGCGCCGCGTCACCATGATCAGCAGGCCGAGCAGCAGGACGGAGAGCGCGAAGGCGAGGTCCTCGCGGGTCAGCGGGTCGGCTTCGGGCGTCACCCGCAGCATCACCACGATCGACAGCGCCACGAGGCCGATGCCGGCCAGCATGGTGGCACCGATGCCGACCACCGTCTCGATCTCCCGGTGGATGCCGAGTTTGCGGATCATGTGGTGGAGTGCGACCGGGATGACGACGACCTTGAAAACGAGGGCGATCGCCGCCGTGACGTAGAGATGCGGGGCGCCCTGGATGAAGGCCTGCCAGGCGACCGAAAGGGTGAGCAGCAGCGAATGCAGCGCGAACACGTTGAGTAGCGCATAGAGCCGGTCCTGGTAGAGCATCATCATGCTGACCAGGACGAGGCCGCCGGCGAGCATGTGGGCGATGTCGAAATAGACCGGTCCCTGCATCAGAAGCTCCTCGATACGAATCTCAGCAACGTGGCGAGCAGGCCGAGCATCAGCGCCGCGCCGAGGAACTGCGGCACCCGGAAGACCCGCATCTTGGCCGTCGCCGTCTCGAACAGGGCGAGCAACGCGCCGCCGACGATCAGCTTGACGAGGTAAGAGGCGAAGCCTGCGAAGTAGGCCGCGTATCCGGCGTCCGGCCCGTTGAGGTTCCATGGCACGAAGATGCAGACGATCATCGAGAGATAGAGCAGCAGCTTCAGCATGGCAGCGAGCTCGATCATCGCCAGATGCCGGCCGGAATATTCAAGCACCATGGCCTCGTGCACCATGGTGAGCTCCAGATGGGTCGCCGGGTTATCGATCGGGATACGGGCGTTTTCGGCGATCGCGACCATGATAATAGCGATCAGCGCCACGGCCAGCGAAACGCGCAATCCCACCTGCGGGTACGTCATGAAGGCGGCGATCGTCGAAAGCTGGGTGGAGCCGGCGATGAGCGCCAGCGCGAAGATGATCAGCAGCATCGCCGGTTCGGCAAGCGTGGCGATCAGCATCTCGCGGCTTGCCCCAATCCCGCCAAAACTGGTGCCGACATCCATGCCCGCGAGTGCCAGGAAGAAACGGGCGCTGCCAAGCAAGCCGATGATGGCGATCAGATCGACCGTCCAGCTGAAGATGAGGCCTGTCGCGAAGGTGGGGATGACCGCAGCGGCAACCCAAGTCGCGGCGAAGATCAGGTAGGGCGCCACGCGGAACAGCCAGGAGGCGTTTTCCGCCACCACCGCTTCCTTGCGCAGGAGCCTCGCCAGGTCGCGATAGGGCTGGAAAACCGAGGCGCCCCGTCGGCGCAGGAGCCGCGCCTTCACCTTTCGGACGAAGCCGGTCAGGAGCGGCGCAAGCGCCACGATGAGTGCCATTTGGACGCTCTGGACGAGAAGATGGTGGATCAGGACCATAGCGCCAGCACCAGAAGCAGGAGGACGAGCGCGAGGAAGACGAGGCTCAGATAGCGCCGGATGGTCAGGAACTGCAGATGGTTGAGCTTTTCGGCCACAAAGCCCACCGCGCCGGCGACCGGCAGGTAGAGGCCTTCCCAGACGAGATCGTGGAATTCCAGTTCGAAACGCGCAGAGGTCAGCGCACCGGGCGGCGGCATGTCGACCCGCTCGCGGGCGCGGAAAACCAGCGTTCCGAAGACGCGCCGGACCGGCTGGGCGAAGCTGCTGGCCGTATATTGCATCGTGGCGTCGATCCCAGGGAAGCCGCAGTCCCAGGCTGGCGCCCGGCGGAGCGCCCGCGAGGCGAAACGGTGGATGGCCGTGGCGGAGAGCCAGGCCGAGAGCCCGATGAACAGGAACACGAGCAGGCCGTTATAGGAACTGCGGCTCTCTGCTACCGGCACGATCGACAGCCATGGCACGTCCGTCTGCACCGGCATCCGGCCGCCGACGAGAAGCTGGGTGACGGGTGATAGAGCGTCGATGACAATCCCGGGCAGGATGCCGGCGAGCAGGCAGAGCGCCGCCAGGATCGCCATGGCAGCTAGCGAAAAACGATCCGCCTCGGATGCGCCGGCCGACGCCTCGGTTCTTGGCTGGCCGAGGAAGGCGATGCCGAAGGCGCGCACGAAACAGGCGGCGGCCAGCGCCGCCGACAGGGCCAGCAAGCCGCCGACGGCCGGCACGAGGATGGTCAGCGCCCATTGGGGCAGGTCGGGACTTTGCAGGATCGCCTGGAAGACCAGCCATTCCGATGCGAAGCCGTTGAAGGGCGGCAGCGCCGAAATCGCGACGCAGGCGATCAGAAAGGCAAAGGCGGTGACCGGCATGCGGTGGATCAGGCCGCCGAGTTTTTCCAGGTCGCGCTCGCCCGTCTGGGTCAGGACGGCACCGGCGCCGAAGAACAGCAGGCTCTTGAAGAAGGAGTGGTTGAGCACATGGAAGAGCGCGGCTGTCATGGCAAGCGCCGCCGCCAGTTCCATGCCGGCGTCCTTGAACGCCAGCGCCAATCCCAGGCCGACGAAGACGACGCCGATATTCTCGATCGTGCTGTAGGCGAGCATGCGCTTGAGGTCACGCTCCATCAGGGCATGCAGGATGCCGAGAACCGCGGTGCCGCCGCCGATCAGCAGGAAGACGAGGCTCGACCACCAGGCCGGTGTACCGACGAGGTCGAAGATGACACGGATGACGCCGTAGACGGCGACCTTGGTCATGACGCCGCTCATCAGGGCCGAAACGTGGCTGGGCGCGGCCGGATGCGCCAGCGGCAGCCAGACATGCAGCGGCACAAGGCCGGCTTTCGAGCCGGCGCCGAGCATCAGCAGGACGAGGACCAGCCCGGTCGTGAACGGGGTGTGCTGCGCAGCCCGCATGGCGGCGAAGCCATAGGCGCCGTCAGGCCCGGCCAGGAGGCCGAAGGCGAGCAGCAGGGCGAGCGTGCCGAAGCTCGCCATGACGATGTAGATATAACCCGCCCGGCGGTTTCCGGCATCGCGGTGATGCGCCATCACCAGCGCCCAGGAGGTCAGCGACATGAACTCCCAGGAAAAAAGGAAGGTGAATGCGTCGTCGGAGAGGATCACCAGGTTCATGCCGGCGAGGAAGGCCGGGAAGAAGGGCAGGACCCTGTGGGGCGCATGCTCGTGGCGTCCGTAACCGAGGCCGTAGAGGCTGGCGAAGGCGCCGCCCAGATTGACGACGACGAGAAAGAAGGCGGCCAGCGGATCGAGCCTGAAATGTGCCCCGAGCCAGGGCAGGCCGAAGGGGAGCACGAGCGCGGGACTATCGGCCGCGGGTGACGAGAGCTGCACGAGGCTTGCCGAAAAGGCGATGGCCGAAATGCCAAGGCTCAGGCCGTAGATTGCCGGCGTGGCGAGGCTGGACCGGGCGATGAAGCCGGCGAGCACCACCGTGGCCAGCAGCGCGGCGACGCAGGAAAGCATCAACGCCACCGACGTCATGGGCGCCTCCTCGCTCCATGCGCAGGTTCGGGCGATCCCGGCCTGTCGTTTCCGGAAGGTTCTGTTGCGGCCTTCAGCCGAACACCCCGTCCGCCGTTTTCGCTGACCGCCCCCTCGCCGATCAACTCGATCCCGGCAATATCGAGCGCGGCCAGCAGCCGCATGAGGGAATCGACATTCCCCCGCACCACGTCGGTGCTTGCTTCCATGCGCTGGATCGTCGGCACCGAAACACCCGCCAGATCGGCCAGTTCGCGTTGGTCGATTCCGAGAAGGGCTCTGGCAGCCCGCATCTGAGCAGCAGTAATCACGACGCAACTATCGCTTCTACTACGTAGGCTTTTACCTCATGTTTAAAATGTGCCTATTGATGCATCAAAGCAATATTCCGATGTGAAAAGAGTCGAAAGTTCGGGTCCATACTTACGCTCCACTTGGCGACACAGCGGCAGCATGGATCTGCCGACGGCAGTCGCGGGGGGGGCTGCGGAGATCATGGCAGGTCGCCCGCCGGTAATCGCCGTGATGCAGGCGATTGCCACCGAAGCGAAGAGCCCGACTTTGGGATTTATCCAGCCGGACTTTTCGCCGCCGCCGGGGTTAGTTTGCGCGGTGCCGGCTGTGTGCCTATGGTCGCGTCCAAGCTATTTGGCAGGCCTGGCCATCACTCGTCAATTAATCGGAATCCATCTGCTTCTTGGGTGCCAGGATCGAAATGAGCTTCCAGCCGAGCAGCAGAGCGGCAAGAACAGATAGGATCAGCCAAGTCACATTGCCGAGGAGGTCCGCGACCATCTGGACGCTTTTGCTGAACGCAAGTCCGAGTCCCATATAGCCGGCAACCCAAACCGCCTCGCCAAAAATACCCCAAGTTGAGAATCTGATCCACGAATAGCCGTTCATTCCTGCAAACACGTTGATCCAAGGACCAAGGGGGCTGAGCAACCACCGGCTCAGGAATATGCCTGCATCTCCCCATCGATTTTCAAACTTCTCGGCTCCCTGAAGCGCTTTCTTCAGCCATGTCGTCTTTTCCGCGGTCTCGAACAACCGGGTTGAGGCCATGCGGCCCAAGAGATATCCGCCCTGATCACCTACGGCAGCGCCGGCAAGTCCAGCCGTGAAGAAAGGCAGAAACGTCAACTCCCCTTGCTCGATGAAGGACCCGATAGCGAGCATGATGAGCGAGGTGGGGAAGGGCACTCCGAAGCAATTCACCATGAGAATCAGGAACAGGGCGACAGCGCCTTGTTCATTGACGAGGATGACCAGCTGCTCCGCCATTCTATTGCCCTGTGCGACCGTCGCCGGCTTCAGAAACGCGTTTGCGATCAGCGGCGATGGCTGCTTCGAGAGCCTTTCGTACCTCTTCGAATGATTTGCCTTGCTGGGCGGCGACTTCGCTCAACGGACGCCGGTCGCGGATACCGACCAGAAGCCCCAGCGCCGTCTGAAGAACGACCGGGGAGATCCCATAAGAATGGGCTACATAACCGAGTGGCATCCATTCTTCGATCGGCTCGTTTTGGTGGGCCGACCAATAGATCGTACGGACGACCAGACGAACCGCAAGCACGCCGGAAACGGTTGCCGCCAGCAGGAAAGCCGCAAGCAAGGCCACGAAGAGTTTCCGGTCGCGAGGAGCCTTCATCAATATCGCCCAATCGGCTTGCGGTGCGTCAGTTGAAACCGCGCAGGCGCTATCGACTTTTCATCCCTTAGCTGGGGCGCCCGGTCAAGTTACGCATACGCCGTTCAGAACCAGCGGTCGCGGCGATGTTCCCAGGGGCTGACATACCCATCCTTGTCCGCATCGGCAGCCTTGTGGCGAGCTTGTGCAGCGTCCATGAACTCAACTTTGCTGACGGCGCCGTTCTTGTCCGGATCCATCTCGGCGAAGCGGGTTTCCCGTCTCGCCTGCATTGCAGACTGGCGCTGCTGGTTCCAACCCCACTGGGGGCCCATTCGCACGGCAAGATATTCTTCCTTGGTGATCTGGCCGTCGTCATCGGCATCCATCGCGATGAAGACGTCGTCTGCCGTTGCGGCCGCCTCGTCATCGCTGATCTTGCCGTCATCGTTCTGATCAATGATCATGCCACGGCCGAAGCCGGGAAACCGGCCACCGGATCCATCCATCATGCCTGGGCCCATGTGCCAGCCGTTCCATTGTGCAAGGGCACCGCTAGCGGCAAAGACTGCAAACGCGGTAACGGATACGCGGATGACGTTCTGAACGTTCATGTGCTTTCTCCTTTTCCTGGTAGGCTTCCGGAAGAAGAGAGCATCCGTACGATCACCACATTGATGTTGATCAACCAACGGGAAGTGTGCCCGTCTGTGCGTGTTCTTTGTTTGCGATTGATCTCAATCAGGGAGAAAGCGGCTATGCTTCGCTATCGGTTCCCCGATCACGCAAATGGGGAGACTTGCTGTGAACAAGATGCTTTCCGCCCTTATCTCGATTGCCGCAATCGCCTGGCCGTTCTGGGCCCCGGTGCGTACATGCAGGAACGGGCTTGCCGCCAATCGATTCTAAAGGCGTTCTTTCTCCCGGGAACAGCCGCGCCGCAAAGATCTTGCTCAATCCCTGCAGAATTTTTCGTAGAGGATTGCCATGATCTCCATAACCGCCGGGTCGGCGATGAAATAATAAAGTGTGCGGTGGTCCCGGCGGAAATCCACGATGCCCTCCTTCTTCAACTTGGCGAGATGCTGTGACATGGACGTCTGCGGTATGCCGGTCGCTTCTATGATCGACGACACATTGCGTTCTCCATCGGCAAGTTGGCACAAAATGAGCAACCGGTGCGAGTTTGCCAGCCCGCTGAGGAATTCAGCAGCATCATCCGCCTTTTCGGCGATTGCCTCGGCAATTTTCATGGAAGCCTCTTTACATTTCATTTTTTCTTCATATTATAAAAACATGAATTATATATTCAGTCAAACGACATCGTTTGCCTGAACATCATTCAAATGTAGGGCCAGCTCGGCCCAAGCGGAAGAACGCGGGACGTAAGCTCGGTTGAGCGGCATCAAGGCGGCCGACGGTCACGTATCCGAAACTTGAACAAGAACATCGAAGCGGGACAGTGATCGCTGTCACGGCGATGGTGTGCGTCTGCCGTCTGGAAGATGCCGCAGAAAACGAGAGGAAAGAAAATGACACTTGATCGATCGGTTCTCGCCTTTGCAGGCCTCATGGTGCTCGTGTCCGTCGCCCTGACCTACTGGGTGTCGGCCTATTTCGTCTGGCTGACGGTATTCGTCGGAGCCAACCTGCTGCAGTCGGCCTTCACCGGCGTCTGCCCCGCCGCCATCGTCTTCCGCAAGCTCGGTATCCGCCCCGGCACGGCATTCTGAGGCTTCAATCATGCGACTGTTGTCCATCGCTGCTACCCTGCTGCTCGCTGGTGCTGCAAATGCCGAGACCGTTAAGCTCAAGCCTGTAACCGTCACCGAGTGGAAGGCGGTCTACGGCACGATCGAGGCACGTAATATTGTCCCGGCCCGTGCCCGCTTGGGCGGCACGGTCACGCAGCTCAGCGCGACTGAAGGAGATATCGTCAAGGCAGGACAGAAGATCGCAATGGTCGAAGACGAAAAGCTGGGCTTCCAGATTGCGGCCCTTGATGCCCAGATCGGCGCGCTGCGATCCCAACTCACGGCAGCTCAGGCCGATCTGGCACGCGGCGAGGCCCTCGTGGAGCGTGGCATCGTCACCCAGCAGCGGCTTGATGAGCTTCGCTCGCAGGCTGGCGTCCTGCAGAATCAGATCACCGCAACCGAGGCCCAGCGTTCCGTTGTCATTCAACAGCAGTCGGAAGGAGAGGTGGACGCACCCGCGGACGGGAAAGTTCTGATCGTGCCGCTGACCCGAGGAGCAGTCATCTTGGCCGGCGAGCCGGTCGCCACGATCGGAGGCGGCGGGCTGTTCCTTCGCCTGTCCATCCCGGAGCGCCACGCAAGCGCGCTCAGTCAGGAAGCCGAAATCAGGATCAATATCGACGGGCGGCAGATCGCCGGAAAACTTGTAAAGATCTATCCGCAGATCGAGAACGGACGGGTCACTGCAGATGTCGAAGCCGGCGAGCTCAATACCGCCTTCGTCAATGCGCGCGTTCTTGTGCAGGTTCCGGTCGGAGAGCGGCAGGCCCTGCTCGTGCCGGCAAATGCAGTCGTCACCCGCAACGGCGTCGATTTCGTCTCCGTGCATGAAGATGGTGAGACCGTTGAGCGCGCCGTCGTTTCCAGCGAGACGATAGGTCGGCCTGACGGCACCTATCGTGAAATTCTGACCGGACTTGCCCCCGGCGACGAGGTCGTCCTGCCATGACGCCGGAACCCCATCGTTACGGCATAGCCGGACGCCTGACCGGCGCATTCATCCGTTCCCCGCTGACGCCTCTCGTCCTGTTGGCCGCGCTCGCTTTCGGGTTGATCGCTCTTGTGACGCTGCCCCGCGAGGAGGAACCTCAGATTTCCGTTCCGATGGTCGACATTCATGTCCAGGCGAACGGTCTCAAGGCGGAGGATGCGGTCAAGCTGATCGCCGAGCCCTTGGAAACGATCGTGAAGGGGATCGATTCAGTCGAGCATGTCTATTCGCAGATCCAGGACGACCAGGTCCTCGTTACGGCACGCTTCCTGGTCGGTACCTCGGCCGATACGGCGGTACTGCGTGTCCACGACAAGATCCAGGCCAATATAGATCGCATTCCGGTCGGCATCCCGGCACCGCTCGTGGTCGGCCGCGGCATCGATGACGTCGCGATCCTGTCCTTCACGCTTTCGCCGGCTGCGGACGCCGCCGGCCGCATCACGCCCAACGATCTGACGCGTGTCGCAAGGGAAGTCCGCACGGAATTGTCCAAGGTCGAAAATGTCGGCCTGACCTATCTGGTCGGTGAGGCGGATGAGACGATCCGCATCGCACCCGATCCGCAAAAGCTCGCCCTTTACGGCGTCACACTGCAGCAGCTTGCCCAGAAGGTGTCCGGCGCCAACCAGGCCTTTCCGGCAGGGACGCTGCGCGACAAGGGCGAACAGATCGGGCTCGTTGCGGGCGAGACCCTGGCGACACCTGCGCAGATCGGCAACCTGTTGGTCACAACCCGCGACAACCGGCCAGTCTATGTCCGCGATGTGGCCGATATCGGGCTGGCGTCGGATTCGAACGAAAGCTTGGCGTTCCGTCTTGTCCGTGACGACGCGAACCTGAAACGCCTTCCGGCCGTCACCGTCGCTATCGCCAAACGCGCCGGCTCCAATGCCGTCGACGTGGCGGACGCCCTCATCTCGCGGATCGAGGCCCTCAAGGGATCGCTGATCCCCGGGAACATGACGGTCAGCGTCACCCGCGACTACGGGGAGACCGCGAACGAAAAGGCCAACGAACTCTTGCTGCATCTCGGGCTGGCAACGGTATCGATCATCGCTCTTGTTGGCCTTGCCATCGGCTGGCGGGAGGCTGCGGTGGTCGCGATCGTCATCCCGATCACCATTCTCCTGACGTTGTTCGCCTCGCAACTGATGGGATACACGCTCAATCGCGTCTCCCTCTTCGCCCTTATCTTTTCGATCGGCATCCTGGTCGACGACGCCATCGTGGTAATCGAGAACATTTCGCGGCACTGGGCTATGTCGGACGGGCGCAGCCGCCATCAGGCGGCTATCGAGGCGGTCGCCGAAGTCGGCAATCCGACGATCGTTGCGACGCTGACGGTCGTCGCAGCCCTTCTCCCGATGCTGTTCGTTTCGGGCATGATGGGTCCGTATATGAGTCCGATCCCGGCGAATGCATCCGCCGCCATGATCTTCTCCTTCTTCGTTGCGGTGGTCGTGACGCCCTGGCTGATGGTGAAATTCGCCGGCCGGCCGAACGCGCATGACAGCAACAGTCATGCGCAGGGAGGCGTGGTCGGTCGGGTCTATTCGGCGATAGCCCGCCCAATCCTCGCCTCCAAGAGGCGAAGCTGGATTTTCCTTCTCGTTATCGGCGCCCTCACGCTCGGTTCGCTTTCGCTGTTTTACACGGAAGACGTGACCGTCAAGCTGCTGCCCTTCGACAACAAGTCGGAGCTTTCCGTCGTGATCGACCTGCCGGAGGGGTCTTCCGTCGAGGCGACGGATGCCGTGGCGCAAGCCGTGGCGCGGGCGGCGATGGAGTTCCCGGAAGTGCATTCCGCCGGAACTTATGCCGGAACCGCGGCGCCCTTCAACTTCAACGGTCTCGTCCGGCATTACTACCTGCGCGCCGGCAGCCAGCAGGGAGAAGTTACGCTCGAACTGCTTCCGAAATCGGAACGGCCGCGCACCAGTCATGATCTCGCCGTCGCGTTCCGCCAACGGCTGGCCGGGATCGCGGTGCCCGCCGGCACGAGCCTGAAGGTTGTCGAACCGCCGCCGGGGCCGCCCGTAATCTCAACTCTGCTGGCGGAAATCTACGGCCCGGACGGCTCGACCCGGCGGCAGACGGCCGCCAGGGTGGAAGAGGCGTTCCGCGCCGTTCCGTTCATCGTCGATGTCGACAATTCCTACGGGGAGCCGGCGCGGCGCCTGAGGGCGACCATTTCGACCGACGATGCAGAGTTCTTCCACGTCGAGGAGGCCGACGTGCTGGATACGCTTTCTATCCTCAACGGCGGCAGGACGGTCGGCTATTCCCATCGTGGCGGCGGCAGGCCGCCCATCCCGATCCGGCTGGAATTGCCCAAGAGCAGGCGGGTCATGGACGAGCGCTTCCTGACGACGCCCATTCCGGCGAACGTGCTGCCGGGAGAAAGAGGCGTGGTGGAACTCGGCGATGTCGTCAAGCTCGAGGAAGAGAAAGCGTCCTATCCGGTCTTCCGGCACAACGGCCGCGCCGCCGAGATGGTGACGGCAGAGCTGGCCGGGGCCTATGAGGCGCCTCTTTACGGCATGATCGCCGTCCAGCGGGCCATCGATGCCCAGGACTGGGCCGGCTTGACGAAACCGGCCATCGCGCTGCACGGCCAGCCCTTGGACGAATCCGCGTCTACCCTTTTGTGGGACGGCGAATGGGAGGTGACCTGGGTGACCTTCCGCGACATGGGGGTGGCCTTCGGCGTGGCGTTGCTGGGCATCTACATTCTCGTCGTCGCCCAGTTCGGGTCGTTCAGGCTGCCGCTGGTCATCCTGACGCCCATCCCGCTGACCTTCATCGGCATCCTGTTCGGGCACTGGCTCTTCGGCGCGCCGTTTTCGGCGACCTCGATGATCGGCTTCATCGCGCTTGCGGGCATTATCGTGCGCAACTCGATCCTGCTCGTCGACTTCATTCGCCACAGTGTGCCGTCGGGAAGGCCGTTGACGGAGATCCTGATCGAGGCGGGAGCGATTCGCTCCAAGCCGATCCTGCTCACCGCGCTCGCGGCGATGATCGGCGCCGCCGTGATCCTGACGGATCCGATCTTCCAGGGACTGGCGATTTCGCTACTCTTCGGGCTCGCTTCATCGACCCTGCTGACGGTGCTCGTTATTCCGGCAATCTATCGAGTGCTCAGGACCTGAGGGCGGTATGAGCGCCGGAACAGTTCAGCCTGGATTTTGCGGGAGCATCCTGCCGTCCGGGACGACAAGGCCCGCCGGCCAGGCGGCGATTTCGGCACTGGAGAGCCTCTCCTTCAACGTTAGCGTTTGGCACCTGTTTACCAAGCATCTTCGTAGATCCTGGTGGCATCAGACAGCGACACCGTGCGCGGATTGTTGACCAGCAGGCGGGTCTGTTCCATCGCATCTTCCGCAAGCAGAGGAAGCCCGTCCTTTAGAATTCCGACATCCCTCAGGCGGACGGGCAGGTTCAGGCGCACAGGCAGCATCGTCAATCCTTCGATAAAACCGGAAAGCCGTTCTGTCTGGCGAGCAGCCTCAAGGTGCGGAAAAAGGCAAGGCGCCAACTCGGCATAGGCGTCACCACAGACGGTCGCGTTGAAACGTACGACATGCGGCAGGACCAGACTGTTGGAAAGGCCGTGCGGAACGTGATAGCGGCCACCGATCGGATAGGCGAGCGCATGGACGGCAGCGACCGGTGAATTGGCAAAGGCCTGGCCGGCCAGCATTGCCCCGAGCAGCATTGCCTGTCTGGCGGCTAGGTCGGTTCCGTTCTGGACGGCGATCTCGATATTTGCCCCGAGCAGCCGAAGAGCCTCTTTGGCGAGGGCTCGGGAAACCGGATTGTTGTTTGCACTTGCGGAGGTGAAAGCCTCGATGGCGTGGACCATTGCGTCGATCCCCGTTGCAGCGGTCACGGCGGGAGGAAGGCCGATTGTCAAGTTTGCGTCAAGAAGGGCCGCATCCGGTAACAGGACCGGCGATACGACGCCCTTTTTCTGGTATGCGCCTGTGGTGACGATGGAAATCGGTGTGACTTCTGATCCGGTGCCTGCCGTTGTCGGCACGAGCGCCAGCGGCAGGCGCTGCCCGGTTACGTTGCCAACCCCGTAGATATTGCCGAGCGCTTCGCCGCTTTTGGCCAGAAGGGCCGCGAGCTTCGCGACATCGAGCGACGAGCCGCCGCCGATGCCCAGTACACCGGTTGCGCCAAACTCGATCGCCTGCGCCACAGCCGCGTGAATGACGGCTTCCGGCGGATCAGCGACAACGCCGGTAAAGATCGATGTTTCAGCCCCGCCGTCCGCAAGGCTTGCCAGGACCGGTTGAACAAGTCCTGTCCTGACGACCCCTTCGTCCGAAATCACCAGAACACGCGACCCGAGCCGGGTCTTCAGCTCCGAAAGCCTTGCGATGCAGCCCGGTCCTGCAATTATCTGTGGGACGGTTGCGAATGTGAATGTGGACATCGTACCAGCCTCTCACTGATGCCACTTGATCAGTGGCTGATAGTGATGCGGCTGACGCATGACAACAAGATCCTTTCGCCGGACGATATTCGTCGGATAGGGCGTATCGAGATTGGTGGTATCGACGGTTGCCGAGGCAAAGCCTTCCTCGTCGAGAATCACCGATTCCTGACGCGGAAAGGCAAAGGAATCCGGCCCGAACACCGCGCTCTTGCCCAGGTATCCCCGCGCCGCATCCAACACATTGGCGAAGGCGAAATAGACGTTGTTCTCGCCGCCACGCACGCGCAACGCATGCCAGTGAAAGGGGTCGGCACCCTTGGGGATCGGATAGTTGTGCGGGATTTTCGTGCCGGCGTGGCTGCCGGTGAAAGTGCCGGCGATCGCCGAGGGGCAGGCGACCAAATCGCATCCCATGAGCGAGAGCGAACGGATGGCTTCCGGATAGAGCGCGTCGTGGCCAATCGCCAAACCCACTCGGCCGATGGCAAGGTCGTAAACTTTCCATTCGTCGCCGGCCGTCGCCCAGCGATCGGCAATGCCAAGATGCGTCTTGCGGTAGCTGCCCACAAGTCCCTCGGGTCCTGCAAGGACCGCGCTGTTATAGACCTTGTCTCCGTCCGCCTCGGCAAACCCGGCGACGAGATGGAAGCCAAGCTTCATTGCCAGGCGAACGAAGGCGGATATCGTCGGGCCTGAGAGCGGCTCCGCCCGGGTCTGGGGGGCCTCAAGTCCGGTCAGCGACAGTTCCGGGAAAACCAGAATGTCCGGCGCTGTCGTCGCCTTCGCCTCGGCTGCCAGTTTGGTGATGCGGGCAATATTGTCTGCGATGACGGAGGACGGGGCGAACTGGGCAACGGCGGCGCGCGATGCGCGTCCGCGCGGGATGGGCTGGTAGCCGTAGAGACGGAAGTAGTCGCCCGGATTCCAGGTGAAACTGTTGGTCATCATGTTCATGTAGAGCTCGGGCCGGCGGGACTTGAATACGGGCTCGAACAAGACCTCGCGGCGGCGGGCGCGGGCAAGATCGACCTTGCCATAGGCAATCCCGTCGCCTGTATCGATTGACGCGGCAACCGTTCCATCGGGCTCGATCAGGCAGCTCCCCCCGGAAAACTGCACGGTTCTCTCCAATCCCCACCGGTTGCTTTCGATCACGTAGCAGGCGTTTTCGAAGGCCCGGTTGATCCAGTAGGGTGCCGGAGTGCGCTCCTGCAACCAGTTGGAAATGTGGCAAATGACGTCGGCGCCCGCCAGCGCTTCCAGTCTCGCCGTCTCGAAGAAGTGCAGATCCATGCAGACCAGCATCGAGATCCGGCCGATCTCCGTTTCGAAAACCTCATGCACGATATCGCCATTGGCGGCCCATTTCGGCTCGGCGATATAGGGATGCGACTTGCGGTGTCGACCAACGACACCCTCGGGCCCGATCAGAACGGCGGTGTTGTAATAGAGATCGCTCGCCGGATCGACTTCCGGCATGCCGACGACGATATAGCAGCGGTGTCTGCTGGCAATGGCCTGGAAAACATCGGTAGTCGGTCCGGGGATAGCCTCGACGAACGGTTTGACCTCCGCCCTGTCAAACCAGCAATAGCCGGTTGTGCCCATTTCGGGAGTGACGATCAGACGAGCGCCCGCCTCCGCCGCTTCCTCGCAAAGGGCTGTCAGCTGGCTGATATTGCGCGCCTTTTCGAACATGGTCGGTTCGAACTGGATGGTGGCGGCGGTGTAGCTCTGTGTCGATGTCATGGTTGTTCCCATTGTCTCTATTGAAGGATATCCGTTTCAGACAGCCATATGCCGTTGAACAAGCGCGTCGGAGAGCGTGTCGATGGCACCGGCCGCAACCACGCCTCCCTTCTCCAGCATTGCGAACTGGTGAGACGCGTGCCGCGCAAATGCGACGTTTTGCTCGACGAGGATGATCGTCATGCCGATCTCGCGATTGAGCCGGATGATGATCTTTTCAATCTCCTCGACGATGGAGGGCTGGATGCCTTCGTTGGGTTCATCGAGAAGCAGCACTTTCGGATCCGCGGCCAGCGCGCGGGCGATGGCAAGCTGTTGCTGCTGGCCGCCCGAAAGTACGCCGCCCGGTCGATCAAGGTTGGCCATCAGGTAGGGAAAAAGTTCCGGTACCAGCGCGGGAATTTCACGTTTGCGATCGCTACGCGCAAAGGCGCCCATCAGGATGTTCTCGCGGATGGTAAAATCGGGAATGATCTCCCTGCCCTGGGGGACATAGGCGATACCGGCCCGGGCCCTCATATGTGTCGGGGAGGAGGCGATGTCTTTTCCCTGCAGATGCATCTCGCCCGTCATGCGGTCGGTTAATGCCATCAAGGTTTTCAACAGGGTCGTCTTGCCGGTGCCGTTGCGGCCGAGAATGCTCGTCACCTTGCCGGTCGGAACGCCGAGTGTGACGCCGTGCAGGATATGGCTGCGGCCGTAATAGCTGTGTACGTCTTTCAATGACAGCATCACGATATTCCTTTAGAACCGAGATAGGCTTCACGGACTTTCGGATTGCGCTCGATATCCTCGACGCTTCCTTCGGCCAGAACTTCTCCCAGATGGAGAACGGTGATGCGTTCGGCGATTTCACGCACGAACCCCATGTCGTGTTCGACGACGAGGATCGTATGGCGACCCTTGAGATTGTTGATGATCTCTGCGGTCTTGCGGGTTTCCGCCTGGGTCATGCCAGCCGTCGGCTCGTCCAGCAGAACCACCTTGGGGTCCTGCACGATGAGCATGCCCAGCTCCAGCCATTGCGTCTGGCCATGACTGAGATAGGCGGCCGTCACCTCCTGCTCTGCTTCGAGGCCAGTGAGAGTAAGCACGTCATCGACGCGGTCCGCTTCCGCGCGCGAAAATCCGAATCGAAGGTTGGCGAGCACCGATGGATTGCGGCAGTTGGCCACCTCCAAATTCTGTCGCACGGTAAGATCGCGAAAAATGCTGGGGATCTGGAATTTCCGGCCAATTCCGGCGCGGGCGATTCTGTGTTCGGGCCAGTTGGTGATGTCTGTGTCGTAGACGAAGACCTTGCCTTGCGTGCTGCGCGTCTTGCCGCTGACCAGATCCATCAGGGTCGTCTTGCCGGCGCCGTTCGCGCCGAGCAGTACCCGAAGCTCGCCGTCGAAGACGGTGATGCTGACATTGTTCACGGCGCGAAACCCGCCGAAATTGACGCCGAGACCGTCGATGGTCAATGCGATGGCGCTCATGTCACAATACCTCGCTTTGTTGCGGCAAGGCCGGGAAGGGTTGACCGGGTTTTGGTTTGCGGACGAACCACCGCACCACGTCATGCGCGGCGCCGCCAAGTCCGCGCGGCATGAACAGGACGACCAGCACGAAGATCAGGCCGATGATCGCCTTCCACGCCTCGACAAGCGCTTCGGTCTCGCTGACTTCGGCCTCGATTATATTGATCAGGATGGCGCCGACGCAGGCGCCGAGCAGGGAGGAGCGACCGCCGACGGCAGCCCAGACAACCATCGTCACCGAGAAGGACAGATCCATGAACGTCGGAGAAGCAAACTCCGCGACGACCACGTAGAGCATGCCGGCAACGCCGGCGATCCCTGCCGAAATGACAAAGAAGAACACCTGGTAGAGCGAGACGTCGAAGCCGAGATAGCGGGCGCGGACATGATCGTCGCGGATCGCTTGCAGGATCATACCCGCACGGGTTTCCACGATAAGACGGGCGCCGATGAGTGTCAGCGACAGGCATGCGGCGCACAGATAATAGGTCGCCCGGCTGTAGGGGTCGAATTCGATGCCGCCGATCGTCAGCCAGCCAAGATCCGTCAGGCCGTTGAAGCCGTTTGTCACCGGTTGCGCATCGACCATGACGAGACGAACGAGCAGAACAAGCGCCAGCGTGATGATCGAGACGAACACGCCGGAAATGCGCTTGCGGAAAACCAGCATGCCGAGTGCGCCGGCAATCACCACGGGAAGCACGAGACCGAGCACCAGACCCACCGACTGGCTTTGAAAGGGAAGCCAGAGGAAGGAGCCCTTGTTGATGCAGCAAAGTTCCGTCGGCGCGCCGGGCTCGGCATTCCAGAGCATGAAATCCGGAACCGGCTTGTCGGAGCCCTGTTGGAGACTGGTCGGGCTCGACAGCTTCAGCGACATGGCAAGCATGTAAGCGCCCACGCCGAAAAACAGCCCCTGGCCGAGATTGAGAATGCCCGCATAGCCCCATGTGAGCGCGATGGCGACGCCGAGCATCCCGTAGACAAGATATTTCGAAATGCGGTTCAGCCAGAATTCGTCCCCGAAAACGGGCGCTGCAAAGATCAGCGAGATAAAGATCACGTAGGCGGCGATCTGGAATTTTCGTTCGATGCTCATGTCAGCGTCCCTTGAACGAGAACAGCCCGCTGGGCTTGACGAGAATGACCAGGATGACGACCCCGAAGACGACGGCGCGCGCCAGAATGTCGTTCGTCCCGATGGCCACCAGTGCATTGATTTCACCCAGAAGCCCTGAAGACAGGATTGTGCCGAAAAGGCTGCCGACCCCGCCTGTAACCACGACCATGAAGCCGTCAACGACCATCGTCGTGCCCATGTCGGGGAAGACGGTCTTGAAGCCGGACATCATGACGCCCGCGACGCCGGCAAGGCCGGAACCGAAAGCAAAAGTCATGGCATTGACGCGTTTCACGTCGATGCCGCAGGCTGCCGCCATTTCCGGGTTCCGGATGATGGCGCGAACCTGCATGCCGGCCGCCGTCCGGTAGAGAATGAACCATGTCGCCAGCGTTAGCGCGGCGGTAACCGCGATGGTGAAGGTTCGATACGCGTTGATGTCCGCACCGGCGAGCCTGAACGTGCCCTGCAGATACGAAGGTACCGCGACGTTTTGCAGTCCGGCTCCAAGGCCCTGGATATGAATTCCGAAAAACGACAGGCCGAATTCAAGCCTTACGGCTTGCTGCAAAAGCATGGCGATGCCCCATGTGGCGAGAAGCGTGTCCAGCAGGCGGCCGTAGAGCCGCCGCACGACCACCCGTTCGATCATCAGGCCGAGCAACGCCGTCACGACGAAAGCCAGCGGTATTGCGAGCAGAAGGCTTGCTTTCAGCCAAATGCCCGAGAGGACGGCGACGTATGCGCCAATCATCACCATTTCGCCGTGGGCCATGTTAATGACGCCCATGGCGCCGTAGGTAATGGCGAGGCCGAGTGCCACCAGAAGAAGGATCGAGCCGAGACTGAGGCCGATAAAGAGAATGTCGAGCATAACGGCACCGTTCATGAGAAGGGCAGGCCAGACTTTTTCTTGCTCCTTGCCAACCCCGAAAGCGGGTTGGCGCCGCGCAGAGGAAAAGCGCAGATCCGCCTTGCCGAGACATGGTCCCGCCACGCATGGATGGCGGGACGACGCGGGGAGGGATCAGCCCTTGAGCTTTGCTGCGTCGAGACCGTTGCCGGTGCAGAACAGATTGCTTTCCGCCTCGCCATAGGCCGAATAGGGCAGCGGCTTGATCGGCGCCGGGTAGGCGTTGACCACCTTGCTCTGGCCGTTCGGCTGCCATTGCCCGATGCGTGGCGTCAGCCAGCAATGCAGGTTGTCGGGGTCGGTGGTCACCTTGCCACCGGGCGCGTCATAGGTCTGGCCGCGAATGCCGGCCCGGATCGCGTCGGCTGACAGATCGCCGGATTTCTCGACCGCCTGCTTCCACAGAAATACCTGGAAATAGGCGGCCTCGAGCGAATGGTATGTCACGGCTTTCGGATCGTTGACGAACGTCCTGAAGCGGTCGATGAAGCTCTTGTTCGCGGGTGTTTCGATCGACATGAAATAGGGGAACGAGGTGTAGCTGCCTGCCGCATATTCGGCGCCCATGGCCGCGATCTCGATTTCAGACGTGACTGTCGCGCAGATCGGGATAACCTCCTGCGACAGGCCCTGGTTCTTGAATTCGCGGTAGAAGGCGATGATCGAGTCGCCGACCACGTTGGACAGAACCACGTCCGCGCCTGATTCCTTAATCTTGCTGACCATGACGGCCCATTCCGAGTGGCCAAGCTCCAGATATTCGTCCGCTACCCATTTTGCGCCGGCCGCCTCGATCAGTTTCTTGGAAACCTTGGCCATCTCGCGCGGATAGACATAGTTCGAGCCGACGATGAAGAACTTCTTCTTGCCCAGTTTTTGGACGATCCAGGGAATGTAGTTGGAGAGCTGCTGGTTCGGAACGGCGCCGGAATAGACGACGTTGCGCGAGCACTCGAAGCCTTCGTAATGCGTCTGGTAGAACAGCATCGCGCCGCGTCGTTCGAAGATCGGCAGCACGGCCTTGCGGCTGGCAGACGTGTGGCAGCCGAACACGGTGGAAATCTTGTCCTTGAGGATCAGCTTCGAAGCCTTTTCGCTGAAGGTCTTCGGATCCGAAGCCCCGTCTTCGACGACAACCTCGACCGGGCGGCCGAGAACGCCGCCGGCCGCGTTGATTTCGGCCACGGCCATCATGACACCGTTGGCCAGAAGCTTCTCGGCGACAGAAAGCCCACCCGTCTGGGAGTAGAGCGCACCGACCTTGATGGCATCGGCTGCAAAGGCCCGGCTGCCCAGAGCGGGCAAGGCGAGTGCGGCGGAAGCGGTGGCTGCGGTTTTCAGAAATTCACGTCTGTTGAACACCATCTTGGTTCCCCTTTTTTTGATTGGCGCACGCGGCGGCACTGCCTGGCCCAACGGCGAGGCTTTCGTGCCGAAAAAGTTGCTTGGAAGGCTGACGTCATTGTCAGCAGACAACAAAAAACCCGCGAGGCTTTTCACAGCCTGCGGGCACCTTTGCCATCACCGCATCACGGCTACGCCGCGTGCAACAGCGGCACATGGCTTCGCAAAACGAAGGGATGTGCCGAAGGTGTTTATTTGAAACACGTAAAAAACTAATCATGTTTTTGGGGCGGGCGCAAGAGCTGTTCGGCGTTGATAATCGAATTGGCGATTTCATCGATCGGCACGCGCCGGGCCATCGCCTGCTCGCGCATTTCGCGATACGCCTCATTCTCGCTGGTACCGCGATTGGCCATCAGAATGGCCTTGGCTCGGGCAAGCTTCTGGTCTCCCAGTACCTTGCGCTTATATTTGCGCGCTTCCTTGACGAGCTTTTGGCGCTCCAACCATAGACTGCGGGCGATGGCGAGATTGGTCAGCAGGCCGAACGGTTTGATCGGTCTTTCGACAATGGCGAGCGCGCCGCTTTCCAGAACGATCTGCAACGTCGAGGGGTTTTCGTAACCGACGATGGCGAGCATGGTCGGGGCAGGATTGGGGAAAGACTTCAGTAAGCGTTCGGTTTCCGGTCGCGCCTCATCTTCCATGGCAAGGAAGACGACATCAGTGCCATGCGGCAACTCGGCAGGCACTGGCCAGAGGCAACTGACTGTACAACCGATACGGCGCAGGTGATCGACGAGAAACTCTCCTTCTGATGTCCGGGGATGGATGACCAGAACCTTAAGATCGCGCAAATCTCTGAGAAGGGCGAAAGACATCGTCGCTCCTTCTCAGACCTGAACACGATGTGGGAAAGCCTGCGTCAAGTCCGGGCGATATTCGCGCATGAACGGATCTGGCGCCACCCGCAGCGACGGATCATAGACGATGTCGTAGTTGCCCTGCGCATTCACCCTTGCCACTCTTGGCCACAGATGCGTGTGGTTTGTCAGTCTGTCTATCTTCACGGCGCCCTGCGGGGCATCGTACTCGACATCATAGAGGGCCGGCAGAAGCTGCTCAAGCCCATCGCCACCGGCGCGCCGCAAAGCCGCCGCATAAAGATAGACTTGGAAATAGGCCGCTTCGGCCGGAGCAGTTGGCAGCATCTGCAGGCCGTATCGCTGTTGGTAAGCCGAGACGAAGGCACGAGCGCGGGGTGTATCCAGAGAGGCGAAGAAGGGGGCTGCGGTGATATGCCCCTCGGCCACCTCCGGTCGCATACGGATCACATCGGCCTCGCTTGTCGATTGGCTCGCGATCGGCATAGTCGCTGCATCGAATCCCGCCTCCTTGAACGCCGTGTAGAAGGGAATGATACCGTCGCCGACGATCGTCGAATAGATGACATCCGGCTGTGCCGCGCGAATATGCCGGATGATCTTGGCGACGTCCTCGGTTTTGAGGTTCAGCGGAACATACATCTCGTCCAGTACCTGTCCTCCCACCTGAAGAAAGAGGTCGCTGATCGTCCGGTTGGATTCATAAGGATAGACGTAGTTCGAGCCTACCAGAAAAACCCGTTTTCCATAATGCTTGGTGAGGAAATCGACCAATTGGACAGAGTTTTGATTGGGGGCTGCACCTGTGTAGATGCAGTGTCGGGAGTATTCGAATCCCTCGTACAGTGTCGGGTAGAACAGCAGCGCGTCACGGGCCTCGATGACGGGCAGAACGGCTTTGCGGGTGCTCGACATATGGCAACCGAAAACGACCCGGACCCGATCTTCGTCGCAAAGCCTGACCGCGAGCTCCTTGTATAGATTGGGAGTCGATTGCGGATCGTAGGCGACGGGCTCGATCGCCCGGCCGAGCACACCGCCCGCCGCATTGATTTCGTCGATCGCCAGCAAGCTCGCGGCCCTCTGGGTTTTTTCCACAGCTCCGGTCACGCCCGTTTCGGAGAACAGCACACCGACCCGCCAGCTTTCTGAATTCATCATCGCCACCAAAAAATAAAAAAGCTCCCGCCCGTTTCCGGTCGAGAGCTACCCTGCTCATGGAATATCAGCGACCCATTGGGGGCCTTCAGCTGATGATGTCAGTTTCTTTGTCCGGTGACAATAGCGGAACGAAAGGCCGTGCTTGGCGCGAAGACCCGCTGCCCCATGAGGCGCAGGCGCGCATCGACGACGACTGTTGACCTGGCTACCGGCAGTCAGAAGGGACAGACCATTGTTCGATAAGCCTTCTTCGTCACTCGGCGCGCCATCGTCTTGCAGCAACGCAAGTTGAGCAAAGCCGAAGTCGAATTCTACATTGGAGCGATAGCAACTTTAGACCGCGTCATTGCACGGAAAAAAGCGGCGAGGAGCCGCTTGCCGCTTCAAGCTCCTTGGCGCTCGATTGCAGCCAGGGAAAGATTTCCCTCATCCGGGCCTCGGTCATTCGCATGGTCGGTCCCGCTACACTCAGCGTCCCGATTGGCCGCCTGGTCGTGCGGCGCATGATGGGGATAGCCATGGCGGACGTCCCAACCGCATAGCTGTCGCGAACGCTGGCATAACCCTGTTGCCGCGCGATCTCGATTGCCTTCATCAATTCGGCAAAGGTTTGGGGGGCTCCGGAACCGAAGCCTGGCCGGTTGATATCCTGGTCGTTCACAAGCCGCCTGATCTCGGCATCCGGCAGGCAGCACAACCATGCCTGCCCGTTGGCGCTTGCCGGAAGATACACATCTGCGGCCGCTTCGGGATCGTAGAGCAGCCCGCTGCGTGCCCCTTGCGATTTCGCGACCCAGGTCAGTTTGTCGGTCGAAATGATCGCGATGCGGACAAGCTCTCCCGTCTTCTTGGCCAGATCATCCAATATAGGCTGCACGAGATCGGTGACACCGCTCGCTCCGAGAAAGGCCAGACCGAGCGCCGGCAGTTTGGGGCTCAGACGATAATATCCGTCCTTGCCCGATCCATGCACATAACCGGACGCGACGAGACTGGACAGAACGCGAACCGTTGCTGCGGCGGGGATCGCAAGCTGATCGGCAATTTCCGTGACGCTCAAACCCCAGGGATGCCCGGTCAGGAGTTCGAGAATGGCGATACCGCGGCTACGGCTGGACATGGGCTAAGCCTGCTCGAAAATGGGAAGACTGGAGCCGGTTTCAGAGACGTCCCTGCATGCCGCCTTCAGCAAATCGACGAACTGATCCATGCGTTGATTGTTCATGCGTATTGTCGGGCCGGCAACGCTGATCGTCCCGATTGCGGTTTTTGTGCCGGAGCGGAAAACCGGCGCGGCCATGGCGGACGTGCCGTCGACCCAGACATCGAAGATACGCGCGACACCGGTTTCTCGGGCCTGGTCGACATGTTCGAAAAGCTGCCGGAATGTCTTGGGGGCGTTCTTTCCGACGCCTTCGGATTGAAAACCTTGTTTCGCAACCAGCTGGATCGCCTCATCTTCCATCAACGTGGAAAGATAGGCGTGACCGTTGGATGTCGCCGCCAGATACACTTCCGGCCCCTCGTCGGGATTGTAGAGAAGGCCTCCACGAGCGCCCTGCGCCTTGATCAGGCGAAGAAGCTTCCCCCGCTCGACGACGGCGAGGACCACCAGTTCGCCCGTCTGCTCCGCCAGCCTGTCGATGATCGGCTGAAGCTGATTGGAGACGCCGGCGGTGGTCAGGAAACTGTAGCCCAGTGCGACGAGCTTGGCCGTCAGCCGATAGGCGGCGCCATCGTAATCCTGGCGGACGTAACCTTCTTCTTTCAGGTCGGCCAGCAGCCGATGCGTTGCGCTTCGCGGAATAGCCAGTTGATCGGCGATTTCCGAAAGCGGCAGGCCGAAAGAGTGCCGAGCCAAAAGCTCGATGATGGAAATCGCGCGGTCGGGTGAAAGCATCGGTGTCTGGTCAGCCATTTTATGAATCCTATTCCAATTGGAACGCAATGTCACTGCAATTGACAAGATGGAATGAGTTCCATATGAAACCAGTTCCATAAAGGCGTCACGGGGAGGAGCGCTTGAAAGCTATTGAGTTGCGCGCCTTTGACGGGCCGGAAACACTTATCTGCGAAGAAATTGCATTGCCGGCCAGGGGGCAAGGTGAGGTTCTGGTCAAAATCGCCTGCTGCGGCGTACGCCACCTCGACTTGATTCTACGATCCGGAATGCGTTCCAGAGTCAGCCTGCCGCGCGTTTTGGGGCATGAGCTGGCTGGGGAAGTCGTGGCGACCGGTCTGGGCGTGAATGGGTTCGCGGCTGGTGACGGGGTCACCGTCTTCAACTTCCAAGCCTGTGGCGAATGCGCCGATTGTTTGCGCGTCCTCGACTTCATGCATGCCAACGGCATCAAGCCTGAAATCTGGCGGCGGATGCCTCTCTCAGAGGCTGCCGAAGCACACCGTCAGTTGCACAAGCGAGGTGCGGTCGGCCGCATTCTTCTCGTTCCTTAGAATTACCCATAGCCGGAGGATGGAAGCCATGCTTCCCGGAAGTTATTTTGACGATTTCAATGTCGGTGACGAAAAGCTGACGCCGCGTGTAACGGTGACCGAAGGGCATATACTGGCCTATGCCGGCGTTGCGGGTGATTTTTCGCCGATCCATATGGATAATGTCTATGCCCAGACGACCGAGTTTGGCGGGCGCATCGCCCACGGTCTGATGGGACTCTCGCTAACCGATGGCCTCAAGGTTCAGTCGGCGACCTTCCGGGGCGGGATCGCATTGAGCTGGTCCTGGGCTTTCAAGCAGCCGATCCGCATTGGTGACACTCTGCAGGCGCGTATCCGCATCAAGGAAACGCGTCCGTCCCGGAGCAAGCCGGAAATGGGGATCATCATCATGGCGATCGACCTCGTCAATCAGCGTGACGAGGTGGTTCAGACTGGCGAACACGGACTGATGGTGCCCCGCCGGCCGGCCGGTGAAGGCGCGGGAGCGCCCGCATGAGCCGCAACAAGTTCATGACGGCCGATGAGGCCGTAAAGCTCATCAAGGATAGCGATACGGTCGCCCTGATCGGCGGCGGCGGCGGCCTGATGGAAGCGACCCATACCTTCCGCGCCGTGTCGCGCCGTTTTCTGGAAACGAGCACGCCGCGCAATCTGACGGTCGTGCATGCGCTCGGCATCGGCGACAAGAAACAGGAAGGCATGAACCACTTCGCCCATGAAGGTCTGGTGAAGCGGGTCATCGGCGGTCACTGGGTCTGGTCTCCGAAGATGCAGGAGATGGCACGCGACGAGAAGATCGAGGCCTATGTCCTGCCGAGCGGTTGCGTCATGCAGCTCTATCGCGAGATCGGCGGCGGTCGTCCGGGGCTCTTCACGCATGTCGGTCTCGGAACCTTTGTCGACCCGCGCCAGCATGGCGGCAAAATGAACAAGTCGGCAAAAGAAGATCTCGTTGAAGTCACCAATATCGGCGGCAAGGAAATGCTCTGGTATAAGTCCTTCCCGATCAACGTGGCCATTATCCGCGGCTCGTTCGGGGATGCGGAGGGCAATATCAGCCTCGACCAGGAGGCCGCCAATCTCGATATCTATGCGGCGGCGCTCGCCGCGCATAATTCCGGCGGGATCGTGATCGCTCAGGTGCGCACGGCGGTCGATCCAAATTCGCTGCCGGCGCGTTCGGTGCGGGTGCCGGGCGCCATCGTCGATGCCGTCGTGGTCGATCCCGATCAGCGTCCGAGCTACGACCTGCCTTACGATCCCACCTTGTCCGGCGAGAGACGGGGTCCGATCACGCTCGATCCGCCGGAGCCGTTGAACATTCGCAGCTTGATCGCTCGCCGCGCCCATAAGGAACTCAAGGACGGAGCGGTCATCAATTTCGGGGTCGGAATCGGCGAAGGCGTCGCCAAGATGGTTTCCGACCGGGGCGAAGTCGGACGTTATTACCAGACGATCGAACACGGAACCTATGGCGGTTCGCTGCTGGTCGGCCTGCTGTTCGGTTTTGCCCGCAGCCCATCCGCTATGATCGATGGCCCGTCGCAATTCGATTTCTACGCAGGCGGCGGACTGGATCTGGCCTTCCTCGGCTTCGGTGAACTCGACGCGATCGGCAATGTTAACGTGTCGAAACTTGGAGGGCTGACGGTCGGGCCGGGCGGCTTCATGGATATTGCCCAGAACGCCAAGCGCGTCGTTTTTTGCGGTACGTTCGATACCAAGGGATCGGCGATCGACATCTCGCCAGCCGGCGTGAAGATCAAACGCGCGGGCGGCGTCCGGAAGCTCGTTCAATCGGTGGAGCAGATCACCTATTCGGGCCGGCAGGCTTTGAAACGTGGCCATTCCGCTGTGTTTGTGACCGAGCGTGCCGTGTTCGAATTGGCCGAGGATGGCCTGATCCTCAAGGAAGTCGCTCCGGGCATCGATATCCAGCAGGATATTCTCGACCGGATGGATTTCACGCCCCTGATACCGAAGCCGCCGGTCCTGATGGATCGAGATCTGTTTACCGACTGAGTGGGAAATTCGGGATCGGGGCAGGAGGGAAGTCACCCTCCCTCAATCGATCCATGGCGAATGAAATGAGTATCCGCAACCGGAGCCAAAAGAACGGAGGGCGTCTGATGAAGATTGGAATCGATTCATATTGCTACCATCGCTTCTTTGGCGAGATTTACGCAAGCCTGGAAACCGGCCTGGCAACACGTCTCACCAAGGGGAACCTTTCGACAAGGCAAAGCTTGCCGGTGCGGAAAGTTTTCCGATCAAAGGTTTCCTGCCTCGCGATCCCGCTGCTGTGTCTCTCCTGCGCGAAAGATTGTCCGCAAGCGGTATCGACTGCGTTTTGGCTTGGGGGCATCCGAATGGGAGGGTCTCTTCATGATGCGCAACATGATTGACACTCCCGATGGCAGAACGCAGGTCTTCGTCATTATCGGAGACCCTGTCACGCAGGTTCAGGCGCCGCAATTGATGAATGCGGTCTTCGCGAAAGCGGGCAGTAATTCGCTCATGGTTCCGATGCAGGTTTCCAGCGACGATGCGCCGGCGCTGATCCGCGCGCTGAAGTCTGCCGGCAATGTCGGCGGCTTTCTCGCCACCATTCCCCATAAATTCGAGCTTCTGTCCCATGCCAATCATATCGGTGCGGTGGCGGAGGCCGCAGGTTGTGCCAATGCGCTGCGCCGCAATGCCGACGGATCCTGGTCGACGGAAAATTTCGACGGGATCGGGTTCGTGACGGGCATGAAAAATGTCGGGCACGCAATCGGCGGGAAGACGGTTGCGGTCTATGGCGCGGGTGGCGCCGGTTCATCGATCGCCGCGGCGCTGCTCGATGCGGGAGCGGAGCAGGTGCGGATTTCCGACGTGTCGCAGCCGCGATGCGAACAATTATGCGCGCGTCTGGAGCGACACTGGCCGGGACGGGCGATCGCGGTGGCTGCCGGCCGGCATCTGGAGGTCGATATCGTCATCAATGCGACACCGATGGGGCTTGGCGAGGGGGACCCGTTGCCATTCACGCTCGAGGGGTTGAACCCGAATGCGGTCGTGGCGGAAATCATCATGAAGCCAGCCGAGACACGCCTGTTGCGCGAGGCAAGGGCGCGCGGATTCAAAACCCAGGCCGGTTTTGCGATGTTGGCACCGCAGATCGACCTATACCGACAGTTTTTCCGCATTCCCGACACAGACGCCGCCGGCAATTCCAGCGAAGCCGTGTCTTCCGGAGGTTTTCAGCCGTGAGCTACAAGTTCGATTTCGGGGTTCTCCTGCCCTATTGGCCGCAACTGCTGCATGCTTGCCTGTTGACACTCTGGCTGGCCGCCACCGCTGTCATCTGTGGCTTCATCATCGGTATCATCACGGTGGTGGCGCGTAAAAGCGGCCTGACGTTTTTGCGCACCATCGCGCTGACCTATATCGAGATCATCCGGAATACGCCGTTCCTCGTGCAGGTTTTCTTCATCTTCTTCGGATTGCCGACGGTCGGCATCAGCTTTACGCCCTGGACGGCCGCGTTCCTTGCGCTCAGCTTGAATTGCGGAGCCTTCTCGGCGGAAATCATCCGCGGCGGCGTGGACGCGATCCCGCGCGGGCAGTTTGAGGCGGGTGCGGCACTCGGCCTGAAACCTCTGCAAGTCTTCCGCTATATCATTCTGAAACCCGCTTTGCGGGTCATCTATCCGGCATTGTCGGGCCAGTTTGTGCTGGCCTTGCTGACGACGAGCATCGTGTCATCGATCTCCGCCGAGGAGCTGACCTCCACCGCGCAGCTCCTCGATAGCGATCTGTTTCGCAGCTTCGAGATCTATATCGTCGCCACCCTTCTCTATTTCGCGCTTTCGACGATTTTCTCCTTTATTTTCAAAGGGATCGATCGCGTGTTCTTCTCTTACCCGATCAAGTGAGGCTGACAGGATGATCCGTGATTTCGGTTTACTGGAAGTTCTCACCATCCTTCAAGGCATGTGGACGACGCTCGCGCTCTCGGCCGTCGCCTTCATTGGTGGAGGAACATTCGGCACGCTCGTAGCACTGGTGCGCACTTCGCCCTGGAAATGGCTCCGCGTGGCCGCCGCCGCCTATATCGACTTTTTCCAGGGCACGCCGATGCTCATGCAGTTGTTCCTGGTCTATTACGGACTGCCGGTCTTCGGCTTCCATGTCAGCGCGTGGACGGCGGTTGCCATCGGCCTGACCTTCCATGCCAGCGCTTTTCTGGGCGAAATCTGGCGCGGTGGTATCCAGGCCGTTCCGAAAGGCCAGAGCGAAGCGGCTTCGGCGCTCGGTCTTGGCTATATCGATCGGATGCGCGATGTCGTTTTGCCGCAGGCCATCAAGCTGTCTTTCGCACCGACCGTCGGCTTTCTGGTCCAGCTCATCAAGGGCACGTCGCTGGCCGCGATCATCGGCTTCGTCGAATTGTCCCGCAGCGCACAGATCGTTGCGAGCACGACCTACAAGCCGCTGATCGCCTACGGTCTGGCCGGCGCCTTCTACTTTGCCATTTGCTTCCCGCTCTCCAGAGCGAGCGCTTACTTTGAGCGCCGCTTCTCCCTGAAAACTTGAACTGTTTAACCGCGGCAGCAAGCCGCTTCTTGAGGAGGAAACAGCATGAAAAACATCGTCAACACGCGCTCGGGCAAGATCGGCCGCCGCATTCTCATCGCCGCCATCGGCGGCCTGATGGCGCTGCCGTTGCTTGCGGATACGACTGCAGCGCAGACCGTCAAGGAAATCAAGGAACGCAAGGTTTTGAAGGCCGGCGTCCAGGTTGCCCAGGTTCCGTGGGGTTATACCGACGAAACCGGCAAACTCACCGGCTTCGACGTTGAGTTCGTCCGTTCGGTTGCAAAGGATCTCGGTGTCGAGGTCGAATTCGTGCCGGTAACGCCCGCGAACCGCATCGCAACTCTGCAGACCGGCCAGGTCGATCTTCTTGCAGCCGTCATGGGCATCTTCCCGGATCGCCAAAAGGTCGTTCTCTTTTCCCGCCCTTACGCAAACAACGACAACGTCTTCATCGGCAAAGCCGATCTGAAGGCGAGCGGGTGGGCCGATCTGAAGGGTGCCCGCGTCGGCGTTCCGCGCGGCACGCCGCAGGATAAGGCAATCACTGCCGCCAATTCCGGTGCGACGATCCAGCGTTTCGATGACGACGCGTCCACTGTCCAGGCGCTGATCTCCGGACAGGTCGATATCATCGGCGCGGCCTTCACCCAGATGGGCAATATCGAAAAGGTCACCGGTGCCGGCAAGTTCCAGCAGAAATTCGTCCTCAACCGCGTCTTCAATGGCGCTGCCGTTCGCCAGGACTCCCGTGAGTTCGCCGAGTACCTGAACACGTTCATCGGCAAGCAGATCGAGAACGGCGAGCTGCCCAAGCTCTACAAGCAGTGGATCGGCAAAGACATTGGCGCCAAGCTCCCGACGACGGGAGAGGGGGATGCGCCGCTTCCTGTCGATATCACCAAGTAAGTCACAGAACCGGACCGGCTTCGGGCGGTCCGGACCTTCGGCAGGAGCGACCATGACCACGACGGCACAACCGCATATCCATGTTGCGGACACCGGTACAACAGGCCAGGATCCGATCATTCGGATCAGCAACCTTCAGAAATACTACGGCGCCTTCCATGCGCTCAAGAACATCAATCTCGACGTGCGCAAAGGCGAGCGTATCGTGGTCTGCGGACCATCCGGCTCCGGCAAGTCGACGATAATCCGCTGCATCAACCGTATCGAACAGTTCGAGTCCGGCAGCATTGTCGTGGATGGCATTTCGCTCGGGGAGAGCATGCGAAACGTCAACGCGGTGCGCGCCGAAGTGGGCATGGTATTTCAGCAGTTCAATCTGTTCCCGCATCTGACGGTACTTCAGAATTGCATGCTGGCGCCTATGCGGGTTCGTGGCACCTCGAAGAAGGATGCCGAAATCATCGCCATGAAATATCTGGAGCGTGTGCGTATTCCCGAGCAGGCGAACAAATACCCGGCCCAGCTTTCGGGTGGCCAGCAACAACGCGTCGCGATCGCGCGAGCCTTGTGCATGACGCCCAAGATCATGCTGTTTGACGAGCCGACATCGGCACTCGACCCCGAAATGGTCAAGGAAGTGCTCGATACGATGATCAGCCTCGCCCAGGAAGGCATGACGATGCTCTGTGTTACCCACGAAATGGGCTTCGCCCGTCAGGTCGCGGACCGCGTCATTTTCATGGATGCCGGTGAGATCATCGAAATGGCGAAGCCGCAAGAATTCTTCTCGCAGCCGAAAAACGAGCGCACCCGCAATTTTCTCGGCCAGATCCTGAACCATTGAGCATTGGGACAGGGTGTCCCTTTTTGCAAATTCCAGCAACCGTCTAGACAAGGTCTTTTCCGTACGCGCCGCAGCTCGCTGATGAAAGAACTCGACCTGTGGTCTCGGGCAAGGCTGAAAAAGGTTTGAAAATGCAGTATACTCGCTTGGGAAATACCGGCCTTCAGGTTTCAAGACTTTGCCTTGGGTGCCTTGCATACGGGACGCCTGGAAAGGGACCGCAGACATGGTCTCTGTCGGAGGACGGTTCCCGGCCCTTCATAAAGAAAGCGTTGGAAGCGGGGATCAACTTCTTCGATACGGCGAACACCTATTCGCTGGGCGCGAGTGAAGAGATGCTGGGTCGGGCGATCAGGGATTTCGCTCGTCGGGAAGATGTGGTTATCGCAACCAAGGTCGGATTGCCGATGCGCGCCGGGCCCAATGGGACCGGGCTTTCGCGAAAAGCGATCATGGCCGAAGTCGATGCCAGCCTGAAGCGTCTCGGTACCGACTATATCGACCTGTATCAAACCCACCGCTGGGACTATAACACGCCGATAGAAGAGACGATGGAAGCGCTGCATGACGTCGTCAAGGCGGGGAAGGCCAGATATATCGGCGGATCGTCGATGTTTGCCTGGCAATTCAGCAAGGCGCTTTATGTTGCGAAGATAAATGGGTGGACACCCTTCGCGACCATGCAGAACCAGCTCAATCTCCTTTATCGCGAGGAAGAGCGTGAAATGCTGCCGCTCTGCCAGGATCAGGCGATCGGCGTTCTGCCATGGAGCCCGTTGGCGCGCGGGCGTCTGTCGAGGGCGCCCAGCAGCGTACCCGCCTCGGCGCGAGACGAACAGGACAGCTACGGCCACGGCCTTTTCAAGGCGACGATCGAGGCCGACCGGAAGGTGATCGAAGCGGTTGGCTCCGTTGCGGAAAAGCGGGGATTGCCCTATGCGCAGGTCGCCCTTGCCTGGGTCCTCCAGAAGCAGCCGGTCGTGGCGCCCATCGTCGGCGCCACGAAGCTGCACCACCTCGACGACGCGCTGAACGCACTCGATCTGACGCTGACGTTGGAAGAGATTGCCGCGCTTGAGGCGCCTTACGTGCCCCACGACATCACTGCATTTTCCTGAACAGGCAAGCATCCATAGGTCACAGGAGATCGCCATGAGAACTTCCATAGCCACGGTTTCGATCAGCGGGGAACTGCCGGAGAAGCTGGAAGCGATTGCCAAGGCCGGTTTTGATGGGGTGGAGATCTTCGAGAACGATTTCCTCGCCTTCGACGGCAGCCCCGCCGATGTCGGGAAAATGGTTCGGGATCACGGGCTGGAGATCACCCTGTTCCAGCCGTTCCGCGACTTCGAGGGCATGCCCGCCTCGCATCGGAGCCGCACCTTCGATCGCGCCGAACGCAAGTTCGACGTCATGCAGGAACTCGGCACCGATCTCGTGCTCGTCTGCTCCAACGTCTCGCCGGTCTCGCTTGGCGGCATCGACCGGGCGGCCGCCGATTTCCACGAACTCGGCGAACGGGCCGCCAGACGCGGGTTGAAAGTGGGTTACGAGGCGCTCGCCTGGGGCCGGCATATCAACGACCACCGCGATGCCTGGGAGATCGTGCGGCGTGCCGACCACCCGAATATCGGCCTCATCCTCGACAGCTTTCACACGCTGTCGCGCAAGATCGACATCAATTCGATCCGCTCCATCCCGAAGGACAAGATCTTCATCGTGCAGCTCGCCGATGCGCCGCTGATCGACATGGACCTGCTCTACTGGTCGCGGCATTTCCGCAACATGCCGGGCGAGGGCGATCTGCCGGTGACGGCCTTTACCACCGCGATCGCCGAGACCGGCTACGACGGGTATTTCTCGCTGGAGATCTTCAACGACCAGTTCCGCGGCGGCTCCAGCCGGGCGATTGCCGATGACGGCTACCGCTCGCTGATCTATCTCGGCGACCAGGTGCGGCGCAGCCCGAACGCTTCGGGCCTGACGGTCCGCGACATGCCGGACCGCGCTTGCGTCAAGGGTGTCGGTTTCGTGGAATTCTCTTCCGACGAAAACGATGCGGCCGAGCTTGCCGCGATCCTTCGAACGCTCGGTTTCCGCAAGACGGCGAAACACAGGACGAAGAAGGTCAGCCTCTACAGCCAGGGCGATATCCGTCTCCTCGTCAACACCGACGAGAAGGGGTTTGCCAATGCTTCGTTTGCCGTCCACGGTACCTCGGCCTATGCGATGGCGCTCGTCGTCGAGGATGCCGCGCAGGCGTTCGAGCGGGCTGTGGCGCTCGGGGCCGAACCGTTCCGGCAGCCGGTGGCGGAAGGCGAGGTGCAGATACCGGCGATCCGCGGCGTCGGCGGCGGGCTCGTCTACCTGATCGACGACCAGGGCAATCTCGGCCGCTTTTCCGAGATCGACTTCCAGCCCGTCAGCGAAGACGGTGAGGCCGAGGTGGCGCCGGCGCATCTCAGGCACGTCGACCATATCGCCCAGACGGTCGCCTACGAGGAGATGCTCACCTGGCTGCTCTTCTACACCTCGATCTTCGAGACGCGGAAGACGCCGATGGTCGACATCATCGATCCGGCCGGCGTGATACGCAGCCAGGTGGTCGAAAACGCTTCCGGCACGCTCAGGATCACCTTGAACGGCGCCGAGAACCGCCGCACGCTGGCGGGGCATTTCATCGCCGAAAAATTCGGTTCCGGCGTCCAGCATCTCGCCTTCCACACCGACGACATCTTTGCGACGGCCGCTGCACTGCGCAAGAACGGGTTCAAGCCGCTTGCCATCTCGCCCAACTATTACGGCGACGTCGAAGCCCGTTTCGGTCTCGATGCGGAGCTTTCGGAACGGCTGAAGGAAGAGAACATCCTCTACGACCGCGACGAGCATGGCGAATATTTCCAGCTCTACAGCATGACCTATGGCGAAGGTTTCTTCTTCGAGATCGTCGAACGGCGCGGTTATCGCGGCTACGGCGCCCCGAACGCCATCTTCCGGATCGCCGCGCTCAAGAAGGCGCTTCGGCCGGAAGGCATGCCGACAAGGTAACTCGTCATGGTTGGGATTTTCGTTTGAAAACGCACCGGCAGCGCGATCTCGCGATGCGGTCGATGTCTTCCAGTCGAATGTAAAGTCTCCGCTCCCATCATGTTGCGCTTCTGCGCGGTCAGTTCAACAGGATGCGCCCTCCGGAAGCTGCGGATCGCTTGACGGCGTCGATGACCTTGAGGGTCTGAAGGCCTTCGCGGCCGCTGACCAGCGGCTGCTCCTCGCCCCGGATGACCTTGCAGAACTGCCTGATCTGCAGGACGAGCGGATCCTGCTCCTCGACATCGATCCGTTCGTTCTCGAAGGGTTCCCACCAGCTTCGCTTAACGGGGTTGCGCCAGATTTCGAGAGACGGAATAGCCAGGGAGCCATGGGTCCCGCCGATGACGTAGCAGGCCTCGTCGGCTTTTGGATAAACGGGGTTCTCGCCGGTGGTCATCTCCCAGCTCCAAGGGGCGACGACGGAGTCGGAAACCGATGCTGTGGCGAGAATGCCGTTGCTGAACTCGATGAGGATCACGGCTGTTTCCTCGACGGCGTTGCCGCGAACCGCATTGGACTCGCGCGCCTGCACAGCGGCGATGTCGCCGAAGAGGTAGCGAAGGTTGTCGACGTCGTGGATGAGGTTCAGAAAAACCGGGCCGGCTCCGGCCTCTCGACGCCAGGCAATGTCGAAGTAATCGTCCGGCTTGAACAGCCAGAACATCGCGTTGACAACGAGCACGCGTCCGAGCCGGCCGCTGTCGATAATTTCCTTTGCTTTCTGTATCATCGGATTGTGGCGCCGATGGTGCCCGGTCAGAAGCGGAACGCCCTTGGCTTCCGCGGCGGCGATGAGCCGCTCGCCAGACGCGATATCGCCCGCGATCGGCTTTTCGATCAGGGCCGGTATGCCGGCTTCGACCGCTTCCCATCCATTCTGGACATGAACCTGATTGGGTGTCGCGACGATAATCCCGTCGGGCCGATCGACGGCAATCATCTCGGCGAAGCTTGCGAACCACTTGACGCCCGCTTCCGCCGCAATCTCCTGCCCGATCGGTGTGGGATCGACCACCGCACGGAGTATCGCGCCGGGTTCATTCAAGACATGCTGGATATGCCGTTTCCCAATAAGGCCGGCACCAAGCACAGCCAATCTGACTGGTGTTGTCATAGCGGCTTCATTTCTTCTCGGCGGTCTTAATCAGGGTCGCTACGCGGCGGATGCCGAGCTGGTATCCTTCGGTACCGAGGCCGCAGATCACGCCCTCTGCGCGGTGCGAGACAAACGAGTGATGCCGGAAGCTTTCGCGCTTGTGGACATTGGAAATGTGGATCTCGATGACCGGGCCTTCGAATGTGTTCAAAGCGTCGAGAATGGCCAGTGAAGTATGTGTGAAAGCCGCCGGATTGATGACGATACCCGCGCCATCTTCCCGTGCCTCGTGAATCCAGTCAATGATTTCGTACTCCCGGTTGCTCTGATGGAAGCGGATCTCGTGCCCTAGTTCCGTTGCCACTTTCCGGCAATCGGCTTCGACATCGGCAAGGGTTTCATAGCCGTAGATATGCGGCTGACGCTTGCCGAGCAGGTTGAGATTGGGACCATTCAAGACGTAGATCAGGCTCACGAGAACTCCTCTATTCATGAAGCCGGCGTTTCAGGCGAGTGTGCTCTCCTGAAACGCAAGGGTGGGGTCGGATTCGTAAAGATCGACGCGAAGGCCGAGCCGGCCTTCGGTCAATGCAGGGGCGGCGGCGGCGCGCGCCTCGTCAAAAACGGCTTTCAGAAGCTTCTGCTTGGTTTCCAACGGGCGGCCGGGCGCCATGCGGATGATGATCTGGATGAACTGATTGTCGGGGTGCTCGTCACCGACGCAGGAAAAGCTTGCTTCCCGCGCAAGCGTCCGTACGGCTTTCCGTTCAACGATGCCTGCGTCGGGAATGCAGCAGTGAACCGCTGCCGTCAAGGCATCCATGGCGACCCGATCGCCGGCGCCCCGGCTGTAGTCAATGATCACATGCGGCATCGTCGGAGGCCTTTCAAAACGTCGCGCGGCAAAGCTCGGCGAAATGACGGGACATCCGCTCAGCATCCGGTTCGATGCCGGTAAAGAGCTTGAAGGCTGCTGCAGCCTGGAACACGGTCATGCCGCCACCTGGAAGGGTTCGGCATCCTTTTTTCCGCGCCAGCGCGAGAAGTTCGGTTTCCAGCGGCATATATACGATATCTGCAACCCAATGGCGCTGATCGAGCCAGACCGCATCGATCGGCAGGCCAGGATGGCTTTTCATGCCGATGGGCGTGGCATGTATCAGGCCGTCGGCAAGGCGCATTGCTGCGCCTATGTCGGTGATCGCGTCCGCGCATTGCCGGGAGAACCGATCATTCAATCGGGACGCCAGAAGCTCGGCGCGCTGGCTGTCCCGGTCGAAGATCGAAAGCCGTTCGATCCCGAGCTTGATTGCCGCATGTGCGACCGCGACGCCGGCGCCGCCAGCTCCCAACAGAACGGCACGAGATCTTGCCACATCCGGCAGGCCGCACTCGAAATTCTTATAGAAGCCATACCAATCGGTGTTGTGGCCGATCCGCTCGCCGTTCTGGAAGACCACGGTATTGACGGCGCCTAACATCTCGGCATCCTCGGAAAGCCGCGTCAAGTGGACGATAACGGTCTGCTTGCAGGGATGAGTTATGTTGCTTCCGGCAAATCCCCGCCGCTCCTCTTCGTCGAGAAGTGCGGGGAGGGCGGATGCCGGCAGGCTGCGTTCCGTCAGATCGAGAAGCTCGTATCGGTAGTCGAGTCCCTGGTGCCGACCTTCCACTTCATGAAGCGCCGGCGATTTCGACATCTGGATATCCGCGCCTATAAGACCGACACGAAATTGCTGGTTGTTCATGGGGCATACTCTCTTCAGGCCGGCCTAATGATGAGCGAGAATTTCACCGAGGAAGGTCTTGGTGCGTTCATGCTTCGGCGATTTGAAGAAGATTTCCGGCTCCGCTTCTTCGATGATCTCGCCGGACGCCATGAAGATGACGCGGTCTGCCACCTGACGGGCGAAGCCCATTTCGTGGGTAACACAAATCATCGTCATCCCGTCGCGGGCCAGCGAGATCATCGTATCGAGCACCTCCTTGACCATTTCGGGATCAAGCGCGGAGGTCGGCTCGTCGAACAACATCACTTTCGGTTCCATGCAGAGCGCGCGGGCGATGGCGACGCGCTGTTGCTGGCCGCCCGAAAGCTGCGCCGGATATTTTTCCGCCTGATCGAGGATCCGGACCCGTTCGAGATATTTCCGCGCCAGTTTTTCGGCATCCGCCCGGCTTGTTCCCCTCACCCGCATCGGCGCCAGGGAGCAGTTCTGCAAAACTGTCATGTGCGGAAAGAGATTGAAGCTCTGAAACACCATGCCGACTTCGCGGCGGATCGCATCCACGGCCTTGCTGCTGCCGTCCAGCAACTGACCTTCAACGGTTACGCGACCATCCTGGATTGTCTCGAGCGCATTGATGCATCGGATCAAGGTCGATTTACCGGAGCCGGACGGTCCGCAAAGAACGATCTTCTCGCCTTTGCGGACCGACAGATCGATGGCCTTCAATGCATGAAAGGCGCCGTACCATTTCTCCACTTTTTCAAGTGAAATGAGCGTCGACTGGTCTATGACGGAATTGGCCACGGCACCCTCCTTACGATCTTCAGTTAACGGTGAACGGAATGTTCGGTACGGAATCCGGGAACTTCGGCAGTTCGATACCCATCCATTTTTTGGTAATCGCGGCCAGTTCGCCACTGGCCTTGATCTTGTCGATGAAGGCGTTGACCGTGGCGTTCCAGTCTTTTTCACCAAGCCGTGTTCCAACGCCGTTGTAGGTCGTCAGAAACTCGATCTTGCGCTCGTATTTCCCGGAGGCCGCCGCATCGAGCCGCTGGCCGTAGAACTGGTTGCCGCCGACTGCCTTGACCTGGCCGGAAATCAGGGCCTGGATCGTTGCGGCGTCGTCATCGAAACGACGAACGGTCGCGGTCGATCCGACGGCGTCGCTGACTGCCTTGTCCTGCGAACTCGACTTCGGCACGCCGATTTCCCAGCCCGCCAGATCGGCGACGGCCTGTGCCTTGTCGGCCTTTGCCGCGTAGAGAGCGATGGTGTTGGCGGCATAGGGCTTGCTGTACTGGATCGACTTGGCGCGCTCCTCGGTCATTGCCATCGTGGCGAACAGAATGTCCACCTTGCCGGTAGTCAGCGCCGGGATGCGGTTGGCGACTGCGAGCGGCTGGAACTGGACCTTGACGCCAAGCTCCTTGGCGAAAAGCGTTGCCACGTCGGCATCGAAGCCGTCCTGGGTGCCGCTCGAGTTGACGAAACCCCAGGGTGCGTTGTCGCCCTGGATGCCGACGACGATCGTGCCCTTGGACTTGATCTCCACCACGCTCGCGGCCGAGGCCGTCACCGTGCCAACCAAGGCGAAGGCCGCGGTTGCGAGCGTGATACCCATGAATTTCCTGCGATTGTATTGCATTTCATTCTCCTCCTCTTTGATATTGCTTCGTGGGAAGCTTCAGCGGACCGCCTTGGCCATCCGTTTCTCAAGGCCGGTCCCGAAATGGGAGAGGGGCCAGCAAATGATGAAGTAGATCACGCCGACGATCCCGAAGACGAGAAGCGGCCTGTAGGTCTGGTTGGATATGATCTGCCCGGCGCGGGCGAGTTCGATAAAGCCGACGATCGCTGCGAGCGACGTGCCTTTGATCAGTTGCACCAGGAAACCGATGGTCGCCGGCATGGAGATCTTGAGTGCCTGCGGCAGGATGACATCCTTCATCCGCGACACGTAGTGCAGTCCTAGCGCATTCGCGGCCTCGGCTTGCCCCTTCGGAACAGCCTCGATTGAACCGCGCCATATCTCGCCGAGAAACGCGCTGGCGTGGAGAGTGAAAGCGATCGCGACAGCAAGCCAGGCGCTAACATCGATGCCGATCAGCGCGACGCCGTAATAGACGACGAACAATTGCATCAGAAGCGGCGTACCCTGGAACAGGGCGATATAGGCAGCGGACGCGGCTCTCGCAGCGGCGTTTCGTGAAGTGCGGATCAGTGCGATCAGCATGCCGAAAATACCGCCACCGATGAAGCCGATGACCGCAAGTAAAGCCGTCCACTTGAGCCCTTGCAGAAGGAACAGGAATTCGTTGGCGCCGATAGGTCCCATGGTAGATTCTCCTATCGTGCCGGGTAGCTGAAATAGCGACGGGAAATCATGGCGAAAATGCCCATCATGACGCTCGATATGACGAGGTAGATCCCGGTGACCGAGAAATAGACTTCGAAGCTTCTGAACGTATCGGACTCGATCCGCTGGGCCGCCGAGGTCAGTTCATAAGCTGCAATAGAAGTGCAGACCGATGTCGTGAGCGTCAGCATGATGAACTGGCTTGTCAGCGACGGATAGATTGCGCGCAGCGCCGGCTTAAGCACGATGAGGCGGAATACATCAGCCTTGTGCAAGCCAAGCGCGTAGCCTGCCTCGACCTGACCCTTGCTGATGCTTTCGACGCCGCCCCGGATAATCTCGATCGCATAGGCGCCGCCATTGATGCCGAGCGCGATGATCGCCGTTGTCGTCGGATTGAGGCGGATGCCCATCAGGGGCAGGGCAAAATAGATATAAAAGATCTGCACCAGAAACGGCGTGTTGCGCACGATTTCGACAAAGGCGATGACGGGAGCCCGCGCGATTTTGTTATGCGACGTCCGGGCGATGACACCCAGAATACCGATCAGCAGGGCGAGCGCCATGCCGGCAAATGCAAGGCCGAATGTTCCTAACATCGCCCACAGCAATTCGGGGGCGCGCTCGAAGACCGCACCGAAGTCGAACTTATAATTCATGGAAAAGCTTTCCTCCTCCCGGTACGGCCTCCACCGCGCCAGACCAAGAACGTCCTAGTTTCCTGATTGCAGAATTTTCCGCGCCTTCAGATTGAGATTTGTTAGATGCGCCAGCGGAGCCACGTCTCCGACCAACGGAACCTCCACCGATATCGCGGCCTTGTCGGCAAGTTTGCTCAGCAGTTCTTTCAGCGCCAGCTTACCGTCACCTGGAGCCAATCGTCCGGCCCGCGCTTCATTGATCATATCTTCGGGGCGCTTGGGTGCCGGCCCCATCACGTCGCAAAGCTGGACATGCCGCACGATATCCACGTTGATGTCGTCAACGTTTCCACCGTTTCTGAAGAAATGGATGGCGTCGATCAAGGCACCTGCATTGTCCTGGCGACAGACCTCGACGAGTGACGCACTCTCGCTGTAGGTCTTGACTGCACGCCAGCCCATGTTCTCAAGGTCGACGGCCATGCCGTAGCGTCCGGCAAGTTGGCAAAACTCGATGAAATTGCCGATCAGGTGGTCGCGATCGTCGTCATCGCCGCAGGTGGACAGGCGTCTGGCTCCGATATCTGCCGCCGCCGCAACGATGTGTTCAACCGAGGCCGCATTGAAATCCGGACCGATGATGAAGAACTCGATATCGAAGACCTTCATGCCTTCACTGTCGAGCAGGGTTCGAAATTCCGATGCTGCCTTACTGCCCTGCGGCAGTTCGTAGTAAGGCGCGCCCGCGAAGGCGGGATGCAGCCGAAGTCCAACGGAATTGAATCCCGCTGTTGCGGCATCCTTTACGAATTGCGCCGGTGGCAACTGGATTGCGGAGAAATGCGCAACGCCGACCGGGATGTCTTTCATCTGGGTGGCATGTGTCATCTCACGACCCCCGTGCGGGTCAGGTGACCAAGCAGATTGGTCCCTGTGCGATGGATGTGTTGACGGAGCTGCTCTGCGGCGTAATCACTATCTCTGGCAACCGCCCCCTGCGCGATCTCACTGTGCTCCTGGTTTACGTTTCGGTCGCCAGACGTTTGCGTCAGGAATGTTCTGCGATAACGGTCATTGAGATTGAGCAGCGTTTTGCAAAAATGAAGCAGGAGCGGTTTCCCGCAGCCTGAAATAAGTGTGAGATGGAAGTCCCGATGGACCGCTTCCCAATGCTCCAGCGTTTCCGGCTTATTCGCATCTCGTTCCGCGCGGTTGAGCTTGTGAAGCATGCGCATGACATTGCTTTCCCATTCCACATCGCCAACCCTGATGGACTCCTTCAGGGCGAAAACCTCGAATTCTTCACGCAGGCTGGTAATTTCCTCGAGATTTGCGAGCGAAACGGGTGAAACGCGATAGCCGCGATTGTCCTCGAACTCCACCAAACCATCGGAGATCAGGCGCGCAAGCCCTTCGCGCAAGGGGCTCAGGCTCACGTTGAAGGACTGCCGTGCCCTGTCGAGATTGATCTTGCTGCCAGCCTCAAGATCTCCCGAGATAATCGCTTCACGCAGCCGGGATGCCAACTGGCTGCCGATCGTGTTCTTCCCGTCATCGGAAAATCCGCTGTTTCCAGCTTGCTCGTTGGACAGGTTATGGGCTTCCGGCTGGTGCTTCATAAAACCTCCCAGGCAAAAGTCGCCTGCTGTCGATGATCGATAAGATAAACGATTATTCTTGTCAACAGGATCAAGGTAAAACGCCTATGGCCTGCGTAACTTTTGTATCATTTTACGATATAATCTTTATATATCAATGATATATGCGTACTTAAGCCATTCTCGGCGGCGCCTTCAGCATTTTCTGCGTCAATGGCAGCTTGACAAATAATCGATTATTCTTGTAACGGTCCCCTATCGGGAGGTGACAAATGATCATTAAAACTGAAAGCGACGTAACGCCCGCCGTGGTTGCAGCGATGGGGCAGACTTCCGATCCCAGGGCTCGGGAAATCCTGATGGCGCTGGTGAAGCACCTTCATGCTTTCGTTCGGGAAGTGCGGCTGACAGAAGTGGAATTCCGGGAGGCGACGGCGATCTTGAACGAGATCGGCCAAATGCAAACAGACAGTCACAACGAGTTCGTCCTCATGGCGGGCTCCCTGGGTGTGTCGTCCCTCGTCTGCCTGCTCAATAATGGTGACAAGGGGCAGACCGAAACGTCCCAGTCGCTTCTCGGCCCCTTCTGGCGCCTGAATTCCCCAAGGGTTGAAAACGGCGGCACCATCATTCGGTCCGACACACCCGGCACGCCGCTTTTCGTTGAGGCTCGAGTCGTTGACCGTAAAGGCAAGCCGATCTCAGGCGCCGAGGTCGATGTATGGCACGCGTCCCCGGTCGGCCTCTACGAGAATCAGGATCCCGACCAGGCGGAGATGAACCTGCGTGGCAAATTTATGACCGATGAGGACGGGCGCTTCTGGTTCCGAACCGTGAAGATGGTTGGCTATCCGATCCCCGTCGACGGCGTGGCCGGACGCTTGCTCAAAGCCCAGGGCCGCCATCCCTATCGGCCGGCGCATCTGCATGCGCTGATCTTCAAGCATGGCTACAAGACCCTGATCTCGCAGGTCTTCGATCCCAGCGATCCTAATATCGAATCCGATGTGCAGTTTGGCGTGACTGCGGCACTGACCGGCGACTTCGTTCGCCATGATGAACCGCACCCGACCGACAGGGACGTTCAAAGGCCCTGGTTCTCGCTTGCTTATACCTATGTCATGGAGCCTGGCGTCGCCGTCTTGCCGCGCCCGCCGATCAAGTAACGCCATTTCCGGAGCCGGATCATGATTATCGAGGAACAACGCCAGGCGGCGGCAGATGCCATATTGAAGGCGGAGACCGAGCGGAAGCCGATCGTCCAGCCAAGCAAGACCTACCCCGCTCTCGATATCGAGGACGCCTATCGCATCCAGGCGCTCTGGGCGCAGTCGCGTGTATCCCGTGGGGCGCGGATCGTCGGTCACAAGATAGGCCTGACATCTCGCGCCATGCAGATGGCGTCCAAGATGACCGAGCCCGACTATGGCGTCATTCTGGACGATGCGCTTTACAACGACGGAGCGCAGATCAAGGCGGATTTGTTCATCAAGCCGCGTCTGGAAGTCGAGCTGGCTTTCATCATGGGGGAGGACCTCGAAGGAACGGGCACCCGGATCTACGACGTCATGCGCGCCACCGAGTTCATCGTGCCCGCGCTCGAGATCATCGATTACCGGACCGAAGTTCCGCGCGCGATCACCGACACGATTGCCGACAATGCAGCCTTCGGGGCGATCGTTGTCGGCGGACGGGTCGTTCGTCCCATGGATATCGATATCCGCTGGGTGGGTGCGACGCTTTCGAAGAACGGAATTATCGAGGAGTCGGGCGTTTCGGCAGCGATCATGGGCCATCCGGCGGCTGGTGTCGCCTGGCTTGTCAACAAGCTGCATGCCGTCGGTGGCGGTTTGAAAAAGGGGCAGATCGTCCTTGCGGGCTCTTTCACGAGACCGGTCGATATCGTCAAGGGCGACGTCATCCAGGCTGACTACGGGCCGGTCGGCTCGATCGGCGTCTCCTTCGTGTGAGGTTGGTGATGGATCTTCCTGTCAACAAATTCAAAGCGAAACTGCGCGCCGGGCAAAGCCAGATCGGGCTTTGGTGCGGGCTCCCGGGAAGCTATGCAGCGGAGATCGTAGCGCCAGCCGGTTTCGACTGGCTGCTGTTCGATACGGAGCATTCCCCGAGCGACGTGTTGACGGTATTGCCGCAATTGCAGGCGGTGGCGCCCTATGAGGTCGCGCCGGTCGTGCGGCCGGCGGTCAACGACCCGGTGCTGATCAAGCGTTTTCTGGATATCGGCGTTCAATCGCTGCTGATACCCTATGTTCAGAACGCCGACGAAGCGAAAGCCGCAGTGGACGCCACCCGGTATCCGCCCGACGGTATTCGAGGCGTTTCCGCTCTTACGCGTGCCACGCGTTTCGGCAGGGTTAAGAATTACGCGCAGCTGGCGGAGCGGGAACTCTGCGTTCTCGTTCAAGTCGAAACGCGGGCGGCCATGGCTCACATAGAAGCGATCGCATCGGTCGAAGGTGTGGATGGCATATTCATCGGTCCGGCCGACCTCGCCGCCAGTTTCGGATATCCGGGACAGCCCGGCCACCCGGAGGTGGTCGAAGCCATTGAAAAAGCAGTTGTTCTGCTCAAGTGCCTCGGGAAGCCGGTGGGAATTCTCACACCGGACGAGAAGTTCGCGGCCCGTTGCATAGAATTGGGAACGCTGTTCACGGCCGTTGGTGTCGATGTAGCCTTGCTGGCGCGCGGCGCTGAAGCCCTGGCAGGCAGGTTTGCGGAACGGGTGTGAACCATGGCGGTCCCGGACAAGGTTGTTTTCGAACTTGCACCAACGGGCCTAATCCGCGCTGCCGTGAATGTCGCAAATGCCGCACTTGCGCGTGTGGACAAGCGCACGGGTGCGCTTGTCGGGCCAAGTGTCGATCTGGCGAACGCATTGGCGGCAGAAACGGGCTGCGTCCTTTCGATACTGAAGTATCAATCGGCGGCGGCGATATTGGCGGCGGCGGATCGAAACGAATGGGACGTCGCCTTTATCGCAGCAGACCCCTCGCGCGCAGATCGCCTTGCGTTCTCGGCCCCCTATGCGTTCGTCACCGCGACCTATCTCGTTCCGGTAAAGTCAGATGTCTTCCGCGTAGCGGATATGGACCTCTCTGGCCGCCGGATAGCGACCGCACAAGGGGCCGCCTATACCAAACAACTCGAACGTCAGCTCAAGAACGCGACGATCGTCTATGCCGACAATCCATCCGCAGCGATAGAAATGCTGAAAGCTGGTCTCTGCGATGCGGCAGCGGGGTTGAAGGAATCTCTTGGACTGGCTGCGGAGAATAATCCGCAATTCCGGAAATTGGATGACGCATTTTCCGAAATCGCGCAGACCCTCGCCGTCATGAAAACGATGAAAGCTGCGGCGGCGTTTATAAGAAATTTTGTTGAACGTTACGTCGCAGCCGGTTGTGGCGGGCCGGCTACTTAAAGGCTTACGCCGATGCACCGGTGGATACTTGATATCTCCCGACATAGCTTCCTGATCATTCCACCTCAAACCGTCTACGTCATCGACGGCGGGTCGCCCTCACAAAGGCCATCCGCTCGTTGAGCGGAGCACGCCCTATGCCGATGACACGGAGCCGGCTTAAGCGGCTCGCCGTCCGGTCTCTTCAAATAATGACGCCCATATTCTTGATTATTGCTACCGCGCCGGCTGAAAAAGCTCGATGAGATTGCCGGCGGGATCGACGAGCAGAATCTGCGAGCCGCCCGGCCCGGTGACCACGTCATTGCGAAAGCTGACGCCTCTTGCGCGTAAACGCGCCACCTCGGCGGCCAAGTCATCGACGACAAGATGAATGCGGTTCCAGCCGCCCGGCGCCGGTTGTTCGCCATCGGGCATCGGCCGACCCGCCGAACTCATTGGACCGCTTAGGAGTAGCCGCAATGCGCCGCGCCTGACGTCTGCGAACGCCGGCGCCTGCTTTGAGATGAGGGAGAAGCCGAGATGGCCTACATACCATTCCACGGCGGCTTCCACGTTGTCGACCATATAACGGACGTTGACTGTTTCCTCGGCCATCTCTGCCTCACAAGGTTTGGAAGAAGCTCAGGGAGAATAGCAAAACGGTCGTGATTGAAAACGGGTAGACGCTCTCATGTTGGGAAGGTGATTCATCTCAATTGGGATATCACTGTCGCAAAACCGTAATGTCGCGTCTCTAGGTTTAGAACGGCTCTAAAGCGGGATGATTTTAGACCGTTTCAACCAGTGGAGGCATTCGATGGACAACCATATTTCGCAAAAGATTTTTCCGACGACCCAGCTCGAGGACGCCGATGGCGAAGGTCATAACACGAGCGCCAACCCGACGATGGGCGAAATCGTCAGCAAGCGTTTCTCGCGCCGGGATTTCCTGCAGGGCTCGCTCGCCGTCTCTGCCATCGCGGCTACGGTCAGCCCCTTCGCTCTGATGAGCGCCGACGAGGCGCGTGCACAAGGCAAGAGTGGTTCTGCATTCAAGTTCACCGAGGTGGAAGCCGGCGTCGATGCCAACCATCACGTCGCCGAAGGTTATAATGCCGATATCCTGCTGCGCTGGGGCGATGCTGTCCTGCCGGGCGCCCCGGAGTTCAGTCCGACCAAGCAGACCGCCGACGCCCAGAGCAAGCAGTTCGGCTACAATAACGACTATGTCGGTTACATTCCGTTCGAAGGTTCCAGCGAGCACGGCCTGCTCGTCGTCAATCACGAGTACACCAATCCGCACCTGATGTTCCCTGGCCTCGTCAAGGTCGTCGATGGCAAGATCAAGCAGGGCGCCCTCAGCAAGGAGCAGGTGGATGTCGAAATGGCCGCCCATGGCGGCACCATCGTCGAAATTCGCAAGCAGGGCGGCAAGTGGCAGGTCGTCACCGACGGCAAGTACAATCGCCGCATCACCGCCAATACGCCGATGGAGATCACCGGCCCGGCTGCCGGGAATGATCGCCTGAAGACCAATGCCGATGCGACCGGCACCCGCTCCATCGGCACGATCAACAACTGTGCCGGCGGCGTCACGCCCTGGGGCACCTACATCATGGCGGAAGAGAATTTCCACGGCTATTTCTCCGGAAAGCTGCCGGAAGGTCATGGGGAAGCCGCCAACTACAAGCGTTACGGCGTTCCGGAAGGCGGCTACGAATGGGCCAATTTCTACGATCGCTTCGATCTCGCCAAGGAACCGAATGAGCCGAACCGCTTCGGCTGGATCGTCGAGGTCGATGTCATGGATCCGACCTCCACGCCGAAGAAGCGCACCGCGCTCGGTCGCACGAAGCATGAAGGTGCGGAGTCGATTGTGGCCAAGAATGGCAAGGTCGTCTTCTATCTCGGAGACGACGAGCGTTTCGATTATGTCTACAAATTCGTGACCGACGGCACCTTCAATCCGAACGACCGCGCGGCTAATATGAACCTGCTCGATCGGGGCACGCTTTATGTCGCCAAGTTCAACGAAGATGGCAACATGCAGTGGCTGCCGATGGTTCACGGCCAGGGCCCGCTGACGGCCGCCAACGGCTTTGCCAGCCAGGCCGACGTGCTGATCGAGTGTCGCCGCGCGGGCGATGTGCTCGGCGCCACCAAGATGGACCGTCCGGAAGACGTCCAGCCGAACGGCGTCAACGGCAAGGTCTATGTCATGCTGACCAACAACACCCGCCGCAAGGCAGACCAGGTGAATGCCGCCAATCCCCGCGCGGAAAACGCCTTCGGGCACATCATCGAGATCGCTGAAAACGACGGCGATTTCACCGCGACCTCCGGCAAGTGGGAAGTGCTCCTGAAATGCGGCGACCCGTCGGTCGCGGCGGTGGGTGCGACATTCTCGACCGAAACCACCAAGAACGGCTGGTTCGGCATGCCGGATAACTGCGCTGTCGATTCCGCCGGTCGCCTCTGGGTCTCGACGGACGGCAACAACAACAAGCAGACCGGACGCACCGATGGCCTATGGGCAGTCGATACGGAGGGTGATGCCCGCGCAACATCGAAATTGTTCTTCCGCGTGCCGGTTGGAGCAGAAATGTGCGGCCCGCTCTTCGCACCGGATGACGAGACCGCCTTCGTGGCCGTCCAGCATCCGGCTGATGGCGGCGAGGACTGGCCAGGCCATGGCCGTCCGTCCTACTACGAAGACCTCTCCACCCGCTGGCCGGATTTCAAGCCCGACATGCCGGTGCGACCTGCAGTCGTTGCGATTACTAAGGTGGGCGGCGGCAAGATTGCCGTCTGACACTATCAACGCGGCGTCGAGCCGCAACAAGGGTGGGAGCGAGGCTGCCGCCTGGCTAATGCCGGCCGGGGTGAGTGCATCATCCCGGCCCCCATTTAATGAAACGCTCCCTGCGCCTGCTGGAGCGGCAGCCACCGCTTTGGTTTTCGACTAGACAGCGGCGAGGCCGACCGCCCCAAGCCCCATGCCGAGTACCACCAGCCAGGGCGGAACCTTCCAGACGACCAGCAGGAGGAAGCCTGTCAGCGCCAGCGCGAAGTCGTGGGCACTGAGGATTGCGCTTGTCCAGACCGGGTTGTAGAGAGCCGCCCCGAGAATTCCGACGACGGCAGCGTTGGCGCCGCGCATCGACGCCTGGGCCATAGGCTGTTTCCGGAAGCCGTCCCAGAACGGTAGAGCGCCGAGGAGCAACAGGAACCCGGGCACAAAAATTGCGGCAAGGCATATGGCGGCGCCAAGGATGCCATTCGGAGCAAGGCTCATGACCGCACCGAGATAGGCGGCAAAGGTGAACAACGGACCGGGGACCGCCTGAGCCGCACCATAACCCGCCAGAAAGGCGTCATTCGTTACCCAGCCAGAACTGACGACCTCAGCCTGTAGCAAGGGCAGCACGACATGGCCGCCGCCAAAGACCAGCGATCCGGAGCGATAGAAGGAATCGAACAGGGCGAGACCTTGAGAACCGACCGCCGACGCGACGATGGGCAGTCCGCCGAGCAGCAGGAAAAACGCAACAAGGCATCCGGTTCCGACAGTCCGTGAAACCCGGAAGGAAAGATGGGTTGTCCCCGTGACCGGACCGTTGCGGCACAGCGCAAGACCTGCCAGAGCACCGACCGAGATGGCCGCGATCTGGCCGACCGCACCGGCCGCAAACACGACGATAAGGACGGCGACGAGCGCGATGCCCGCCCGTTCTCGATCAGGAGTGAGGCTCTTTGCCATACCCCATACCGCCTGCGCCACGACCGCGGCAGCCACAACCTTCAGCCCATGCAGCAAGCCCGCGCCGACTGGCCCCTCAAATGCCGTTGCCGCCATTGCGAATATCACCAGCAAGATTGCCGACGGCAGTGTAAAGGCGGTCCAGGCGGCCAAGGCGCCAAGCGGGCCGCCGCGCAGCAGGCCGAGGGCAAAGCCGACCTGACTTGAGGCAGGACCGGGAAGAAACTGGCAAAGCGCCACGAGGTCGGCATAACCTGCTTCGTCGATCCATTTGCGGCGCACGACCAATTCGTCGCGGAAATAACCGAGATGAGCGATCGGGCCGCCGAAGGATGTCAGACCGAGCTTCAGGAATGCCGAAAAGACTTCACCCGGGGTGCCATGCGGATGCGGCCCGACTGTCTCCTCATGAATTGCTACCGCCGATGACCTCACGAAACAACTCCTTTGCCTTTTACCTGGCCAGTTCGAGAGCTGCTACTCCGTACGGTGTTGCGTTGTAAATCCTGCGATGCGTGCGGCCCACCCGCTCCGTCCGCGAGGTGAGATAGCCCTTCTTCTCCATGGAGTGCAGCATCGGATAGAGTGTTCCGGCCGAGACCTTGTAGCCATGATGCGCCAGTTCCTCGATCATCCACAGACCGTGCAGATCGCCTTCGGCCGCATGATGCAGGACGTGAAGCCGGATAAAGCCGCAAAGAAGATCCTGATGTTCCATCCACCATCATCAAATACCCCCACTCTCGAAAAACGATATCGGGAACCGATACTGGAGGTAAAGAGTTTGGCCTGCAACCGCCAAACGGATGGCGGTTCATCGAAACACTGAAGGCCATGTTCGAAACCGCAGCCGAGGTGCTGGGGGCACTGCAATTGTCATACTCGCAAGCCGGTTCTGGCCAAAACACGGCTCGTATCGAGGCCACGCATGCGGTCTTCGGTTCACATCCTATCAGAACCTTCAATCGTTCTTCATATCAACACCGTTATCAAGCGCGTTCAGGCAGCAGCAGTCCTAGATGGTTTGAGGCCAAGAATCCGCACCGCGTTATCGTAGAAGATCTTCTGCTTGGTCTCGGCACTCATCTCGATCTCATCGAGAAGCGTCAGGCACACGGCCGGATCCCAGCAGGGATAGTCGGTGCCGTACATGACATTGTCGGCGCCGAAATATTCGATCGCGAATTTCTGGCCGGCCGAATGCGGCGAAACCGTATCGGTGAACATCTGGTGCAGATAATGGCTGACCGGCTTCGCCAGGCCCGCGGTCTTGGAGTTCTTGTCCATGCGGCCAGACTGGTATGGCAGCGCGCCGCCCGTATGCGACATGACGATCTTGAGGCCCGGATGACGCTCCATCATGCCGGAAAGGATGAGCCGCGACGCTGCTGCGCTCACTTCAACGACGCGGCCGAGGCTCAAGTGCAGGGCATCATTATAGCCCTGCATGACATCGGCGAAAACCGCATCGGTCGGATGCAGAAACATCGGCAGGCCGAGTTCCGCGACCCGTTCGTAGAAGGGTTCCAGCCGGACGTCGTCGATCATGCCTTCCTTGCCGACGCTGCCGGGCAGGTTGACGCCCATCAGGCCAAGCCGGTTGACGGCATCGTCGAGCACTTCGATCGCAACCTTCGTATCGACGAGGGGAATCGCAGCCGATGCCCACACGCGGCCCGGATAACGGCGCTGTGCCCAGGCCATTTCCTCGTTCCAGGCAAGTGCCGCATCGCGACCTTCCTCGACAGGAAGCTCGGAAAAATAGATCGACAGCGGACCGATCGAGCAGACCACGGAAATATCGTGGCCGAGGCTGTCCATGTAGGCGAGCTGCTCGTCGAGGTCGAACCATTCCTTCCAGCTCGCCACCGTGCCACGGCGCCCGTTGGCGCCGTGATAGGTATAACCGCCGCGCGCATTCACCACCGCCTTCGGAAAGCCTTCGCGCTTCAGGAGCGGTTCGAAAATCGACCGCGGCCACCAATGGAAATGGGAATCGATGATCTTCATGGCATTGTCCTTAGATGTTCTTCAGCGGCTGCTATCGACACGCCAGGAATCGGTCTTGGTTTCCAGGAACGACAGGATCTGGGTCAGAACCACGCCGAGCACGATGACGATGACGATCGACACCATCATCTTGGTCGTCTGCATCAGCTGGCCGTAATAGGTAATCGCATAGCCGAGGCCGGCATTGGCGCCGAACAGTTCGGCCACCACGACACCGGTCAGCGCCCGGCCGACACCGAGGCGAAGGCCGGCGATCATCACCGGCACGGATCCCGGCAGCGCGACACGCAGGAAGATGTCGAGCGGCCTGGCACCGAAGGAGCGCGCGGCGCGGGCAAGGTCGCGATCGGTATTCTTGATGCCGGACAGCGTGTTCGCATAGATCGGCGTCAGCGCGAAAAGGAAGGCGATCGCGATGATCGTCGGCGTTCCATAGCCGAGCCAGGCGACGAAAAGCGGATAGAAGGCGACAGTGGGGGCCGAATATTTGAACCAGATGAACGGCTCCAGCGCCGATTCCACATCCGCGAACCAGCCGGCCAGCATGCCGAGGATGATGCCGACCACGGTGGCCAGACCGAGAGACCAGGCAAAGCAATAGAGCGTCGCCGCCACATTGGTGGCAACAGAACCGTCTTCGAACTGAGTGATGAATTCGGCGGCGACCTGGCTTGGCGTCGAGATGAAGAACGGATTGATGAAACCTGTATCGACGGCGATCTGCCAGAAAACCACGATGCCGATCATCGACAGGGTGCCGAGCACGAGCGCCTGGCGGCGATAGAAAAGTTCGGCGATCATTTCGACCTCCAGTCGCGGACCTTGTTCTCTACCGAGCGGACCAGGACGGTCAGCGTGTAGCCGAAGGCGCTGACGATCAGCGCATAGACGAGCAGGCGGTCGATGCGCATGGCGGAACCATAGAGATTGAGCTGGTAACCGATGCCCGCCTGCGACACGAACAGCTCGCCGACGATGACGCCGAGCACGGCACGCCCAACGGCGAGCCTCAAGCCGGTCAGCAGCGCCGGCAGCGAGCCGGGCACGAGGACGCGCGTAAAGATGTCGAACTTGCTTGCGCCGAACGAGCGCGCCATCCGCAGAAACCGCGGATCCGCCTCGCTCATGCCGGCCATGGTGTTGAGAACGATCGGGAAAACCGCCCCCAAGAAGACGACCGCGATCTTCGGCGCCATGTCGATGCCGAGCCAGATGACCATGATCGGCAGCAGCACCAGCGTCGGGGCGATATAAAGCGCCATCAGCGGCGGATCGATCAGGTAGCGGGCGATCTTCGAGGTGCCGAGCAGCACGCCGAGCGGAATGGACACCACGATCGCAAGGATGAAACCCGCAAAGAATTCCGTCAGGCTGATGCGCGCGTGAAAGAGGAAGTTGTCGTTCTTGAAGACGTCGATAGCCGCGAGGAACACTTCGGTCGGTCGGCTGGTGAAGCGACCGTTCACCCAGCCCATGCCGGGGGCGATCTGCCAAAGGACGAGGAATGCGATGACGGCCACCGTGCCGATTGCCGCCGAGCGGGACGGACGCAGGAAAGAAAAGGAAAGCTGCCGGGCTTCCGCCGGTTCGGCGGTCATTTCTGCGGATCTCATGCGACCTCCTGCACCAGCTGCATGCTGGACATGTCTTCGGCCAGATGGGCGCGCAGCCGCTTGCGCAGTTCGTGGAAATCCTCGCTGTCAAGGATCGCCTCATTGCGTGGGCGCGGCAGGTCGACCTTGATCACTTCCTTGATATGACCCGGATTGCGGCCCATGACGACGATCTTGTCGGCCAGGAAGATCGCCTCGTCGATATCATGGGTGACGAACAGCGCCGTCTTCTTGTCGCGCTCCCAGATGCGCAAAAGTTCGGTGCCCATGATCTCGCGAGTCTGGGCGTCGAGCGCCCCGAACGGCTCGTCCATCAGCAGCACTTGCGGATCGACGGCGAGCGCCCGGGCGATGTTGACGCGCTGGCGCATGCCGCCCGAAAGCTGGTGCGGGTGATAGTCTGAGAAGCGGCCGAGACCGACGAGGCGGATCATCTGCATGGCCCGCTCGTTGAGATCGCCGCCGTTCCAGCGCTGCATTTCGAGCCCGAACTTGACATTGCCGCGCACCGAACGCCAGGGAAGAAGCGAGGCCTCCTGAAACACGACGGCGCGATCGGGACCGGGACCACTGATCTGTTTGCCATCGATCTGGATCGAACCACGCGTCAGGCTGACGAGCCCCGCGACTGCCATCAGAAGCGTGCTCTTGCCGCAACCGCTCGAGCCGACGATAGTGACGAACTCGCCCTTTTCGACCGACAGTGCGACATTGTCGACGGCGGAAAACACCTCGTTGCTCTTCGGCTTGCGGTAATCGATCCCGAGATCGCGGATTTCAATCTGCGCCACTTTCATTTCCTCCTGGAGCGGGCCTCCGCCCGCTCTCGTTATATTCTCATACAAAGGCGAGCCTTATGGCTTCCATTCGTTGTAGGTGTCGTGGAACGTGCTGACCCAATACTTCTCGACCGGCATGGGTGCCTTGTAGGTGCCGTTCATGATGCCGACGTCCCAGAAGGCCTTCATGCCCGCGTCGCTCGCCAAGCGGCCGTCTTCGAAGATTTCATCGATGAAGTCGTCGTAACCGCGGTTGAGATAGGTCTCCTCGAGACCGAGCTTGGAGGCCAGAAGCTTGACCGATTCCTCCTTGTGGGCCTTGGACCACCGAACTGCCTTGGCAAAGCCGCGAAGCACTGCCTTGATGGCATTCGGATCGTTCTTGATGAAGTCCTCGCGCGCGTAGAAGCAGTGGAACGGGAAATCGGGGGCGATCGACTTCTGTTGCAGGATCAGGTTGAAGCCGCGGTCGGCCGCCATGAACTTTTCCGGCGTCGCGAAGATGTTGACCTCGAGCTGGCCGGCTTCCATCGCAGCGAGGCGTGGCACGGAGCCGCCGCCCTGGACGATCTGCACTTCGCTCTTCGGATCGATGCCTTTGGTCTTCAGCGCATAACGCGTCAGGAAGTCGGTCGACGAGCCGAAGGTCGAGATGCCGAAGCGCTTGCCCTTGGCTTCTTCGAGCGTCTTGATCGACGGCACCGAATACCAGTCGAAAACGGCCATGTTGAAGCCGCCGTAGAAGATCTTGACGCCCTGGCCGGTTTCGACGCCGACGAGCGCTTCCGAGAAAGCGCCGACGCCGATATCGACTGCGCCGGCGACCATGCCGCGCACCAGATCCGTGCCGCCCTTGAAAGCGACGATCTTCACGTTGATGCCCTCTTCCTTGAAGAAACCCTGGGCATCGGCGACATAGATCGGCAGCAGGGTCGAGGTATTCAGCGGAAGGCCGATCGTGATGTCCTTCTTCTCGATCGCCTGGGCGTTCGCCGCCTGAAAGGACAGCGCGACAAAAGCCGCCGCCGTCGCCATGGTTTTCAGAAATTTCAGCATTCTCTCCTCCTTGTGATGCCGGCACTCCCTGCGGCATCTGTTTTTCGTAAGTTCCAGTGTCCCTTCAGGCCGCCTCGCTCCTTGGGAAAGAGGCATCCGTAAGCTTCATGAGGAGGCTGCGGGCCTCCTGCACTGCAGCCGCATCGGCATCGGCAAGCGCGGCTTCCACCCGCTGCAATTGTCGCGCCGTCTTGGCGGGAAGGCTTTCGATCTTGCCGCCGAGCATGGTCTGTGCGTCCTCGCCATCAGCTTGAGGCCAGATGCCCTCGCGTGTCTGTCCCTTTTCAGTCACGACAACACGCGCCGGCCAGCCTTCACCGACGAGCGTGTCATCGGCCGTGATCGCGACGCGCTTGGCAAAGGCCAGGACTTCCACATTGAAGGGACGAGCGCGGTCCACATCCATCAACCTCGCTGGCTCGAAGGCGGCAATGCCGAGCTGCAGGCCCAGATGAGCAATGGTCGACAAACGATCTTCGGGAACAAGCGGACGGCTGGCGACGGGTGCTGCCACGGGTGGCAGAAAAACTTCGATACCGTCGAGGGCATCGGGATCGACGCCCTTTTCCAGCAGATGACGGAAAGCCTGGATCGCGTTGACGCCCTGGCGGGCAGAGACGAAAGGCTTCATGCCCACTCGCGCAATTGCCAGCGGATCGACATGGCCTGGCTCCAGGGCGACGGCCGCTGCCGCCTGCCCCTTCATCCAGCCTGGAGAGAGGAGTTCGAGGTCGCCTTTGATACCCGCTTTTGCGGCGAGCGCCGCCCGAATGCCCTTCAACGTGGCTTCGCCGATCACCAGCCAGCGGGCCGAGGGCATGCCGGAAGGACGGCCGTTGCGGCCCGAACTGCCAACCATCGATAACACCAGCGCCTGCGCAACCTGTTCGTCCGAAAGACCGAGCGCTATTGCCGCACTCACTGCGGCTACAGCAGGTGCCGCAAACAAGCCCGGCCAGGTTTCCGGCAGGGCCGAAACGCCGCCGACAGCCTCCGAAAGCGCCACACCGACGGCGTGACCGGCGGTTACCGCCTTCACATAGGCCGCATGATCCTGCGCGAAAATCAGCGCCGCCGGTACCGCCATGGCATCGGGCGTTGCGCAGGAGGGCACATGGATCGCGTCCCATTCCGTAAAACGGATAACCGCCGACGCGCCCGCAGCAGAGGAGACTGGGTCGCCGGCACCGATCTCGCGATAGAAGGCGAGGAGTGAGGAGCCTTCGATCGCACCGGCGCCGGCCGCCAGACATGCAAGCGCATCGACGGTATGGAGGTAAACGAGATCGCGGAGTTTCCGGTCTCCGCCATCGATCGCCAGAAGAATGGAAACGAGATCGCGTGCGTTCATTACTCAGCCGCCTCCCGTATGGAACCGCCGCCGAGCCCGATCGGCCGCGAGGCAACGATCGTCTCGCCGTCGAGAGTAAACGCGGTCGTGAGGATGCCGTAGGGGACCGGCGCGGCAAGCGGCATTTCGGCATCTGCCACGACCTTCAGCGGCCGGGTGCCGTGGGGCGCTTCGAGATGCCAGTCGATCAGCTTGGCGCCATCAGGCAGATAGAAAGCCGAAACCGAGCCGTCGGCCGGCAGGGCGGGAGACGCCCGATCCAGCTCAGCGCCCACGGAGGAGAGGCGCGCGGCGATTTCGGAAACAGCCGAGAAGGTTTCGATCCGGCGCACCCAGACGCCGTTATAGGCGATCGACAGGCGCACCGCGAACGTGCGGCTGAGCGCGTCCTTGCCGGTGCGGATAAAACGGCGATCCCTCGAAAGATCGGGGGCGACGGCGACGTAACATTCCTCGGCGCCGGCAAGCCGCACGGTCCGCTCGACCGGACCGGTGAAATCACCGGCGAACTTGGACGTCACGTCACCGGCCTTGAACGCCTCGCGGGCAATATTGTCCGTGTGGCGCACGAGATCGAGCTCGGCGCGATCCGCCTGACCGCGGACATTCGTGAAGAGTTCCGTCGCATCGGAGAGTTCAACCGGCAGGACGGACAGGATCTCGTCCACCACGCCGCCCGGCATGCGATCGAGTTCGACGACGCCGAGACGCTTCGCCCCAACCTTCGCCAGCCGCTCGCCCGCAAGCTTGCCAGGGAACGGCGAATGGGCGACTTCGAAGGTGGGAGCAACGGACTTCACCCATTCCCCGACACGCTTCGACAGCGCCGTCAGAAAGATCGGCAGGCCTTCGCGCAGCACCAGCACCAAGCCGTCCGACCAGTAGGGCGTAAAACCGGAAACCCAGGTGACACCAGCGGAGCGCACGTGGTTGGTATAGATCAACACACCATCGAGACCGGCGGCGGCTATCGCCTGCTGCAGGCGGACCTGCCGGGCTTTTACGTCCGCGAGGGAGAGTTCATTTTCGCGCCACTGGATTAGGCCGTGTCTCATGCCGCTACCCTCCGTGCGCCGACCGAGAAAAGCTCGCGCGGCGTCGTCGTCAGGATTTCCGGGCCATCGGCGCGCACGATCAGCGAGTCGCCGTGCACGAAATAGCCGATCTCGGGATTATAGGTGTTCGGATGCACGATCAGCGACATGCCTTCTTCGATCACCGTGTTCACATCTTCGAGAATATGCGGCTTGGTATCCGGGAAGAGGCCAAGGCCGTGGCCGCGCACGCGGGTATATTCGCTGGTCACATACTCACCGAGACCGTGGGCGCGAAAAATGTCGTTTTCGGCGCGGGCGATATCGGCTGCGGTCACGCCGGGTTTTACCACTGCGAGGCCGGCCTCCAGCGCATCATTGTAGATGCCGAAAACCTTGCGCTGCGCCTCGTTCGGCTCGCCGATGACGAGCGTGCGGCAGATCTGGACGTAATAGCCGTTGACGCAAGGGGTAAGCTCGGTCGTCACCAGATCGCCGGGCTTCAGGATCTTTCCGAGCGGCGGCGCCATGCCGCGCACTTCCGGACCGCCGACGCCGATGATCATGAAATTGTCGTCGACGCCTTCGTTGCGGAAGAAGGACTCGATCTCGGCGATCAGCTCGTAGTCCTTCTTGCCGACGGCGGCGGCATTACGGAACACCGCATAACCTTCGTCAGCAAGTCGTGCAGCGCTGCGCACGGCGTTCAGCTCGCCGGCGGATTTTACCATCAGCAGGCGATCGACCAGCGCGGTCGCGTCTTCGAAACGAAGGTCGCCACGCTGGGCGGCAAGCCCGTAGGGCAGATGCCGCTTGGGGCCAGCGGCGATGCGGCTGTTACCGAGCCGGGCGATGACGCCGGACACCGTGCCGATCAGGTCGTCTGCAACGACGGTCTTCACCTCCGGGCATTCGACTGCGGCGCGCTCGCCTTCCAGCTCGTCGTCGAGATAGAGGGTGACGTCGCCGTCACGGGTGACAACCGCCAGCCCCTCGCCTTCGAGAATGCCAAAATCGGCGGCATAACGCAGGTAGTCGTTCTGCCAGGCATTGCCGTAGAGCACGAGGCCATCGAGCCCCGCCTCCAGCATCGCCTCGAGCAACCGTTTCTTGCGGATTTCGCCGATCATCGCCATGTCCTCAGCCGTTCACTGCGATGCGACGCGGCATCTGGGGTTCGGCATAACCGTAGTCTCGGACAGCCGCTTCCTTCGAGACGAGACCATTGGCGATATCCTCGTCCAGATCGGTGCGCGAGCGCTTCCTGGGATCGCCGTAACCACCGCCGCCGGCGGTGAGGAAGGTGATGCGATCGCCCGACGTGAAGTGAACGTCGGTCGCCTTGTTGACCCGCAGCTGGGTGCCGTCGGCGCGATCGATGATCGCCACGCTGACCTCGCCGGTATGGCCACCATGCAGGCCCCAGGGCGGGGTGACAGTGCGGTCGAAATTGATGTTGCCGCGGCAGGCACGCAGGCAGCGATAGGTGAGCTCGATGCCGAGACCGCCCCGATGTTCGCCGGCACCGCCGGAATCCGGGCGCAGGGCGTGTTTTTCGATGATGAACGGATATTTGATCTCCTGCAGCTCGACCGGCGTATTGCGCACGTCGCCCTGGCAGACCGAGACGGCCGCGGATTCGCCGTCCTCATGCGGACGACCGCCCCAGCCGCCGCCAAAGATGTTCATCAGCAGGAAGCGCGAACCGTCATCGTAGAAGCCGAAGAAGGAGCAACCGCCCATGTCGCCCTTGTGGGCGGCCGGGATGAGTTCCGGCACCGCCGGCGCCAGCGCCTTCAAAATCGTGTCGATGACGGTCGGCAGCGCAATGCTCCACTGGCCGAGCGCTGCCGGCGGACGGGCCGAGAGGATCGTACCGTCCGGCAGATCGACGTTGAGAGCGCGGAAGCAGCCTTCGTTGACGTCGAGTTCCGGCGAAGTCAGCGCCTTGAAGGCGACGCGGGCCGCCGCGATGCCGCCCGAGCGGCCGGAATTCAAGGGGCCGTTGACCTGCGGATGCATGCCGTGGAAATCGACGGTGATGGTCGAACCGGAGACGATCACCTTTACGGCGATACGCAGCGGCGTCGCGAGGTCGCGGCCGTCATTGTCGAGGAAGCTTTCGGCCGAATAGGTGCCGTCCGGAATACGCTCGATCACCTGACGGGCAGCCTTGTCGGTCTGGTCCCAAATGGTCTCGACGCAGCTTTCCACCACGCCGCGACCGTACCGGGCGACCAGTTCGGCATAACGCTTGGCGCCGATCTGGCAGGACGCGACCTGGGCACGCAAGTCGCCGAGGCTGGCATCCGGATAACGGATGTTATCCTGGATGATCTGATAGAGCGTGTCGTTGAGCGCGCCTGCCTTGTAGATCTTCAGGGACCGCATCTGCAGGCCTTCGGAGTAGATGTCGGTCGTCGCGTTGGAGCCAAAACCCTGCCGGCCGCCGCCGATATCCACCCAATGGGCGCGGTTGGCCGCAAAGCCGATCAATTCACCGTCATGGAAGCAGGGTGCGTAGACGACGACGTTGTTCAGGTGCTGGCCGCAGATATGGCCATGGTTCATGACGAGGACGTCGCCCTCTTCAAAACCCTTCAAGCCGTATTTCTTGATCCCGTCCTCGACGGCGATGCCGAGGTCGGCGAGGAAGATCGGCAGACCGCCGCGGTTCTGGGAGATCATCCGGCCGGTCGTGTCGATCAGGCCGCAGCAATAGTCGCGGACTTCATAGATCATCATGTTGTAGGCGGATTTGCAGAGCGCCTCGGCCATTTCGTCGGCATAGGCGACGATCGCATTGCGGACGACTTCAACGGTGATCGGATCGTTCTTCATCGGGGTCATGTCTTATTCCTCGCTCTGCGTGGCGAGCGTTACCAGCAGATGGCCTGCCTCATGGACGACGACTTCGTCGCCGGGATGGATCAGGATGGTGGAATTCGGTTCTTCGATGACGGCGGGGCCGGTGAGCTTGAAGCCGGCCGGCAGCGCGGGGCGCCAGTAAATGGCGGTCTTCAGCGGCTTTGCCGGATCGTTGAAAACCACATCGCGGCTGCCGACCTCGGCGTCCGCTTCCGGCTCCCACGGGCGGGACAGCCATTCCTCCGCGACATTGTCGGTGCGGGCGGCGGTCAGGACCAGGCGCAGGCTGACGATTTCGAGTGCTTCGGTCGGCGCCGACTGGCTGTAACGGCGGTCGTGCTCGGTATCGAAACGCTTGCGGACTTCGCTGGTATCGCCGGAGAGCATGCCGGTATTTTCGATCGGGATCGAGATCGCATGCTCCTGGCCGACGTAACGCAGATCGGCGAAAAAGCGATGATCCGCCTCGTTCTCGGCAATCCCGTCGCGCTTCATCTGCTCGCGGCCGCTGGCGACGAGTTCGGCATAGACCTTTTCGACGCCGGCCTCGGAAAGTTCGCCGACGCGGCCGATGAAGGTCTGCACGAAATCCTGCCGCCAGGAGGCCATCAGCATGCCGAGCGCCGAGAACGTACCGGGCAGTTTCGGGATGATGACCAGCGGAATGTAGATTTCGCGGGCAATCGCGATCGCATGCAGCGGGCCGGCGCCGCCGAAGGCGATCATTGCCGTATCGCGCGGGTCGATGCCCTTGTTGATCGAAACCGCGCGAACCGAGAGCGACATGGAACTGTCGGCGATCTTCGCCACACCAAGCGCTGCCTCGACCGGATTGAGCTTCAGCGCGTTGCCGACCTTGCTCAGCATCGCCTGTTCGGAGGCCGCCTTGTCGAGCGGCATGCCGCCGTTGAGGAAGCGCTGCGGATTGATACGGCCGAGGATCAAGTCGGCGTCGGTGACAACGGGCAAGTCCGCTCCCTTGCCATAACAGGCCGGGCCCGGATCGGCGCCGACGCTCTGGGGACCCACGTGCAGACCGCCCGCGTTGTCGACCCAGGCGATCGAACCGCCGCCGGCGCCGACTTCGACGATATTGACGACCGGCAGCTGCATCGGCTGGCCGTCGGCCTCCTCGCCGATCACGTAACCGGTTTCGATAGCCGGCGCTCCATCGGTGATCAGGCTCGACTTGGCGGTCGTACCGCCCATGTCGAAACCGATGCAGCGCTTGAGGCCAAGCAGCCTTGCAAGGCGCCCCGCGCCGATCATGCCGGCGACCGGGCCAGATTCCATCATCGACACCGGCTGTTCCTGCGCCTGGCCGATCGACATCACGCCGCCATTCGATCGCATGATATGGATCTTGCCGTCGAAGGCGCCGGAGCGCAGATAGGTTTCGAGGCGCTTCAGATAACCTTCGACGCGGGGGCCGACAAAGGCGTTGAGTGCGGTGGTCGACGACCGCTCGTATTCGCGGTATTCGCGCAAGATCTCGTGCGACAGCGTCACGAAAATGTTCGGCAGCGCCTTGCGCAGCATGTCGCCGACGCGGCGCTCGTGATCGGGATTGGCCCAGGCGTGCAGCAGGCACACCGCGACGGATTCGGCACCGGCCGCTTCGATCTCGGCGATCACCGCGCTGACCGTCTTTTCGTCGAGCGCTTCCAGGACTTCGCCGGATGCCAGGATACGCTCCGGAATTTCGAAGGTCAGGCTGCGCGGCACCAAGGGCTGCGGGCGCTTGAAGAACAGGTTGAAGGCCTGGATGCGGTTCGAGCGACCGATCGCATAAACGTCGCGGAAGCCACTCGTGGTGATCAGCGCGGTACGGGCGCCCTTGCGCTCCAGCACCGTGTTGATGGCGATCGTCGAACCGTGAAGGATCTCGTTCAGTTCGTTGGGATCGCAATTCGCAAGCTCGAGGCTGCGGGCGATGCCCTGGGTCGGATCGGCCGGCACGGTCGAGGTCTTCGACGTCACGATCTTGCCGTCGACATAACCGACGAGATCGGTAAACGTACCGCCAATATCAATTCCGACAATATTCATGCGTCCTCCTGTCCGCATGGAGCCCATGCGGAATACTTATTCTTTGCGGATTGGGCCGAGACCTCGGCAAACGGTGGCAGGAACGCTCCGGCTGACGATTAAAGCGTCAGCTCCCATTGAGATCGTTCATGTCATTCCTCATCCTCGAACAGCATTTGATCCATTCGAACGATAACTAGCAACGGGTTTGGGGGCTTTAGGTTTGATAGCCTATAGGCTATAGGTTATCACCATGTTCAATATCACGCTCCGGCGTATGGAAGTCCTGGTTGCAGTGGTCGAGGAAGGAAGCTTCGCGGCCGCCGCCGACCGTTTCGGCATCGCACAGCCATCGGTCAGCGCCCATATCATGGCGATCGAGAAGGAAATCGGCGGCCAGATCTTCGTGCGGCGCCGGGGCCGCAAGCCGCTGCTGACCGAGATCGGTCAAAGCGTGCTGCAACATGCGCGCGAGTTCCTGGCCGAGGCCGACGACATGCGCGCAGATGTCGTGAAAATCCGAGGCGAGACCGGTCAGCAGGTCGTTCTATCGTGCCAGAGAAGCCTCGCCAATTTTGTTCTGCGAAAGGATCTGACAGACTTTGCGATAGCGCGGCCGGATATCCAGCTCGTCCTAAGAATCGGCAAACAGGAGGATGTTTTTTCCGAGGTCCGCGACGGCGTGGCAGACGTGGGCTGTTTTCTGGGCAACGAAGACCTGCGAGGCGTCCGGGCTGAAACCATCGGCCGGGAGAAGCTGGTTCTCATTGCCTCGCCAAACCACCCCCTTGCCCACCGCAAGCGCGTCAAGCCGCAGGACGTGGCGCGCTACGACTTCGTAGGTCCTCCGCCCTCTTCGCTGTTTGGACGCGGTGTCTCAAAGCTTCTGGCGAATGCTGGTATCAGCCACGTAAAGGTCGCGGCGCAGGCGACGGAGTACCAGTTCCTGCGCGAGTTCGTGGTTGCTGGTGTAGGCATTGCCTGTTCGCTGGAACGGAGCGTAGCGGCTGATCTCGAGCGGGGTGATCTGGTTAAGGTCGATTTCGCAGGAGATGAATTGGGCTTCGATGTACGGCAGATTGCATCAACCCGCCGCGCTTTGTCCAAGCCAGCCAGTGACTTGATGGAATTTCTCCGCTCCAGACACCAAATGCCCGGTTAACGGGAGATGTCGTGTGAGACCCCTCCTCAGTCGGGGAGATCGCTGGCGGATCGGCCGCAGGCCTTGCCCTTCATCCACAACTGCGCGCAGTTCGTTTAGGTGACGACAGATCCTCTCCGGCACTTGAGGGGTCGAGGCGACGAAGATATCGACCAGGTGTTCGAAATGGTCGGCAAGCGGGCCGCCGCCATCATGCGGGCCGAACACGGCCTTTCCGTTGGAGGGGCGGCGGATATCGTCGTCCTCGATGCAGCAGACTAGCGCAGCGCAATCCGTACGGTCGCTTCGCCTCTTGCCGGCTGGAAGGCCGGCAGGAAGACATTCGTCCGCCCCAAAGCGCATATTCTGGAACACGGAGGTCTGGCCGGTCGATAGGGGTGACCGAGCGAGGTGATGCCAAAGCGGAAACCAGGGCCGAGCGCTGCGAGACAAGCTGATTCGGCAATGCCGAATCCCCGCATAGACGAGACGTTGCTCAAATTAGATATACCACGTAGTATATTTCTGGCCTGGGTTGTGTCAAAGCATGTTTGGTCAAGATTGGCGGAATCGAATTCCGTGTTAGAAGTCATGACTCATCTCGGCGCTGGAGACAAAATCCGGGGTCAGGCAGAGACGTCGGGGCCTCGCGGGGGGTACGGAGAGAGATGTGAACAGGACTGACAAGTCGGTGGTTTCATTGGAAAAGCGTGGGAAATCGCTGACGGAGCAGGCCTATGCGATATTACGTGAACGCGTCATAATGGGTGAACTTCCGCCCGGTGTGGACGTTTCGGAGCCGGAATTGGCCGATCAGTTGCAGATGAGCAAGACGCCGGTGCGGGAAGCGCTCGCGCGTCTTTGCGTCGAGGGCTTGATGGAGGCTTTTCCTCGTCGCGGCTATCGTGTCACTCCGGTGACTTTGAAGGATATGAACGACCTTTTTGCAGTTCGAGGCGTGCTCGAAGGGACCGCGGCGGCTCTGGCCGCCCAAAGCCTGACCGAAGATGAACTCGATGCGCTCGACGGGTTGGCGGATGCCAGCTACATCGTTGGTGAAGATGTCAGCACCAAAACGTTCGTGACGTCGAACGAGACGTTCCATTCCGCGATTGCTCGGGGATCGCGCAATCCGCGCCTGCATTCGCTGGTGATGAGGCACCTGGAAGAATGCGCCCGGCTTTTCTACATGGGCACACGAATCCGCGACATCAATCCGGAGACGATGAACGACCACCATCGTATCGTGGCGGTTCTCCGGCAGCGTGACAGCGAGAAGGCCCGGCTTGCGATGATCGAGCACAACGAGAATACCCGCAAGGGGCTGTTTGCGGCGATGGTCGCCTATCCGCAGTCAGGTATCTCGCTTTAACGGGCTGTTCCGGCCTTTGCGGTATCAGTTCTGCTTCACCAGATGCCCCCGGGGGGCGATGCTACTGCGCTGGCGTTGGCCGCCAGAGAATTCGTGCGGGAAACGGTGGGCCATCTCAGCCGTCAGGCCCCACCCGCTCGAGGAGATCGACCGCCTTTGCCCGCGCCTCGGTTTTTTTTCGCGAGCCCATGCGCGATCATCGGTCCGGCGATCGCGTCACCTATGCGCATGCGCCGACCGCGTAAGATATTACGTAAGATATTTCATCTTGCCAAGAAGGTTCCAGTGAACGAGGATGATTTCACGGAGTGATCGTTTCCGGGAGAGGGTGTCATGGCCGATGACGTTCGCAAATCAGTTCTTGTTACGCCGCTCGACCTGAATGGGCTGCGCAATTCAGGCGCGGATGTGACGGTTCTGGCGGTCCACTCGATCAATCCCTATACCGGCCAGCCGTCCTTCAGGGGACAGCGGATCGAAGGCGCGGTCGATACGGAAGCCTACTCTGATTTTCAATCGCCGCCATCCGTGGAAGGCGGTCAGCGCCCGCTTCCCGAGATCGGTGTCCTGCAGGAAAAGGCGCGCCGATGGGGGCTGCGGCCGGAAAGCACGATCGTCATCTATGACGGGGACCGCAGCATGACAGCCGCCCGCGCGTGGTGGGTGCTGAAATGGGCGGGTCTGCCGGATGTCCGCGTACTGGACGGCGGGTTTTCTGCCTGGGTATCGGCTGGTCTTCCAACGACGGACGCCATCACCATTGTGCAGCCAAGCACGATTGGCTTGTCGCCGGGGCATATGCCTGCGTTTGACGCGAGCGATGCTCTTCGCTTCGGGAAAGAGGGAATCCTTCTCGATGCGCGCATTCGGCCCAATTACATCGGTGGTCCTGTTGCGGAGGGCCAACCCGCGCGTGGCCATATTCCTCGTGCGATCAGCGCGCCTGCGCCGGATAACGTTACCGACTATGGCAACTTCACCGACAGCGCCACGCTGAGAGAGATGTACCGTGCGCTGGGCGTCGATGGCTCTTGCGACGTTGGCGTTTATTGCGGCGCCGGCATGTCGGCCGCACACACCGTGCTTGCGCTTGCCGCCATCGGAATACCGGCGGCGATGTATCCGGGATCGTGGTCCGCATGGGTTTCAGATACGACCCGTCCCGTGATTACGGGTGCCGATCCTTTTTGATTGATGGACGATCAAAGGACAACCATCCTCAGGGTGAAATTCTCTTGTTGCGGTGGATGGTAGGTAGGGATTGCCTATCCAGCACAAAAAATGTGCGTAAGCACTCTTTGTCTAAAACAGGGTCACTTCGACTTTATATGTCTTGCCGCGGACTTTATCGAGGAACCCATGTTGACGGGTGGAGGCACAGCTTAATTGCTACCACGGCGCGAGAGATGTTGTGAACAATTATGATATAAATCTCATCTTTGAGATTTCTCTTGCCGACATGGAGATACTGTGAAAGCTTGGCCGCTTTCCGAGGCGGGACAGGTAGGGTGCGGGCGTAAACCCCCGCAATGCCAATAGTTCTCCCATTAACAGACATGGAGTTATCGGTGGGTCAATCGGAGCGGATGATCGATATCACGAGTGTTCACAAAACATTCGTTGCGGACCATGGAACGGTCACGGCACTGGAGCCGGTCAGCATCACGATCAGGGAAGGCGAGTTCATCTCGATCGTCGGCCCATCCGGATGCGGCAAGTCGACCCTTCTGCGGTTGATCTCCGGTCTCGATCAGGCAAGCGGCGGTACGATTACCCTCGACGTAGCGGGCGCCGTGCGTCCGGTCGGTTTCGTCTTCCAGGAACCGGTGCTGCTGCCCTGGAAGACCGTCCTCGAAAATGTCCGCTTCCCCCTCGATACATCCGGGGTCCGTCGCGCCCAAGGTGACAAGACCGCGCTCGACCTGATCAAGATGGTCGGGCTCTCAGGTTTCGAAAAGGCCCTGCCGCGCCAGCTATCCGGCGGCATGCGCCAGCGCGCCGCCATTGCCCGCGCGCTGTCCGACGACCCACCGATCCTTCTGATGGACGAACCCTTCTCGGCCGTCGATCTTCTGACCCGCGACAACCTTAACGACGAACTGCTTCGGATCTGGCAGTCGACCGGAAAGACCATCCTGCTCGTGACCCACAGCGTCGAGGAAGCCGCTTACCTCGCTGACCGGGTGATGGTGATGACGGCGCGGCCCGGCAGGCTGAAATGCGTGCATGATGTCGATCTTGCGCGCCCGCGGGGCGAAGACACCAAGCTCGATCCTGCCTATCATGCGCTGGTAGCCCAGTTGCGGCGTGACTTGAGAACGCCCGCCGGGGAGGCGCATTGATGAAACGTCGCCTTTCCGCGGCGGTCGACTACGCTCTGGCGCTGCTCATGCTTCTGGCCGCCTGGTGGTACGCAACCGGCCCGATGGCCATGCCGACCTATTTACTGCCATCGCCGCTTCGGACCTGGAACGCGCTCGCCGGCATCGCCATGACCGGCGAATTGTGGATGCATCTCGGCTTCACACTGCAGAACATCATCGTCGGCCTCATTCTCGGCTGTATTGCGGGCACCGCCATCGCCTATGTCATGACGCGTTTCCCGAAGCTTGCCACCTGGCTCGATGGCCCGCTGGTCATTCTTCAGACGGCACCGAAGATCGCGCTCGCGCCGCTTTTCGTGGTCTGGTTCGGCTTCGGCATCATGGCGAAAATCGTTCTGGTCTTTTCGCTGGTATTCTTCCCTGTCTTCATCGGCGCTGTCGCCGGTTTCCGCACGCTCGACCCGAAGATGAAGGATCTTGCGAAGCTGCTCGGGTTGAGCGCGCTGCAGCGGTTTCGCCGGATCGAATTGCCGGCGGCCATGCCGGAGGTCTTCGTCGGGTTGAAGATCGGCGCGGTACAGGCGCTGGTGGGCGCCGTATTGGCGGAATGGATGGCGGGCAAGGTCGGGCTCGGTTACCTGATGACCTTTGCATCCGCGACATACAAGACACCGCTTCTGTTTGCGGCCGTGCTGACGACCGTGGCGCTCGGGCTGCTTCTGCATGTGGCGCTGACTTTCCTTGAGCGTCGGCTGCTGTCGTGGAAGGGCGTTGCAAATGGCTAAGACCAGCGCAGCCTTTCCCTGGAAAAATGGCCGTCCCCCGCATCTGCCCTGCGGCCCCGGTGACATTGCCGAAAACGTGCTGACGCCCGGCGATCCGGACCGCGTCCGCCTGCTGGCCGGCATGCTGGAAGACGTCACGGATTTCGGCCGCAAGCGCGAATTCGCCGTCATTACCGGCACCTATGAAGGCAAGCGCCTGACGATCTGTTCGACCGGCATCGGCGGCCCCTCGACGGAAATAGCCCTGGTCGAACTCGCCATGCTCGGCGCCCGGCGCGTCGTGCGCATCGGCGGCATGTCGGCGCTGGTGGCAGAGTATAATGTCGGCAGTTTCGTCGCCGTCGACCGGGCGATCGGCGACACCGGTACGGCGCTTACCTATCGTGCTGCCGGCGGTAAAGCACAGGCATCTGCTCGCATCACGCAAGGCCTCGTGGATGCGGCGGCCGGCCTCGATCTCGTTTGCCGGCCCGGCATGGTCGCATCGACCGACAGCTATTATTTCGGTCAGGACCGCCGCTATCGCCCGCTCGAGGGCGCGGATCATGGTCACGGCAATTTCATTGATACTTTCCAGGCCAGGGGCGCCATCGGCGTCGAAATGGAAAGCGAGATCATTCTGACGGTTGGAAGCGCCATTGGCCTCGAAACCAGCTGCCTACTTGGTGTCCATGGAAATCGCGTCACAGACGACTGGCTCGACGACTATGAGGCAACCCAACGAAACCTTCTGCGGATAGCCGGAAGGGCATTTTCCTCCACTGAATGGGAACTCAGGAGCCAACCATGATACAGTTTCGCGTCATGACCGCAGCAAGCCTTATGGCCCTGCTCACTTCACCGCTGTTCGACTCCGCCGCTCTGGCCGCCGACAAGGTCGTAATGCAGATCGACGGCGCCGCCGTTCCGTTCTATGCACCGCTTTATGCCGGGGTTGAGAAGGGCATCTTTGAAAAGAACGGCATCGAGGTCGAATTCATCTATGCCGGCGCTGCCGACATCCTGACCAATATCGCTGCAGGGAACGTCGATTTCGGCTTCCCCAACGGTGACGCAGTCGTGGCCGCCGCTGCCAACGGCTTGCCGGTCAAGGTCGTACATACGACCTACCAGCGCGGCATCGGGGCGCTGCTCGCCAAAGAAGCGAGCGGTATCAAGACCTACAAGGACCTGAAGGGAAAAAAGATCGCAGTTACGAGCCTGGCCAGCCCTAACTACCTGCAGCTGCAGGTGGGCCTGAAACAGGCAGGTCTGTCGCTCGGCGATGTTACGGTCGAGGTGGTCGCCACGGGCGCGATCATGCAGTCGTTGCAATCCGGCCAGGTCGATGCGATCGTCTTCTCCGAACTGCGTAAGTACAACCTGGAAGCCGACGGTACGAAGGTTACGATGATCCTGTCGAACGACTTCCTGCCGTCTTTCGGCAACGTCGTCGTCACGAGCGCCAAGAGCGTTTCGCAGAGGGCAGATCTGGTCAAACGTTTCACCACCGCAGTGACCCAGTCCTACGAATGGGTCATCGACGGCCATGTCGGCGATGCGATTGATATCTCGCTGAACAAATACACGCCCACCTGGCCGAAGGAGCAGAAGGCGATCCTGGAGACAGCCTTCCAAAAGACGTTCGTGCCGTCCGTCTGGCAGAGTCCGCTCACCAAGAACAAGGGCCTTGGCGCCGCTGATCTTGCCGGCTGGCAGAAAAACGCCGATATTCTGGCGGAATACAAGGTGATCGACGCGGCCCCCAAGGCTGCTGATTTTGTTGTCGATCCGTCCACGATCGGTAAGTAAGCATGATCCTGCGTGGCATAGCAGGCCTGATCGCGACCCTCGTCCTTTGGACGGCGGTCGTCCATCTCTTCAATGTTCCCGCGTATCTTCTTCCGGGGCCGGTTGAAGTCCTTTCGCGTATCGCTTTCCTGTACGAGAATGCCAAGCTGCTTCGGCATATCGGCGTCACGCTTTCGGAAATCGTTGCGGGATTCGTGTTCGGAACGATCGCCGGAATCCTCTCCGGCGTCGTTTTCGCGCGTCTCCCGCGCGTCGAACGTTTTTCCACGCCGCTGATCCTGCTTCTCCAGACCGCGCCGAAAATCGCGATCGCGCCTCTGCTGCTTCTCTGGCTGGGCATTGGCCCGACGCCAAAGATCGTGCTGATCGCGATCGTCACCTTCTTCCCTGTCATGCAGGGCATGGTTACGGGGCTGCGATATGGAGAGGGTAGCTTTCGCGATCTCGCAAAGGTGCTGAAGCTCAGCCCATGGCAGAGTTTCTGGCATATCGAATTGCCATCCGCGCACCCGGCGGTTCTGGCCGGCATGGCGGTTGCGACCACGCTTGCCATGACGGCTGCCGTCATCGGAGAACTGATGGGGGCCAACGAGGGGCTCGGCTATCTCCTGTCATCGGGCCAGGAAAACAGCGATACCGCCGTGGTCATTGGCATGGTTGTGTTGCTGTCCCTGATCGGGTGGGCCTTCTACGAGGTCATAGAACTGATCCGTCGCTGTTCAATCGGCCGTTTCCAGCTCAACTGAAACAATTGCCATGGCCCGTGTTTTCCTCTGCGTCCTTGATTCAGTCGGCTGCGGCGGCGCGCCGGATGCTGGCCGCTACGGCGATGAAGGATCCAATACTCTCCTGAATATCGCAAAAGCCTGTGCCGAAGGGCGGGCCGAGGAGGGCAGGAGTGGACCGCTGACGCTGCCTAACCTCGATGCTCTCGGCTTGGGCGCTGCTATCCTGCTTTCCGGCGGCCAGCAGGCGCCAGGACTGGCGGCCGCGCCAAGTGCCACCGATGTCCGCTGGGGTGCGGCGCAGGAAAGTTCCGCCGGCAAAGATACCCAATCCGGCCACTGGGAGCTCGCCGGCGTTCCGGTGATCCGCGACTGGCATTATTTTCCCCGCACGGTGCCCGCCTTTCCGCCTGACCTTATCGGTGACCTGATCACCCGGTCCGGCATTCCCGGGACGCTCGCCAATTGCCATGCCTCCGGCACCGAGGTGCTGGACCGGGTCGGTCAGGAGCATATCGCGACAGGAAAGCCGATCGTCTATACGTCCGCCGATAGCGTCGTGCAGATCGCCGCGCATGAAACGCATTTCGGCCTTGAGAGACTGCTCGATCTGTGCCGGATTGCAGCGGATATCTTTCATCCGCTCAATGTCGGTCGCATTATTGCCCGTCCATTCGTTGGTGAGATGCCCGGCGAGTTCGTCCGCACCGCCAATCGCAAGGATTTTGCGATTGCCCCGCCGGCGGCCACGATCTGTGACAGGGTAGTCTCGGCGGGTGGTGCGGTGCATGCGGTCGGCAAGATTGGCGATATATTCGCCTACAAAGGCATTACCGACGTCTCGAAGGGCGCTGACGACATGGCGCTGTTCGACCACGTTCTCGGCTGGTGTGATCGCGCGGCAGAAGGCGATCTGGTATTTGCCAATTTCATCGAATTCGACAGTCTCTGGGGCCACCGGCGCAATGTCGCCGGCTACGCGCGGGCGCTCGAAACGTTCGATGCACGCCTGCCTGAGCTAACCGCGCGGCTTCGCGAAGGCGATCTGCTGATCATCACGGCGGATCATGGCAATGATCCGACCTGGACCGGAACAGACCACACCCGCGAACGGGTGCCGGTCCTTGCAACCGGGCGGGGGATCGCTCCCGCCGAGCTCGGCATCTGCGCCTTTACCGATGTTGCAGCAATGGTGGCGTCACATTTGGCGCTCGGCTGAACAAAGCACCGTTCAGCCGCCGATACCGAAAGTCGCGCCGCGCGTCGCCCAGCCCGTCATGCGTTTCTCGACAAAGGCAAACATCATGTACATGACGATGCCCATCAGCGCGATCACCACAAGGCCGGCAAACACCAGTGGTATATTGAAGTTGGCGGAGGCCTGGGTCATCAGCGTGCCGATGCCGCGGTTGGAGGCAAGCGTCTCCGAGATGACCGAGCCAACAAAGGCCAAGGTGATCGATATTTTGAGCGACGCAAACAGATACGGCATCGAGCGCGGAATGCCGATCTTGCGGACGATATCCAACTGGCTGGCACCGAGCGACCGCAACACGTCGCGCAGGTCCGGCTCGATCGTGGCAAGCCCGGTCGCCACATTGACGGCAATCGGAAAGAAGCTGAGCATGAATGCGGTGACGATTGCCGGCACGGTCCCGATGCCGAACCAGACGACGAGAATCGGCACGATCGCGACCTTTGGAACCGAGTTGAAGCCGACCAGCATCGGATAAAGACTGGTATAGGCAAGTCGTGAGGAGCCGACCAGGATACCCAAAAAGGCGCCGAATGCGACGGCGACGGCAAAGCCGACCACCGTGGTATAGAGCGTCTGACTGGAATGAAACCAGATGACAAAGGCGTTGTTGTAAAGTGCCACCATCACCATCGACGGCGACGGCAGCACGAAGGGCGGGATGTCGAAAGCCTTGCAGGCCAGTTCCCAGAGGATGAGCAAGGCCAAAGGCAGGACGATCGGACCGGCGCGTTCCATCATGTTCATCGCGCTGCCCCTGCAGGTGTTGTGGGTGCACCGGTTGCCGCCATTTCGATCGGCATTCTCTGGGCACGAATGTCGGCGCGCAGCTCCATTACGTTTTCGTTGAACGCGGGGTCGATGAAGGTCTGCTCACCCCGCGGGCGGCTGAAGGCGCCTGTATTGACCGTGCGAGCGACGCAGCCCGGGCGGTTGGACATCACATGCACGTCATCGGCGAGATAAAGCGCCTCGCGCAAATCGTGAGTGACCAGGATCGCGGTGAAGCGCCGTTCCAGCCAAATCGTCTGCAGAACATCCCATAGCTCCTCACGGGTAAACGCGTCGAGCGCGCCGAATGGCTCGTCGAGCATCAGAAGGCGCGGCTGATGGATCAGCGACCGGCACAGCGAGGCGCGCTGCTGCATGCCGCCGGAAAGCTGCCAGGGATAATGATTGGCGAAACTCTCAAGACCGACGATCCGCAGAAGGTCCATCGCCCGCTCGGTGAATTCCTTTTTCTTCGCCCGCAGTTGGTGGCGCTCGGGACGGACCACCTCCAGCGGCAGCATCACGTTTTCCAGCGTCGTACGCCACGGCAGGAGGTTCGGGTTCTGGAACGCCATGCCGACGATGCTGACCGGGCCGGAGATTTCATGGCCATCGACCACGACAGCGCCGGTGGTGGCGAGCATCAAGCCCGTCACCAGTTTCATCAACGAGGATTTCCCGCAGCCGGATGGGCCAACCACCGCGGCGAAGGAGCCCTCCGGTACTTTCATATTCAGGTTCGATACCGCCAGCGTCTTTCCATAGGAAAGGCTGACGTCAATCAACTCGACGAGATTTTTCATCCAGGCCGCCAGAACTGTGGTTTTGCTAAGATTGCGAGAGACTTACTTCGGCGGAATCCGCTCGGCGGCCGGCGGCAGGAATGCCGTCGTGTAGATCTTTTCCGGAGCCGGCGCTGCGATCTTGTAGGCATCGGCATTGGTCTTGATGGTCAGGGCCATACGGGCAGGATCGACGAAACCGAGGCCATTCTTTTCGAACAGGGGCGATTTCAGAACGCCCTTGTCGATCAGGAACTGCAGGCGCGCCGTTTCCAGCTTGATGTCGTAGAGCGGCTCTATTTCCTTCATCGCCTGCATGCCCGCTTGCGGGTTCTTCAAAAGTGAGATTGTGCCGGCTATCGATGCCTTGACGAAGCCCTTGATGATCTCGGGGTTCTTGGCGATGTAGGCGGGCGTGGCAACCAGTGCACTGCCGTAGAGGTCGAGACCGTTATCGGCATAACCGAGCACGGTGATATCCTTTTCAGGCACGCCTGCGGATATCAAGTTGAACACGGATGTCGAGGAAAAGCCGGAGATCGCATCGACCTGGCCCTGGACCAGCATGGTTTCGCGCAGGTTCGGTGCCATGGTAACCCAGCTGACCGAGGCCGGGTCGATCTTGTTGGCCCCGGCGAAGGCGCCGAACATCAAGCGGCTGGAATCGGCCTCCGGCGCGCCAAGCTTCTTGCCGGCAAGATCCGCCGGTGTCTTGATGCCGGATTTCGCCAGCGCAATGACCGAGTTCGGGGTTTTGTCGAACACCTGGTAGAAGGCGATCAGGGCACGCTCCGGGTTCTCGGCATTAAACTTGATCAGCGAATTGATGTCGGTGAAGCCGATGTCGTAGGCGCCTGACGCTACCTTGACGATCGTGTCGCCCGAGCCATAGCCGCGGTCCATCGTGACCTTAAGGCCGTTGGCCTCAAAGCTCTTTTCCTTCAGCGCCAGGCCCCAGATGGCGTGGTTGCCTTGCAGCGTCCAATCCAGCGAAAATTTGACGGGCGTCAGGGTCTGTGCGGCGGCTGAGATTGCGGAGCCGATCAAGATTGAAGCGGCAACCGACAGCGCTAAAACTGCTCTTTTCATTATGTTCCCTCAATTTTATGGTGAAGACGAAGTGTGTATCGCATAAATTAGACGACGTCTAGAAAATTTTCCGAATTCTCGTAAAATGAAAAGAAGCAGAGTTGCATTTACGGCGAAGACGGAGGTATCCAGGCAGTGATTTAAGCCTCGGTTGTTTTGGATACGCCAAATGGCGTGGTTTGAGCAACCGGCAGAAGCGTGAAGCTTGGTCTGGAATTGCATCGGAGCCGATTGCGGATGAGCGTCGGCAGTTACCACGGCGACCGCACACCCGATGCTCCATGCTTGATGGCAAGGCTCGGGAATCGTGATGAACGGTGGATCAACCTGCAGTACGTCTCGTGCAAAAGCGGGCTTCACGCGCGAAAGGCCGGACATTTAAGCGCCCTCAAGCGCCCCCGCCTCCGACACATACAAGATCTGATGCCTGTAACAGGTCCTTATTGAGCGGACTCCGTGATCGCTTCGCGCAGCACGGCAACGCCCTCTAGAAAGTCGGCAAGGTCCATGTCCTCTTCCGGGTTGTGGGAGCCGTTGCGGTTGCGCACGAAAATCATGGCGCTCGGTACCCCGGCAGTGGCAAAGACGGCTGCATCGTGCCCCGCACCGCTTGGCATTTCCTCGGCCGGGATGCCCAATGATTTCGCAGCGTTTCCCAGGCGTTCGATCCATTTTCTATCCATAATGGCAGGGCCGGAATCGACCCGGCGATCGAAATTGAAGGCGACACCGCGCTCCTCACAGATCGACGCGCACTCGGAAAGAAAGAGGTTGTAAAACTCCTCCAGGGTGTCGTGGCTTTGGCTGCGGGCCTCGAAACTGAAACGCACGTGGCCTGGAATGCGGGCAATTGCATGCTCCTCGGGCACGGTGCCGAACAAGCCAGACGTCACAACAAGATCTCTGCCGCATTCCAGTAATGTGCGCCAGTGGTGGTCGATGCGCGTCATCAACTCGGCAGTGGCAAAGACCGCATCATGCCGCAACCAGCGTGGTATCGCACCTGAATGACCAGCCTCGCCGACGCATTCGATGGCACGATGCCTTATATTGCCGCGAATGCCCGTGACGATGCCGATCGACTGCCCGCGGGCGATCAAGACCGGTCCCTGTTCGATGTGCAGTTCGAGCCAGACGAAAATTCTACTGGCGTCGAGCAGGCGTTCTCCGCGCCTTATGCGTTCGACATCGGCACCGACATCGCGCATGCAGTCGCCAAGGCTCCGTTGCGTATCGCTAGACTTGGCAGAAAGATCGACCTCTGTGAGTTCCCCGAAAAGCGCTCTGGAGCCGATGTAAGCCTTACCGAAACGGGCGCTTTCCTCGCCGCGCAGACCAAACAGCTTGATCGAGCGGCGGGGCACAAAGCCCTCCGCCTTGAGCCGACCGAGGACTAGTAATCCCGCGACGACGCCAGCGGCGCCGTCGAAATTTCCGCCTTGGGGCACCGAATCCAAGTGCGATCCGCAAGCGACATAGGGAAGCTCCGGCTCGCTCCCGGGGAGTGTGACGACAAGGTTGGCGCCGTGATCGCGATCCGTGGCGAGGCCCAGCTCCCTGGCGACGGTTTCGACCGCATCAAGCGCGAGGCTCTCACCGTTTCCATAGCTTGCCCTCGTGATCCCGATGCCGTCTCCCGTCAGTTCCGCAAGCCGCTCGAAGAGCCGCTGGCCAACGTGGCGCTCGTCAAAGCTGTCTGCTGAAGCCATATGGGCATTGGGTGCGGTCATCACTGCGGATCCAGCCAGGAGAGGTCACTCTCGTCGGCCTCCTCGATCAACAGTGCTCCGGTCAGGGCCGAAGCCCGGTTGATCTGTCGGTGATAACAAAACGCCTGCAGGTCTTCTATGATCCGGGGCATGATGTTGGGTTGAAGGAAGGTAGCCGTTCCCACTTGCACTGCGCGTGCGCCGGCCAGCATGTATTCGATTACGTCCTCGGCAGATGAAATGCCACCGCAGCCGATGATCGGAATATCGACCGCATTCGCACACTGGAAAACCTGCCGCAGAACGATCGGCTTGACCGCCGGGCCGGACAGTCCCCCCATGACATTGCCGAGGCTCGGTTTGAACGTCTTGAGATCGATTGCCATCGACAGGATCGTGTTGGCGACGACCAGAGCATCCGCTCCCTCGGCTTCCCCCGCACGTGCAACTGCCGGCATATCTCCGGTATTCGGGGTAAGCTTGATCCACAGCGGAAGATCGGTGGCGGCGCGCAACGCGCGCGTCACCGTGGCGGTCGAGTCCGCGTTCATGGCAAACGCCCTGCCGTCCTCCTCGATATTAGGACAGGAAATGTTCGCTTCGATGGCGGCGACGCCGGGGAGCGAAAGATCGCGGGCCAGGCAGGCAAAACCGTCTGCAGTAGGCGCCGAGATGCTGACGACGAGCGGCGTGGATAAATGGGCATAAAGCGGGATAATCTTCTCGACGAAATGCGCAACGCCTTTCGATGGTATGCCGATCGCATTGATCATGCTGTTTGGGCGCTCGACGACACGGGGTGTCGGGTTGCCGGCCCGGACTTCTCTGGTGACAGTCTTGGTGACGATCGCGCCCAGACGGTCGAAATCCATCACCTGCGACAGGCCTTCAGCGAAGGTTCCCGACGCGGGCATGATTGGATTCTTCAGCGTCAGTTCGCCGATCTTCACCGACATATCGATATCGGTCTCAAGCTTCATGGCAGCGTCTCTAGAAGATCGAACACCGGACCGTCCCAGCAGACCCGGCGATTGATGATAGTGCCGCCGACATTGAAGTCCCTGACGCAGCAAAAACAAAGTCCGATACCGCAGGCCATCTGTTGCTCGATCGCCACTTGGCCCGGCAGCGAAAACTCCGCCGCGAGGCGCTGCTGGACCCGCATCAGACGGCTGGAGCCACAGGTGAAAAAGGCCTGGCAGCGACCGTCCGTGATCAACTCGCGCAGGATACGCTCCACATTGGCCGGGCCGCTCGTCGCCTCCTGATCCGTCACCTGTATGACGGTCGCCCCTTGCTCTTCGAAAAGCCCGACAGAGACCATGAGGTCAGGTCTGCGAGCGCTGAAGACGGCCGTGACGCGCGTGCCGTTACGCCTTGCGGCCTTCGCCAGCGGTGCAAGCGTGGCAAGTCCCGCGCCGCGTCCGACTGCGACAATATCCGTCAAGCCTGGGTCGAGCGCGAACCCGCGTCCGAGAGGCCCCATTATGTCAAGCAGGTCGCCACGTTTCAGGGTCGCAAGGCCACGCGTTCCCGAGCCGACGACCTTGTAGAGAAACTCGATCCGTCCCTGGTGCGGATTCGTGCCGTAAAGGCTCATCGGGCGTCGTAGGAAAGGCTCTTCACCCGGCAATTTTGGGCAAAGCAGGCTAAAAAACTGCCCAGGTTCGGCAGCCGTGGCCACGGGGCCGCACTCGACGACCAGATGATAATATTCCGCATTGACCGCGTCATTCGAAACGACACGGGACATTTCCGCCACCACCGTGGGCTTGAACGGACGCGGGACGCTTTCGCGGACCAAGCCAATCGAACAGTGGTCATCGCGGCAAAAATCGCTCAACGGCAATGGCTCAACCGTCATGGGGGACCATTCGGACGCCCCGCGACGTCAACAGGCCGCTGTCTGACGAAAGTGCCCGCAGGGGCAATGACCATCCAGGAATCAACATCGATATCTCCTTCTGCATGGGACGCTCCATAAACAGATAAAAAGCAGCATTGCATATCGACTTCTCATTTACAAGACAAAATCTCAAATTTGCGACGATCCTGATATACACTTTTCTTGATCGGCTCGGCCCGCTTGTCATGTCGGCGTCGGACCAAGATCGGAGGTCCAGCCGGCATTGATAAGGACGACGCCCGCCACGATGGACGCCATGCCGAGCATCTTCTTCATCGTCAGGTTCTCTTTGAAAAAGAGATTGGCGAGAATGACCGAAACCGGAAGGCTTGAACGCCTCAATATGGCGACGATGGACGGCATGCTGTCCGGAAAGGAAACGGCGTAAAACGAAAAAATCTCCCCAAAGGCTATCAGCAGGGATGCAAGGCCCAGATAGAGAAGCGGCAGATGCCCGCCGTCAGGCCTTCGCCAATTCCATTTTAGCGAGCGGGCGAGGACCGGTCGCGTGGAGAATGCCAGAAGAAGAGTGAGAAGGCCCATGCGATAGGCGTCGGACAGCGCTTGCAGAACCAACGGATTGGCCGGGACTGTCGACAACAGGTGTTTGTCATAGATCGACATCAAACCAGAGCAAGTCGCTGCAATGACGGTAAGCGCCATATTTGCCAACCAGAGCCGATCGAATGCCGGTGCCACGATGCTGGAGTGAGCTGCAGGTTTGCGCTCCCAGACCACCAGCACGACACCAGTCAAAATGGCCCCGATCCCCAGATATTCCGGGGCGCTCGGACGATCACCGTAGAAGATTGTGCCAGCAACGACCGAAAGTGCCGGCGACAGTGCACGCAGGGCCGCATAGGTTCCCAGGGGTAGATTACGCAGGACGATGAATATCGGCGCATAGGCGCCGAATTGCAGCAGGGATCGACCGATAACCATTCCATGCGCCGCTGGTGACAGTTGCACCGCCTCAAGGGCGGCTGGCGCGAGACCGAGGATGAGAAATATCGGGATCCATAGAATTAGACCGAGGAAATACAGCGTGAAACAGGCAATGCGCGGCTGAAGATTGGGCAGCGCCATCTTTAGAGCCAGGTCGCCACAGCCAAGTGTTGCGCCCGCGAGCGTGGCAAAGGTGACCCACATCGTGTCGTTCCTCCGGAGCTTCGATTCCGCCGTTACGGCTATGCCCCGGATTCTTTCCGAACGAATGAAGGGGGGCGCTGCCGGCTTGGTGCAGTTCTCCGATAGCGCACAGCGCCGTCCACATGTGTTGGCCGGAGCCATGGGATGGTGCGTTCGGCCCCCTATATGCGGCGAAACAGGGCTCAATGGGTGTCAAAGGTCTTCCGATAACGGTCGAGATGTTGCTCTGTCGCACGTCTCTCTGCTTCAGACGGCTTTTCCGCATCCGTGGCGGGCGGCAGCATCCCGAACTTCATGATGCAGAGCATCAGCAGCATTCGGGCTTTCGTTGCGGTCAAGTTCGATCCGCCGATAAAACTACGGCTGTGACGGGCAAAACCTTCCGTATTGCCGCGGCCGACGCATACTATCGGGAGACCGCAGTAGACCGCGCGTTCGAGTGCCGCCAGTTTCGAAGCGGACGCAGGCTTGCCGTAGGGCGAGAGCCCTTCGAGAACGAAGCCGGCAAGCGGATGAGACGTCAGGCATTTCCGCAGAATTGCGACGATATCCACCTCGTTTTCCGGATGGATGCCGAAGTCGTCCTCGGAGTAGCTGTAGTCCTTGACGATGGACACATAGGGAATGGCGTCGTCGCGTAGGTCGCCGGAAGGGGTTTTGATCGGAATTTCGATGCGTCCTATCGTGCCATCGCGTTGCGCAATCCCGCAGACGGATGCCGGCAGCCGGCTGATATTCAACTCGGACTGATAGGTGTGTTTGGCGTTGGGGGTAAAGCAAAGCCGAGAACGGCCTTCTGCGGCTGCGCCGACGATGCCGCCATGCCCGCCGCTGGCGGCGAAGCCGCCGGGTCGCGCATCTACTTTCACAACCTCCCTTGCGGCGAACACGCGTTGGTCCTGTACCAGAACGGCTCCCACCCGGTTGCGCCCTTCCGCATCGGCCCAGCAGCCGGAAGAGATGTAGTGCACGGAGTCAATGAGGTTGCGCGGACCGTCATTGCTCGTTTCGCCGTGATAGCGCTGCGATGCGTTTCCGCAAACGGGTACCGTCACGTCGAGGACGAGATTTAACCAGTAAATCGTTTCCTCGATGCGAGGACTGCCCTGTGTCCAGATCGCTCCGTCATAATGACCGTCACGCAGGATTTTCTGGGTGGCGTTGGCAATTCGGGCCAGGGACGTTCGCGGCGGTGACTTGCTCAAATGCGGGGGTCTGTAGGGGAAGAAGTCCCTCCCTGAAACCTCGACCGCAATGGTGCCATCGGCGTGATCGCTGCTTTCGCCGGCCGGAACGCCGTTCATGTAGCCACCGGATGGGGCGACACGGAAAAACTCCACATCTGCAATGTCGTGGATTGCGCTGCCGCGTCCTCTCGGGTCCACGCCCAGCCTGTCCACTTCCTCGAAGGTGCGGCTACCGTCCGGCATGAAAGGTTGGCGGCTCATTTCCCGCGCGGCGAAGGATGACACGCCATCCGTTTCCCAGGCGCTTCCGTCCCGCTGTCGCGCCATATAGGGTAGGGGATAATAACCGTCCTCCGGCCGCAGCTCTACACGATAGACAGGCCGATTGGCCGTGGCAGTCTCCGTTGCACTGAAATTGCCCTGGCTATCGACGTAACCGTCCGGCGGTGCATAGAGATGAGCAGCGTCGGCCTCGAGCGGATGCGCGGAAAACTGCTCGACATAGACGTGGACGGGTACAGCCAGTTTCTGCGGGCGCAAGCTGTCGTAACGTGACGGGTTTCCGTCGACATCGGTAAGCAAGGGGAGGGCGTGAAGGGCTCGAGCCTTGTTGGATGTCACCAGTGGCGGAGTGTTGTGGATCGTCGCGTTCGGCCCGGCCAGATGGGCTATCCGGACCTTGTTGGTGCCCTGCCGGACGTCACGCATGCTCGGCGGCCCTTGCGGAAGCGGCAACGTCCTGGCCGAGTCGAATGTCGTGCCGCGCCAGACGGGCCTTCAATCCGGGATAAATTTGCCTGCCGAAATCCTTCAGGTCGTCGATGAAGTCGATGAAGGTGAGTTGAATGGCATCGAATTTTGCGTCTGTTGCGACGTGAGCGAGTTGCTCGGCAATCGTGTCGTAGGATCCGATGATCGGTGCTCCGGTGCCGAAGCCGATCATGCGCGGATTGCGCAAAAAGGACGTCCGACCTTCGGAAGAGCCCCGATTGTCCCTCTCGAACGAGGCGATGAGGTTGTCGAAAGCCTCGTTGTCCCGGCCGTCGAGCAGGCGCTCGAAACGATCGTGAGCGGCCTGATCGGAGCTGCCGGCCACGATCAGCATGTTGGCTGAAACCTTCAAGTCGCGCCCCTCTTCGGCAGCAAAGGCTTTTACATGGTCCACTTTTTCTGGACGGGCGCCGACAAATTGATAGTTCGAATGCTTGGCTCCGAAACGGAGGCCTTCATCGGACAGTCCGGCTGAGATGATCGGCGGATAGGGCTTTTGGATCGGCTTCGGATCGCAGACGCAGTTGGTAAGTTGAAAGAAGCGACCGTCGTGGGTGAGGCGCTGTTGCGTCCACAATTGCTTGACAACAGTCAGCCATTCGTCGGCATATTCATAGCGGAAGGTCTCATATCCTTCGGGCACGACTCCCATCTGCTCGAGTTCTTCAAGCGTGTTTCCGGTGACGATGTTGACGCCGAAGCGGCCACCGCTGATTTCGTCGATCGTGGCAATCATTTTCGCCGCGACGACGGGGTGAAAGAGCAGCGGGTTGATGGTTGCGAACAGCTTGATCCTGTTCGTCACGCTGGCCAGCGCTGCGCTCATGACGACCGGCTCGATCGTCTGCTCCCAAAAGCCGCTCCTGCCGCCAAACCCCATCCATTTTCCCATTGAAAAGAGGAAGTCGAAGCCGGCCTCTTCAGCAAGCGTCGCGATGGTCCTCTCAAGTGCGAAGGTCGGCTGATACCTTGGTGCCGTTGTGGACATCAGAAAGCCATTCGTGCCGACCGGCATGAAAACGCCAAGTTCCAGGGTGCGCATGGGATTCCTTTCAACAGGTGAGAGAGGGTTGAGGAGGTATCAATTGCCTTCATCATAAAGCCGGGTCACCGCAGCGGCCGCCGTCTGGAGACCGACAAGACCTGCCCTCCTCACTGCGGCGGCGGCGCGTTCTCTTGCCTTTTGCTTTATGTCGGCTTCGGCCAATGAGGTAATCCTACCGCCCCTATAGAGAGGGCGTCCGGCGACCCAGGTCTCGGCGATGGAGTTTATAGATGCGGAATAGACGAGCGTCTGAAGCGGGTCGTGATAAGGCGTCCACTCGATGTGGTCGGTATCGAAGAGAATGAAGTCGGCCTGCTTGCCGATCTCGATGGAGCCGATCTCGTCGTCCCAAAGCAGGGCGCCTGCCGCCTCGATGGTCGCCATTCTCAGGGCCTTGCGCGCGCCCACTGCGTCCGGATCGATATGGGCATCCTTGAAGAGGCCGGAAACGATGTGCATCTGGCGCATCAGATTCAGGTTGCCCGCCGCAGAAACACCGTCTGTTCCAAGGCCGACCGTTATTCCCCTGCCCAGCATCTCTTTGTAGCGGCCTATGGCGCCGGCGCCCTTTCCCAACTTGAGGGAAGAGCAGGGGCAGAAGGCGACCTTGACGTTCCCGGCGGACAGAGCGTCCAGGTCGTCGTCGTTGACTGCGACGCAATGAGCGATCACCAGGTTGCTTCCCAACCCCCCCGCCGCCCGAATTCTTGATACCGGCCAGGCACCGTGGTTTTTCTCGCATATACGCGCCTCCTCGATGGAGGTCGCCAGATGATAGGTCGTGCCGACACCCAGGCGCTCCGCCAGCGCCCTCGCGCCGACATGCAGCTCCAGCGAACAGGGTTCCTTTCCCTCGATGTTGACCCAGCAACGGATGCGCCCGTCGGCCCGGCCATTGAAGCGACGCACGCAATCTTCAAGGGCAGCCAGGGCCGTTTCGGCATCGTCGAAGAAATGATGCCGCATCATTTCTTCCGACCAGCCCGCGGGAATGTCCTTGGGGCGGTTGTCGGCGGCGTGCCGGCCGGTGATGCCGCGGATCCCGGATTGCTCGATCGCGTCCACCACGTGGGCCGGATCGAATTGCGAGCCCATATCGAGGAAGCATGTCGTCCCGCTGCGCAACATCTCACAAATGCCGAGCAGAGCACCCCAATATTCATCCTCACGATCGATATGTGCGTAGAAGGGTTTTGCCCAATTGAAAACCCAGGCCCGAGTGTTCAGGTTGTCCGGGAATACCCCCCGCGAAAGCGTCTCCGACAGGTGCACATGCGTATCGACGAAGCCTGGACAAAGCGCTCGCTGCCGTCCATCCATGATCGTGTCGAAGGATGCGCGGTCATGGCGGCATGCCACTTCGGCAACCGGGCCGACATCGGCGATATGCTTGCCTTCGAGCACGACGCTGGCATTGCGAAGAATGGTGTCCTCTTTGTCGACCTGAAACAACGCGTCCAGGTTTTCGATCAATGTCCGCATGACAGACCTCATGCCTGCAGCGCAGGAACCCGGAAGGTCCTGAGTTTGTGTCCCACATTGTCGCACCGTATCTCCGACACGCTCCCGCCGTCGTAGTCATTCATGACCTGCTGGATGGCGGCGGCAATTCCGGTCCGGAAAGCCGGATCATCCATTTCCGGACCCATAGCGAGCACGGAGGAGCCCCAGCTGCTCATGGCAACCCCGCTGACGCCCATTTCACGCAGCTTTTCCATGACGACGGGAACCACTTCGGCCTGGCACTCGATCTGGTGAGACTTCCATCGGCATTTCTGTAGCTCGTTGATGCCGCGGGCGAAGATCTTTGGATCGTCCTCGATCACGGCCGGAATGAGCATCATCATCGTGATGTGGCTCACCGCCCGGACGTCTTCCATCGGGATGGGGCAGACCTGGGCAAAGAGCTGCTGCTCCAGCGCGCCATGGATCTTGCGGGCAATGGGGGTGACCAGCAGCATCGGCCAATCGGGCATGTCGTAACGCGCGAGCAGGGGCCCGGGCGGTATGTCGGTGGCCCAGCCAGACGTCATGAACGCACCGGCCTTGACTTCCGCCCGGTGGCCGCAGTCGACAACAAAGCCTCCCTGGTCGAAGCAGTTGGAGCCAATCCCGGATGTTCCGCCGCGTCCCACAAAGCGGGCGAGTTCGCGACCGGGAAACTCATAGCCGTAAAGCGTCGTATAGGCTTTCGCGATCCCAAGCAGCAGAGCCGTCTTCGAGCCAAGCCCGGCGTGTGACGATACGGGTGACTTCACGAAAATGTCGACTTCGGGCAGGCGCAGCTTCTGGTGCAGCGCCCCGAGTGCGGCCTCAATGGCGTTTTCAGCCTCAGCGCGGTCTTCGGGGTCATCGATATCGCAGGTGATGGCGTTGCGACCCGTCGCTTGCGTCGCCGTGATCTCGAATCTTGGACTCGAAAGCGCGAAGCCCACTCCCCCGTCCACGCGATCGGAAAAAGAGCCATTCAAATCTGCCAACGTCAGATGGAAGCGGCTTGGCGCACTAACGCTTACACGATGATACAACATAATGGAAAATTCCCTCTTGCTGTCGGCTTGTTGCTGTCCGCGACCCTTGATTGAGCGGTGCGGCATGCCGCTGCCGGTTTGTTGGCCCGGGAACCATATTAATAAAATGAAATTGTGTCTATATAAATAGATTTTATTTATATAATGGTCTGTCGGCCTGGCACGTGGTTTTGAGGCCGGGCCGATGTGGTGTCCTGCCGCGACCGCGACGACGTGACTTCGCCGAAACCGGAGGGAGCGGCGCTCAGAACTTTTCCATCTGGCTGCGCACCTTGGAGAGAAATTTCCGGCGTGTCGCGTCGGTTGAACGGTTCATGCCGTAGTGCGCAAGGTAGACGGTCTTGGCCAAGGGGTGGATCTGGGCTCGGATGACGCGCGTAACCACCTTGCGTGGTGGATCCCCGACAAGAAATGCTTTCGAGCGATCCGCCCCATATGTTGTCACGGCGGCCAGCTTTCTGATGTGCTGGAGAACGTAACGCATGCGCTCGTCGTGCAGTTCAAAGGATACGCCCGGCAGAAAGACCCGGTCAAAGAATCCCTTGAGCATGGCGGGAAAGCCGAAGTGCCAGATCGGTGTCACCAGAACCAGCGCCTCGGCATTCTTCAGGCGTTCCACATAGGATTCCACGTTTTGGCGATTGATGGGAACATCGTGGTATATCAATCGTTCATGCCGGGTCAGAACCGGCGTGAAGCCCTCTGCATAAAGATCGCAGCAGTCTACCTGGTGCCCGGCCTGCTGCAGGCCAAGTCTCGTTTGCTCGCAAAGGGAGGCGCCGTAGCTTGATTCAACGGGATGAGAATACAGGAGAAGGGTTCGCATTTTTCGGTCCGTGTTGTTGTGTACTGCCTTCACGGCAGAAACAGAAAACCAAGGGTGTTCACAGCAATTCCAAAATTTGTGCGTAGCCGATTTCCGTCCGAAATCGCATGAAGCCAAAGGGCGGACGATGGCGGCAGTTGTGCTGTCGCCGGACGTCTAGCCGGCGCGCAGGTGCTGCTGTCGCCGTAGCCTTGGAAAAAGCGTGTAGGCGTTCTCGACCGAGATCTTCAGGCAGTCCTCTGGCGAAAGACCGCTCGTCTCGAGCGTTTGCAGGGGGGTCATGTCGGCAGGAGGAAAGGAGTAGTCGGTTCCCAGAACGATTCTGTCCGAGGATACGCTTTCAGCCAGGAAGTGAAGGATTTTCGGGCTATGGACAACTGTGTCGAAGAAGAAATTCTTCACATAGTAAGACGTTTCTCGCTCCGCGACATATTGCTGCTGTGCCTTGTTCATCCGCACATAGAGCCGATCAAAACGCCCCAGGAGGAATGGCAGCAGACCGCCCCCGTGCGAAATCAGGATTCGCAATCCCGGAAAGCGATCGAGTACGCCCGAGCCCACCAGCGACCCGATCGCCAAAGTCGTGTCATATGGATATTGGACGACCTGCGTGAGCGCATATTTCTTGATCCGCGCCCCTGGCACTGCCTGTACGGGGTGGATCATGACCGGCACGTCCATTTGTTCGAGTTTCGACCACAAGGGATCCAGATCGATATCGCCCAGGTTGACGTCATCCACATTGGCAGCGAGGCATATGCCGACAGCTCCCATCGAAAGCACCGCATGTTCGACTTCGGACGCTGCAAGCTCGGGCTCATTCAGCGGAATGGATGCAATAAACGAGAACCTGTCGGGATATTGGGCGCAAAGATGCCGATAGGCATTGTTCATGAGCCTGTGCCACGCCGTCGCCTTTTCCTTCGGCAGCGAATAGGCGAAGATATCCGTCCATTGACTGAGCACCTGATGGGAAACGCCCATCGCGGCCATGCCCTGCAATCTTTGCTCGACCGTCTCCACCAGTTGCGGAAAGAAGGGACGTACTTTGAGACCATAGTCAAAGTGCAGTGCGGGTATCGACCCGGGCGTGTCACGGTGCATGGTGATACCGAAATCCCGAGCCCGCTCGTCCAGGACATCCAGCACCTCTTTGGGAACGTAGTGGGCATGCGTATCAATGGCCATGTCTTTTCCTTTCATGAACAAATGTCGTTACCGCCGCAGGAGCGGGGAGGTGAGCCTGTCGTCTGTTTTGGACAGGAGGTCGAACAGGGCTCTCGGCGTTATCGGCAGCTGCCGTGGCGCTATTTTCGCGGCGAACGCATCTTCCACAGCCGCCGCGACTGCCGCACCGGCGGCATTGATGCCTCCCTCGCCCGCGCCCTTCAGTCCGAGCGGGTTCGTGGGGCTCGGCCAATCCTCGAGCAACAGAATTTCGAACGCCGGCACATCGACGATCCTCGGCGTCACGTAGTCGGCAAACGAGGTCGTCAGCGGCTGGCCGTCGCTGGAGAATGATATTTCCTCCATCAGGGCGCCGCCGATGCCTTGCACCGCACCTCCCAGCAGTTGGGCCTTGACGAGATCCGGATTGACGGCCCGGCCGATCTCGTAGGCAATGTGGTATTTCTCCACCGTGATACTCAAGTCGTCCGGATCGACCTTCACCTGGGCAATGTGCACGCCGTAGGGGCAGGCCATGGCTCCGGAGCTGAAATCTGCTTCGGCAACGAGCTGCGTGGAGGGAGCGGAGGCGTCGATCATCGCGCGCAGTTCGGAGAGACCCACATTCCGGCCGTTGATGCGGCAGCCCTCGCGGTGAAGGGTGGCCCTGTCGGTGGTTTCGTCGAGAAGCGCGGCGCATGTTTCGATCAGTTTTTGACGGAAAATGCGACAGGCCTCGTGGACGGCCGAGCCAGCCATGACGGTGGTGCGAGAGGCGAATGTCCCGCCACTTTGGGAGATGCGATCCGTTTGCCCACGCACGATACGGAAGACGTCAATCGGGAAACCAAGCCCATCCGCCGCGATCTGCGCCAAGGCCGTCTCCATGCCCTGCCCGAGCGAAGAGGTGCCGGTGACGATCTCTATCTTGCCGTCGGACGCCAGTTCGAGACGGGCGGTTTCGTGGAGCGCGGTATCGGTCTTCTCCACGAACATGGCCAGGCCGACGCCGATGCACTCACCACGCTGCCTCCGTTCCTCTGCGGTCCGTCTCAGTTCCGGAAGATCGAAGGCCCGTATCGCCGTATCCAGCGTTTGGAGATAATCTCCCGAGTCATACACGACCCTTTTGCCGGTGGCTTCGATTTGCCGGTCGAACGGCATTTCCGTAGCGCTGATGAGGTTCCTGCGGCGAACCTCCACAGGGTCCAGCTCGAGCGCCTTGGCAATCGCATCGATCATCCGCTCCATGGCGAAGGTTGCCTCGAAGCGGCCCGGTGCGCGGTATGTTCCGCAAGGGGTCTTGTTGGTCAGGTGCACCGTCGCTGTCGCCTGATAGGCTGGAATGCGATACGGTCCGGGCAGAAAGGCACAAGACAGGTCGGAGACCTTGATCTCATGGGTTCGAAGATAAGCGCCTTGATCCGTCGCAATTCGGGCACGCAAAGCCGCAATGACGCCTGTCTTGCTGACGGCCGCGTCGAGGTGGATAGTCTGATCGCGCGAGTGGTTGATGGCGAGGAAGTGCTCTGACCGGTCTTCGATCCATTTAACGGGACGGCGCAGCCGCAGCGCGGCAAAGGCCACCAGAACATCCTCCGGGTACAGTTCGCCCCTGACGCCAAATCCCCCACCGGCATGCCCCTCCCGCAAGACTACGCCGCCGATATCCAGCGACAACATCCTGGCGAGTTCCTGGCGATTGGCGTGTGGAACCTTTGCCGCACCATAAAGGTCGAAGCCGGCTGCACCCGGATGCGGCACCGCAATTGCGCCCCGTGTCTCCATCGGCACGGCCGTTTGCCGCGCAAGTCGGCATGAAATGGAGATTTTATGTTCGGCCGCCGCGAACGCCGCCTCGACGTCGCCGTAGCCTTTTTCAATCCGCGCGACTTCATTGCCGCCGCGCATGCGGGTCTCGGTCCGGGTGTCGGTTTCAGGTCCGCAGTCGAGAACGGGCGGTCGTATTTCGGCATCGATCGCGACCAACCGGCCTGCATCTTCGGCAAGGCAGGGATCGGTGGCCAACACGATCGCGACGGGTTCACCCACGTAGCGCAACTCGTCCGACGCCATAACCGGCTGCCGATGCTGCAGCAGGTCGCGGTCGGGTATGCGGCGGAACCCGATTGGGGGAAGTTCGCGTATGTCGTTTCCGGTCCATACCGCGACCACACCCGGGGCACTGGCGGCTTTGCCGACAATCACGCTCTTCAAACGGGCATGGGCATAGGGGGATCGAACGACATGCATATGCAGCATGTTTTCAAACGCCAGCGAGCCGACAAACCGGGTGCTGGCTTGCAGCAGGTCGTCGTCTTCCACCCTGTCGACAGACTGGCCTATCATGTTCATGGTCCGAATCCGCGTTCGGCGCGCGATGCCAGAAGATCGGCGACCGCCGACACGATCGGACTATATCCGGTGCACCGGCACAGGTTAGCGGACAGCGTCTGAATGGCCTGATCGAGCGACAATTCGTTCCGCAGTATGTAGTCGGCCAGGACCATGAAGCCCGGCGTGCAATAGCCGCACTGTATCGCCCGATGTTTTTTGAAGGCGTTTCGGATCGCAGCAAGCGAATCGGGATCGGCCAAAGCCTCTGCCGTTCGAATATCGGCACCGTCGGCTTGAACGGCGAAAAGCAGGCATCCTCTGATCGGTACGCCGTCGACGCTGACCGTGCAGGACCCGCAATCGCCCTGGCCGCAGCCCACGCGAGCACTTTTTATGTCGCATTCCTGACCGAGAGCATCGGTCAACGATCGCCGGGCCGCTACTCGCAGAAGCTGCGTGGCGCCATTCAACGTGAAGGAGACGGTGTGAAGCTCGGTGTCCTCCATCAGCACTCCAACGCCTGCGCGATTGCACGCGTCGTCGCCACGACAGCGAGGTGTTCGATATAGGGCTGGTTTTCGCCGCCCTGTTGTCGAACTGCTGCTGCGGCGATTTCGACAAGGTCATCACTGCCGCTGGCGGAGGCTCGGCGACCGGACAGCCAGTCTTCCAACGCGTGCAGCCGGCAAGGAACGGGCGTGCACGCGCCAATGGCAATACGGCAATCGCGTACGCGAGCATCTTCCAAGGTGATGGCGGCCAGGGCGAATGCGGAAGCGGGCCGGCTTGGCTGCGGAGCGAGTTGAGCAAACCCATACCGCCAATCTTCCGGGGGAACCTTGATTCTGACACTGGTAATAATGTCGTCTGGTTTCAGCGTCGTTCTGCCGTCCCCTTTTACGAACTGTATACAGCGCTCGCAGCGCATGCCTTCGGCATTCTCGACTACGATGTCGGCATCCAACAGAAACGACAGCAAGGCCCACTGCGCTTTCGGACTGGCATTGGCGAGGCTGCCGCCGATGGTTCCTCTCAGTCTGACCGGCAGGTTTCCGATTGCTCCTGCCATTCGGCCAAGAAGTTCCGCAAAGCCGGACGGCAGTGAAAGATGGCCGATCGCAGCTTCACAACAGAAGCTCTGATGGCGGACCATCGCTCCGATCTCCAGAACGTCATTCACGACGGCGAGCTTCGACAGGTCGGCAATCCTGTTGAGATCGACGATATTTTTCGGAGTTGCCTGACGCAGGTTCATGCGCGGGACCAGACTCTGCCCGCCGGCGATGATTGCTGCATCTGCCTTATGCCGAGAGAGAAGCTCCAGGGCATGATGAAGTCCGGACGGTCTGTGATACCGGAACGATGCGGGATACATTGTGCCACCGAGAGTTCTGCATGTTGCGCGCGAGCGGGGGTCGGCAAGTAGGAGCTGTCTCAATGAAGAGGCGGGCTTGCGAAGTGTTGAGAGCGGGGCTGCGTCGTCGACTGGCGTCCAGGTTCGGGGCCGCTTTCCGAAAGCGGCGTTCGGTCCGTTGGTTGTCGAAGAGCGCTGCCATCACGGCAACGCCGCCGGAGAATTCCAATTTGCGCGCACTTCGTAGATCGCAGAATTTCCCGCGTGCTCCCGGATTTCCACGGACTCGAGCGATACGCGTCCCTTGGTCATCTCATCGGTAACCTGAGACACATGATCGTGGACATGCTTGGCCAGCGCCTCGCAACCCACTGCCGGCAGAATGCGGAGGTCCACCAGTCCGGCGGCCGCAAGATCTTGAAGTCGGGGCAGTTCGGGGTCGTCGTCGGCAGCGATCATCGTGTGGTCGAGAAGGTCATGCAGCCACGCTTTCACGGGCTTCAGAGAACCGAAGTCGAGGCACCAATTGCGGTGATCGAGATGCGGGGTTGCAAATACCAGCTTCACCGCCAGGGCATAGCCGTGGACAAGCCTGCAATGCGAGTCTGCGCGCCATTGACGAAAACAGCATGACAACCCTTCATTGTGATCGTAGCTCTTGGTCGATCTGTAGATTTCCATCGGCCCGGCACCGGCTCGGGCAGGGCGGAGAGTGGGATCGGCGATTGTGTCCATCGTTGATCAAGACCTCTCCAGCGCTTTGCATTCCTGAAGGAAATCAGACTTTGCCGCCTGGTCGGTCTCGAATTTCCCGTAATAGGCAGTCGTTATCATACGGCTGGCCTGCGATGCTCTGATGCCGCGGTGCGTTTTGCACATGTGAACGGCACTGATGCGGACGGCAACGCCCTCTGGCTGTGTTTTCTCGTAAACGAAGTCGCCGATCTGCCTTACCAGTTCCTCCTGGATTTGTAGCCGGGACGCGAAATAGTGGACGATGCGGTCGTATTTGGACAGGCCAATGATCTTGCCGTTGGTCGACGGCAGCACGCCGATATAGACGCTGCCGTGAATTGGCATGAGGTGGTGCGCGCATGTGGAGCGAAGTTCGATCGGACCGGTGACGATAAGACCGTCGAAGGCGCCGACATTTTCGAACTCGGTGATCTTTGGCGGAAGGGAATAGCGACCGTCCAGCGTTTCGCACACGAGCATCTTGGCAAAGCGCCTGGGTGTGTCCCGTGTATTGTGATCGTTGACGTGGTCGATTTTCAGGACATCGAAGAGCTCTCGGATCTTGGCGGAGGCTGACTCGATCATCTCCTGCCTGTCCTCTTCATCGAGGACCCCTTCAATTGTCTGGTTTCCGAGACGGGAAAGTCTGTTGAGCTGAAGCACCGCTTTCTCCTTAAACTCAGGCAAATGCCCAATGTCATGTTTTGCGAATTAGTCCATTTATTAAAATCAAGTCTCTTTCTATAGACGACAATCGTCAAGCGGTTTTTTTGAAGGATTTGTGACGGGGTGCCGCTGAGCATGTGGCTCGCGTTGATTGTGTCGGCGAAATTTCGTTCCGAGCGACGACTTTTGAGAGGCCTTCTGCGCAGCAAGGCTGCCTAAAACTCCGTACTCCGATCACTCCCGGGCACCGGACTGACGGCGGCGGAACGGGAGGGCGGGATCTGGATTCGGAGGATGGTGGCCGATAAGTCGATAACGGCCGTCATCTCGGGCGCTTGGTCATGTCGACGAGGTGAATGAGGATAGTTCGGCGGACCGGTTGTTTTCGTGGAAGTGTGCTGTCTTCCGGAAGGCTCCAACATGACGCGCATTTGGGGTCTCTCTGACACGACATGAAAAAGTTCTCATTTTTGAGAATGTCCTTGACACATCTCGCGTTACGGCTTTAGCCTCTGTTTTTAGCATCCTTAAGTAGGAGATGCCCGATGGTGCAGACAGAGAGTCGGTCGCATAACTTCAAGACGATCGGCATCGTCGCTGCGCGCTTTTAAGCCCAGACATTGTGACGTTTACAGGTGGTCGGTGGTACCGGCCGCCGGCCTGAGTTGTTTTTCGAGACCCGATGTTTATGGCTGCTGCTACCAACGATGAATTGTCACCGCCCTTTTTCTCCACTCGCCGACAGCTGAGCCGGCCTTTGAGCAAGGCTGCGAGTGAGACGGGTCTCCCTCTGAAGACGACGGCGTCTGGTCGAAGCCGCGGGGCGATGGCTTCGATTGTCTGCGTGATCTGCGTACGAAAAGGCGAGGGCTTGCACCATGCGCGCCGTGCCAAGACAACAAGTGCACTTATCGCCAGGCATGTGTCTTGCCCCTCTTTTCTCAAGGCCCTGATGAGTGGGGCCGAAATCGTTCGAACGTTTTTCCGAAGGAGGTTGTTTCCATGTTCAGCAGCATGATCAAGGTCATTGACGACAAGGGTAGGGCGGTGAAAGCCTTTAGCTGCGTCGCCAAGGACGCTTATGAAAAGGCCGTCTCAGATCCGGAGCACGCGGCTGCCTATCTGATGCTTGCTATCGTGGCCGATAAACTCGCGGATCAATACTATGAGTGTATTCTGCTGGATAGCCACGTCGACAAGGAGTTTAAAAGGCTCCTGACCTTCGCCGACAACCTCGACAAAGCTTACGCTTCGGCCGACGTGAACGAAACGCTGAAGGCTGTCTCGGACGTAGCCCGGCAGATCGCGAGCAACCGTTAGCGAAGTGTTCGAAATTATGGAAATGGGTGGCGCGGTGCCTTATGGAGATGATGCCACCCATGTCTCGACCTTTTCCGACTGACCGGGCGTGCGGCATCGACGTCTGTCCCGATGGAGAGATGGCTCGGTTTGTTTGAACAGTTTCGGGCGTTTCGTTAAGTGGATTTCCGCCTCGATTATGCTGCCACCATCATTGGTGCCAGCGCGTTGAAGTAGGCCTGATCCGGCGTCTGCCGGTCAAGGGATGAATGTGGGCGTCGGCTGTTGTAGAAGGTCAGATATCTGCCGATGGCAGCGCGGGCCTCGGACACGGTCTTGTAGGCGTGAAGGTAGACTTCCTCGTATTTGATCGACCGCCAGAGCCGCTCGACGAAGACATTGTCCCGCCACGCCCCCTTGCCGTCCATCGAGATGGCAATCTCTACTTTCTTCAGCACCGCCGTGAAGTCGATGGAGGTGAACTGCGATCCCTGGTCCGTATTGAGGATTTCCGGCTTGCCACAGCGGGCAAGTGCTTCCTCCACCGCTTCGATGCAGAAGGCTGCTTCCATCGTGATCGACAGCCGCCATGACAGAACCCTCCGGCTGAACCAGTCGACGACAGCGCAGAGATAGACGAATCCCCGCGCCATGGGGATGTAGGTCAGGTCCATCGCCCAGACCTGGTTAGGCCGGGTGACCGCCAGCTTGCGCAGGAGGTAGGGATAGATTTTGTGCCCAGGCGCTGGTTTTGAGGTGTTTGGGCGGCGATAGATCGCCTCGATGCCCATCTTCTTCATCAGCGTGGCGACATGCAGCCGCCCAGCTTCCAGCCCTTCTCCTCTCAAGAGCCCTTGCAACATCCGACTTCCGGCAAAGGGGTAGTCGAGATGCAACTCGTCAATCCGGCGCATCAGGGCAGGATCGCCGTCAGGCACTGGACGAGGAAGATAATAGACCGTGCCACGGCTGAAGCCGAGAAGCTTCGCCTGGCGCGCGACCGACAGTTCGTGCTCGCGGTCGATCATTTTTTTCCGTCCAGCAAGCCCGCTTTGCCGAGCGCTCCGGCTAAAAAATCGTTTTCCAGCGTCAGCTCCCCGATTTTGGCATGCAGCGTTTTGACGTCGACGGTTGGA
>NZ_JBDIUU010000010.1:0-293603 GCF_039631515.1 Neorhizobium tunisiense | reverse complement strand
ATGCTGCCCGCGCCGCTGTCGTCGTTCTGGAAACCGGACGTTTCGTCGATCGTCACCGTCTCATCGGTGAAGATCGCGATTTCCGGCACGTCGTCGGTGATGGTGATCGAGAACTTGCCGCCGAGGCCGACATGGTCGCCGTCGCCATCGGTCGCCTGGATCACGGCGCCGAAGTCGATGGCGGCGATCGAGCCCGATCCGCTCTTGAGGGCGGTGTTCTCGCCATTGCCCGTGACGTGGTCGAGCTGGTCGAATTGCTGGTAGGTAAATGCGCCGGTGGCGTGATCGAGGGTCAGGGAGAAGACCGGCCGGTCGCCCCAATCGATGCCGGCACCGCCGGCGACATTCACATAGGCCACCAGGGCATCGCCGATCATCGCATAGGAAAGCGTGCCACCCTTCGAGGTCAGGGCCAGCGCCTGCATCTTGGCCGCTGCATCGGCGACAAAACCGAAGCCGCCGCCGGCTGCCGCGCCGTCAGCGCCAAAGGCGACGACCGAGGCGATCGAACCGGACACAGTCGCGGGGCCGCCCAGAAAATCGAATGGGCCTGTCGTGGAACCATCCCCAGCACCGTCATAAGGGCTCGAGCCACGGGAATCCCACGTCACGATATCGTCCTCGTCGGCCGTGGCCTCGACAGCGCTGCCGCTGGCGACCGGAACGTCGTCCTTGATGTCGACCGTGAAGGTGCTCTCGGCAACGTCGCCATCGCCGTCACGCGCGGTATAGGTGAATTCGAAGCTCAGGATGTCGGTCTCGCTGCCGGTCTCGCCATGGCCGGGATGGTCGAGAACGCCCTGAAGATCGAAGGTGTAGCCGCCGGCGCCGGTGTCGGAGAGGGTCACGGTGAAGACCGGTCCACCCTCCTGGTCGGCCGCCGTCAGAACCGTGCCGTCCGGCGACAGCGTGTAGACGAGAGGCTGGCCACCTGAAGTCAGGTTCCCAAGCGCGATTTCGGTCTCGCCACTCCATACCCGCATGAATGCCGAAACCGCAGCCGTCGAAAGTGCCGAGCTACCGACCTTTAGCGCAGACATCTCATCGCCGTCTGCGGGCGGCAGGTCAGAGACCTCGCCCGGGGTGAAGACCACGGACCGATCTCCGGCGTCCTGGGTGCCGTCGTAGCCGCCGTCCTCGCTCGTATTGCCGTCGTCCGCTCCCCAGGAAATGCCAAGCGAACCTTGGGCGGTATTGCTGCCACCTTCGTCGACCTCGCCTTCGCCGGCCGCGCCGATCACCGGCGCGTCGTCAGCGATGGTGATCAAAGCCGTGCCGGACGCTGCGGCATCACCGTCGGCATCGACACCCTGGAACTGGAACGAGATCGTCAACGCATCCGAGTCTGAGCTGTGATCCAGTTCCTGGAAGATCTCGACCGTGTAAGACCCATTTGCAGAGGTCGGATCCAGCGAGATCTCGAATACCTTCGCTGCCGGTTCCGAGCCATCGACATAAGCCGTCAGCGTCTGGCCACCATTCCCAAGGTCGGTGATCACGTAATAAAGCTCACTGCCACCCGAGGTCAGAGTCCCGCCAGTGACGGAGAGACCGACATCCGTGGCACCTGTGTAAACGCCCCCGGCATTGGCCGGGACGGCGCCTGCCGCGTTAGCAAAACCGACTGAGCGGCCGAAGGTGTCGCCTTCGCCATTGCGTGTATCGGCATCCGCACCCCAGGAAATGCCGAGCGAGATATCGCCGGTTTTTTTGGCAGCCTCGCTGCCATCCGTGGCAGGATAGGCCGAAACATCGTCTTCATTCAGCGAGGCGCTGCCCGCCTCGCGCTGCACCGGACCATCATCACCGATCTCGATCGAGAACGAGCCGGTATCGGAATCGCCATCCTTGTCTGTAACCGTGAACGTAAAGTTCAGTCGCAGGGCGTCATCGGCACCGATCTGGCCGAGATCCGGATGGTCGAGAGGCTGCGACTGCGTGTAGGTGAAGGCGCCGGTGGTCGGGTTGGTGACCGTCAGCGTGAAAACGGTGACCGTGGTCTCGCCAACGGTGATCGTGCCGGTGACCGTCAGGCCGTCAGCCGAGGTCGACACCGTGACCGGCTGACCGCCGGACGTAAGCGGCGCAGCAACACCGCTGCCGGTCCCTTCCGCCATGTCGGAAGTGCTCTGGTAATTCACCGAGGAGACAATGCCGAAATCGTCACCACCGTCGAAAGCGAGCGTGCCCGTGATCGTCTCGTTGCCGACGACGTCATCGGCCAGAACCGATTCGGAGAAGATGAACGGCGACCCCATGTCGAAGGCGTCCGGCTGATCGTCCGCCGCCGTCCGGTCGTCAAGCCCGCCGCCATCGCCGAATTCCGTATCGCCGAGCAGCGAGGCGAGCTGAATGGGGTCGTTCTGGCTCCCCTGGATCGAGTCTTCGAACTCGGCGCCGGAGCTGTCCGGGCGTCCGGTCGCGCTGAAGGATCCGTCCGGGCCGGCTGCGACGTTGATGCCGCTGTCTTCGAGGGCGGCGAAGAGCACTTGCTGGGGTACCTCCACCTCGCCGATCAGCATCGTCGGGATCTTGGCCGCGCCGTTGACGATGACGATCTCGGTCCCGTCCGCCTGCACCAGGACGAGGTTTGCGCCGTCGACCCGGATGTCGTCGATCGATACACTCGTTGCCAGGTGAACGATGTTGTTGGCGTCCGGGGTCACTTCGGCAGCCGGGGCTGCTGGAGCAGCGGCCGGCGCATTCGGATCGGTCGGGACGCGGTTCGTCGTCGGGGTGCGGCCATCACCGGCCTGCGCCACCTGGATCTCATGCTCGATCGGAGAAGGCGTAGAAGAGGCTGCGATCTCCTCCTGGATTTCCGACGAGAAGTTCTCAGTCAGATTTTCTTCCGAGATGTTCGACAGGCGCGGATCTTCAACGGACATGACTCTAACCCCCAATAAAAACTGTGCCGCAATCAACTCCGGCCCCAAATATAAAGCAAGACTTCCTTAACCTTCGCGATATAGCCGGTTATGTGTCGGGAACGGAATTATTGACAGAAGGTTAACTGCGGCAGCGGAAGGCGTATTAAAGCCACACATCTTGGCCTCGTCGGCTGCAAAACATGGTTTCCAAAGAGTTATCTGGAGCGGTTGTTACGATCAGCCGATGGGCATGATTGAAGACCTCACGCCCCAGGCAATCGATTCGCCAGTGAAAGGGAGCTGATTCGGCTCCCGAGTTTGCCCGCCAGCTACGACGGCGGCACAATCGGAATAGGATGGGCAAGCTATAACTGGAGGTTCAATGGAGCCGACAAGCCACATTTGCTTTTGGAAGGCCTGCAAGACGGGCGAGAAATTTACGGATATCTTGCCGTCCAAGAAATCATTGGAAAATACAGGGAAACTCGCCAAGCTATACTATATAATTTTAATAAAATTTTCACGACGTCCCGATGAACCCTTATCATCTGGTCGGGAGCCGACTGGTGGGATAGGCAATCCGTTCGGCAGGTCCGCATCCCCCCGAGACGCGAAGGGCTACGCCTTTTGTACATGATGGCGGACAGGATCTCCGGCGTTTATTCTTCCATGTCATATTTCTTCATCTGCCAGGGTTGTTCTCGCGCTCGATAAGGATGGAATTCTTATGACAGCGGTGCGTACCATCATCTTGTCCTTGGCGTGGCTACTGTCAGACGTGGCGTCTTCACAGGAAATCAGGCCAGGCGATGCCCCACCAAACTCGGCGCAAATCTTTTTCACCGGGCATAGTTTGATCGATAATCCCCTGCCCAACTGGGTCGAGATGATCGCTAGAAGCCGTGGCAAGAATATCGCCTGGGAGCAGCAGATCGTCATCGGGTCCCCGCTGCGGTACAGGACGCGGGGGGACAACGACCAGGATCTGAGCTGGGCTGGATATAGGTACGGGAAGAACCGCAATGGCGATCAGATGGATGTCGTCGAGGAATTGCTCCGCCCGCGACGCATTACAACGGGGCGCCCTTACGACACCGTTGTCGCAGCGGAAAACCACCACTTGCTAAACATGATCGTGTGGGAAAACGCGATTGCCTATCTGCGCCACTTTCACGATCGCCTTCTCGACGGCAACCCGAAGGGCCGGACCCTTTATGTCCACACCTGGCTCGGCGTCGACAAGGACAATCCGGCGCCCTGGTTGGAACACGAGACAAATGCATCGGTCGTATGGCAATGCGTAGCGGAGAAGGTGAAGCTGACACTGCAGGCTGAAAAGCGCCCGGCCAATCTTTCCGTCGTGCCTGCAGGAACAGCTCTCGTCGAACTGGTGAAAAGGACAGTTGATGGAAAGGTTGTCGGCCTGACGGGAAGCACCAGGGAGAAACTCGATCGGATATTCCGCGACGAGGTCCATCTGACCGATATGGGCATCTATTTTGTAGCAGCGGTCCACTATGCCTCGATCTATCGCCAGTCGCCCGAGGGCGCTGCAGCGCCGCCGACCGTGCCCCGGGATCTTGCGAAGGAACTGCAGAAGATCGCATGGGCAGTCACCCGAGATTTTCTGCAGCGGGAAAGCGTGCACCCGCCGAGCATGGCGGAATGCCGGCGAGTGATCGTTGAAAAGGTCTGCCGAAGCTATTGGACGCATGTCCGCGAACCGAATGAGGTCGGCGGCTGCCAGAGCTATTTTGCCGAAACCCACCCGAACCTCGGGGGCAACCCCTTCATCTGGCCGGATCCGAACTGGAAGGCCCTGCCAAAACCGGCACCTTAGCTTCTTTGTCATCTGCCCATCCTACGATGGGATGTCAGTCCGAGCTTGGTTGAGCGAATCTGATTTGCCGGGACACGAGGGGGCGATCTCACAGTCGTGGCACACCGGACCCCTTCCGGTATCACCCGACTGTCAGATGCAAGATCAACAGATGAACGATCAATGTTCGGAACCTGCGCGCTGCGCCGTTCTCATGTCTTTCGCCAAGTACAATGGCGTATGCACAATCGCCAGCCCGACAAACATCCATGTCGAGAGTTCGTCGCACCGGGAGGCATTGCCGCGGCAACGCCCCTGTCAGCGCTGACGTGGTTTTTTATCGTATCCCTTCACGCAGCTGCGAAGGCTCGACTTCGCAGCCGTGATATCTCGGGTCGGCCCGCCAACCGACCGGCGAACGGCTAGTTAGCCGCTCCGTATGGGAAGAGGTCATTGAGTTTGTAGGCGACCTCGGTACGGTTCGTCGCTTTTAGCTTTTTCATGATGTTGCGGATATGAACCTTGACCGTGCTTTCCCGCAGATTGAGCTCGTAGGCGATGATCTTGTTGGCCTTGCCCTTGCGAAGGGCTTCTACCACCGCTTCCTGGCGCAGGGTGAACATTCCCGAGAGTGGCCGGTGCTCCGCCGCCGACGTCGCAGCGCTGACCAGGTGGCGCATGGAGAGGACGCTGCTTGCCGGAACGAAAATCCCGCCGGCAACGGCCAGGCCGATCGCTTCCACGCAGACGCCGATGCCGACGCAAGAGGGAATGAAACCTCGAGCCCCATATTCCAACATTTTCACGACCTGTGCGAGGTCGTCGGAGTCGGAGAGCACGATGATCGGCGGCGACTTGAACTCGGCCGTCAATTTCGAGATGTCAGTCGCAAGTGCGGTATCGTCGGCCTTTCGGCTGCCTATATTGAACAGCACGGCCTGGACAGGCGGATAGAGATCTTTTTCTAGTTTCCATTCGTCGATGGAGCCGACAGCGCAGACATCCATCTCAAGGCCACGCCCGATAAGGGCTTTGGCAAGGCATTCTCGATCAAGCGCTCTCGCGTCGATGATCACAAGGCATCCATCGTGGTTTACTCCCTCACTGCCTCGATCATCTCTTTCAGCGAGCTTTGGGATATCATTTATAATGCGAAAGGATTCTGCCACAGCAGGAGAACGGCTGTAGCCGCTTGGTGTGGAACTCATCTTACCCCCTTACCTGAAGTCTAGGATGATTGTCCCCTTCAGGATCCGCAACTATAAGTACGCCAACAGACTGTCTCTACACCTTTCAACCTTTTATTAACGTCAATATACAGCAGATACGTAATTTAGTCTATCCGCAAGTAAGCAGCTAGATAAAAATATTTATCAAAGGCGTGAGCTAAGTTCCGATAAGGAATTGGATATCTGCTTATAGTTAACGTGCGCGTCAAAATGCTCCCATAAAGCTCGATCCCGGCCTCACCCCTGAACTTTCGGACACTTGACCTGTTGCGATGCAAAAAGTTGCGTTTCGGGACAACGACCACTGCGGAGTGGAAGCCACCGACATCCGGCAACTCCGGCGTGACAATTCTGCAGGCCGACATATCAAAAATAGCGAAACTGGAGGTTTCGGGCGGCTCCTGGCTAAAACAGCGGGCCAGCATTGTGGAGAATGCCCGTTGCAAGGCTTCCCGCCAAATAGCCCGCGGGCCAAGCCAACAACACACCCGCTTCATACAGGAAATTGTTGAGGCCGTGACGGTGATTAAAATAGAGAATTGCCGGAAATACGGGCAGTCCGTAAAGCGCTGCCGCCCATACCGCACCTTCGAACCCGAACAGGTAATAACCAAGAGGTAGACATATAAAGCTCGAAACCGCGCGAATGAAATTCATGACAGTTTGATTACGGGGTTCGTTGACGGCGAGATAAATCGCAGACAGCGGACCGAAGCGCATGATGAGAAGGCTGAACGATAATATCTGGATAATTGGAGCGGCATCTCGATAGCGATCATCATAGAGCGCTTCGATGATTGCCGCACCGCTCGAATAGATTGCGCCCGCACTTCCAATGAAGGCAAGATCCAGCGGCAATCGCATTTTCCAGAACATGGAGCCGAGCTGCTCCGGGCGTTCCCTTGCAATCCTGCCAAGGGCTGGCATCGCAACGTTTGAAAATAGCCTGCCACCGGCACCTTCCAGCATCGAAATGAGATTGAAGGCTAGGCTATAGAAGCCAAGCATGAGGGGGCTAGTCCATCCGGCGAGAAAAATGCGGTCTCCATTGGCTGCTATCATCGTCAGGATCGACGACAGCATGATCCAGCGGCCAAATCGAATAAGGTCCCTTATCGCCGCAACTTCCCAGTAGAGGCTGTTATGCTGACCCGGCAGCCATATGTGAGAGAGAATGGTGGTCGTCAATGCGGATAGAAGCGTCGATGCGACGAATGACCAAATCGAGCCAGTGTACCAGGCAAGCGATATCGCCACCGCCAAATTCACGACCTGAGCCACTACCTCAATTAAAGTTACGCGTCCTAGATCAAGGTGCCGGAACGCAGAGATCAATTTAGTGGATTGCAGCCCCATAATCACAGTACAAAAAGACATTCCCATGATGATGGCCGGCAACGACGCGACCGTGTAGACCGATCCGGCCGGGAACAGGCCATACTCGGCGGCACGCCCGATGCCGATCGCTATCAGGACGCAGGCAAACCAGATCAAGCAGCCGTGGATGATTTGCAGCGTCCACGCGGTATCGAGATAGGATTGGTCGTCGCCAAATTGGCTCTGTATGGCCGCGGGCCTGAGCCCGAGATCAGACAACATGGCGACCGACACCTGAATCATCGTGGCGACCGCCATAATGCCGAACATTTCCGGAATCAGCAGCCTTGTGAGCACCAGATTACTTGCGATGCGTATTAGCTGCGAGAGGAGATAACCCATCATCGACCAACCCGCGGCCTGAATAATGGTCGTGCGAAGACGCCGTTTCGGTGGCTGAACCGTCACGGGTGAAGGGTCCAGAGGCAACCGCTCCCTGGCATGTGGGGAAGAAACCTGCTTCCAATCCGAGGGAATGATTGCTTCACTCACAGAATACTCCTCGTTCTTTAGGAAGACTTCCAGTTCGTTGGCGAAAGAACACAAACGGCGTGCCCTGAGCACGCCATGGCAATTTGCGAAATCAGTATTTTCGGGATCCGGCCATCGTTCATTGACTAAGCAATCTCGGCGACCTGTTCCCGGGTCGGTGTCCCGCTTTGAACTTTGGCCTCCACATCGGCTTTCCGGGGGAGCGCAGCCGAGGCAATGGAGGCTGCAAGAACAGCACGCATGTGCTCGGAGAGCACACGAACATACGGATCGAGCACCATGCTGTCGTGGTCTCCCGGCACTTCCGACACCCGCAATTGCGGCACGTGCCCGGTCCACCCGTTGTCCGGCAGCAATATATCGCGGTTCTGCTTCAGGTGACGGCCGCCACCAAGGCTATAAAATATATCGGGCTTGGGACGAAACAACGTGACGCTCCCGGAATAAGACCTGACATCATACCTGAGCAACGCTCTCCTGAACGCCATCTCTATCCGGACATTGTTGAAATACTCCGGCGATTCACCTTGATGCTCCAGCTCAAGCTTGGCCCGCTGTTGCTCATGGTAGGCACGGCGATCCCTCAGATACGTGCTGACAAATCCCATCTTATGCCGGCGAATATCCTGCAACTTCATGCTGACACGGTCGCGCAAGCCCAGCCCCGGCTGCCGCGGCATGGGCGTGTCCAGCATGATCACCTGGGAAACCTCTTCTCCCGCATCTTGAAGTTGCTGGGCCATTTCAAAGGCGGTTATGCCGCCACCCGAATAGCCGGCGAGAAGATAGGGCCCGTTGGGCTGAACCGTCCGGATTTCGGCGATGTAATCGGCCGCCATCTCTTCGAACGTCGCGTGCGGCTCGTGGTCGCCGTAAAGTCCGCGGGCCTGCAATCCGTAGACCGGCCTGTCCGCACCCATGGTCATCGCCAGATGGCGAAGGTTGAGGACATTGCCGAACATGCCGGCGCAGATGAATAGCGGGGTTGCCTTTGCATTCTTGCCGGGGTTCATCAGGACCAGATGGACCGGCTTTGCCGTCGTCGGCAGACGCGCCGTGAGCTCGGGTCCTGCGGCCTCGCCTGCATCCGGCACTTCCGCGGCGATCCGCTCGGCACATTGGGCAATGGTCGGCGCCTCAAACAGCGTCGATATCGGCAGGTCGAGCGCGTATTGCTTCTTGATCATCCGGAAGAGGCGAACCGCGATCAGCGAATGCCCGCCCATGTCGAAGAAACTGTCGTGGATGCCGACCTTGGCGATGCCGAGGAGCTCCCGCCAATAGCCGGCCAGCGTTTCCTCGATCGGATTGCGCGGCTCGACGAACTCGCTTTCGAGGTCCGGCCGCTCGAAATTGTCGCCCGACGGCGTCGCGGTTTCGGCAGAGGCGGCAATCCATTCACGCAGAGTTTCGAGATCGATCGAACTGATGATCGGCTGAGGTTCGGATGTGGCGAGCGCACGTTGCAGCGCCGAGAAACCTTCCGCCGGCAGGATACCGTTGCGCACCTGGGTGCCGAGCTTCAACATCGCCGGAGAAAGCGCGGCCGGCTTCGCTTTGGCAGCAGCCGGGACGTCCGCCTGGGCTGCGAGACCGAGCGCAAGATCGTTCTCCAGCCTGCGCATGACGAATTTTTCGGCTTCGAAGACGATATTGCCGCGAGGATCGGTGATCGTCACGTCGAAGGCCGCATAACCCTCGCCGAAATCGCTGCTATCGGCGAGCTCTACGACACTGACGATCTCGGCCGGCAGGGGCATGTGAAGAGCCACCCGGCCATAGGTTGCCGGCGCCCAAAGCGAAGTCTCGGCGTCGTAATCTGCGGCAAGCTGCATTGCAAAGCCGGTCGCGATGTCGAGCAGGCCCGGATGCAGAAGAACGCCTTTCGCAAGATCATCGGCAAACAGCGGGTCCAGTTTTAATTCAGCAACAGCCTTGCCGCGTCCCATCGCCATGGATCGCAGGACGGCCCAGCGGGGGCCAAAGCGGATATGCTTCTCCTGAACCGCGCGAAGCGTGCTGCCGCCTCCGGAGGCCTGTGTCTCATCGCATTGAGACGCGACAGCGGCGATATCGACTGTCGCGCGCCTCCGTTGCGGATGCGGCTTGAGGACGGCTTCGGCGTGCTTGGCGAACAGCGCATCCTCGCCATCCGCCGGGCCTGCCAGAACCACCACGCGAAAATGCTCCGCCGCCGGCTCCAACCGCACTCGAACGGCCTTCTTTTCTCCGTCGTTGAAGGCAAGCGGTCTCAGGAAAACGAGGTCCGCCACTTCCGCTTCGAACGGAAGTCCGTATTCCCGAGACGCCTGTGCAATCAGTTCCAGATAGCCGGTACCCGGCATGACCGCCTGGCCGGAGAGCAGCCGATGTTCGTCGAGCATCCATTCGGTCTCGGGGCTGACCAGCGCCTCGAGCCAGGGCAATCCCGTCTCGTCCTCTTTCCAGTGCTGGAAGAAGGGACCGGCAGCCGGCCCGGCAACCGGCTTGATCCATCCGCCGCCTTCGGACGTGCCAAGCGCCCGTGCCGCAAGACCGACTTCATTCCAGACACCCCAATGCAGCGCGACGGTGGCGCGGTCGGCGCGATGGGAACGGCTCTGCGCGAAGGCATTGAGATAGGCGTTGGCGGCGACGTAATCGACCTGCCCTGCCCGCACCACATCGGTGCTGGTGGAGGAAAACATCAGGAAGAAATCGAGTGCCACGTTTTCGAATGCCGCATCCAGCACGGTGGTACCGAGCACTTTCGGCATCAGGACCCTGTCGATGCTGTCGCGTGTCTTGGTCTGCATCAGGCCGTCATCGACCGTGCCCGCGGCATGGAAGACACCGTTGATTTCCCCGAACCGGGAGAGCGACGCCTCGACCGCCCGGCTCATCTGCTCCGGATTGCCGACATCGGCGACCAGATAAAGAACGTCCGCTCCCTTGTCCTCAAGCTTCCGGATTGCCGAAATCGCCCGCCGAACGGCGCCATGGCCGTGGGTGCGATCGTAGAATTCCCAGTTTTCCCGCGGCGGCAGAACCGTGCGGCCGACAAGCACGATCCGCGCCCGGAAACGGCCGGCGAGTTCGTCGGCAAGCGCCAAAGCGACGTCGCTCAGGCCGCCGGAGAAGAAGTAGACGCCGCCCTCGCGCAGTGTCGCCTGCTCGGACGATACGTCGTTCAATGGCAGCCGCTGATGAACCTGCGACCAGCGCCGCCCTTTGCGAAAGGCGACGATTTCGGATCCTGGCTTGGCATGCAGATCTTCCCAGAGCTGCTCGATCATCGCCTCCGGCTTAGCGGCCTCCTTTTTCTCCACCCGTCCGGTCATACGCCGGAAGGAGAACTGCTTGTCGTTCCGCTCGACCTTGGGCGGCAGATCGATATCGATCACCCTGACCGTGGCACCCGCCATCTCCTTCGGCAGGACCAGGCTGGGGCCTAGAACGGTGGCTTTTTCGGGATAGGGCAACGGCTCGCCCGAGACCTGCTGCATGCCGTTGGTGATGACGGTGAAATGCATGTCCGCAGCGCTGGCTGCATCTCCCAACGCCTGGGCGAGATACAGCATGCTGTCGAAACCGCATTCCTGGTTTCGATGGAAGAAGTTCGAGCCGGGCCGGAAGGTTTCCGCCTGGGTCAGAAGCCACATATGGACGATACGCGACGGCAGGCCGCCATCACCGGCAAGCCCGGCAATCAGGGCATCATATCCGGCACGGCCCAGTTCCGGGCAGAGCATATAGTCCTCGGCGCTGCGGCGAATGAAAGCGTCGCCGAGGGACACCGTGACGACACGGTGGCCGGCCGTCCTCAGCGTTTCGACCAGCTTCTGGCCGACGCCAGCCTCGTCGAGGAAGAAAAGCCAGGATTGCGCCTCTTTCTCGGCACCCAGCTCGTAATCAGCGAGCGTCTGCTTCCAGGAGGGGCGATAACCCCAGCGCGCGATATCGGGTTCCTTCGAAAGGACGGGTTCGGCGTTTTTGCCTTTTTCGTTCGCTCCGGCGCGATCGATGAAGAAGCGCTTGTGCTGGAACGGATAGGCCGGCAGCCGGACCCGGCGCGGCGAACGGCCCTGCCAGAGACGGTCGATATCGACATCGAGGCCGGTGGCCCAGGCACGCCCGACTGCAGAGAGGAAATAAAGCCGGTCGTCGCCGGCTTCGTCGGGATGCGGCAGGCTGTTGATCACCTGGTTTGCGGGGATGGAACCCTGCGCCTTTGTCAGTGACGACAGAACGCGCCCGGGACCCACCTCGATATAGATACGTCCCGGTTCCACCGAAAGCGCTGCCATGCCATTCGCGAAATAAACGGTCGAACGAAGGTGACCGACCCAATACATCGGATCGGTTGCCTCTTCGGCGCTCAGCGGCAGGCCTGTACGATTGGACAGGATCGGAATGGCCGGCGCCCGAAGAGTAATACCGCGCAGGAAGGCCTCGAAGGCCTTGAGAATGGGTGTGACCAGCCGCGAATGCGCGGCGATGTCGATCGGGACGCGCGTCGCGTCGATGCCCTGCCTCGCCAGAAACTCCCGGAAGAGGTCGAGATCCTCGTTGAGGCCTGACACGACGCAAAGCGATGGCGCATTGACCGAAGCGATGTCGAGCGATGACGGCAGGAGCTCTGAAAGCCGGTCGTGATCGAGCGGCACGCTCATCATGCCGCTGGGCCGAATAGTTTCGAACAGCTTGCCCCGCAGATGCACAAGGTTGACGGCGTCCTTGAAGGACATCACGCCGGCGACGCAGGCCGCGGCGTTCTCGCCCATGGAGTGTCCGATCAGCGCCTTCGGCTTCACGCCCCAATCCGTCCATAGCCGGGCCAACCCGATCTCGGTGATCAGAATTGCCGGAAGTTGGAGCGAGGGGCGTAGAAAGGTTTTCGCAGCCATTGCGGAGTTCTCGCCGAGCCATACCGTGCGGATTTCATTTGCTGCGTCGATAGGCAGATGGGAAAGCCCCTCCTCGACGATCCGCCGGAATGTCTGATCCTCCTCGTAGAGCCGCTTGGCCATGCCGACATATTGAGCACCGCCGCCCGGAAACAGGAATATGGCGCCGGAATTGTCCGGCACGGGCTGATGAACGAAACCACGGCTGCCGGGGCTCGCAAGGACCGCGATGGCGTCCTCCCGGCCACGGACGGCGACCACCATGCGGTAGTCGAAATGTTTGCGGCCGTGCTGCAGCGTATAGCTGACGTCATCGAGCGAAAGGCTTGGCTGTCCGGCGATCGCCGAACCGAGCCGCCCGGCCGCCTGGTCGATCGTCTTGCGCTGGCGGGCCGAAAGGAACAGCAGCATCGGATCGGAATCGGCGCCGATCTCCGCGTTGGCCCCAGCCGCGTCGGCCACGTAACGGGTCGGCGCCTGCTCGATGATGGCATGCGCATTGGTACCGCCGACGCCGAGCGAATTGACGGCCGCCCGGCGGGGACCCGGCGCATGCGGCCATTTCACCAGCTTGTTGTTGACCCGGAACGGGCTTTTCTCGAACTCGATCGAGGGATTGGGGCGTTCGAAGCCGAGTGTCGGCGGAATCTCGCCCTCGTTGACGGCCAGCGTCGCCTTGATGAGACCGACGACACCCGCTGCCGTATCGAGATGGCCGATATTCGATTTGACCGATCCTACATGGCAGAAGCCGGTCCGGTCGGTGCTCTGCCTGAAGGCCGCCGTCAGCGCCTCGATCTCGATCGGGTCGCCCAGGAACGTGCCCGTGCCGTGGCACTCGACATATTGAATGGTGTCGGCCTCGACCCCTGCGAGCCCTTGAGCCTCCAGGACCGCCTCGGCCTGTCCACTGACACTCGGCGCGAGATAGCCCGCCTTGTTGCCGCCGTCGTTGTTGACGGCCGTGCCCTTGATCACGGCATGGATCACATCGCCGTCGCGAAGAGCATCTGAAAGCCGGCGAAGCACGACGACCCCCACGCCGCTTCCGAAAACGGTTCCCGCGGCGCGATGATCGAAAGGCCGGCAGTGCCCGTCGGGCGAAAGGATCTCGCCTTCCTGGAACGTGTAGCCGCGCCGATGCGGGAACTCGATCGTCACCCCGCCGGCAAGCGCCATGTCGCACTCGCCGGAGATCAGGCTCTGGCAGGCATAATGCACCGCGACAAGCGACGTGGAGCAGGCGGTCTGCACATTGACGCTCGGGCCGCGCAGGTCGAACGTGAACGAGGCTCGCGTCGCCAGAAAATCCTTGTCGTTGCCCGTGTGGCGCAACAGGAACATTCCCACCTGGTCGATCAGGTTGCGATTGCTGCAGACGTTGAAATAGAAATAGCTGCCCATGCCGCAGCCGGCGAAAATACCGACCGGGCCGGGCTGGTTGTTGGGCGTCCGGCCGGCATCCTCCATGGCTTCCCAGGCGCATTCCAGGAAATGGCGGTGCTGGGGATCCATGATCGCCGCTTCCTTCGGGTTCAGGCCGAAGAACTCCGCGTCGAACATTTCCATATCGGGAAGATCAGCGCCGCGGGGAACATAGTTGGGGTGATGGAGCCGCTCGGGGTTTTCGCCTTCAGCGATCAGGTCCTCCGGCGAAAACGTCCGGACCGACTCGACGCCGTCCCGCAGGTTCTGCCAGAATTCCGAAACATTGCGCGCACCCGGCACTCTCAAAGCCATGCCGACGATTGCAATATCGCTGGCACAGACCTGGTTTGACCCCTCAAGCATCGACACCGCCCCAATCCACGGAGGCCAACCTGATGACATCACCCCATTGATGCCACGAGCCTCGTTCCGCTTCCCAGTGAAATCCGCGAGCGCAAACCCGCAGCCTCAATGTGCTGCCAGCCAAGACGCAATCGCAATTACTCCTTTGGAAGCCATGATCATCCGTATGGGGGAAAGCCGGGTATGGCCTGCAATTCAGGCTTAGCCGCGATCATCCGCATGGGTGGTCCGGCGCATGTTGAGTTTTATACCGCTCCCCGTTTCTATCGGAGTGCCTGGAACAGCAACGAGTGGGGACAAGCTTTATGGGCGAATTGAAGTGTGTTTTGATCGGTGGCGGTTTATTACTGGTTCAATGCGCTGAAATTCTGCGGGGGCGCGGACATAGGATCGAGGCCGTAGCGACGTCGAACGGATCGGTCAGAAGCTGGGCCCAAGCCCAGGGCGTCCCGGTCATAACGCAGGAAGGCGATTACGCCGCCCTGCTGACCCAATACGATTACGACTGGCTGTTCAGCATCGCCAACCTGAAAATGGTCCCCGATGCGATATGGCGGCATGCGCGCATCGGCGCCGCCAATTTCCATGACGGCCTGCTGCCGGACATGGCGGGCCTCAATACACCTGCCTGGGCGATCATCGAGGGCCATGACCGGCACGGGATAACCTGGCACGCGATGACCGAAGGGATCGACGAAGGCGATATCTACGTGCAGCAGCATTTCGAGATCAGCGCGGACGAGACGGCGCTGACGCTGAATACGAAATGTTTCGAAGCCGGGATCGCGACCTTCTCCGAGATGCTCGGCGATATCGAGCGCGGCACTCTGAACCCGCGCCGGCAGGATTTCGCAACCCGCACCTATTACGGACAGCTCAAGCGTCCTTCGGCCGCCGGTACGCTCGATTTCACCGCCCCGGCAGGCGGGCTTTCCCGTCTGGTGCGTGGCCTGGATTTCGGCCCCACCTATCTCAACCCGCTGGCAACACCCAAGGTCCGTTTCGGCAACGACGTCTTCACCGTCAGGAACCTTCGCATCCTTGACGGCGAACTGAACGGGGAACCCGGTCTGGTCCTGTCGGTCGGCGCCCATGGTGTTACGATCGGCACCGCAGACATGCCGGTCCTGCTCGAGGCCGCCCGCAAGGATGGCACCAGACAGATCACGCTCTCTTCGGTAATACGTCCGGGCGATCGGCTGCCGCTTCTAAGTGAGGCGGACGAGACCGCTCTATCGGAAGCGGTTGCCGCTCTTGCGCCGCATGAGAGCTTCTTCCGCCGCGCACTCGAAGCCGGTACCGATATCGCCCTTCCCTACATAAAAGCATCGGAAGCCGGCCAGGCCCGGGATATCCGCATCATCCCTCTGGTTTTTTCCGGGCAACTTTCGCGGGAGCAGCGGGTCGCGTTGACTGCAGCCTTCCTCGTGCGTCTTTCCGGCCAGACCGCGTTCGACCTCGCCTATACAAACGACAGGTTGGCAGATCTCGACGCCCGCCACCCCGGCTATTTTGCGAAGTCCATTCCTCTGCGGATCGACGCCACGGGGCAAGCCTCGGTCGACGACCTGCTCAGGCAGGTCGGTCAGGCGTTGAAGGTGCTGGACCAGCGCCAGGGTCATTGCCGCGATCTTGTCGACCGTTATCCCGGCCTTGCAGCGCCGGAACTGACGATCGGCGTCGCAGACATCACCAACCCGGCGCTTGCCGATGAGATCGAGGGCTGCGCGCTGACCTTCCGGCTCGGCGAGACCAGGGCCGACCTGCTCTACGACCGGGCGCGTATCGACGAACGGCAGGCGCAGGATCTGGCAACGGCATTTGCGATCCTGGCCTCGGCGTTCGAGGACCGCGCGACCTTGCTGCAGGACCTGCCCTTGATGTCGAATGCCGACAGGAACATGGTCCTCTTCGACTGGAACCGGACGGAGCGCGAATACGATACCGCCGCCTGCGTCCATCAGCTTATCGAACAGCAGGTCGACCGGACGCCGGATGCCGAAGCTCTGGCATTCCACGGCCGTTCCCTTTCCTATCGCGAGATGGACGAACGGGCCAACCGCATCGCGCACGCGCTGGTGGCCCAGGGCGTCGGCCCGGACGTCACCGTCGGCCTCTATCTTCCGCGTTCGCTTGATCTGGTGGTCGGTGCGCTCGCGATCATGAAGGCAGGCGGCGCCTATATTCCGCTCGACCCGCATTTCCCGGTCGATCGCCTGGCATTCATGATCAAGGACAGCGGCGCCAAGCTGGTTCTGACCGAGCGGCGCCTTGCGAAATCCGAAACGCTTGATGGCAGCAATTTCCTGTGTGTCGAGGATATCCTCAGAAACCAGGCGGCAGCGGATCGTCCGGCAACCGGCGTCACTTCCAGCAATCTCGCCTATGTCATCTATACGTCCGGCTCTACCGGCCTACCCAAGGGCGTGATGCTGGAGCATCGCAACGTCGTGAATTTCTTCGCAGGCATGGACGAACGGGTACCGCGCACCACGGACCGTCGCAACGTCTGGCTTGCGGTCACCAGCCTCTCTTTCGATATCTCGGTTCTCGAACTCTTCTGGACGCTCGCCCGCGGCTTCAAGGTCGTTGTCCACTCCTCCGAAGTCATCGAAGCCAAGGCAAAGGGCGCGTCTTCCGCCGGAAGAGGTACGAATCTCGATTTCGGACTCTTCTACTGGGGCAATGACGGCGGATCCGGGCCGGACAAATATCGGCTGCTGATCGAGGGCGCGAAATTTGCCGATGCCAACGGTTTCGATTCCGTCTGGACGCCGGAGCGCCATTTCCATGCCTTTGGCGGTCCTTATCCGAACCCGGCGGTCACCGGCGCGGCCGTCGCTGCGGTCACCAGGAACCTTTCGATCCGGGCCGGCAGCTGCGTTCTGCCGCTTCATCATCCGGCGCGCGTCGCCGAGGAATGGGCGGTGATCGACAATCTCAGCAACGGGCGCGTCGCACTTGCCTTCGCCTCCGGCTGGATGCCCGAGGATTTCGTCCTGCGGCCCGAAAACGCGCCGCCGAGGAACAAGGCGAGCCTGACCCGCGACATCGAGGTCGTCCGCAAATTGTGGCGGGGCGACAGCGTCGATTTCGATTTCGGCGGCGGCACGGTCGGTGTCGTGACCCAGCCGCGCCCGGTCCAGAAGGAACTCCCGGTCTGGCTTACCACCGCCGGCAACCCGGAAAGCTACCGGGAAGCGGCCCGGCTCGGTGCCAACGTGCTGACCCACCTGCTCGGCCAGTCTGTCGACGAGCTTGCGGAAAAGATCCGCATCTACCGGCAGACGCTGACCGAGACCGGCCGCGATCCAGCGGATTATAAAGTCACGCTGATGCTCCACACCCTCCTCGGTGAAGATCGCGACGAGGTGCGGGATCTGGCGCGCGGCCCGATGAAGGAATATCTGCGCAGCGCAGCCGCCCTCATCAAGCAATATGCATGGGCATTTCCAGCCTTCAAGAAGCCGCAGGGCATTGCCCAGCCGATGGATATCGACCTCCAGTCGCTCGCGCCCGAGGAGATGGATGCCATCCTGGACTTCGCCTTCCTGCGTTATTTCGAGGACAGCGGCCTGTTCGGCACCGTCGAGGATGCGCTGGAAAGGCTGGACCAGGTCAAGGCGGCCGGCGTCGACGACATCGCCTGCCTCATCGATTTCGGCCTGGCCGACAATATCGTCCTGGAAAGGCTTCCCTTGTTGGCCGAAGTCGTCAAGACGAGCAAGAATCCCGTCAGCGACGAGGTGGGCGACGGTTTTGCGGAAGAAATCCGCAAGCATCGGGTCACGCATCTGCAATGCACGCCCTCGATGGCCCGCATGTTCATGATGATCGACGAGGACCGCGCCGCCTTGAGCGATGTCCGCCATCTCTTCCTCGGCGGCGAGGCGCTGCAGGGCTCGCTTCTCGCAGCCTTGCGGACCGTCACCGACGCGACGATCGAAAACATGTACGGCCCGACGGAAACGACGATCTGGTCTTCGACATTCACGGCCGGACCGTCGACGGGCATCGTACCGATCGGCCATCCGATCGCCAACACCCAACTCTATGTGCTCGACAACGCCTATAACCCGGTTCCGCCCGGCGATATCGGCGAACTTTATATCGGCGGCGATGGCGTCGCGCGGGGATATCACAACCGCGAACAGCTCACGCAAGAGCGCTTCCTGCCCAACCCGTTCATGGAGGGCCGGATCTATCGGACGGGCGACCTTGCCCGCTTCGACCGGAACGGCGTCCTGCATTTCCTTGGCCGCACCGATCATCAGGTGAAGATACGCGGCCATCGCATCGAGCTCGGCGAGATCGAAGCCCGGATCGGCACGTTCGCCGGCATCCGCGAGGCGGTCGTGGTCGCCCGTAAGGACAGTCCCGGCGACGTGCGCCTCGTTGCCTACATCCGGACAACCGATACTCCCGTCAACGAGCAGGAACTACGGACCTATATCGCCGAGGCCCTGCCTGATGCGATGATACCCTCGCATTTCGTGACGATGGAAGCCTTTCCCCTGACGCCGAACGCCAAGGTGGATCGCAACAAGCTGCCGGCCCCGACGGAAAAGGTCCAGGCACCACCGGCCACGTTCATCGAACCGTCCAACAATCTGCAGCGGGATATCAGCGAGGTCTTCGGTCGCGCCCTTGGGCTTGAGAAGGTCGGCATATTCGACAACTTCTTCGCTCTTGGTGGGCATTCGCTCCTGGCGGTCCAGGTCCATCGCGAAATGAAGGCGAAGCTGGCGCCGGATCTGACGATCACCGACCTCTTCCGTTTCCCGACGGTCGCTCTTCTGGCCGACCATATCTCCGGCAAGGGTAAGGCCGATATACAGTTGAGCCGGGCGTCCGAACGAGCCGCATTGCGCCGCAACGCGATGGAACGGCGCCCGACGCTCGTCCGCGTGGAGACGAAGGTCTAGCTATGCTGCTGGAGGGCATATTCGACCCTTCCGTGTCGGTCGCCGAAGCCGACCTGCTCGGTGACGTTTCGAAACTCTATCCTGAAGAGAGAACGGCGATCGCCCATGCGGTGAAGAGCCGGCAGCAGGAGTTCACCGCCGGCCGCCTCTGCGCCAGACAGGCCATGGACCATCTGGGCCTGCCCGGAATGGCCATACCGGTGGGATCGGACCGGGCGCCGATCTGGCCGGACGGGATCGCCGGAAGCATCAGCCATTCCGCTACCCGCTGCGTCGCCGCCATCGGCCGCCATTCCGACGGCATCAAGGCGCTCGGCCTCGATCTTGAGGAAGCGACGCCGCTTGACGACACCTATGCGCAGGAGATCTGCACTCCGCGCGAGCGACAGTGGCTCAACCGCCAGCAATGGGGCATTCGCGGACGATTGGTGAAAGCGATCTTCAGCGCCAAGGAATGCACCTACAAGTGCCAGTACGGCCTGACGCGCACGATGTTCGGCTTCGAGGCCATCCGCGTAGAGCTTAACCTGGCGGACGGGCATTTCGCCGCCTATTTCGAGATCGATGTCCCACCCTTCAAGACGGGCGACCGGCTGGTGGGTCAGATCAGGCTGCGCGAAGGCTATGTCGTCGCCGGCATGACTATCCGCTGATCCGCCGGGCTCCGGGCCGCCTACCGCCAGGAAAGGCGCCCGGCCCGTTTTACCGTGAAGCGGACGGTCAACAATCCTCAGTCATGTTTTCACGTAACCGGCTGCATTCGCTCAACGAATTGCATCGGGTAGCACCATTGGGCGCAAAGGTCGGACTTCAATTGATCCAGCAGCCATCAAATGGGCGTAGACCCGTTCGAGGTGGTTCCACCTGCCCCGAAATAGGATGAGCCCGTGCACACTCGAACGGTGTAGCGTGGTCAGCTTAGAACCCTCGGCCCTCCCGCTATGATTGACGGCTTGAGACGCGTCGTCGGAGGGGAGATCATGCAACAGGACATACTGATCGTTGCGGCACTACTATTGTCCGTCGTTGTTCTGGTTCCGACTGTCTTTTTCGCGATTGAATGTCTTGCCGGAAGTATCGGCGGGCGGAGCCAATCGCCACGTCAGAACGGCCGACGGCCGAAAGTTGCGGTCCTGGTCCCGGCGCATAACGAGGAACTCCAGATCATCGATACCCTGCACAGCATCCAGAGCCAGATGCGCGACGGCGATCGGCTGGTCGTCGTGGCCGACAATTGCACCGACCTGACCGCATCGCTGGCACGTGAAGCGGGCGCGGATGTCATCGTACGGTTCGATCCGGTTCGCCGCGGCAAGGGATACGCCCTCGACGCTGGCGTCAACTATCTTGGCCTCCTTCCGCCGGACGTGGTGGTCGTCATAGACGCCGATTGCTGGCTCGAACCGGGAGCGCTCGACAATCTCGCCTATATGACCGCGGCAACCGGCAGACCCGTCCAGTCGCGCTATCTGATGGTCGCCCCGCAGGGTGGAAGCATCAACCTTGCGGTCTCCGAATTTGCGTTCCTTCTGAAAAATCGGATCCGGCCTCTCGGTCTGGCGAAATTCGGGCTCCCCGCGCAACTGACAGGCTCGGGAATGGCATTCCCATGGGCCACCCTGCGGGATGCCGCGCTTGCGAACGGCAATCTGGTCGAAGACATGAAGCTTGGGCTGGACCTTGCGCGGGCCGGCCACGCTCCGCTTTTCTGCGATGCCGCAGCCGTGAGCAGCAGGTTCCCCTATTCGAAGAAGGGCCTCGAAACACAGGCTTCCCGATGGAACGCGGGCCGCTTCGCGCTGACGGCACACCTTTTTTCGGCCCTGCTTGACGTCAATACGTTGCGGAGACGGGCCTACCTGGCTCTCGTCGTCGATGCGCTCATACCGCCGCTGACATTGCTGGCAACGCTTCTCTTGCTCTCGCTGTTTGTGGCAGTCCCCCTCGCAACTTCCGGAATTGCGATCTCGCCATTGGTGATCTCGATCATCAGCATCCTGGCATTCGATATCGCGCTATCGGTGGCGTGGTGGCGTCATGGCAGACGCGCGCTTCCCATGCATGCCATGGCAGACATTCCGGGATACATGTTCAGGAAACTGAGGCTTTATCCGCGCCATATCCTTCAGACTGGCGGGGCGGCCTGGATCAGAACCGATCGAAACAGGAACCACTGATCGGGCCGGAGGCATTGCCCTTTCCGAAGCTCGGGTCAGGACGCGGAATCCGAAACCATGCAGGCGTCTATCCGGTTCGCCTTTGTCGCGGACAATTTCTGAGCAATATGCTCTCCGACACGCAAGGCGTTAGCGGCAACCGTCAGGCTTGGATTGACCCCTCCGCTGGTCGGAAAGAACGACGCATCAACGACATAGAGATTGTCCAGATCGTGCGTACGGTTGTTGACATCCAATACCGCAGTGGCGGGATCAGGACCAAAACGGCACGTCCCACTGGCATGGCCGTAGTTAAGGTTGACTTCGGAGCCGAGCATCATCATCCGGTGCCGCTTGAATGCCTTCCGATATAACTTGCGGAAGGCACGCATTCTCTGCCGCAACTCGCTGTGAATTGTATATTCGAAATAGATTCTGGCGGCGTCTTCCGGATCAGGCTTCACGCGATTTTCGGGATAGGGCAAATCCTCGAGGATAGAGGTGAATATCGTTGCATTGCCGGAGATAAGAGCGCCGATCATCGCCGGAACGCGCATGAAGGGCTTGAGCGGCTTCAGCCAGGCCCGGCCATTCTGGTCGATCCGTGACTTCAGGAAGTGAAGCACGTTATTGGCGGTAGCAGTCAGGCCCGTGGACTGGATGACGCCTAGTTTAAGGCCTTGATGTTCATAGAAATCACGAAGACCTATCGACTTTCCCGGCTCTGAAACACGGGTTTTGCCCCGGGGCCAGACGGCGAAGAAATCGGACGCATGGAACATCAGGTTGCGCCCCACGAGATCCGACGTGTTTGCAAGGCCGTTCGGCCAGAATTCGTTGGTGGAGTTGAGGAGAAGCAAGGGTGTCGAAAGCGCGCCAGCCGCGAGTACATAGAGCTTCGCAACGATTGCCAGCTCGTCTCCGTTCCTCCGGCACGACAATTGAGTGACCGCCTTGTCGTCGGCCGAGACCTTTTCCACGTTGCATTGATCGATGATCATGGCGTTGCCGGTCGCCAGTGCCGGCTCGATGAATGCCCGCCGCGCATCCTGCTTGCAGGATTTATGGCAGATGAAGCCGCCGCATTGGCCGCAGCCGTCGATATAGCGGCAGGCCGTGTGACTCCGATAGGGATGCATCCCATTCGATTGCGCAGAGTCGAAAAAATGCTGATCGCATCGCGTCATGGCAGGAGGTTCGATGACCTCCGATTGTGGCTGCAGCGGATCCTGGCTGCCGCGCACATGCAGGAGGCGCTCCGCCTTGCGATAAAAAGGTTCAAGGTTTTCATAGTCGATCGGCCAGGACGGCCTGCCGGATTTGTCGACGATCTTGAAGTCGCTTGGGGAAAACCGTTCGAGCGTTGCCGCATAGATAAGCGTCGAACCGCCGACGCCGCAGCCGAGTGCAGGAAAAAAACGTACTGCACGGGCATCCACGGAGCCGGAAATCTGCTGCGGCCACCGGCCATTTCTCAGGCGCTTCGCTTCGTCCAGACTATCAGGGTCATCACGTTCATCCTGCGAAAAGTGAGCCAGACCCTTTTCTATGAAAACTACGCGGTGCCCTGCGGTTGCCAGTGCGTATCCTATTGCCGCCCCGCCCATTCCCGCGCCGACGATGGCAACGTCCCATTCAAATTCCATCCACATCCCCAACTCGAAACAAGGGCCGTGGCGATCAAGCCTTCAGCCAGCGAGGCTCCTTCGGAGGCAGAGCCCAGCATTTCAAATCGCTGCCAGTGTCCATTTTCTCGGCGGAAGCGATAGATCCGCCTTCTATCTAAAATATAAAATAAATTCACATGCCCAATTTTAAGTCATCTCGAAAGGTTTACTAAAAATATGAGCGCGATTTGAACGTTATACCTTAAGGATTGTATTCGATCGGCCCAGCAACAAAAGTAGGTAATAGGGAGATCATTCTTAGGAGGTAGGCAGGATACATTGTGCCCACCCTCTCCTCGGCTATACTCGTATCGCTGGTAGGGGTTTTTTAACGATGGTCACACCATTTGAGCCGGACATCGGAAATGACTACGTATCGTATGAGCACAAACTTCCGCGAGGAGGACTGGAATATCATGTAATCGCCTATGTGGCGGCAGCAACGGACTTCATCTACCTTCTTGGAGCAACCGGTATCGGCTTCACGGGCTATCAGTATGTCGTATTCGGATCCGTACCTGATCCCTCGCTCTTTATCGGCATCGGCCTTGTCCTATCGACGATTTTCGTACTCGCCATGCACAGTGCCCAGGCCTACAGTCCGGAGAACATTCAGCTCCTGAGGCCGCAAATCCGGCTGATCTGCATTCTTATCCCAAGCGCTCTTGCCTTCCTGCTGACGGTCATCTTCTTTCTGAAGATCGGCACGACGTTCTCGCGCGGGGCGATCTTGATGACCGCTGTCATCTCTCTGTCCGGGCTGATCTGCACCCGCCTGTTCTGGCACTGGTATCTGCCATCGGCGGCAGCTGCGGCCTCATTCAAGATGAGGCGGGTACTGCTGATCTGCCACGGCGAGTTCTCGACCGAACATTGGCAGCACGAGGCCGCTGCAAGCGGCATGACCCTCGCACAGGTCATACGCCTCACGGATGAAAATCTGCTGCCCGCAAATGCCCTGCAGAGACTGAGGCAGAGCGAGGCCGATAGCATAGATGAAGTATTCATCATCTGGCGGGACCCGAACGTCTCCAATCTTGAATTCTACCTTGGAGAACTCAGGCGCTCGGCCTTGCCGGTCAATGTCATCTTCGATGGAGTCGTCGGCCGGCTGACCAGCGCCCCGGCCCGCAGGATCGGCAGCATGACCGCTTTCCAGACGCAGCGGCCGCCGTTGAGCCTCTATGAACGCAGCACCAAGCGCGCATTCGACATCGTCTTTTCGCTGACGGCCATCCTCTCGCTGTTTCCCTTGTTGGTCGTAGTGGCGATCGCCATCAAATGCGACTCCAAAGGTCCCGTGCTGTTCAGCCAAGTCCGCAAAGGATATGGCGGCCGCTCGTTTCGAATCCTGAAATTCCGCAGCATGACCGTCATGGAAGACTCGGGCGACATTCGCCAGGCAACCAGGAACGATCCCCGCGTCACGAGGGTGGGGGCTGTCATCCGCGCTTCGAGCATCGATGAATTGCCGCAATTCTGGAACGTCCTTCGAGGCGAGATGTCGATCGTCGGCCCCCGCCCGCATGCGCTCGCCCATGACGAACTCTATGATGCCCAGATCGCCAAATACGCCTTCAGGCGGCACGTCAAACCCGGCCTGACCGGTTGGGCCCAGGTCAACAATTGCCGCGGCGAGACGCCGAACATCGAGAAGATGGAAGAGCGGATATTCCATGACCTCTGGTACATCAACAACTGGTCGTTCTGGCTGGATATGAAGATCGTCGTCCGCACCGCGATCGAGATCTGCGATTTCGGCAAGGCCTACTGATTTTACTGCGAGATTTTAATAAGGCGTTATGTCGATGGGAGCGCCGGAATGTGTGTCACATCGCGCATGCCGGCGGTCTCGATGAGGACCTCGCAGGGTGGCGCGTGGCTGATGAAATGGATCGGGCTTGCCGTCAGCCCGTAAGCGCCGCTGTTATGGACGGCAACAAGATCACCCTCCTCAATTCGCGGAAGCATCGCCCCGACAGCGAGCCGGTCGATCGACGTGCAAAGAGGGCCGACGAGATTGACTTTCTCCGGCTCGCCCTGCCCACCGACCTTGTGCATCGTATAGTTCCGATGCATCACCATCCCGAAATGGCCGGAAGCCGGCAGGTGGTTGTTCATGCCGCCGTCGCAGATGCCGATCCGCACGCCGCGCGATTCCTTGACCGAGACGACGCGCGTCAGAAAATATCCGGCCTCGCCGACGAGATACCGCCCGAGTTCGAGCACCAGCCGGGTCTCGGCAAATTGCGGCAACGCCTTGAGACCGTCGAGATCCGGCGCGATGCCGGAAACGACCGCGGAGAGATCGAGCGGCAGGTCGCCATCGTGATAGGGAATTCCGAGCCCTGAACCAAACACCAGCTTCTCCGGCCGAGGAATGTAAGCTTCGCAAACTTCCCGGAAAATGCCGATGAAGTTGCGATAGTTTTCGCAGATCGCCTCGGGCTTTAGGCACTGCGTGCCGGAATAGATGTGTAGTCCGACGATCTTGAGATTGGGCAGAGCCGCAATGTCAGGGAGGTCTCTTGCGATATCTTCCCAGTCTATGCCGAAGGCCGACGGCCGGCCGGCCATCTGGTCGCCGAACCCTTTGGGAACCGTGGTCGGCGCGATGCGCACCAGGACATGCTGCACACGTACGAGCTCGCCGGCGATCGCGTTCGCAAGCACCGCCTCACGCACCGATTCCAGGATCAGTTCGCCAATGCCGCATTCTATCGCCTCCCGGATTTCGAACTGCCGTTTTCCGGGGCCTGTGAAGCTGATGCGCTCTGCCTCCCATCCCGCCTTTATCGCCGTCCTGAACTCGCCGATGGAGGAGACGTCGAGATATTCTGCCTGCCCCTTCATCAGGGAAAGCAATGCCGGATTGGGGTTGCTCTTTGCGGCAAAGCTCAGCGCAAAACGCCCCTCGAAGGCTTGCCTCAGGAGTGCCGACCGGCTTTCGATCGCCGATGCCAGATAAACATAGGAAGGGGTTCCGAATAATGCGGCCGCACTCTGCAGCCAGACATCGAGCGCCGAATAATGGTTCATCACGCGCTGGCTTCGGCAAAACGGATGATCCGCGCCGGCGTATCGAAATTTTCGAGCGTCACGTCTTCGGCGCGAATGGAAAGGCCCGTCGTTTGTTCGATAAATGCCAGCAGGTTCACCATCGAAACGGAATCGAGCAAGCCGGAGGAGAACAGTTCGCTCTCGCTGTCGGCATGGGCGATGTTCAGGGATTCCTGCAGGTAACCAATCAACTTTCCATGGGTAAGGCTCATTGCAGGTTCTCCCTTGTTTCGGTCACTTTGATCTGAGCTGTGGGCGGCGGTGCGCTTAGTGCAATTTCCCCGCCTTGCATCCATTCGCGACAAAGGCGCACCACGTCCGGCCGCGCCAGCTTGCCGCTCGACGTCCTCGGCATGCTTTCCGACCAGACATGGAACTGCCGCGGCACCATGTAGGACGGCATTGCGCGCCGGCAGTAGCGCAGCAGCGCTTCCTCGTCGAACTCGCCGATCGGCGTTATCGCCACATGCACGGTTTGCCCCAGTTCCTCGTCGTCTACCCCGAAGGCTACCGCCTCCGCCACGACGCCGCTGCGGCAGACGAGATCCTCGATCTCGTCTGGACTGAGGCGGAAGCCGCTGGTCTTGATCATCGCGTCGTTGCGGCCGATGAACCAGAGGTCACCGTCGGCATCGATCCGGACGATATCGCCGCTATAGACGACCGGTTCGTCGCCGATCAGGTGCCAGAGTTCCGGACACGGCCGGATCTTCTGCTCCGTCACCTCCGGCTTACCCCAATATCCGAGGCTCACCAGCGGGCCGCGATGAACGAGTTCACCCTGCTCACCGGGATGGGCGATGCCCTCGCCATGCTTAATCACATAGACTTCGGCCCCGGGGATCGCCTGGCCGATCGCTCCCATCTTGCGGGTAAATTTCTGCGGCGAGAGGTAGGTCGAGCGGAAGGCCTCGGTGAGCCCGTACATCAGATAGACATCCGCATCCGGGAAGACCCGCGGTATCTGCTCCAGGATGTTGAGCGAAATCTTGCCGCCGGAATTGGTGATCCGCCGGAGCGCCGGAAACTCCACGGGGTTGTCCTTGAGCAGCCGCACGATCTGGCTCCAGAGCGGCGGCACGGCGGCCACGCCGGTCACCCGATGCCGCTGCATGGCCAGGACGATTTCGGTGGCCATCGGTACCGCCTGGTGCACGACCGTACCACCCATCAGCATCATCGTCGTCAACTGGTTCAGGCCATAGTCGAAGCTGTAGGGCAGGACGCTGAGCAACCGGTCGTCTTCCCTCAGTCCCAGATAGCGCGATACGGAGCGGGCGCCAGCGACGATGTTGCGATGAGTCAGCATCACGCCCTTCGGCATGCCTGTCGAACCGGACGTGTAGATGATCATCGCAAGTTCCGTATCGAGGCGCGCGATCTCGTCGCCTGACAGATCTTCCGGAAGATGATCCCAGACATCGAATATGGTCTCGGCGGGCAATTTGCCTTTGACCAGAACGCTGTCGACCGTGTCAGGTAGCTTACGCGCGCCAAGAGCCTCGGCAACCCTCGGTTCGACGATGATCAGGCGGGCACCGCAGTCGTTGGCGACGTATTCGAGCTGTTCGACCGTCCATTGCGTGTTGACGTTGACAATCACCCCACCGACCTTGGCGATGGCGAACATGGCGGTGACCTCTGCGAGGCTCTTGCGCAGGTGCACGATCACCCGGTCGCCCGGCCGGATATTACGGCTCTGCAGATAACCCGCCAGTCGATCCACGTCGGCCGCGAGCGCGGCATAGCTCGCCGCGCGGTGACCGTCGATGATCGCTGGCTTGCCCGGCCTTGCGCCGAGGTTGTCGGCCAGAAGCTGGTAGAAGTTGGTGGTCAACGCGTTCATGGCAAACTCCTCCAGCGGATGTGGATCAGGGATTGGCATCGGTCTTGGTCTGTTCGCTCGAAAATGGGCCGAGGCGGGGATAGATTTTGGCCGGGGAACCGACGACGATCGAATCCGACGGCACATCGGTGGAGACGGCCGTGTTGGCTCCGATCCGCACCCGGTCGCCGATTCGGATATCGCCAAGAATGGTGGAGTTCACCCCGATAAAGACGTCATCGCCGATCCTGGGCGCGCCGGCGCTCATGTTCGTGCCGATCGTGACATTGTGCATGATGCCGCATCGTTTTCCGAAGACGGCGTCAGGATGGATCGAAATCGATCCCTCCACGTGGATGATGTGAAAACCTTCGCCAAGCGTCACCTCCGCCGGTATCCATACCCGCGTAAGCGTCGAAACGACCATGTTGATCGCGCCGTAGATCTTCTGGAAAAACCGTTTGGCCACGTGGCTCCGGCGGCTCCTCGCCCACCGGCCGAAGCGATATACCAGCAGCGAGATAAAGCCGGCATCGAGGATCCTCCTGCCGTGGCGCTCGTAGTCTTTCCGCACCAGTTCGCGAAACGAGGCGGGAGGCGCGTGCTGGGCCGCACTCTTATGGTCGCCCGTCGCCGCGGATTGAGGATAGAGAAACCGAAGCCGTGAAGTCATGCGAGCACCATCTCCAATGTGCGGTCGATATCACTCCATTCGACCCTGAAGTTTTCGCAGGTTCCCTCGCCGACGACGAAAGCATAGCCTTGGCCCTGGCGATCGGTGATGACCTTGAGAACTGAAACCACTCGATCTGCCGGCTGGATGACGAACAGGGCCGAATCCGGCGGCATGACCGTCAATCCGTGGACCAGATGGCTGCCTTCGACGCCTGCGACGACGCGGGCTCCGGCACAGGCGTGGATGATGTCGTCGACCGACGAGGTTAACGGATCGATGATCCGGAATCCGTATTGCTTCGCGAACCGTTCGGCGATATCGGCCTCGTTCGACAGCAGGCGGCTTTCGCCCTTGTTCCCCCGCAGGATGAAGACGCCGGGATGAACGGGAAAAGGTGGCGCCGATGCTAGAAGCTTGTCGCGGACCTGATCGGCCCGTTTCTTCTTGGCCTCGTTCTGCCCCTTGTCTCTAAAGAGGATGACCTCGTCGAAATGGACGTCGCTGACATAGATCGGCTTGAAGTCGAGTTTGGAGGCATATTGCGGCTCGTGCCCCCGTGTGATCGGCCGCGTCGTTATCGGAGTTTGGTATTTCTCCGCCAGCGAATAGGTCAGGCAATCATCCGAAAGCCAGTTGCCGAACCAGCGATTGCCGACCCAGCTCTCGAACAGTGCACCGCTGGTGGAGTGCTTGGGAGGCCCATAGACAGGCATCCGGCGGCTGCGGGGCCTGAGGCTCCTCGAGCAATCCGGCGCATAGAGAACGCCATCGATTAAATCGATATTCTTGAGCCGGTAGCCGACCGTGGCCTCCTGGGTAGTCTCGTAATTTCCCCTGAAACCCTTGACGATCTCGATGATCGGGCCGAACTGGGTACCCTTTATGCGATCGAGATGATGCGGCAGAAACTTTGCGGGGCGAACGAAGCGCCGGCTCTGCGGGGCAATCGTCCAGCGATCGACGGCAACCGCTTCGATATCCGGGAGCGGCATCCCGGCAATCTTTCTCAGAGAATGCACGATCGGCAAAAAAGATATCAACCAACTATCCTCGCAAGGCGCAATCAGCATCGGACAACAGGAGTTTTCCTTGTGCGAAACTCCGCATCCCAACCAAGATATTCGCATGGCTGCCAATGGTTTCGCCGCTAATCTTTGGGCTATCGGGTTACTCATTTCGGCGTATCAGGCAACGCAGGCTCCTCTAGCCTCCTGAAGCGAGCTATCGGCTATTTACTGAGGGCATCCCACATTCTGCGTTCACTCCAGGCCTTTCCTGAAGCGCCAGGTAAAACGGACGATATTCCGGATGCGAAGCAATTGGCTGACGAGATAGCTGCCTTCACGAGGGTAGGCGCGCGCCACATAGTTCACGTAGTGGGATGCGAAGGCAAGTGGGACCGGTGCCTGGCAATCGCCCGCCTCATTCGACCTGGTTGCTCGATAGCGTTGCATGAAGTCGGCAGCAAATAGCCTGAGCGTGTCGGCTTTCCGGGCATCGAGCGCGACGGGGGGCCGTTGCTTGCGGATATCGACTCCATAGATCGCCGCGAAGCTCACGGCAGCCACATAGTAGGAGCCAAGTTCCGTCAGATGAACCTCGTCGGAAAAGATCGCCTCCATGCGATCCGTCACATTCCAATCCTCGAATCCGCTAAAGGCTGGATCGGACGTCAAGCGCGCGACAAGCTCGGCAAGCGCTAGAGACGTCGGGATGAAACGAATGTGACTTTTTCCGCCGGAGGCCCCGATCTTGTCGTTTACCCGGTTCACGACGCAGCGCCAGACGGACAGAGCCCGCCTCTCATATTCGATCCACGGACGGGGATCCTCTAAAGACGAAACGCTTATCCAGGGTGTGTAGAAGTATGTGATCCCAGCTGGATTGGCTGTAGTGAACGCATGATGGTAGGCATGTAGGTAACGAACAGTTTCGCTCCACATCAACGCATCCAGAACACGATGTTGTTCGGTAACGATGAGAATGTTGTAAGGCTCCTCGGGCAACGGGACGAGTCTGCCGACGGTTCGCTGCTGGATGGAAGAACCGGTCACGTTCTCCGACCTCCAGGACACCGAGATCCCTTCCTGCCGGGCTATTCCCTCCAAATGATCAGGATAGGGACGATCCGTCAGGCTATGCCCGGACACCAGGATATGGTCTTGGTTGCTTGCAGAAAAGGCTCGAGGTGGAGCGTCGAGATCACGCTCTGCCCTAGCTGGATCAGGCTTGAACATAGCCGCACCAAGTGCGAGCGCACCGACTGTGGATGTCGCGCAAGCGGCTGCTAGAATCCTCGAAAAACACATTTGAAACGGCCTCCGACGACGGTTGAGCATAGGCATGGCGTGCCGTCGGCCGAAGCTACCTTTGCAACCAGGAGATATTGCTGAAGGTCGCCTGGACATTTCGCAAGCTGCTCCGTGCGGGGCGCACTCATCTTAAAGTCGATCAGCACTTTCAGGCTCATCCGTTAGATGGAGGATTTGGAGCCAGAAGCTTACCTCTTTGTGCTCTGTTTGCAGGTGCCGAAGGTCGCCCTAGTATAAACCGTCTTGTCCTGGTTGGATGGGAAGGGGTTACCGATCATTGGGGGTCTGTAGATGCGTGGGATAACGAGTCTCGCGGGGCTTTTGCTCTGCCTGACATTTGGGGACGTTGCAGCTCAGACGACCTACCGCCTGCAACCGGGGGATACGCTGCAGGTATGGATTGCCCAAGAGCCTGAGCTGACCCGCGAGGTCGTCGTAGCTCCCGATGGATGGCTGTCGTTCCCGCTTGCAGGCCATATTCAGAGCGCGGGGCTTTCGCTTTCGGAACTGGAAGCGCAACTTCTCGGACGGCTGAAGACGTATTTCAAGGACAGCCCAAATCTCACGATCATGCTGCGCCCCAACACCCAGAACCCGCAGCTGATCTATATCCTCGGCGAGGTCGATAAGCCGGGCGAATATCCGTATCGGGCCAACATGACCGTCCTCCATGGCATCAGCGTTGCCGGCGGCGTTTATCGCATGCCCTTGCTGGCCGCCGATCAGGACCGATCAGTGGTGGTAAAACGCGATGTCGAACACTCCGAAAAGCGCCTGCAGGAACTGCGAGCCCGCATCATCCGCCTGGAGGCGGAAATGCGCGGCGAAAAATCTCTCGGCACGGCCGAAGCCCTTGTCGCCGATCCGGCCCTTGCCCAGGAACAATCACTCCTGAACGCCCGGATGGAAGCGCTCACCATGGAGGAAAAGGCCCAGGCCCAGGCAAACCAACTCACGGAGCGGAACAGCCTCGCGATGCAGGAGCAAGCCGATACCCTGACGAAACGGATAGACCTGGCCAAGCGCCGCCTCCAGAGCATCTCCGGGCTCGTCGCCAAGGGCGTGACTGAAGGCTCCCAGCAGATGGTTCAGGAAGGCACGATTGCCGAACTCGAGGGACAGGTCAGCCGGCTGACGTCTGAAATCGCAGTCGCCGAGCGCGCAAAAATGGCGGAGATCGCCCGTTATGACAGCGCGCGCCAGGCGCAAAGGACCCAATTGCTGGTCGAACTCAATGCTGCCCGCCGCGAACAGGAAGAGGTTACCGCGCGACTTGCCGACAGCACGCGGATCATGACGATCTATGGCGAGAGCGCTGCCTCGAACCAGCAAAGAGAGCGGCGAGTGCTCGGTTATCAGATCGTGCGAACCGCCGACGGTGAAACTCGGGAGTTCGCCGCGACCGAGACGACCCCGATTCTTCCCGGCGACCTGCTACGCGTCGTCTACACCGCCCCCGCGAACACCCCGGATTCCGGGGTGGTACAGCCATTGGCCAGGTTCGAACGCCGCTCGTCCGAGGCAACGATGAGGGCGGCTCGATGAGGGAGACTTCGTGATGACCAACGTATCTCGTACGCGAAGCAATGAGGCGGCAGCATGATCAACGAGTTGGGACGCAACATCCTCTATTTTATGGAGGTCGCACTCGCCAAACCCTTGTATGCCATCATACCCGGTCTGGTTACTCTTATGGTGGGCGCCTACTTCATTTACGCCATGCCTCGGAGCTATTACTCCGACGCGCTGCTGCTGATGGAATTCCATCAGATACCGACGACGCTCGTATCGCCCACTGTATCGAACGATCGCCTGCTGTTCATCGAGCAACGGGTACTGTCACGCAACAGCCTGCTGGCGCTGGCCGACAAGTATGGTCTTTTTCCACATCTGCGGGAGACCCTGCCCAAGAACAATTTTGCCGGTGTGATACGCAACCAGATCACTCTCCAGATATCGGTGACCGACGGAGCCGACCGCACCGCAAGCAATGCCTCCGTCAGGATTGGGTTCAAACATGACGATCCTGTCGTCTCCGCGAATGTGGTTGCGGACCTCGTGTCGCTGGTCATCGAAGAAAACCGGCGCATCCGCACGGCGCGTGCCTCGGAAGCGACCAAGTTCCTGGCGCAGGAAGCCAATAACGCCACTCAACGTCTCCGCGAGAGGGAAGGCGTCTGGACCAGATATCTCGAAGAAAACAAAGAATCCCACCCCACCCGGGTCCCGACCCTGCTGATCGAACTTCAGACCAAGGAACTGGAACTCGCCACACTCGATCGGGCGGCCATTGCGCTGAAGGAGGAGATCGGGATCTATGAGGCGCAGCTGCGCATGGGCGTCAGACAGACGACAGAGATTACGCGCTTTCACGGACAGCTCCTCGATCTCGAGCGTGATTTCGCAGTCAAGTCCGTGATTTATTCGGACACCCATCCACAAATCCGGGCCATGAAGCAACGCCTCGAGGAGATGCGGGCCCAGGTTGCACCCGCACCGCGCGGTGCCTCGGCGGACATGCCGACGCCTGAACAGATCAAGACGCTTTCACCCGAGCTCATGCTGATTGCGGAACGTATCGCAGTGGCAAAGCCACGCCAGGAGCAGAACGTCGCACAAAGGAATTCCATCGCGGAACGCATCGCCCGGCTGCGGCAGCTCATCTCTCACGCTCCCGAAGTTGGAGCGCAGATCGAAGCGAATGAAGCCGAGAAGGCCTCGCTGCAGCGAAACATGGACGAGATGCAGACCAAACTCGATGCCGCCCGTCTCGGCGAACGCCTGGAGGAAGGCGATGCCGCCCAGCAGATCGAGGTGATCGAGGTGCCGGAAGTTGCAAAAGCCCCTTCAGGACCGCGGCGGCTTTATTTGGCTGCCGTGCTTTGCGCCGCGGCGGCGATGGTCGCGACTGCGGGAATTTACGCCGGTCATCTGTTTGACCGAACCGTTCGCGGCACGTTTGATCTCAGCCATGCTCTGGCGGGAGAAGCGCTGGTGGTCATTCCACATTGGAAGCCGAAGCGACGCGTAGCCAGGGCGTTCCGGAATTCGGCATTCACCAACCCAAGTCCGATTGCTGGAGGGTGACATCATTCGAATCCGGCAGGACCGCCTTTAGTTGAAAATCGTATCGATGGGACAGGGCAGGGAATTTTATGGAAATCATCAAGAATATCTCAGCTCGAGGAAGAATGGCGGAAAGACTGGACGGGACCGGTCTCGCTGAGCTGAATGCCGGCTACCTCAACGGCTCGGTCAATGGAATCCATCCTCACGAGGAATGTCCGCCGCTGCCGGACCTTTCGCCGGTGTCTCCCACCTTTTTGTATGCCAATCGCATCATCGCTTTCGACAGCGACAGTTCGATGGCACACGCCTATGACGTCCTGCGGAACCAGCTGCTGCACGAACACAAGAACCAGGACACGCGGGTGATCTCGGTGACCGCCCCGACGATCGGTTGCGGCACCACCGTAACCGCCATCAATCTGGCGCTTAGCTTTGCCCGCGTACCCGGATCCAACGTCCTGCTGGTCGACGCAAACCTCCGGGATCCCGCAGTGGGCGATCTACTCGGACTGTCGCCTCGCCCGCCATTCGAGGACCCGATCCGCGGGTGGCTGACAACGCTGGACATTCGAGGCCTTCATTGCCATCTGCTGCGCACCGCTTGGGGGCCGGGCAGAATCCCACTGCCGGCGGACCTGGCCCGCATGACGGCGCAGATCGAATTCGTGCGACAGATGCTGAAGCCGACGATCGTTCTCTTCGATCTGCCGCCGATGTTGAGTTCGGATGAGGTGATCCCGTTCATCGACATGTCCGACACCGCCGTGATCGTACTCGCCATCGGTAAGTCAAAGCTTCCAGAACTGGAGATCTGCCGGAGCTATCTCGGCTCCGAAAAAAGCATGCAAGTGGTCCTGAACAAGACGAAGAGGCATGGCCTTTGATGGATGTCGAACATAGCCGGCAAGACGACGCCTCGCGGTTGAAACTGGTCGTCGTCATCGTCAACTATCGGACCGCCGACCTGACTGTCGATTGCCTTGCGTCCTTGAGCGTTCCCGGTACGGTACCGGATGGGACACGGATCATCGCCGTCGATGGAGGGTCCGGCGATAGCTCGGCCGAAATTATTGCCGCCGCCATAAAGGCGAACGCCTGGACGAACGCCGCATGTCTCCCGCTCGACACGAATGGCGGCTTTGCCTACGGCAACAACCGCGCCATCGAATATGCCGTCGGAAACTTCGGCCGGCCGGACTATATCCTGCTCCTCAATCCCGATACCATCGCTCGCCCCGGCAGCATTTCCCGTCTGGTGGAATTCATGGACGGCAAGCCTGATGCCGGCATTGCCGGCAGCCGCCTGGAACATCCGGACGGGCGGGGCCAGGCCTGCGCTTTCCGCTTTCCCTCGATTGCCAATGAATTCGAAAGCGAGGCCAAGCTAGGCCCGGTCACCCGCCTGCTCGATCGCTGGCGTATCGCCCCCGACATGCCGAAGGAGCCGAGCCGGATCGACTGGGTGTCCGGAGCCAGCCTGATGATCAGGACGGAGGTCCTGGACCAGATCGGCATGCTCGATGAAGGGTATTTCCTCTATTACGAGGAAGTCGATTTCTGTATCCGGGCAGCGCGCGCCGGATGGTCCTGCTGGCACGTGCCCCAAAGCCGCGTCATCCACCTGGTGGGCCAATCGACGGGCGTGACGCGCCACATCAATCCATCCAGGCGGCCGGCCTATTGGTTCGAGTCTCGGCGGCGCTACCATCTCAAGCATCATGGCGCCGTGTTCTCGGCCCTCTCCGACCTTGCCTGGCTTTGCGGACATATCGGCTGGCGCATCCGCCTCCTCGCAGAAGGCAAGCCCCCAAGCGGGCCGCCGCATCTGCTGCAGGATTTCATTCGCCACTCGGGGCCATTTCACAGGGTTTGACCGTTTTCGCAAACAGCAACCCGGCTCAAACAGCTCCCGGCCGGGCCATCAGTATTTCCAGAGCCGCCGCGGATCTGTTGATGTCATGGCGTTCGAGCGTTCGACGCCGCCCCGCCTCGCCTTTACGAAACAGTTCGACATCGCTTGCGAACAGTGCCTGCCGCATTGCGCCGGTCAGCGCCTCCAGATCACCTGCGGGAACGAGCCAGCCGTTGTCCGGTTGAACGAGCTCCGGGATGCCGGCGATATAGGTCGAGATCACCGGACGCTTCAGAGCCATGCTTTCCATCAGCACGACGGGGAGACCTTCCGCGAAGCTTGGCAGGACCAGAGCCTTGGCTCGAAGAATTTCGCTGCGCACATCGTCCTGCGAGATCGTGCCGGTCAGCACGACCGTATCGCCGAGGCCGAGCCGTTCGATTTCATATCCGATTTCAGCTCGCAGCGGGCCATCGCCGACGAGGACGAGTTGAAAGCGCATTCCCTCTGCCCGCAGGTTTGCCGTCGCCTGCAGCAGAAGGAGATGGCCCTTCTGTTCGGATAGCCGGGCGATACAGACGAGACGTTGACCGGTGCCGTGTTCATCCACGTCGTCGCTCAGATAGCGCTGGTCGATGCCGCAATGGACGACCTCGATCTTCCGCCAATCTCCAAGGTCGGCCCAGCGCAGCAACTGGCTGCGACCATAGGAGCTGACAGCGACAACAAATGACGAAGCCCTGATCTTGTCGCCGAGCCCCAGCGTTTCGGGCCGATCGAACTCCTCCGGACCGTGGACCGTGAAACTGAACTTCATGCCGCCGATCTGATGCGCGAGTGTCGCAACCGTCGCGGGGTTGGTGCCGAAATGCACATGCAGGTGATCGATCTTGTCCCTGCGGCACCAATCGGCCAGGATCATCGCTTCGAGAAAATATACGAGGTGGTGCAGGTAACGCCCCCCCGACATCCTCGCGAACCGGTACGCACCTCCCAATGCTTTCAACGAATTCCCGGGGCGGGCCAGCAATTGGCGGGCGACGCTTGCCATGGCGCGTATCATCGGGGTGCGCAGGATATGGCTGGTACGTCGAGCTTCTGCGATGTCGTCGGAATCCTTCAGGACGCCACGAAAGGGACGCACCGCATATCGTTCGACCCGATGCCCCCTCGCCTCCAGCGCTACGATTTCGCGCCGTATGAACGTGTGGCTCGGCGCCGGATACTGGTTGGTGAAATACGCAATCCGCATTCCACAAACATCCCTTCATCTTTGCCGATCGCCGGCAATTCCCCTTGGATCCGGTATAGCAAAAAGGGCTTCGTGGGCTCAGTGCGACAAAGAGCTTAAGGCCGCGGCGCCGGCTTCCACCAAAGAGGTAAATTTACAGCTGCGATCCCAAATTCTACAGATAGAATATGGGCTTATCACGTTGGTAGGCTGGAGATCGCTGATGACGACCGCCAAACCAACCGCCAGGAATACGCACACATGGACACAGATATCCTGATGCACCGCGACTATTCCGGGATCGGTGCCGATGTCGGCATCGTCGTGATTGGACGCAACGAAGGGCAGCGTCTCATCGACTGCCTCAATTCACTCAAGACCCATCGCGAGCGTACGGTCTACGTGGATTCAGCCTCGTCCGACGGAAGCGCCGAGGCGGCAGCCGAACTCTGCGCGGAGGTAGTGTCGCTGGACATGACAATTCCCTTCACCGCGGCCCGCGCACGCAATGCAGGTTTCGACGCCATCATGCGGCGCTGGCCCGATACCGCCTTTGTGCAGTTCCTGGATGGGGACTGCGAACTCGACATCAGATGGATCGCGACGGCCACGACCTTTCTGGTCATGCGCAAGGATGTCGCGCTGGTCTTCGGGCGACGGCGCGAACGATATCCTGAACGCACCATCTTCAATGCCATGTGCGATCGCGAATGGGACGGGCCGCCGGGCGAAGTCCCGGCATGCGGCGGCGACATCCTCATCAGAGCCTCCGTCCTTCAGGATTTTGGAGGTTACTCCGGCGGGTTGATCGCGGGAGAAGAGCCGGAACTTTGCATCCGCCTGCGCGAGAGAGGCTGGAAGATCTGGCGCCTTCCCTCCGAGATGACACGCCACGATGCGGATATAAGCCGTCTGAGCCAATGGTGGCGAAGAAGCGTGCGCTGCGGGCATGCCTACGCCCAGGTATCTCATCTCCATCGGAGATCACCATCCAGGATATGGACGAGAAATCTCCGGCGCGCACTTTTCTGGGGCGGATTGCTGCCGCTCGTCGCGATCGCCGGCGCGGCTTTTCATCCCGCTGCACTGGCGCTTCTGCTGCTCTATCCGCTTCAGCTGTTGCGCCTGGCTCGGCGTGTGCGACCGGAGCCCGGGAACTCCTTGCTTTTTGCAACTTTCGATGTCCTGGGAAAATTCCCGGAAATGCAGGGCATCGCGCAATTCTACCTAAACCGGCTGATCAATCGTCGGCAGCGGCTCATCGAGTATAAATAGTTCAAGCCTATATGTCCGATAAGGTCGTACCCTGCGTCCCTTCAGTGCGTGCCCAACACGCGCATCTTCTTTCTGCCATCGTCCAGGGAATCGTGACGGGCCAATGGACTGATCGAGCCAAGCACCTTCAGAGGTTTCGGGCCCTGCTGGGGAAGATACTCCCGATCCCCGGCGAAGCCTGGCGCGAGAATTGCTGCGCACATGGCGGAGAAAGTCCAATATATATAGGGTATGACAGATACACTGCTGGTTGTAACAATTACCAGGAGCATCGCGATCAGGAGACCCAGAACTGCTTTGTAGTTCACCGTATCCGAGTTATCGCCCAGTGATTTGCGAGTCAGCTTCGCCGTAACCCCGAAAAAATATAAAATAAACAGGAACAAGCCAATTAACCCATAATATAGCGCGACTTGAAGATAGGTATTTACTATATCGATGATGCCTTGCCCTTGTATCATGGCCTGCATCTCGGGTTCTTTCAGAAATGAATACGACCCAAACAGAGGATAACGATTGATAACTGTTAAAGAGTTTTCGAAAAGGCTGGATCTGTAAGTTTCGCTACTTTTGTCTGCCGATCCGACAAACGGAAGCAAATTTATAAAACGGTCAAGAAACGGGGGGCGCAGGAACAGCACCGCGACGATTCCGGGTAGACTTGCAAGAGCAAGCTGGAAAGACCTCTTCGGACTAGTGATGGCCAGGAAGAAGACGCACAGTGCGAAGCCGAGCCACGGGCCTCGTGATACGCTCGAAAATAGGCCGAGCACCAGTATGCATAGCGCCACATAACGCCAGATACCCAGCGGGGCTGGACTTCGGAGAGCCAGGAGACAACCGGCACCGGTCATGCAGACGAAGCCGAATGCGATCGCTTCGATAGACGTGGTTGAAGCACGCAAGAGCCCGTCTCGAAAAAGATAGGCGGTTTTAAGAAACACGTCCCATTCCTGGACGACGACATAATAAACGCGCCAGCTTTTCCATATCTCCAAACCCCCGATGGCGCTCAAGGGCAGAACGCCAATTGCGAAGGCGAGGAGTGCTTTGTTCATATCAAGGCCCGAGCGTATCACTCGGCTGAAAACAAAATAAGGAAGGCAGATGTCGAGAAAATTGCCGGCCAGGACTCGGAGAACGGAATTGAAATCTTCCAACCTTACAGAGAGCAGCGAAGTATACCCCACGAACGCGACCACAAGAACGTCCAAGCCCCGAAATTCCCGGATATCTCGGTCCCTCCACAACCTCAGCGCAGCCGGCAGGAGAATTGTAATCGCCAGCCAACGAGGAGGGTCCAGCTCGAGGATCTTGTTGAGGATGCCGGGTATGCCGCTGGGGATAGGCACGCAGGGTGCAACAAACATCAGCACCATATAAAGAAAAGCCGGCTGCCTGGAGTACCGGTGAACATAAATGCTCATGAGAGCCAGGGCGACGGCAAAGTCGAAAAAACCTCGGGAGAAAAAGGTGATGACGGTCGCCAACAGCCAGCAATTTCGCCAAAGGCGGAATTCAGCCGCGCCGATTATCGGCACCGCTATCTTCCCGCCGACATAGAGGGCAGGAACACTGACGACTAGTATATAAGCAAGAGCGCGCAGAAATTCCGGCATCTAACGTCTCTTGCCTAGCCGCAACGATCTGAGGAACGTCTGCATACCGTATATTTTCCCTGCCACCCGCTGCCAATGAGCAAGGTATCCCGCTCCGCGGAAATGCTACTCATTCGGCTACAGGCCGCCACACGGTAAAAGGGATTTCCGCCTACTAACTTTGGAGGCGAGATACGACTAATGCGTACCTTGTTTGCGGTCGCCTTCTATTATCTCGTGACCGGCAGTGGGCACCTATGTTCCGCGATAGGCACTGCAACAGATACCCGAGCGAATACGGAGAACATCTGCCGTGAAACGCCGAACGCTTCTGCAAATGCTGGCCGGTCTGGCAGCCACCGAACCCTTCAACGGCTTTTCGTTTGCCCAAGCCTCGGCCAGGGAGGATTATCCGGACCATTTGGGCGTGAACCTGAGCTCAATGAATTATTGGGCGACCGAGCAGGTTTTCTCCGATCTGGCCTATAATGCTTCGCGCTGGCGCGTTCAGGTCAGAGGCGCCCCCTTCACATGGGACACGCCGTTACCGCCGATGACAGAGGACGGTTACCCGCTGAAAGTCCCGGAAAACTCTACGATCGAGAGCTTCCTGATTTTCTCCCCTGAGCGAAGAAATCTACCTGTAAATCTCTCCGTTTATTACGATGGCAAAGGAAAACTCGGATATCGCGAAGGCGCCGAGCTGGAGGCGCGTCTGCCTGGGCGCGATGATGTTCGAAATCTTCGCAAGAACGCGGCTTTCACCACGATCATGATGGAAACCGATCCCTCAGATCCGGTCCGGAACATCCGTGTATACGAACGAGGCCAAAGGCCCACGCAACGGTTTCGCGAGCCATTCCTCAGACGGTTGAAGCGGATGACTACGCTCCGTTTCATGGACTGGATGGCCACCAATAACTCGACCGTCCGCAGTTGGAATGATCGGCCACGCGTGGGTCATTTCGGCCGATCCGATGCCGGGATGCCGCTCGAGTACATGATCGAACTGTGCAACGAGCTAAAAATCGACCCCTGGTTCACTATGCCTCACCAGGCCGACGATGATTACATACGCCGCTTCGCGCAGCAGGTGAAAGACGGCCTGGACGGAAATCTGATGGTCAATGTTGAATATTCCAACGAGGTCTGGAACTCCAGTTTCGACCAGGCGGAATATGCAAAGCAGAAGGGGCTCGCACTTCGACTTTCGAGCAATGAATTCGAGGCCCAGCTCCGTTACTACGCCCAGCGTACAACAGAAATTCTTGCCATCTGGAAAGAGGTGTTTGGCGGCCAGGCACAAAGGATCGTTGGAATTTATTGTGCTCAATCCGTGAATGACTGGACCAGCGAAACGATATTGTCGTGGAAGGGCGTGCGGGCACATGCGAACGTCCTTGCGATCGCCCCCTATTTCGGCGGCGGCCTCGGTTCGCCCGAGCGGGCCGAAGAGGTTTCCAGGTGGCCTTTAGCCCAGCTGTTCACAGAACTTGAGCGGGAAGTATTAAACGACAATCGGAAGGTCATCGAGAGGCAGGCCGCCGTTGCCAAGAAATATGGCGTCAAGCTTTACGCCTATGAAGGCGGCCAACATCTAGTCGGACACACTGGCGCGGAAAACAACGAGAGACTGACGAACCTCTTCATCGCCGCGAACCGTGACAGGCGGATGGGGGATCTCTATCTCCAGCACCTGAATATTTGGCAGAGATCCGGCGGAGACGCTTATGCCCTGTATTCCTCGATGACCGACGCCAGCAAATGGGGCAGCTGGGGGCTGCTGGAAAATGAAAGCGACAGCAATCCCAAGTGGCTGGCCGTAGAGAAGATCCTGATGCGGAAGGAACTCCGCTCAGAATCCGACACGTTAAGGATCCAGCGATAACTCTCTCCCGCCGCCCGTCTCGCGATGAACCGTATCCGGACGATCGCCTCAACGGATTTCCCTGGTTTGGATACCTGTGCGTCGTCGCACGATGTCATTGCGGCTGGCGCTGAACGGTGAGCGGTGCGACGGTCTGCGGAGGCAGGTCTGGGGCCTTGCGCTGACCGAGTCGTTTCGACAATTCCATGCTGGGCCGCTCTATCAGCAACCAGAATATTGCGGCAAAGGCAACGCAACCGAGCAGCGACACCACCCACCAAATGAGGACCTCCAGCGGCGAGCGGGCTCCGGCCATCGCGGCGACCCGAAACACTGCGCCGATAACCAGGTTGTGAGTCAGGTAGAGCGAGTAGGAGATCAGCCCCAGGAACTGCAACCATCGCCAATTCAGCCCGGAACAGATCCGGCCGGAGACAGCCGCGCCGAAAAGAACGAGCGCGGCGGCCGAGCAGACCGCGCCAAAGGCATTTCCCCATAAAACGCCCGCAAGCAGGATTACCCCGGCATAGGCTCCGAAAAATGGGGCGAGTTTCGGTTGCCGCCATGCCCAATAGGCCATCACTCCGAGAAGAAAGCCATACCAGAGCGGTAGGAAGAGCCCCGGCCATAGCTCAGGGCCGAAGCCAAGCGGCCAGAAAAGACTGATGATACACGCTCCGACGACCAAAGGCGTTCTGAAACCGCTCATGCTCATGAGCAGCGCGTAGACAAGGTAGAACTGGATTTCGAGGCAGAGCGTCCAATATACGGTACTGATCGCGGGATACCCCAGCAGGTCCTGCAGATAGAAGAGGTGGGAAGCGATCTGGGGAACGGTAAGGTTGGGCATCTGCTTGCCAGCGACCAGATATGACGACAGCGCAGCAAAGGCGATGGTCACCGCGATGGAGCTCCAGTAGGCAGGATCCAACCGAAGCGACCGCCTGAGGGTGAAACGGCCGAACTCCGGAAACGACATGGGTTTATCGTAGAGTGAATGGGCGATGACGAAACCGCTGAGTACGAAGAATACCGCAACGCCCAGCCCGCCGGTCAACAACACCGTCTCAACCCAGGCAGGGAAGATTTCGAGGAGGCTTTTCACGTGGCCGGCCGAAACCGCGTGATAAACGACAACCCCCATCGCTGCTACGCCGCGCAGTGCATCGACCACCGTAAAACGCCCGACCCGCCTGTCCATTGCGCGCCCCCCGTTTTGCTGCGACAGAACCTAGCAGCAACTTCCGGATGCTGGTAGATAAGCACCCACTCCCAATTAGGTGGCTGGGACAGCGCCTCTTGGCGATGTCGGCAGCGGCAATTCGCCCATAAGGCTAAGCATCTGCCCGACCGAGATTTGTGTGGTTCAAAGACCCGACCTCCAGACGGCGACACACGCTGCAGGAAGAGGCCGCAAGGATCGACAGAGACGCCCGACTGTCCTCGTCCCGGGACAGCACGCCATATCAAGCTTTCATCGCAACAATACTCAAACCGCATCGCGGTGGGCGGATTCGCCTGAACAACTGACCGGCTGCCTGTGTTGGCAGCCGGTCAGTCTACTACGCCGAAACCCGAGGCGTTCTGCTCAAGTCCGCACTATAAAATACCACAATCATAGATCGACGATATTGCAATCAGGCCACACCTCAAGTGTAATTTTCCAACGACTAATTTAGACGGCCGAATGCTGAATGAATTCACGCCGGTCCCGTGTACATCTCTCGAATTCGCTTGTGGAAAGACGCAAAACAACCTGTGATTATTAAATTTGTATTAGACACAACGATTGAGAGAACCTAATCCTTTTGATTGAGTTGATGTCTGCTGCAGATGAGGGAATAATATTTTTGCCAAATAGACTGCTGAAGGCTCGAACGGGAAAAACGGTCGGGCCTTCTCCTTTTGGTGGACCTGACATTTATCAATGCTCGTGGTGTTATATAGCCCGAGGCGTCCTGTCAGCCTCAGCTATTTCCCGTCTTGCGGGCACCCTCGCTGTTTCATCGGCGAGGGTTTCTTTTAGGGAAGCACCGAGGAAAGCCCGCCTACCGCCCGCCTCCGGAGCGCTGGCTGGAAGCCTGTAAAGGCGAACGGCTTTGGGGACATGCATTGCGCATGGCAAAGCCTACGCCTTTAGAGGTAGCCCCTCCTGACGTGTGCCCGAGCAGGTGAGGCTTATCAGCGTTCGGTAAACGCCCTCGACATGCTATCCACGACCGGCTTGATCAAATAGCTGAAGAACGTTCTGACCGCAGTCTGGATCATGATTTCCGCCGGCATGCCGGGCTGCGGTGTAAACCCCTTGATGCGGGCGATCTCATCGGACGAGATATTGATGCGCGCGACATAGACGTCGTGGTTTGAGAGCCCCGCCCTGCTATCCTCCATTGCGTCCGCCGAAACATAAAACACCTCGCCCTGCAGGACCGGCGTCGTGCGCTGGTTCAATGCGATGAGGCGGACTGTGGCCTTCTGACCGACTTTGACGCTGTCGATCTCGTTGCGAGGCACCTTTGCCTCGATGATCAACGGCACGCCGGCAGGCAGAATCTCCATGATCCCCTTGCCGCTTTCGATAACGCCACCCGTCGTATGGTAATATGTCCGCACGACAGTGCCGGACACCGGAGCAAGGATCGTCGCGCGGCGCAGAACGTCGTCGGCCTCGCGTGATTGTTCACGCGAAGCATCACGCTCGCCCTGGATCGATTGCAGGCGGTCGAGCGCTTCTTCCCGATATGTCTCCTCGGCGCGCGTGATCTCCTGCTGTCCCTTCAAGAGCTGGGCTCCGGTTTCCGATATCTCCGCCTCCAGCCGGCCGATCTGCCCTTCGGCATCGGCGATCGCCCGCTGAAGCGCTCTGACCTCGGTTGCCCGCAGCAATCCCTTGGTCAACAGAACCCGCTTGATATCGTATTCCTCCCTGAGCATCGCAAGCTGGCGAGACATGGCCTCGCGATGCCGGGTGTAACCTTCGCTCCGGAACTCCAGCGCTTTCATGTTCTGCTTCAGCAGTGAAAGCTCGGTCGCCAGCTTCATGCGCTGGGCCTTGAAGTTGAGCTGTTGGGTGAGGATGATCGCAGAAACATCCGGGTCGTCCCTGAAATCGTTCAGGTATGACGAAATCGTCATGGAGTCGGCGCCCTCGGACTGAGCGGTAAGCCGGGCGGCCGTTGCTTCCAACCTGGCACGTCTGAGGAAGAATTCCCGTTTCTTGGCCTGCGATGCGGTCTCGTCAAGCCTGACCACCGGCTGGTTCTCGACAACCTGGTCACCCTCGCTGACCAGCAGCTCCCTGATGATACCACCCTCGAAATGCTGCACGATCTTGTTGCGGCCGGTCGCGACGAAACTGCCCTGGGCGATGACGGCCGCCGCAAGCGGGGCCGTCGCAGCCCAGGTGCCGAAACCGCCGAAGGCTATGGCCGTCAGCGCCAGACCGGTCACCGTCTGTTTCCAGACCGACCTGGGAACCTCGGAGTACCATTCGAGATCATGTACCTTGGCAACAGCAGACATGCCCCAACCCCTATTGCAACTGATGGCCGAATGAACCGGTATTGATATCGATGCCGCGAGCTTCGATGGCCTTCAGCACATCCGCCCGCATCCCGAACAGCGCGACGGTGCCGTTTACCAGCAGAAGAACCTTGTCGACGTTGCTGAGGAGAGCCGGACGTTGCGTGATCGTCGCGACGGTGATCTTGTGTTCCTTGGCATGCTGAAGTGCATGGAGCAGCGCCGCATCACCCGCATTGTCCAGATTGGAATTCGGCTCGTCCAGCACCACCATCCTCGGATCGCCAAAGAATGCCCGGGCGAGCGCGATGCGCTGCTTCTGGCCACCCGAAAGGGGGGCGCCGTCAGCCGCTACCACCGTTTCGTATCCGTGGGGCAGGCTGGCGATCATCTCATGAACATCGGCCAGCATCGCGGCCCGGTAAATCTGCTCGTCGTCCGCATCATGCCGCATGCGGGCGATATTGGCCTTGATCGTGCCCGGGAAGAGCTGCACGTCCTGCGGCAGGTAGCCTATGTTTTCGCCGAACTGCCGCTGATCCCAGTTCCTCAGGTCCATCAGATCCAGGCGGACGCTGCCCGATGTCGGCAGGATCGATCCGACGAGCATTTTTCCAAGAGTGGTCTTGCCGGCCCCGGAATTGCCGATGATCGCGAGCGAATCTCCGGGCTGCAGGGCAAACGAGACGCCGTTGAGCACGACCCGCTTGGTTCCCTGCGGCACATAGAGGAGACGCTCGACATCCAGGCGCCCCTCAGGTTTCGGCAAGTTCAGGCGATCGAAATTCAACGGCGAGGATTTCAGCAGCGCCGTTATTCGAGCGTAGGCTGCGCGCGATTGGCTGTATTGGCTCCATCCTTCGATAGCCCCTTCGATCGGCGCCAGCGCGCGACCGGCAATAATGGAAGCCGCGATCACCATGCCTCCGGTGATCTGCCCTTCGATCGACAGGTAGGCGCCCCAGCCGAGCATCGCGATCTGCGTCAGAAGACGGCAGGCCTTCGATATGGCCGCGATGGTGATATTCCGGTCCTGCGCAATGACCTGCGATTTCAGCGAGGAGGCGGTATCCTTGCCCCACATCTGTACCGTCTCGGGGATCATGGCGAGCGCATTGATGATCTGCGAATTGCGCGACATCGATTCCAGATGAAGATTGGCCTTTATCTGCGCCGTATTGGCTTCGGCAAACGGCTCGGCCGTCATGCGCTGGTTGATCTGGGTGAAGACAAGCAGCAGGACGGCCGTCAGGACGACGATCAGGCCGAGATGCGGATGGATGAGGAAGACCGCCACCACGAAGAGAGGGGCGATCGGCGCATCGAGGAACGAGAGCAAGGTCCTGGAGACGAGGAACGAACGAACCTGCTGAAGATCGCCGAGCACCTGGTATTCCCGGCCGTTGCTTTGAAGCGAGGCACGGGCGGCCGCGCTCAGGATCGGGGCACCGAGCTGCGCTGCGATTTCCACCGCGGTCCGCATCAGGATGAACCGCCGAAGCGCGTCGAAGGCCGCCTGCAGGATGACGGCGCCGACGATTACGATCGTCAACATTACCAGCGTGTCGAGGGAGCGGCTGGTCAGCACCCGGTCCGATATCTGGAACAGGTAGACCGGGATCGCAAGCACCAGGATATTGCTGGCAATGGTGAACAGCATGACGATCGCCAGGTTCTGTCGCACGGCGTTGACGCCTGCCCGCAGGCTGGCCGAAAAGTCGACCGGGGCGAGACGCTTGTGAAACGTTCCATCGCCGCCGCGGCCGCCACCGGTCGACGGCGACTTTCCGAAGGTCTTTGTTTCGGTCCGCAAAGGTCCGGTGTCGGCATCGATCGTGATCATGCCTTCCGGCGCCTTTGCCTCCGTCGCTTCGCGCACCGTTGGCTTCGGCTCGATTTCCGGTTCGATGATCCTGTCATTGGCAGGCATGGGCAGGATATCGGCTCCGGCTGAGCTTTCATTCGGCCGCGATGGATTCTGTGATGCGTTTCTGGGTTCCAGTCTGGATATCGTTGCTGAAGGGGCTGCGCCAGCGGGTGACAGTTTCAGGCATTCGTCCACGGCGCGCTCCAATTTTTCATACATATCCTCACCGGCAAGTTGCTGACTTTCATCGTGATCCTGGGCCTGTTCCAGATCGGCCCTTTTTTGGACATCCGACATGTTTCCCCCCATTATCCGAGCACATGCTGCAGGCCGTCATTCTGATACTGGCCGTCGGGATCTACAGGAACGCCGAAGCCCTGCTCGGTCGGATCGGCTTCCAGCATGGAATCGTCGAGAAAAGCCACGGCTTCGTTGACCAGCGCGTCGGGATCGTGCGCGGCCCATTCCGGACTGCTCGAAATCAACCCCGATTGAAAAAGCGTTTCCTGGGAATATTGCTCGCCGCCCACATAGGTAATGCCGAGAGAATCCAGGTCGGCGATCGCCGCATTGTTGATGAGCGCATTTTCCCCGGTCGAGACCGACCACGTCGCATCGGCGTGGGGATCGATGGCATTCAGCGCCAAGGCGATCTGGTCGCTGTCGCCGACGATATTGGTCTGGCTGATATACTGGATGTTCAGCAAGTCACCGCTGATATAAAGAACGCGCAGCCCCGCCGTTCCCGCAAACGCCGGGTCGGTCAGGATGCCCTGGGAAAGATCTCTTCCGCCGGCGGCGAAATCGTTGGCCGCATCCAGATAGGCCGAAGGCAGAGTGCTAAAGCGGTCGGCGCCGCCGATATTGTAGATATGAGCCTGGTTCCAAAGCAGATTTCCGCCACTGGATATCGTGCCCTCGCCGGTCGTTCCGAAACCCGTAACCGCGCCAACGACATCGTTGTCGAACAAGATGTTCGTCTGATGGATGATATTGGCATCGTACAGACTGCCGCCAATCAGGATCAGATCATAGGCCTGGCTGAGCTCGTAGATCGAGACATGGTTGACGCTGGTATTGTCGCCAGCGATGACCCTGGTCGTGGCGCCGGAAGACGACAGGATGCCGATGTCGTTGTCGGACATGAAAATGTACTGTTCCAGCCAATTGGCGATCAGCAGATCGCCATGGATCTCTGTGACCGCCCAGCTTGCGGGATAGCCGCCGCCGGCATTTGCCGGAGCGTTGCCGTCCTCCAGCGGATCGACCCTCTGGAATGTCGCAATATTGAATATTTCATCCGGGACGCCGTCGTTCGTCCAGCCGCTGATGGCCGAGGTGATCGCGTCAGTATTCTGGATGACGTTCACCTGGATGACTGCGTTGATCTCGAAGTGATTGCCAACCACCGCGGTTACCGTCGCGCCGGTCCAGATATTCTTGAGAACAGCATCATTGACGACGGTATTATTACCGCCGACTAACTCGACCGAAGCTTCCACCTCGACTGATCCATCCGCATAGACGTGAACGTTGGATGGCTGGGCATCGTCCTCCGCATCGGCTTCATCGCCATCGTCGGCGGCATCATCTGCTTCATCTTCGTCCTCACTGAAGGAATGATGGTCCTCCAGCTTCGGTGCCTCATCGACGAGCACGCCGTTGACGTAAATGCCTTCGATCGTGGTGGATTGATGGAGGAAAGCCTCCATGGGTCCGTCGGACTCGGCCGCAAGGGCCTCCAGCTGGCTGGCGACGGTCTCGATGATCTGGATAAGGTCCGCCGTGGACTTGGGCATTTCGAGATCGCCGATAGGTGCGTCCGCGAGGACATCCTTGGCCGTCTGCAGCAGCTCGCCGTTGTCGATCGGCGTGGGATTGAACGTCAGCCCATGTCCCCCGACACCGAAGCTGTCGTTGTCGGAAAGCGAGGCGGCCTGAACGATGAAGTTCGCAACCGAGCCGGGAGGCTGTATCTCCCATGTGAGGGACTTGCCGCTTGCGTAGAACGGGTACTCGTGCTGCGGCATCTCGTGCCGGCCATAATACGTCTTGACGTCTACCGTGGGAATCGGCGGATGATCGTATCGGCCCACGAAATGGGGATGCCAGATTGGCGTGAAACTGGCAGGCGCCCTGTAGACCACGCCCGGATCGAACCCGAGCAGGTCATAAGGCGCCTCGAAATTGGAATGGATCACCGCTGATGTCGGGATGAATTGTTCGGGCGTGTAGAGCGAGAAGTCCTGGTAGCTATCCCGCAGGCGCGCATCCTCGACGTTCGTGTGGAAGAGGCCGATGAAATGAGCGATTTCCTCGGTGATTATGTCCATCGTCGTCATGACCGCTGCCTTTGTATGGGCATGCCTGAACCACAGGTCGTTCGGAATGAGGGACTGCGCAGGATATCTGCGCAGTCACGATGTGAAATCTCTGCCTAAAGCAGGGAGCTGTGTCGCTTAGACGCCATCTTCGGTGTCGTCGCCGGCCACCGTGCTGGAAAGGTTCCCGCCGACGATCGTCATATCGATCGCGTTCTGCTGCAGGTTCGCACCCATCACGATTTCCTGGTTGAAGGCGTGAGTTTCGATGATGGCATCGGACGATGCTGAACTCGTCCCGGTCACGTAACCATCGTCACCGTTGCTCGAGCCCCAGGTACCGCCATCGCCGCCGGCTGCGCCAGAACCGGTGGTGGCCCAGCCACCTGCGCCGCCGGCTGCGCCAGCTCCGCCGAATGCCCAGCCGCCGACGGCTCCGCCGCCGGTACCATCAGCCCATGCGCCACTGAGTGCCCCGCCGCCTTCGCCAGCTCCGGATGTTGCGTCACCACCGGTAGCATCACCGCTGGTTGCCGCACCGGTTGCCGCTGCGCCACCGGTACCGCCACCGCCTGCTGCGCCGTCACCGCCCAAACCGGCACCAAGACCGGCGCCGAAGCCGGCACCAAGACCGGCGCCGAGCGCTCCGCCGCCATCGCCGCCATTACCGGCATCCGAGGCTTCGCCACCGTTACCACCTTCGGAGTTGCCGGCGTCGCCGCCTTCGCTATCTCCGCCGTCACCGGCGTCTTCGCCGTCGCCGCCGTCGTTTTCAACGAGGATCGGGTTGATGAAGCCGAAGCTTCCGCCGACGAGAGCTCCCGCATCGCCGCCTTCGGAATCGCCGCCGTCACCGCCTTCGTCGGCGTCGCCGCCATCCGAGTCGCCAGCGTCGCCACCGTCGCCGGTAGTGTTGCTGCCGCCGTTAGCGCCGTCACCGGCAAATGCAAGTCCTGCGCCAAGGCCGAGACCCAGGCCAAGACCCAGACCGAGGGCGTCGCCGCCACGCCCGCCATCGCCGCCAGTGCCGTTGCCACCGTCGGCATCGCCACTGTCAGCGTCGCTGTCGCCGTCGCCGCCGTCGGCATCGCCGCCGTCGCCGTCACCGCCAATTGCAGCGCTTGCGGCCAGGCCACCGAGGCCGTCGCCACCAAGTGCGAACCCGCCGAGCGCCGTACCACCGTTGCCGCCATCACCACCGTCGGCATCCGCGTTGCTTCCGCCGTCACCGCCGCCGCCGCCGGCATTGATCCCTTCGGAGGCGATCGCAAAACCACCCTTGGCGGTAGCATTCAGTTCGAACGAACCGTCGTTGCTGACGGAGGCGTTTTCCAGCTTGTCATTGTCCTGGAGGTTGGCCACCTGACTGATGACATTGCCGACATCATTGCCTTCACCGGTCAGGGCGTTGTTGAGCACGTCATCGATGCGGATGTTGAACATCCCATCGATCGAACTGTGGTGCATATCAACATCGGCAAAGTCGTCATCCGTCGGCAAGTAGCTCTCAAGATCGACATTGACATCGACGCCGACAGTGGTCTCGTTGAGGTTTGCATTGAAGTTGCCGTTGCCATTGAGGTTCAGGCTGCCGTTACCGTTCAGGTTCAGGTTGCCGTTGCCATTCCCGTTTCCGTTGAGGTTCGTCGAGTCGCTCGACTGGCTCTGGGTTTGGTCGCTGGCCTGCTGTTGCTGCTGTTGTTCCTGCTGCTGTTGCTGCTGTTGCTGCTCCTGGCTATCAGGATCGTCGACCAAGGTGTCGAACACGCTGCGTTTATCTACCATCACACAGTCCTCTTATGACTGCGACGGCGTGACCGCCATTCATCTTTTTGGGGTCTTTGCTCGTCGCGGTTGAAATGAGTCATCAGCCTCTGGCGTCAAGGCGCGCGTCAACGCGACCGTTCGCCGGTCTTTCTCTCGTGATGTCTGATTTTTTTCCTCTCCCCTACGTTTCCCGAGAGACTTGGAATGAGCGGCGCATGGATCGCAGACTCACTACATTTTGCACCGACGAGCATTCTTCAGCGCTCGTTCTTCCAGTGCTTCGGGATGGGAGCACTGTGTCCCGAATGAGTAGAAGAAATAAGGTGATATTTCGATCTAGCACAACCTGATGAATACTATGTGAGCATAGTTACATGGGCTATATGATCTAACCAAGAAGACGTATACCACATTGGGGCAAAACTACCCTTATGTATGCAGCAATTCATTCGCAACGGGGAGGAAACGCTGCCTGATCATGGTCCGTTCTCCTGAAAACGACCTTGGAAGCCTCATTCTGTGGCCGATTCGATCTATTCCATAAATCCTTCGGTCTATTCCCAGCATTCGGCTCTTGGTTTACCGTTCCCTAATAAGATCTTCGGAGCACCACTTTGCGTGTACTTTCGATCAACGACGGAAGGGGGACATTTCCATGCAAATTCCGCATGGTATTTCGCAACATGTCGGCTTGGATCTGGCAACAAACGCCCTGAAGAGAATGAATGCGATCCGAACACTCCTCTTCATCTGCTCACCCGGAACAATCTCCACCGCGATGACGGCGGCCATCGAAAGCGAGTTTCCATGGCTCAGCGTCAAGACTGTCCCCGACCTGAAACTGGCCTCGGTGGAATTCGACAATCCGGTGCAGCTCGTGCTGGCGGACGTCCGCCTTGCCTCCGCTCTCGCCGAGTACTGGCCGGAGCTCGCCAGGCACCATCCTGCTGCAACCCTTGCGCTGATGGGTACCGATGACGGTGAGATAACCTCCGATCATCGAAGGGCCAAAGAGCTTGAAAACGTCCAGGGCATTCTGCCGTTCAATGTCAATCTCGACCTCTTTCTCTCAGGCCTGCGGATCGTATTGAAGGGTGGCACGTATTTCCCTTCTACGGGTTACCGGGCCCAGAGAAGTGCATCTCTGGAAGGCGAAGAGCCGGCGGATCTCAAGCCAGCCTTATATCAAGCCGGCAAATCCGCGATCGAAAAGCTGACAAAACGTGAGAACGAAATTCTTGTCAGGATGGCCATGGGCAACCAGAACAAGATCATCGCGGCCGCCTTGGGCCTGTCCGAACATACCGTAAAGATTCATATCCACAACATCATCACCAAACTCGGCGTGCATAACAGAACGGAAGTCGTCGCTCTCTATTTTGAATATAGACGCAAGGATACGACCGGCAATGCAGGCGACACCAACCGCGGCCAGGACGGCCGCTCCCTCTCAAGCGACAAGTACTAGGCTCCAGGACATCCTGCTCCTGATCGGACAGCTGAATTATACCTGGACCAATACGGAAAGCCTGCTGATCCACATGATCGCAGGCCTTGCCAAAGTGGACAAGGAAACGGCGATCATCATCTTCCTGACCTTGAATACGACCCGGGCCCGCATCGACCTCGTGGAACGGCTGACCAAGATGCGCAAGACCGCACCGGCCTGCCGCAGGGAAATCCTGGAGGCCACTCGTCGCCTTTCCGACGAAGCGAAGCTTCGCAATAAATACAACCACTGCATTTATTCGTTCGATCCCGACAGCGGCCGCAACATCACGCAATCGATGCGGATCTTCGAAAGCAGGGACGAGATCAAATACGGGAAGATCGAGGAACTCGACACGCGCGAAATCGGCCGAATCCGGGAAAGCATCAATTCGCTCGTCGCGATTAACAGGATGTTCTGGGAGATCACCGAACGTTACGGCTTCCCCAACTAGACCGGAACAAGCCTTACCTGAGGCCCGATACCGCTATGCCGGGCAGGGTGCCGTTGAGAGCGTCGGCCAGCGTGACGATCGATATGAGATGGCCGGCATCGTCAGTGATGGAAATCGCCCGCAAAGCCAAGGCTTCTCCCTGCTGAATATGCTCAACGACGATGTCTCTCATTCCGGATATGACTTCGGCCATGGCTCTCTCGATATTGAGAAAGTCAAGGCCTTCCGTGTCCGGAATAAAACCGTCCTTCAGATCGACATTCAGAAAATATCTCACCATGGAACCCGACCTCCCGGGGATAGCGTGGCGGCCACTTGAAACTGCGAAATCCAACCCGCGGCAGAAGCGACGCTACAACCTCCAAGCGTCTACTCCTCCTCCATCTCCCGATCTGCGGTTAGGCTCAATCAGAACACCAAGAGTATGCCTATATATAAATTACCCACGATCCCGGTCAACCTGGAATTGGCGACTTATCATGGAAATGGGGTTTTAGATCTTCCCGGCACCACCGGTTGCGGATGATCACTTAGGGTTGGTTGCATGCCTCTTCGTAAGCCAGCGCCTTGCAGCATGCATGTTGATGCTCGCCCAATCAGGGCTCAACGCCGAAACGAACAAGCTGTCATTCTGGAGGATAATTTCCTCAAGATATAGCTGCAGCTCCGAAGCATCTCCATTGAATTCTACCAACCATGCAGTTCCGGATAACTTGCAGGTTACCAGCGGCTGAATCCTTTTCCGCGCCCGATTATATGATTCAACCTTCTCAAATTCCAATATGACCAGAAACACCGCCATGCATCACACCTCCAGGCGGGAGGAAACAATTGTTGATGCATAAAGTTCCCTTCAGAAAACTGAAGAGGATCTTTTTGGAAGGGCGCTGGTTGTTCTCAAGGAAAGTCCGCCTTCAGGTCCACGTTTGCGCTCCATCGGAGCGCTCTGCGAAACCTTGGGCCGATCTGATCTCGACGCCGGGCAGCTTCGGCAAGACCCGCACCACCTCCGGATATTTGTCCAGGTCGTGGATTGCGAGACAGTGGGGACATGGCATTTCAACCGCCCCGCAGCCGCAGCATCGGGTACCGGTATACGGTTTGGCAGGATGAGCTTCACAAACCCAGCCCGTGTCCTTGCAGTCTCTGCACCTGAACATGAGCGAAAATCCTCTCTGATCCGCAGGGGCGGAGGATAACACGCACATGAGTCGCAGGCAGTTGCACCAAATGAGCTATATCCATCGGCCTATCGGCTTAGTCGCCTGCCGATCACCGGCCTGCGGAAACTATCCGCAGCCGTTACATCGCGACGAGATGGCCCGGTGAAACAGTCTTATAGTCGAGCGGGTTGACCTTATAGTCCACTGAGCGGATCGGGCTCTTGAGCTCATCGCTCGCAACCATTCGTTTTTCGCGGCGGCGATCCGGGTCCGGCACCGGCACGGCGGCCATCAGTTTCTTCGTGTATTCATGCTGCGGATTGCCGAACACCGAGACGCGCGGGCCGATCTCGACGATCTCGCCGAGATACATCACCGCGACCCGATGGCTGACCCGTTCGACGACCGCCATGTCATGGCTGATGAACAGGAAGGCGAGGTTGAGGCTCTGCTGCAGATCGAGCATCAGGTTGATGACCTGCGCCTTGATCGACACATCGAGTGCCGAGACGCTTTCGTCGGCGACGATCACTTTCGGTTCAAGCGCAAGCGCCCGGGCGATGCAGATGCGCTGACGCTGGCCCCCGGAGAATTCGTGCGGATAGCGGTTCACCATGTCGGGCGTCAGCCCGACCTTGCGCAGCATGTCGGCGACGACCTCCTTGGCCTGTTTCGCCGTCCCCATCTTGTGTTCGAGATAGGGTTCGGCGATCGCCTGGCCGATCGTCATGCGCGGGTTCAGCGAGGCAAACGGGTCCTGAAAGATCATCTGCACGGATTTGCGCATCTCGCGCATTTCATGTCTGTCGAGCGCCAAGACGTCCCGGCCCTCGACGACGACCGAACCGGCATCCGGCTCGATCAGCCGCATGATAGCGCGCCCGGTTGTCGACTTGCCGCAGCCGCTTTCGCCGACCAGCGACAGCGTCTCGCCGGCATGGAGGTCGAAAGAGACGTTCTCGACGGCGTGCACCCGCCCGCTCACGCGCCCGAACAGGCCGGAATGAATGTCGAAACGCTTCGTGAGGCCTTTCACCTCCAGAACCGGCTGGTCGTTGGCCGCGACCGTATCGGCGACCTCGACCTGGACGTCGGACTCCCCGGTCGCCGTATTGACGACGGGAAAACGCAGCGGCCGCTCATACTTCTGCATCGAGCCGAGCACCGGCACCGCGGCAAGCAGCGCCCGCGTATAGGGATGTTTGCCGCGATGAAAGATATCCGGCGTATCGCCCGTCTCCACCTGCTCGCCGCGATACATGACGATCGTGCGGTCGGCGACTTCGGCCACGACACCCATGTCATGGGTGATGAACAGGACCGAAGTCCCCTCCTCGTCCTGCAGGAGCTTGATGAGATCGAGGATCTGGCCCTGGATCGTCACGTCGAGTGCCGTTGTCGGTTCGTCGGCGATCAGCAGCTTCGGCTTGGAGGCGAGCGCCATTGCGATCATCACGCGCTGGCGCATCCCGCCGGAGAACCGATGCGGATATTCGTCGAAGCGCGAGGCCGCCGACGGGATGCGCACCTTTTCGAGCAACCGGATCGTCTCGGCTTTCGCTTGCGCGGCCGACATCGACTTGTGGCAAAGCAGCGCCTCGGAAATCTGGTCGCCGATGGTGAAGAGCGGATTGAGGCTCGTCATCGGCTCCTGGAAGATCATCGCCACATCGTTGCCGCGCACCTTGCGCATCTCGTGTTCGGGAAGCGCCAGAAGATCGCGCCCGCCGAGCATGATCTTGCCCTCGATGCGGCTCGTGCCTTCCTGCAGCAGCCGCATGATCGAGAGCGAGGTGACGCTCTTGCCGGATCCGCTTTCGCCGACGATCGCCACCGTCTCGCCGGGCGCGACGGTGAAGGAAACGTTGCGCACGACCGATTTCCACTCGCCGTCCACATTGAACGAGGTCGTCAGGTTCTCCACTGAGAGAACCGGCTGAACGGACTGGACGGTTTGTGCTTGCGAGGTGGCCATGATCGTTCCCTTCTTATTGTCGTCGGCGGTGCGTGGAGCCCCTCCCCCTTGTGGGGAGGGGTTGGGGAGGGGACTTCACTCCGAGTGAAAACCCCTCCCGCCTGCCGGCCACCCTCCCCACAAGGGGGAGGGTTAGTCTGCCGTGCTGTACCTCAGTCCGGCCAGCGGAGCGCACCGTCGAAGCGATGGCGGCTGCGTTCTTCGATCGGGGTGGCGATGATCTCGTTGGACGCGCGCGCCTTGTCGAGTTCTTCTGTCAGGCGGGCCGCGACGATGGTTTCCTGGCCCGGATGCAGATTGCACGGGTCGAGGTAGAAATAGTGATGCTCCACCTCATGATCGCGGACGATGATCGGCGGATTGCCGCGGCCGAGTGCGGCGGCCAGATCCCAAGCGGTGATATGCGCTTCCGGCGCCGAGACAATCACCCGCATGCGGTCGAGCGGATTGTTGGTCGGGTCCGGCTCGATCAGCGCCGTGATGCCGGGACGGCCATCAAGAGTCCGCTTCCAGAGGTTCAGATAGCCGGTCTCGCGCTCGCGGATGCCCGCATGGTCTCGGCTCTCCCAGACTTCCAGAGCCGCCATGACGCCGAAGACGCTTTCCTTGCCGACCTTCATGCCGCGGCCGATGCCCATGTTCTGCAGGAAGGCGCTGCGCACCAGGTCTTTCCTGCCGGCGACAATGCCCGAAGTCGGGCCGCCGAGGAACTTGTGGCCGGAATAGAGCGCGATATCCGCACCCTGCGCCAGGAACAGCTTGAGGTCATATTCAGAAGCCGCGTCTACGATAACGGGCACGCCCTTGGCATGGGCGATCTCGACGAACTCGACGAGGTTGAGCAGGCCGTAATCCACGACGTGATGCGAGACGACATAGACGGCGGCGGCCGTCTTCTCGGTGATTGCATTTTCCATATGGTAGCGGTGGGTCGAGGTCGCCTGGCCGACCAGCACGACCTTGCCGCCGGCAAGCCTGATCGCCTGGTCCACCGGCGCGCCATAACTCACCACATGGCCCATCTGCACGAGCACTTCGTTCCTGTCCGGCACGGTATCCGGCAGCTTCTCGATCGCCAGCAGGTTGTTGCCGGTGATCGCACCCGCGACTGCGAGGCTGATTCCGGAAGAGCACGAGGCCGTCACGAAACCCGCCTCACTACCGGTCAACCGGGCGATGATTGCGCTCGCCTTACGCTGCAGATCGTTGATCTCGACGAATTGCGGCAGGATCGCCGCCATCGCCTGGATCGCCTCCGGAACCACGATCGAGGCCCCGAGGCTGGTCATCGTGCCGGAAACGTTGATGACCGGGCGAAGGCCGATCTGGGTGCGGATATCATCGGACATTGTGGTTCTCCAAAGTGGCGGCCAGTGGCGAATTGCCATCGACAGATATGCCATAATAATGTAATAGCCTCTCGAAATCAGACGAGGAGCGTTGAATTGGACGCAAAGACTTCATCCGCAGACCTTTCCGGCGACGCCGGTTCCGAAGTGGAGGCCAAAGGCGCGCGCCGCTCGCGCGTGAGCGGCATCGACCGCGCTCTGCAGGTGATCGATCATCTCTACGAAACAGGTGCGCCGTCCGGCGCCTATGCGATCGCCAAGGCGATCAAGGCGCCGCTCTCGACCGTCTACGTGATCATCGACGATCTGGTTGAGAAGAACATGCTCGCCCGCAATGCCGACGGTTCGATCTGGCTTGGCGCCCGGCTCTACCACTACGGCCTCGCCTACGCCCGGTCGCTGGATTTCATGAGCGTCGCCACCCACGAAATGCACGATCTCTGCCGCGAGGCGGGCGAAACCGTGCAGGTCTGCGGCCGCGACGGCGATTACATGCTGGTGCTCGCCATGGCGGACGGCCCGAGCCATTACCAGGTCGCTTCCCGCGTCGGCACCCGCGTGCCGCTCAACTGGACGGCATCCGGCCGGCTTCTCGTCGGGCACCTGCCGGAGGCCGAGCGTATCGAGCTTTTCAAGCGCTGCGCCCGCACCTCGCCGACCGGCCGCGCCGAGATCGACGCCCGCACGCTGTCGGACTCGGCCGGCAAGGCCTTCGAGCAGCGGCTGTCGATCCAGGTGGCGGAGTCCGACTATGCGGTCGCCTGCATCGCCTCGCCGGTCTGCGACCGGAGCGGTGAGTGTATCGCCACCATTTCCATCGTGCTGCCGGAACAGAAGGTGTTTTCCGACGAGAACCACTATACGGAGCACGTGCGCGCCTCCGCCCAGCGGATCGAGAAGCTGATGGGTTGGCGCAACCACTGACCTTGCCTCCTCAGTCGTTCAGCGAGACGATCGCCTCGATCTCGACGGTGATATTGCCCGGCAGCGAGCCGAAACCGACTGCCGAACGGGCATGCTGGCCCGCATCGCCGAACACCGCAATGAACAGGTCCGAGCAACCGTTGATGACGCTTGGGTGATCCTCGAAATCCGGTACGGCATTGACCATGCCGAGCAGTTTCACCACCCGCTTCACCCGCGAAAGGTCGCCGAGCGCCTCGTGCATGACCGCCAGCAGGTTGATGCCCACCAGCCGCGCATGCCGATAGGCGAGATCGACATCGACGTCGGCGCCCACCTTGCCGGCATGAAGATAACCATCCGCCTCGCGCGGCCCCTGGCCGGAGAGGTAGAGCATGTTGCCTTCGCGGACATGCGTGACGAAATTGGCGATCGGCGGCGGCGGCGGCGGCAGCGTGATGCCGAGCGCGATCAACCGATCGTAAGCTGTCTGCGCCGCGGGAGCGGCCTTTGCTGAAGACGTGTTCACGTCAACTCCTGTCATGCGATTTCAGAACCCGCCTCAGCGCCACGAATAACCGTGGCTGTGGCGGACGAGCTTGCGGGCCCGTGGGATGTAGCGGCTGGCAGTGATGGCCTCCGAACCGATGACCGCGTAACGCGGCTCGAACAGTTTTTGCAGGCGCGAGACATCGCCATTGGAATCGGTCGCTTCGAGATCGGCATCGATGAGATCGAAGATAGTGAAATCCGCCCGCTCGCCGACCGACAGCCGGTTTTCCATCGAAAGCTTGATGACCGAAGCCGGGTGATGGGTGACCGCTTCCACCACCTTGTCGAACGGCATGCCGACCGACAGCAGCTTGGACATGGTGGTCGCGAGATCCCAGACCGGGAAATTCATCGAATGGCCGTGCAGGTCCGTCGAAATCGAGTAGGGCAGCAGGCCGCGGGCGATCGCCGCTTCCGCCACCTTGAACGAGAAGGACGCGCCGCCATGGCCGATATCGAGGCGGATTCCCTCGCCGGCGCAGCGTTCGGCGAGATTGTAAAGATCCTCGTCTTCCATGATGCTCGAGCCGGCCTTGCCGTTGAAGCAATGGGTGACGACGTCGCCGGGGCCGAGGATCTCAAGCACCTCGTCATAAAGCGCCGGCGGTTCGCCGACATGCACCATCATCGGCACTTTCAGGATCTTGGCGATCTTCTTGCCGAGCTTCACCGGCGTGACGCCCCAGGAACCGGTGATCACATGGCTCGCCCGCACCTTGATGCCGACGATATGTTCCTTGTTCTCCGCATAACATTCGAGAATGCGGTCGAGGTCGATATCGCGGATATCGCGCAACTCGGCAACGCGGTTGCAGGCGACGAGCCCGATCGAACCGAGGTTCAGGAAAGCCTTGATACGCTCCCTCGACGGCTCGATGATATATTCGCGAAAACCATGGAAATTGGCCTCGCCCGCAGAACCGGCATCGACCAGCGTCGTCACGCCGCGCTCGGCGCCGCATTCGGACGGACGGATCGAGATATCAGTGCCGCCGTGCCAGATATGCACATGCAGGTCGATCCAGCCGGGCGAGATGAAGGCGCCCTTCCCGTCGACCCGGATCGCGTCTGCGGGGGCTGCGAGCGACGGGCCGATCGCGGAGATCTTCCCGTCGGCGCCGACCAGGATATCGGTCGTGCCGGAGGCCGCATTTCCGCCAAAAGCCATCGGCTTCACATTGGTGAGGAGGAGCGGCTGGCCCGCTGTTTCACCGGTCATTTACAGGTCCTTTCGAAGTCTTGGATCGAGCATGTCCCGCAGTCCGTCGCCGACCATCTGCAGCGACAGAACGGAAAGAATGATGGCAAAGCCCGGGAAATAGGTCATCCAGTCGGCCTGGCCGATATATTGGCGCCCGCTGGCAATCATCGTTCCCCAGGTGGGAATTTCCGGACTGACGCCGAGGCCGAGGAAGGAAAGTCCGGCTTCGGCAAGCATGGCGCTGGCGAACAGGAACGTGCCCTGCACCAGGATCGGCGACACCAGATTGCGCAGCACGTGCCGCGTCATGATGTGGAAGGTCGAGATACCCAGCGCCTTCGCCGCCTCCACGTAAGGCAGTTCGCGGATCACCAGCGTCGAGGCCCGGACGATACGGGCAAGCCGTGGCGAATAGACGATCGACAGGGCGATGATCACGGTCACCAGGGAGGGCCCGAGCGCTGCGACCAGCGCGATCGCGAGCAGGATGTCCGGAAAGGCCATCATCGCGTCGATAAGCCGGGCGATCGGCGTGTCGAGCCTTTGGAAGAAGCCGGCAAGCAGGCCGAGCGTCACGCCGATAATCGCCGAAAGGCTTACGACGGCCGCTCCCACCAGCAGCGACAGCCGTCCGGCATAGATCGTGCGCGAGAAGATATCCCGGCCGAATTCGTCGGTGCCGAACCAGTAGATCTCGCTCGGAGGCTTCAGCCGGTTGACGATAGACAGTTTGGACGGCGAATAGGGCGCGATCCACGGCGCGAGAACCGCCAGCAGAACGAAGATCACGATGACGGCCAGCCCGATGGCGACGGTCTTGCGCTTCACGAAGCGGCGAAAGAATTTAGCTCCCTCGCTCATGGCCGGTTTGGTGGTGACAATCTCCGCCATCAGTAGCGCACCCTTGGATCGACCAGCAGATAGAGCATGTCGATCGCGAAATTGATCAGGACATAGAGGGCGGCGATGACAAGCAGCGCACCCTGGATGACGGGATAGTCGCGCCGCAGCACCGCCGAGACCACCAGATTGCCGACACCGGGCAGGCCGAACACCGTTTCGGTGACGACAGCGCCGGAAATCAGCACGGCGGCGGTGAGGCCAAGCACGGTGAGAATCGGAATCAGCGCGTTCTTCAGCGCATGCTTCAGCACGACCCGCCGCTCGATCAGCCCTTTTGCGCGGGCGGTGCGGATATAGTCGTCGCCAAGCACGTCGAGCATCGAGGCGCGGGTAAACCGCAGGATCAGCGCCGAGGAGACGAGACCGAGCGCGAAGGCAGGTAATGTCAGGTGATACATGCGCTCGGCAAAACTCGCGCCCGGACCGCCGTAGCCGGAAACGGGGAAAATGTTGAGCCGCACGGCGAAGAACTGCATCAGGATGAGGCCAAGCCAGAAGCTCGGAATGCTGGCGGCCAGCATCGCCACCGTCGTCGCGGCCTGGTCCACGAAGGACCCGCGCCGATAGGCGGCGTAGATGCCGATCGGCAGCGCGATGACGCTGGCGATGGCGAGCGAGAAGATCGTCAGGAAGAAGGTCGGCTCGGCGCGGTCAAGAAGCGCCGACGTCACCGGCATGTTGAGGAAGATCGACTGGCCGAGGTCACCCCTCAGCAATTGGCCTATATAGAAGAGATATTGGACGGCGATCGGCTGATCGAGGCCGAGACGCGTGCGCAGTTCGGCGACATCCTGGGCCGAGGCATCGGGACCGAGCATGACCGCGGCCGGATCGCCAGGTGTCACGCGAACGATCACGAAGACGATCGTGACGACGAGAAACATCACTACGATCATGCCGGCAAGGCGTTGAAGGATATAGCGTATCATACGAAGGTGTTCCTGTGCCCGGCGTTGCGGACATCATTGAGGACGGATGCCGGTCCGTAAACCGGCATCCGTCTCCCCGGGAGGATTATTACTTCTTGATCGATGCGTTCCAGAAATAGGGCCAGGGAGCCGGATCGACGCCCTGAAGCTTTGTCGATATCGCCGAGACCGCGTTGAAATCGCCGATCTTCATGAATGGCGCCTCGTCATAAAGAGCCTTCTGGACATTGGCCCAGAGTTCGACGCGCTTCTTCGGATCCGACTCCGCCGAGAAAGCATCCACGGCCGCCTTTCTGGCCGGCGTGTCCCACCAGCCCGGCGAGCTCGGCGCCAGCGAACCGATCAGTGCCGGCTCCGGCAGGAAGGGGCTGTGAGTGATGTAGATGTCCCACAGCGCCTTGTCGGTGCGGCGCTGGGTGAGTGTCGCCCAGTCGACCACCTGCATGTCGACGGCAAAGCCGGCAAGCTTCAGATATTCGGCTGCCACCTGCGCCATCTTGTAGTGGAACTCGTACTGGCGGCTGGTCAGGATGCGGATCGGCTTTCCGTCATAGCCCGCGGCCTTGGCGGCCTTGGCGGCGCCTTCCGGATCGGCGACGTTGTAATTGCCCTTCACGCCGGCATCCGTGCTCCAGGTGAAGGAGGCGGGATAGATGTTGCCGTCGAGCGCGTAGAAATCCTTGCTGCCGAAGGCGGCGGCGAGCATGTCTTCCATGTTGAGCGCCTGGCGGATCGCCTTGCGGACCGCGAGGTTCTTGGCGGCACCGTCTGCGGTATTGAAGACGAAGACAGGGTAGCCGAACGGCTTCAGGAGCAGCGGCTGGGTCGCCTTCGAGGCCTTCACCTTGTCGAAGGATTCGACCGGCAGCGAGTCGATATAGTCGTACTGGCCGGAAACGGCTGCTTCGACGCGGGTGTTCGGGTCCGGAACCGGCACGAAACGGATCTCGTCGAGATACTGGTGGCGGGCGCCGCCATAACCGTCGCTCTCGCCAGAGCGTGGCTTGTAATCCTTGAAGCGGGTGAGCTGGATATACTGGTCAGCCTTGCGCTCCTTCAGCATATAGGGTCCAGTACCGACAAAGTCGGTCATCGTGTCGACCTGCTTCTCGGCCGGGATGATGATTGCGGCAGAGTTGTTGAAGGCGAGCAGCGAGACGAGCGGCGCGTAGGGCTGCTTCAGCTTGATCGTCACGGTCGCCGGATCGGCGGCGGAAATCGACTCGATGAAGCCGGCCGCCTGCTTGCCGCGCGAGGCAAGCTTGGTCCAGCGGCTGAGCGAGGCGACCACGTCTTCCGAGGTCATGTCGCTGCCGTCGTGGAACTTGATGCCGGTCCTGAGCTTGATCGTATAGGTCTTGCCGTCGGCACTCACCTCCGGCAGGCTTTCCGCCAGAAGCGGCGTGACATCCCACTTCTTGTTGAACGTGTAGAGCGTCTCGAAAATATGCTGGGTGACGATACCGACGAGGTCGGCCGTCGAAGTCATCGGATCAAGCGTCGGCGGCTCGCCGATGGTCGCGACGTTGATGACGCCGCCCTTCTCCTGCGCCATCAGGAATGACGGCGTCGCGACAAGCGCGGTTGCAACAAGGAATGCAAGTTTCAATTTCATGATAGTCTCCCGTTTATGTTCCACAATTATGTTATATAGGCTTTTATAACAGAATATAGAACGCAGCCGCCCTGTCAATGGGGAGGTAGAGACACGCAACGGTGGCCGCTGAGAATGAGATTTGCGACCCCTGGCACCGAGAGGTTTTCAGCCGAGGGCGCTGAACGTCTCGATCGGCAGCGCGACCTCGCTGACGTCCCCACAAATCTCGATCTAATTTGTCATCTGGGGCTGGACGAATGCGTCTTCGACAGCGAAAACACACAGCCTTGGCTGCGAGCTGAAAACCGCGGCGCGCCAAGCCGAAGAACAAGACAAGATAGTGTGGCCCGTTCGGCCACATCTAACGGGAGGCAGATTGACCAACATGACCGACAATCTCATCGATACGTTTGCCAACGGCCTTTTTGTCGGCCGCGTCTGGAATCCTGCTGTTTCAGGCCCGAGCGTCGTCACGCTGCGTGACGGTACCCTGGTCGATATCACCAGCAGGCAAGCGCCGACCCTCAGCGCGCTTCTGGAGCGCGCCGATGTTGCGGACTTCGTCCGAAACGCCACTGGCCCGATCATTGGGACGTTGGAAGACCTTGCGAGGAACAGCACGGGCAGGCCCGATCCGTCGCGTCCCCATCTGCTGGCGCCCGCCGATCTCCAGGCGATCAAGGCCTGCGGCGTGACGTTCGCGCAATCGATGATCGAGCGCGTCATCGAGGAGAAGGCGGCCGGCAATCCGGATAGAGCCGCGACCATCCGCCAGACGGTCAGCGCGATCATCGGCGGCAGCCTCAAGGACCTGAAGGCCGGCTCGCCGCAATCCGCCAGCGTCAAGGAAGCCCTGATCAAGGAGGGCATGTGGTCCCAGTATCTCGAAGTCGGGATCGGCCCGGATGCGGAAGTCTTCACCAAGGCCCCGGTGCTCGCCTCCGTCGGCTGGGGCGCGGATGTAGGCCTTCACCCCGTATCCACCTGGAACAACCCGGAGCCGGAAATCGTGCTCGCGGTCAACAGCCGGGGCGAGATCAAGGGGGCGACGCTCGGCAACGACGTCAACCTGCGCGACGTCGAGGGGCGCTCGGCGCTTCTGCTCGGCAAGGCGAAGGACAACAATGCTTCCTGCTCGATCGGGCCTTTCATCCGCCTCTTCGATGAGGCTTACGGATTGGAGGACGTCCGCAATGCCGAACTCGACCTGCGCGTGACCGGACCGGAGGGATATGTCCTCAACGGCAAGAGCTCCATGTCGCAGATCAGCCGCGACCCGCTCGATCTCGTCAAGCATACATGCGGCGAGCATCATCAGTATCCCGACGGCTTCATGCTGTTTCTCGGCACGCTGTTTGCCCCGACCGAGGATCGCGACGTGCCGAACCAGGGCTTTACCCACAAGATCGGCGACATCGTCGAGATCTCGTCTCCGGGCCTCGGCACTCTGCGCAACACGGTGCGCCTCTCCACCGAATGCCCCCCCTGGAACTTCGGCATCTCGGCGCTGATGAAGAACCTCGCTGCACGAGGCTTGCTCTAGATGGAGCAAACCTCGCCACGGCCGTCAAATCGGCCTAGGAGACCGGCATAGACGAGATGGGACACTGAACAGAATGAATACGCCCTGGAACAAGCCGGTCGTCATATCGATCGGCGAGCCGCCGGCCGAAACCGCGATCGAAACGACGCAGGCCGCCGCCTGGGCAATGATCGAAGACTGGCCGGTCGAGGATGGCACGGCCCTCGACCGGGCGCTTGACGTCTGCGCCGCGGTGGATGCCGGAAAACGCAAACCGGAAGAGGCCAGAAAGGCCTTCGTTGAGGCGGCTATGGAAGCGCACATCCTGATCCGCGCCTGAGCCTTCCGCCAGATTGATCCATGTCATCCCCAATACCGAACCAGGCTGCTCGCTCCCTCGCCGGGACAAGCGCTAGGTGCCGCGCTCGCCGGTTATGCAAAGAAAGGCGTTGACAGGCGCGCGGCCGGTTAGGGACAAGCAAGGGCGACTTCATGCTTTGCGCTGTTCGCGGCAGGCGTCGAAAATGAGGATGGCCGATCGATTTGAACGGCAGAATGATAACAGGGGATTTGAGAGCATGACCGATTTCGATGCGGTGCACGAACGCCGGGGCACCGGCAGCTCGAAATGGAGCAAATATCCGGACGACGTGCTGCCCATGTGGGTCGCCGACATGGATTTCCCCGCAGCACCTGAGATCGTCGATGCGATCCGCAACCGGCTCGAACATCCGGTGCTCGGCTACGGCGTCGCCCGTGAAGAACTGCGAGCCCAGATCATCGCCGACATGCAGGAAAAATACGGCTGGACCGTCTCGCCCGACGAGATCGTCTTCCTTCCAGGCGTCGTGCCCGGCTTCAACATGGCGCTGCACGCGATGCTCAAGCCTGGCGACGGCGTGCTGGTCCAGACACCGGTCTATCGTCCCATCCTCGAAGCTCCAGCGACCTGGAACCTTGTCCGCCGCGATGCGCCGCTTGTGCCGGCTGCCGATGGCTATGTGATGGATACAGAGGTTCTGGCGACGCAACTGGCGAAGTCGAAGGCGCTGCTGTTCTGCAACCCGCACAACCCCACAGGCAAAGTATTCACGGCGGAAGAACTGAAGACGATCGCCGATCTCTGCCGTCAGAACGATACGTTGATCATCTCCGACGAAATCCATTGCGACCTGGTGTTCGACGGCCGCCGCCACGTGCCGATCGCCACGCTTTCGCAAGATGCGGCAAACCGCACGATCACCCTGATGGCAGCCAGCAAGACCTATAATATCGCCGGCCTCAAGACCGCCTTCGCGATCGTCTGCAACAAGGCGATCCGCGAAAAATTCAACCAGGCGCGGCTCGGAATGGTCGACAATGCCAATATCATCGGGCTCGAGGCGACGCTTGCGGCCTTCTCGAAGGCTGGCGACTGGAAGACACGGATGCTCGCCTATATCGAGGCCAACCGCGACTACCTGTCGGCCGAAATCACGCGCCGATTCCCAAAGATCAAGCTCATGAAGTCAGAAGGCACGTTCCTCGCCTGGCTCGACTGCACGGAACTCGGCCTGAAGCCGGATGCACAGAGCTATTTCCTCGAGCACGGCAAGGTTGGCTTCAATGCCGGATCGGACTTCGGGGAGGCCTACGGCAACTTCGTCCGCGTCAATTTCGGATGCCCGCGTACCCTGCTTGAGGAGGGTCTCAGCCGCATGGAACGCGCAATCGGTCGGAACACCTGATCGCTGTCATTCGGTTGGACGATAGGAGTTGGCCGCCGACGGAACCCATCCGCCGGCATCGTTGACACGGGTGAAGATCAGACGATCCCACCGCCACCGCTGGCGGAGGCCGGGCGCTCCGCCGCGACCCGTTTCCGATAACCGCTGGCCCGATAGGTAGCGACCGGATCGATCGCTCCGCCCGCTCGGCTGCGAGCCTCGGCCAAAATCGGCTCGACATCGGTGCGATAGGCGCGTTTCAACGTCTCGGAGGCCATAAGCGCATCGTTGTCCTGCTGGAAGCCATCGAGCGCGCCCCGATCGACCAGCAATGCCTGGGCATAGGCGCGGCGGATCTCGTTGGCGCTGGAAATCAGGCTTTCGATCGGATCGGTAACGTTGTGCGACTGATCGATCATATGCGCCGGGCGGAAATCCTTGATCCCGCGATGTTCGGCATCGACCAGTTCGTTGAAGACCAGGAAGAGGCGGTAGGGCTCGATCGCGCCGGCATCCAGGTCATCGTCGCCATATTTGGAATCGTTGAAATGGAAGCCGCCAAGCTTACCGAACTGGATCAGCCGCGCCACGATCATCTCGATATTGGTGTTCGGCGCGTGATGCCCCAGATCAACGAGGCAGAAGGCTTTCGGCCCCAGCGTATTGGCGATCAGGTAATTGGTGCCCCAGTCCTGCACGACGGTGGAATAGAAGGCGGGCTCGTACATCTTGTGTTCGGAAAACAGCCGCCAATCGCCCGGCAGTGCCTTGTAGATCTCCGCCATCGACGCCAGGTAGCGCTCAAACATCCGCGTGAAATGGCTCTGCCCCGGAAAGTTCGAGCCGTCGCCGATCCACACCGTCAGCGCCTTGGAGCCGATCGCCCTGCCGATCTCGATACATTCGAGATTGTGCTCGATCGCCTGGGCGCGCGTCGCTGCATCCGTATGGCTGAGCGAACCGTATTTATAGGAATGCGCCTGCCCCGGCGCATCGGAAAACGTGTTCGAATTCATCGCGTCGAAACCGAGGCCGAGCGCATCGCCCTTGGCGCGCAACTCCTTCGGGTCCGCTTTGTCCCACGGGATGTGCAGCGAAACGGTGGGGGTCGCCCGGGTCAGCTGGTGAATGACGGCGCAGTCGTCGAGCTTGTCGAAAATGCCGCGCGGTTCGCCCTGACCGGGGAAGCGGGCGAACCGCGTGCCGCCGGTGCCGACACCCCAGGAGGGCACGGCGACAAAGAACTTTTCGACCTCGCCGGTGATCTTCTCGATATCGATGCCGCGCCGCGACAGGTTTTCGCCCAGTGCGTCGTAATCGGATTTGAGGGCGCTCAAGCGATTGTCGTTTTCGGCGGCGATCACGTCGGTCGCGATCTTGAGTTCAGTCATTTGGTCCTCCCATCAGTTCTTTGTCTCTTCTCCCCAGCGGGGGTCCGAAGGACGGGTCGAGACCAGCGGCTCGACCCCGGTTCGTGGCCCGAAGGGTCGGATGAGGGGCGCCTGCCGCAGATTCGGCCTTTCGCTTTTCGCTCAAGGCGTCGCTACGCTCCTCCCCCTCATCTGCCCTGTCAGGCATCTTCTCCCCGCCGGGGAGAAGAGAGCACCTTACCGCGTAAAGCTCTGCGCGTTGCCCGCATCGACATTGATGATGTTGCCGGTCGATTTCGCCGATGCGTCCGAAGCCAGGAAATAGATCGCCTCGGCAATATCCTCCGGGAAGACGTTGAGCTTCAGCAGCGACCGCTTGCGGTAGTGTTCCTCCAGATCGCTGACTTCGATCTTGGATGAGGCCGCCCGCTGTTCGCGCCATTCGCCGTTCCAGATTTTCGAACCCCGCAGCACCGCATCCGGATTGACTGTATTGACACGGATGCCGGCATCGGCGCCTTCCAGCGCCAGGCAGCGGGCGAGATGGATTTCGGCCGCCTTGGCGGTGCAGTAGGCCGACGCATTCGGAGAAGAGGCAAGCCCGTTCTTTGAAGCCACGAAGACGACATTGCCGCCGAGATCCTGGCGGCGGAACAACCGGAATGCCTCACGCGAAACAAGAAAATAACCGGTCGCCAGGATGTCGATATTCTTGCTCCACATGGCAAGCGTGGTTTCCTCGACCGGCGCGGAAGAAGCGATCCCGGCATTCGAGACCAGGATATCGACGCCGCCGAATTCCACGCAGGCCTCGGCAAACGCAGTGATCACCGCATCCTCGGTCGTCACGTCGAGCAGGACCCCACGCACCGCATCCTTGCCGAAGGACTTTTCGAAATCTGCCCTGGTCGTGTCCAGCGCGCCGCCATCGATATCGGCAAGCACCACGCAGGCACCCTCGCCCATCAGCCTGGCGGCGGTCGCCCGCCCGATGCCGCCGGCGCCGCCGGTGACGAAGGCCACCTGCCCGGCAAGGCTCTTGGGCTTCGGCATGCGCTGCAGCTTCGCCTCTTCGAGCAGCCAGTATTCGATATCGAACGCCTCCTGTTCCGGAAGCCCCTGATATTCGGAAACGGTGGACGCGCCGCGCATCACGTTGATCGCGTTGACGTAGAACTCGCCGGCAATGCGGGCGGTCGCCTTGTCACGCGCAAACGACAGCAGGCCGACGCCGGGAATGAGAAAGATGACCGGATTGGGGTCGCGCATCGCAGGCGAATTGCCGTGTTTGCAAGTCTCGTAGTAGCGCGTGTAATCGGCACGATAATCTTCGAGCGCCTTGTCGAGCGCAGCAATCACCGCATCGACATCCGGCTTCGCCGGATCGAAATCGACGATGAGCGGACGGATTTTTGTGCGCAGGAAGTGGTCCGGGCAGGATGTGCCGAGCGCACCGAGCGGCTTCAAATCCTTGGAATTGACGAATTCCAGCACCGCGTCCTGATCGTCGAAATGGCCAAGCTTGCGCTCCGCCTTGCCGATCCGGCCGCGGATTTCCGGCATCAGTTTGGCAACGATCGCCCGGCGCTCCGGCGCGGGCAGGCTCTTTGCCACCGCACCGCCGAAGATCGTCTTGCCTTCCGTCTCCTTCGCGAACCATTCGATCGCCTTGTTGATGATGTCGAGCGTCAGCTCGTAGCAGGCCTTGGCGTCATTCGCCCAGGTGAACAGCCCGTGGCTTTCCAGCACGACGCCCTTGGCATTCGGGTTCGCCTTGACGAACGCTTCGAGATCAAGCCCGAGCTGGAAACCCGGCCGCCGCCAGGGCAGCCAACCGATCTCCGCGCCAAAAATCTGCTGCGTCAGTTCTTTCGAGTTCCTGGAGGCAGCGATCGCGATGATCGCATCCGGGTGCATGTGATCCACATGGGTGAACGGCACGAAACCATGCAGCGGCGTATCGATCGAAGCGGCTCGCGGATTGAGATTGAAGGTGCAATGCGGCAGGAAACCGACCATCCGGTCCTCGTCCTCGACGCCCTTGTAGAGGCCTTTGAGCGCTTCCAGCTTGTCCATGTAGAGGGTGGCGAAACCGTCGAGCTTGATCGTTCCGACATCGCCGCCCGACCCCTTCACCCACATGACCTTCACTTTTTCGCCGGTCAGCGGATCGGTTTCCATCACCTTGGCCGAGGTATTGCCGCCACCATAATTGGTAATGCGTTTGTCGGCACCGAGAAGATTGGAACGATAGAGCAGCTTGCCGGGCTCATCGAGCTTGGCGGCTTGAACATCATCCCAACGGTTTTCGAGAAGGCGGGTTTGGCCCGACATCGCTTGTCCTCCCAACGTGTTTCGGCTCACGGCGACGAGGCGGCCGCCATCTCCCTGTTGTGGGTATCGCGCATTGCTGCGCCCCCTGTCAATCATAAACGATCATAAACTTTCATTGTGCAGCGCAATAAAAGCGAATTTGATCGTTTCTGATTGACATCGTAAATTTTCCAGCATTAGTTATCGGTTAGGAGGAACCCATGCACGAACGTGAACGCCATCGCATCATCTTGAGCGCTATCCAGGAAAAGCCCGTCATCACGGTGCAGGATATCGCCGAGTTGACCGAGGCATCGGAAGCGACGATCCGGCGCGACATCGCTTCGCTGCACGTTCAGGGCAAGCTCCGGCGCGTCCGGGGCGGGGCGGAAGCCATGCATCCGCCGCAGATCGGCCAGCTTGCCGCCCGATCATTCCGGGTGTCGGAATCGGTCAATATCGACAAGAAGCGCGCAATCGCCCGCCGCGCAGTCGAACTCTGCGATGAAGGCGACAGCGTCATCATCAATGGCGGCACGACGACGTTCCAGATGGTGCATTTCATGTCGGCTCGACGCCTGCAGGTGATGACCAATTCGTTCGCGATCGCCGAACATCTGGTCAAGCATTCGAAGAACACGGTGACGATACCGGGCGGCGCGATCTACCGCGAACAGAGCCTGATCCTGTCGCCCTTCGACAATGACGCGATCCGCAATTTTTATGCCCGACGCATGTTCATCGGTGCGCAGGGGGTCGGGCCGCTCGGGGTGATGGAAGCCGATGCGCTGGTGATCCAGAGCGAACAGAAGCTCATGCATCAGGCTGAAGAACTGATCGTGATGGTGGATTCGTCGAAGTTTTCGCGCCGATCGAGCCTCATCCTCTGCCCGCTCGACCGGGTGACGACCGTCATCACCGATGACGGCGTGACCGACGACGCCGCACGGATGATCGAGGACGCCGGCGTCAAGCTGATTATCGCCGGTGCCGTTTCGGCGGACATCGCCAAGGAGGATTCCTCGTCGGCCGCGTGAGGAGCGACCGGCGGGAGAAGATTGAACGATCAACTGGGAGGACTAACCATGAAACTTGCAAAGAAACTCGCGCTCGGCGTGGCGCTCGCCTTCGCCGCAATGACGACGGCGGCAAGCGCCGCCGACATAAAGATCGCGCTTGTCGTCAAATCGCTCGGCAACGGCTTCTTCGAAGCGGCCAACAAGGGCGCCCAGGAAGCCGCCAAGGAACTCGGCGGCGTCCAGGTCATCTATACCGGCCCGACCTCCACAACGGCCGAAGGCCAGATCGAAGTGATCAATTCGCTGATCGCTCAAGGGGTGGACGCGATCGCCATCTCCGCCAACGATCCGGATGCCGTCATCCCGGCACTGAAGAAGGCCGCCCAGCGCGGCATCAAGGTGATCTCCTGGGATTCGGCGGTGGCCAAGGAAGGCCGCATCATGCACTTGAACCCGTCTTCCAACGAGTTGATCGGTAAGATGTGCCTGACGCTCGCCAAGGATCATCTGGATGGCGGCAAGGGCGATTTCGCCATCCTGTCGGCCACCACCACTTCGACGAACCAGAACACCTGGATCGCCGAAATGAAGAAGCAGCTCAAGGATTTCCCCGGCCTCAACCTCGCCACGACCGTCTATGGCGATGACCTCGCCGACAAGTCCTACCGCGAAGCCCAGGGCCTTCTGAAGTCGCAGCCGAACGTCAAGGTCATCGTCGCGCCGACCACAGTCGGCGTGCTCGCCGCCTCGCAGGCCGTCAAGGATGCCGGCATGATCGGCAAGGTCTACGTGACCGGCCTCGGCCTGCCGTCCGAAATGGCCGGTGCCATCAAGTCCGGCGCCACCAAGGAATTCGCCATCTGGAACCCGATCGACCTCGGTTACTCGGCCACCCAGATCGCCTATCACCTCGTCAAGGGCGATACCGACGCCAAGCCCGGCTCCGCCATCAAGGCCGGCCGCATGGGCTCGATCAAGGTGGGCGACAATGGCGAAGCCGCCATGGCCGACCCGTTCGTCTACAACGCCAAGAACATCGACGAGTTCTCCAAGATCTTCTGATCTGGAGAACTCGACTTGCCGGCAGGCGCGAGCCCCCTCATCCGCCTGCCGGCATCTTCTCCCCGCTGGGGAGAAGATGTTTGTCGCGACGCTTCCGTTCCTCCTCTTCCCTCGGGGAGAGCGTGGCCGAGCGAAGCGGAGGCGGGTGAGGGGGCGACGACGCCTCCACGCCCACGATTTTTGCCATCGGAAAACGGCCCCGCATAATGAACGGCGTTACCCAAATTCAAGACCGATCGCCCCAGCTGGCACCAACGACGGAAGCAGCACCGATCCTGGAAATGCGCGGCATCAGCCAGATCTTTCCCGGCGTCAAGGCACTCGATGGGGTCAGCATCAAGCTTTATCCCGGCCAGGTGACGGCACTGATCGGCGAAAACGGCGCCGGCAAGTCGACGCTCGTAAAGATCCTGACCGGTATCTACCGCCCCAACGAGGGCGAGATCCTGATCGACGGCGTACCCACCACGTTCACGAGCGCGCAAGCCGCGATCGACGCCGGCGTCACCGCCATCCATCAGGAAACCGTGCTCTTCGACGAGCTGAGCGTCGCGGAAAACATCTTTCTCGGCCATGCGCCGCGCACCCGGTTCGGCACGATCGACTGGCGGAAGATCAATTCCGGCGCCAAGGCCCTCATGCTGCAGCTCGAAAGCGAGATCGATCCGACGATCCGACTGCGCGACCTGTCGATTGCCCAGCGCCATCTCGTGGCCATCGCCCGGGCGCTGTCCGTCGAGGCCCGCATCGTCATCATGGACGAGCCGACCGCCGCCCTCTCCCGCAAGGAGATCGACGACCTCTTCCGCATCGTCGAGAACCTGAAACGCCAGGGCAAGGCGATCCTCTTCATCAGCCACAAGTTCGACGAGGTCTACGAGATCGCCGAGAACTTCGTGGTCTTCCGCGATGGCCGCGCCGTCGGCCAGGGCCGATTGAAGCAGACGCCCCAGGACGAAATCGTCCGGCTGATGGTCGGCCGCGACGTCAAGGATGTTTTCCCGAAGGTCGAGGTCAAGATCGGCGCGCCGGTATTACGCGTCGAGAACTACTGCCACCCGACCGAATTCCGAGACATTTCCCTGGAGCTTCGCCGCGGTGAAATCCTCGGGCTCTATGGCCTGATCGGCGCCGGACGTTCGGAACTCTGCCAATCGCTGTTCGGCATAACCCGCCCCTCCTCCGGCCGGCTGGTTCTGGAGGGCAACCCGCTCGACATCCGCTCCTCGGGCGATGCGATCCGCGCCGGCATCGTCTACGTGCCGGAGGAGCGCGGCCGTCATGGCCTGGCGTTGCCCATGCCGATCTTCCAGAACATGTCGCTGCCGTCACTTGGCAAGACATCCCGCTCCGGTTTTCTGAAAGCTGCCAACGAACTGGCGCTCGCCCGCAAATATGCCGAACGGCTGGACCTGCGCGCCGCCGCCCTTTCCGTGCCGGTCGGCACGCTTTCCGGCGGTAACCAGCAGAAGGTCGTCATCGGCAAATGGCTGGCGACGCAGCCGAAGGTGATCATTCTCGACGAGCCGACCAAGGGCATCGACATCGGCTCCAAGGCTGCCGTGCATGCCTTCATCGGCGAACTCGCCGCCGAAGGCCTGTCGATCATCATGGTGTCCTCGGAGCTTCCCGAAATCCTCGGCATGTCCGACCGGGTGATGGTGATGCGCGAAGGCCTGGCCGCCGGCATGTTCGAGCGTGAGGCCTTGAGCGCCGAAGCGCTGGTCCGCGCCGCAACCGGCAATCAGTGAGGAGAACCAGATGAACCGCCTCCTGAAGAACCGCGAAATCCTGCTGACCATCATCATTGCTGCGATGATCGTCGGCTTCTCCACCCGTGCGCAGGGTTTTGCAGCCCCCGGCAACCTCGCCAATATCTTCAACGACACCTCGATCCTGATCATCCTGGCGCTTGGCCAGATGACGGTGATCCTGACCAAGTCGATCGACCTTTCGGTCGCCGCCAACCTTGCCTTTACCGGCATGGCGGTCGCCATGACCAATGCCGCCTATCCCGGCCTGCCGCTCGCCCTGCTCATCGTCATGGCGGTCGGCATCGGCGCCTTTCTCGGCGCGATCAACGGTTACCTCGTCTGGGCGCTGCGCATCCCGCCGATCGTCGTCACGCTCGGAACGCTGACCATCTATCGCGGCATGGCCTTCGTGCTGTCGGGCGGCGGCTGGGTGAACGCCCACCAGATGGCACCCTCCTTCCTCAACGTTCCCCGAATGCCGGTGCTCGGCCTGCCGATCCTCTCCTGGATCGCGCTTCTCATCGTGCTCGGCGCCTGGTTCGTGCTGACCCGCCTGCCCTTCGGCCGCGCCGCCTATGCATCCGGCGGCAACCCGACCGCGGCGATCTATGCCGGCATCGATATCGGCTGGACCAAGTTCCTTGCCTTCGTCGTATCGGGCGCGCTCGCCGGCCTTTCCGGTTATCTCTGGGTGTCGCGTTATGCGGTCGCCTATGTGGATATCGCCGCCGGTTTCGAACTGGACACGGTTGCGGCTTGCGTGATCGGCGGCATCTCGATCGCCGGCGGCATCGGCTCGGTCGGTGGCGCCGTGCTGGGCGCGCTCTTCCTCGGCGTCATCAAGAACGCGCTGCCCGTCATCGGCATCTCGCCGTTTGCACAGATGGCGATCTCCGGCATCGTCATCGTGCTCGCCGTCGTCTTCAACGCCCGCGCCGAACGCAAGGCGGGCCGCATCATCCTGCGCGATCGGGGTGCCAAGGAGGTGTCCGCATGAGCGACCTCGTTTCCTCGAAACGTATCATCCCCGATCGGCTCGGCAGCAGAACATCACGCCTCCTGGCAAGCTGGGAAGTGCTGCTCTTCGGCGTGGCTGTGCTGATCTTCGTCTTCAATTCGTTCGCCTCGCCTTACTTTCTGAATGCCTGGAATCTCTCCGACGCCACCTTCAACTTCACCGAAAAGGCAATGATCGCCTTTGCCATGGCGCTGCTCGTCATCGCCGGCGAGATCGATCTGTCGGTTGCTGCGATCATCGCGCTCGCCTCGACCGCCATGGGTGCGGCCGCCCAGGCCGGCATCGGCACACCGGGACTGGTAGCGATCGGCATCGGCACCGGCCTTCTCTGCGGCGCGTTCAACGGCCTGCTCGTCGCCGGCCTCAGACTGCCGTCGATCGTCGTGACCATCGGCACGATGAGCCTCTTCCGCGGCATTTCCTATATCGTGCTGGGCGATCAGGCCTATGGCAAATATCCGGCAAGTTTTGCCTATTTCGGCCAGGGCTATGTGGCCTGGGTGTTCTCCTTCGAATTCGTGCTGTTCATCGTGCTCGCCATCCTTTTCGGCATCCTCCTGCACGCCACGAATTTCGGCCGGCAGGTCTATGTGATCGGCAACAACGAGTTCGCGGCGCGCTTTTCCGGCATTCCGGTGGAGCGGGTGAAGTTCATTCTTTTCCTCCTGACTGGCGTAATGGCAGGCGTCGCGTCCGTCTGCCTCACCTCCCGCCTCGGCTCGACCCGCCCTTCGATAGCACAAGGCTGGGAACTCGAAGTCGTCACCATGGTCGTGCTTGGCGGCGTCTCCATCCTTGGCGGCGCGGGCACGATCGCCGGCGTGGTCATCGCCGCCTTCGTCATGGGGCTTGTCACCTTCGGGCTGGGGCTGCTCAACGTGCCCGGCATCGTCATGTCGATCTTCGTCGGCCTGCTCCTGATCATCACCATCGCCATCCCGATCATCGCCCGCCGCATCAAGGAAATGAGCTGATGACGCTCGAAAAGCACGCCTTCAAGATGAAGCTTAATCCCGGCATGGAAGCGGAATACCGCAGGCGCCATGACGAGATCTGGCCGGAGCTTGTCGATCTCCTCCACCAGGCGGGCGCCAGCGACTATTCCATCCATCTCGACCGCGACACCAACACGCTGTTCGGCGTGTTGACGCGACCGGCGGACCACACGATGGCGAGCCTGCCGGACCATCCGGTGATGAAGAAATGGTGGGCCCATATGGCCGACATCATGGAAACCAATCCGGACAATTCACCGGTCCAGAGCGATCTGGTGACGGTCTTCCACCTGCCATGACGAAGCCGGAAAAGATCGTCGTCCTCGATATCGGCAAGACCAATGCCAAGGTCGTCGTGCTCGACTGCACGACCGGCGAGGAGATCGCCGAAAGGCGCGCACCGAACCGGGTTCGGCCGGAGCCGCCCTATCCGCACTACGATATCGAAGCGCTTTGGAGCTTCGTGCTCACAGCGCTGTCCGACTTTGCCAATCACCCCGGCTTCGATGCAATCTCCATCACCACCCATGGCGCATCGGCGGTACTTCTTGACGCCGAAGGTGGACTGGCCATGCCGGTGCTCGATTACGAGCACGAATATCCGGAAGACATCCGCAGAGCCTATCAAACGATCCGCCCGCCCTTTTCGGAAACCTTCTCGCCGTCCCTGTCCGGCGGCCTCAATGTCGGGGCGCAGCTTCATTACCAGAAGACCGCGTTTCCCGAAGCCTTTGCCCGTACCCGCACCATCCTCACCTACCCGCAATATTGGGCGTTTCGGCTGACCGGCGTGACGGCAAACGAAGTCACCTCGCTCGGCTGCCACACCGATCTCTGGCGGCCGCGCGAAGGCACCTATTCCCCGCTGGTCGATGCGCTCGGCATCCGCGACCTGATGGCGCCGGTCCGTTCGGCCTTCGATACGCTCGGTCCCCTATTGCCGGACATTGCAACCCGGATCGGCCTCTCGACACCCATCCCGGTCCATTGCGGCATCCACGATTCCAATGCCTCGCTGCTCCCGCATCTGGTGGGACGGGAACCGCCATTCGCGGTCGTCTCCACCGGCACCTGGGTCATAAATTTCGCGGTCGGTGGCGATCTCGACCATCTCGATCCCCAGCGCGACGCACTTGCTAATGTCGACGCCTATGGCCGCGCCGTGCCCTCGAGCCGTTTCATGGGCGGCCGCGAGTTCGAGACGCTGACAGCGGAACTCGGCGCACTTTCGCCGGAAGCTGCCCTTGCAGCCGTGCCGGATGTCATCGAAAGTGGCCTGATGCTGTTGCCGAACATTGCCGCCGGCTCCGGCCCCTTCCCGGGCCACGAACGGCAATGGATCAACGACACCAATGCCTCGACCGACCAGCGCTGGGCGGCGGCCTGCCTCTATCTCGCGCTGATGACGGAGACCTGCCTCAACCTCATCGGCGCCAAGGGACCGGTTCTGGTCGAAGGCCCTTTCTCCGCCAATCCGGCCTATCTTCAGTCGTTGACGGCTCTGCTCGGCCGCCAGGTGGGCGCCCTCCCCGGCTCGACCGGCACAAGCCAGGGCGCAGCACTTCTGGCAGGCATCTCGCCAAAAACCAAGCCCGGCCGTGCCGTGCCCGCGCCGCCATGGGACATTGTAGCCTATCGCAGCGCCTGGCACGAAAGGCTGGGGCGCTGATCAGCCCGCGCTGGCCGGCCGCCGGTTGCGGCGAAGGCGCCGCCCGGTCTGTTCCTCCAGGGCATTTTCCAGAATGCCGAGCCGCCGTTCGGTGATCTCGGCGATCTGCGCCGGATCGCCGGATTCGATCGCCTGCAGCATGATCTCGATCAGTTCAAGCGACAGCGTAAGATCCGCGCGGGTGTGCAGGGTTCGGTGCCGCATCGGCTCCACCCATTGCAGCAGTAGCTCCATCAGTTCCAGGACAAGGCTGTTGCGGGTCGCCTGCGCCAGGGCGAGGTCGAACCGCATCGTGGCGATGATGATCGAGCTGATGTGTTCGGGACTGCTTTTGGTCACATCCGGCGGCGGCAGCGCATCGCGGCCGAACCGGATCGCCTCCCGCATCCGGTCGAAATCGGCATCCTCGGCATATTGCGAGGCGATCTGCGCCACCCAGGGCAGGATCAGCCGGCGCACTTCGATCGCCTCGTCGATATCGCCCGGCCGCATGTCCGGCCTCGGCACGATCAGGTCGAGCGGCACGATTTCGCTGCTGACGAACGTACCGCCGCCGGCGCCCGGCCTAACGGTCAGAATATTCGCCTCGACCAGCAGCTTCACCGCTTCGCGGACGGTCGGGCGGCTCACCTGCATCTGCTCGGCAATGCTGCGTTCGGAGGGAAGGCGGGAACCGAGCCGGAAAAACCCGGTCCTGATGGCATCGGCAAGCCGGCGCGCCACCTCTTCGTTCGGAAGCAGCAGTTTGACGGGCTGAAAATGTCTATTCACCGGCACCTCCTATCCTGCTCAGACGGAAAGCACTTTTCCGGTGTTGAGGATGTTGTTCGGGTCAAGCGCCAGCTTGATGCGCGCCATCAGCGCCAGTTCCTCCGGCGAGCGGGAGAGCGTCAGATAGGGCTTCTTCAGGAGGCCGATGCCGTGTTCGGCGGAAATCGTGCCGCCCTCCCGCGCGATCGACCCGAACACGAGTTCGGTAATCTCCTTGTGTGGCTGGTCGTTGCCGGCCGACTGGATGTTGCAGACGAGATGCAGGTTGCTGTCGCCGATATGGCCGTAGCTGAGCGCGATCGCGTCCGGCCAGCGGTCTTTCATCGCCGCTTCGATCTCCTCGACCACCCGGCCGGCGGCACTGGTCGGCAGGCCGACGTCGAAGGCGGTGAGCGGCCCCATCAGCTTGCCGTATTCCGATACGCTTTCGCGTACTGCCCAAAGATCCTTGGTCTCACGCTCGGAGGACGGCAGAACCGCATCCGAAACCCAGCCGGCTTCCAGCGCATCGGACAGCACCTGCTCCAGCAATGCCCGGTTTTCCTCGGCATTGCGTCCACCGGTTTCGATCAGAACATAGATCCCGTGCGATTCCTTGAAGGCGCGGCGCAGGTCCGGCAGCTTGCCGGTCATGAAGTCGTAGAAGCTCGGCCACATCACCTCGAAGGAGGTGAGCGCTGATCCCATGTTCTGACGGGCGCTTTTCAGAAGCTCCAGAAGCGAGGGAAAATCCGGGCAGCCGCAGAAGGCGCTCGCAAGTTCCGCCGGCTTGGCCTGCAGGCGCAGCACGGCGCGGGTGATGACGCCGAGCGTGCCTTCCGAGCCGATGAACAGCTGCTTGAGGTCATAACCCGCATTGTTCTTCAGCATCTTGTTCAGCGATTTGACGATCGTGCCGTCCGGCAGCACCACTTCGAGGCCCAGCACGTGTTCGCGCGCCATGCCGAACCGGATGACCCGGTTGCCGCCGGCATTGGTGGCGAGGTTGCCGCCGATGACGCAGGAATCCCGGGCTCCGAGATCGAGGCCGAAGAACAGCCCGGCCTCTTCCGCCTTCGCCTGGATGATGCTGAGCGGCGTGCCCGCCAGAACGGTCATCGTCGCCATCACCGTATCGACTTCCTCGATACCGTTCATCCGATCGAGCGACAGCGCCACGCCGTTCTCGATCGGCCGCGCCCCACCGGCAAGGCCGGTCAAGCCGCCCTGGGGCACGACCGGCACCTTGAACTCGTTGCAAAGGCGCAGCGTTACGGAGACCTGCTCCGTCGTGCGCGGCCGCACCAGCGCCAGCGGCACGACCGGCGCGAGGCCGCCCCAATCGTTGTGGAAGCGAACCGGGATATCGTCCCCGAAAAAGACGTCGGGAGCGAGTTCGCGCGCGAGCGCCTGGATGAATTCGTGTGTCATGAAAAGCCCTCACCTCGGAATGCCATCGGATAAAGGTCAGTTTAACTGCCATCTTCGGTAAAACAAGAATACCAATGGATTTTTCTCGGCAGAGCGTGGCGCGAACGCCTCCGCAATCGAATACCGCGTGCGAAGGCGAGCATTCGATGGCGAACACTGCTCTGCAGAGGCTCCCAACGAGGCCTACAAAGGGATGGGATGCGGCTTGGCGAAATGGCAGGCAGCCAGGTGGCCGCTGGCGGTTTCCAGAAGCGGCGGACGTTCCGTCCTGCAAACCGGCTGGACGATCGGACAGCGGGTATGGAAGCTGCAGCCGGTCGGCACATTGGCCGGGCTCGGCACATCGCCCTTCAGGATGATCCGGGATCTCCGTGTTTCCGGGTCAGGCTCCGGCACCGCCGAGAGAAGCGCCTGAGTGTAAGGATGGCTCGGGAAATCGTAGATCCGCCTTTTAGGCCCGATTTCAACGATCCGGCCGAGATACATGACCGCGACCCGATCCGCGATATGGCGCACCACCGAGAGATCGTGGGCGATGAAGAGGTAGGAGAAACCGCGGCTTTTCTGCAGGTCCTGCATCAGGTTGACGATCTGGGCCTGCACCGAGACATCGAGCGCGGATACCGGTTCGTCGGCAACGATGAACTGCGGATCGACCGCAATGGCGCGAGCGATCCCGATACGCTGCCGCTGGCCGCCGGAGAACTGGCGCGGATACCGGTCCATGAAGGTCGGCGACAGCCCCACCTGGATCATCAGTTCGGCAACACGATCGCGGCGCTGCTTCCTCGTTTGCACCAACCCGAAGATTTCCAGCGGTTCCGCAATGATCTTCGCAACCGAGCGCCGCGGGCTGAGCGACCCGTAGGGGTCCTGGAAGATCATCTGCATGCGCGCCCGCATCTGGCGCATGTCGTTGGAATTGAGACGCAGGATATCGACGCCGTCAATGGCGATTTCGCCTTCGCTGGCGTCTATGAGCCGCAACAGAAGCCGCCCGAGGGTGGATTTTCCGCAACCCGATTCCCCGACCAGCGCCAGCGTCTCACCGCGCTTCACCTCGAAGGAAGCGCCGTCAACTGCCCGCACGCTCGGCAGGGAACGGCCGAAGACCAGGCCTCCGGCCTCAGAAAAGGTCTTGCCGACGTCCCTGACGACGACGAGGTCATCTCCGTCCACAGCGCTCATGACGTTGCCTCCGCCGCGACCCAGCAAGCCGCCTTCTGTCGCGGTGTGATTTCAAGGAGAGGCGGCGTCTCCAGGGCGCATTTGTCGATGCGGTCGGGACAGCGCGGGAAGAACGGACAGCCCTGTTTGATCGTGCCGGGCAAAGGCACCATGCCGGGGATCTGGTAGAGGCGCGTATTCTCGTCCTTCAGCCGCGGGATCGATTGCAGCAGGCCGCGCGTATAGGGATGTTTCGGGCTGCGGAAGATCGTCTTGACGTCCGCATCCTCGACCACCCTGCCCGCATACATGACGATCACGCGCTCGCAGACATCGGCAATGACGCCGAGATCATGCGAGATCAAAAGAATGGTCGTATTCAGGGTGCGCCGGATCTTGTGCATCAGTTCGAGCACCTGCGCCTGGATGGTCACGTCGAGCGCGGTGGTCGGTTCGTCGGCGATCAAGAGCTTCGGATTGCAGGCGACCGCCATGGCGATCATCACCCGCTGTCGCATGCCGCCGGAAAACTGGTGCGGATAGGCGCCGAGACGGCGCTCCGGATCGGGAATGCCGACCAGCTTCAGTAATTCAATGATGCGCTGGCGGCGCTCCTCGCGGCCCATCTTCTCATGCAGCTTGATCGCCTCGCCGATCTGGTCGCCGATCGTCATCACCGGATTGAGCGAGCTCATCGGCTCCTGGAAGATCATCGCGATGTCCCGGCCACGGATCTCCGGCATCCTGGAGCGCGGCAGGCCAAGCAGATCGACGCCCTCGAACAGGATCCGCCCCGTCGCTATGCGCCCCGGCGGGCTGGGGATCAGCCCCATCACCGCAAGCGAGGTCATCGATTTTCCGGACCCGGACTCGCCGACGATGCCGACCGCGGCACCGGCGTCAATGCTGAAGCTGACACCTTCCACCACACGCACCGCCGTACCCTTCGGGCCGAACTCGATCGAGAGATCCTCCACGTTCAGCAGGGGCCCGGGATGAACGGAGGCAACCGGCTGCTGTCTGGACAACGAAGGAGCAACCGTCATCGCGTCGTCTCCGGATCGAGAACATCGCGCACCGCATCGCCCATAAGGTTGAACGACAACACGACGCAGGTGATCGCAAAGCCCGCCGCGATGATCGGCCAGGGCGAACCGAACAGGTTGTTCAGCCCGTCCCGGATGATATTGCCCCAGCTCGGATTGGGCGCACGGGTGCCGATGCCAAGGAAGCTCAGCGACGCCTCGAGCCGGATTGCGGACGCGACCCAAAGCGTCATCAAAACCAGGATGGGTGCTGAGATATTCGGAATGACATGCCGGATGATGATCGTCGGCGTACGAAGGCCGACCGCAACGGCGGCTTCGATATAAGGCTCCTGCTTCACCGCCAGCGTCGAGGCCCGCGCCACCCGCGCAAAACCCGGAATGAAGGCGACGGTGATGACGGCAATGATGTTCCAGAAGGCGCCGCCGAGCACCGCCGCGATCATGATCGCCAGGAGCAGTTCCGGGAAGGCCAGGAGAAGATCGACGACCCGGCTGATCACCCGGTCGACGACGCCGCCGAAATAACCTGCCGTCACCCCGAGTATGGTGCCGAAGAAAGCAGCAAGGGCAGGCGAGATCAGCCCGAACAGCAGTGAATTGCGCGAGCCGTGGATCATCCTGGACAGCACATCGCGACCGAACTGGTCGGTGCCGAGCCAATGCGCCCAGGACGGTTGCTTGTTGATCGACAGGACGCTTTGCGCCAGCGGATCGTAGGGTGCCAGCCAGGGCGCAAGGATCGCGACGAGCAGAAAGATCACCACAACGGAGAACGCGAAGATCGTCGAGGCCTGGCCGAAGAACATGTCCTTGAGCAGGGCTGTCCCGCTGGGTTCGGGCGCAATTGCATGCTCGACATCGTCAAGTGCAGACAGGGTACCGACGGAGCCTGGGAGTATTGTCATTACTTCACCCGAATTCGTGGATCGATGACGACATAGAGGAGGTCCATCATCAGGTTGACGAAGACCACCAGCAGCGCGAAGACTACCACTCCGCCCTGGATGACGCCGTAGTCTCGTTCGGTAATCGACTGGATGAGCAGGCGGCCGATGCCGGGACGATTGAAGACCAGTTCCACTGCGACGGAGCCTGACAGGGTCGCTAGCAGGCTCAGTCCCATGCCGGTCGCGAGCGGCAGCAGGGCATTGCGCAGCGCGTGGCGGTAGATCACCCTGTTTTCGCGCGCTCCCTTGGCGCGGGCGGTGCGCACGTAGTCCTTGCCAAGGACTTCGAGCACCGAGGCACGCGTGAGGCGCCCGATAAAGGCCGCCTTGACAAGCGCCAGCGTCAGCGCCGGCAGGAAGAGGTGATGGAGGATATCGAAGAACCCGCTTCCGGCCCCGTTGATCGGAAACCACCGGAGGTTCAGCGCAAACCCGATCAGGAACAGCGCCCCGAGATAAAAGTCCGGAACCGCATATCCCACGAGAGAAAAGATCCGCATGCCGGAATCCGGCAGTTTTCCCCGCCTGACGGCCGCGAGCACCCCGAACGGTATGCCGATCACGGTGCCGAGGATCATCGCCGCGACGGTCAGCTGGATCGTGTAGGGCAGATTGCGGGCGATGAGATCGAGGACCGGCGCGCCGTTCATGTAGGACTTGCCGAAATCGAGCGTCAGCGTGCCGATCAGGAAGTTGAAATATTGCTGCCAGATCGGGACGTTCAGCCCCATTTTCTCCCGGAACTCGGCAAGCTGCTCCGGGAGAGCACCGTCTCCCAGAGCAGCGATTGCCGGATCTCCCGGGAGAATGCGCATGGCGATGAACACGAGCGTCAGGACCAACCAGATGGTCGGTATGGCGTCGGCTAGCCTGTAAAGCATGTACCTGCCCATTGGCCTGTCACCCGTGCTTTGAAGCCCTTAGGCTTTTTTCGTGGCGCGATGGAAACGCCAACGGGCGTAACCGCTCTTGACCTTGTAGCCCATGTCCAGCCGTGCATTGCGAGCGACGGTGAAGGACAGGGTGGAAAGCCCGATCAGGGGCAGGTCGCGCAGTACCTGCAGCTCGATCTGCTTGCAGGTGTCGACGTAGGTCTTGTAGTCGGTCGCCATCAACGCCTTGTCGAGCAGCGCATCGATACCCGGCATGGCGGTCCCGTAATGGCTGTAATTGCCGCCACCCTTGCCGTCGGACTTCACTTCCGATTTCGACGAAAGCTGCTGGAAATAGAGCTGCGTCGGGATCGGCGGATAGCTCGACGAATGCATGGCAAGCGTGTTCTTGTCGCTGCGATTATCGGCGTGATAGGCCGTGTGGTCGCCGATCTTCAGGTTCATGCGCAATCCGACAGCGCGAAGCTGTTCCTGCACGATCAGCATGGTCGAGGAATAGTCCTCGCGCTGGCTGCAATTGCTGTCGAAATCGAAGCCGTTCGGGAAACCCGCTTCGGCCAGCAGCGCCTTGGCCTTCTTCGGATCGTACTTGTACTGCAGTTCGGGCGGCAGGTCGGCGGTCTTGAAACCGGCAGGAAAGAAATCCGGCTGCAATCCGGCCATGAAACCACCCATCGGCTTCAGGGCATCGGCGACTGCCTGCCGATCGATCGCATACATCACCGCCTGACGAACCTTCAGGTTGTCGAAAGGCTTGCGGGTCAGGTTGATGTGCAGCGTGTTGAAGGATCCCGGTATCGTCATGTCGAATTTCAGGGTCGGATCGCGCTGCAGCATGGAATCCACCCAGCCCGGCGCACGCACCGCCTCGATCAGGTCGACGTCGCCGGAAAGGAGCGCCAGGGTGCGGGCCGTGGTATCGGCAATATAGACGCATTCCACGCCGGCGATCTTCGCCTTCTGGCCCCAATAACCCTCATGGCGTTTCATCGCCGTGCCCCATTCCGCGTCGAAACGCGTAAGCTCGTAGGGACCCGTGCCGACCGCGTCGGTCATGAACTTTTCGGCGCCGATCTTGTCGAAGGCTTTCTTGGAGACGATCGAGGTATTGTTGGAAAAGGCAGTGGTGCCGAGGAAATTCACGTCCGGAGACTTGAGCTGAACGGCAACCTCGTAGGGCCCCTTGGCGACCACGTCGGCGACATTCGCCATGATCGTCTTGTTGGTGCCGTCGGTGATTGCCCGCTTGAAAGAAAAGACCACGTCGTCCGACGTCATCTCGCCGTAACCCTTGTGGAACTGGACACCCTGGCGAAGCTTGAAGGTCCAGGTTTTCGCATCAGGCGATGCGGACCATTCGGTCGCCAACGTCGGCACGTATTTGTCCGGCGTCGTGGCGAAATCGCCGTCTTCGGGACGCACCAGCTGTTCGTAGATCTGCTCTGTGGCCCAGTTGTCGGAGCCCTGCGTCGTCTGGTTCGGATCGCTGGTGCGCGGCCCGTTGGCGGCAATCCCGATCCGCACCACGTCGGCACTCGACGCTGCGCGGGCCATGCCTGTTCCCACTACGCTCAGGGCCGTCGCCGCTGCGGCGAGCTCCAGGAATTCTCTTCTGTTCACGTTCATCATCTCCTCCCAAAGACAAGTTACGTTCGCCGCTTGTCCAACTCGGCATCCTTGATCATCAGGCCCAGGCCCGCCCCTCCCGGCACCTTGAACTTGCCGTTTTCGGGCTTTGGCGGGTTCTCGAAGGCCACCTGCATCCGTGTCGACGGATCGGCGAATTCGGCCGGTTTGGTATTGTGCATCAGCGTCGCCAGCACATGCAGGTTGGCCGTATGGGCGATCGTCGGCTGGGTCTGGTGGGGCACGAGTTCGACAGCGTGCGCGAAGCAGATCGCTGCGCATTGCATCAGGCCGGTAATGCCGCCCATCTTGATGATGTCCGGCTGCACCATCCGCACGCCGGCGTTGATCATGTCGACCACCGCCTGCGTGGTGTAGGATTGCTCGGCCGCCGACACGGTGATGTCGAGCCGCTGCGCCACCTCTCCCATGGCGCGGACGTTGTAGTGCTGCACCGGCTCCTCGAACCAGATGTAGCCGAGCTCCTCCAAAGCCCGGCCGACCCGGATCGCGCCGCCGACCGAATATTGATTGTTGGCATCGAAGGCGAGCGGGAAGTCGTCGCCGACCAGCTTGCGTACTGCCTTCGCCTTGGCGATATCCCCGGGAATGTCGTAATCCTGCCGGGTACGGTCGCCGTCCCAACGGATCTTGATCGCCGCCGGCGTTTCCGATTTCCAGCGTGCCTCGACCGCCTTCACGGTCTCGTCCAGGGTGCGGCCGGCATTGCCGCCGATCGAGGAATAGAAGGGCAGTTCGGTGCGCCAGGCACCGCCGAGCAGCTTGTAGATCGGCTGATTGAAGACCTTGCCCCGGATGTCCCAGAGCGCGATATCGAGCGCCGCCAGCGCCCCGGTCACAGCGCCTTCCGGCCCGAGCTTCACATATTTATGCAGAAGCTTGTCGTAGAGCACCGCGTGGTCGAGTGCATCGGCACCGATGAGCGACGGCGCGAAATCCCTGACGACGCCGAGCGAATGCTCGCCGCCCATCATCGGCGACGCCTCGCCGTGGCCGACAATGCCCTCCACCGTCGTCACCCGCACGACGGCGCTTCGGCGCCCCGGCGGCTCGTTCGGCTCCCACATGACCTGAAAAGCTTCGACTGATTTGATTGTCGTCGGCACTGGCACGATTAGGTATCCACAAACCTGGAAAACGATTGCCCCAAGGGGCCGCTAAAACCCGTCACGACGGGTGCCGGTAGGCTAGGCGCTAAAGGCTCGCGTCTCTGACATCCTCGAAATCCTCCCTCTCCTTATCGGGCACTTTGGAAGCGCCTCTCCTCCAACCGAAGCATCACTTACTTTGCATCCGTATGCAAGCAACTTTACCGTTAAATTTCGGGCCGCCCCGAAAAGGCCCAGACAGCCCACTCCTAAACGTTCTCGTAGCCATAGATTTGCGTCCGCAAAAAGCGGGCCACGAGACGTCCGTCGGCGCGAAGGAATTCCTCGCTCTGGAAATAGTGCTTGCCGTTCCTGACCCAGGCGTCCGCTATTTTGCCCACCGTCGTCAGTCTCTGCCCCGGCCGAACGCAGGCGAAATGCTGCGCCTCGACAGCCGTCAGCACGATTGCGGACGGGAACCGGAAACTGTTGTGCGTATCGCCCATCGCAAGCCGCATCATGCATCCGGGATGCACGATCGCATCTCGCGCGTGCAGGACATGATGCTCGTCGAAAGCCGAGAGGGATCGCCTGAAATCCTCATCGGTCAGCACCCTGTCGACGGTCGTCAACGGCATTCCGGGCCTCAACTGGCCGATCGAGACTGCCGGTGTCGGATCAGGACGGGGCAACACCGCGAAGGCTGAAAGGTCCGGAAGCGACGGCGACAGGTCCGGCAAGCCGATCCAGCCGCTTGCTACCTCCTCGCCGTCCATGTTTGTCGCCACGATGGCGGATCTGCGCATATCGGCATCGCCCGAAAGCGCCGACGCGCTGATCGTCAACCGGTCGCCATTGTAGACCGGGCGCCGGAAACTCGCGCCCATGCCGCCGCGTTCCAGCCAGGCGAGACCCCACGCCTCCACCGCCACGCGGCCGATATGGCCATAAACAAAGGCACCGGGAACCAGCGCCGCCTTGTAACCCCGCGCCCGCGCCACCGCATCGTCGTGAATGCTGCCCTTGTATCGCGGGTCGTCGTCGAGGCGGATATCGACGAAGAGGCTGCGCGGAAAGAGCGCTTCTGTCTCTGATTTCATCGGTCTATCCATCCGGGAAGGGAACGGTGGTCATCGCATCGCTGGCCATGACACGGGCGACCTCTTCCGGCGGCAGCGCCAGAATCCGCTCGAGCACGAACCGGTTATGGCCGCCGAACTGAGGCGCCGGCCTGCGCTGCCCTCCCGGCGTCCGGCTCAAGTGGATCGGCAGGCCGGGATGGGGGTGCAATCCGGCATCCGGATGTTCGAGTTCGGTGAAGAACCGGCGATGAGCAAGATAGTCGCTGCGTGCCAGATCACCGGCGTCGTTGACCGGAGCTGCGGCAACTCCCCTGCCCTGGAGCAATCGGGCGATATCATGCTTGTCGCGGCCGCGCGTCCAATTCGAAAGGATTTCCGCCAACGCATCCTCGTTCCGCCGGCGCGCCTCAAGCGTCGCAAAACGCGGGTCGAAGGCAAGATGCGGCATACCGATCGCTTCGCACAATGCCTGCCACTGCACCTGATCCTGCGCTGCGATGACGACCCACTGGTCTTCCCCGAGGGCCGGAAAGGCATCATGCGGCACCATGCCCGCGAGCCGATTTCCGTTCGGCACCGGGTCTTTTCCTGTCTCGGCCGCCAAAAGCAGTTCCGCTCCGATGAACTGCATCGCCGCCTCGACCTGCGGCACCTCGACATATTGGCCGCGGCCTGTCCGCTGCCGCCAGTAGAGCGCAGTCAGGATCGCCGCTGCCGCATTGAACCCGCCGATCGGGTCGAGATAGGACGGCCCGCTGTTTTCCGGCTGCCCGTCCGGATAACTCATCATCGCCGACATTCCGGTCGCCATTTCCATGGTCGGGCCAAGCGCCGCATATCCCGACATCGGCCCGTCGCGCCCGAAGGCGGGAAGCTCCGCGACGATGATATCCGGCTTGATTGCCGAAAGCCGCTCGTAGTCCAGCCCGAGCTTCGCAAGCGTACCGGGCCGAAAATTGCAGATCAGCACGTCAGCCTTCGCGACCAGCCGTTCCAGTGTCTTTCGCCCTTCCTGGGTCTTCAGGTTGAGGATGCAGGACAGCTTGTTGACGTTTTGGGAATTGAACAGGAAAGAGCGATCGAATGGCCGCTCGCCCGGCTCGCCGCCGGGGAAATTGATCGGGTTCGGCCTTTCCTTGTTCAACCGCCAGGAATTCACCCGGTTGGGCGATTCCACATGAATGGACTCGGCCCCGAAATAAGCAAGCACCCGCCCCGCCATGGGCCCGGCCCAGGCGGTGGTAATCTCGATCACCCGCAGCCCCTCGAGCGGCGGCCGGCCGGACGCGGCCGGTCTTGGCGTCTCGAACGGTTCGGTTCGTCGCGGCGCAATCCGCCCCTGCGCTTCGCCAGGAAGGGGCGCACCGCCTCGCACCCTGCGAGGTGTCGCGCTCATCCGGAAGGGTGGCCCAAGAATGAGCCGGCTGTCGACGGTCTCCCAATAATTGCGGGCGGCAAGATGACCGTTGCGGACCTGTTCGGTCGGACGATAAGCCTTGGCGGCGATGATCTGGGCGCGCTGCAGCCGGTCGACCAGATCCTCCGCGTCCATCTCCGCGACCTTCGCCTGGATGATCTCGTAGAGCACATCCCAGTGCTGCCGGCGCGGGGCCGGATCGGCGAAGCGGGGATCGTGCTGAATTCCTCGCAGATCCAGTGCCGCGCAGAGAGCTTCCCAGCGATGGTTATAGATCCAGATGCAGACCCAGCTGTCGCGGCATTTCACCTGCCCTGCCGGGATCGTCTGGTCCCGCCGGCTATGGACCGAGCCGTTGTAGATATGGCGCAGCACATAGGGGAAACACATCGATACTGCGGTCTCGGCCGAGTCCACCCGCACAGCCTGGCCAAGCCCGGTCGTGCGTCGGTCAATCAGAGCGGTGATCACGCCGATATAGGCGGCGAGCCCTGCGGCATAGGATGCCCGATCGCCGACGCCATAGAGCGGTTCTCGGCCGATCTGGCCGTTGTTGTACATCATTCCGGAAAGCGCCTGCAGCACGATCTCCGGCCCCTTCCAATCGGCAAGAGGCCCGTCCGTTCCGAAAGGGGTAATGGAAGCGGTGATGCAGCGCGGATTGATGTCCGCGACTTCGTCGAACGTGACGTCCGCTGGCGGAATAATGACATCCGCGCCGGCGATCAGCGCCTTCAGGTCCTCCCGCCCGGCCTCCGTCGACCGGTCCAGGACGACCGACCTTTTTCCGGTGTTCAGATGCCAGAACGACAAGGACAGTTCTGGATCGGTCACCGAGAACGGCGGCATTCGCCTGATCGCCGATCCCGCTGGCGACTCGACGAGAATGACTTCCGCGCCGTAGTCCGCCAGAAGCCGCGCGCAGTATTGGCCTGAAAGCGTGTCGGACAAATCCAGCACGCGAAGATCGTCCACGGCCGAGACGCCTGGCTCAGCCATTTCCTTCAAAAGCATGATCGACGGCTCTCCTCCCGATCCTGAAAGAAAGACTAGACGTCATTGCATACGGATGCAAGACAGGGATACGCATTTGATGATATTGATCCATGACTGCGCCGGAGGTATCGACAGCAGCGGCGCCCGCCGGCAGGGAGTTGGAGAGTTTCTTGGACAAGCCAGAGATACCGGATGACAAGGCGAAGCGTCGGCCGATCACCGCGCGCCAGCTCGCCCGTATGCTCGGCGTCAGCCAGTCGGCGGTCTCGCGCGCGTTCACGCCGGGCGCCAGCATCGCCCCGGACCTGCGCGACAGGATCAAGCAGTTTGCAGAAGAGGTGGATTACCACCCCAACGCCATAGCCAGCATGTTGTCGAAGAGCCGCACCAATATCGTCGGCATCGTCGTCTCCGACATGCAGAACCCCTTTTACCCCGCGCTCATCGAAAAGCTCTCCCGCAGCCTGCAACGCATCGGGCTGCAGAGCCTGCTCTTCAACATCACCAAGGGTTCCAACCTCGAAGAGCAGCTTTCAGCGCTGCGCCGTTACAATGTCGATGCGGTGATCATTATTTCCGCAACGATCCTCTCCGGCCAGACCTTGCGCTGGGCAACAGAGGGCCGCGCTGCCCTTCTGATCAACCGCGTCGTCGAGGATGCGGACTTAAGCTGCGTCATCTGCGACAACGTCGCGGGCAGCCGGGCGATCGCAGACCATTTCTATGAGATCGGCCGGCGTCGCGTCGCTTATGTGTCCGGCCTCAGCCACACGACCACCAATCGCGAAAGACAGAACGCCTTCGTGACGCGCGTCGCCGAGCTCGGCATGGTGCTTTGCGCCCGCGTCGATGCCGGTGAATACAGTTATGAGGCCGGCCGGCGGGCTGCGCTGGAAATCGTCGATCGCGGCGGAGCGGATGCGATCTTCTTCGCCAACGACATCCTTGCGGCAGGTGGCCTCGATGCGCTGCGGGAAGAGGCCGGATTGCAGGTACCCGAAGATATTGCAGTCGCGGGCTTCGACGATATCGCTCTGGCGAGTTGGCCCCACTATGCACTGACCACATTCCGCCAGCCCGTCGACGAGATCATCGCGGTGGCCGTCGGAATGATCGAGGACGGATCCTGTTATCCCGGCCGGCCGATCACCATCAAACGGCTTCCCGGAGAACTGATCGTGAGATCTTCGAGCTACAGGATGTCCGACAGCTCAAAATGAAACCGACGGCCGGCAACAAGCCAGCCCGCCGATTCTCCCTGGGAGGAGACTTTGGGTTCAGCGCAAGGCCCCGGCCACGCGCTTCTGTTCGTCCTTCATGAAGGCGATGTCGCCGACGACGCGCACGCGCACCCGCCGCGCGTCACCCGGCAGATAGGCGATCGGAATGTCTTCCGTATCGAGCGTCACGATCGTATCGGAGCTGGCCCCCGCCTCGACCGCGCGGGCGCGGGCAATGCGCTCGGCTTCGGCAATCGCCTTTTCGCGCGACATGCCGGAAAACACCTGGTCGACTTCGCCGGACACCTGCGCCATCGCAGCACCGAGCGCGTTCGCGACGCCGGCATGTTCGACGCGCAGCACTTCGCTGGCACCTTTGAGCTTTTCCGGGATCAGAAACGCCCCGCCGCCGACAGCGATCAGCTGCACACCCTCGGCAGACGTCTTCATCCGGTCGACGCCGTCTTCCACCATTGCCTCGACGCGCTTTAGCAAACCGGCGACCAGCGCCTTGTCGAGATGCTTGACCCGGTCGCGATCACCGATCTCGACAAGACCGGCGGCAACCGCGACGTCCGTCGTGGTCAGCGTATCGCCACCGAAGACCAGCGCCTTTTCGGTGATCCGGTAACCGACCGAACGCGGGCCGATCCTGCGGGTTTCCGGATCGATGATCGTGCCGCCGCCGAGCGCCATCGGCAGCAGGTCCGGCATGCGGAACAGCGTACGAACGCCGCCGACTTCGACGACATTGTTCGCCTCGCGCGGAAAACCGCCGACCAGGCAGCCGACATCCGAGGTCGTGCCGCCGACGTCGATGACCATGGCCTCCTTGAGGCCGGTCAGGAATGCCGCGCCGCGCATCGAATTGGTCGGGCCGGACGCAAAGCTGTAGACCGGGTTGGCGGCGGCGACATCGGCCAGCACCACCGTGCCGTCGTTCTGCGTCAGATAGAACGGCGCATCGATGCCGGCCTGCTTCAGCGCATCCTTGAACGCATCGATCGTCTTGCGGCCGAGCCCCTGCAAAGCGGCGTTCAGAAGCGTGACGTTCTCACGTTCCAGAAGGCCGATGCGGCCGAGCGTATGGGACAGCGTGATGCGCGCATTCGGGATGATCGAGCGAACGATCTCCGCCGCCTCCAGCTCGCATTCCGCCGTCAGCGGCGAGAAGAGCGCCGTAATGCCGATCGAATCGACGCCCGCATCGCGGATCTTCATCGCCGCGTCGCGGATTTCATCCTTTGCAAGTGGCACCAGCGGACGGCCGTCGTATTCGTGGCCGCCATGCACCATGAAGGAGAGCGGATCGACAGCATCGCGCAGCTCGTCCGGCCAGTCGACCATCGGCGGCAGCGAAGCGCCGGCCGGCATGGCGATACGGATCGCCGCAACCCGATCGAGACGGGCGCGCTCGACGACCGCATTGGTGAAATGCGTCGTGCCGATCATCACCGCATCGACCGGGGCCGAACCCGGCGCCTGCGAGGCGACGACATGGCCGATCGCGTTCACCACGCCCTGCATCACGTCCGACGTGGTGGGAAACTTGATGGCCGAGAGAACCTTCTCGCCATCGATGAGCACGGCATCCGTATTGGTGCCGCCGACGTCAATTCCGATCCGCTTCATGCTGCAAACACCGATTTGAAATCCAGGTCATATCCGAAGGCGCGCGGGCCGACGTGCTCGAGGCCCTTGGCGCTGGTCAGCACCTCCGGCGCCGGCAGTGCCACGACCGTGACGCGCTGGCCGTACCGCACCGTCTCGGTGCCGATCGCCTCGCCCGAGACCGTGTCGAGCAGGCAGATCAGGTCCGGCGTCATGGCGATCGGCTGGCCGTCGCGGAACGCGACCGCCCATTCGTTCTGGAAGGCGAGCTCGACCTTCGAGCCGCGATCACCGTCGAGGCCTTCGATCATCGCCGAGCCGCGCAGGAAGCCGCCGGTCGTGGTGCGATCGACATCGGCGATCTTGCCCTTGAACAGCACCTTGCCACCTTCATGGGCAAGCACGGCTTCGACCGGATCCGTATGGGCGGCACGGGCTTCGAGCACGGCGCGGCCGAGGCTGACCGCCTTGGTGACCGTGTAGAGCACGCCCCAGTCCTTGACTTCCCGGCCGGTGCGCGGCGCCTTGCAGGTCGCCGCCGTCGAGCCGACTTCGGTGCAGATCTTGCGGGAAATCCGTTCCATCCACTTCCAGGAGGCAGCCTTGGCGACGATCGCCTCGTTGTCGCGGCAATCGACCAGCGTCAGCGGATACATCGGCAGGTCGCCGATCGCAAAGCTGGTCATCTGCGCTTCCGGATAGGCGCGGCCCATCGCGTCCGCATCGACGACCGGAATGTCCAGCATGGCGCCGGCCAGGAACGGCGACAGCGCATTGCCGCCGCCGATCTCGACGCTCATCACGGCGCGGAACTTGCGGCCGGTATATTCTTCCATCAGCTGCATGGCACGGGCGAGATGCGCGGGATCGACGAGACGCTCCTGGCCGACCAGCGGCGCACCCATCTTGGAGACGACCGCGACGGCATCGCCGTCATCGAGCGCCTGGGGATCGATGAGCTTGACGCGCTTGCCGTCCTTGTAGAGCTTTTTCAGGTTAAGCTGCGCCAGATAGGGGCTGCCACCGCCGCCGGTGCCGAGAATCCAGGCGCCAACGGCAAGCGGGTCGATCTCGCCCGCTTCGAAATCACGGATCATGTTTACCTCCGAAGAATGTGCTAGAACCTAGCCATGAGTGACGAAGGATGCCTATAGGGGACTGCCCCTAGAATGAGCTTGCCTTGATTTTAGGCATGCCCGGCGCCATCATGGTTTGACGATCGAAAGGACCGATTCCCTGCACATGTCGAAGAGCCCATATGCGCTGGCCCCGACCTCGCCGGAAGGTGCGGAACCGCACCACCGGGTGATGTTCCTGAGCGTCGGCCAGACGCCGCGTGCCGATCTCATCGGGGACATGCTGACCAATCTCGACGTGCCGATCGAAGCGCTCGAAATCGGCGCGCTGGACGGGCTTTCCAAGGCGGAAATCGACGAACTGAAAGTGCGGCCGGGCGAACAGAGCATCGTCACCCGGCTTGCCGACAATACCGATATCGTCGTGTCCAAACCGCGTATCGCCGAGCGCATGGCAAAGATCGCCGCCGCTTTCCAGCCCAATGAATTCGATCTGGTCGTCATCCTCTCGACCGGCCTGTTTCGCGATTTCGAAAGCACCTGCCCGACAGTCAACGCCCAGCGCGCCATGGAATCCGCAGTGATTTCGCTTGCCGCGCACGGCGCTTCCGTCGGCCTCATCCAGCCGCTGCAGCAGCAGATAGCCGAACTCGATATCCCGGCGCTGGCGCCCTACAAGATCTGCGCCAGCTACGCCGCCGATGGCGACCGCAAACTGCTTGCCGGCGCGCTCGTCGATCTCGCCGATGCGGAAATCATCGTCCTCAATTCCGTGAGTTTCACGGAGGCCGACCGGCAGATGGTGGCGAAGGCCAGCGGCAAGCCCGTGGTTCTCGCCCGCCGCATCGTCGCAAGTGCCATCCGGCTTCTCCTGCATCGTTCGCAGCCCGTGACCCTGCCGGGCGTTTCGCCGGAATTTGCGGAAAAGCTTCTTCGCCTGACGCCACGCGAGCGGCAGGTACTGTCATTGGTGGCCGAAGGCCTGTCCAACAAGGCGATCGCCCGCCAGCTCGGCATCAGCCCGAAGACCGTCGAGATCCATCGCTCGAACGTCATGAGCAAGATGGAAGTCACCTCGTCCAATGCGCTCATCCGCATGGTCATCTCCGCCGGCCATCCCTGATCGAAAATAAGTGCATTCGCGCAAGAAAATTGCGTCAAAAGACCTGTTTGCCTAAAAATTGGTCGCCTTGCCATGTCAGAATCATGTCGTTCTAGGGGCATTACCCTATAGTGAAGCCGCGCTTCCGGGCGTTAGGCTCCGTTCCCATAATGCCATGCAGGGAACGATGAGAGCATGCCTTCCACATCCAAGATCGCCTTCGTGACCATCGGCCAGACACCGCGGATCGACTTGGTTCCGGAAATGATGGCTGAGATCGGCATCGGCCTGCCGGAGGGTCGCGTCGGGTTCCGTGAATTCGGCGTACTCGACGGCATGGGCCCGACCGAACTGGACGCGATGCGCGCCGTGGATGGCGAACATTCCTTTGCGACGCGTCTCAAGAGCGGCAAGGAAATCGTCACCTCCAAGGCCCGGACCGAAGAGAAACTCAACGCCCTCCTGAAGACGATCGACGCGCAGGGCTTCGACCTCGTCGTTCTTCTCTGCACAGGCACCCGGATCGATCCGCTCGAAAACACGCTGGTCGTCGAAGCCCAGCGGATCGTCGATTCGACCGTCGAGGCGCTTGCCGCCTCCTCCCGCAAGCTCGGCGTCATCCTGCCGCTCGAACGGCAGGTCAAGGATTTCGCCGATCGCCATGTCTTCAGCGGCGAGCCCAAATTCGTGGCCGCCTCGCCCTATGCCGGTGACGATATCGGCGAACGGGCGAAGACGCTCGAAGGCTGCGACCTTATAGTCATGCATTGCATGGGTTATTCCGCCGGAATGCTGGACGAGGTGCGCCGCGCCGTCGATGCGCCGGTTCTATTGTCGCGCCGCGTCGTCGCGGGCGTCGTCCGCCAGATGATCTGATTACCGAGCCACATGAAAAACAGAGGGAACCACATGTTCGGAAAAATCCTGAAAAACGTCGCGGTCGCGGGGCTGCTCGCCTCCTCGATCCTCGCCTCGCCCGCCGGCGCCTTCGAGCGTACCGAGAAGGGCAATGTCATCGTCTTCGGCGGTCGGCAGGCCATCCCTGTCCTCGATCCGCATATCCGCTACGACTGGTCGACACGCATGATCCAGCAGTCGGTCTATGACGCGCTGGTCAAGTACGAGGGCAACCCGGCCGAGATCAAGCCATGGCTCGCCGAGAAGTGGGAAACCAGCGCCGACGGCAAGAGCTGGACCTTCCACCTCGCCAAGGACGCCAAGTTCCACAACGGCGACCCGGTGACCGCCGAAGCCGTGCGTTACTCCTTCGAGCGCGGCCTGAAGCTCAACAAGGGCGTCGCCTGGATGCTCAAGGACTTCCTGGCGCCGGAAAACATCGTTGCCGTCGATGCGAACACCATCCGCTTCGACCTCAGGGCGCCCTACGCACCTTTCCTGTCCTTCCTGCCCTGGTGGTTCGTCGTCAACCCGGCTGAGGTGAAGGCGCACGAGGTGGATGGCGACTACGGCCAGAAGTGGCTGACCGACCACGCCGCCGGCTCCGGTCCGTTCAAGCTCGGCCGCTGGGAACCGAACGTCCTTTATGAGATCGAAGCCAATGCCGGCTACTGGAAGGGCTGGCCGCAGGGCGAGAAGAACCGCCCGGCTGGCGTCATCTACAAGATCATTCGCGAACCCGCCGCCCAGAAGGCTGCCCTGCAGCGCGGCGAGGCCGACATTGTCGAAGGTCTGACGCCGGACGACTATATCCAGATCAAGCGCGTGCCGGGCGTGGTCATCCAGGACCACAAGGGCATGACCACCTTCGGCATCAAGTTCAACACCCAGAAGGGTCCGACAGCCGACATCAACCTGCGCAAGGCGATCGCCTATGCGCTCGACTACGATGCGCTGATCCAGATCTACAACGGCGCTGCCTCGCTCGAGACCAGCCCCCTGCCGGACGCCATGAAGGGCCATGTCGCCGTTCCGGGCATGCCGCGCAAGGATCTTGCCAAGGCCAAGGAATACCTCGCGAAATCGGCTTATCCGAACGGTGGAATAACCCTGCCCTACGTGCATGTCGCAGGCCTCGAAGAAGCCCGCCGCATCGGCCTGGTCCTGCTCGACAACCTCAAGGAACTCGGCATCACCGTCGAGGTCAAGCCGGAACAGTGGCCGAACATGGTCGCCGCCGGTTCCAAGGTCGAGACCTCGCCGGCCATGACTTCGGTCTTCACCACGCCTGTCTCGACCGACCCGGATGCCGTCGCCTACCAGTACCACAAGGCGAGCTGGGGCCAGTATTACGCGATGATGTTCTACGACAATCCGAAGGTCTCGGAGATGATCGACCAGGCCCGCGCCGCCACCAACTGGGATGACCGCGCCAAGCTTTATGCGGACATCCAGAAGCAGATCGTCGCCGACCAGCCGGAAGTCTTCGGCATGCTGCAGAACCGCCGCTGGGCGCATCGCGACTATCTGCAGGGCTTCAAGTTCAGCCCGGTCCGCTTCACCGGCGAGGTCGATCTTTACCCGATGTGGGTGAAGGCCGAATAGAAACTGGCTTGCGTCCCCTCCTGCAGCCAGCATGATGCGCATGGCCAGGCCATCCCAACCGGCCGGGCCATGCGCAGTTTTTTAGAAGATAGCCACCGGAGAAGACGATGTTGGCATTCGCCTTCCGCAAAGTGCTGACGCTGGTCGGAACCATGATCGGCATTGCGGCACTGACCTTCGTCATCACCAATGTCGCGCCGGGCGATCCCGCCCGCCTGGTCGCCGGCCCCAATGCGACCGAGGACATGGTGACGACGATCCGCACCGAATACGGTCTAGACAAGTCGCTGCCCGAGCAGTTCGTCGTCTATATGAGTGATCTCGTGACCGGCGATCTCGGCCAGTCGATCGTCACCACGAGGCCGGTGCTGGAAGAAGTGCTGCGTTATGCGCCGGCAACTCTGGAACTGGTCTTCGTCGCCATGGCGCTCGGCATCATCGTCGGCGTGCCGATGGGCATGCTGTCGGCGGTCTACAAGGACGGCCCGATCGACCATGCCACCCGCATCTTCTCGATCTCGGGCGTCGCCCTTCCCGCTTTCTGGTTCGGCATCATCCTGCAACTGACATTTGCGGTCGACCTCGGCTGGCTGCCGGTCTCCGGCCGCCTGCCGCTGGTCACCCGCCCGCCGGAAACGGTCACCGGCCTGCTCCTCGTCGACAGCCTGCTCGCCGGCCGGCTGGACACGTTCTGGACGTCGCTGCGGCACATCATCCTTCCGGCGATCGTGCTGTCCTTCCCCTGCCTCGCCTCGATCCTGCGCGTCAACCGCGCCGAGATGATCGAGGTGCTGCAGTCCGACTACATCGTCGCGGCGCGCGCCCACGGCATCGCCTCCTTCCGCATCGTCGCCATCTATGCGCTGAAGAACGCGCTGCTGCCGACACTTGCAATGATCGGCCTGCGCTTCGGCTGGATGCTCGGCTCGACCGTGCTGGTCGAAACCGTCTTCGACTGGCCGGGCATCGGGCTTTATGCCGTCTCCTCGGCGCTTTCATCGGATTTCAAGCCCGTCATCGGCGTCACGCTGGTCATCGGCTTCTTCTTCATCGTCGCCAACACCCTTGTCGATCTCGCCTATGCGTGGATCGATCCCCGCCTCAGGAGCGCCTGATGACGACGCCCGTGGAACTCTCCCGTCCCCTCACTTTCCGCGAACGGCATGAAAGCAAGATCCGCCAATGGCGGCTCTACGCCCACATGTTCGGCAAGAGCTTCTCTTCCATGCTCGGCCTCGGCCTGGTCGTGATCTTCCTGTTGCTCGCAGCCTTTGGACCATGGCTGGCGCCCTATCCGGAAGATACGGTCGGCGCCTTCAACATGGCCAACAAGCTGATGGGCCCGAGCGCCGCCCACTGGTTCGGCACCGACGAAATGGGCAGCGACATCCTTTCGCGCGTCATCATCGGCGCCCGCACCTCGCTCTGGATCGGCCTGATCATCACCGGCGTCGGCGCAATCATCGGCGTACCGCTTGGCATCATCGCCGGGTATCGCGGCGGCTGGGTACGCGCCGTCATCATGCGCATCACCGAACTCTTCCTCGCCGTGCCGGGCCTGGCTCTCGCGCTCGCCATCGTTGCTGCCCTCGGCCCCGGCATCACCAATTGCGTGCTCGCCTTGTCGCTCGTCTGGTGGCCGGGATACGTGCGCCTGGTGGAGGCAAAGACACTGTCCGTCAAGGAAGAACTGTTCGTGGAGTCGGCCCGCTCGATCGGTGCCAAGACGCCCTGGATCCTCTGGCATCACATCCTGCCCAACTGCATGTCGCCGATCATCGTCAAGATGAGCATGGACATGGGCATGGCGATCCTGTCGGCCGCCAGCCTCGGCTTCATCGGCCTCGGCGCCCAGCCGCCGGCACCGGAATGGGGCGCGATGATCTCCGTCGCCCGTACCTACATGCCGGACTGGTGGTGGTACTCGCTCTTCCCCGGTGCCGCGATCTTCCTGACCGTGCTCGGCTTCAACCTTCTCGGCGACGGCCTGCGTGACATTCTCGATCCCCGGAGCCGTGACCGATGACCGGACCTCTTCTCGACATCCAGAACTACCGGCTCGATATCGGCACGTTCGACGGCCCGGTGCATGTGCTGAAGGACATTAACCTGACCGTCAACCGCGGCGATACGCTCGGCATCGTCGGCGAAAGCGGCTCCGGCAAGACGGTGCTGGTGCGCTCGGTGCTCGGCATCGGACCGAAGGCCTCGAAGGTCGTCGAAGGGACCATCGCCTTCGACGGGCAGGACATCACCGCGCTCCCCGAAAAGGACTGGACGAAGATCCGCGGCATCCGTATCTCGATGATCTTCCAGGATCCGATGACCTACCTGAACCCGCTCTTCACCGTCGGGCAACAGATTTCCGATGTCATCGCCGCCCATGAAAAGGCATCCGGCTACGGCGTCTCCTTGAAGGTCACCCGCCGCGCCCGCACCGAGGAACTGCTCGACCAGGTCGGACTGCCCAACCCCGCCATGCTGTTCGACCAGTATCCGCACCAGCTTTCCGGCGGCATGCGCCAGCGGGTGCTGATCGCCATGGCGCTGTCCGGCAAGCCGGACCTGCTGATCGCCGACGAGCCGACGACGGCGCTCGACGTGACGGTCCAGGCGCAGGTGCTCGACCTGATCAATTCGCTGGTGGAAAAACTCAACCTCACCGTCATCATGATCAGCCACGATATCGGCGCCATTGCCACGATCGCGAAGCGCTGCGCGGTCATGTACAAGGGCGAGATCGTCGAGCAGGGCCTGACGGCGGATATCCTCAGCGCCCCCAAGCACGAATACACCAGGCGCCTGCTCGCCGCGGTGCCAGACATCGATACCGCTGCGGCGAAGGTTGCCGCCGAACCGGCGGTCGGCGCCTCCCCGAAACCCGGCGTGCTTCTGGAAGCGATCGGCCTCAGGAAGGTCTATCGCAGCCAGTCCGGCACCGAGGTGACGGCGGTCGACAGCATCAACCTCTCCGTCGCGACCGGCGAAATCTTCGGCGTGGTCGGCGAATCCGGTTCCGGCAAGTCGACGCTGGCGCGCATGCTGCTGCGGCTGATCGAGCCGACCTCCGGCGACATCATCTTCGACGGCAAAAACATTTCCGGCCTGACCGGCGAACCGCTGCGATTAATGCGCCGGCACATGCAGTTCGTCTTCCAGAACCCGCATTCAGCGCTCAACGGCCGCCACACGATCGGCGATGCGATCGGCGAACCCCTGCGCATCCAGACGAACATGAGCCGCCGCGATATCGAGGCCCGCGTCGAAGCGCTGCTCGACATCGTCCAGTTGCCGAAGATGTTCAAGTACCGCTATCCGCACGAACTGTCCGGCGGCCAGAAACAGCGCATCTGCATCGCCCGCGCCATCGCCCTCAATCCACACTTGCTGATCCTCGATGAACCGACTTCCGCGCTCGACATCTCGGTGCAGGCCCAGGTGCTCGATTTCCTGCAGGAACTGCGCGCCGAACTCGACCTCACCTATGTCTTCATCTCGCACAACCTCGCCGTCATCCGGCAGATCTGCGACCGGACCATCGTGATGAAACGCGGCGTGATTGTCGAACAGGGGGAAACCGAACGCCTCTTCCTCTCCCCGCAGCACGAATACACCAAAGCGCTGATCGAGAGCGGACGCAAAACCTCGCGGGCGGCGAACCTTTCCGCTTCTGCCGGCCCACAATGAAACATACCTTACAAAAAAATAATTGTGCAGTGCAGCAACGTTACCCATATAGGAAACGTTGTCGCTGATCACTGCCATCCCGGCAATGATTGCCAGGAGCCATTATGAGATCGTTGTCGGATACGCTGGAGCGGCTTGCCCGCTTGAAATCACTGGGTCGCGAGCACACCGACACACCCAGTCATCTGGAGGAACTGACCAGTTTCGGATCCAATCCCGGAGCGCTGGCCGCCAGGTTGTACGTGCCCTCCCTGCTTCCCAAAGATCCTGCCCTCGTCGTCGTTCTTCACGGATGCACTCAGACCGCCTCCGGTTATGACCACGGCGCCGGATGGTCGAAGCTCGCCGAACGCCACGGCTTCGTGGTGCTCTTTCCGGAACAGGTGCGGGCCAACAACGGCAATCTCTGTTTCAATTGGTTCCTTCCGGCCGACACGCGCCGCGGCCAGGGCGAAGTGCACTCGATCCGCCAGATGATCGAAGCCGCCGTCTCCCGGCACGGGATCGATACCTCGCGCATCTATGTGAGCGGCCTGTCCGCGGGCGGGGCAATGGCCAATGCCATGCTGGCAGCCTATCCGGAGGTTTTCGCAGGCGGAGCGATCATCGCCGGCCTGCCCTATGGCGTCGCCGCGACGGTTCCGGAAGCCTTCGACCGGATGCGGGGGCAAGGCCTGCCGGCACCGGCGGCGCTTCAATCGCGCCTGAAAACGGCGTCTTCCCATCAGGGACCCTGGCCGACCATCTCTATATGGCAGGGCACCCGGGACAATACGGTCGCAGCGGCCAATGCGCAGGCGATCATCGACCAGTGGCGGGGTGTTCACAACGTCGGCTCACGCCCGGCCCTGGAGGAAAAGGTGGACGGCCAGGCGAAAACCGTCTGGAAGGATCCCCGCGGCAGGCAGGTCATCGAATATTACAGCATTGCCGGAATGGGCCACGGAACCCCGATCGATGCTGCGCTCGACGACGAGAACGCCGCGCCTTATCTGCTGGACGTCGGCATATCATCGACGCTTCATTCGGCAAGAAGCTGGGGCCTGCTTCGGGAGGGGGCGGAGCCGTTGCGGGCGAAGAGCGACGGCTTCAAGCAAACATCGACCTCTTCCAGGCAGGCAAAGGAACCTGAAGGCATCCAGCAGATCATCGAGAATGCGCTCCGCATGGCCGGCCTGATGCGCTGATCAACCTCGCCGGATGAGGCCGGAAGAATAAGCGCGGCGGCGGCCAGGGGGAGAGGGAATGACCGCCGCCGAACGCTCCCCGCCTAGACGCCGGAAGCAGCAATATCCGCGTCAAGACGTTCGCGAGCCTTCTTGGGCAGCTTCGCGGCCTTGATCGCCTCAAGGTTGGCAGCCGGGGCGTTGCCGACCACGACGAGGCCGATCATGCCCATGCCGACATGCGGCGCGCACTTCACGGCATACGCTCCTTCGACGTCGAACGTGACCTTCACGCTTTCGTTCATCTGGCCCTTGAACGGCTTTGCACCTTCCGGGATCAGCCCGTCGATGGTTTCGGCGTTGTGAGATTTGTCAGTCGGAACGAAGGTCACGGTATCGCCCTTGGCGACCTTGAGGGAACTCGGCTCGAATACCATCGCGCCGTCCTTGCCCTTGTTGAGCATATGCACTTCGAAATCGGCCGCCGACGCCACCGTGGCGCAGACAGCCGTGACCATCGCCGCGCCGAGCAGGGATGCCAAAATCTTCTTCATTCTCTTAACTCCTTTTCTTGGAAGCCCTCGGCTTCGTTGGAATTCACACTAGAGCAAAAGCGAAGCTGCTCTTTGACCTGCGACAAACGGTTTGGAATTTGTCGCGGCTCGCTTTGCGTCGGTTTGAGCCAGGATGGTCACGTTGTCCAACCCGCCTGGCGAAGCGTCCTTAGAAGCGGGGCATACCAACGAGTGGACTTGACCAGCCGGAAACCCAGATTGTCGGGCGGCGTGCCCACCGCGCAGCCGCCGCCTTTCGGATCGCGGATGAACGAACTCATCGGCGAGCGATGCGGGCCAACGGTCACGTAGACGCCGCAAATCTCCTCGGAGGCGCGAACCGACCCGTTCACATAGAGATGGACCCTCCGATGGCAGGTGGACGTCCATTCCCAGATGTTGCCGCCAAAGTCGGCCAGGCCATATTCGTTTTCCCCGAAACTTCCCGTCGGCCGGGGTACGGGATCGCCCGCAGCCCGCTCGCGCGCTTCGCGCTCGTAGTCGGCGAGCCACCGCAGCGCGGGGTTCTTGTTGTCCGGATCGAGGCCGAGAGCATCGTCCGGAAAGCTCTTGCCTGCGGCCTGAGCCAGTTGTTCGTCGGTCGGCAGCCTCCAGTATTCGCCGGTCATCTCGGAGAGCCAGCGGGCATAGGCCGTGGCATCGTCAAAGCTCACGCCGGTCGCGGGTACGTCCGTCCTCGATGTGACCGCTTCAGGCGATCTGCAGGCGCCCGCCGATACGCACGCCCGGTATTCCAGGGCAGTGACGTGATTTTTCATGATGGTCAGGCTCGGTCCCGCGACCACCGTCTTCATCGGCGCATCGATCGGCGCCGTGCCCTTCAGGAATTCCCCGTCGCTCCTGTAGCTGTAGGTGCGGGAAGGAACGACGACCGTCACCGGCTCATAGACCGCGCCCTCTGGGGGCGCAGGCTTCATGAAACCCGCCTGATGGAAGATACCCGCTGCCAGCACGGCGATCAGCGTGATCGGAAGCCCGGTATGGAGGAGCGAGAGCCTTGCCCTGTCGTATGTCCATGGCATGTTCGCCTCCCAAGGCGAAATCTGGCGCAAGAGATGGGTGTCGAAGCCGGCCGGGAACATGTTCGTGTCATGCTCCCGGCCGTTTCCGATCAGGTGCCGCTCGGCGCCAGGACCGACGTCATCAGGTCGTCGTTCCAATCACCGGTAACCTTGAAATGTGCGGCGGCACCCAGTTCGAAGGCCTCGATCAGGTTGTGGTTGACGTAGGCGTATATGCCGGGCTGCTGGAAGGTGTAGAACGCAGCACCTGCCGCACCGCCCGGGATGAACCATGTTTCCTGGTCGATCTCCGGAGGGTTGGCGAATTTGCCCGTAGCCCAGACATAGTCGCCATGGCCGCCGATGAGGTGGGGCCGCGTATCGCGGTTTGCCTGCGAATGGACGATGAGCACCTTCTCGTTGACCGCAGCGGTCATCGCGTTCTGGCCCGTCAGGGCACCGACGGCCCCGTTGAAGACGATGTGCGTCGGGGTCAGCGTCCGCATGACCTTGAGCGTGTCCTCGTAGGCCTCGCCGGCGCTGGCGTATTTCTTGAACTTGCCGTTCTCGTCGCGCGGGACGTAGAAATCCTGCTCACCCACATAGTAGATCTTGTCATAGGTCAGCGGTTTCCCGTTGCCGTCCTTGAGGCCATCGCGCGGCAGCACCATGATGGCGCCGTTCATGCCCGAGGTGACGTGCCACGGCACCATTCCGGGAGGTGCGCAGTGATAAACGAAGACACCGGCCTTGGTCGCCTTGAACCTGAGAATGGTTTTCTCCCCGGGATTCACCACCGTCAGCGCTCCGCCACCGAGCGCGCCGGTCGCCGAGTGGAAGTCGATATTGTGCTGCAGTTCGTTGGTGTCGGGGTTGATTAGGGTGAGTTCAACATAGTCGTCCTGATGGACGACCATGAGCGGACCCGGAACCGATCCGTCGAAGGTCATCGCATTGATCTCGGTGCCTTCCTTGTCAAGGACGAGCTTCTTCTCCTGGATGGTCAGCGTAAATTCGACGACCTTCGGCGGGCCATCGGCTTTCTGGGCATGGGCATGGACGAAAGGCGGCTTCACGAGTTCGACCTTCTCGCGGCGGAGGCGCGAGAGGTCGCCCGGCTTCATTTTTGCGGGAGGCGCTTCGTCCGCATGGGCAAAGGAAGCCTGCACGACCGGTGCGATCGCGCCAACGAAGGCTGCCCCCGCAAGGATCGAGCGTCTGGTCATCTGAATCTTGTCGGTCATGGTTTCTTTCCTTCGGAACAAGGGGCGGAGTAAATCGCCGTCCTCTGGAAATAGAATTTATGTCCAGACCAGCCTCTTCTCTTTGACGTGAAACAAACAGGGCATGGGCATTTGCTTGCGCTTTCGCAAGAAAACGGAGGGAAATCTGGTTCAACGGTGGCTCACTAAGGAAGTAGCCTCCTGTCCGGCAGGCAGAACCTGCCGGCTTATGCTCGGGGAGGAGTTGGGAGAAAGACGCCCTATTCGGCCGCCTGCGCCCCGAGAGTATTGTTGCGATACGGCTCGCAGAGAGCCTCCATCATCTCGACTTCTTCCGCGGTCAGGTCGGTCAGGGGGGCGCGAACCGGACCTGCATCGAAGCCCATCAGCCGCACGCCGGCCTTGATGGCGGAAACTGCGTAACCCTTCTGGCGGTTGCGGATCTCCATGAACGGATAGAAGAAGTCGATGAGGATCCGGTTGGTGGCGGCCGTATCGCCAGCCCGAAGCGCCTTGTAGAACGTCTGGGCGAGCGCGGGCACGAAGTTGAAGACGGCCGACGAATAGGTGGTGACACCCGCGCCGAGATAGGCGTCCGCGAAAAGCTCGGCCGTCGGCATGCCGCCGAGATAGGTCAGGCGATCACCCATGACAGCGGTGATCTTGCGCACCAGGCCGATATCCCCGGAACCGTCCTTGAAGCCAACCAGATTGGGGCAGGCCTCGCAAAGGCGGGCGAGCGTTTCCGCCGTAAGGATGGAGTTGTCGCGATTATAGACCATCACGCCGATGCCGACCGACTGGCAGACGGCCTTGATGTGCTGGTAGAGGCCTTCCTGGCTGGCATCCATCAGGTAATGCGGCAGCAGGAGGATGCCGTCGGCGCCGGCCTTTTCGGCGGACCTGGCGATCGAGACGGCGATGCGCGTGCCGTAGCCGCAGCCGGAAACGATCGGCGTGCTGCCGGCGGAAGCCTTGGCGGCAACGATGATTTCCGGAATTTCGGAAGGCTCCAGTGAAAAGAACTCGCCCGTGCCGCCGGCGGCGAAAAGCACCGAGGCATCATAACCGGCCAGCCAGCCGACATGCTGCTCGTAGGCCGTGCGGTTGAAGAGGCCATCCTTGCCGAACGGCGTGACGGGGAACGACAGGAGGCCGGCGCCAAGCGCCCGCTTCAGTTCATTTGGATCCATAGACATGGCAGTCCCTTCCTGGTTGATTTCCGGGAAGCTACCAAGTCATATTATGACTGTCAATACTTGTATTATCTTTGCCGACGCCTCATGGACGCCGTATCAGCGACCGGTAGCGTTGCTGGCTCCCTTTGAGATGCATGCGCATCGCGTCGCGAGCAGCCGAATCGTCACCATCCGTGATCGCGCGGGCGATACGGGCATGTTCATCCTGAATCTGGGTCAGGTATTCGGCTGGCGAAATCTCGGCCTCACCCTCCTGCAGCAGCGCTCGCGGGATCATCTGCTTGCCGATCGCTTCCAGGAGTTCCCGGAAACGCGGGTTGTTGGTCGCATCCGCGATGGCCAAATGGAAAGCCCGATCGCTTTCAACCGTTGCCGCACCGGCAGCGATCTGCCGCTTGATGGTCTCGAGACATTCGAAGATCAACTCCTGCTGGGCTGGCGACGAGCGGACGGCGGCGAGACCCGCAGCCTCGATCTCGATCGCGGCACGAACTTCCAGCATTTCAATGATGGAGGAAACACGGCTGGCATCCACGGTGCGGAAGCCCGCCTGCAGCCCGCCTTGCGGCGCCAGAACGAAGACGCCGACGCCATGACGGACTTCGACGAGATTATCCGCCCGCAACGAAGCGATCGCCTCGCGGATGACCGTGCGGCTGACCTCATACTGTAGCGTCAGTCCGCTTTCCGTGGGCAGTTTGTCACCGGGTTTCAACGCTCCGCTCGCAATCGCATCCCGCATCCGCCGACCAACCGTCTCGACCAGATTGCGGCCTTTTCGCGAGGGCGTTTCCCCGGTGATGTTATCTGCTCTCTTCAACGTCGGCCCGCTCCCTGGCTTTGGCATTTCAGCCACTTAGAGGGGTAAAAGCCCACCCCGTTGTCAAGCGCAAGGGAATAATTTTATTGACGCAAGGCCCTAGACCTATAGTATGAGATGACCTATGAGGTATTATGACATAGCGGACAGATGCTTATTCGCCGTTGATCCGTCCACGAGGGAAGAATGCTTTGAGCCGGCGCCGCGGACAGCGTCGACCGGACAATTCGGCCGACGCTGGAGGACCGGACGGATGCGTGAACGGTGGAGGCTCGTCCCTTTGCTTCTGACAGGAGGAATTTCGTGAAGATCGTAGACGTCCATGTGCGGGTATTCTCCCATACCACGCGCCGCCATCAGGATACTGCCGGCCATGCCCATCCGGGCCCGCCGCACAAGGTCAACCTGGCGCTGCTCACCATCGTCGATGACGATGGTGCCGAAGGTTACTGCTTCGCTGCGCCGGAAGTCGTTCGCCCGCATGTGATCGACAAGTTCGTCAAGAAGGTGCTGATCGGCGAAGATCCGTTCGCGCGCGAAAGGCTGTGGCAGGATCTCGCCCACTGGCAGCGCGGCAGCGCGATGCAGCTGACCGACCGGACGCTGGCGATCGTCGATTGCGCCCTGTGGGACCTTGCAGGCCGCAAACTGAACATGCCGGTCCACAAACTGATCGGCAGCTACCGCGAAAAGATCCCGGCCTATGGCTCGATCATGTGCGGCGACGAGCTGGAAAACGGCCTCGCGACGCCTGAAGACTACGGCCGCTTCGGCGAGAAGCTCGTCAAGCGCGGCTACAAGGGCATCAAGCTGCACACCTGGATGCCGCCGGTTTCCTGGGCGCCTGATGTCAAGATGGACCTGAAGGCCTGCGCCGCGGTGCGCGAGGCGGTCGGCCCGGATATTCACCTGATGATCGACGCCTTCCACTGGTATACCCGCACGGAAGCGCTGGAACTCGGCAAGGGCCTTGAAAAGCTCGGCTTCGACTGGATCGAGGAGCCGATGGACGAGCAGAGCTCGGCTTCCTATGCCTGGCTTGCCGAAAACCTCGACATTCCGGTCCTCGGTCCGGAAAGCGCCGGGGGCAAACATTTCAGCCGCGCCGAATGGATCACCTCGAAGGCCTGCGACATCCTGCGCACCGGCGTCCACGATGTCGGCGGCATCAGCCCGGCGATGAAAACCATGCATCTCGCCGAATCCTTCGGCATGAACTGCGAAATCCACGGCAACGGCGCCCCGAACCTGATCATTGCCGCCTGTACCAAGAATGCAAAATGGTACGAGCGCGGCCTGCTGCACCCCTTCCTCGAATATGACGACGGCTTCGAATACCTGAACGCCCTGGTCGACCCGATGGACGAGGATGGCTTCGTGCATATCTCGGACAAGCCGGGCATGGGCGAAGACATCAACTTCGACTTCATCAACGCTAATCTGGTGGGGTGAACCGCTTAATCTGCCTCCCAAGCAGTAAAGAGAAGCTCGGTCCCTTTTGGGGGCCGGGCTTTTTCTTTTGCGGTCGGTTACGCGGGTATCGCCTGGAATGGGATCCTCGGGTCAAGCACGGCAAAGGGTCAGAGGCGTGCCCCGACCTGAAAGGGCGATCTCGGCTCGCCGGCCAAAGTCGCGATCTTCGAGCTCACCTCACATCGTCCGCCCGAGCCAATCCATTGCATGGTCCTGCTGATCGACCGGGAAGGCATGGGCGGCGCCGGGCCAGAGCCGCGTTTCGAGGCAAGGTTCCGCATTCGCGGCCCGCCAGATCCCATGCATCTGCTCATGCGCCGCCAGCGCCGCAGGCTCGGGAAAATGCCGGTCATCGCCGCCGCTGAAGATCAGGGCGGGTTTTGGCGCGGCAAGCCCCGCAAAATGGGGATAGTCGAGCTTTCCCGCGATCTGCGGATGCAGCATGGAAAAGGCCGACTGGCCGCGAAGCTGGTTGTTGCCGGGCTGCATGAGGCCCTGGAGCGTTGCCATCCATCCGCCGGCGACGCACACTCTTGCGTCGTCCGAAAGCGCGGCCACCTGCCAGGCGCGTGAGCCGCCCATCGAATAACCGAAGCTTGCCACACGGGCGCGGTCGACGCCCGGCGATCTGCAAAGCCAAGCCATCGCCTCGAGATCCTCACGCAGGATGACGGAGGCGTAGGAAAACCCGAACTGCATGAGATTGGCCGCCAGGGCCTGCTGCGCCTCGTAGCCGTTGCCTTTCCGGCCTCCCCAGCCGAGCGCATCGGCGCAGAGCACGGTGTAACCGCGACGGGCGAGCTCATTGCCCACCTGCCGCCCGCCGTAAAGCTTCGCCGTCCAGCGGTCGATATCCGCGGCGACTTCGGGAGGTTCGCCGGGCCGGCCGATCATCTTTTCCTTGCCGATCGAAAAGAACGAGCCGTGGTCGTGCAGCAGAAGTACGGCAGGCGTCCGGGCGTCTGTATCCGGACGGAGCAGGTAGGCGCCGGCAATTTCACCATTGGAGAAATGAAGCTGCAGTTCCTGCCCCTTGCAGCCGCCCTCCCTCCACTCGCTCACCACAGAAGCGCCGGCGGGCGTTATGCGTTCGACACCGAGTGCCGCGCGAACCTCGTCGCGCATCCGCTCTCTCCAGGCCGCGAAAGCGTACTTTGCGGGATCGAAATTCCATCCAAACGAAACGGTGTCGCGAAGCCTCTTCGCAAGGCCTGACATGTTGTCGCCATCGATCATGGCGTATTCCGCGACCGCGCGATCAGCCGGTCACGGCTATCGGACAGGTGTTTGCGCATGGCGGCGCGGGCACCCTCGACGTTCTTGTCTTCGATGGCCAGGAAGATCGCCTTGTGCTCGTCGTTGACGCGCTGAAGGTGTCCGGCGAAGGTCTCGTCATCAACCTGATGCGCCTGCATGCGCATGCGCGGCATCAGCGTTTCACCGAGATAGTTGAATATGCCGATGAAGTGTTCGTTCTGGCTGGCGGCCGCGACGGCACAATGAAATTCGAAGTCCGACTGGGTGCTGCGGTCGAGCTGCCTGATCGAGCGGTCCATGGATTCAAAGGCGGCATGCATGGCGGCGATATCGACGGCGGTGCGGCGCTCCGCGGCGAGAGCCGCGGATTCGGATTCGATGCCGATGCGCAGTTCGAGGCCCTTCAGCACGCTTTCGACCCGCATCATATTTTCATCGGTGAGCCGGAACGGTGTGACGCCGGCGTCCTCGCGCACAAAAACGCCGATGCCGTGGTGGATGGACACGTGCCCGCTCGCCCGAAGATTGGCGATCGCCTCCCGGACGACCGTCCGGCTGACGCCCAGTTCGTCGATCAGCGCCTTTTCCGTCGGAAGCTTGGATCCGCGCGGATATTCCCCGAGCTTGATGCGCTCGGCGATCATGCGCACCACCTGCGAACTCAGGGTCTCCCTGCGGCGCCAGGTGGCAGATGGGGCTTCGGCTGTCATCGGGGCACCTCCATAGCGTCTCAGACGCGGAACTCAGACAGCGTGGTCGTATTCGAGGCTCGCCTGGATCAATTCGCGGGCATAGGGATCCTTGGCATCGCCCGTCGCCAGCACGTCTCGGCTCATCACCTCGACCACGCGGCCATGCTGCATGACCGCCAGCCGCTCGCACATATGATCGATCACCGCAAGGTCATGGCTGACAAAGAGATAGGTCAGGTTGCGTTTTGCACGCAGGTCGGCAAGCAGATTGAGCACTTCCGCCTGCACCGAGACGTCGAGCGCCGAGGTTGGCTCGTCGAGAAGCAGGATGCGCGGTTCGAGGATGAGCGCGCGGGCGATTGCCACGCGCTGCCGCTGGCCGCCGGAAAGCTCGTGCGGATAACGCGACAGGAAGGCCGGATCGAGGCCGACATCGACCAGAGCCCGCTCCATGCGTTCGACCTGGCGGTCCATGCGGTGGATGCGCAGCGGCTCCTGAAGCGCCGTGCGGATCGACTGGCGCGGGTGGAGCGAACCGTAGGGGTCCTGGAAGACCATCTGGACCGTGCGACAATATTCGGCAAACTGCATGACGTTGACCGACCGCCCCTCGAGCTGGATATCGCCCTCCCAGACATTCAGAAGGCGGGCGATGCAGCGCAGGATGGTCGACTTGCCGGAACCGGATTCGCCGACAAGCCCGAAGGATTCGCCGGCCTCGACCGAAAAACAGACATCGCCGAGAATGCGCTTCTTCGCCAAACCATAGCCAAGATCGATCGAGAGATTGCGGACGTCGATGGCGGTCATGCGCGCACCTCTTTGGTCTCTTGGGAGATGACTTGGCGGTTCAGGACCGGAAGCGGCCGGCGAGCGCCGCCGATATGCGGCTGCGCGGCAAGCAGGCCTTGCGTATAGGGATGCGTGCAGTTGCGCATATCCCGGGCGGCCCGCTCCTCGACGACCTCGCCATGGCGCATGACCATGACCCGGTCACAGAAATTGCGCACCAGGTTGAGGTCGTGGCTGATCATGATCAGGCCGATGCCCTTGTTAGTCACCAGTTCGTTCAGGATGTTCAAGACCTGCATGCGCACGGTTACGTCGAGTGCCGAAGTCGGCTCGTCGGCGATGATGATCTGCGGCTCGGGGATCAGCATCATCGCGATCATGATGCGCTGGCCCATGCCGCCCGAAACCTCATGCGGATAAAGGCCGTAGACGCGCTCGGGATCGCGGATCTTCACCGCTTCCAGCATTTCCAGCGTCTTCTGCCGGGCAACCTGGGCTGATGCCCTGTTGTGGACGCGATAGGCCTCGGCAATCTGGTCGCCGACGCGATGAACCGGGTTGAGCGAGAATTTCGGGTCCTGGAGGATCATCGAAATGCGTCGGCCGCGGATCGTCAGCATCTGCTTTTCACTGGCGGAGATGAGATCGGTGCCGCCGAAATCCATCCGGTCGGCCTCGATCCTGGCGGTCGGCAGCAGCTTCAGCAACGCGCGGCCGATGGTCGACTTGCCGGAGCCGGATTCGCCGACGATGCCGAGCCGCTCGCGGCCGAGATCGAAGGAGACGCCCTTGACGACGGTGTTGTAGGTCTTGCCGGCGCGATAGCTGACGCGGAGATTTTCGACCTTCAGGAGTGCCTGGCTGTTGTCCATGGGAGAAAATCCTATCTTTGCTTCGGATCCAGCGCGTCGCGCAGGCCGTCGCCGAGAAGGTTGAAGGCAAGACTGACGAGGAGGATGGCGCCGCCCGGGAAGGCGACCAGCCACCAGTTGTCCAGCATGTAGCGCCGGCCGGTGGCGATCATCGCGCCCCATTCGGGAAGCGGCGGCTGGGCGCCGAGACCGAGGAAGCCGAGGCCGGCGGCGGTCAGGATGACGGTCGCCATCGACAGCGTGATGCGCACCAGAACCGAGGGAAGGCACATCGGCATGATCGACTTGACGATGATGCGCAGCGCCGACGCCCCCTGCATGCGCGAGGCCGAGATATAGTCGGCATTGCGGAAGGTCAGCGTTTCGGCGCGCGCCAGCCGGGCGATCGGCGGCCAGGCGGTGAGACCGATGGCGATGATCGCGTTCTCGAGGCCGGCGCCCAAGGCCGCCACGAAGGCGAGCGACAGGATGAGGCTCGGGAAGGACAGGAAGATATCGGTGATGCGCATCATGATCGTGTCGTACCAGCCGCCGAAATAACCGGCGGTCGTGCCGACCAGAAGCCCGATCGGGCCGACGATGACCGAGACGATGGTGATGATCGTCAGGCTGATGCGCGTGCCGTGGATGATGCGGCTCATGATGTCGCGGCCGAGTTCGTCGGTGCCGAACCAGTGCTCGGCGCTCGGCGGCTTCAGCGTGTTGCTCAGATTGATGACGTTCGGGTCATAAGGCGCGATCAGCGGCGCGACGATCGCCGTCAGGAGCAGGATGGTGATCACCACGAGGCCGAAGCCCGAGGACGGGTTGCCGAGAAGCTCGCGGATGACCGCGAGCAGTCGGCGGAAGGCCGAATTTGGGTTTGAGCGAGTACCGTTCATGGCCACGTCCTGCATGTCGAGAGATTGAGCTGCCATGTCACCGCGTCCTCGGATCGAAGATCTTGTAAAGCGCGTCGGAAAGCAGGTTGAGCGCGATGAAGATGATACCGACCAGCAGCACGCAGGTCATCACCGCGTTCATGTCGCCGATCAGCATGTTGTTGGTGATGTACTGGCCGAAGCCCGGCCAGGAGAACACCGTCTCGATGAGGACCGCGCCTTCGAGCAGGCTGCCATAGGCAAGCGCCACGATCGTCACCAGCTGCACGCGGATGTTCGCGAAGGCGTGGTGCCAGATGGTGCGGCTCTTGGAGAGCCCCTTCACCCGCGCCGTGGTGACATATTCCTGGTTCAGCTGGTCCAGCATGAAACTGCGGGTCATGCGAGTGATATAGGCCATCGAGGAATAACCGAGGATGCTCGCCGGCAGCAGCAGATGGTTGACCGCATCCCGGAAGACTTCCCAGTCGCCGGCCAGCATCGCGTCGATCAGCAGGAAACCCGTCGTTTCCGGCACCAGCCCGATATAATAATCCGACAGACGGCCGCCGCCGCCGACCAGATCCAGCGCCGCATAGAAGATGATCAGGCCGATCATGCCGGTCCAGAAGATCGGCATCGAATGCCCGATGAGGGTCAGGAAGCGGATGACGTGATCGACCGGCCGGTTGCGGCGCACGGCGGCGAGGATGCCGAGCGGAATGCCGAGCCCCGCCCCGACGATGATCGCGAAGGTCGCAAGCTCGATCGTCGCCGGCATGACATGCAGGATGTCGTTGATGACCGGCTGCCCGGTGCGGATCGACGTCCCGAAATCGCCGTGCAGCAGATCGCTCACGTACCGGAAGAACTGCTGGTAGAGAGGAAGGTTCGCGCCGATCCGTTCCGCGACCATGTTGTATGTGGCCTGGTCGGCCTCTTCGCCGACAATGGCGCGGACCGGATCGACCGGCATCAGTCGCCCGATGCAGAAGGTCAGGATCAGCAACCCGACAAGGGTTGCCAATATGGTGCCGGCCTGCCGCGTGAAAGCGGTGAGACGCTCGTTGTTCATGGGGCTTCCTCAAGATCGTACCGGACGCCGCGGCGCATCAGCATTCTACACCGCGGCAGCCGACGATTACCGTTCTTTCTTGACCGTGCGAAGCTGGGTCGACCAGGACGGGTTCAGCTCGAGACCCTTGATGTCGGCCCGGAAGCCCACACTGTCGACCACTTCGGAGAAGGGTTGGATCGACGGCACCATATCCGCGTAATAGGTCTGGATGTCCTGATATTGCTTGATCTGCTTGTCCTTGTTGCCCTCCACGAGAGCATCGTCGATCATCTTGTTGATCTTCTCGTCATAGAAGGACGTGCGCCAGCCCTGGAAATTCGTCAGCTTCGCCTCATCCGCATTGTTGGGGTTGTAGACGATGGCACGGAAGTTCGAGTCCGGGTGCGGCAACTGGCCGCCGCCGCCGCGGCCGACGAGAAGCTCGTATTTGCGCTCACGCATCGCGCCGTAGATCTGGTCGCCGGAGCCGGTGATGATCTCGGCCTTGATGCCGGCCTGCGCCAGCGTCGCCTGGATGGCGGTGGCAAGGCTCATGAACGGCACGTCGGAAATGGCGCGCAGCGTGGTCGAAAACCCGTTCGGATAACCGGCTTCGGCAAGCAGCGCCTTGGCCTTCGCGACGTCGAGCTTGTAGCCCGCATTCGGCAGGGCGCCGAAGATGCCGGCCGGAACGGGACGATCGCGCAGCTTGCCGAAATAGGGCAGAACGCTGTCGTTCAGGCCCTGGTAGTCGATCAGATAACGCAGCGCCTCGCGAACCTTGGGCTTCTGGAACTTCTCGTCCTTCATGGAGACGGCCAGATAATAGAAGCCGCTGCCGCCGTTCGTCTGGATCTTGACGTCCTTGCTGCTCTCAAGCGCCTTCAGGTCGGCCGCCGACATGGAAAAGGCGATGTCGATATCGCCCTTTTCGAGCATCAGCCGCTGGCTCTGCGATTCGGCCAGATGGCGCATCATGATCCGGCGCATGGCCGGCTTTTCGCCCCAGTATTTCGGGTTTTGCTCAAGCGTCACCCGCTCGTTCGACTGCCATTGGCCAAGCATGAACGGACCGGAACCGGCGGAGTTGTTGGTAAGCCACGCCGCACCCATGTCGCCGTTCTTGTCGTGCTCCATGACCGCCTTCATGTCGAGGACGGAGCCCGGACCGACGATGCCGAGCGTCTGCACGATGACCTGTGGATCGACCTTCTTCGGCAGCTTGATGACGACCGTGCCGTCGTCCGGAGCGGTGAAGCTTGCATCGGCATTGGCGGCAGAGAAGCCGTGGGTTTTCAGGAACGACGCCTGCGCCAGATTTAGCTTCATCAACCGCTTGAAGGACCAGACGACGTCCGCTGACGTGACCGGGTTTCCGGAAGCGAACGTCGCCCCCTTGCGCAGCTTGAAGGCGATCGAACCATTATCGTCGGCGATCGTCCAGCTTTCCGCCAGCTGCGGATTGACCTGGGCGCGGTTGACGGCGTCGAGCGCCACGAGGTTATCATATATGTTTGTCAGAACCTGTACGGTCTCCTTGCCGGTGATGGCAGCAGGATCAAGCGTCAGGATATTGGTCATCGAGAAGCCGACAACCAGCATGTTAGGCGGGGTTTCGGCATAGGCAGGCTGGAAAAACAGGGTGGAACCAAGCAATACCGGTCCCATCAATCTCATTAGCGGCTTCATGGCCGTCCTCCCTTGGGTCGCCGGTCTCCTCCCGGCAAATAGATAGTGACAATCGAAGAGATATGATGTCTTACGACACCTGTCAATCCGAAATGCCGCTTTCGCCGGTTCCTGGCGAACTCACTGTCCGGATGAAAGAATGCTGTCAGGAGGAGGCCCCGAGCGGCGACCGACTGTCGTTACCAATTTCTGTTTTCGTTCGCTGAGGAGATGCAGAAAAACAGTCAGGCGCAGATATTCGTGCCAATCCATTGATTTTATCGGGGTGCCTGAGAGCTCGGCAATTGGTAGTGATTGTCAATGCCCCGGGGCCTCCACCTCAAACAAGGAAACTGAGCTTATGCCCGACATGCCCACCGATACCCTCCCGGCCCGCCTCGCGAATGCCATTTGCAATTCCATCCTGTCGAGGACCGTGCTGGATCCGGAGCCGTTTCTCGGGCTGCCGCTGGCGGATGCCTATGCCGTGCAGCGGGATGTGTTTCACGCACTCGGCCAGCCGTTCAAGGGCGCCAAGCTCACCCTGAAGGGCGATTTCTGCCAGAGCGCACCGCTTCTGTCCGTCAACGAAGAAACCAGTCATGCCCACCAGCCGGGCATTTCGCTCGAAGTGGAACTCGCCTTCGTGCTCGGCAAGGATGTCGTGGCCCGCCACGGCGAGGTCGCCCGCCAGGATATCGTCGATGCGATCGGTTCGGTGCGAATCGGCGTGGAGCTTCTCCGCAGCCGGTATCAGGGCGGCTCCCGTGGCGATCCGGCCCTCGCCGCCGCCGACATGATGAGCAATGTTGGTTATGTCCTCGGCCCGCCGCTGGACCGGAGCCTGCTGGACGAAGGCGCATCGATCGGTCAGCTCTCGGTTTTCATCGACGGACAGTCCGGATTCGACAAGCCGGCAGCGCACGCCGATGGCGACCCGCTGAAGACGATGGTGGTGCTGGCGAACCGGAACCAGCTCTCCTCTTTCTCCATGCTCAAGGCCGGACAGGTGATGACGACAGGCACGTTGTGCGGACTGATCCCGGTTGCAGAGCCGGGCAGGATCGAAGTGAACATGGGCGGACAACGGTTCGTCCTCGACCTGACCTGACGCGACCTCCGGAGGGTTTTGCGATGACGTATTTCGTGGGCGTGGATGTCCCAGGCTCTGAGTAAGGCGGCTGTGCTTAGTCCATTTGCGCGAGCGCAAAGACAGCCGCTTCTTTCTTCGCAATCTGAGGGGCATGAAAGCTGATGCCACCATTCCCCGCCACTACGCCAATCTCCAGGGTTTCGTAGCCCTCCTGGAAAGCAGGGGACGGCTGAAGCGCATATCGCAGCCCGTCTCGCTGGTCCACGAGATCACCGAGATCCACCGCCGGGTCCTTATGGAAGAAGGACCCGCGCTGCTCTTCGAAAAACCGGTCGATGCCTGCGGCAATACACTCGCGATTCCGCTTCTCGCCAATCTGTTCGGAACCCGCGAGAGAATAGAGTGGGGCCTCGGGCTCGGAGCCGCCGGCATCCCGAAACTGGCCGATTTCCTCAGCGAATTGCGCGAGCCGCGACCGCCCAGATCGATGCTCGACGCATGGCGAAAACTTCCGCAGCTAAGGGCGGCGCTCTCGCTGAACCCCCGCTCGGTCTCGCACCCGTCGTGTCAGGAGATCGTCTGGCAAGGCGCGGATATCGATCTCGGCCGGCTGCCGATCCAGTCCTGCTGGCCCGGCGAGCCCGCCCCCCTCGTCACCTGGCCGCTGGTGATCACCCAGGCGCCGGACGATCCGGCGGATGTCAATGTCGGCGTCTACCGGATGCAGAAGCTCGGCAAGGACCGCCTGATCATCCGCTGGCTTGCCCATCGCGGCGGTGCAAGACACCACAGGATGTGGCAGGCGCTCGGCCGCGACATGCCGGTGGCGGTGGTCATCGGCGCCGATCCGGCGACAATCCTCGCCGCCGTCATGCCGCTGCCGGACAAGATGAGCGAACTGAATTTTGCTGGCGTGCTGAAAGGCGGGCGCCAGGTGGTTGCGCCCGCGTTTTCCGTACCTCTCTCCGTTCCCGCGGAGGCCGAGATTGTCCTTGAGGGCACGATTTCCGCGACGGAGATGGCAGACGAAGGACCTTATGGCGATCACACCGGCTATTACAACGCCGTCGAAAGATTCCCTGTGCTCTCCCTTTCGGCGATCACGATGCGCCGCGATCCGCTTTATCTCTCCACCTATACCGGGCGGCCACCGGACGAGCCGTCCAGGCTCGGCGAAGCCATGAACGAGCTCTTCGTGCCATTGGTCCGGCGCCAGTTCCCGGAGATCAGGAATCTCTGGCTGCCCCCGGAGGCCTGTTCCTATCGAACCATGGTGGTGTCGATCGACAAGCGTTATCCCGGCCATGCCCGGCGGATCATGATGGGCCTCTGGTCCATGCTGCCGCAGTTCAGCTACACCAAGCTGATCATCGTGGTGGATCCCGATATCGATGTCCGAAGCTGGCCGGATATCATGTGGGCGATCTCCACCCGCTTCGATGCCAGCCGCGACCTCATGGTGGTCGACAATACGCCGATCGACTACCTCGACTTCGCCTCTCCGCAACCGGGCCTCGGTGGCAAGCTGGGGCTGGATGCCACCAACAAGATCGGTTCTGAAACGGTCCGGGAATGGGGGCGGATCCTCGAAATGTCTCCCGAAGTCATCGAAAAGGTCGACCGGATATGGGCATCGCTCGGCCTCGGCGAGGTCACGCCATGACAGCCCAATCATTGCAGACGACCGCGCCGCGAAACTGTTCGCCGGCCGATGATGCCGGCGCGAATACTACCCTGAAAACAACACCAACGAGGAGTACATCATGACTGAAATTGCCCCGGACACGACGGTCGCAGCGATCGCCACGGAACTGCCGGGAGCTGCCGAGCTCTTCCGCCGTCACGGCATCAGCTTCTGCTGCGGCGGCGATATACCGCTCTCCATGGCCGCCGAACAGGCGGGTCTCGCGCCTGCCGCGCTGATCGCCGATCTCAAGGCTCTTGAACAGGCATCGGGACGGAATGCGCCGCAGGAAACACTGGCCTTGATCACGCATATTCTCAACAGATATCACGCCGCTCATCGCGAGGAACTGGACTGGCTCATTCCTCTCGCTCAGAAAGTCGAACGAGTGCACGGCAACCATCTTTCCGCGCCGATCGGACTTTCCGAGCTGCTGACACAGCTACGCGATGACCTGGAAAGCCACATGACCAAGGAAGAGCAGGTGCTTTTCCCGATGATGCGGCGCGGGGGTAGCCAGATGATTGCCCATCCGATCGCAGAGATGCGGCGCGACCATGAAGACGAAGCCCGGCATCTGCAGACGATCGAGCACGTGACGCGCGGCCTCGCCCTGCCCGCAGGTGCCTGCAGATCCTGGACCGCGCTCTATACCGGGCTGCGCAAGTTCACCGACGATCTCGTCGTTCATATGCATCTCGAAAACGACGTGCTGTTTCCAAGATTTCAATCGGTGTCGTAGAACGTGGAGAAAGCGGCGAACCCCGCCGCAACACCGTCGAGCTGAGGAAGAGCGATGCATATCGAACGGGACCCGAATGGCGACTTTATCCTGGAATCCGGCGAGATCGCCGCTCGGTTCGGACTGTCTCGCGACGATTTCCGGCAGAGAATCCGCCAGGGTCTGGTAGCGAGCACGGTCGAGCGTGGTGAGGCTGAAGACATCGGAACGTCCCGCCTGAGCGTTCGTCTCGGAAACCGCCTGTGGCGTGCCATCCTGAACAGCGACGGCGAGGTTCAAAACGAAACTATGTCTTTCGTTCGCGGGAGAGGCCGATCTGGCGGATCTTGACGCCGATACGGCCGACGATCGACGCGCTTCAATCAGCTCTCACGGGTCTTTCAGAAGAACCATCATCCTGTTTGCGATAGCTCAAACACCGCCGCCCCTGCAGCCGATAGCCTGTGCCTGCATGTCAGCAGGATGCATAAAATGGAATTCCTCCGCTCGCTCGCCATTCCCTTGAACTACATGCCACTTGTGGCAATCGAACGAGCGGCAGGGCTGCTGTTCGAGCGCGTCCTGAAGGAACATCCGGACCTCTTCGAACGGCTGGGCGAATACAAGGCGAAACGCTTTGCTTTTCTTCCGAGCGACGTGCCGCTCGCCTTCATCGTGGAGCCCGCCGGACCGTCGATCCGCGTCATGCGGAAACCGGCGACGCAGGACCCGGCCGATGCCGCGGTCGAAGGGCCGCTCTTCCTGCTGCTTGCCCTGCTCGAAGGCCGCTGCGATGCCGACGCGCTGTTCTTCTCCCGCGACCTTTCCGTCACCGGCGACATGGAAGCGATGCTGGCGATGCGCAATGCGCTCGACGGCGCCGACATCGATCTGCCGCGCGACCTGTCAAGGCTCGCCGGCCCTCTTGCGCCCTTCTTCGGAAGGGTGGGGCGGGATATCCGGCGCCGCGCACTGAACAACGAGACATCCTCATGGAATTGATCTGCCCCGCCGGAACGCCGGCCGCCTTTCGCGAAGCCGTCGATGCAGGCGCCGACGCCGTCTATTGCGGTTTCCGCGACGAAACCAATGCCCGCAATTTTCCCGGCCTCAATTTCAGCCGTGAGGAATTGCGCGAGGCGATCGCCTATGCCCGCCGGCACGGCACCCAGACCTTCGTCGCCCTCAACACCTTCATGCGCGCCGGAGACGAAGAGATCTGGTACCGCGCTGCTGCGGACGCCGTCGCTCTCAAGGCCGATGCGCTGATCCTTGCGGATTTCGGGCTCATGGCGCATGTGGCGGAGCATTATCCCGAACAGCGCCTGCATGTCTCGGTTCAGGCGTCGGCCTCGAATGTCGATGCGATCAACTTCCTCGTCGAGGCCTTCCATGTCAGGCGGGTCGTGCTGCCGCGAACGCTCACCATTGCCGACATCGCCCGTATCGCGCCCAAGATCCGCTGCGAGATCGAGGTTTTTGTGTTCGGCGGGCTGTGCGTCATGGCCGAGGGCCGTTGCTCCCTCTCCTCCTACGCGACCGGGAAATCGCCAAACATGAACGGCGTCTGCTCGCCGGCAAGCCATGTGCGCTACCGCCAGGAGGGCAAGGAACTGGTGTCCGAACTCGGCAGCTACACGATCAACCGCTTTCCTGCCGGCGAGGCTGCCGGTTACCCCACCCTGTGCAAGGGGCGCTTCGATATCGCCGACAGCTCCGCCTACGCATTCGAGGATCCGGTTTCTCTCGACGTGATGGGGGAGATCGACGCACTTTCGGCAGCGGGCGTCAGCGCCCTGAAGATCGAGGGCCGTCAGCGCGGCAAGGCCTATGTCGCCGAAGTCGTCTCGACCCTGAAAAAGGCCTTGTCGGTGAGCCCCGCGCAGCGAACGCCGCTGCTGGCGCGCCTGCGTGGCTTGAGCGAAGGCCAGAAGACCACGTCGGGCGCCTATGAGAAGCGCTGGAGATGAGCATGAGCCGCACCATCTCGCCCGCCCTGACGATGGGACCCGTCTATTATCTCTGGGACGGCCCCAAATGGCGCGATTTCCATTTTCGGATTGCTGACGAAGCGCCGGTAGACCGGGTGGTCATCGGTGAAACCGTCTGTTCTAAACGGCAGCATTTCATCGAACCGCATATCGCAGAGGTCATCGAGAGGCTGGAAGCCGCAGGCAAGACCGTGCTTCTGTCGACCTTGTCGCTCGTTACCCTGGAGCGCGAGAGCCGGCAGATCCGCGAGCTCATCGCCGACAGCGAACATATGATCGAGGCCAACGACCTCTCCGCGCTCGGCCTGCTGAACGGCAAGCCGCACAGCATCGGCCCGCTGGTCAACGTCTACAACGCGCCGACGGCCCGGCTGCTCGCCGGACGCGGAGCAACCAGCATCTGTCTGCCGCCGGAATTGCCTTTCACGTCGGTCGAGAGGATCGTCGCCGACGCGCCCGCCATTGCATTCGAGGTCTTCGCCTTCGGCCGCATGCCGCTCGCCATCTCGGCGCGATGCGCCCATGCGAGGTCCAAGGGCAAGATCAAGGACAATTGCCAGTTCGTCTGCGGCGAAGATCCGGACGGGCTGCCGGTGAAGACCCTCGACCGGCAATCCTTCCTGGCGCTGAACGGCGTGCAGACCGTGTCGCACACCTGCCAGGCCCTGCTGGGCGAACTCGCCGGCCTTGCCGCCTGCGGCATCTCGGCGATCCGCCTGTCGCCGCAGGACTGTGACATGGTGGCGGTCGCAGGGCTCTATCGCGCCGTGCTCGACAATGTGCTGGGCGCAGACGAGGCGATCATGCGGCTACGCGAAATCTATCCCGTGGCGCCCCTGTCCAACGGTTTTCATCACGCTCGCGAAGGTGCGGCCTGGGTGGCGCGTGCCCGCGATACGGCTCACGGGCAAGCTTGAGCGGTACATCGCTTGCCTCACGAGAGGGATCAAACACCAAGGAAAAGAAGCGGGGCCGCACCCACCAATGCAGCATGCCCTCCGCCGAGAAGCCAGACCAGTGACGCCACCGTGCAAAGCATGGCGGCGGCCATCGGCATATCTATCGTAATTCTGACCTTACAATTGATCGCCGCTGCGAATGGGATGACAGACGTCCGCGAAGAGGCCAACGGCCAGGCCGGCCCCAGCGCTCGACGCGCCCGCTTTTCCAGCATGAACAAGCCACCAGCGGAAAAGAGGGCAAAGCCCCCGAACAGAAGCAGCGAACGCAGATCTCCGTTTGGAGGAATGTGACCCACCGACCAGCAGAGAAAACCCCAGAGGACCGGATGGCGCGTGATCGACACGATCGCATCCGGCTCGCCTCCCTTGCGGAACGAGATCGAGAAGGGATTGCGGCTGAACAGGCCGGCCAGCACCAGGAAGAGCCCGATCGGCGAGAGCACGAAGGTAGGCCAGGCCTGCCATGACGCGGGTTGCCAGATTTCCACGTAATCGAGGCTCAGTGCCGACAGGATAAGCCAGGCGAGAGCCGCCGTGGAGACGACGGAATAGGCGGCAATATAGCTCCCATGCCCCATCCACCCGATCAGCGTTCCGCGGATCTTCGGCACTGCCGGGATGGAATGCAGGGCGATGAAGGCGACGAAAGCCAACAGAAACTGCGCCATGGCATGGGCTACTGTTGCCAGAAGAGGATGCCCGCGATGGCGACGGAAAAGACGACCGCGGCGAACGAACTGTAACCCTGCAGGACGCCCATCCGTTTCAGGGCGACGGCGAATATGACAATGATCGGGGCGGCCATCAGAAGGCCGACTTGTGCATCAGACATGGCAAATCCTTGGTTTGCCGTCATCCTAATCGCTCCATCTGCCGTTTCTTTGCGATATGACAAAGAGCCGGGTTTGTATTGCCTCCATCTTCCGCTGCGGAAGAAGACCGGAGGTTTTGGAATGGCGGCAATCACGACGACCGAAGAAAGCGACGAAGGCGGCGACCTTCTTCTCTGGATCCTCGTCTGGGGCGAGCTTGCGGCTTTCGGCATCCTGCTGACCGGCTATGTCGTCATGTCCCTGCTGCATCCGGAAAGCTTTGCGCTCGCAAGGCTGCATCTTGCGCCGCGGCTGGCCGGGCTCAACACCGTCGTGCTGCTGGCGAGCAGCTGGCTGGCGGCGCTGGCGGTCAGCTCTCAGGGGAAGCCTCGCCTGCAGCGCCTCTTCCTGCTCGGCGCGGCATGTTTGGGTTTCCTCTTCGTCGCTCTCAAATTCGCCGAATACAGTTCCGAATGGGCGGCGGCAGGTGACGAGAACCTGCAGATCTTTTTCGAACTCTACTTTCTCATCACCGGTTTTCACCTCGCCCATGTCGCCTTCGTGGCCTGCCTCTTCGTGCTGGCGGCAATCCGGCTCGACCGTTCGACGATCGTCATCCTGACGACCATCTGGCACGTCATCGACATCGTCTGGCTGGTGATGTTCCCCCTGATCTACCTGAGCTAGAACGAAGGACATCCAGATGGACCACTCAAGACTCTTCGGCAGCGGCAATTGGATCATGATGCTCGGCATCGTCGGTGCGCTGATCGCCGCCCAATGGAAACATGAGGTGATCCCGGCGGTCGCACTCGCGGCCATCCTCGTCATGGCCATTGCGAAGATAAGGCTCATCGTGCTCGACTTCATGGGCCTGCGGGGAATGCGGCCCAATCTGGCCCGCGCGCTGATGGTCTGGCCCGTCGTCTTCTCCGTCCTGTCGCTTGGCAAGGTCGTGCTGACGGCGGTTCTCTAGTTCGGGTCCCATCTGCGGCTTTCTTTCCGAAGCCTGCCAACTCCAGGCGGGCTGCCCCATGCCGCCATCGGAAAGCAGATCCTTACCCTTGAAAAACAGCGCGCTCCGAGGGCAACGCTTTTTTGTTTGGTGAATCGCAAAGAACGCCTCCCGGAATCCGCTCATAGAAGCTCCACGGGTCCGGTCGCTTTCATGCGAACGGGCTCCCGCTGCAACCCGCAAGGCATCCGCACAAAGGGGACATGAGGATGGCAGAACGCCTCACAAAGACCGGGGCACGTAACGTCTTTTACGGCGGCTCCGCGTTCTTCTTCGTAATCTTTCTCGGGCTGACCGCCCATAGTCACTACTACATGCGAACCACGTCCACGGACGAGACCACGCTCACGGATTCCGTCGCGCGCGGCAAACACGTCTGGGAAAAGAACTCCTGTATCAACTGCCATACGCTGCTCGGCGAAGGCGCCTATTTCGCGCCCGAATTGGGCAATGTGTGGAAGCGCTGGGGCGGCGATGCCGATCCGGAGACCGCCCGCGCCACCCTGAAGGCCTGGATGGCCGCGCAACCGAGCGGCATCGAAGGCAGGCGGCAGATGCCGCAGTTCAACCTGACGGAACAGGAACTCGACGACCTGGCTGACTTCCTCGAATGGACGAGCAGGATAAAGACCCAGAACTGGCCGCCGAACGATGCCGGCTGATCTCACGGGAAGGGAAAAACACATGAAATATCAAACCCAGAAGGTCGCCATGCTGTATTTTTACGGCGCGCTCGGCCTGTTCATCGCCCAGGTCCTGTTCGGCGTTCTCGCCGGCACGATCTACGTCCTGCCGAACACGCTTTCGGAACTGCTGCCCTTCAACATCGTGAGGATGATCCACACCAACGCGCTTATCGTCTGGCTACTCATCGGCTTCATGGGCTCTACCTACTATCTCCTGCCCGAAGAGGCGGAGACCGAGCTTTTCAGCCCGAAACTGGCGATCGCCCAGTTCTGGATCTTCCTCGTCGCGGCGACGATCGCCGTGGTTGGATATATGTTCAAGATCCATGAAGGCCGCGAGTTTCTGGAACAGCCGTTCGTCATCAAGGTCGGCATCGTCGTCGTCGCGCTGATGTTCCTGTTCAACGTGACGCTGACCGTGCTCAAGGGCCGCAAGACCGTCGTCACCAACATCCTGATCTTCGGCCTGTGGGGCGTGGCGATTTTCTTCCTGTTCGCCTTCTACAACCCGGCCAATCTCGCCCTCGACAAGATGTACTGGTGGTATGTCGTGCATCTGTGGGTGGAAGGCGTCTGGGAACTGATCATGGCCTCGGTCCTCGCCTTCCTGATGATCAAGCTCAACGGTATCGACCGCGAAGTGGTCGAAAAATGGCTCTATGTGATCGTCGGCCTTGCCCTCTTCTCCGGCATTCTCGGCACCGGCCATCATTTCTACTGGATCGGCGCTCCCGGCTACTGGCAGTGGATCGGCTCGCTCTTCTCGACGCTGGAAGTCGCGCCCTTCTTCACCATGGTCATCTTTACCTTCGTGATGACCTGGAAGGCAGGCCGCAAGCATCCGAACCGGGCCGCACTCCTCTGGTCGATCGGCTGCTCGGTCATGGCCTTCTTCGGCGCCGGCGTCTGGGGTTTCCTGCACACGCTGTCGTCGGTCAACTATTATACCCACGGCACTCAGGTCACCGCGGCCCATGGCCACCTCGCCTTCTTCGGCGCCTACGTGATGCTGAACCTCGCCGTCATGGCCTATGCCGTGCCGGAGCTGCGCGGCCGCAGCCCCTATAACCAGTGGCTGTCGATGGTCAGCTTCTGGATCATGTGCACGGCGATGTCGGTCATGACCTTCGCGCTGACCTTCGCCGGTGTCCTTCAGGTCCACCTGCAGCGTGTGCTCGGCCAGGGCTACATGGATGTCCAGGACCAGCTGGCGATCTTCTACTGGGTCCGGCTCGGATCGGGCGTCTTTGTGTTCATCTCGGCGCTGATGTTCCTCTGGGCCCTGTTCGTGCCTGGACGCGAACGGCAGCCCGCCGGCACCGCGAGCATCCAGCCGGCCGAATGATACAAGGCGGCTCCGTTCCTCGACGGAGCCGCATTCCCCTATCCCTCCAAGATCAGGACATTCCGATGACCATGATTTCTCCGATAAAGCCCGCCGAGACCGCAGCGATTCCGCACTACATCCCCGCCGGCAACGAATGCGAGCTGTTCGAAACGGCCTGGAAGCGGCAGCTTCCGCTGCTCCTGAAAGGTCCGACCGGTTGCGGAAAGACCCGTTTCGTCTCCCATATGGCGGAGCGTCTCGGACTGCCGCTTGCAACCGTTTCCTGCCATGACGATCTGGCCGCCGCCGATCTGACCGGCCGCTTCCTTTTAAAGGGCGGCGAGACCATCTGGGTCGATGGACCGCTGACGAAGTCGGTGCGCGGCGGCGGCATCTGCTATCTCGACGAAATCGTCGAGGCGCGGAAGGATGTCGCCGTCGTCATCCACCCGCTGACCGACGACCGCCGCATCCTGCCGCTCGAAAGAACCGGCGAGGTGCTGGAGGCGCCGAAGGAGTTCATGCTGGTCGTTTCCTACAATCCCGGCTACCAGAACATCCTCAAGGCATTGAAGCCTTCGACCAAGCAGCGTTTCGTCGCCATCGAGTTCGACTTCCTACCCCGGGAACAGGAAGTCGCGATCGTTGCCGCCGAGAGCGGCCTTTCCGAACGACACGTCGTGCCGCTGGTAAGCCTCGCCCATCGCCTGCGCGCCCTCAAGGGACACGATCTTGAGGAGGGCGTTTCGACGCGCCTGCTCGTCTACTGCGCCACGCTGATCGAAAGCGGACTCGACCCGCGCCAGGCGATCCGGGCGGCCATGATCGAGCCGCTGACCGACGATCCGGACGTGCGCGCGGCGTTGATCGAAGTGACGAATGCCGTGGTTGCCTAAGGTGCTCTGATGCTGGATTTTCTCGAGCTGGAAGAAACCGTCGGCAAGGCCTGGCATCGCTTGGTCGGCCAGACACGAAGCCTGCCCCGTTATCCCGAGCAGGCGGTGACGCTGGACGACATGAAATCCGTCCTCGCATCCTGCTTCCGCGGGTTCGGCGGCGATCATGCGGTACAGCTCGTGGCGGCCCACCAGCGCACGTCGAAACATCGCCTGAAGCTTCGCCAGCTCGTGGGGTTGGGTGAGGAGCGGATTGCCCGCTCCGGCCGTGATTTCGCCCGGGCGATGCTGCCTGATGTCATCGACTTCTTTCCGGACCGCGGCCTGAACCGGGCACTCTATATCTGGCTGACGGCGGCAATCGCTACATTGCCCGAGACCCAACCGACCGCCACCGATCCGCTCGCGCGGGATATCGAACGCCTGCATATGGCAATCTCCCACGTGGACGAAACGCTTGCCGCATTTCCCGGCTTGCGCCCGGTCTATCGAAAGTTATGTCAGGCAACCCTTACTGAGCGCAGCCGCGGCAAGCTTCCCTCGGTGGAATGGCTGCTGGAAAGCAGGATCATCAGCCTGTTGCGGGCAGGCGCGGGCCTGCCGGACGATACCCCGAGCGCGATCTTCCCGCGGCATGCCCCACCGGGCTACCAGCCGATGATGGACGTGCCGCTCTGGCCGGAATTCCTGCCCCAGGAGGAAAGCCGTTCCTCGGCGGAGGATTCCGAAACCCCGCTCGGCGATCCGCAGGGTTCGGCCGGCAAGAGAAGGTTCAGCGCTGAGCGGCAGCGGGAGGACGAGACGCGCTCCGAACGGAGCCCCTTCATCCTCAACCGCTTCGAAAAAATTCTGGCGATGACGGAAATGGTCAATGTCGACCGGCCGACCGACGACAGGCCCGAGGAGGACGGCAAGGCGGCCGAGGATCTCGACGAAATGGTTCTCGGGCGCCGGAAGGAACGCCCCTCTTCCCGTTTCCACTTCGATCTCGACCTTCCGCCGGAAATGGTCGACCTCCAGGAAATCGCCGCCGAACTGACCTATCCCGAATGGGACTATCGGAAGGCCACCTATCTGAAGAACCATTGCCGGGTCCTCGCCGTCCCGACATCGGCCAGCGGCGATCATCTGGCAATATCCGATGACACCAAGGCTTTGGTCAGGAAGGTGCGCAAACAGTTCGAGATCCTGCGGCCGCGCCAGGAGATGCTCAAATCGCAGCTGGACGGCGTGGAGCTCGATCTCGACGCCGTCGTCCGGCGCAGGACCGATCTGCTTGCCGGCGGGCAGGCAACCGACCGTATCCACGTGGCAAGCCGGCCGCGCACGCCCGATCTCGCCGTCACAATTCTGGTCGACGTGTCGCTCTCGACCGATGCCTGGATCGACAACCGGCGGGTCCTGGATGTCGAGAAGGAAGCGCTTCTCGTCCTCTCGCAGGGCCTGAGCGCCTGCGGCACGGATCATTCGATCCTCACCTTCACTTCCCGCCGCCGCTCCTGGGTGCGGGTCGAGACCGTAAAAAGCTTCGACGAGTGGCTTTCACCAGCCGTCGAGGACCGGATCGCCGGCCTGAAGCCCGGGTATTACACCCGCCTCGGCGCAGCACTTCGGCACGCCACCGCGGACCTGGCGAAACGCCCCAACCGGACGCGCCTGCTTCTGGTGCTGACGGATGGCAAGCCCAACGACATCGATCACTACGAAGGCCGTTTCGCGATGGAGGACAGCCGCCGCGCCGTGCAGGAAGCGAGGCGCCTCGGCGTCAACATCTTCGCTGTGACGGTGGACAAGGACGCGAAATCCTATCTGCCGACGATGTTCGGCCGCAACGGTTATGCGGTCGTCGGAGACATTTCGAAGCTTCCGGCGGCTCTGCCCGCCATCTATCGCGGCCTGACGGGATAAGGGGATCCCGGCCGCGTGGAGGTCCGGCTCGGCGGATTGCCGGACCTCCATTTTCGTTTCGGCTCTCAAGCCGCCTTACTGAATGACCTGCCGCTCTTGTTCAGATAGGCATCGAACGCCGAAGCTGCGGCCCTGACGATGAACCGGTGATCCTCCGAGACCTTGATGATCCCGCCCCGGCGCTCGATCAGTCCATCTCGTTCAAGCTCATCGAGCCGATCATTGCCCCGCAGCAGAGTGTCGGCGTCGAAGCCATGCGCCGCCGCAAGGGCGGCGATATCGACTGCAAAATCGCACATCAACCTTTCGATCACTTCGCCGCGCAGGCGGTCTTCCGGGGTGAGGCGGTAACCCTTGGCAACCGGCAGTTCGCCTTTCGATACCCGGGTCGCATAGAGGCCGGGCGGAACCTCGTTCTGGATATACCCCTGCGGCAACCTGCCGATCGAGGATGCGCCGAGCCCGATCAGGGCCTCGCAGGCATCCGTCGTATACCCCTGGAAATTCCGGTGCAGCCGGCCTTCGCTCTGCGCAAGCGAAAGGTCGTCGCCGGGCAGGGCGAAATGATCAAGGCCGATCCGCACGTAACCTGCCGCTACCAAAGCGTCTCCAATCGCGGATGCCTGAAGCGCGCGCTCGCGTGCATCGGGAAGTGCTGCCTCGTCGATGAGCCGCTGGTGCTTCTTGAAGCTCGGTATATGGGCATAACCGAAAACCGCGAGGCGATCCGGCCGCATGGCGACGGCCGCCTCGACCGTCTCGACGCAGGATTCGACCGTCTGGAACGGTAGCCCGTAGATCAGGTCGAAGTTGATTGCATTGATGCCGTTGCGGCGGAGATGCTCCACCGTCTCCATCGTCGTCTCAACGCTCTGAATGCGGTTGATCGCCTTCTGGACCTTCGGATCGAAGCTCTGGACGCCGAGGCTCGCGCGGGTGACGCCCGCCTCCCCGAGCGCGTTCGCCATCTCCCTGGTCAAGGTTCGCGGATCGATTTCGACCGCCGCGTTGACGCCCCCCGCAAAACCGAGACGGTTGCGGAACGCGTCCATCAGCGCGATGAATTCCTCCGGCTTGATAATGGTCGGCGTACCGCCGCCGAAGTGGATTTCCCCGACGCTGAAACTGTCAGCTCGAACGGATGCCAGAAGCTCGATCTCCCGGTGCAATGTCTCGATATAGTCGAGAATGGGCCTGTCGCGCTCGGTGATCGTGGTGTGACAACCGCAATACCAGCACATCGACCGACAGAAGGGGATGTGAATATAGAGCGAGGTGGCTTGTCCTTCGGGCAGCGCCCTCAGCCAGGCGGGATAATCGAGGGCGTCGAACTCCGGGCTGAAGTTGGGAGCCGTCGGATAGCTCGTGTAGCGCGGCAGCCGCGCATCGCCGTATTTCTCGATTATCGCCGCGGACATATCGGGCTCCTTTTGCAGTTTTCCTGGGCAAAGCATTAGCTTCCCGGCGCCCGCCCCTCTTTGTGCAAAATCAACGACAGCCTCCCCTTTCTGCGAAATATTTGTCCCGACGCAAATTTCGTCGATCGCGCCGCTGCTAGATCATCAAGGCGGCCGGGATCGGCCAGGCCGCTGCACCAGCTTGAAAGGCCCGGAACACACCATGTCGGATATTCAGATCCCTTCCATCGATGTCAGGACGCTCGCTCCCGCCGAACGTCATCCGAAGATTTTTGGCGTGCTGACGTCCCTCATCCCGGGCGGCATCATGCATGTCACCAGCGACCATGATCCCCGGCCGCTGCACTACCAGATCGAGAGCCGGTATCCGGAACAGTTCGACTGGCAATATCTCGAACAGGGTCCGGATGTCTGGCGCGTCGAAATCCAGCGAGCGCAAGGCTCCGGCTGCGACTGCTGCTGCGGTCATTGAAAGACGACAGCCATGCCCGGCGCCACCCTCTCCCCCTGGACGATGTCCTATTTCGCGACGGCACTGGTCTGCCTGGTCGCCGGGCTGGCCTTGATGATATCGGGATTCGGATATCCGTCCGCTCCCATCGACGATCCGGCCTCGCTGGCGGTCGTTCATCTGATCTCGATCGGCTGGCTCGGTCTCCTGTTCGCCGGATCGCTGCTTCAGTTCGTGCCGGTGATCGCCTCGCGGCAGCTACAATCTCCCCGTCTCGCCCTGCCGGCGCTGCTCCTGACCATGATCGGGCTTCTTCTGCTGCTTGGCGGATTTCTGGGCCTCGCCGATATTCTGCCGTTCTGGACATGGGCTCTGCCGGCCGGCGGCATCCTCCTGATGCTGGCCCTCGCGGGTCTCTGCTGGATGGTTCTGGCCACGCTTGCGGCAGCACGGCCCTATTCGCTGCCGGCCGAATTCGTCGCGCTCGGCTGCGTGCCGCTGATCGGCACGGCCGTGGTCGGGATGCTGTTTACCCTTCCCCTCTCCGGCCTCACCGATGAACCGCACCTTGTCAGCCTCGTGCTCACGGCCGGACCGGCGCATGCCTATCTCGGGCTTTTCGGGTGGATGACGGTCACCGCGATCGGCGTCAGCTACCGGCTCCTGACCATGTTCCTGCTGTCGCCTGAAAGGACGCGCGGAACAAGCCGGACGATCGGATGGCTGATGGCCGCTGCTCTCGTCGCCGTCGGCTGCGGCATCGTCCTCGATGGTGCCGGTTCGCCTGCGGACTGGACGCTTCCCTTAGCACTCGCCATGGCAGGCCTGGCCGTCCTTCTCTACGCGCTCGATATCCGCGGCATCGTCCGCGAACGAAAACGGAAGGCGGTTGAACTGAACGTCGTGGCGAGCCTCCTGGCGATCGCCATGCTGATCATCTGCTTTGCTCTTTTTACCGTCTCGATCGTGGTCGGCAACGCGGCCGAGATGGTGATGCCGATCGCCTATCTCTTCACCTTCGGCTGGCTGACCGGACTCGGCCTCGGGCAGCTCTACAAGATCGTGGCATTCATGACATGGCTGGAATTCTACGGCCCCGTTCTTGGCCGCGCAGTCGTCCCGCGTGTCCAGGACCTCGTCAACGAGCGGCGCGCGGCCGCATGGTTCTCGCTTTATTTCGCCGCCACGGCCGCAGCGACCGCCGGCTTATTCTTCGACATGCCGGAGATGGTCAGAGGGGCCGCGCTCGCCCAGCTCGCGGCCGTCTGCGCTCTGGCCTTCGAATTTATCCAGGCCCGCCGCCTCGCCATGGTTCCGGCCGCCGCCAGGCTTCCGTCGGGCATCACCGCACGGCGGCTCATCTTGCCAAGCTTCAACGGGAGGTCACGATGACCCAGGAATTCAAGGAACTCGATGTCAGGCCGATTCTGAAAAACGGCGGCGAGCCGTTCGAAGCGATCATGACGGCGGTCGGCGCGCTCCAGCCTGGTCAGGGACTGAAGCTGCTGGCGCCCTTCAAGCCGCAACCGCTCTACCGCGTCATGGATGCCAAGGGCTTCGATCACGCCGTTTCGGAACTCGACGGCGGAGATTTCGAGGTGCGCTTTACGCCGCGCCAGGAAGAGGCGGTCGCGCTCTCCGAAAACGCGGTCTCGCCGGAGCTTTGGGCCGAACCGTCCGTGCAACTCGACCTTTCCGACCTCGATCCGCCGGAACCGATGCAGCGAATTCTCAACGAGGCGGAGGCGCTGAGCCCAGGAAAGGTGATCTTCGCGGTGCTGGCGCGCGAACCTATCTTCCTGTTCCCGGAACTGACGCGCCGGGGCCACCAATGGGTGGGTAATTTCGACCGCGACGGCAGCGCCTACCGCATCATGATCCGCGTCGGCAAAGGGCCTGCCGATGCCTGATACATCCGCGCAAGCCAACCTGATCGAACAGGTCAGGCAACAGCTCTCCATGGTCATCGATCCCGAGATGGGACGCAGCGTCGTGGACATGGGCCTGATCTACCTCATCGAGGCAGATCAGGCCGGCGACGTGCACATAATGATGACCACCACGACAAAAGGCTGCCCCGCCTCGACCTTTCTGAAGGAAGCCATCCAGGCCTGCGCCGCATCGGTCTCCGGCGTGAAGAGTGTCGATGTGGAGTTGAGCTACGACCCGCCGTGGAACCCTTCGATGATGATGCCATGAGGCTTCTAACGCTGATCAGGCGGTGGGGAATGACGCGTCACCACCATATGGCGCCGCTCGTCCCGCAAGTGGAAAACACCCAGGACAAACGCCTTGTTGCCTACGAGTTGATCGCTGCCGGCGCTGCGGCCGATCCGGCCTTGTTCATCATCGAGGAAATCGAGCACCTGAGCGAGTCGATCACCCGGGAGATCTGAGGCATCTCAGCGGATTGTCCGGCGTCCGTTTCAGAATGCCCCGTCCGTCCGCCTATCCCGCTCCCGTTATCCCTTCGTGCTTTCCGCGAGCGCCAGCAGGCCTTCGGCATCCTTCACCAGCAGCTTCTGGCGCCCGCCTTCGACCAGGCCTTTCGCCTCCCAGGCGCTCATGATCCTCGAAACGGTATGCAGCGTCGTGCCGGTCATCTCGGCGATATCCTGCCGGGAAATCGGGAAATCGACGCGCACCGCGTCTCCTTCCTTGCGGCCCGCGTGCTTGACCAGTCTTAGAACCGCATGGGCAACACGCTGTTCGACTTCCTGCGTCGACATCTCCCGGATACGGGCATGGGCTTCTTCCAGCCGCTGCCCGATCGTCTGCATCGCAGTGACCGCAAGGCGGGGATTGCGGTCGACGAACTGGGGCCAGAGCTCCGTCGGCCAGCAAAGCGCGATGCTTTCCGCAACGGCCATCGCCGTGCCGGGATAGTCCGTGCGCTGAAGCGCCTTGGCAAAACCGAAGAGATCACCCGGGTGGACGACGCGCACGATGATCTGCTGACCGTCTTCAGTGACCTGTGTGACTTTCAGCCTTCCATGCAGGAGCAGATAGAAATGCGCCGCTACCGCCCCCTGTTCGAAGACGGCTTCGCCGACTGGCACCCGACGGGAGGTGGCATGGCCAAGAAGCGCTTCCGTATCGGCATCCTCCATCCTTTCGAACAGGGGAAAACTTCTCACGAGGCTCTTATCGATCTTCAACGGCCTATGCTCCGCTATGGGTCGGCGCGACCCTAGCATAACCCGCGGCGAGATCGAAGATGCGGTATTGCCGCGCCGGCAACGAACATTCCCGCATCTGCTTGCGACGCCGCAATGAAGGGCGTCATCGCCGCCGCTACAAGGGTGCCGAACAAGGAGTTCCAAAGATGACGACAATTCCGGCTGCGCAGCGACCTGGCGGCGTCCCGAGGGGACTTTCCACAGCCGCCCCTATCCTGTTTTCTTACGGCTTCAGGCCTTTCTTTCTCTCGGCGGCGCTCTGGGCGCTTGTCGCGATGCTGTTATGGATGACAAGCTTGGCCGGACTGATCGACGTGGCGGTTTCCTACGGCACCGTCCATTGGCATGCACACGAGATGCTGTTCGGTTACGCAAGCGCCGTGCTGGCGGGTTTCCTGCTGACCGCGGTTCCCAACTGGACCGGCAGGCTGCCGGTGTCCGGCTGGCCGCTGGTCTTTCTGTTTCTCGTCTGGGTCTCCGGCCGGCTGGCGCTGCTTCTGTCCGACTTTATCGGCACCATGGCCGCCGTCCTGGCCGACAGCGCCTTTCTGCCTCTCCTCCTCTTCATCTGCGTGCGCGAAGTGGTCGCTGGCCGGAAATGGAAGGATCTGAAGGTCGTCGCCGGCCTGATCGCCCTCTCCGCCGCAAACCTCCTCTATCATCTGGCCGTAGTCGGCGGGCAACATCCATCCGTGGGGATCAAGCTTGCCCTCTCGGCCTATACCGCAATGATCCTCATTGTGGGCGGACGAATCATCCCGAGCTTCACCCGCAACTGGATCAACAAGACCGGACGGACGGATTTTCCCGCCGCCTATGACCGGTTCGATACGGCTGCCATCCTGTGCGGGGTCGCCGCCTTGGCCGCCTGGGTCATTCTGGACGACGGCACGCTCGTCGCCGGATTAGCAGGACTGGCGGCAGCCATGCATGCGGTTCGGCTCGCACGCTGGCGGGGCTGGACGACGACCGCGGAAATGCTGGTGACGATCCTGCATATCGCCTACCTTTTCGTGCCGCTGGCATTCCTGGCGATCGGCCTTGCAGCTGTGAACCTCTTCGATGAGACCTCGGCTTTCCACGTCCTCAGCGTCGGAACCGTGACCACGATGATGCTCGCCGTCATGACAAGGGCAAGCCGAGGCCATACCGGACGAGTACTGACCGCATCACGAACAACAGTCGCTTCCTATGCAGCAATCGTGCTCTGCGCCCTCCTGAGACCAGGCGCCGGCCTCTTTCCCGAATTTGCGAGCCTTATCTATTCGCTGTCCGGCGCCGCATGGCTTGCCGCTTTCGGCCTCTTTGTCCTCGAATACGGACCGATGCTGGCCCGCGTGCGGCGGCGGGTGGCGGAAGGATAGGATGCTGGTTACGACCGCTCCGCTCAGGGCGGAGCGCCAAGCCAACCAGGGTCAAGGCGCGATTTCGACCTCGCCCTCCATTCTGGTCATTTCGAAATCGCTGATGATCACGTCAAGGCGAAGTCGCCACTGCCCGGGAACGGGAAGCACGATATCGGGCACCGTCCAGCCGTCCTTGCCTTTCAGCGCCCGGCGCCTGATCGGCTCGATCTCCGCCCCAGGGTTCGACAGGACAACCGTCACTTCCTGGGGATCGAGCGGCGACCGGTCGCTTTTGGCAATGACCGCGGATATCGCGACCTCTCCTACCCTGTCCGGCGTGATCCTGACGTCGGCCAAGGCCTTGCTGGTCTGCAGCTTAGCCACGGCAGTCCTCTGCACTTCAGTGATCAAGGTGCGTGGGGGCGGCGTGAACCGCCACGTCGCAGCCACTGCGAAAATGAGAAGCAGGATAACGGTCTCCGCAGCGATCGAACGAACGAGCTGGCGGATTGCCGCAGGCTCCCCCTTTTTCGAACCGGAGGTGAGTTTCCACCGGTTGACGGCTGCCAGGGCAAACAGAAGGACGAGCAGCGCGAGCTTGACGAGGAATACGATCCCGTACGCCGTCGTGATCAGCCCAACCGGAGTGCGGACCTGGATGACGGCGAGCACGCATCCGGCCAAGGAAAGAACCAGGACGGCCCATGGTATGAAGACCGAGAAGCGATGCAATGCTGCGCCGGCCGCTTCTCCGCCTCTTCTGAACTCGGCCAGAAGCGGCAGCAATGCGCCGGCCCAGATCGCTATCGCCGCGACATGCAGGAAAACCGCGGGGCGCATCAGCCATTGCGGGTCTGCCGCACTCGCATGCCCGCTGAGGCAAAGGGCAAAAGCCGCGGTTATGAGAGCCGATATCGATATCCAGCGCGCGTCCCTGCCCCGGCCGCTGGCCAGAGCAAGCCCCGCAAGCGCCAGGGCCGCGATCGCAAAAATGACCGTCGGTCCGAAACTCGTGGCCATTCCTGCCTTCCAGACAGTCGGCGTGAAGAGTCGCGAAACGGGCTCGCCCACCGTGTCGAGGCCCTGAAAGCCCGCCGAAAGCAAGGCACCTGTAAAGCCGGCGCCAAGGATAACCACAATCTGCCTCAGCCCCTTCCCGGAGCCGTCCGCGAACCAGTGGATGGCAAACGCGCCGCCTACCCCTAAAAAGACACCGACATAGAGCGCGACCTTGCCAATCCAGAGACCGGCGCGGACCGGCCAGTCGATATCGGCAGCAGCGCCCCGAGGGTCGGCGTTCGGCTGTCCGATCGAGAAGACGAGCGAGCCGCCGATCGGGTGACCGTCCTGCGAAACGACCCGCCAGGAAAGGAGATAGCTGCCGTCCGAAAGGTCGCCGGGCGGCGTGATCTCGACCGCCCTGTCCTTCAGGGCGAAGCTTTTGAGAGTGACTGTACTGCGGTCCGGCCGCGTGAGCTTGAGACTGGTCGGCGAGACAGGCTCGCTGAACGTCAAGGCGATCACGTGCGGGGCCGTGGACACGACCGAGCCATCGCGCGGCTCGGTCGTGTTGAGGGATGCATGGGCGGATGCCGCCGCCGTCATGACCGACCACAGCAGGATCGCAGACACGAACCGCTGCAAAGTGCCGGTCAGTGAAAGTGCCTTGTAGCAAAGCGGCGTCATCGGCCTTCATGCTCCCGGGTGGATCGATCGCTTAGTTGCCGGTCTTCTGAAGAAGCTTGACGCCGGGAGCCGGGAGTTCGAGGTCCGACGCCTTCTGGCCTGTGGCCGGCACTTCGATCCAGCGTTCCTTGAGGCCTTCCGGGCATTCCTGGATCACCGGGAAATAGAGCATGTCGCCGGCTTTCAGATCAGCGGCAATCGTGCCCCGCAGCACGAACTCGTCATATTCGTCATCACCGAGGCTGCCGCCGCTCCAGACCACTTCCTTCACTCCTTCGGTGACGGGAGAACCGTGATTGTCATAGGCCTTGGCATAGGCGCCCTTGACCTTGCCGAGCGTCCAGCCGGCCTTCGGCTGCGGCTTGACGCCGTAAAAACCTTCCGGGATCTGGACGCGCACGGTGTTCGTCGGCTTGCCCTCGCAACCGTGCGGCACGCGCAGCACCGCCTTGTAGGTCGAGCCTAGAGGAGCTTCCTTTGCTTCCAGGGTGACATGCGCCAGAGCGGCGGTGCTGCCGACCATGAGGATGGCAGCGGTTGTGGTGATTTTCTTCAACATGTGACTCTCCATGCTTGGCCGCGCGTTGGACGGCCTGATTTTCAGGTGCCGGGCAGCCGGGAAGGCGCCCGTCCGGGATGGTTTGATGGTTTTAGAAGGCGATCCTGCCCGTGCTCCGATACGGCCGGTGGCCCGGGGCGCCATGCACGGCTTTGGCCGCGTCATTGCCGTTTGACGGAGCGAGTTTACGGAACAGAGAGCGGCCCGACTTGGAGCGCTTTGCGATCAAGCCGCCTGGGGCGGCGCGCGAGGATTTCCGGGGGAGGTCTCGGGGCGTTCGAAGGGGCCTGTATCCACTTCGATCGGAACCGGTTTGGAGTTGGCCTCCAGCCGGTTGCTCAGAAAATTGTCGGAAAATTGCGGTGCGAGTATCGGAGCGAGAACGCTGCATGCCTGCGTGCAGCACTCGGGCAGTTTTGAGCCGTCCTTGTGATCGGATTGGCCGCTACCGCCGGCATGGGTAATGCAAAGCGGGTTTCCAAAATCATCGACGACGGGAGCCGCGACCGCTGAGCCGAGAAGGATGGACCCAAGCACCATCTGCACGACGAGCGCGTAGGCCGCGATCGACGCGAGCACAACACTCCATGCTGGCGCTCTGCGGTTTTTCACGGTCCCCTCATTGGTTGCGGCCAGCCGCGGATGTCGGTCTCGACGCCTGTTTGGCACGGCGCAGTCAGGTCTGTCTATGCGCCCTTCCGCCACAGCGTTCTTTGATGCGCGTCAACTCCCGGCCTGTATCGAGCGGTTGGAGCTTATCCTGGTTGAGCACGCATCCCCCGACTGGCAGCATGACGGGCGAAGGGCGTCTGGTCCTCCCCGCTCCTAGATCGTTTCGGTCGCCTCGACACTGGCCGCCTTGCGAGTGGCGTGGATGAAGGCGAGCACGAAACCGATCGCCAGCAGGAGCACGATTGTCGGGGCCGGGGCACTGTCGATGAAGAAGGACAGGTAGACGCCGCCGAACGAACCGGTCACGGCGATGGCGACAGACAGGACCAGCATGGTGCTGAACTTGCGGGTCAGCAGGAAGGCGATGGCTCCTGGCGCGATCAGCATGGCAATCGAAAGAATGATGCCGACCGCCTGCAGGGCACCGACGATCGTCAGCGAAATGAGAGCGAGAAGACCGTAGTGTAGGAAATTGACCCTCAGTCCCACGGCCTTTGCCTGCACCGGATCGAAGGCGTGCAGCAGGAAGTCCTTCCATTTCACACCGAGAATGCCGGCCGTGATCGCCGCGATGACGGCCGCCTCGCCGATGTCACGCCAGGAGACGCCGAGCATGTCGCCGAACAGGATATGATCGAGATGCACGTCGGACTGGATCTTCACATAAAGGACGAGGCCGAGCCCGAACATGCCGGCGAACACGATGCCCATCACCGTGTCCTGCTTGATGCGGCTGTTTTCCTTCAGGAAGCCGGTAGCGATGGCGCAGAACATGCCGGCCGCGAAAGCGCCGATCGCAAGAGGCATGCCGACGATATAGGCGATCACCACGCCGGGGAACACGGCATGGCTGATCGCATCGCCCATCAGCGACCAGCCCTTCAACACAAGGAAGCAGGATAGAAGCGCCATCGGCACGGCCATCAGCACCGAGATCACCAGCGCATTGACCATGAAGCCGAACTGGAAGGGTAGGAGAAGGGTATCGAAAATGATCATGGGGCCGTCTCCAGTGCCTGGGCTGCCCGCCTGCGCGCCGCCAGCATCCCGTGTTTCGGCGCCAGGAAGAATGCGATCAGGAAGATTGCCGTCTGCAGCACCACGATGATGCCGCCGGTCGCTCCGTCGAGGAAATAACTCGCATAGGCGCCGCCAAAGCTGGTGATCGATCCGATGATCACCGCCAGAACAAGGAGGCGCGGGAAACGGTCGGTCAGGAGGTAGGCGGTCGCCCCGGGCGTGACCACCATGCAGACGACCAGGAAGGCACCCACCGTCTGGAGCGCGGCAACCGTCGAAGCCGACAGAAGAGTGAAGAAGACGATCTTGAGCGCGGTCGGATTGAGGCCAATCGACCGGGCGTGGCTCTCGTCGAAGAAGGTCACCATCAGGTCCTTCCATTTGACGAGCAGAACGGCCAGCGAGACGAAGCCGATGATGGCAAGTTGCAGCGTGTCCTCGGGCGTGATGGCGAGGATGTTGCCGAGCACGATCGTCTGGATGTTCACCGCCATGGGTTTCAGCGAAACCATGAACAGCCCCAGCCCGAAGAAGGAGGAGAAGATCAGGCCGATGATGGCGTCTTCCTTCAGCTTGGTGCGCTGGTTGAGGAAAAGCATCGTGGCCGCCGCAAGCCCGCCGGAAAAAAACGCGCCTATCGAAAAGGGAAGTCCGAGCATATAGGCGCCTGCCACGCCGGGAACGATCGCATGCGAGAGCGCATCGCCGATCAACGACCAGCCTTTCAGCATCAGATAACAGGAAAGAAAGGCGCAGACACCGCCGACAAGGGCCGAGACCCACATGGCGTTCAGCATATAGTTGTAGGTGAAGGGTTCCATAAGAACGGCGATCATTCGCGGCCTCCGTCTTCTTCGTCCGCTGCGCGGTTAGTCGCCTTCCCGCCCCGAAGCACCAAGGGCCGCTCATCGTCGCTGAGCAGGCCGATCGACGTCGGTCTTCCGTTCCGTGCCTCGTGGAGCACAAAATGACGCAACACGCCGCCAAAGGTTTTTTCCAGGTTTTCCTGCGTGAAGGTCTCAACAGTCGGCCCGTAGGCGAGCACCGTGCCCTTGATCAGGATGGTCCGGTCGCAGAATTCCGGCACCGAGCCGAGATTGTGCGTCGAGACCAGCATGACGCGGCCCTCGTCGCGCAACTCGCGAAGCAGGGTGATGATCTGGTCCTCCGTCTTGACGTCAACGCCGGTGAACGGCTCATCGAGCATGATGACGCGGCCATCCTGCGCCAGTGCACGGGCCAGGAAAATCCGCTTCTTCTGCCCGCCTGACAGCTCTCCGATCTGGCGCTTGCGAAACTCGCTCATGTTGACGCGGGCCAGCGCCGTCGCCACCGCCTCGTGATCGGCAGCTTTTGGAATGCGCATCATGCCCATGTGGCCGTAGCGGCCCATCATGACGACATCCTCGACCAGCACGGGAAAGTTCCAGTCGACCTCTTCCGACTGCGGCACATAGGCGACGAGGTTCTTGCGCAGTGCCTCCTTGACCGACATGCCGAGCACCCGGATGTCGCCTTTCGCCAGGCGCACAAAACCCATGATCGCCTTGAACAGCGTGGACTTGCCGGAGCCGTTGACCCCCACCAGCGCGGTAATCGTGCCCTGCGGGATGCGGAAGCTCGCATCCCGCAGGGCCGTATGGCCATTGCGATAGGTCACGGTCGCGCCATCGACCATGATGCCCTCCTCGGAGTCGGAAGAGGCATGGATCGGCCAACCAGGTTGAGCATTCATTGGAGAAACCCTCTTGAAAACGATAGATGCACCCGCCCACCGGCCGGGTGCGAATAGGCGCACGGCCAGGGATCAGAGCGAGGAGGCCAGGCCCTTGGCGATGGTATCCGAGGTTACTTTCAGCAGATCGAGATATGTCGGAACCGGACCATCGGCCTCGCTCAGCGAGTCCACATAAAGAACGCCGCCGTATTTGGCGCCGGTCTCCCGCGCCACCTGTTCGGCTGGCTTCGACGAGATCGTGCTCTCCGAGAAAACGACCCCGATCCGGTTCTTGCGAACGGCGTCGATCACCTTGCGGACCTGCTGCGGCGTGCCCTGCTGGTCGGCATTGATCGGCCACAGATAAAGTTCCTTCAAACCGAAATCGCGGGCGAGATAGGAGAAGGCGCCTTCGCTCGACACAAGCCACCGCTTGCCTTCCGGCACCGCGGCGAGTTCGGCCTTGATAGGATCGATGGTCGCCTTGATCTTCTCCTTGTAAGCTTCCGCATTGGCCTTGTAAGTCGCGGCGTTCTTCGGATCGTACTTTACGAAGGCGTCGCGGATGTTATCGACATAGATCAGCGCCGCGGTGGGAGACATCCAGGCATGCGGGTTGGGCTTGCCCTGATACGGGCCTTCGACAATGCCCATCGGCTCGACGCCTGTCGAGACCACCACGCCCGGCACGTCCTCCAGGTTCTGAAAGAACTTCTCGAACCAGAGCTCGAGATTGAGCCCGTTCCAAAAGACGAGTTCGGTGCCCTGCGCCCGTTGGATGTCGCCAGGCGTCGGCTGGTAGTTGTGGATTTCCGCACCGGGCTTGGTAATCGATTCGACGACCGCGGCGTCACCGGCGACGTTTTTCGCGATGTCGGCGATCACCGTGAACGTCGTCACCGCCTTGAACTTCTCCTGAGCCGATGCCGGCATGACTGCCAGAACGGCGGCGAACGTCGCCCCCATCATTCCGGTCAGGACCAGCCGTCGTACCTTGTCGAGCATGCACGTCTCCTCTTGCGAATAGGACTTAGTTGCAGTCAGTGATCGAAATGGTCTCGTCGCAGTTCGGGATCGTCTGCGGCACGATGGCCTCTCGTTATATTCATATTCTGCAATTGCGAATGAATTGCAACAAGGATTCGCAGCGGGGGGACAAAATGATTGCAGCCGCCGAGCCGATGCGCGGCTCCGCTCACATGCTCATCATGGACGATCGCGCCACCACCGACAGATTATTCGCGACGCTCGCAGAAGGCGGCGAGATCACGACGCATCTCGCGCTATGAGGCGGCGGCGAGGACGATCGCGATAGCGAGAAGCAAGGGACCCATCCACTTGAAGTGACGGACTACCGGCAGCCGATTTTCCAGATTTTTTGATGACTGCAGATAGCCAAAGCCCACGGACGTCATCCACAGGCCGGCGCAAAACATGATGAATTCGTCGATATAAGCTGCGATCATGACGCTCCTGCTTTCGAGCCGTTGCCACAAATCCTTCTGCCGCAGGCTCGATAACCGGCGCGGTCCTCAACATCGACGCTGGCTTCAATGCCTGAGCCTGTACCTGCTCCCAAATGGCAGCCTCTGGAGAGACCATCATTGGGCCGCAGCGCGGCCGAAGCCGCTCATTTTCGACCTGGAATTTCGCTCGCCAACCTCGGCGAAGCGGGATCGCGAGCGATTCCAAGCCGCAATGGTGTACGTGCGAATGCTTCCAGATAGGCCGCCAGCCCCTTAACCGTAGCTTCGAGGATCAAGATGCCGTTTTCAACGGTAGCCTCTGCGGGATCTCCGAAATAGCCACAGTCGTCAGCCTGGAAGATCGGCGGCCAGCCTGCCCCGAACGCCGTTATGGGATCGTCCGTGTGGCCTGGCGCGATCCAGGGCTGCACCAGGCGCGCCGGAAGCCCCTCGATCGCCAGCCGGACGCGTTCCCTCGCTTCCGGAAAGGTCAATGCCATCGTCAGCGCCACCTCCTGTTCGCAGGCATGGCCGGTTCGGGGCAATCCACCTTTCAGGAGAGGCAGCCAATCCTTTTCGGCCGGCGCGAAATAATCGACCATGCCGACCGCATATCCGTCGGTCACCATCTGGGCGCAGAGCGAGCGCAATGGCGCCGAGTTGCCTCCGTGACCGTTGACGAAGACGACGCGCGGAAAACCTGTGTCAAGAATTGACCGCACTGTGTCGGCGAGCACGGCCAGATAGGTTTCCAGCCTCAGGCTGAGAGTGCCGGGATGACTGAGATGATGGGGCGAAAAGCCGACGGGCACGGCCGGAGCCACGACGATCTCCACCCCGACCACGCGGCTTGCCGCCAGTTCTGCAACCGCGGACGCCAGGAACGTATCGGTCTCCACGGGAAGGAAGTCGCCGTGCTGCTCGATCGCGCCGGTCGGCACGACGACCAATGCACCTGCATCCCGCTTGGCCGCGAGTTCCGCCCGCGTCAGCTCGGCCCATATGAGTGAAGACGGCGCAAAATGCCGAGGTGCAATGCCGGTCATGGTGGTTTCCCTCATGCGTGGTGCGACGGACGGTGGCCACTCGACCCCGCCCGCGCTGGAGCTACATGTCGCCCGCCTCTTTTGACGGATTGGCGCAGACGGCAATCACGAGGCCGGCTTCGCCGATGATGTGGCGGTAGCGGTAGTTCACAGGCAGGTACATCGCATCACCCGGTTTGAAGATGTGCTCCTCGCCGGTTTCCTCGACGATCTGCTTCGACCAGCCATGCAGGCAATAGAGGATCACTTCATGCACCCCGTCGCCTTCGACTATCGTGTCGAAGTGCGGCATGTAGGTGGTGATATGAAAGGAGATCGACGAGCCATGCAGCTTCTTGGTGACCAGCCGGTGGCTGAACTCCTGGCCCGGGTGCACCCAGGTCAGCGCGACCTCTTCCTGGCGCGACCATTTGATCTTGCCGCCGACCGTTTCTCCGCTCATGTCATCACTCCTTGATTTGCAGAAGTTGGAAATTGGGGTTTGCAGATGTGTGGCGGCCCTATCGGAACCGCGCTTCGAAAGCGTCTCGCGCCTCCCAGATTGGAAGGATGAGGTGTGGTCCAAGTCCGGATATGCGACTGAAGGGGATCGGGCGCGGCGGTGTCAGCGGCAATGTCAGATCCGCGTCAGCGACCTGTCCGGCAAGCCAGGGGCCGATCTCACGTCCCAGAGCCGTGGTTAACGCCACGCCACGGCCGTTGCAGCCGATCACCGCGTCCAGGCCAGGCTTGAGGCGCATCATTCGCGGCAGGAAATCCAGCGTCCCGGCGATGATCCCGGTCCACGAATAGTCCACCCTGATCTCCGGCAGATCGGGGACTATGCTGCGCAATCGGTTTGCGAAGAGCCTGCGGGCCAACGCCATGCGTCCGGGCAGCGGCGGCACCATTCCTCCCGTGACCAGCCGTCCGTCCGGAGACCAGCGCAATGCGAATGTGTGACGACGCGTATCTGCGACCGGCGCCATATCCGGCAACAGGGTCGCGCGAAGAGCCCGGGGCAGCGGCTGGGTGGCGATCTGGAAAACACGGGCTGGTATGATCGACGCGCGCAATTCCGGCAGCAGGTTGCCGATGAGGGCGTTAGTGGCCATGAGCACGCGGCGGGCGCGGACTTCACCGCCTGCAGTCATTACGCGCCAACCCTGCCCATCTGGCTCGATGCCCTTTGCCGGACTCTCACCGAACATTCGCACGCCTGCCGATATGGCCGCGCGCGCAAGCCCGTGCGCATAGGCCAGCGGCGTGATTTGTCCGCCGGACGCCACCCGAATTCCACCATGTAAAGAAGGCAGCCCCGTACGCTTCAGCATGGCATTGCGATCCAGCCACTCGGCATCCACGCCGGCTGCCAGCAGCGGCGGAATGCGGGCATGCAGCGTCTCTTCCGCTGCGCGGCAATGTGCAGGCTGTAACCAACCGTTCTGGACTGGGTCGCATTCGATGCCGTGACGCGCAATAAGGTCGAACACCGCCCTGCCGGACCCGGCAACGAGTTTCAGCAGACGCTCCGCATGATCGGCGCCAAGTGCCGCAACGACCTCGGAAGGCCCCAGCGATGTCTTGAGGCTCGGCACCACAAAGCCGGTGTTGCGACCGGACGCGCCGAAGCCGGGCTGATGGCTTTCAAGCACGACGACATCGAGACCGGCCTCGGCTGCATGCAGGGCGGATGAAAGGCCAAGGTAACCTGCGCCCACCACCACGACATCGGCGGTGATCGCTCCCGTCAACTTTGCGCATTTGGGTGCGGATGGCGTGATCGCCTCCCACAATGACCCGACTTCCATCATCATTCCTGTCTATGCGGGACCTTAGTGCCCGCGCTTTCCTGGGTTCTGCACCGGATGTTCCGGCGCTAGAGGTTGATCAAGTCGTATCCCCGCCCCGTCGCCAGCGCCTGGAATAGACCCTGGCGGGTCTGCTCGTTGTGACGGATCATGATTTCCCGCGCCGCCGCCTTGTCACGGCGGGCCAGGGTTTCCACGATCTGGTGGTGGGAGACGTTGGTTTCGTTGTTCACATCCCGCAACTGCGCGCCGAGATAGAAGAAGCGTTCCAGCGCATCGATCTGGTGAGTGAGGAGCTGGACGAGCCGGCCATTGCCGGTCGCTTCCGCAATTGCCAGATGGAACTCCCGGTTGGACCTTATGAACGGAGCCAGGCTGAGCTCCTCGCCCTGATTGTAGGTCGCATCGGCAAGGGAATTCAGGCGATCTATCTGCTCCGGCGTCAGCTTCGTACAGGCGAGTTCGGCCGCTCCCGCTTCCAGGATGGTTCGCACGTCGAACAGTTCGTCCATGTCCGCAAAAGTGATCGGCGTGACCTGATAACCACGGCGCGGAAAGGACCTGACCAGTCCCTCCTGCCGCAAGGCTGCCAATGCCTCGCGGGCCGGCGTCTTGGATATGTCGAAGCGTTCCGCGACTTCGGCCTCGTTCAATTCCTGACCCGGCCGGATGACGCATGTCAGAATCTGGGTTCGCAGCGCATCGTAGACCTGTTCGGTCAGCGAGGCCGGCTTTGCCTGCTGCACCACGCGCCGCCTCTTCCTGATCGCGGTTACCTCACCCATGCATTCTCCTAGATGTAATTCGGCTTTTCGGTCTGCAATCCAGCGATTGCCCGAGCAGATATGCACGTCCAAAGCACAACGGGTAGACAGAGTTCCTTACCGGCAAGCAATTCCACATGGCTTATCCCTCACTATTCGCGAGACAGAAAGGCGCGGAAGTAATCCGGCGCTTCATCGCCGAAAGCCTGCTCGCACGGCAGATCCATCAAAAGCCGCCCGCGCTCCATATAGACGATGCGGTCGGCGATTCGTCGGGCAAAGCCGATCTCGTGGGTGACGATCACCATCGTCAAACCCTGCCTCGCCAAGTCGGCCATCACAGCCAGCACGCCTCCGGTCGATTCCGGGTCCAGCGCGGACGTGGGTTCATCGAAAAGCAGGGCATCCGGCTTCATCGACAATGCCCGGGCAATGGCGACGCGCTGGCGCTGCCCGCCGGACAGTTCCACGGGATAGGATTGCGCCTTGTCACCAAGACCGACCTTGTCGAGCAGCTCGTCCGCAGCAGCCAGCGCTTCCGCCTTGGCAATACCGAGAAGCCTGCGTGGGCCGAGGGCTACGTTCTGCTGCGCCGTCATGGTCGGAAACAGGGCGAAGCTCTGGAACACCATGCCGAGGCGCCGGCGACGCCTGTCGAGCATACGCTCCGGTCGCGGGATATGGTGCGCCGCGTCGGCCCATGGCAGGCTTTCGCCATTCAGCAGCACGTCGCCGCTGTCCGCTGGCTCGATCCAGTTCAGCGCGCGCAGCAACGTGCTCTTGCCCGACCCCGACGGTCCGAGAATGACCACGACTTCGCCCTTGCCGACGGAAAGCGAGACATCGTCCAGCCCTTTGACCGGTCCGAAGCTGCGGCTGAGATTGCGGGCCTCAAGCACCGGATGGAGGCGGGAAGGCGCATCTGGTCCCAGGTCCGCTCGTACCACGCTGCGCTCGACGATCGGCGGCGGTGCGGATACCTGGCTGGAGGTCTTCAGCGCGACCGCCTTTTCTATCCGGTGCTGGATCAGCGTCCAGATCGTCAGGATGACGAGATACCAGAGCGCGACGGCCAGGTAGACTTCCAGCGAACGGGTGGTCGCTTGGGCGAGTTGCTGGGAGACACGCAGAAGCTCGGCGAAGGAGATGGCCGCGAGCAGCGACGTGGCCTTGATCATGTAGCTGAAATTATTGCCGAGCGGCGGTACGATCGCCCGGATCGCCTGCGGGAACACCACCTTGAGGAAGATCTGCCAGGGATGAAGTCCCAGCGCCAGGCCTGCCTCGCGCTGGTCGCGCGAGACGGACATCAGGCCGCCGCGCACGATATCGGCCATGCGGGCACCCTCGTTCAGGCCGAGCGACAGCAGTCCGGTCGCGATCAGGCTCAACGGAACGCCCATCTGTGGCAGTGCAGAATAGAAGAACAGGATCTGCGCCAAAAGCGGCGTGCCCTTGAATACCCAGATGAAGCCTAGCGCCGGCCAGCGCATCACCTTGGGCGCCGCCAGCATGCCCGCCAGAACGAAGCCAAGGAACGTTCCGATCGTCTGGGCGACGACGGCAACCCAGATCGTTACCCAGGCTGCCTTCAGCAGCAGAGGCGACGGTAGGATATCCAGGAATATGCCAGCGTCGAAGCCCACGAAATCAGACCCTTCTCGTCACCGGCAGGTAACCGGGCTTGGCCTGGCGCGAAGGATCGACCGTGTAGCGCGCAACACTGCGTACGGTGCCGCCCGTCGGAAGGTCCAACGGAGACACGAGACCGGGCTCGGCATCGGCCAGCGGCACGATCGTGTTGGCCATGATGTTGGCTGCGCCGAACAGCGACTGCATGGCGGGCTTGATCGACATTTTGACAGGCATGGCACCGTCGATCTCGATCCGGTCCTCCTCGACGAGGTTGAACTTTTCCGGCTGATAATACATTGCAAGCGAAGTGCTCAGCACTTCCCTGCCCTGATGCAGCGCCTTGGCACGCTGGGTGATGCCGATGACGCGGCCGGGCGGCAGGACGCCCAGCGTCGGGTCCCCGCTGTCGACTTCGAAATCGGCCGTTTCCAGATCCCATGCCTCGGTAATCTCGTCGATCTCGAGGTTGAGGGCATCCGCGATCCGCGTCAGCGATTCCGGCGCGCCCATGTGCCCCTCGACGCGACCATCGGCGACGCGGCGGTTGAATTCCTCCGGCGTCAGGCCGTAGCCCACGTGCTCGATATCCCCCGGCCCCGTGCCGGTGACGTCGATGCAGCGATGGATGGTCAGGCGTGTCACCGCGCTGGTGCCGCGCGCCAGCACAAGCGGAAGCACGTCGTAGGAAAAGCCTGGATTGATGCCAGTGCCGGTGATCGAAACACCGTTGGCGCGCGCCGCGCTGTCCAGCGCCTCCGCGAACTCGCCATAGCGAAGGCCGGGATAGAACATGGATTCGGCAGCCGACACCACATTGAGGCCGGCATTCAGGGCGGCAAGCAACTGATCCTTGATAAGGTGGGGCTTGGATTCAGTCATATGCACGAGCACATCCGGCTTTTTCGGATGGCCGGCAAGCGCCGTTGCGAGGTCGCCGGCGATCCTGACGCCGCCAAAACGCTTGTAGCCCGTCACGTCGGCAAGCGTCTGGCCGATCTTGGCGGCATCGGTATCGACGGCCGCAACTATCTCGACGGACGGATAGTCCGCTTCGAGTACCCGCAGCAGCCGCCCGCCCATGGCGCCGACACCGAATAGAACAACGGTCTTCATTTCAGTTTCTCCGGAATGCGAGTGTCTCAAACCTTGGTCGCCGGGATCGCGACGTTGGTCATGTTTCGTTTGACGCTGCCGGCTGCGGCGTAGCGCTCGAGCTGGCGCTGCACGATGATCCAGGCGGAATACATCAGCAGGTACCAGAAGGCGGCAACGGCATAGAGCTCGATGACAGCGTAGGTTTCGTTGATCGCCGTTCGCGTGACGCGTAGAAGCTCGCTGAAGGAAATCACCGAAAGAAGCGAGGTGGTGCGCATCATGGAAGAAAATTCATTGCCGAACGGCGGCAGGATCAGCCGCACCGATTGCGGCAGGATCACGTGGATCATCGCGCCCAGCCAGCTCATGCCCATGGCGCGCGCCGCCTGCATCTGGTCGGGTGGTACGCTCTGCATGGCAGCGCGAATGATTTCGGACATGTAGGCGCCCGAGTAGCAACCCAGGCCGATAAGCCCAGCCTCCAGCACCCCGAGCCGGATGCCGAGCTGGGGCAGGCCGAAATAGAGCAGGAAGAGCTGTACCAGCGGCGGCGTGCCGCGCCACAGCCATACCCAGGTCCCGGAGAATATCCGCAAGGCTCTGTGTCGCGACAGGGCGCAGAGGGCCAGGATGAGCCCTATGACGGTTCCGATCGCCTGCGCTGCGATCGCGACCAGTAGGGTGACGCCAGCCACGGTGGCAAACCGTGGCTGGGTCAGGTAATGCAGGAATGTCTCTACCGAGAACTGCACAGTCAACCTATGTCAGATCATTGCGGGTTGAGCACGAAGGCATCGACCGGAGCGACACCCCATTTGTCGACGATCTTTTTGTAGGTACCGTCCGCTCGCATCGCTTCCAGTGCCTTGACGATCATCGTCGCCAGCTCGGTATTGTCCTTCAGCGTGGTGATCGCAAGGCGGTTGGCCGCGTTGCCGGTGAAGGCCATCTCGAAGGGCGCCTTGCTCGTGGAGATGTAGTAGGCCGCCTGCGGGTCGTTCAGGTATGCCGCATCGACCTGCTTGGTCGCGGCTGCCTGGATGGCTTCCGAATTGGAGTCGAACGCGCGGATGTCGATCGCCTTCTTTCCGGCGGCGACAAGGCGATCGCTCTGGGCTTGGAGGTTCTTGTTGGTTGTGCCGCCGGCGGCGACCGAAACGACCTTGCCGGCCAGACCGTCGAAGCAGGCATTGTAGCTCGCCGGCATACCGATCTTGCCTTCGCACGAAATGCCGCCCGGATTGCCCTTCGGCACCATCAGGCCCTCGCCCCACTGGACGTATGCGATCATGTTCATGATCTTCAGACGATCCGGATTGATGAAGATCGCCGTGCAGAGGCTGTCGAACCGCTTGGCCTGCAGGCCGGGGACGAGGCCCGGAAATGCAAGGTTGGTCCATTCGACCTGCTGGCCGAGGCGTTTGCCGATCTCGCCGCACATGTCCACGTTGAGGCCATCATTCTGGCCATCGGGACGGATAAACTGGTTCGGCGCCGCGGCAAAGTCGGCGGCGAAGGAAATCTTGCCCTTGTTGATGGTCGGCTCCGCCAGCGCGGAGGTGGCCATCATGGCAAGGAAAGCGAAGCTCAGTGTTTTCTTCATTGTGTCATTCCCCTTTTTTGGTTGGTCTGCACTTCCTGGTATTTTCGCATTCCGGTTTAGAAAATTGGTCCCTGGAGGTTCCGCAGCGCTTTGCGTCCGGTAGATCCGTGATCCGTCAGCCCAGCTCCACGAGACGTTTTTCCTGGCGGCGAAGCAGCCGCTCCACTTCTGCCTGCGCCAGTGCATCCAGTTGAGCGCCCGGCTGGCGTTGCGCGGCCGAGGCAATGGCGCCGCGCTTGGCGAGCACGTATTTGCGGACGGCAAGCCCGACGCCGGGCTGCTGTTCGTACCGGACGAGCGGCAGATAGGCATCGAAGAGGTCCTGGGCGCGATCCATCTCGCCGCGGCCTGCCAGATCGGTGACCCGCACCAGCATTTCCGGGAAACCGAAGCCGGTCATGGCGCCATCGGCGCCGCGCGCGACCTCTTCAGGCAGGAAGACGCCGCCATTGCCGCAAAGCACCGAGATACGCCGACGACCCTTCTTCTCCGCGTCGCGAAGCTTCGAGATTTTCGACAGGCCTGGCCAGTCCTCATGCTTGAGCATGACGATCTGCGGCAGGTCGTCGATCAGGCGCCCGAGAAGCTCGTCGCTGATCTGCACCGTCGTCGCCAGCGGAAAGTCCTGAAGTACGACCGGCACGTCCTCGCCGAGGAAGGCGCAGGCCTGGCGATAGTAGTTCAGGATCTGCGCGTCCGTACGCAAGCTCATCGGCGGCGCGATCATCACGCCGGCAGCACCCTGTGCCATCGCCTCGTGGCTGACCTCGGCGAGCGCCGCGAGACCGGGCGACGAGACGCCGACCACGACCGGCTTGCCCTGCGCGCGCGAAATGACACGCTGGATCACCTGACGGGACTCGGCACCCGTCAGCTTGGGCGCTTCGCCCATCATGCCGAGAACAGTCAGGCCATCGGCCCCGGCGGAGAGGTAGAAATCCGTCACCCGATCGAGGCTGTCGAGGTCAAGGGATCCATCATCCTTGAACGGCGTGACCGAGATCACGAAGACGCCACGCGCCTTTTCCGTGAGAAGTGCCATTGTCAGTCCTTCCCGGGCCCAAACCAGCCGGCTGTGGAGCGCGGCACAAAACGACCGGCTCCGGGGCTGTTGAGAATGTCTTCCCCGTCCCAGACGAGTTGTCCGCGCAACCAGGTTGCGGCGACGCTGACGGTAAACCTCTCCCCGTGGAAGGGGCTCCAGTTCAGGCCGTCATGGGAGGCCGCCTCGTCCCAGACAAAGGAACCCTGTTCGAGCGCGATCAGGTCGGCATCGCAGCCCACGGTGATCGCGCCCTTTCGGTCATCGATCCCGAAGAAGCGGGCCGGTCTCCTGGCTAGATACTCCGCGGTCAGACGAGCGGCATCGAGGCCGCGCGCCTCGGCGGCGGTGAAGAAGGCGGGAACCAGCGTCTCCAGGCCCGGAACGCCGGCGCCGGCATCGAAAATCGAGTCCGTCAGCTTGTTGTCGATCGGCCAGCTGGAATGGTCGGAGGAAACGAAGGCAACGAGGTCATCGGAAATCGCCCGCCACAACCCATCAATCGCGGCTGAGCGGATGGGCGGGTTCACTTTCATCCGCGCACCAAGCCGGTCACCGTCGCGCGCGGCATCCAGCCAGAGATAATGGATGCAGAGCTCTCCGGTCGCAGCAGCACCCAGTCCGGCCACCGCTCCGGTCAACCGGAAACCTGCTTCCGTCGTCAGGTGGACGGGATGGACATGCGCGCCGCTTGAAAGGCCAAGGGCAAGGAACTGACCGGTCGCTGCCAATTCGGCCGCTTCCGGCCGCGCTCGCGCGTGCGCGACAATCCCGTTTTGACCCGCCGCCTTCGCTGTCGCGATGCGGGCCATGACAATCTCCTGATCCTCATTGTGCAGCCCGAGCGGAATGGACGTCGGAGCCAGAGCTTCCATAAGATCGAGCGCGAGATCCTCGCCGATCCGCGGGAACCGCACCGGATTGCTTTCAAACGACGAGATCTTGAACGCGACAACACCACCTTCGATCAGTGCCGCCAGATTGGCAGTGCCCGTCTCGCGGGTCGCCGTCCCATAAAGCGCCATATCCGCGTGCGAATGAGCGGCAATCGCGGCGATCTTGGCGACAAGACGATCCGGCCGGTCGAGCGGCTCCGGGTTGTCGTAAGGCATGTCGACCAACGTGGTAACGCCGCCCGCGATTGCCGACCGCGTGGTATCCGCGATCCCGGCCAAGCCCTTGTAGCTTGTCGCATGGGTTTGCCCGTCTACAGCGCCCGGAAGGATCAGTGCGTTGCCGCGATCGTCCAGCCTCGCGGCCGCCGGAGCGTCGCCGGTTCCGACGGCGGCTATCCGACCGCCGGAAATTGCGACCCAGCCGTTTTCGAGGATGCCATCCGGCACGACCACCCGGCCTTTGACGACGAGTTCCATCGGATCAACCCTTCGCAAAATAGTTAAGGTCGAGCGCGTTGATCGCGGCAGCAACTGCTGCCTGTACGGGATCGACGACAGGCACGCCCAGTTCCTGCTGCAAGAGAGGACGATGACCGCCCATGCCGGCGCATCCAAGGATCACCACGCCAGCGCCGTCTGTCTCCGCCATGACTTTGGCGGTCAGCGCGACCGATGGACCGGCAAGGTTTAGATCGTTCGCTTCGGCCACCGACATGTTGACCGACCGATCGGCTGCGAGACGCGCGGTCAGGCCGAGCCGTTCGATATGGGACGCATGACGTGCGACCGACGACGTTCCGAGCGAGACAACGCCAAACCGTGGCGCGAGCTGAAGGGCAGCATAGTAGGCAGCCTCCGCAATGCCAATCACCGGCCGGTTTATCGCCGCCCGCGAAGCCACAACTCCCGGGTCGGAAAAGCACGCAACCACAAACGCATCCGCATCACTGGAAACGATCGCCTCGACGACCATCGGCGCGACGAACAACACATCCTCATCCGTTTCGATGCCGATCGGGGCCTTGGGAAGACGATCACAAACGATCGTGTGAGCCGTCACCGCACGTAGCGGTGCAATACTCGCCGAAATCGCCTCGGTCACTTTTACGGAACTGTTCGGATTGAGAACAAGAATTTTCATCGGAGCCTATCCCAGCAGGTGCTCCCAAACGTTCAATATCCCACGTAATATGTCAACTGATATTTTTATAGCGATATTGGGCGGGAGATGCATATCTTACAGCTATTTAGGTGGTATCTGCCTGAGCACGGCCTGAATATATAAGGCGTACAGGCGAAGGCCCCGCGCCTGCGCGGGGACCTATCAAGGCAACCTTTCAGAGAAGACCTGGTCCTTCTATTTGGATCGGCCTCTCACGTTCGCGGAACGCAAAGCCAAATTTCCCCCTGAGTTGATTCTAGCCGCCGACGAATTCCTTGCGTTCGAAAACCTCCGCAAGCAACCGCGTCCCCATATCAGCCTCCTTCTCCGAAAGCCCTGAGAACCCGAGCAGCAGCCGCGACCCATCCGCAGAGACCACGTTCATTCGCGACAGCGGCATCACCACGACGCCCTTCCTCAGCGCCGCAGCAGAAACGGCGGTGTCATCGTCCCAGCTGCCCGTACTCCTGACCGTAAGGTTGATCCCCTGATCCGGCAGCAGCACCGTGACATGTTCGGCCAACCGCTCCCCCAGAAACCCCGCCAGCATGTCGCGTGAGGCCTGAAGCCGCTCCCGCAAGCGCCGCAGATGCGCCGGGAAATACCCCTCCTCCAGAAAATCGGCGATCACCCGCTGCTGGAAGCTCGGCGGGCAGCGGTCGACGGCGGGGCGCACGGCGCGGAAGGCGGGCACGAGATCGGCGGGGATGACGAGATAGCCGATGCGCAGGCTCGGCAGCAGCGCCTTGCTGAAAGTGCCGGTGTAGAGAACGCGGCCCGCCTTATCGAGACCGTGCAGCGAGGCGATCGGGTGGCCCTGATAGCGGAATTCGCTGTCGTAATCATCCTCGATGATCCAGCAGTCGTTCTCTTCGGCATAAGAGAGCAGCCCGAGACGACGTGGGAGCGAGAGGACAGAGCCGACCGGATACTGGTTGGAGGGCGTCACGTAGAAAGCGGCGGGCGGCGGCAGCGTGCCGTCGAGCAGCCGCGCGATATCGATTCCATCTTGGTCGACCGGTAGACCGACGATTTCGATACCGTTCAGCGCCAGGCATTGCCGGGCTGGCGGATAGCACGGATCTTCGACGACGGCCGTATCGCCAGGCGTCATCAGCACGCGGAAGGCAAGGTCGAGCGCCTGCTGCGTGCCCGCCGTGATGAAGATCTGCTCCGGGCTGCAGCGCACGCCGCGCGAGACTGCGAGATGGGCGCTGATCGCGACCCTCAGCGCCTTTTCGCCCTGGATATCGCCATAGCCTTCGAAAGCATAGTTCATATGCCTGACGGCGATGCGGTTCAAAAGCCGCGCCGTGCGCTCGTCATGGGCGATGCGGCCGGTGACAAATGGCAGGGCCTTCTGAGGCTCGAGGCTCGGCCCGCGCGTGAGGATCGCGGTCGCAGCGGCCGATACACCGCGGCGGATCGGCTGTGTGCTGGCAGCACCCAGGGGATCGACGCGTGCCGCACCCTCGGGAAAGGACGAGGCGATATAGGTACCGGAGCCGTGGCGGGCGACGGCAAAACCCTCTGACATCAGGATCTCATACGCCTCGGCAATGACGCCGCGCGAGATCGCCCATTCCGCCGAGGCAAGCCGCGTCGAGGGCAGCCGCTGCCCGCCGGTCAGCCGCCGTTCGGTGATGGCGTTGCGCAGCGAGAGATAGAGCTGGCGCGGCAATGGCGCTGAAGACGACGGATCGATCGTGGGCCGGAAAGAAGCCGATGGCCCTTCGCGTCTTCTCGTCGGTGTCATCAAACTTCCCCATGGTCGGTTCAAGTGGCCCATGCGCCGAGAGCAAAGTGGATCTTCATATCGCCATCAAACTGCATTTAGATTGAGCCACTTTCAAGCGGGAATCCCCATCGCAGTGCCTGACGGAGAAGACATGAACCAAGCAAAGCTCGACGTGCCCTATTTCAGCCAGTGGGAGTCACCCGAGATGACCCTGCCGGTGCTGGCCGAAGGTGCCGCCGCCCTGCACCGCGATGTCAGGTGGAAAAATTCCGGCGCCGAGACGATTGAGGAATATGCCCGCTGGGCGGTGAATATCTGCGGCATGGCCTGCCTGAAGATGATCCTGGCCGCCCGCGGCGAGGCGCATCCGATCCTGTCTCTGGCGCGCGCCTGCACCAGCTATGGCGGCTATGTCGTCAATGAGGCCGATGCCTCGATCAAGGGGCTGATCTATGCCCCCTTCGTGACCTTCGTGCGTGAACGCTTCGGGCTTTCGGCCGATGTGAGGACACAGGTGCAGGCGCAAACCATTCCCGAGATCCTCGCAGACAAGAGCTTCTTCATCGCCTCGGTCAGCAGCGCCATCCGCTGGCCGGAGCGCGAGCCGCCTGGCAAGGGCGGCCATCTGGTGCTTGTGACGGCAGCCGATGAGGAGAGCGTCCGCTTCCACAATCCCTCCGGCCATGACCGCGCCAGCCAGGCCGATGTCACCCTGCCGCTTGCCACGTTCGACCGCTTCTTCGCCAACAGAGGCATCGCCGTCGGCTTCTAAAGCTTTTGTTGTTCTCAAGGAGATTTTTCATGAGCCCTTCCCCATCCAGGCTGCGCATCGCCGTGCTTTTCGGCGGCCGCTCCAGCGAGCATGACGTATCCGTCATGTCGGCGACCAATGTGATGCGCGCGCTCGACCCGGAAAAATATGACGCCCTGCCGGTCTTCGTCACCCGCGAAGGCCTCTGGCTGCAGAGCCGCATGACCGGCGGCGAACTTGAGAAGCCGGAGACCGGCACCGAACTCTGCCTCGTGCCCGGCGGGCGTGGGCGCCTGCTGGCGATCGCACTGGATGGGAAAGCCACCGAGGCCGGCAGGATCGACATCGTCTTCCCGGTGCTGCATGGTCTGCATGGGGAAGACGGCGCCGTTCAGGGCCTCTGCCAGGTGGCGCGCGTGCCGCTTGCCGGCTGCGGCATTCTGGGCTCGGCAACCGCGCTCGACAAGGATATCGCCAAGCAGCTCCTGAAGGCGGCCGGCCTGCCGGTCGCCCGCTCGGTGACGCTCGATCAGGCAGCGCCGCCGGCGCTCGAAACGCTGGAAGGCACGCTCGGCCTGCCGCTCTTCATCAAGCCGGCCCGCCAGGGCTCCTCGGTCGGCGTGCGCAAGGTCTCGGGCAGCCAGGAATTCGCCCCGGCTCTATCAGAGGCTTTCAGCCATGACCGCAAGCTCATCGCCGAGGAATTCATCGCCGGGCGCGAGATCGAATGCAGCGTGCTGGAAGATGTCAAAGGCGGCCTCTTCGTCTCCCGCCCCGGCGAGATCGCACCCGCCGAAAGCCACGGCTTCTACAGCTACAACGCCAAATATATCGATGAGAATGGCGCAACGCTGAAAGTGCCCGCCGAGCTTCCCGCTGATGTCGAAGCCAAGATCCGCGACATGGCCGCCCGCGCCTTCCGCGCCCTTGGCTGCGACGGCATGGCCCGCGTCGATTTCTTCCTGACGGAAGACATGCGCTTCGTCGTCAACGAGGTGAACACCATTCCGGGCTTTACCGATATCAGCATGTATTCCAAAGCGATGGAGGCAAGCGGAATCAGCTATCCGGAAATCATCAGCCGGCTGGTGGAGCACGGATTGGCAAGAGCAACGTGAAGAGTCGAGACAAATGCGAACGTCAAGATGGTGTGTGTTTGAACCATTCCATCCGATCCAGCCACCTGATATTTTAATCGAATCCATCAACGAAAACGACCACTGGAACAGGTCCGCCAACCGATGTTCTTTCAACCTCGTCCCCATCGAGCCACGATCGTCCCTCATCTCAGGATCGCAGCGTTTGGTGCCCTCGCCTGCGCAGCCGGAGCGATCGCGGTCGCTTACATAATGAGCCTGATTTTCCAGGAGCGTCCGCTCTGGGTGGGATTGACGGTCGTCGCCCTGGTATCGGCCGTTGTCGCATTTCCGCTTCTATTGACGATTTGTCTGCGCAACGAAGCGTTTCGTGAGATCCAGAAGCAACTCCGGCATGCACTGAACCATGATCCCGTTACGGGTACTCTAAGCGCCAATGCATTTGCGACCTCGGTCGAGCATGCGATGGACCGCAGGCGCGTGCCCGATGGGGAAAGCCCGGACGGTATCATGCTCGTTCTGAGGGTCGGCAATCTCGATGAAATCGGCCGCCGCTATGGCCCGCAATGGGCAGACACGCTGCTTCAATCGCTTGTCCGGATCGTGCAATCTTCTGTGCGCTATGGCGATCTCGTCGCTCGCCTCGCCTCCGACGAACTCGGAATCTATCTGCCGGGCGCGACGACAGAAAATACCAGAGAGATCTGCGAGCGCATCCGCACGCAGATCGGCGAGACCACTTTTGCAGCCGGGCAGGAACGCCAGATATCCGTGGCGCTGCGGCTCGGCGGGACCAGGGTCGAGGACCAGGTAAACTTCCAGTCGCTGCGCGAGGCCGCTAACCGCGCCGCTCTTGCAGAAGAGGAGGCTGGCCCGCTCCTGTTCCGTGAACTGTTTTCATAACGTGGCGACCGCGTTTACACTCGCGGCGTCCCGGACGATCCGTCCTACGACCTCGTCGAGGGACTGCTGCCAATGCGGCATAGTCCAGCCGAATGTCGAAGCGAATTTGGTGCTGGACAGTTGCGTATTCAACGGGCGGGGTGCCCGCGCAGCAAATTCGGAGGCTTTTATGTCACGGACCTCCGCCCATGCCCCCCCACTGGCGCGGCTTGCGGCGAACGCACGGCGCGCGAAGTCCGCCCATGAGGTCGTGCCGGTTCCCGCGAGATGATAGGTCCCGTATGCCGCACCCTCTCCCATGGCAACGGCGACGCGCAGAATAGCATCGGCAATATCGAGTGCCGCCGATGGGTTGCCCAGCTGGTCCGCAACGACTGCGATTTCCTTGCGTTCACTCGCCAACCGCAGCATGGTCTTTACAAAGTTCGTCCCGAACGGGCTGTAGACCCAGCTCGTCCGCAGGATGAAATGACGGGGCGCCACCGCTGCCACTACGATTTCGCCAGCAAGCTTGGAAGCGCCGTAGACATTGAGCGGCGCCGGCGTGTCCGTCTCATGGTAACCGTCCTGCTTGCTTCCGTCGAAAACGTAGTCGGTCGACAGATGGACGATCGGCACTCCGAGACGGGTCGCCGCCTCGGCGACTGCTCCGGCGCCTGTACCATTGATCCTATAGGCCAGTTCCGCTTCATCCTCGGCCCGATCGACGGCGGTGTAAGCCGCGGCTGAAACGACAAGGTCGGGGCGCGAAGATGCCAGCGCTGGCCAGATGGTCTCTGGCCGGGCCAGATCGAGTTCGGGGCGCCCTAGAGTGAACACCTCGACGTTGGGCAGCCGCCCTGCCCGCTCCATCAGGCTCAGAGCGACCTGTCCCCCTGTGCCGGTTACGGCAATCCTCACGCCGAGCGCCGCGAACATTCGCCGAGACGCATGCCCGGATAACGCAAGTGCCGGATCGGCTCCCACCACCAACGATTGGCCAGATACCAGTCCACGGTCATGTTCATCCCGTCTTCGAACCCCACCTGAGGCCTCCACCCAAGCTCTCGCTCGATCTTTGAGGGATCGATGGCATAGCGGCGATCATGGCCCGGCCGGTCGGGGACGAACGTTATCAGATCCCGGTAGCTTCTGCCCTGCCCGCGCGGTCGCCGGACGTCGAGACGATCGCAGATGCCCTCGACAACGGCAAGATTGCTGCGCTCGGCACGTGCGCCGATATTGTAGCTTTCCCCCGGTCTGCCTTGCCTTATCACCAGTTCCAACGCCCGCGCGTGGTCCTCCACATGCAGCCAGTCCCGCACATTCGCGCCGGTGCCATAGACCGGCAGCGGCTTCTCCTCGAGGGCGTTGAGGATCGTGAGCGGTATCAGTTTCTCGGGAAACTGATACGGACCGAAGTTGTTGGAGCAGTTGGACAGCACGACGGGCAAGCCGTAGGTGTGAGCCCACGCGCGCACGAGATGATCCGAAGCGGCCTTCGAGGCCGCATAGGGTGACGACGGGGCATAGGCCGTATCTTCAGAAAACACGCTCCCATCGAAGGGCAGGTCCCCGAACACCTCATCCGTCGAAACATGATGGAACCGGAAACGCCCGCGCGCTTCCGTCCTAAGCTCGCGCCGATAGGCAAGCGCCGCGTTAAGCAGGCGAACGGTACCGACAATGTTCGTCTCGACGAAGACGTCCGGCCCATCGATCGAGCGATCGACATGACTTTCGGCCGCAAGGTGCATCACCGCGTCGATCTTTTCGTGGCGCATTATCTCAAGCATAGCCTGCTCGTCGCCAATGTCTGTGCGATAGTGCACGTAATTCGGCTGCGTCTCCAACATTTGCAAGGAGCCGAGATTGCCCGCATAGGTCAGCTTATCGACGTTGACGACACGTTCGGCCGCGCCTGCCACCAGATGGCGGCAGACCGCGGAACCGATGAAGCCTGCACCGCCGGTGACAAGAATGCGCCCGCCCGCGGTCCCCATTACACAGTCCCTTCGAAAACCGCTGCATTCGCCAAAAGCGGTGCATTCTCGTCCTTCGCAGACATTCGCACGCGACCGAGATCGACAGGCCAATCTATGGCGATTTCGGGATCATCGAAGCGGATAGCCCGGTCATGGTCAGGCGAGTAGAAATCGCTCACCTTGTACAGGACCTCGGTATCCGGCTCCAGCGTGACGAAGCCATGCGCGAAGCCCGCCGGCACCAGAATCTGGTTGCCGGTCACGGCGGAGAGTTCGATCCCCAGCCATCTCGCGAACGTGGCCGAGCCCCGGCGCACATCGACCACGACGTCGAACGCGCGCCCACGGACAACCCTGACGAGCTTTGCCTGGGCCCGCGGCGGCAGCTGATAGTGCAGTCCGCGCAAGGTACCCGCATGGGCAGAGTAGGAATGATTGTCCTGTACGAACGTCGTCTCTATGCCGTTCGCAGCCAATATCCCTGCGTTATAGGTTTCGACGAAGAAACCACGTCCATCGTCGAACCTGCGGGGCGTCAGTTCGAGGACATCCTCGAAACCAAGACGGCGGATCTCAAGCATCCGCGAGTTCCCTGATGCGCCGCCGGAGATAGGCGGCGTAGTCGGTTTTTCCCATCGTGTCGGCGCGGGCCAGAACCTCGTCCGCCGACAGATATCCGAGTTCATAGGCGATTTCTTCCGGGCACATGATCTTCACGCCCTGCCGGCACTCGATCGTGCGCACGAACGATGCAGCGTCGTGCAGGCTCTCATGCGTGCCCGTATCGAGCCATGCGTAACCACGCCCAAGACGGCGGACATGAAGGTCGCCGCGGTCGAGATAGGCTCGGTTGACGTCGGTGATCTCCAATTCGCCCCGCCCGGACGGCAGGACCGAGGCCGCGATGTCAAGCACGTCGTTGTCGTAGAAGTAGAGGCCGGTGACCGCCCAGTTCGACCGCGGTGCCACCGGTTTTTCCTCGATCGACTCCGCCCTGCCGGTGACGGCATTGAAGCTGGCCACGCCGTAGCGGCTCGGTTCGTCCACGTGGTAGGCAAAGATCGTTGCCCCGGTTTTTTGGGCGGCGGCATCACGGCAGATCTCGGCCAGGCCCGCCCCGTAGAAGATGTTGTCGCCCAGGATGAGCGCGACCGGGCTGTCTCCGACAAATTCGCGACCGATGACGAAGGCTTCCGCCAATCCGTTCGGCTGCGGCTGCTCGGCGTAGGTGATCGAAAGGCCGAGCGCACTCCCGTCACCGAGCAAACCCTCGAACAGCGGCTTGTCCCGCGGCAGCGTGATCACCAGGATATCGCGGATGCCGGCCAGCATGAGGGTGCCGAGCGGATAGTAGATCATCGGCTTGTCGTGAACGGGAAGTAGCTGTTTCGAAACCGAAATCGTCACGGGATAGAGGCGCGTGCCACTGCCGCCCGCCAGAATGATGCCCTTCATGCGGTGTCTCCGGTTGCTGCTGCCAGGCCCGTCTTTGCGGTCATCGCGCCGGGGCTCCTTCGGACGTCGGCGCGATCGCTGCCGCGCCCGCCGGGCTCAGCGCACCGCAACGCCAGACGCTGTAGGCGGGTTGCGTGTCCCAGTCGTAGTAGAAGGCGGCCTCCAGCCTTTTCTCTTCCATCAGCTGAGCGAAGGCGCCGCGCACGGCACGAATTGCGCCTTCCCGTTCCCGGTCGTCGATCGGGCAGGCGCGCGCCGTGTTGGCGATCCCCCATTCGGTCACCCAGCACGGCCTGCCGGTGCCCTGGGGCTGACAAAAGTCGAGCAAAGCCGTCACGTCCCTCATGAGAGCAGCGTCACGCTTGCGGCCGGGATAGACGTGGATGCCATAGGCATCGACCACATCGTCTATGCCCTTTTCGCGGAGCAGCGAGACCACCTCGCCGGGATCGAGCCGCTCCATGCCGCGCCCGTCGGCCTCGCCGACGCCGACGTCGGAAAGGCCGGCGGAGACGACCGCTGCGCCACGGCTATGCATCGTTGCCCGCAATTCCTCGCGCGCGATCCTCACGGCCTCGACATAGATATCGAGCCCCCGCTCAAATGCGTCCCGGTCCGCAATCTCGGCGACGTTTCGCGGCGTGCGCCCGCCTGGCTTGCGGTAGACGAGAAGATCGCCGTTATAGGCACTGTAGTTGATCTCGTTTCCAGGCTCGACCGCATCGAGACGAATGCCCTTGTCGTCGATCGCCTGCAGCGCGGCGCGCAGGCCCGCTCGGAAGCGACCGAGATCGAGGTCCGAAAGCCTGTAGACGTCCCAGATGCGGTCGAAGCCACTTCGGGGACGGGTGCCCTGCGGATAGTAGTCCTTGTTCCCCAGCTGGATCTCGAGGAGTATCCGCAAGCCCAGCCGATCTGCGATCTCAAGGGCCTCTATGCTCTTGTTCACCGGCCTCGACAGCGAAAGCCGGACATGGGTCACTCCGCCCGCCGCCATCTCTGTCAGTACACGCTTCTGGTCGTCGCGCGAAAGCCAGGCAAGGTTCACGCGGTTGATTCCGATACGCCCCGGCGACGTCTCGCTCGCGACGACCGGCACCTGAACAAGCAGGCAGAGTACCGCGAGCACGCAAGGCAAAGCCATGCGCGCCCTCACCCGACCGTATTTACGCCTAGAGACCAATTTGCTTGAGGGCATTGCGGAAATTGACCTCGCAAGCGGAGTAACGGTCGATCACGGCCTGCGTGTCGATCTTGCCGAGGAAGTTGGCGAGATAGGCGCGCTTGTCCGCCTCCCTGTTCCAGGTGGCGGCCTCGATATAGGGGAAGCCGATGAATTCCAGCATCTCCCGCATGCGGTCGTCGACTGCGATCATGAGGGCAGGCGTGCCGGCCTGCATGCCGATGATGCAGCCGTGAAAGCGGCGGCCGAAGCACAGATCGCGCTCCGACATCGCCCCGCGCCACTGGTTCGTATCGAAATAGACCAGCAGTTCGTATTTTCGCTGCCATTTTTCCGAATGCTTGTACTCCGTTCCCCCGGTGATGCGCCCGCTCGACCGGTCATAGGCGATGCCATTATCGTCGCCGGTCAGGGAGAGGCTGTAGGCAACCACTTCGTCCTGGACGACATAGCTTGCGACGCTGTCGGGCTTGAGCAGCGCGTGGGCGTCGACGATCGTATCGGCAACGCTGCCGAGATAGCCGCCGAAGGCGATCTTCTGGGCTTCCGCCAATCCCGGATTGGCAAGCGCCGAAAGCGACCGTTTCATGTCGTTCGGCGAGAAGTAGAGCGACGGGCAGCCGGTCGGCTTGACGAACTTCATCCCCTGCTCCCTGAGGAATTCGGCGGTGAAGTAGCCGCGCGTCAGGAAGAAACTCTCCTTGTTCCGCAACACATCGAGGAACTTGAGCGTGCCGGCCGGCAGCTGATCCTTGAGGCCTTCCTTGCGCTGGATGCCGATGCCCATCACCACGACCGGCATATTCAGCTTCGCGAAGATTTCCGCTTCAAGATCGGCGGAATAGCCGGGGCGTAGCAGATTGGCGGAGGCGAAGACGCACAGATCGAACTCGCGGTTCACACGCTCGTAAAGCTCGTTCGACTCCCGGTTGTTGGCGAGATGCCAGAACGGCAGATAGGTGACGTCATGACCGCGCAGGCTCTCGGCCGCCCCTTCGCCGATCAGATAGTTGCCGGTGTTGGCGATCTTCCTGACCTGCGAGATCAGGTCTTTCTTGGTCCTTGTTTCGTCGAAATAGGGCCGATGGATGACGGTCGTGCCGGAGACGTCCGCAATCGTCCGCTGCAGATAGGATGGAATTCCCGTTAGCAAGATACGCATAACTATCCTTTGAACCGAAAGATGACGATGCTCGGCCGCTAGAGACCGATGCCTATTTCACGAAGTGTGGTGCGGAAGGCGCGCTCGCGGTCGGAATACCGGTCGACAAGTTCGCTCGTGTTGAGCTTTGCCAGATGATCGGCCACGAACTCGGCGCGGTTCTCCGCCTTGTCGACTTCCGTGATGTCGACGGCCGGCAGACCGGTGAAGCCCAGCATCTCGCGCATACGGTCGTCTACCGCCACCATCAGGCTCGGTACGGCCGCCTGCATGGCGATGATCGAGCCGTGGAACCGACGGCCGAAATTGAAATCCATCGACGAAGCCCAGCCACGCCACTGGTTGTTGTCGAAGAACGTGCGGACCTCGAACCGCTGCTTCTCGCGCTCAGTACCGGGATAAGCCAGATCGCCGATCATCAGGCCCGATGCGGAATCATAGACGCGTCCCTCGTCGTTAGGCTCCACCTTCATATCGAAGTGGAGGAACTCGTCCTGCACGACGTATTGCGGCACGGTGTCCGGCGGGGCCAGCGCATTAGCATCGAGGATCGCATCCTGATTGCCGCCGAGATAGCCTGAAAAGATCGTCTTCGCCTTGCCGATCTTGACGCTCGGCAGTTTCTTCATCGACCGCCGCATGTTGTCCGGCATGAAATAGACGGAAGGGCAACCGGTCGGGCGCACGAAGGAGAAACCCTGGTCTTTCAGGAAGCCGGCGGACTCGTAGCCGCGCGTCAGGAAATAGTGCTCGCGTTCCTTGAGCACGGCCAGAAGCCGCTTCGTTCCCTCCGGGAGATTGTTCTCGAGGTCCTTGCGGTTCTGCAAGCCGATGCCCAGCATGACGATAGGCATGTTGAGCCGGCTCAGGACATCCGCCTCTGCGTCCGCGGAAAGCCCCTTGCGCAGGAGATTGGCGCAGGTGAAGACGCAGATGTCGAAATTGGCGTTGAATTCGTCGAACCCGCTGCCGCTCTTGCTCAGATTGTAGAGGTGCCAGAAGGGGACCTGCTTGGCATGCGGCGCGAGCGCCCGCAGGGCGCCCTCACCGATAAGGTAGTTCCCGGTATTGCTGATATTGCGCAGCTCCTGCAGAAACTCTTCCTTCGTTTCCGGCTGCTTCTGCCGCTCCGCATAGGAGACGGAGAGGCCGTGGGCGCCGTTGGCAAGGCGGGTGTAGTGACCAGGAATACCCGTCACGAGAATTCGCGGACGCATTCAACTAGACCTTTCTGTTTCAAAGAAGCGGCCCGGCATCAGCCAGCTGCCGCGACGACGGGATTTGCCGCCGCTTGCTCGCGAAAGACCGCGGCGCGGGACAGTGACGAATTTTTAACGGACCGATCGCTCCACGAGATGAAACCCGAGAAAGAGGCGGCCCACGACCGGCGCGCAGCGGTCCTGATGCAGCCCTCCATGAGCGGAGCGAGCCTCTCGCGATTGCGCGCAACCTCTTCGATGACCCGAGCCATCTCCCTCACCACCTGAGGATCGGAAGGCGCGTTGATGAGTATGCCGTCCTCGCCGTCGGAAATAAGCTCGTCCACGGCGCCAACCTCGGTCGCGATGGGCACGCAGCCGAGCTGCTGCGCCTCGGCGATCATCAGCGGCGCGCCCTCCCACCGTGAAGGCATGAGAAGAACGTCGGCCCAGCCCAGCGCCTTGATCAGATCCTTGCTCGCGAAGACGGGCGGGCGCACGTCGACGCCCAGATCCTTCAGCCGCTCGCTCCAGGAGACGGTGGAATCGGCGAGGATTTCGCCTCCGATGGCCCGGGCATCGAAGGCGACGTTGGACGCCCGCAGTTCCGCGAGCACAGCCGCCAGCCGGTCGATACCCTTCTGCTGGTCGAACCGGCCCATGTAGAGAAGCCGCAGGCGGTCGCCCTTGCGCTCGATCCGCCTGACGGTCAGAACCTCCGCCAGGGCCTTGGGCGGTACCGAGAAGCTTGCTCCGTTCGCAACGGCGAAGACTTTTTCGTGCGGGACGCCGTAGCTGTGCAGATAGATCTTGAGCTGTTCGGAGCAGGTCAGGAAAGCATCGTAGCAATGCTCGTGGGCAATGGCCGCGAAGGGCTGGCCGGCGGGCCTCTTGAAGGCCGTGCTGTCCACGACGTGAAGATAGCAGGCGGTGCGCGTGCCTTCGGCGCGCAGCCGCGCGATGAGGGGATGGACGGCCATCACGTGGTTGTTGATGACCAGATCGAAGCCGGAAAGTTGTCCCTTCAGTGCCTCCCAGTCAACCGAATGCCCCTCGGCGATAAAGTCCTGTCCCAGGAATGAACCCGACCCTCCCCAGGCCGGAATTCCGGCGTCCCAGAAGTGAATGTAGTCGAAGCTGGAATCGAATTCATCGATCACGTCCATCCGCGACGTGCCGAGGACGAACAGATGAGTTTCGTAACCCGCCGCCTTCAATTCCCGGGCGGCCGCATAGACGACCTTTTCGGCCCCGCCGAACGAGGCGTTCGGCACCAGCAGCGCCACGGTCCGCTTGCCCTCGCCATGCCCGAGCGGCAGGACCGGCGATCCGCCGACTTCCTTGCGCAGCGCCTTGTAGAGATCGGTATAGGGTACGAGCCGTGCCGGACGCCAGGTCCAGCGCTTGCCCGCCGTCTCGCGCAAGGGGCTGGTGGCGATCGCGTTGACGCAATTGATCGTCACCTGCTGAGGCGTGATGAGAGAACGCCGCGGGAGGCTTCTTGGAAAGGGGAAGCGCACTTTCAGAACGGCGGATGTCGGCCATACCTGCTGGCTTGCGATCGAGGAGAACCAGTCCACCGCATTGTTCTGGACCACGTCCTGGATGAGCCTGGTCGAAAGGAAAACGAGATCGGCGGGACCGATTTTCTGTGCGCCCGGCCCATGAACGATCGGCTCGATCTTGCGCTGGGTGGCATCGTTGGCGAGCTGGACGAAAACGACGTTGCTGGTCTCGCTCAGCCGCTCGAGATGGGCAAGCACGTTCGGCAGCATGCGCGAACGCCGCAGAAGGTCGAGGGCCGCGCCGCTTCCGGCGACCAGGAAAGGCGGGAAATGTTCGTTGTCGGGCTCGCCGATATTGCCCCAGAACGCGGGGATGATGTCGTCGAGGCGACGTATCGTCGGTGGTTTGGTGGGGTCGGTGAAGAAGGAGATCGCCGTGTCTTCCGTTCGCGCAAACAGGTAACGCGGGCACTCCTCATGCTCGAAATCCACCAGCATCGGGCGCTGGAACAGGGGCATGTGGCGCTTGCGCAGAAAGCTCACCGACGTGGCGCGGTCCCGGTTGGCCTCCTTGAACCGGCTCTCCGCCCTCAGCCTGTATTCGAAGATGGTGTCGTGACAGGGCGTGCCGACGAAACCGTGCTCGATGCAGGACAGCCAGAACTCCCAGTCCTCGAAACCGTTCTGCCTGTCGTCGTTAAAGCGGACGCCTTCCTGAAAAACATCGATCGAGATCATCGATCCCGTATCGCAGATGTTGTCGGTGATGCAGTGGACCAGTCGCGAATAGCGGTTGCCGTAGTGTGCGCGCCAGCTTACCGAAAATGTGTCGATATTCGTGTAAACCCACCCGCAGCCACTGGAAACGAGCTGCCGGTAAAGCGTCTCGATGGTGCCGGGAAGGACGCGATTGTCGGCGTCGAGGAAATAGACAGCCTTCGTCTCCGGAAAGCGTTCGAGGACGAAGTCGATGGCGCGATTGCGCGCCCCGCCTGGGCCGGCGTTCCGACCGAACACGACATGGAGGGAGGGATGGGCCGCGGCGTAAAGCAGCAGTTGATCGAACGTCTCGTGCCGTGGATCGCCATCGACCGAGACGACAATGACGATCCGGCAGCTGCTGAGATTCGAGGCAAGTACCGACTCGATCGCCTCCAGGGCGAGTGCCGCGTGACCGTAAAGGGGCATGGCCACGGCAATCAGGTCCGTAGGCTCCCTGTTACCGGACATCGGCCGCCTCCGTAAATTGTTTAACCATCCGGAAGCCGGACACCTTCAGCCAGGAGAAGTCGACCGAATCCGTGACGGCACGGCTGAGGATCATCAGGTCCATTGACCCCCGCGCCGGCTCGTCCAGCTGGATGTTGATGTTGACGACCTCGCGGGAGCTGACTTCACGCCATCCGCTGAAGAATGCCGACGGCTTGGCCGCACCCTTTCGCGCAAGCTCGGCCACTTCGGAACGCGCGTTCGAATTCGACGGTGCGAGCAGGAAGCTGACCGCCGCGGGCTGACCTTCCGGATGATCGATGAAGGCGCTCGCCGAGAAAGATACCGTTCCGGGTTCGATAGCGCGACTGACCGCGCCTGCCGATATACCGCTCGGCAACGGGTGGCAGACAACGGCATGCTCATGCTCGAGGAAGCGCACTGTCTGGAATTCCGGGACGATGGGCGTGACCGAAACGTCCGCGATCTGGCTCAGCGTACTGACCGCCAGACGATAGTCGATCGTGTACTGACCTTCGAGGAGGCTGCTCGGCGCAATCATGTTGGGTGTTCTGGCGGGCTTGACCCCAGGCAATCCCGTAAACACCTTGAACGCCAGCGGACGCAGGTCGAGATCCGGATGCGGCAGTTCCGACCGTGCCGAATAGCGCTCACCGGCGATCGGATAACCGAGCGAAAGCCCGACCGTCTCTGGTCCGGTCGCGGAAATCCTCAGCCGAAGCGTACGCGCGGCCCCTCCGCATGCCCTGGGCAGAGAGAAGAAATTCCAGTTCTGTACCAGTTGCGCATAAGGGACGGTCCACTCGGCGACGCCTTCGCCGCTCTCGAGATAGCTCAATGCGACGACAAGCTCCCCGGTAGTCCTAGGCACCGAGTGCAGGTGAAGGGCGAACCCGGCCACGCCAAGGCTGGATACCGGCAGCAGCTGCTCGACAAAGGCGGCGGAAAGCAGCTGCCCAATCCCCTCGTCCTTTGGATCAGAATAGGGATCATGGGAGAAAATCTCCGAAACCGGCTCCCAGTTTCGCGCCTGGAACGCATCTTCGAGCGCCCGGTAGTTTTCCATCAGCGTTTCACGTTCCCGGCGCAGGATCGCAAGCTCCGAGGTGATTGAAGCGCTGTACCGGGCAAGCCGGCCGACGCCGCCCTCGGTCAGCGCCCTCAGGAGCGGAAAACTGTCAGATCTATTTACGGGATCAAGCCGCTGTATGGGAACCGCGGGGACCGTCCCCAGCGGTCCAAGTAGCGCCAGACGCTCCTGCAAGTCAGCCTCGCCCTCTTCGGAAAGGGCGACGGCGATCAAGGGAAAAGCATTCTGCAATGTCGCCGGAGGATGACCATCAGCATCGAGGTAAACAACCAGATGCTCGATATCGCTCCCTTCGAAACATGATCGATCCCGGCCCGACGCCGCGATCAGCTTTCTCGCCACCAGTCGTTTCCCAATGCCGGAAGACGTCAATTCTTGCACGCGCGGCCTCTGAACAATTAGCTCGGAACAAAAAGCAAAGACGCCGAATAATCAGATGTTTATTCAAATCATCCGGCGCCCATATGGGGAGCCTAACAACTAACATTGCAGTGCACAATAATAAAAATTAGCCAAGGCTAAGAAAAATGCTTCATATATACTTTAAAAATCAAAGTAATAATTATAGGCTCATTTCTGCATTGCGCAGAAGTGGTTTTCCGATCAATTTTTCAAGAAGATTCTGCTGACGATCGAGGCAGTCCGTCAGACGAAACCGCCTCTCGATCGTCCGGCGCGCCGCTGCACGCATCTCGAAATGACGTTCCGGGTTCGTCAGGGCGCCGAGAACGGCCTCAGCGAGCGCATCCGTATCGAAGAACGGCACCAACAGGCCGTTCCGGCCGGAGCGTATGACCTCCTGGACGGGCGAGGTATCCGATCCGATGACCAGAGCGCCGCAGGCCATCGCCTCCAACACCGACCAGGATAGAACGAACGGATAGGTGAGGTAGAGGTGCGCGGCCGAGATCTGGTAAAGCTGCCGCAAAACCGAATGCGGCACCGCGCCGGGAAAGAGGATATTCTCCCGCGGTATGTCCAGGGATTTGAGGAGATGATCCTTCCACGCCCCGCCGCCGGGCGGCGGCACACCATAGCTGATGCCGTCTCCGCCGACGAAAACGAACAAGGCATCGGGGCGTTGGCGCACAACCTTGGCGGCAGCCTCCAAAACCTGTGGAAATCCGCGATACGGCTCAAGATCGCGGGCGACAAAGGTGACGATGGGGGGACCACCGGCGCTGAGGACACGTCCGTCCGGAAGCGTGACCGACGTTGTCGGGTCCGGTCGAAACCGCGCCGTATCGATCCCCTCGTGACATACCGAAATACGCCCCCGGGCGTCGGCGGGGTACAGGCTTCTCTGCCAATGGGTGGGGCTGATGCCGGCCTCGATGGCCTCAAGGGACAGGAGCTGCGCGATGTTGCGCAGCCGCAGCCTCTTGCGCGTCTCCAGATCGGGCTGATCGTCGGGGGAGAACCCGATGTCCGCCCCTTCCGACCGGTAAAAGAACTCGCAATACCCCAATGCCGGCGCCTGCGGCAGCACGTCCTTCAGGAACATCATGCTTCCCCACCCGATATGGCCAACGACAATGTCGGGCACCAGCCCCTGCCGCACCATGGCATCGAGCGTTTCGGCGACGCGATGACCGATTCGCGCATGGTGATCGGGAGTACCCATGTGTCGGGCCATATGCGGATCTGCGCGCGGGCCCGATTCCGCTCGATGTCGAACGACGCGAACGGATGGGATCTTCTGGTCGATGGTCTCGGTGATGAGGCTGACCTCATTGCCCGCCTGTGCGAGCCGAGCGGCCAGGGCAGCGAACTGGCCGAAACCCCGTCGATGAACAAACGCCACGTGCATCGCGTCTAGCCCGCCGTTGCCAGGTGCGCGGCATTACCCACCGCTTAGACGCCGTACCGTGAAGCACTACCCCAGGCCAGTTCGAGCTGGTGCAGTGTCTGGAAGACCGTCTCCAGCATCCGTTGGTCCTGGTCGCCTCGCTTCACCGCACGCTCGTAGGTCATCGCCGCGTCGCGAAGATTTGCCCTGAGCTGCCGCCCCTTCTCCGTCAGCTTGATGCGTGCTGACCGCTTGTCGCGCTGGGAGGCAACGCGATCAATATAGTCACCATCGCCCAGCTGCTTCAGATAGTAGGAAACGTTGGAGCCGACATAATGCCCACGATCCAGAAGCTCGGCGACCGACAGCTCCGAATCACCGATTGCCAGCAGGATCATTGCCTGTGCCGGCCCGATATCGTCTACCCGAAGCTTGGTCAGCTCGGCGCGGATCAGGCCCGAGAACCGTCGGCTTGCCCGCTCCATGAGGCGAGCGAGCTCGAAATACGTAACCTGTTGGAGGTCCCCGAATTCGGCATCCTGAGGATGCCTGGGGTCTGTCTGTGCTGCCTGACCCATCTGAACCGTTAGTTCGCCATTCAGCTCTACGGGTAAATTAAGCACAACTTCTTCTTTCATCCCACTCTCCGTTTCAGGAAATTACTTCAAAAATTGAAGTAATATTCGACTACGCCCATCCCTCCCAATCGCCATTAGCTTGCGCGGCCCCCTCGTTATGTGCCAGATTGGCAGAAGCAATACTATCCTTCGGTTTAGCTATAACAAATACGTCCTCCAACTGGTTGATCTAACGTTAACTCGAGGCAAATTTCCATGCGCGATACTGTTCAAAATGGGACAAGAAGCAAGGGGCAAATGCGGGGAGGACAAAATCAAGACAGCCCTGGGTTGCTGATATCGCAAGCCAAGCGTGTGTTCCTGTCGGGGTTGTTTTATGCGGCGGCGCTGAGCGTGTGCCTCAACCTACTACAACTGACGATGCCTCTGTTCATGCTCCAGGTTCATGACCGGGTGCTCAACAGTCAAAGCATGGACACGCTTGCGATGCTCATCATCCTGGCCATCGGCGCCCTGGTGGTGCTCGGTGTACTGGAATTCATCCGTGCACTCTCGTTCCAGGCCATCGGAGGCGCGCTTGTGCGTCGGCTGAACATGCCGGTCCTCGCCGCTGCCGTTCAGGCCTCGGTCGATCAGGGCCTGTCGCGCGCAACCCAGTCGCTTCGGGACATCGCGGAATTGCGAAGCTTCCTGACCTCGTCAGCGGTCACTGCGCCCCTGGACGCAGCCTGGTCACCGATTTTCCTTGGCGCCCTTTTCCTTTTGCATCCGCTTTTTGGTCTTATCGGAGCGGTCTCCGTCGCACTGCTCGTTGGCGGCGGCCTGGTGACATACATGTTGACGCATCAACTCACCAAGGAAGCGAACCAAACAAATATCGAGGCCGTATCCAGGATTGGCGCCTCGCTGCGACATGCCGAGGCCATCGAGGCGATGGGCATGCTGCCGGCCCTGGCGGCCCGTTGGCGCGCCCTTCAACTGCAGGCTCTCAGCGATTTTGAAACGAGTGGGAGCAGGAGCAAGGCGATGTCGTCCATCACCCGCACCCTGCGCTACTCCATCCAGATCATCACCCTGGCAGCCGGCGCGTATCTGGTGCTGGAGCAGGAAATCACGCCCGGCGCGATGATGGCATCGAGCATTCTTGTCGGGCGCCTCCTGATTCCCTTCGATTCGATCATCGAGAATTGGCGCCAGTGGGTGCTGGCGATCGCCGGCTGGCGTCGCATCGAGGTGATTCTCAAGGCGGACGTCGCAGTCCGCCAGACGATGCCCACGCCGCATTCGTCGGGTGACATCGTGGTCGACAAGCTGGTTTACGCAGCACCGGGGCTGGATGTGCCCATCATCAAGGGGATTTCTTTCTCCCTCTCTCCAGGCGAGGTTCTGGGCGTGATCGGTCCCTCGGCGGCCGGCAAATCGACTCTCGCGCGCCTGCTGGTCGGCATCTTGCGCCCGACGTCCGGCGGCGTCTTCCTCGACGGCAACAACACCTATCTCTGGGAGCGCGGCTCGTTCGGGCAGGTGGTCGGATATCTGCCGCAATCCGTCTCGCTTCTGGAAGGCACAATTCGAGAAAATATCGGGCGAATGGCGGACAGCGATCCATACAAGGTGCTGGAGGCGGCGCGGCTGGCCGACATCCACGAAATGATCGGACGCCTGCCGCTCGGCTACGACACACCCGTCGGCGACGGACATCTGACCCTTTCCGGCGGGCAAAGGCAGCGCATAGCGTTGGCGCGTTGCCTCTACAACCAGCCTCGCCTGATCGTGCTCGACGAGCCGAACGCGAACCTGGACTCGATCGGCGAGCGGGCCTTGATCCGCGCGATCCAGCGCGCGCGCGACGACGGCGCCATCGTTATCATAATCGCTCACAGGCAAGCCATCATGCAGGTAGCCGACAAGCTGCTCGTGCTCGAAAACGGCCGCATCACGCAGTTCGGACCGCGAACGGCCGTGGTTACGACCACGATACCGGGCGAATCACTCCGCGAGGTAGCCTCGATATGACTGAAAAAACTTCCCTTGCGATCCGTGCTGATCTCGCCGAACGTCGCCTCCAGCGGCATCAGCCGGTATTGCTGGATGTCGGCCCGTCTGACCTGGAGTTCGACCAGTTCGACAACCGTTCGCCGCTCCGTCGTCTTGTTATTGCGGGGCTCGCCACGATCTTGGTGTCCTTCGGTGGATTTTTTGCCTGGGCCTTTTCGGTCGAGCTCAGCAGCGCGACGGTCGCCAACGGCACGGTCATCGTCGACTCGAAACGAAAGACCATCAGTCATTTTGAAGGCGGCGTGATGAGCCGATTGCTCGTTCAGGAGGGCGACAAGGTTTCCGCCGGCCAGCCCCTGATCGAATTGGAGGATACGCGGGCCCGTTCCAGCCTGCAGTCGCTCCAAATCCGGCGCATTGGCCTGATCGCAAAATTGGCCCGATTGAAAGCCGAGCAGGCTGACCTGCCTCAAATCAGCTTTCCACGCGATTTCGGCGACGCCCAGGACGCTACAGTCGACGATGCCGTCAGAGCCGAGACGATATTTTTCGAAAAGCGGCGCGAGACCAAGGTCGGACGCGTCGACGTCCAGCAAAAGACCATCGAGGAGCATCTCGAACATGCATCGTCACTCGGCATCCAGATCCAGGCAGCCGACCAGCAAATCGGTTTCATCAAGGAACACCGGACGGCGACGGAAACGCTGGTGAAAAAAGGCGCGATACCGCGCACGCAACTCATCGAGATCGATTCCAAGCTAAGCGAGCTTGCAAGGGAACGTGGGGAACTCGTCGGCAACAAGGCTCAGGCCGAAAAAGCCGCAGCGGGCGCACAGCTTGGGCTGACCGGGATCGAAAGCGATTTTCAATCGACGATTGCCGGCGAAATCACCACGGCACGCGTTGATCTTGCGGATGTCGAAGAGCAGATCACCGCGTCGAAGGACGTGCTGCGGCGCCTTGAGATTCGCTCTCCGCAGGATGGCATCATCAGCAACATCTTGCTGCGCACCCCTGGCAGCGCGGTCACCCCCGGCCAGCCGCTGCTGGAGATCGTTCCGGAAAATGAGCCCCTGCTGGTCGAGATGCGCGTCAATCCTCGCGACATCGACAGCATCGCCGTGGGCTCGCAGACGCAAGTCCGGCTGACGGCCTATAATCAACGCTCCCGCCTGCCGATGGAAGGCGCTATTACATATGTCGCCGCGGACCAGTCGGTCGATGAGAAATCAAACAGTGCGTTTTTCGTCGCGCGCGCCAAGCTCGACCCGTCATCGCTCAAGGCAAACCCGGATGTCCGCCTCTCCCCCGGCATGCCCGCGGAGGTGCTGATCATCCACGCGTCACGCCGTGCGATCGACTACATCACGTCTCCTGTCCTTGAGAGCTTCAATCGCGCATTCAGAGAAGACTAGATTTCTGGATAAACTTAAATGCTGCACAGCAGAAATTGTTTCAAATTTTGAAGTTATTTCCAAGTAAAATATATACACATTACTTTATAATCCCGGAAACTATCGAAACAATGTGCCAATAATATTCAATTTCGGAAATATATTTCTCAAAACGTGGCATTTTAGCTTCCAGACATGCTTGCGCTTCGTTTTTTTGCAGTGCACAGTCCACGTGCGAAATCGTCGCACCCTGCGCCGAGACGCGTGAATATAGATCCGAAGAGGAGAGGCAGATGGCCACATTGGAAGGCGGAGCATACGACGATGCCCTGTTCGGCTCCCGCTTTAACGACTTCATTCGCGCCCATGGGGGCGATGATTTCGTGAGCGGAGGCAACGGGCACGACATCGTGTTCGGTGGTGACGGCGACGACCTGCTGTTCGGCGGAAAGGGACATGATTCCCTATTCGGCGGCGAGGGCAGCGACTTGCTGAACGGTGAAGACGGGAATGACAACCTTGTCGGCGGCTGGGGTGATGACCTTATGTACGGTGACAAGGGCAATGACACCCTGCTCGGCGGACAGGGAAGCGACCTTCTGTCCGGCGGCAAGGGCGCCGACATCCTTTATGGCGGCGATGGTGCCGACATCATCGATGGCGGTGCCGGCAACGACGTCCTGGTAGGCGGTGCTGGCCACGACGTCTTCGTCTTCGACGGCGGTGGCGGGAATGACGTCATTCTCGACTTTAACGCGGGCGAGGATCTGCTGCAGATCTCGAAGGGTATCAATGGCCTCGACGTGTCTTCGCCCGAAGACCTGGCCTCGCGTGTCACGCAGGTCGGCGGCAATGTCATCGTGGATCTCGGCCACGGCGATACGCTCACATTGGTCAATGTCGACGCCGACGACATCCATGCCAATCCCGAGAACTACTTCACAGTTCACTGAATATGACTTCTGCGCGCCCTGCCTCCTCCCGTGGGGCGCGCAACTCCGATCCAGAGGGGTAGCGCGTGACGTTCGACGAATCGACAGACGCCACTGGCGTTTTCAGAAACGCAAAGATCTTTCGGCTCGGCGCGGACCTGGCCGTCCTTGTCTGGGACCTTCCCCCGTCCCTTCCCGCCACCACGAAATGCCTGTTGTCCATGGACCGGTCGCCGGTACCGCTCGTCAGCATGATGCTGCCGCTCGGCAACGGAAGACACCGTATGTTCTGGGCGATGAGGCCGGAAAAGCAGCCGGTGAGTGTGGGCATCTGCACCGAACACGGCAGCACCGCCGAAACCATCGTGATGCAGCCGGCGCGAACGCTCGCGCCCCTCGATGTGGAGGCACTGTTCGCGGACCTCGCGCCGCATGCCCGTATCAAGTTCGTCAACAACCTGCTGACCGTATGGCGAAGCGCCTTCCGCATCGCCGGCGACCATCTTTTCAACATGGTGGTCGAGGACGCTCTTCACGCGCTCGTGCCCGAACCGCAGGCCGCCAGCATCGTCTGCCAGATTGCGCAAGGACGCCATCTGATCGAGACGGCTATCAGTCCGGATCTCGGCGACATCACGGCGATCTATGCGATCGGCGCAGCTTCGATTGCACGCATGGCCGTAAGGGTTATCCTCGGACGCGCCGCGAAAAACGGCCTGCAATCTTGCCATTTCATCGCAGAGGCGCGTTCTCCTTCCCCTCCGTTTCTCATCGTCCTCCTGAGCAAGAACGGCGCCGCCATTCGCCAGCTTGCTGACGGCAAGCCTCGTTATCCCAGCATCCAGAGCTGGTGGAGCAAAAACCCCGAGGCGGCGGAACTGCGCGAAATGATTGTCCGGCAGCTCGCCGCGCTGCCGGAAAGCGGCGCCGCCATGGCGATCGACCTTCAAGTTCGTGCACCGCTGGCCACAAGCCGGATTGCCAAGTCGACGATGCATCCGTCCGGTGAGGTCGATCTCGCTCTGGCGCTCGACGGCGGTCTGCTGGCCGGCGGCTGGTTCCACGCGCCGTCATCCGCGTTCGCCGGCATCGACTACGTCAAGGAGGACGGCACGGCGGTGCCGCTCGACGGCAACAGCTACGAATTTCCGGCATGGGCGCAAGGCAAGGATGAGAAGAGCAGGACCGATGTGACCGGCTTCGTCGCCTGGATCCCCTTGTCGGAATCCCCCGGGCCGCTCCTGCAACCGCGATTCCAGATGCGCCTTGCCTCGGGAGCGGTCAGGCCGCTTATACCGGCGCCACAGCCTTTCGAGCCCGCGACGCAACGAAACCATCTGCTGCGCGCCGTGCCGCCACAACATGCGGTCGACGGCGCCTTCCGCACGATCCTGGCCCCTGCCCTGCAGGACATAGAACGGCGACTGGGCAAGACCATAGAGGTCGACAGCACGAAGGACTACAGCCTGCCCAAGAGCGCACCCCTCGTTTCCATTGTCGTGCCTCTCTACAAGGTTCTCGATTTCCTACGCTTCCAGCTGTCGGGGATGGCTACCGACCCGTGGCTCGCAGCCAACGCGGAGGTCATCTATGTCCTCGATTCACCGGAAATCCAGGACGAGACGGAGCACATGCTGGGCGGCCTGCACCTTCTGCACGGGCTGTCGATGAAGCTGGTGGTCATGAATCGTAACGGCGGCTATGCGCGTGCCTGCAATGCGGGCGCGCGTTTTGCGCGCGGCGACATGCTGGTCATGCTCAATTCGGATGTCGTGCCAAGCGCACCCGGCTGGCTTCAGGTGTTGTCGCGACCGCTGCTGGAAAACGGCAAGCTGGGCGCCGTCGGCCCTAAACTGATCTTCGAAGACGGTTCGCTGCAGCATGCCGGCCTGTATTTCGGCCGCGATCAGCGCGGGATCTGGCTGAACCACCATTTCCACAAGGGTATGCCTGGCGACTACGCCCCCGCGCAACATGCCCGCGACGTTCCCGGCGTGACCGGCGCTTGCCTCGTAACCCGAAGAGACACCTACGAGCGCGTTGGCGGCTTTACCGAGGACTACGTGATCGGCGACTATGAGGACAGCGACCTCTGCCTCAAGATCCGCCGGCTCGGGCTCCAGATAGCCTACGAGCCGGCAGCGTGCCTCTATCATTTCGAGCGCCGCTCGATCCGCCGCAGCCAGGACTACATGCGCGGCGTTGCAAGCCAATACAATTCATGGCTCCACACGCAGCGCTGGGAGGACGACATCACCGAACTGATGGCGAACCTGTTCGGCAGGGACCACGATCGACCCGCGGCAGGGGGTATGGGAACCCGGGAAAGGAACGCGGCATGAGCCATGCGGCACTCCTGCACCCCAATAGGCCGGCGCGGCTGATCGATGAAGACCGCGTTCGCTGGCTCATCGAATCCGTTCGGGGCAATCGTTTTCTGCCGCAACCGGAATCCACCAATGTCTTCGTGGGAGACGGTGATTTTCGCGCGATAGGAGCGGAGTTTCTCGGTTACTTCATTCGCATCGGCGGCCTGCGCGAAGACAGCCGCGTGCTCGACATCGGCTGCGGTATCGGCCGGATGGCCGTGCCGCTCACGCAATATCTCGATCCGCAGACGAGCCGCTACGATGGCGTCGATCCCGTCGAGGGCGGTATTGGCTGGTGCCAGCGAACGATCGCGCCTGCCTACCCCAATTTCGCCTTCCAGCGGCTGGACATCGCGCACGAACTCTACAATCCAGACGGCAAGATCAGCGGGAAGACCTTGAGGCTTCCCTTTCCGGACCGTCATTTCGACTTCGTCATCATGACGTCCGTGGTCACTCATCTGCCGCCCGCGGAAATCCTTGTCTACCTCGCCGAAGTCCGCAGGGTCCTGTCACCAGGCGGGCGCCTGTTCATGACCGCCTTCGTGGTCGACCGGATCGCGGCGGCAAACGAACACGGCCGGCGCGATCCGCGCCTCGCCTTCCGCCGCTATGGCGAAAGCCCATGCTGGTTCGTACCCAACCAGCCGCCGCTTGCCGCGGTCGGCTTTGAAGACGGCTTTCTGGACAAGGCGCTCGAACGGGCCGGCCTCTCCGTCGCTCTGAAATCGCTTGGCCATTGGCGTGGCACCACCGCGGGCCACCATCAGGACTTCATCGTGGCGAAACGCCGGGGAAATGGTCGATGAGCAAGCGCATTCTGGTGGCAGCGCACAACCATCCGTCCCTCCACCCGGGTGGAACGGAGATATTCGCTCACGACCTGTTTCGCGCCTACCAGCGCGAGGGGCACGAAGCCCTGTTTCTCGGTGCCACCAACCAGATCCACCGCGAGGCAAGGCCAGGCACGAGCTTCCAGAGCATCGGTTCGGCGGGAGATGAGGTCCTGTTGTGGTCCGGGCACTTCGACCGCTTCTTCATGAGCCAGATCGATCTCTACGGTGTCGTGCCTGATATAACGGACTTGCTGCGCGATTTCCGGCCGGATGTGGTTCACCTCCATCACCTGCTGCTGCTGGGCGCCGAGTTCCCCCACATCGTCCGCCGCACCTTGCCCGACTGCCAGATCGTCATGACGCTGCATGACTACTACCCCATCTGCCACCATGACGGCCTGATGGTACGCACCGGCAGCAAGGAACTTTGTTACCAGGCCAGCCCTGACCGCTGCCATGCCTGTTTCAAGGATATTCCGCTCGATCGCTTTGCCCTGCGCGAACGCCACCTGAAGGCCCTCCTGAGCACGGTCGACCACTTCGTCTCGCCAAGCGCCTTTTTACGCGACCGCTTCGTGCGGTGGGGACTGGACGAAGACAGGATCAGCGTCATTCCCAATGGTATTCCCACCCGAACTGCCGGCGCGCGAAGGGAGCTGCTGCAGGGCGGCAAGCCGGTCTTCGGATATTTCGGAAATCTCAACCCCTGGAAGGGGGTAACCGTCTTGCTCGACGCTTCGCGCCAGCTTCTGGCCGATGGCCTCGATTTCGAGCTCCGCGTGCATGGCGGAGCGCCCTTTCAGAGCGAGGGCTTCGTCGAGGAGATCAATCGGCGCTTTTCCGAAACGTCGGAATCCGTGCAGTCCCGAGGACCCTACCGCCGCGAAGATATTGCTGATCTCGTTGCAGCGGTCGATTGCACCATCGTTCCTTCCGTCTGGTGGGAGAACGCCCCGCTTGTCATTCAGGAAGCCCAGGCCCAAGGCCGTCCGGTCATCGCTAGCAATATCGGGGGAATGGCGGAAATGGTCGAGCATGGCGTCAACGGCCTCACCGTTCCACCCAACGATGCCAGAGCGCTCGCCGCGGCGATGCGGACCATAGTGGAAGAACCGAACCTGCTGCGCCGGCTTTCCGAAAACGCCCGCAAACCCGACGACATCGACACGACCGCCCGCCGCTACCTCAAGTGGATGGAGACGGCACAGGTTCAGGTATTGGAGAGCGTATGACCAGTCCCGCTGAACGACCGGATGCCGCATCCGAACAGGACAACGCCAGGCCGATGAACGGCCGGGTGGATGCCGTCGACATGGGCAGGATCTTCGGCTGGGCATTCGACCCGATGGCGCCGGACCAACGGCTCACCATCCGTGTCCTCCTCGACGGCAAGGTGATTGCCGAGGCCGTTGCCGACCGCAATCGCCCCGACCTGCGGCGCAACGGTATCGGCGACGGCAAACACGCATTTGAAATCGCACTGCCTGATCCCCTCCAGTCCCGGGCGAACGATATCGTCGTCATGGCGCGAAATGGAGCCGGTTCCGAGCAGGCCCTGCGCGTTCCCCAGCCAAACGAGCAGGCGGCCGAGGCTCTTATCGCCGCACCGCTGGCGAAAGTGCTCGACAAGCTCGATGTGTTGATGGCGGCGCAGCGGCAGTTGCAGGTCTCGCAGCGCTCGCTGCAGCGCGCACCGGAAATCGATGCCGACAAGCCCGAGACCGCCGGCCTGACCGATGTCAGCAATGCCGTCGAAGGCCTCAAGGTGGAGATCAGCCAGCGGCTGAATGATCTCGATGTCCACCTGATGCGGATGGATGGGATTGTGGCAGGAATGGAAAAGAACCTGAACGCGTTGCGCAAGCGTTCGAACGGCGAAATAAAGCCCCTGCTGCTGCTGTTGTTCGTTCTCGTGGGATTTGCCGCGGGCGCCAGCCTTGTGCTGGTTGCCAGAATCTGACCCAGGGAGGGTAAGGCGTGCTGATTACAGAACAATCCCCCGCTGTCACCGCCCCCTCGACGGGCAGGCATGCGGTGAGCAGGGCAATACGCTCCGGAAGGGTTATCGGCTGCCGTATCGACGAGGCAACCTTGCTGATCGTCGGCCTTGGCCGTGTCACGGCCGGCGAGGTAACGGTCGGCGTCGGCGAGGATCAGGCCGTCACGCGAAGCTCGTTTGTCTCGGAATGGCGACTGGCCGCACCCTCGCCGCGGGCCAGGCATGGGTTCGCAGCGCTCCTTCCGGCCGTGGACACGGACCTGGCCATGACCACGATCCGGTTCGGAGAGGAGGAGACGGGCGCACGCTACATTTTTGCGCCCCGGCTGGCTTCCGCGGAGGAAGCAGCCGCGCTTGTGGTCGAGTCCGCCGGATCTCAGTCAGCCGCCGTCCTCAACCGGCTGATGGACGCTCTGATGGTCGGCAATGTAAGCCGACGCCGACTTTTGACCATAACCGCGCTTTTGCAGTCAGCCCACGCCAGCGATGGTTTCATCGAGTTGATTGGCGAGAGCCATGATGGTGCGGCACTCCTGCAGGGCTGGAGCCGCGGCATGGCGCCAGGTCCTTGCCGGGTCTCCGTGGTCGGTAACGTGACACCGGTGGTCGCAGAATGCGGTATCGCCATCTTTCCTCGCCCCGACGCTCCCGACGGCGCCTCCGGTTTCGTCGGCCTTATCGAGGCCAGCCAGGCTACCCGCGCTCCCGACATCGAGGGGCTGGTCTTTCGGGGGCGCGCCGGCTGGCGGTATGTTGCGGTTCATCCCCGAAAGCGCATAGCCGGCCCGCTGGAAACCCCGGAACACATCCGGTCGATTTTGCTGCGAACCCAAAGCACTCCGGACGTGCTTCTGTCCCTGCGAGCAGCCGCCAACAGCTTTGAGGGCAAGGAAACCGTCTCCAGCCTGCCGTATCCCGTCCGGATGGGAATAGACAGTGCATTTGAGACGGATGGAGGAAACCTCCTCGTCTGCGGCTGGCTTTATGACCCCGACGGCCACGTCGCAACGGTAAGGCTGCGCCGACGCGATGCTGCGGCTCGCCTCGACGAGGGCTGGACGCGCTTCGATCGCCCCGATGTCACCGACAGCTTCAACGACCAGCAGCACTTCGCGCCGAGCCTTCTGAGCGAACAGCGCGCGCATGGCTTCATCGCCCATGCCCAATTGCCGCATGAAGATCCTGGTGCGCCCCTCTACTTCGAACTCACGCTGCACGATGAGCGCCGTGCGTTCCTGCCGTTGAAACCAATGCGGGTTTCGGCGCGCTCGGCGGTATTGCGCCAGATCGGCTCCATCGATCCTGCGAACTATGCGCTGCCGGCGATCGTCGATTCACAGATTGTCCCGTTCCTCGGGCGATCCGGAAGATCGACGCCGGTCATAGAGACAATCCTAGATGCCGGCTCCTTCGACGAGGAAGGCAGCCCGCCGATCGTCATCGGCGCGGGAGAGAGCGAGGAGGACATTTCCCCGCTGCTGGCCTTGCTTGCGCTCGATCCGGAGACCCGGCGCGTGCCGATCGTGATCGCCATGCCGGCGGAACGCTTTCGCAGGCAGGGTGCCCGCCTCAGGGAGCTCGCGCGGTTCTATGGCCTTTCGGCCACGCTGGTGTCGGCGAAGGGAACAGGCGACGTCTACGACATGCTGGAAGCTGGCACGCAGGCGCTCTCCTGTGAAACGGTCGTGTCGCTCTCCGCCTCACTGATCCCGCGCGGGACAGGCTGGTACGGCAAGCTCCTGGCCACGGCCGCGACGCTGGAAGGAAGCGTCGTCTCGCCCGTCCTGGTTTACGAAGACCATTCCATCCGCTGGGCGGGAAGCTGGATCGATGACGGCAATCGCGACGAACCCGTCGTGGGCCGCTATACCGGATATCCCCTCAAGGCGGCTACCGACATGAAGCTGACCCGCATCGCATCGGCCTCGCTCGAGTGCTGCGTCATGCCTCGGGATGCCTTGTTGCGCGCCGGCGGCTTTTCCGGCGGTTATCTGGGTGCGCAGGAAAAGGGTCTGGATCTCGGCCTCCGTCTCAGCCGCTGCGGGTTTGACTCCTATTTGCTGCCATCGGTGCAGATGTGGGGCTGCGACGACGCACGCGACGGTGACAGTCCGGCGATGGCGGCCCTGGTGGAAGAGATCGATCGAAAGATCTTCAGGAGCCAATGGTTGCCTATCCTCACCGCTGAAAAGCACCCGGAAAAGGGGCCCGCATGAACGAGCAGCTTCGCGTCCTTGTCGTCTCGCATGGGCACCCGACGGTTTCGCTCGGTGGGGCGGAAATCGCATCTCACAACCTGCATCGCGGCCTGAACGCGTTGCCGAACGTGCAATCGGTTTATCTCGCACGGGTCGGCCACCCGGTCCCGCGGCATGCCTCGTCCGCGCTCATGAGCCTTCGCCTTGCCGAGGATGAGTTGCTGTTCCACGCGGACGACTACGACCACTTCTTTTTATCCAACGGCGATACCCAGGCGATCAGCCGGGACCTCTTGCGTTTCGCGCGCGATCTCCGGCCGCATGTCATACATTTCCATCATGTTCTCGGTATTGGCCTTGAAGCCCTCTACGCCCTGAGAGAGGCGTTTCCGCACGCGGCCATCCTCGTCACCTTCCACGAATACCTGTCGATCTGCCATAATCACGGGCAGATGGTGAAACGGCCTTCGGGCCAGCTCTGCGAAACGGCATCCCCGGCCGCCTGCCACGGCTGCTTTCCCGACATTCCCGTCTCGCGCTTCCTCAAGCGGGAGCTGTTTGCGCGCGGAATGCTCGGCCTTGCCGATGCCTTCGTCTCCCCCAGCCGGTTTCTGGCGGAACGCTATGCCGCATGGGGCATCGAAAAGGACAAGCTCAGCGTGATCGAAAACGGCATCGCCATGGAAACAGCCGCCCCCGCGCGCGAAACGCAAGGTCCCAACCCGCGCCGCAACCGCTTCGCCTATTTCGGACAAATGACGCCGTTCAAGGGAGCCGACCTCCTGATCGACGCCGTTTCGCGCATCCCGAAGGAGATATGGGGCGAAGACTCCTGCCTGATGATCTTCGGCGGCAACCTCGAGCGGCAGCCGATCGAATTCCAGGAGCGGATGAAGAAACTTGTCGCGGACGCAGGCGACCGCGTCCGTTTCTACGGCGCTTACCAGAACGCGGATGTGCCGCGTCTCATGCGTTCGGTCGACTGGGTGGTTCTGCCGTCCGTCTGGTGGGAAAACTCGCCCGTCGTGATCCAGGAGGCCCTGCTCCATCGCAGACCGATGATCACGTCCGACATCGGCGGGATGGCCGAGAAGGTGCGTGACGGAAAAGACGGCCTGCACTTTCGCGCCGGCAGCAGCCAGGACCTCGCGGACCGCCTCGTTGAGGTCTTGGGTGATGGCCAAATCTGGAAGCGGCTGCGAGGCTCCATGCGACAACCCGCCGACCGCCTCGCCTGCGCGCAGGAACACATCAAACTCTATCGCACGCTGCTGCGGCGCAAGCTCGACACCGCCATGACCGAGAGCCCAGCGCTTCTTGCGCACTCGTTTTGACGCCTCTCGCCTTGTGAAGCGCTGAAGGGGCTTCGATCGGGAGGGGATAATCAGCCCAACCCTTGAGAAGCCGGTCGGAAGATCGCCTGGAGGCTCCCTCCATGCAGACGAAAGTCCGCAAGGCCGTCATCCACCGCCGGTTTGGAACAAGGATGCTGGACCTGATGGGCTGTCACTCTTCAGCAAGACCGACTTGCCGAACAGGCTCGGCAACATTCGGATCACGAATGCGCAGCGCCATCCGCGCCTAGGCGGCGTGCCATACGGCTGTCCAGTTCCGCCATCCGGCGCGCGAAGCCGGCATTTTCCGGCTGGTATGTCATGGCGTCCACAAGCATGGTCCGCGCCGCCGCAAGCTCGCCGTCGCGGATGTGGCGGTTGGCCCGATGATAGAGGAAGTTTGCTCGCTCTATCGGAGAGAAAGCCGATCCGAAGCGTGCATGAAGCCGGTCGGCCCAGGCCCGATGCCGTGCGATCGCCGTCACCGCGATCTGATAGGGCCGCATCGGCGCCATGACCCGGGCTGCACGGGCCAGCGCGCGCAGGGCCGGAAGATCGTCCCCGCGGCAGGCCTCGATTAGCGACTGGGCGCGCGCCGTTCCGGTGAACGCCCGAACGGTACCATGGCCGGTCATGTGGACCGGCACGAGGTGCGTCCTTTCCTGCAGCGTCGCGATTCGCGCCGCATGCTGGTGATCGACGGCGTGGAACGGATCGAAGAAGAGATAGGCCCGGCCGGCTGCGTGATCAGGCGCGATCCCCATCTTGGCGTGGAGGTCGGGCGAAAAATGGCGGGCAAACCTGCCGTCGAAAGGAACGGCTTTCGGATCGATCGAAACTTGCGGGCAAAAGGCGATGGCAACGGCGGCGTTGAAGCGCCTTCGATATCGCAACGCCGCGTAGCCGCCCTGCGAATGCCCGTAGAGAATGCGCTCCGGCGCTGCGGCAAGGATCGGCTCGGCCGCCTCGACAGCCTTCACGACACTCGCCGCGGGAAACCAGTTGGGCCGTCGGCTGATGAAGCCAAGCGCCGAAATGTCGGCTTTTTCGCAGAACCGCTGCCCCCAGAAGCGGCTGCCGTTCGCCTTCATTTCCATCTCGTTGAAGGTGACGAGAAGATAGGAAGATGATCCCGGACGATGTATCACCTCCAAATTTTCATCTGAAAATACCAGCATGTGGCGACTCACCGGATAATCATGGGAAGTATACTTCAACATTTGAAATATACGACATATTCGGATAATATATAGAAAGACATACCTGAATTCAACTTCGAATCCATGCTTGCACCTTAGCGATATATTTCTTCGTCGCTTACCCCAGGCTACAGAAGAGGTTTGTCCTGCTCGCAGCGCTATTGCTCATGTCCAGCATCCATGCGTGCCGTGTCTCTCCCGGATGCCGAAGAGACACGGCATATGACTTCGTTAAACGCCTGGGTGAGCGGCCGTTCTTGAGATTCTTTCTGAAACCGGAAGACTTTCGACTTACTATCCGGTCCTGCTGACACATATTCTCGATAATGAACACTCGACGGAAGACAATAGGGAGTTTGGGGTTCTGGCGGCTGATGTCTCGAGCCGTCGCTTTTTTGCTTGCGCTGCCGCTTTTCGGTCTGGCCGCCACGCCGTCGTCGGAATTGGGACAGGTGGCGATCGTGCTGAAATTGAACGGCGCCGTCGGTCCAGCGACGGCTGACTATGTGAAACGCGGTCTTCAACGCGCCGCCAATCAGCACGCCGGCCTCATCGTCCTGCAGATGGACACACCCGGCGGTCTCGATGCATCGATGCGCGACATCATTCGCGCGATCCTTGCCTCCCCCGTCCCTGTCGCGAGCTTCGTAGCGCCGAGCGGAGCGCGAGCCGCCAGCGCCGGCACCTATATTCTTTATGCGAGCCACATCGCGGCAATGGCGCCGGGCACCAATCTGGGCGCGGCGACGCCGATATCCTTGGGCGGAGGGTCCGATGAAAGCCCGGATGCCGGCAAGGAAAGCTCAGGTAAACCGGACAGTACGCAGGGGCGACCTTCACGTAGCGCCAGCGAAGCAAAGGCGATCAACGATGCAACCGCCTATATCCGCGGCCTCGCGGAACTGCGCGGCCGCAATGCTGACTGGGCGGAACGTGCCGTGCGCGAAGCCGCGAGCCTTTCCTCGGACGCCGCCGTGCGCGAACATGTGATCGATTTCACCGCCACCTCCATTGAAGATCTTCTGGCGCAGGCTCGAGGTCGCGTCGTACGGGTCGGCAATACGGATGTCCGGCTCGAAACTGCCGGTCTTGACGTTCAGGATTTCGAGCCGGATTGGCGAACCCGATTGCTTTCGGTGATCACCGACCCGAACATTGCGCTTATCCTGATGATGGTCGGTATCTATGGCTTTATCTTCGAGTTTCTTACCCCAGGGACATTCCTTCCCGGCACGATCGGAGGTATCTGCCTGCTCCTCGGCCTCTATGCCCTCGCCTTGCTACCCACGAACTATGCGGGCATTACGCTGATCGTTCTCGGTATCGGGCTGACCGTCGCCGAGGCCCATTCACCGTCCTTCGGTGCCCTCGGCCTGAGCGGAGCGGCGGCGCTGGTGCTGGGCGCGACGATCCTGTTTGATACGGATATACCGGGTCTGGAGGTTTCCTGGCCGATCCTTGGGAGCGTCGCGCTTGCAAGCATCGTCCTCAGCCTCATCGTTGCCCGCCTTGCCTTCATCTCACATCGGCGCCACGTGGTCACCGGTACGGAACAGATGATCGGTATCGACGGCAAGGTGATCAGTTGGGAGGGCACTTCAGGCTACGTCATCGCGCACGGCGAGCGGTGGAAAGCAGTCTCCGCCGAGCCGTTGGCCGCCGGAAACGATGTACAGGTAACCGGCCGGAAAGGCTTGACACTCGAAGTCACCCCTGTTGCGCAGCAGGATTGATAACTTTCGAAAATCAGGGAGGAAAAGTCATGGGCATGTTTGCAGACTTCGCTTTCTATCTCGTAGTCGTCCTTCTGCTGCTGCTCGTCATCGCGTCCGCAATCAAGATCCTGCGGGAATACCAGCGCGGCGTCGTTTTCACGCTCGGCCGCTTCACCGGCGTCAAAGGCCCGGGGTTGATCTTTCTCATCCCTTATGTGCAGCAGATGGTCCGGGTCGATCTACGCACGCGCGTCCTCGACGTTCCCAGTCAGGACGTCATCTCCCACGACAACGTCTCTGTCAGGGTCAATGCCGTGATCTATTTCCGGGTGATCGATCCCGAGAAGTCGACGATCCAGGTCGAGGACTTCATGATGGCAACGAGCCAGCTGGCCCAAACGACGTTACGCTCGGTGCTCGGCAGGCACGATCTCGACGAGATGCTGGCGGAACGCGACAAGCTCAACCGCGATATACAGGAGATACTCGATATCCAGACCGACGCCTGGGGCATCAAGGTCGCCAATGTCGAAATCAAGCATGTCGACATCAACGAATCCATGATCCGTGCGATCGCCCGACAGGCGGAGGCCGAACGCGAGCGGCGGGCCAAGATCATCAATGCCGAAGGCGAGCAACAAGCCGCAGCGAAACTGCTGGAGGCAGCCGAAATCCTGGCAAGGCAACCAGAGGCCATGCAGCTTCGTTATCTCAATACGTTGAATGTCGTTGCCGGCGAGAAGACCTCGACGATCATCTTTCCATTCCCGATGGAATTCAGCAATTTTATGCTGCTCAAGTCGGATAAATCACCGAAATGAAAAGCAGCTCCAGAAGGAAAGCATGATCCGCATTCAAGCGGCAAAATCCGGCACACGTGCATCCGGACATTCGGCGGCGATAATACTCAATCCGATGCGACATTCAGGCAAGCATGAACGTGACCCGGCGTGATCGCGCGCAGTTCCGGCCGGATTCGGCGGCAGTGATCGGTGGCAATCGGACAACGCGGATGGAAATGACAGCCGGATGGCGGGTTGAGCGGCGACGGTATCTCGCCCTGTATCGGCATGAAGCGACGGCGCTGCATGGAAATCTTCGGCATGCCCTCGAGCAGCATGCGCGTATAGGGATGGGTGGGCGACGCGAAGAGCTGTTTCGTCTCGGCAAGTTCCACGACCCGTCCCAGATACATGACCGCAACCCGGTCGCAGAGATGGCGGATGACGCCGAGGTCGTGACTGATGAAGATCATCGCCAGGCCGCTGTCACGCTTGATATCCATCAGAAGGTTGATGATCTGCGCCTGCACGGAGACGTCGAGCGCGGCGACCGCCTCGTCGCAGATCAGCATGTCGGGCTTGACGGCGAGGGCCCGGGCGATGCCGACGCGCTGGCGCTGGCCACCGGAAAACTGGTGCGGATAGCGGCCGATGCTGTCGGCCGGCAAGCCGACGCGGGCGAGGATGTCGCCGACGTAGTCCTTCACCTTCGAACGCGGTACCAAGCCGTGCAGCACCGCCGCTTCGCCGATGATATTGCCGACGCGCAGTCGCGGATTGAGCGAGGAAAGCGGGTCTTGGAAGACCATCTGGATCTTCAGCGCATCCCGCTTGCGGGCGAGGAAACTGTCATAGGTTTCGCCGCGGAAGCGCCGCTCCCCGGACGAGACCGGCAGGATGCCGGCGATCATCCGCGCCAATGTCGATTTCCCGCAGCCGGACTCGCCAACGACGCCGAGCGTCTCGCCTTCTCGCAATGTCAGCGAGACATTGTCGACAGCGCGAAGCACGGTCGGCTGGCGATTGCGCAGGAAATGGTCCGCGAGATCGCGAAGCGGGCTGCCTCCGACCGTGAAACTGCGCGACAGGTCTTTTGCTTCGAAGATCATCTCGTTCACGGGGTCAATCCTCGAATGGATGGTAGCACCAGATGCGGTGGGTTCCGGAGAGCTGCTTTGCCGGCACCGGCTCGCCGCAGATTTCCGATACCCGCTCGCAGCGGTTCGCGAAGGGACAGCCCTTTCCAAGCGCAAGCAGCGACGGCATGTTGCCAGGGATCTGCTTCAGCTTCTCTCCCGGCGCGTTGCGCGACGGTACGGAATCGAGAAGCTTGCGGGTGTAGGGATGACGGGCGGAACCGATGATCTCCTCGGTCGTGCCAATTTCCATCATCGCCCCGGCATACATGACCATGATCCGGTCGGCGAGCTCCGACAGCGTCGAAAGGTCGTGGGTGATCCAGATCATGCCGAGGCCACGCTCATCGATCTGCCGGCGGATCTGGTAGATGATCTGTGCCTGGATCGTCACGTCGAGCGCGGTCGTCGGCTCGTCGGCGATGATCAGGTCCGGCCCGAGCAGCAGCGCGATGGCGATAACGATGCGCTGCCGCATGCCGCCGGACATCTCGTGCGGATAGGCGGTGAGCCGTTCCTCGGGCGAAGGGATGCCAACCGACTTCAGCGCCTCGATGCAGCGGGCGTGCATGTCCTTGTGCGGAACGTTCTCATGGGCCTCGATCGCCTCGTACATCTGGTCGCGGACGCGCATCAGGGGATTGAGCGTCATCAGCGGGTTCTGGAAGACCATGGCGATCCGCCGGCCGCGATAGCGGCGCATCGCCTCGAAATCGAGCTTCGTCAGGTCCTCGCCGTTGAGGCTGATCGAACCGGAAACGATACGGCCCGGCTCATCTATCTGGCCCATGACCGACATGCCCGTCACCGACTTGCCGGAACCGGATTCGCCGACGATACCGAGCACTTCGCCTCGCGCCAGATCGAAGGAAATGTCGCGCACGGACTTGATGACGCCCTGGCGGGTGAAGAACCAGGTATTGAGCCCGTCGACCTGGAAGAATGGTTCGCTCATCGGCGGCCCCCCTAGCGGTCCAGCCGCGGATTGTTGAGATCGCGCAGCCGGTCGCCGAGCAGGTTCATGGCGACGATCATCACCAGCAGCACGACGCCCGGATAGATGCTGATCCAGTATTTGTGCGAGAAGATGAACTCGTAGCCGCTCGCGATCAGCATGCCGAGCGATGGCCGAGTGAGCGGCAGGCCGACACCGAGGAAGCTCAGCGAGGATTCGAGCGAGATAGCGGCCGCGATGTTCAGCGTGAAGAGCACAATGATCTGCGGCATGCAGTTGGGCAGCACATGGCGCAGCATGATGCGTGTCGGCGAAAGACGCAGACAGCGAGCGGCCTCTACATATTCCTTGCCGAGTTCGCTGATCGCGAAGGAACGCGCCGTTCGGGCATAATAGGACCATTGCACGATGACGATGGCGAGCACGACCTTGCTGACCCCGTTGCCGAGGATGGCGAGGATCGCCAGGCCGACGAGCAGCGCCGGAAGGCCGAGCATGAAGTCGACGGCGCGCATGATGATCGCGTCCGTCAATCCGCCCCGCCAGGCCGAAAGAAGCCCGAGCCCCGTGCCGATGACCATGGCGGCGCCGGCGGCGACAAGCCCGACGAAGACGCTGATCCGGATGCCGTAGAGGATAGCGGAGAGCATGTCGCGGCCGAAATTGTCGGTACCGAGGCGGAAGACGAAGTCCGTCTCCTGATCCAGCGACTTGGCGATCGCGAGGAGCGTGGCGTTCGCAGGCAATGGATTGCTGGACGTGATCCTGACCTCGTTTCCCTCCGGATTGTCCACCGTCCACCACGGCTGGATCGGGTGTTTCTTGCCGCCTTCGACGGTAGCACTGGCCGGAAGATTGCGAATCTGCAGGTTGGCGAGCTTCGCACCTTCCGGCCGGACACCGACGCTCATGCAGTTCGCCCCACAGGGCTCGGCCGTCAGCGAAAGGCGGGTCCCGGCCGGCGAGACCGGTTGGATGGTTGCCTTGCCGCCCTCAAGGCGGATAGTGGCACGTGCCTCCTCGCCCGGCAGCATCCGCTTTGAGCCCGTGGGCTTCAAGGCATCGGAGAGCTGAAGCTGGGTTAGGTCGTACGGATCGGTCAGCGCTATCAGCGGCGCGAAGATCGCGCAAAGCACGAAGAAGAGGCTCACCGCGAGGCTGATGATAGCGGAGCGGCTTTCGGCAAAACGCGCCGCATAATCTGTGAAACCGCTCGTGCTCATGCCACTCTCCGCCGCAGAACGGATTTGACGCGCGGGTCGATGACCATCTGCAGGATATCGACGATGAAGTTGATGAAGATGAACAGGAGCGCCGTGTAGGTGAGCTGCGCGACGATCATCGGCCGGTCCAGCACCTTGATCGAATTGATCAAGAGCTTACCGAGGCCCGGCCAGGAGAAGACCGTCTCAGTGATCACCCCATAGGCCAGAAGGTTGCCGAGTTCGATGCCGGTAACGGTGACGAGCGGCACCAGCGCGTTGCGCAGGATATGGCCGATCACCACCCGGCGGCTCTTCACACCCTTGGCATAGGCGAACTTGACGAAATCCAGGCGCAAGATTTCCATCACCGCGGCGCGCGTCACCCGCATCAGCAGCGACATCTTCAGGAGGGCCAAGCTGAAGGCCGGCATGATGACATGCGACCAGCCGTCGAGCGTCCAGAGGCTGGAGGTGATACCGAAATGGGTTGCGAGCTGACCCCGGTCTCCGACCGGCAGGATCGGCAGGGCGATGCCGAAGGCGACGATCAGCAGCATTCCCTGCCAGAAGGTCGGAATGCTGACCCCGATCAGCGAAAAGGCCATAATGCTGCGACCGAGCAGCGATTGCGGCCGAAGGCCCGCATAGAGCCCGGCTGGCACGGAAACACCAATGGCGATGACGAAGGCTATCAGACCGAGTTCCAAGCTGGCCGGCAGGCGCTGCAGCAGGATGTCGACGACCGGTTCCTTATAGACGAAGGACGAGCCCCAATCCCCCTGGACGGCGTTGACCAGGAAAACCAGATACTGCTCCCAGAGCGGCTTGTCGAGGCCAAGCGCGGTGATGGCCGCCAGACGGTCGGCCTCGGAGGCTTCCGACGAGATTAGAATATCCACCGGATTGCCGATCAGCCGCACCCCGACGAACAGCACGATCGACAGGACGAGCACCACGATGACGCTTTGCAACAGGCGTTGCAGTACGAAGGACAGCATCAGGGGTCGGCCTTCAGGTAGGCGTTGATATTGCGTTGCTTGGCGGTCGGCATGGACCCCGGTGTAATGTCCTGCACCAGCGACCCGAAGTGCAGCGCATATTCGGCGCATATGCCGCCCGCACTGCCGGTTTCAAGCCGCTCCTCGATCTCGGAACGGATCGCCGAGCCACCCGGCAGCTGCGCCAGTTCCTCCAGGAAAGGCGCCTTGCCGTCCGCCGCCGCGATCGCGGCATCGTGGACGAGCTCGTGGCCGCGGTGCTTGCCGAGGGTTTCGCCGAGCCGCATCATCGCAAACTCGCCGAAGATTGCCCCGTGCGACAGGTCCAGATTGGCCCGCATCCGCTCCGTATCGACATGCAGGTCGCGCACCAGGAGTTCGGTCCGCACGAGGATTTCGGACATGGCCGCAACGACTTCGGCCAATCCGTCCTCGAACATCTGGTTGGCGCTTCCGTCCGATTCGAACGGGCGATGGGCGGTCGCCATCAGCGTCGCGGCACAGGAATAGAGCCTGTTGCTGCTGGCGATGATGCCGTAGCAGAGGATCGGGTTGATCTTCTGCGGCATGGTGGAGGAGCCGATGGTACCCTCGATGCGCCCCTCGTGCAGTTCTCCATATTCCTCCGAGGAACTCTGGTAGATCTCCTCTGCGATCTTGTGGCAGATGGAAGCCGTCAAGCCGAGCGCGTTGACGTATTCGCACATATGCGTGCGGATCGCCCGCGACGGGATCGCCATCTCGCCCATGCCGACAAGCACGGCAACGCGAGTCTGGAAGGCAGGGCCCCGCCTGCCGAGCGCCGAGAAGCAGCCGACCGCGCCGCCGCTCATGACCACAAAGGCCCGCTTTTCAGCCTCCTTGAGCCGATCCGCGGCCTGCAGAAACTCTTCGATCCAGACAGCCACCTTGAAGCCGAAGGTGATCGGCACGGCATGACGGAAATGGGTGCGCCCCGCCATGATGGTGTTCGCATGGGTGCGGGCATGGCGGCCGAGATGACGCAGGATGTCGGCAAGAAAGCCGTCCATAGCGACCTGCGCACGCTTGGCAAGCAGCAGCAGCCCCGTCTGGATAATGTTCTGCGTGGTGATGCCCCAATGAACGTACCCGCCGTGCTCGGGACCACAAAGCCGGACAAGCTCGTTGATCAGCGGCATCAACGGGTGGCGGGTCGTCCGGTAACCGGCGTCCAGCCGCTCCATGTCGAGACACTCACAGCGGCAGTGGTCGGCAATGACTTTCGCGGAAGCGGCGGGGATCATGCCGAGTTCGCCCTGGGCCAGGGCCACGGCCTTCTCGACATCCAGGAAGGCCTGATACATGGCCCGCGGCGCGAATGCGTCTCGCAGTCCCCGATAGTCATATTGCGACGTCAGGGCGTCGTTGAATTCAGTACCCATCTGGCTTCTTGCTTTCATGAAAATAGCGGCAGGACCGCCATTGCGGTGCCGGCCCTGCCGGTGCCGCCTCACTCGGGATGCGCGGTGTAGAAGATGTTGGTCAGGTTGGCGTTGGCGTCATAGTGGACGCCGTTGCGCACGCCCCAGACGCCGAACTCGTGGTACAGCGGCACATAACCGTCGTCCTTATAGACCTGGGCCACGGCGGAACGGAGCAGCGCTTCCCGCTTGCCATCGTCGAGCGTCGACTGGGCGTCTTCCAGCGCCTTGTCGGTGACCTTGCTGGAATAGCGTCCGCGGTTGGCGCCGCCCCACCCGCGATCGGGATTGCGCGTGCCGGCAAGATTGATCATCTGGCTCAGCCCCTCGCCGGTATCGGCAGCAGCGCCGGCCAGATAGAGACTGAACTCATAGGCGCTCGCCTTGGTGAAATAGATGCTGAAGGGGAAAGTCTCCAGCGTTACGTTCAAGCCGATCTGCGACAGCATCGCGGTCACCGCCTGGGCGACCTGGGCGCCGTTGACGTAACGGTCGCTCGGAGCATTCAGCGTCAGCGAAAAGCCGTTGGGATAGCCGGCCTCGGCCAACAGGCGCTTGGCTTCCGCCGGATTATAGGGATACGGCTGCAGACCCGGGTCATAACCGAAGACGCCATCGACGACGATCTGGCTTGCCGGCTGCGCCATGCCGCCCATGACGGTCTCGGCGATCTGATCACGGTTGATGGCAAGATTAAGCGCCTTGCGAACGCGCGGATCGAGGAAGGGGTTCTTGCCATCCGTGCCGGAGACCTTCGGCGTCTTTTCCTGGCCCTGGTCGGGCAGCAGGAAGATCAGCAGCGTCGAGGGCATGGACGACAGATGATATTTGCCCGACGATTGGATGCTGTCGACGCTGTTGATCGGCACGGCGTTGATGACGTCGACCGCACCCCCAAGCAGCGCGGCGATGCGGGCGCTGTTGTCCGGCAGGGATTTGACCAGCACTGAATCATAGGCAGCCGACGCACCGTAATATTGCTGATTTCGTTCCAGCTCGATCTCGACATCGGGCGTGAATTTCCTGACGCGGTAGTGGCCGATGCCCGGTGACGTCTTGCCATTGTTGAAATCGCCCGTCGCCAGCCAGTTGTCGTTGCCGCAACTCTTGTCGTCGTAAGTCAGCGTGCGGCCGGTCGGGTTCTCGACGATGCCAATATAACTCAGGTTGCGCAGCAGGTTCGGATCGGGTTTCTTTGTCGTGATCTCAATCTTGCCGCCGCCCGCGTCCTTGATGCTGCCGATGGTCGAAATGAAGCTGCTGAACAGGCCGGGGCTGTTCGGCACGTTGCGCACCCGGCAGAGCGAATAGATCACGTCGTCGGCGCCCAGTGGATTACCGTCGTCGAATTTCGCCTTGGACTCAAGGTCGATCACCCATTTGGTGTCGCCCTGGATCTCCCAGGATTTCGCAAGCCGCGGTTCGACATTGCCGTTGACGCCGTTGGCGTAGACGAGCGCATCCGAAATATTCTCGCGAAGATCGAAATTATAACCCGCCCGGTGGAAATGCGGATCGGCCGAGGTGGCGAGCGCCGCAAGGCCGACGCGCAATTGCTCGGCGGAAGCCGCGGCGGGGACCAGCGAGGTCGCGGCCGCAAGCGCCAGGCCGAAATATGCCAGTGAAAAGTCCTTCATGGTTCCTCCTCCCATTCGTTGCGCAGGACCGTATCGCCGCATCGCCGCCGGAAAAATCGAAATTTTCTGGCTTCGATTGAGTTTTCCTCAATTGAACGCTAGAAATGGCGGCGGGAGGAAAATTCCAATGCGAACAAGGCGTAGAGGGTTGCCGCCGATGACCTCGCTGCCGGTCTTCGAGGCGGTAGGCCGGCACATGAGCATCGCAAAGGCTGCGGACGAACTCTGCCTGACGCCGGGGGCCGTCAGCAGACAGATCCAGAACCTCGAAACGTTCCTGGGCTGCGATCTGTTCGAACGGATGCACCGGAGGATCGCGCTCACGCCCGCCGGCGAAGTCTATTGGGCAAAGATCCATGCCTCCCTGGGCCAAATCCGCGCCGTCACCAGCGACCTGTCCGTCAGCGTCGACCTCAAGCCGTTGGTGATCGGCAGTCCACGGGTCTTTCTGCAGAAATGCATCATGCCGGCGCTCGGAACGCTCTATGCGCGCCACCCCGACATGGTCGTGAAATTCGTCACCGGCAGGCAGGATCCGGAGGGATTGGACGGCCTGGTCTATGTGGGCGAGACGGAGATCAGAAAAGGGTTCTTTTGTGAAAAACTCGCCGATGCCGACCTCATGCCGGTCTGCAGCCCGGCCTATCTGCGTCGCGCCCCACCCCTGGTGACACCCGATGATCTGGAACGGCACGTGCTCCTGCGGTCGGCCGAATTCACCCGCAATTGGGAACGCTGGCTTGGCCACCGCACGCAAAGAATATTCGCCCATACACGTTTCATCGACCTGGAGAGTTCCGGGCTCGAATTGACCGCCGCCGTCGAAGGCCTCGGCATTGCGATCGTCCGGCAGAAACTCGTGAAGCAGGAATTGGCGGACGGCCAGCTCGTCTCGCTTTTCGAAGAACATATGGTCCACGAGCACTATGTCTTCATGTTCTCGGAGCCGAAGCTTCGCTCACAGAGTTTCCGCTTCTTCCGCAGTTGGCTGAAGGACGCCGTCTAACCGCAGTTTCTGACGTGGGTTACGATGTATCGACTTGTAGGATATCTTTCAAGTCTATAAATGGGAAGCCGAAAATGATGCCCCGGTGGGCAGTCGGCGACATCAGGCGACGAGGCGCTGCAAGGGAGGTGAACGTGGCGGTCACAAAACTGGAGCGGCAGGATAGCCGCTGGGGTCACATACGGGGAAATTGGGCGACGCTACTGCTGCCGATCAATGAAGACGATTCAATCAGTTTCTCGCGCCTGACCGACGCAATCGACCGACTGATTGCCGCCAGGGTGGACGGCATTTACTCCAACGGTACCGCAGGTGAATTCCACAATCAGACAGAAACGGAGTTCGGCCAAATTCAACAATTGTTGGCGGACCGCTGCAAGGCTGCGATGATGCCGTTCGTAATCGGTGCGTGCCAGCCTGATCCCCGCATATCCTTGGAACGTGTTCGACGGGCGGCAGGACTGAAACCAGAAGCCATCCAGGTGATCCTTCCCGACTGGTGGCCGGTGACGGCCGTGGAGGCAACCGATTTCCTGAAAATGGCCGCCGATGCGGCCGGCTCGGTGCCGTTGCTGCTCTACCAGCCACCACATGCCAAGCGCGTCTTTACCCCGGCCGAGCTGGCCGTCATCCTCGAATCGGTCCCGCAGGTTGTCGGCGTGAAACTTGGAGATGGAGATGCCTCCTGGTACGAGCAGGCCCGCCGGCATCTCGACCCCTGGGGCATTTATGTACCGGGGCATCATCTCGCGACAGGCGTAAAACAAGGCATTGCGGCCGGGGCGTTCTCGAATGTCGCCTGCCTCAGTCCGTTGGGAGCGCAGCGCTGGACTGCGTCCATGGCAGGCAACCTTGATCAGGCGCTCGAAATAGAACACCGGCTGCGCACCTTTTTGGACGACCACATAGCGCCTTTCGCAAAGGTGCACGGCTACTCGAACGCCGCGCTGGACAAGCTGCTGGCTGCGATCGGAGGATGGGCGGAGATCGGCACCCGGCTGCGCCGGCCTTATCGCTGGATCGATCCATCAGTCGTTCCAGCATTGCGGGAGAAAGCCAAAGCAGCCCTTCCCGAAATCATGCTGTGATCGTTGAGGTAAACATCGTGACACCGCCGAACATTCTGATGATCATGACGGACCAGCAACGTCGGGACACGCTCGGCATCTATGGCTGTGACTGGATCCCCACCCCCAATCTCGACCGACTCGGCGAAGCCGGAACGGTCTTCGCGCACTGCACGGTCGACAACCCCATTTGCACGCCTTCGCGTGCCAGTATTTTCACCGGCAAGCCCGTGCCCGATCATGCAGTGCGGCGGGTGCACGACAATCTGCCTGCGGAGGAAGTTTTGTTCACGAAGCGACTGCGGCAGGAGGCCGGCTATAGGACCGCGCTTTTCGGCAAGCTGCACGTCAGCAGCCGCGTGCAGGAAGAGCGCGAGCGACACCCGCATGATGGTTTCGATATCTATGAATGGTGCCTGGAGCCGTCAGTCTCGATGCAGAGCCCCCTCAACGGCTATGCGGCCTGGCTGCGCGAGACGGCGCCGGACTTCTTCGCCGCCCTTCAGCGCAATGGCCGAAAGGAACTTCATCATCCCGAAGCGGTGCACATGAGCAAGTGGGCGGCTGACCGGACCATTACCTTCATCCAATCGATGAAAGCAGAGAGACAGCCTTTCTTTTGCCTGATGAGCCTGTTCGACCCTCACGATCCCTATGAGGATTATCCCCTCACGTTCAGAAATTGCATAGATGCAGCGAAGATTCCGGACCCGGTCGTTTCGCGTACGACACAACCCGGATGCGTCCGTCAGGAGCAGCAGGGTTCCTATCTCGGACGTTTCTCAGATTTCTCTCCGGAGGAAATACGCAAGATCCGTCTCGGTTATGCCGCCTCCATTGCCTTCCTCGATGTGCAAGTCGGCCGGGTTCTGGCGGCACTTGACGAAGCGGAGATGACCGAAGACACGCTGGTTATCTTCATATCCGACCACGGCGACCAACTTGGCGATCACGGGCTCTTCGTCAAGGGAGTTGCACTCTACGAGCCTACCGTCGGAGTGCCGCTATTACTGCGTTGGCCAGGGCGCACCATCGCCGGCACCCGATGCACCGCACTTGCGCAAGGTCGCGACGTGGCGGCCACATGTCTCGCCGCAGCAGGCCTCGATACGCGATCCTGCCCCGAGAGCGAGGATCTGGTGGTCATGGCATCCCGGAATGCGGCGCGGCGCAGCAGCGCGATCTGCGCCTACCGCAACTCCGGCGTAAACGACAGCGGTAGTTTCTGGGACCCACCGATGCTGGCGACCATGGCGCGGGACCAGCGCTTCAAGCTGACGCTCTATACTAGCGGAGGATTGAGCGAGCGGGAGTTGTTCGACCTTCAGACCGACCCGCAAGAGACAATCAATCTCTCAGGCGATCCTGATTACACCGAAATCGAAATCAAGCTGCTCAACGACATCGCCGCTTTTCTACACAATGAAGCGGCGACGGCGACACCGCGGGCAACATCGTCCATCCCCAATGCGATCCAGCGGTTACAGAACAGAATTAAATAGGAGGAGCCCGCGTCGCGCGAGGATGAACGGCTGCGTGGAACACGAAGGACCCGCCGAACCTCTCCGTCTCGCTGACATAGCCGGCGGCATCGACGGCCAGCCGTCAGCCGAGGTCATCGCGGATGCAGGCCTTGAAATGCCCTTTCGCCCCTTCCCGCAGCGGCGGAACAATGCCCGCACAGGCTTCGATCGCGACCGGACAGCGGGTACGGAAGACGCAGCCGCTTGGAGGATTGGCCGGGCTCGGGATATCGCCCTTAAGGATTTGGCGACTGGTGTGCCTGGAAGGATCGGGTGACGGAACGGCCGAGAGCAACGCGCGCGTATAGGGGTGTTGCGGATTGGCATAGAGCTGGCGGCTTGGCGCCATTTCCATGATCCGCCCTAGATAGAGCACGACAACGGTATCGGCGACGTATTCGACCACCGCAAGATCATGCGCGATGAAGAGCATGGTCAGGCCGAGCCGCATTTGCAACTCGCGCAGCAGATTGACGATCTGCGCCTGGATGGAGACATCGAGCGCCGACACCGGCTCGTCGGCGACAAGCAGGTCAGGTTCGAGCGTAAGCGCCCGCGCAATGCCGATACGCTGGCGCTGGCCGCCGGAAAATTCGTGCGGATAGCGGGAAATCGCATCGGCAGGCAGGTCCACCGATGCGAGAGCCCGTGCAGCCTTTGCGATCCGCTCCGGCTTGCTGCCGGTCCGCTGGATATCCAGCCCTTCGGTGAGGATTTCGCCGATGGTCATTCGCGGCGAGAGGCTGGCGAAGGGATCCTGAAAGATATACTGGACGCGCCGATGCAAGCGGCGAAGTTCACGACCCTTGAGGCTCACCGTCTCGGCGCCGTCAAAACGGATGCTGCCGCCAGTCGGCGCGATGAGTTGTGCGACCATCCGGCCGATGGTGGTCTTGCCGCTGCCGGACTCCCCGACAAGGCCAACGACTTCGCCGCGTCTGATATTGAACGAGACATCCTCGACGGCACGGACGACCGGCCCCCGCCCGAACGCTACGGGTGCGAAATGTTTGGTCAGCCCGCTGATCTCAAGAAGAGATTCATCAGACATCGCTCAGACCTCCTGCCATCGGATACAGCGGCTGAACTGGCCCTCGCCTGCATCGGCAAGCGGCGGATAGGCCTGCGAACAGGCCTCTATGCGATAGGGACAGCGAGGGGCGAAAGGGCAGCCTTGCGGCAGGTTCATCAGACTTGGGACCGATCCGGCAATGGTCGGCAGCGGCGTACCCGCTTCTCTGAGAAGCGTCGCTGTCCCAAGCCGCGGCACCGAACGCATCAGGCCCTGGGTGTAAGGGTGACGCGGATGAGCGAAGACCCGGGCCACGCTGCCTGTCTCGACGAGCGAACCCGCATACATGACAGCCACGCGGTCGGCGACCTCCGCGACGACCCCGAGATTATGAGTGACGAACAGCATGCCCATGCCGCGTTCCTTCTGCAGCTGGTCGAGCAGGTCGAGGATCTGCGCCTGGATAGTGACATCGAGGGCTGTCGTCGGTTCGTCGGCGATCAGCAGGGTCGGGTTGCATGCAAGCGCCATGGCAATGGTTGCCCGCTGCCGCATGCCGCCCGACAGTTCGTGCGGATATTGACCGGCGCGCCGGCGCGGATCGGGAATACCAACATCCTCCAGCCCCCGGACGGCATCCGACAACGCCTCCCGATGGGACTTGCCGAGATGAATGCGGATCGGCTCGGCAATCTGCTCACCTATCGTATAGACCGGATTGAGACTAGTAAGCGGCTCCTGAAACACCATGCCGATGTCGTTGCCGCGTACCCGGCGCAGGGCTTCGCCGCCGATGGCCTGCAATTCGACGATCTCGCCGGACTTGCGTCGGAGACGCAGCGTTCCCGCGGCGATGCTGCCGACGCCGCGCGGCAGGAGCCCCATGATCGACAAGCTCGTCACCGATTTTCCCGAACCAGATTCTCCCACCAGCGCCACAGTCTCCCCGGTCCCCACCGCAAGGCTGAGGTCGCGGACGGCGGCGATCTCCCGATCACCGATGCGGAACACCGTCGTCAATCCGGAGATTTCGAGGATCGGTCCAGAGCTCATCATCGCTTCAGAAGGCCGGTTTGACGCAGGATGCCGTCGATGATCGCAGCCTCTTCGTCGTTGAGAGGTCGCTGCGGACGGGCCATGATATTGGTGTCGATGACGCCGAGTGCGCGCATGGCGGTCTTGAAGGCCCCTACTCCGGCAGAGCCCGCGCTGGTCCGTGGCAAGCTGACCCACACCATCTCGAAAAGCCGGCACAGCCTCTCCTGTTCCCGGCGGGCCGCAACGAAGTCGCCCGCCTGGCATAAATCCCAGAGGCGCACATAGCCGTGCGGATCGACATTGGCGAGACCGGGCACGATGCCATGCGCGCCCATGTTCACGACGCTGTCGGCGACGATCTCGGAGCCCGTCATGACGAAAAAATCCGGCAGATCGGCCGTGTCGGCCATGACATAGCGAAGGTTGCCGTCATCGCCGCTCGAATCCTTGAGGCCGATGACGGTGCCCTCGCGGGCCAGCGTGACCGTCGTCTGGCGTTCGAGCTTGGTATGAACGCAGACAGGAATATCGTAGGCGATAACCGGGATGTCGACGGCCTCCCGAATGTAGCGGAAGTGATCAATCGTCTCGGACTGGTTCGTGCGCGCATAGAATGGGGCGGTGACGACAACCGCATCGGCACCGGCCGACTGCGCCGTCCTTGCATGGGCAATCACACGCTCCGTCGTGGGATCGATCACGCCGACCAGGATCGGCACGCGGCCGCCCGCCTGCTTGACTGCATGTTCGATGATGCGGCGCCGCGTGACTTCGTCATGAAACACGACCTCACTGGTCGAGCCAAGCACGAACAGGCCGTGCACGCCACCACTCAGCAGATGGTCGATGGTGCGCGTGAAGGAAGGATAGTCGACCTCGAAAGCCGTCGTGAGCGGAGTGACGACGGGTGGAACGACACCGGTAAACAGGGGCATTTTCGACCTTTCACTTGAGTTCGGAGCGTGGGTCGAAGGCATCCCGAAGCCCATCGCCCACGAAGTTGATGGCAAGAACGGTCAGGACGAGCGCTCCGCCGGGAAACATCCATTGCCAGGGATAATTTTCGAGCACGTTGGTGGCGCGGGCCGCGTTTAGCATGTTGCCCCAGCTCGCCTCCGGAGGCATGACGCCGAGCCCCAGGAACGAAAGTCCCGCTTCAAGCAGGATTCCGCTTGCCACCTGCAGGGTGGCATAGACCACGAGAATATCGATCGTATTGGGCAGGCCGTGCCGGATCAGCAGATGCCAAAGGCCCGCTCCCATGCCGCGGGATGCCACGACAAAGTCGCGCTCGCGTAATTCCAGCAACCGGGCCCGTACCATGCGGGAGAGAACCGGCCACGACAGCAGCGAAATCACGAAGATGGTCGGCAGGATGCCGCTGCCGACGATCGAGGCGAGGACCAGGAGGAAAATCACCGGCGGCAAGGTCATGGCGAGATCAACGAACCGCATCGTGGCACCATCAACGAGACGTCCCGCAAAGCCGGCGATGGCTCCGATAAAGAAACCGATGAACGTGGAGACCACCATCGACACCGTCGCCACCAGCAGCGAAATCCGTCCGCCTTGCAGCAGCCGCGCCATGATATCCCGGCCCACCCCGTCGCTGCCGAGCCAATGGGCCGATGACGGCCCCCGGTTCATCGCCAGCAGGTCGATGTCATTGGGCTTGTAGGGCCACCAGAGATCATAGGTGAAGGTAAGCAGCAGGATCGGGACCAGGATGGCCAAGCCGGCTACGGCTGCGCCGTTTTCGAAAAAGCGGGAAAGCGCGCGTCGGATGGGGCCGGCCGAGCCGGTACGTATCAGGCTCGCCATCTTACGCCACCTTGATGCGCGGATCGACAGCAGCATAGGCGATGTCGGTGAGCAGGTTGACTATGATGACACAGGCGCCGGTGAGCAGTGTCGCGCACATGATCACGGGATAATCGCGCCGGACCACCGCGTTGATCATCAGGAGGCCCATGCCAGGCCAGTCGAACACGCTTTCTATGAAGATGGCGCCTCCGATGGCGATGCCGATGGTCGACCCGATCAGCGTGATCACCGGCAGCAAAGCGTTGCGGACGGCATGCTTGACGATGACCCAGAACTCACGAACGCCCTTGGCGCGCGCCGTCCGCACATAGTCCTGCGACAACACTTCGAGCAGAGAAGAGCGCATATATCGCATGATCAGCGCGCCATGACCGATCGACAGCAGGGTGGCCGGCAAGATGAGATGCGCCAACAGATCGCCGATGGAGAAGGGAGCGCCAGGCGTCAGCATCCCGCCGGCCGGCACCCAACGCAAAATGACCGCAAACACATAAAGCCCCAGCAAGGCCGTCAAGAAGGCCGGGCTCGAAATCCCGACAAATGCCGCCGTCGAAAGCGAGAGATCGGACAATCGGTTACGCCGGACCGCGGCAAAAATGCCGGTCGCGATTCCAACGACGACGGCGATGGCAAGCCCACTGAACATCAGCAGGACGGTCGGTCCGATCCGGCTCGCGACGAGTTGCAGAACCGGCTCTCCACTGCGCTGGATGGAATAACCGAAATCTCCGGTCAGGGCCGCAGCGAGCCAGGCGACATACTGCACCGGCAGCGGCTGGTCGAGACCGAGGCGCGTTCGCAACATCTCAACGTCGGATGCCGCCATTGGCACCGACGGATTGATGTAAGCATCGATCGGGTCGCCCGGCGTGAGCCGCAGCAGTATGAAGATAAGAACGGTCAGGGCCAGCAACATCAGCAGGCCGACAGCTGTGCGGCGAAGAAGGTATTGCAGCATGTTTCACCAGCAAGGTCCGCAGGGGATGCGGCCGGACGACCAAGCCCGACCACAACTTGATTCATCCTGGATTCAGGGAGCGATGTCCCATTTCTCTGGATGGGAGACAAAGGGGCCGCCGGCTGGAGCCGGTGTCCAGAAGAAGTCTTTGAGCTTGCTGGAGACGACTCCATAGCGGCTGGCGACCCACAACGGGCCCCAGGGAAGCTCGGCATTCATTTCCTTGCAGACCCGCTGCCATTTGGAATCCGCCTTGGCCGCATCGGTTTCCGCCATCGCTGTGTTCAACGCCTCGGTCAGCGCCGGCATCTCGACCCGCATGATGTTGTTGCCAACCGGCGGCAGTTGCGATCCGTTGAGCCCTACATTGAGAGAGGCCGGGTTGGGACCGTTTTGCAGGCCCGCATAAATCATGGGGAAATCCTGCCACTTGTCGCTTCGAACGATGCCGTTATAGGCCGGTACATCGAGGGCACGCGGCACCACGTTGATGCCGACCTGGGCCAGCATGGCCTGCATCGCCGCCATGACATTGGCAACCTGTGGCGTATTGTAGTAAGTCAGCCACGAGATCGGCTTATCGCCATTAATCTTGTCCCAGCCGGCCTGCGCCAGCAGGTCCTTCGCCTTCTGCGGATCGTAGGCGTAATTGATCAGTTCCTTCGGAACGATCTGCGGCGCGACATAACCGCAATTGGCGAGCTTGGCCGCGCCGCCGAACAGGCTCGAGACGATCGCGTTTCGGTCGATCGCGTGCATCACGGCCTGACGCACGCGCAGGTCCTTCCAGAGTCCAACCCTATGATTGAAGCCGATATAATTCACCACATAGGAGTCGCCCTCGATCACCCGGAAGTTGTCGTTACCCTTGAAGGTCTTGGCGTCATCGGGCTCGGCGAAGGTGAACTGGATCTCTCCTGCCCTGAGTGCGGCGACAGCCGAGGCAGCATTGGCAAAATAGCGGTTGATCAGGCGATCGACCTTCGGCTTGCCGCCTCGATAGCCTTCATAGGCAGCCATTTCGACATATTGATCGCTGACATATTTCACGAATTTGAACGGACCCGTCCCGATCGGCTTGGTCGACCACCAGGAGCTTTTGGCGATCTCGGCGACCGGGATCTGGGACAGCGCATGCTGAGGCAACATCATTACATAGCCGAGCACCGACAGGAAGGCGGAGTTGGGCTTGCTGAGCTTGACGATCGCCGTGTGCTGGTCAGGTGTCTCGATCGAAGCGACATCGGCGAGCCGCGCTGCGAAAAGGCCCCCGCTTTCGGCGTTTTTGGCAAGCTCGAGCGTGAATTTGACGTCCGCTGAGGTGAAAGGCTTGCCGTCATGCCATTTGGTATCGACGAGCTTGAAAGTGTAGGTCAGGTTATCCTGGCCGACAGTGAACTCCGAAGCGAGAGCGCCGACCAGCTTCGAGAGATCGGAATTATAGATGACCAGCGGCTCGAAATAGGTGTTGAGCCAGGTGAAGCCGGCCGTTGCCGTCATGGGATTGAAATTACCCTGAAACCCGCCAGGCCCGACGTCGAAGCCACCGGTGATGGTCTTGCCCGCTTGCGCCAATGCCGGCGTAGCCACCATTGCCGTGGTCGCAGCAAAAGCCAAGGCCGTTGCCGCCACAAGGCGACCGAAATTCCGTCTATTCATGCTCTCCTCCTCCTGTTTGTTTATTTTGGTTTATTGCTGAACCGGCTCGACCTCCTCGGGCCGGTTCTTCGCAATCACCCTCCTGATTCCGGAATAGTGGTCACTCAAACGCTTTCGGGCGGCCTCGACATCTCTGGCGGCGATGGCTTCGACGATCTCGTGGTGATCACGCCAGGTTGCCAGAGGGGTGGGACTTGCCAGATTGGCGAAACCCGAGGCCTTGTAGAAGGCGGACCAGAAGATATCGATCAATGCGCTCAGCATCTTGTTGTTCTGGCAGCGGAACAGAAGCTGATGAAACTGCTGGTCCTCCTCGGCAAAGCTCTCACCGCGTTCCGCACGCTCGCGCATGCGATCGCTAATGCACCGAAGCTCGGCAATATCCTCCTCATCGATCATCTCGATGGTCCTGTCGATGAGGCCGGTTTCCAGCACGCGCCGGATCTCCTGCAGCTCCTCCACATCACGCAGCGACGCCTGCAGCCCGTAGGCAAGATTGTCCAGCAGCGGCTCGAACGAGAACTCCCTGACGAAAACACCGATGCCGCGCCGCGTCTCCAGGATACCCACCGACTCTAGCGCCTTGATCGCCTCCCGTACCGAGTTGCGCCCAACACCCAATTGCTGCGCCAGGAACGTCTCCGGCGGCAGGGCCGCACCGGCCGTCAGCTTATTGTCCTCGATATAGTCGCGCAGGCTTTCCTGCACGCTGACGTGCAGAAGCGGCGGACGCTCCAGCGGCTTTATCGGCTTGGCCAAAAATTGCTCCATGTGCAGTTTAACAGTCGAATGAGATTGCATCTATATCGACTTGTAGGATATCTAGCAAGTCTATAAATAACGAAAGCGGATTTGGGAAAGCGGGCCTATGCCCAGTCCAAGCAGGATCATCGCCGGAAGGGCAAGTGTCAGTGGCATAGGTATGAGGAAAACCAGGCCGCCGAGAATGGCAAGGAGAGCGGCGGGTTGATGGTTTGAGCAAACTCGATCGGCGTCAGCCAGCCGAGGCCAGAGTGCGGGCGGTGATCACGGCGGTCTCGATAGGGATCGAACCGACGACGACTCAATCAGACGACCTAATGGCCCGGAAATCGATATTTGCGAGTCCTGTTTGGAACTCAGGGTCGCAGATCCAAAGCTTTAAACGGTCGCCAATAGGAAAATCGCAGACCACATCAACCGAAGAGGCCGACGCTGGCGATGTAGCAGCTCCCTGGAAACCCTGCCAAGATCTTAGGATCCAAATTGATCGAGCAGACAGGAAACGCTCTAAGCCAGACAGAGATGGAAACTACCCTACCCGCGAACGGTAAACGCGGCGCGAAATGCCTCAAGCGCCATCTGCGGATCACCCTTTGCGAAGGCCTCCAACCCGACGGGCCCACGATAGCCCATCTCGTGAAGCGCGCGCGCTATCATCGGGTAATTTACCTCGCCGGTACCTGGCTCGCACCGACCGGGCACATCGGCTACCTGCACCTCGCCGATCCATGGGAGGCAGGCACGGCAGGTTTCGATCAGGTTTCCCTCGCCTATCTGCACGTGATAGAGGTCGAGGTTGAGGCGTACGCGCGGGTGATTGACCGAGGCGACCAAAGCCAGGGTATCCTCGGCGCGACCGAATGGCGTGCCGGGATGGTCAACCGGCAGATTGAGGTTTTCCAGTGTGAAGACAACCTTTTCCTCCTCCGCCATATCAGCAATGCGGCAAAGCGTGTCTCTTGCCTTCAGCCACATCCGTCCCGTCACCACATCGCTGGGCCGGGCTGGGAGCCCACCCTCGCCAAGCCCGGTCCCATGCAGGTTAAGGCGCGCGACGCCGAGCCGCTTGCCGACCATGGCCGTCTGGCGCGCGGAACGCAGCAGCTCGTCGGCGCCCTCATCGTCTGCAAGCCGGCCGGTAAGATAGCCGTTCATGATCGAGAACTTGGCCCCCGATCTCTCCAGCGCGGCGAGATCGTGATCCGACCAGTTCCATAGGCCGACTTGAAAGCCCAGCTCGGTCAACCGCGCACAGCGCCACTCGATCGGCTTGTCGCGCCAGAGCATTTCCGCACAGGCGGCGAGCGTGAAGGGTTGATCCATGTTTACTCTCTCGATTGTTATGGGGCGAAAGAAGGTGCGTCTTCAATCAGGCCTGGCGCTGCCGCAGGCTATGTCGGCAAGCGTGCCGGATGCCGATGACATCGGGCGCTCCCCTCACGTTTTCTGCCCTTCGATGCGGATGACAGTGCCATTCGAGGCAGCCATAGCGTGAATGACTTTCTCGATGTCGAGCCCTTGGGCGAAATCGGGACCTGAGTTCGGACCGCCGGCGATCGCCACCAGCAGGTCGCGCGCCTCGACCACCTTCTGCTCGTTGAAGCCGAAATTGTGTCCCGGTGCCGGGCAGAAGGCGGCAAAATCCGGCTGTGTCGGTCCGGTTAGATGACGCACAAAACCGGCCTCGCCGGCGCGATGCACCCACAATTCGTTCATGTTCTCCTGATCGAACACGATCGTGCCGTCGCTGCCATGCACCTCCCATTGCAGCCGGCACTTGCGGCCCCGCGCCACGCGGGAAGTGGCGAACGAGCCCTGCGCGCCCGAGGCGAAGCGCAGGAGCGCCAGCGCACTGTCCTCGTTCTCGACCCGTTTCGGCCCATCCGGAGAGGGGCGCGTGGGGATGGTGACCTGGGTCTGGGCGACCACATCGGTGACCGGCCCCATCAACGCCAGCATATGGCTCACGAGGTGGCAGCCAAGGTCGCCGAGCGCACCCAGTCCGCCACCCTCGTGAGTCATCCGCCATGACCACGGGAGGAGCGGATCGGCAGAATAGTCTTCGTCATAGACGCCGCGGAAGGCGACCGGCCGTCCGATCGCGCCGTCGCGGATCAGGCCGCGCGCCGCCTGGAAGGCCGGGCTCCTGAGATAGTTGTAGCCGAGGATGGTCATCTGGCCCGGATGTGCGGCCGCCGTCGCCGCCATCGCCTCGGCGTCTGCCAACGTGAGCGCCATCGGCTTTTCCAGCCACACGTGCTTGCCGGCCTCGAGCGCCGCCTCGGCCATCGGGCGGTGCATGCCGTTCGGGGCGGTGATCGAGACGATGTCAACCTTCGGATCGGCTACCGCCTCCTCCCAGCGCGCGGTGGCGCGGGCAAAGCCGAACTGGCGGGCGAAGGCTTCGGCACTCTCCGGCGTGGCATCCGAGAGGATCTCAAGCCGGTGATGCGCGCCGCCGAATACTGCGGCGACGTTGCGCCAGGCCATGGCGTGGCACTTGCCCATGAAGCCGGTGCCGATGAGGGCGACCCCGAGCGGACGTTGAGGCATTGACGACGATTTGTCCATTTCCGTTTGCCTCAGATCGTTCCGCCGAGCGAGCCTTCGAGCTCGGCCATTTCCTGGCCACCGGCCATCAGGTCCTGTAGTTGGGCAGCCGTGATTTCGCCGCGCGTAGCGGTGCCGAGCGTTTGCCCCCGGTTGAGCACGGTGAAGCGGTCGCCCACGGCAAGCGCATGGCGGACATTGTGGGAGATGAACACCACGCCTATTCCCTGGGCACGCACGCGGTTGATGGTCGCAAGCACATTGGCGGTCTGCCGCACGCCGAGCGCCGAGGTTGGCTCGTCGAGGATCAGCACCTTCGCTCCGAAGTAGACGGCGCGGGCAATCGCCACCGTCTGCCGCTCGCCGCCCGAAAGCGTGCCGACCGCCTGGTCCGGACCGCGCAGGTTGATGCCCATCTTGCGCATCTCTGCCATGGTGATCTCGTTGGCGGTGTCGATATCGAAGCGCTTGAACAGGCCGCGTCCCTTGGTCGGCTCGCGTCCCATGAAGAAGTTGCGGGTCACGGACATCAGCGGGATCATTGCCAGATCCTGGAACACCGTGGCGATGCCGGCCTCCATGGCGTCCCGCGGACTGTCGAAGGAAAGCGGTCTTCCCTCGAAAGTGATGGAGCCCTCGGTCGGCTTGTGCACGCCCGACATGGTCTTAATGAAGGTCGACTTGCCGGCGCCGTTGTCGCCGAGCAGGCAATGGCATTCGCCGGCGCGGAGGTCGAAGGTCACGCCGTTCAGAGCGATGACGTTGCCATAGTGCTTTTTGATGTTTTCCATATGGATGATGGGGGCGGACATCTCAGCGCTCTCCGGTCACACGTCGGCGGATGACGTTGTTGAAGATCACGGCGAGCAGCAACATCGCGCCGAGGAACACCTGGAACCAGTCCTGATCGAAGCGGGTATAGGTCAGCCCGATTGTGACCATGCCGAAGATGATCGCACCGAAGAAAGCACCGATCGCGGAACCGTATCCGCCGGTCAGGAGGCAGCCGCCTATGACTGCGGCGATGATCGCCTCGAACTCCTTCATGAAGCCGCGGCGGGCGTCCGTGGAACCGGCATCGATCACAGTGATGATGGCAACAAGCGCGGCGGCCATGGCCGTCAGCATGAACAGCGAGATCTTGACCCGACGTACGGGTACCCCGGAATTCTGCGCCGCCAAGGCGTCACCGCCAGTGGCGAAGATCCAGTTGCCGGCTGGCGTGCGCAGCAGGACATAGGTTGCGACAAGCGCGAAGGCGATAAACCAGATAATCTCGACCGGGATGCCCGGCACTTTGGGCACGCCGGATTTGAAGCTATCGACAAGACCCGCCTTTGCCAGCCACGTCAGGACAAATCCGAAGGCATCGCCGGAAAAGATCGGCGCCAGGAAATCGCCCTCGACCGCTTCGCGGATGCCGCGCAGCTGGGTCGAACCGCCGGTGAAGATTTTCAAGCCGACCAGTGATGCGCCCCGCAGCACGAAAAGACCGGCGAGCGTGACGATGAAGGAAGGCAGCCCAGTGCGCAGCACGATCAGCCCGTTGGTCACGCCAAGTGCCGCGGCGAGCCCCAACGTCAATGGGATTGCGATGATGAGCGGCATGCCGACATTGACGACGAAGACGCCAAAGACCATGCCCGCAAAGGCCACCATCGAGCCGATCGACAAATCGAATTCGCCGCCGATCATCAGCATGGCCGCGGCGATGCCGAGAATGCCAAGCTGTGCGGCCGGCGTCATGAAGTTCATGATCCCAGATAGCGTGAACATGGTGCGGTCTGCGGTCAGGAAAAAGAACACGGTGACGAGAACCACGCCCCCGATCGCTCCCAATTCCGGCCGCTTCATGAGTTTCGTTGCGAAGGACTCGGTTTTGATCCGTTCGTCCGCTCGCGACAGTGTTTCTGTCGACATTGACCTGCCTCCTGATCGGTGGCCGAGCCGCGACGTGGAACGCTGCGGCCCGGCAATCAACTGCGGTTAACGGATGCCTTTGGCCGAAAGATCGATGACCTTGGCGGCAGCCTCCTTGGTCACGAGGTTCGGCCCGGACGGAACGTCGCCACCTGGAACAAGGCCATACTGCGCATTGAGCGCGAGGAAGGCGACTGGCAGATAGCCCTGCAGGAACTGCTGTTGGTCGATGGCGAATGCCGCCTTGCCGTCCGCAACGAACTTGAGGAAGCCAGCCGAAAGGTCGAAGGTGGAGATCAACACGCCGCTGCGTCCGACCGCCTGCGCCGCCTTGACGCTGGGCTCGCCAACGAGCGAGGCGTTGAGCGCCAGGATTACATTCAGGTCCGGATCGGATTCCAGCGCTGCACGCACCTTGGCTTCGACCTCCGCCGGGTCGTTGGTGGTCGGCAGCACTTTAATTGCCTTGCCGAAGCCTTCCTTGAAGCCGGCGCAACGCAGGTCGAGTGAGACGTTGCCGACTTCCTGGTTTACGCAAATGGCCTTTTTGCCGCCCAACTCGGCAAGTTTCTGGCCGGCGATCTTGCCGGCGTCGAATTCCGATTGACCAACATGCAGCAACGCACCGAGCTTATGCGCGACATCCGAACCGGAATTCATGGAAATGACCGGAATGCCGGCAGCAACTGCGCGCTTGATCGCCGGACCGAGCGCGTCGCCATCAGGAATCGAGACGACGAGGCCATCGGGGTCCTGGTTGACGGCGGCGTCGATCATCTGGCCCATCTGGACCATGTCGAAGGTTTCCGGCGAGCGGAACTGGACTTTGACGCCTGTGTCCTTAGCCGCCTTTTCGACGCCGTTTTTCACTACAGACCAGAACGGATCGTTTGCCTGGCCGTGAGCCACGACGATGATGTCGGTTGCGAGGGCCGGACCGGCCATGGCGACGACCGCGGCGATGGCGACGGATGCAAGTAATTTCTTCATGCTAACCTCCCGATTGAGTTCCCCTTGGACGTCACTCCCGTACGTCCATTCCTCCAGCCGAATAGGCCGGAACCGAAAGCCGGTGGCGACACCTCCCGTGTGCCACGGCAATGCGTGGGCGATGGCCCCGGCCACCGCCCTAAATGCTTAAAGCGCCAGATCGACCGATTGGCCCGACCGTGCCGACTGGGTCGCAGCCTCGGCCATCGCCAGCGCCGCAACGCCGTCCGCCAGCGTGACCGGGATACGGGCACCGTCGAGAATGGCGCGCAGGAAGGCATCCCATTCCGCAGCATAAGCGCGCATGTAGCGCTCCAGGAAAAAGAGCTCTGGCTTGGCGCTCGTCACGCCGGCTTTCGTCGCCTTTGACACCGTGTGTTCAAGTACGTTTGCCGCTGACAGCAATCCCTCGGCGCCCAGCAATTCGACACGCTGGTCATAACCGTAGACGGCGCGGCGGCTGTTCTTGATAACCGCGATGCGCCCGTCGGCATAGGTCAGCGTCACGACGGCTGTATCGACGTCGCCCGCCGCGCCGATCTCGGCATCGACGAGCGAAGTGCCAACCGCATGAATGGTCTTCGGCGCATCACCCATCAAGAAATTCGCCATGTCGAAGTCGTGGATCATCATGTCGCGGAACAGTCCGCCCGACACCTTAATATAGCTAACCGGTGGCGGGGCCGGGTCGAACGAAGTGATCGAAAGCAACTCCGGCTTACCGATTTCGCCGGCGTCCAATGCCGCCTTGACCCTTGCGAAATTCGGATCGAAGCGACGATTGAAGCCGATCATCACCGGGACACCGGTGGCCGAAGCCACCGCCAGACATGCCTTGGCGCGCTGCAGCGAGAGATCCACCGGTTTTTCGCAGAGCACCGCCTTGCCGGCCCTCGCCGCATCCTCGATCAAGTTGGAATGGGTATCCGTAGAGGTCGCAATCAGCACGGCGTCGATCGAGGCGTCCTCGAGGATCGCCTCGGAACTTAGTGTTTTCGCACCATAGGAGCTGGCCAGAGATTGCGCGGCATCTTCGTTCACGTCCGAGACGGCAACCAGTTCGCTCCTCGCATGAGCCGCAATATTAATGGCATGCACACGGCCAATGCGGCCGGCACCGAGCAGTCCGATTCTTAGCACTGACATCCTCCAGAAAGCGGCCTCCCCGCCGCCTTGCAATGGACTATCTCCAAATTTGCTCGCGCGAGCAAGAACAATTTGCTCTCGCGAGCAAAAAAATCTGAATAAACGAAAAAGGCGCTATCAATAGAGGCTAAACCAATACAAAACAGAGGCGGGAGATCGGAATGCCAAACGAAAAGAAACCCCCTTTTGCCGAAAACGTCACGGCGGACGATGTCGCAATCGCCGCAGGCGTATCACGCTGGACGGTGAACCGCGCCTTCCGCAAAGATGCATCGATATCGGCGAAAAGCCTCCAGAAGGTGATGGTTGCGGCAGAGCGTCTCGGTTATCTGCCCGATCTGGGGGCCGCCAGCCTCGCCTCCGATCGTTCCAATCTGGTGGCGCTGCTGATCGACGATTTCGCCAATCCGCACAAGCTGGTCATGATGGAGCGCCTCACCCGCATCCTGCGGCGCGAGGGCTGGGATATCCTGCTGGTAAACACGCTGAACAGAGACGATGCCGGCCATGCTCTGCTGAATGCAAGCCAGCGGCGCGTCGATGCGGTCATCCTGATCGGCATCCAATTTGATGACGACGTGCTCGAAACAGCGCTCCAGGCTCGCCGTTTCCGCAAGCTGATCGTCTTCGCCCGCAGTTCAGAAAATCCGAACACCATCTCGATCGCAGTCGATGATGTCGGAGCAATGACTGAACTGGCGCGTTACGTGCATCAACGCGGATACCGGCGCCCTCTGTTTCTTGCAGGACCGCAGAGCTATTCGGCACATCTGCTCCGGAAAGAAACATTCCTTCAATATTGGGGGAAACATTTCTCGTTCCAACCCGAGTCGGTGACAGTTCCTGCCTATGATCCCGCGTTGGCCGGAACTATCGTGATGGAAACGTTAAGCCGTCGGGGACCATCAGACTTGCCGGATGTTATCGTTTGCGAGAACGACGCACTCGCAATGGGGGCGAGTGACGTTATTCGCCACGAACTGGGACTGGAAATTCCTGGGGATATTGCCATTACAGGCTTTGACGACGTGCCCCAAGCGGACAATCCAAACTACCGCCTTACCACCTATCGGCAACCCCTCACGGAAATGGTTGAATATCTCGTCAAAGTTTTGGCGGATCCGGAGGAGCGGGATCTCAATCGCCTTTTCAATGGAAGATTGATACCGCGGCACAGTGCTTAAGGGCCGACTTGACAGTAAGAGAGCGAAACAGCCCATCTTCGATGGAGTTTACCCGCTTCCGTATGAGTACTTTTCAGGTCCCGATCACCATCCTGACGTGGCTTTCACTTGAGAAATTTGCCAATACCTCCGGCATCATGGCAGGGGGAGCAGGTCAGCAAGAACGGGGCGGGACCCGAGGTCTCCAAGAGATTGCCATGAAGGTATTTTGGTGTGCGGAATATTTGCCCAATTCAGGCAATCCAGAAATTTTGCGTGGCGGTCCACGTCGTCCAGAGGCGCTTCGATCGCGCCTTTGGCATGAAGACGGTCAATACTCAGTTGCCTCCCATCGGAGGTAGTTACGGTGATGACATGTGGCAATCTTTCGATGCCCCGTTCTTCATCTGGCGTATAAGCTGACATCGAAATGCGGGACATGAGATTGCGCAAATCGGGACGCGCGACGGCGTCGGGCGTAAAGTCCGAAAGTCTCAACCGGCCGTGAACAAACGCTGTCGCCAGGCAATACTGCATCGAGAACCGCGCCTCCATCTCATCACGCGGCTCTGAATAAGCGAGATTTCGCTGCGCGGAGACGCCGACTTTCGCATCGATTCTCTGGATGTCGCTGATTTCGAGTTGATGTTGCTGCTTGAGATCGAGCAATGCGTCGATGGCTCGATGCGTGGAGCCGCAACAAGGATGCCTCTTCGTCACCAGCCCGCGTGTCTCGATAATATGATGTGCGTCGAACGGGAGTTTATCCCACCCGGCGGCATCTTCGCCGCCGCAAAGGTCCCGAAATCCCTGCTTGCCTTCGAGAATATCCAGACGTCCCCGCATTCCGGCTTTCGCGAGTAAGGCTGCCTCCACGGCGTTCCTTGCGGCAACACCCGCATGAAACGGTTTCACCATCGTGCCAAATTGACCTTTGGGACCACTTGAAAGGCTCACTGCAATGCTCATCGCCTGCGCCGCCTCACTCTCCGTGGCGCCCAGCAGCCGTGCGACGCCGGCCGTAGTGCCGATGCAGCCGACCGTGGATGTCGCGTGCCAACCGATGTTGTAATGGGAAGGATTTACGCCGAAACCGACGGCGGCCTGCGCTTCCAGTCCGGCAAGATAGGCTTCGAGGAAAGCCCTTCCGGTAATCGCTCTATCATTGCTGGCCACAGAGAGGAGCGCTGGCACCAGAACAGCGGAGGCGTGCGCCCTTGCCGGATGAAAATTATCATCGAAATCCAAACTGTGAGCTGCGGTGCCGTTTATGAGCGCGGCAATTGGCGCAGGCGCTCTGGAGCCTCTCACAACAGCCGACGGGCCCTCCCCGCCGATCTGGCTTGCGAACGCACGTATCGCGGCTTCAACCGGACTTTCCCGGGCTCCTGCCAGCATGGCGCCATATGTATCGACGATCGCGTCATTGGCGCGCGACAACGCAAGAGTTGAGAAATCCGAGCGCGTCGCGACCTGACGGGCTATGTTTTCGATGACTGTTGCCATTGACGAATATCTCCACGCGGGTTTGGTTGGCGTCGAAGATGTTCGAGCACATTAAATTGTGCAATCTTATGCGGTTAGCGGGTAACACTACCAAAATGACGGGGTCCCCATGTCGAAAGACAATAATCTTCCGATCAATGTAAAGCACATCGAAGCATACGATGCGATCTCCGCCACCGGCTCCACGATCGCCGCTGCCGCTGAACTCGGCATATCGCAGTCCAACGCAAGCCGGATGTTGCATCAGCTCGAGAACTATCTGGGCGTACGTCTCTTCGATCGCGAGAAAAACAGACTGTCGCCAACCCGGGAGGGGCTGCAGCTGGGGCCCGAAATCCGATCAATTTCGGACCGCCTGCATGCCTTGAGAATCTCGGCCCGCGAACTGGAAAGCGGCAGATCGGGAGAAATACTTTTACGCTTGGCATTTCCGGCAAGTCTGACCGTGACGATGGTTCCCCGGTTGATCCGGCGTTTCCGACTTGAGAACCCGCAGGTCAGAACAGAAATCGCGTCTGGCAACTACCTTACCATCGAAAGAATGGTTGCCGACCGTGTCGCCGACATCGGCTTCGTTCGTCTTCCTGCCGTCTCTGCGGGACTGAAGCACGAAATCACGATGTCGTCGCGGAATGTGTGCGTGATGCATGAGGATCACCCGCTCGCCAGCGAGAAGGTGCTTTCGGTCAATGATTTGAAGGGGCAGGATCTGATTTTGCTCAACCGCGAGCGGCCAATGCGGCACGAGTTGGAAGCGCTTTTCTATAAGGCCGGGTTACGCCAGAGACCGGTTGTGGAGGCACACTCGGTGGCATGCGCCTGCGCGCTCGCCGCGGAGGGGTTGGGTATCGGAATAGTCGGATCCCTACTGGCCAAGGAACATACGCAGCTACCCCTTCGTTTCGTGCCTCTGGAGCCGGTACTGCCGGTAACTTACGCAATCATCAGCGCAGACGGTTATGCCCTGCCTAAAATCGCTCAGCGTTTCCTGCACTACCTATCGGAATGGGAGATGATGAAGGCCGTGGTGCCGAAAGCGGACGTGTTCTGACAGAGCGGTTGCCGTGACCTAACTTGACCAGGAAGGTGCAGAATCTCAATCTTGTTCGCGTTTCGATCAAGCACAAACATGCCTTCGCTGGAGCAATCACCCGAGGGAATGCGACGCCAAGGCATAAACGACCGGGGCGCCATTCTGCCCTGTGCCATAACTGGCGGCTTCCTGGGTCACCATGGTCTTCACCGTGTTGTGGACGCTCAAGCCGCATTGCTGGACAAGGGATGCAAAGGCGCCAGTATGAAAATGGGTGTCTATGCGCAAAAATCCGCCGGCATGGGCGGCGACATGCGGATGGGTAACCCTGATTGCGTCCGCGTCGCATGCAGCAACCACCGGCCCCACCACATGCCCCCGTCCGAAACGGCGGCGCATCGAATAGGCCCTCAGGCGCTGCCCTTCGTAAAGGCCGTAGCCAATGGAACTGTCGAGCAGCCGCAGGAGGTGCTGGCGGCGGGCCGTTCCGAAGGCCGGCGCATCGAGATCGATGACGGCATCCAGGTCTGCGCGATCCAGCCGGCGCAGGGTAAGCCCGTCCTCAAGTGGGGCAAGCGGCGCCGGCGCTAGCGCGATCCCCTGGCACTGATAGACCGTACCCTTCGGTATGAAGCCGAGCGACATATAAAGCCGCCGGGCTTCGCGCGTGGAATTGAGCCGGGTACGGTCGTGGCCGCAATCGGCCATGATCCGTGTCATCAACCATTTCGCCGCACCGTTGGCCTGCAGCCTCGGCGAGGTGACGAGCATGCCGAACGTGGCGAAGTTTTCTCCGTGTGGAAACCACATTGCGGAAGCGCCGACACGGCCGATTTCGTCCAGCGCCACATAACCTTTGCCGATGTCGAGCAGGTGCTGCCAGTCCGCCGCCCTATGCGGCCAGCCAACGGAGATCGACAAGGCCTGCAACTGGGAGATTTCGACATTCGCGACATCGGCAAAGCGCATCTCGAAATTTTCGACATTAAAGGTTTTTGGTAATTCACTATCCATCATTGATCCAGCCGAGATGGTATATCCTCGTCCGTGGCGAACCGCCCGGATCTCCCGACAGTGATGTTAGTCGAGATCCCGCGAAACATTTCACTGCTGAAGCGAAATCGAACACAAGATTTGACCGTATCGCGTCCACTTTCGGCAGCCATTGGTTTCCCATGCCTCTAACTTTGATTGTCAGAATTGGTTCGCATGCTGTGCAAAAGCAAGGCATGGCGGCCACGAGGTGACGGCTTTGAGGCAGGAAGGATGACGATGCGCGCCTTGGACATCCTGGAGAAGCTGGTCGGCTTTCCCTCGGTCGTCGGCACGCCCAACGGCAATATCGTCGAATGGATTGCGGACTATCTCAAATCCTTCGGGATCGCCGCGCATATCCTGCCGGGGCCTGAAGGCGACAGGGCCAATCTTTTTGCCACGATCGGCCCTGCCGGCCACCCGGGCTACATCCTGTCCGGCCATATGGACGTGGTCCCGGCCACCGAGGCCGGCTGGGACAGCGATCCCTTTTCATTGAGGAGCCGGAAAGGCAGGCTCTACGGGCGCGGAACAAGCGATATGAAGGGGTTCTTGTCGGCCGCTCTGGCAGCCGTGCCCGCGCTTCTCGCAAGCCCGCTTTCACGCCCGATCCACCTTGCCTTTTCTTATGACGAGGAAGCCGGTTGCCGGGGCGTGCCACATCTTCTCTCACGGTTGCAGGACCTGTGCGCCCCGCCGCTGGGTGCCATCATCGGGGAGCCGAGTGGAATGCGCGCCATTCTGGCCCACAAAGGAAAGGCGGCAGCCCGGGTGACGCTCAAGGGCCGTTCGGGCCACTCCTCCCGGCCGGATCTCGGCCTCAACGCGATCCACGCCATGACGGATGTGCAGCAAGCTGCGATTGACGCGGCCGGCAGTCTCTCACGCGGACCGTTCGAGGCCGAGTTCGAGCCACCCTATTCCTCGCTGTCGATCGGCACGATCGGTGGCGGCCAAGCGGTGAACATCATTCCCGAAATCTGCACCCTTGAACTGGAAGCCCGCGCCATCTCGTCCGCAGATCCCGAAGCGCTGCTCGCCCCGGTGCGGGCGGTTGCCGAGGGCTTGGCGACGAAAGGCTTCGATGTCGACTGGCAGGTTCTCAGCGCCTATCCGGCGCTGCTGCTGGCGCCGACCTCTCCCCTCGCCGGTCTTTTGCAAGCTCTGACGGGGGTCGAGCCGCTGGCGGCGGTCAGCTACGGGACGGAGGCCGGTCTCTACCAGCGCGCCGGCGTGGATGCGATCATCTGCGGGCCTGGCGACATTGCCCGCGCCCATAAACCCGATGAATTCATTCTGGCGAGCGAACTCGACGACTGCCAGGCCATGATTGAAGCGCTTGGGCGGCATTGCCGCGCAGACTTCCAATGAGCAGGAACGTATCCGGACCATGACATTCCTCTTCAATTCCGATGCGGCCCGCGGCCGGATTTTCCAGGATGCCTTCGCTCGGGAAATCCCCGACCTGCCATTCTCCATGGATCCGGCGACGGTGGACCCCGAACAGGTGCGCTATCTCATGACCTGGACAGTGCCGGAAAGTCTGGCGCGTTACCGCAATCTCGAAGTGCTGTTCTCGACCGGCGCCGGTATCGACCAGTTCCGCGCCGCCAGCGTGCCCGACGACGTGAAGATCGTGCGCATGGTCGAAGAAGGCATCGTGCGGATGATGCAGGAATATGTCGCCCTCGGCGTCCTGTCGCTCCACCGCAACCTGGCGGCCTATCTGGCGCAGCAGCAGGCGGAGGTCTGGAAGGTCCTGCCGCAGGTTCAGGCCGCAGAGCGCCGTATCGGCGTCCTGGGGCTTGGCAATCTCGGCCAGGCCGTGCTTGAGCGGCTGAAACCCTTTGGCTTTCCCTTGTCCGGCTGGAGCAGGTCCCCGCGAGAGATTGAAGGTGTCAGGTGTTTCTCCGGCGAGGATGGTCTGAAGACCATGGTTGCCGAGACCGATGTGTTGATCTGCCTCCTGCCGCTGACCGACGAAACCCGCAGTTTTCTCGACGCAGAGCTTTTCGCCAGGTTGCCGGCGGGCGCTGGACTGGTTCATGTCGGACGTGGTCCCCAGCTCGACCAGGACGCGCTTCTCGCTGCACTCGACAGCGGGCACATATCCGGCGCCGTGATCGACGTCACCGACCCGGAACCCCTGCCGCCTGGCCATCCCTTCTGGCATCACCCACGCATCCTGCTGACCCCGCATATTGCCAGCATCACGCAGCCCCATACCGCCGCGCGCGCCGTCATCGACAATATCAAGCGGCTTCGCGCCGGGCTCGACCCGATCGGCCTGGTCGATCGGCAGCGCGGCTACTGAATCTTCAACCTCGAAAGGAATACCATGTCGCTTCTCAAGACCATCGAACCTAACCCCTCCTTTGCACCGCGCGAAAACGTTCCCGCACCGGACCGGCTGATCTCCGGCGACCCGCAGTTCAAGACCTGGGCGCAGGACACGGCCCATGGCGAACTGGTGCATACCGGCGTCTGGGAAGCGACGCCCGGCGTCACACATTCGATCAAGGGCCAGACCTTCGAATTCTGCCACATCCTTTCGGGCGTCGTCGAACTTACCCCCGAAGGCGGCCAGCCCGTTGTCTACAAGGCCGGCGACAGTTTCGTCATGAAGCCGGGTTTCGTCGGCGTGTGGAAGACGATCGAGACCGTCCGCAAGATCTACGTCACCGTTACCCCTTGATAGGTGCGGCCGCGGCGCGGCAACCGCTTCGGGGCCGCTCCGCAGAATACGCCGTGATACGCCGCCAAAACGGACTTTTCCGCTGCGGCCCTTCGCTCTACCGGATCAAGCGGTTCCAGCAATCCGGTAATATTGCCGTCCAGTGACCGGAGATATGCCGATGAGCCTCAGTTTCGATCCCGACAGCCTGGCCCTGCCGATGGGACATTTCATCGGCGATCGCCTCGTGGCGGCCGAAGGCGTCATTGCGATGCACCGTCCGTCCGACGGCAAGGCTTATGCCGAATGCCCCGTCGCCGATGCGGATCTCGTCGACCAGGCGGTGCAGACGGCAAAGGCGGCGCTGAAACAAAGCAATTGGGGCGGCATCCGCCCGCGCGAGCGTGTGAAGGTGCTGCATCGCTGGGCCGATCTCATCGAACAGGATGCCATGGCGCTTGCAAGGCTGGAGGCCGTCTCTTCCACCCGCCCGGTCGGCCACCTGGTCGAGGGCGACATCGCTGTCTCGGCCGAGCAGATCCGCTTCTTCGCCGAATTCGCCGACAAGGAAGGCAGCGACCTGGTGCCAACCGACGACGGCAATCTCGGCATGATCATGACGGAACCCTATGGCGTCGTCGGCGCCATCACGCCCTGGAATTTCCCGATCAACATGGCCGTGTGGAAACTCGGCCCCGCGCTTGCCGCCGGCAACGCCGTCGTGCTGAAGCCGTCCGAGATGACGCCGTTTTCTACCATCCGGCTGGCGGAACTTGCCGTGCGGGCCGGCATACCGGCCGGGTTGATCAACATCGTGCTCGGCGACGGCATGACCACCGGCAACGCCATGACCGGCCATCCCGATATCGCCAAGGTGAGCTTTACCGGTTCCACCCGCGCCGGCTCGGCGATCATGGAAAACATCGCCCGCACGGGCATCAAACCGATGACGCTGGAACTTGGCGGCAAGAGCCCGCAGCTCGTTTTCGCTGATGCCGATATCGGCAAGGCAGCAGCGGCCGTGACCGCAAGCATCACCAGCAATGCCGGCCAGGCATGTGTCGCCGGATCGCGCCTGATCGTCGAAAAAAGCGTTGCCCCACAGCTGATCGACGCCATCCTGAAGAAAATGGCAAACATTGTTCCGGGGCCGACCTGGGATGCGGCAAGCCAGTATTCTCCGATCATCTCCGACAGGCAACGCCAGCGTATCGACGACATCATCGCGGCCTCGGTCGCGGCAGGCGCCGAATGCCTGACGGGCGGGCGCCCCATGGACGCCCCCGGATATTTCTACTCTCCGACCCTGGTCACCGGCGTCGACCAGACGTCGCCGGCAGTGATCGAGGAGATCTTCGGGCCGGTTCTGACGCTGCAGACGTTCGAGGAGGAGGAAGAGGCCATGACGCTTGCCGATCATCCGAGCTACGGGCTTGCCGCCGGCCTGTTTACCAGCGACCTATCGCGCGCCATCCGCCTGACCCGCCGGCTGCAGGCCGGCACCATCTGGGTCAACCGCTATGGCCGCTCGCGCGACCATATCCTGCCGACCGGCGGTTACAAGCAGTCCGGCATAGGCAAGGATCTCGGCCGGGAAGCTTTCCAAGCCAATCGCAAGAGCAAGAGCGTCTTGATCAGTCTTTGAGGACATAAGAACATGACATCATACAAGATTGCCCTGATCCCCGGTGACGGCATCGGCCGTGCCATGGTTGCTGCCGCTTGGTCCGTGCTGCAGAAAGCCGCCGGTGCGCATGGCTTTGGTTTGGAAGGCACGAATTTCCCGTGGTCCTGCGCCTTCTACAGGGAAACCGGCGCGATGATGCCGGCGGACGGTATCGAGACGCTACGCGGCTTCGACGCGATCCTGCTTGGTGCCGTCGGCTGGCCAGCGGAAGTGCCGGATTCGGTCTCGCTGCACGGCCTGCTGCTGCCGATCCGCAAGAGTTTCGTGCAATACGCCAATATCCGCCCCCACCGTCTGCTGGCCGGCGTCGAAGGCCCGCTGAAGGCGACCGCCTTCGACATTCTCTGCATTCGCGAAAATACCGAGGGCGAATATTCCGGCGCCGGCGGCCGTGTCCATCAGGGCACGGCGGACGAAGTGGCGGTCGAGACGTCGATCTTCACCCGCAAGGGCGTTGAGCGCATCCTGCGCTTCGCCTTCGAACAGGCACGGGCGCGGCGCGGCAAGCTGGCCTCGGTGACCAAGTCGAACGCCCAGAAATATTCGATGGTGTTCTGGGACGACGTCACGCGGCAGCTTTCGGCGGAATATCCTGACGTCGAGGTCACCAGTTATCACATCGACGCCATGGCGGCGCGCATGGTGATGGCCCCGGAAACGCTCGACGTCGTGGTCGCGTCCAATCTTTTCGGCGACATCCTGACCGATCTCGGTGCGGCCATTCAGGGCGGCCTCGGTTTTGCCGCATCGGCCAATATCAACCCGGAGCGCAATGCGCCTTCGATGTTCGAACCGGTGCATGGCTCCGCGCCCGATATCGCCCATCTCGGGATCGCCAACCCGATCGCCACGGTCTGGTCCAGCGCAATGATGCTCGATCATCTGGGCGAAAAGGATGCCGCGAACGCCGTCATGACGGCGATCGAAGCGGTCACGGCCAGCGGCATCGGCACGGTCCCCGGCAGGGACCGGACAGACGCCATCACTGCGGCGCTGCTCGCCGCGCTCTAACATCGTATCGAGGATCGGACATATGCGGAATTTGAAGCTCCCCTCCCTGTTTCGGCAAGAAGGTTTGATCGGCGGCGCCTGGGTCGGCGCCCGGTCCGGCAAGACCGTCGACGTCTTCGATCCGGCGACCCGGGACGTAATCGGCACCGTTCCCGACATGGGAGGCGACGAGACACGCGCGGCGATCGAGGCGGCGAACAAGGCCTATCCAGCATGGAAGAAGAAGACCCATGCCGAGCGTGCCGCACTACTAGAGGCGTGGTACGCCCTGATGCATGAGCATCTCGAAGATCTGGCGCTGATGCTGACCACCGAACAGGGCAAACCGCTCGACGAGGCGCGCGGCGAAATCCGCTACGGCGCCTCCTTCGTCAAGTGGTTTGCGGAAGAGGCGCGCCGCATCGGCGGCCAGACCATTCCCTCTCCGACACCCGATCGCCGCATCATCGTCCTGAAGGAGCCGGTCGGCGTCTGCGGCATCATCACGCCCTGGAATTTTCCAAACGCGATGATCACCCGCAAGATCGCCCCGGCGCTCGCCGCCGGCTGTACCGTGGTGGTGAAACCTTCGGAATTCACGCCTTATTCAGCACTTGCGCTCGGCGTTCTCGCGGAAATGGCCGGCATCCCGGCAGGCGTCGTGAACATCGTCACCGGCATGCCGAAGGAAATCGGCAACGAGATCATGGCCAACACGACCGTGCGGAAAATCTCGTTTACCGGCTCCACGCCGGTCGGTTCGCTGCTGATGCGCGGCGCCGCCGACAGTATCAAGCGGCTGTCGCTGGAACTCGGCGGCAACGCCCCCTTCATTGTCTTCGACGATGCGGATATCGATCTTGCCATCGAAGGGGCGATCATTTCGAAATTCCGAAATGGCGGCCAGACCTGCGTCTGCGCCAACCGCATTCTCGTGCAGGCGGGCATCTACGATCGCTTCGCCGAGAGGCTCACTGCCCGGGTGAATGCCATGAAGGTCGGCCCCGGAACCGAGCCGGGTGTTTCGATCGGCCCGATGATCAACGATGCGGCGATCGCCAAGATCAACCGCCATGTCGAGGATGCCCTCGCCAAAGGGGCGACGATCGTCACGGCCAAGGCCGATCTGCCGGCCGGCAGCCAGTATACGGCTCCGATCGTGCTGACCGGAGCCACCGCCGACATGCAGCTTGCCAGCGAAGAGACGTTTGGCCCGGTCGCGCCGCTCTTCCGTTTCGAAACCGAGGAAGAAGCGATTGCCATCGCCAACGGCACGCCCTTCGGGCTGGCCGCCTATTTCTACACGGAAAGCCTGAAGCGGGCTTGGCGGGTCGGCGAGGCTCTGGAATTCGGGATGGTCGGGCTGAATACCGGCCTGATCTCCACCGAGGTCGCCCCGTTCGGCGGCGTCAAGCAGTCGGGCCTGGGGCGCGAGGGTTCGCAGCTCGGGATCGAGGAATATCTGGAAGTGAAGACTTTCCATATCGGCGGGCTCAACTGAGCCCGTTTCCGCACCGGAACGCTTCGAAAAGGTGGAGTTGCGCTCGCAACTCCACCTTTTTGCTCTCAACGATGACAGGCGTTCCGTTACTGGACCTTGTCGAGCACCTTGTAATAAAGCCCGACCAGCGGCAGGAACCACGGTTTGCCGAAATGACCCGGAACTGCCGGCCAGTCGAGCCCCTTCACGGGGTTTCTGTCAGGCCGGCCGAGGATTGCGTCGGCGACAGTCATGCCGAGATGGGTTGCAAGCTGCGCGCCATGGCCGGAATAACCCATCGCGTACCATAACCCGTCATGGAACCCCGCCCGCGGGTAACGATCCTTGGTGATGTCCACCAGGCCGCCCCAGCAATAGTCAATCTCGACATGGGATAGCTGCGGAAAGATGCGGGTCAGGCTATCGCGAAGGATTGCGCCGCTCCTGGCATCCGAACGCTGGTCGGAAGTCGCCGAAAATCGAGCCCGGCCGCCGAAGATCAGCCGGTTGTCCGGCGACAGGCGCCAGTAGTTGCCGATATTCATACTGTTGACGCAGGTGCGGTTGCCCGGCATCGTCGCGGCGACTTCCTGTTCCGTCAGTGGCCGCGTCGCGATGATGAAACTGCCGACGGCCATGATCCGACGGCGGAAATAACCGAAATTCGGCGTCGTGTAGGCGCCGCTGGCCATCAGGACATTGTCGGCCGTGACCGAACCTTTGGCCGTCTTCAGCACATGTCGGCCGCCCGATTTCGAAACATCGGTGACCGTCGCCTTCTCGACGATGATGGCACCACACCTTTTGGCCGCCTCGGCGAGACCGACGACGTAGCGTCCCATATGCATCATGGCGCTCTTCTTCGACAGCATGGCGCCGTGGAAAGGTGAACCGATCTCCTGGGCGAGGTCCTTGGGCGACAGCAGCGCCGTATCCGAATCGACCTCCGCGTGAACCGCCTCGAAATTCCGGGCGAGCCCTTCGAAATGCTGCGGCTTGGAAGCAAGCTTCAGTTTGCCGGCACGGCGGAAGTTGCAGTCGATACCTTCCTCGGCAATGATTGCTTCCAGCGTGTCGATCGAGCTGTCGAGCGCCTTGTAAAGGGCGATCGCCCGCTCCTTGCCAAGCTCCTGCTTGGCCGCAAGATAGCTGTGGGCAAGGCCGTTGTTCAGGTGGCCGCCGTTACGGCCGGACGCTCCGAAGCCCACCGTTTCCGCCTCCAGCACGATAACCTTCGCACCGGCCATGGCGAGCTGCCGCGCCGCGCCGAGCCCGGTAAAGCCGCCGCCGACCACGGCAACGTCGTAGTGACCTTCGATCGGCCCTTCGACGGCGCCCGTAAAACGGGGCGCCGTATCATGCCAGTAGGAGACATATTTCATCGGCTTCGGCCTTCCTTAGAGACCGACCACGCCCGGCAGGCCGGAAATGTCGGAGATTTCCACATAGCCATAGAAGGGGTTGGCCGGCTCGTGACCACGGTTGACCCAGACCTTGTTCTTGATGCCGAGGTCATGCGCCGACATCAGGTCGTAACGGAAGGACGAGGAGCAATGAAGAATGTCTTCCGGGCCGCAGCCGAGCATGTCGAACATGTATTCGAAGGCCTGAAAGCGCGGTTTGTAGGCATTTGCCTGTTCCGCCGTATAAACGGCGTGGAACGGCGCGCCGAGCTTTGCGACGTTGGAGTGGATCTGGTCGTTCATCGCGTTCGAGAGGATGACGAGCGGGATTTCCCTAGCGACCTTGGCAAGACCGGCAGGGACATCCGCATGGGGACCCCAGGTCGGCACGCGCTCATAGACCATCCTGGCGTCCTCATCCCTGAAAGCGACGCCGTTCACCTTGCAGCTGCGCTCCAGCGAGTTGTGGACGACATCCGCATAAGGTTTCCAGTCGCCCATGATCTCGTCCAACCGGTAGGCTGCAAAATTCTTGATGAACTTCGCCATGCGCGGCTCGTCGAGACGATCACCATAGAGATCACGCGCAGCTTCGGCCATCTGGAAGTTGGTCAGCGTGCCGTAGCAGTCGAAGGTGATGTATTTCGGGCGGAAGGTAGTCATGCGCTTGGTCCTTGCGTGATGGCCCATCGAGCCTTTCGGTTGACGACATGATCATAAGGCCGCTTCGGGCACCCGAGCCGACTGATTTCCCCCAATCCGAAGCAGAAAGTTTCGTATCGTGGCGCCGGTTTGGCATTTGGTTGCTGATCGTGGCCGACGTGGCGGCCAGCGACCGGGCTTTTTTCGACCATGATTATCGGCGCGCGGCATAAGATGCGGTCCCATGCCGCTGGTTTGGCGAAAGATACCGCCGCCGAGCCCGCCTTCGGATAATCGTCCGGCCCCTTCCCCTCGAAACTCGAAGTTCAAAATGGAGAGCATTGTCGATGCAAGTCGGAGACATCGAAACCATATCTTTCGGTATCGAGCACCTGGATCGCGCCACCCACCTTTCGCGCGAAGCCGGCTGGCCGCACCGCCTGCAGGACTGGCAGGTCGCCCTGCATCTGAGCCAGGGCGTGGTCGCGTTGGACGAGACCGGCGAAGTGGTCGGCACGGCATTGATGACCCCCTATGGCGATGACTGCGCCACTATCAACATGGTGATCGTCGGCGCCAACCTGCGCGGCCGTGGCGTCGGACGGCGCCTTATGGACGCGGTCCTCGGACTTGGCGGCGAACGGCCGCTTCGGCTGATCGCCACCTCCGACGGCCTGCCCCTTTATGAGAAGCTCGGTTTCCGGAAGACCGGCGCTGTTTTCCAGCATCAGGGCACCGTCGGCGAGGTGCCGGCACCCACCGAAACCGAGGCCGCCACGGCTGCCGATCTGTCCGAGATCACCGCCATCGATCGCGACGCCTTTGGCGCTACCCGTTCGGCGCTGATGGCAAAGCTTGCCGAAATCGGCGAGTTCGCCGTGATCCGCCGCAACGGCAAGATCGCAGGATTTGCCTGCATCAGGGCGTTCGGTCGCGGCGAGGTCGTCGGGCCGATCGTTGCAACGGATCTCGAGGACGCCAAGGCGCTCGTCAGGCATTTCATGAGCCGCAGGTCGGGTGCCTTCCTCAGGGTCGACACCGTCGATGCCGGCCTCGCCGCTTGGCTGTCTGAGCATTCGCTCGCCCATGCAGGCGGCGGTATCGCAATGGCGCGCCCGGTCGTTGCCCGTCCCGCCCCCTCGACATTCACCACCTTTGCCCTGGCCAACCAAGCCCTGGGCTGATCCGGAGACGACCATGCTCAGCAATTCCCTCATCGAACTCGATCGCGCTCATCTCGTCCATCCCGTCGCGTCCTATCGCGGCCATGAAAAACAGGGCGTGCGGGTGCTCGCCTCAGGCAAGGGCGCGACCGTCACCGACGCGCAAGGGCACCAGCTGATCGACGGTTTTGCGGGCCTCTGGTGCGTCAATGCCGGCTACGGGCATGAGTCGATCGTCGAGGCTGCGGCCCGTCAGATGCGGGAGCTTCCCTACGCGACCGCCTATTTCGGCCTCGGTTCCGAGCCGGCCATCCGGCTTGCCGCCGAGCTTGCCGAACGGGCGCCGGGCGATCTCGACCATGTCTACTTCACGCTCGGCGGCTCGGACGCCGTCGACAGCACGATCCGCTTCATCCGTTATTACTGGATTGCCAAGGGGCAGCCACAGCGCGATCAGTTCATCTCGATCGAGCAGGGTTATCATGGTTCCTCCACGGTCGGCGCCGGCCTGACGGCACTGCCGAACTTCCATGCGGGCTTCGGCATTCCCTTCGACTGGCAGCACAAGATTCCGTCGCCTTATCCGTATCGCAACCCGGTCGGCGAGGACGCAAAATCGATCATCGAAGCCTCGCTTGCCGCGTTGAAGGCGAAGATCGAGGCGGTCGGCGCCGGTCGCGTGGCAGCCTTCTATGCAGAGCCGATCCAGGGTTCCGGCGGCGTCATCGTTCCGCCCAGGGGCTGGATGAAGGCGGTCCGCAACCTCTGCAAGGAATATGGCATCCTGTTCGTCGCCGACGAGGTGATTACCGGCTTCGGCCGCACCGGGCCGCTGTTCGCCTGCAGCGAGGACGACATCGTCCCCGATTTCATGACGACGGCCAAGGGCCTGACCTCGGGTTATGTTCCGATGGGCGCCGTGCTGATGGCGGATCATGTCTACCAGGTGATCGCCGATGGCGCCGGTGCCTCGGCGGTCGGGCACGGTTACACCTATTCGGCCCACCCGGTCAGCGCGGCCGTCGGTCTGGAAGTGCTGAGGCTCTACGAGGGCGGGCTGCTCGAAAACGGCATCAAGGCCGGCGCGCGACTTATGGCAGGTCTCGAAAGCCTCAAGTCCCACCCGCTCGTCGGCGATGTCCGGGGTCGCGGCATGCTCGCGGCCATCGAGCTGGTGACCGACAAGACCGCCAAGACGCCGCTTCCGGCCGAAGCCGCGCCGGCTCGCCGGGTATTCGACCGCGCCTGGGACAATGGCCTGGTGATCCGGGCCTTTGCCAACGGCGTCATCGGATATGCCCCGCCGCTCTGCTGCACGGAGGCGGATATCGACGCGATCATCGAACGCACCGCAAAGACACTGGATCAGACCCTGGAAGATCCCGATGTCCGGCGCGCGGTGAAGGGTTGACCCGGCCTTGGGGCTGCCGGCCGAAATATCGTCGGCAGCCCGTTTTCGAAATTTTGTGCCGAGCGGCCCTACCGATTCGGCGAAAACCGTTCCCTCAAACTGTCACTATTGTCGCTAACGAGGGCCTTGAAGCCCCTAAAATCCGGGATTTTTGATAGAAAAAGGTCCAGGTCGGGAACAGCATATTCTTTCGCAGACGGCGTTCTGCCAGCAGCATCAACTGGGGATATGGAATTGACGAAAGCTCTTCCGGAATTCAAGTACATGACCTTCGACGTGGTCGGCACGCTCATCGATTTCGAGAGTGGTCTGACGTCCTGCCTGCAGGGCATCGCCGCCGAAGCCAATGTCGCAATCGACAGCGAAGAGGCGCTTTCCCTGTATCGCGCCGCCCGGTATTCCGGAGATGCTGATCTTTTCCCCGACGACTTGGTACGCGTCTATCTTGCGATTGCGCCGAAGCTCGGGCTGCCGGCCGAGGAGGCCCATGGCATTCGCCTGCGGGATTCCGCCAAGACCTGGAAGGCTTTCCCCGACAGTGCCGCGGCGATGGCAGAGCTTGGCAGCCGTTATCGCCTGATCGCCATGACCAATGCGCGCCGCTGGGCTTTTGACTATTTCGCGGCGGCGCTTGGCAATCCGTTTTATACGGCTTTCACCGCCGACGACACCGGTACGGAAAAGCCCGATCCGGCCTTCTTCCACAAGGTGTTCGACTTCGTTGCCGAGGATGGGAGCGACAAGAGCGACATCCTGCATGTCGCCCAGAGCCAGTATCATGACATCGGCGTTTCCCGCGACCTCGGCATGACGAATTGCTGGATCCAGCGTCGACATGCCCAGCCTGGCTACGGCGGCACGATCGAGCCGTCGCAGTTCACCGAACCTGACTATCATTTCACGTCCATGGCCGGATTGGCCGAAGCTGTGAGGACCGCGCACCGCAGCTGACAGAATTCACGATTTTCAAGCATCGGGCCAAACCACGGAAGATGGGTTGCCCGCCAACCAGCGAAAAGGGGAATGACATGAACGACAAGATCACGAACTGGACCACGTCTGACGACGCTATGATCGAGAATGCCATCCGCCGGGGCGCAAGCCGCCGCGAACTGCTGACGATGATGTTGGCAGGTGGCGTCGCGCTTTCCGCAGGTGGCCTGATCCTCGGCCGCGCTTCCAGCGCGGCGGCTGCCACCCCGAAGTCGGGCGGACATTTGAAGGCGGCCGGCTGGTCGTCGTCGACCGCCGATACACTCGACCCGGCCAAGGCGTCGCTGTCGACCGACTACGTCCGTTGCTGCGCAATCTACAATCGCCTGACCTTCCTTGATAAGAGCGGCACCGTTCAGATGGAACTCGCCGAAAGCATCAAGAGCGGAGACGCCAAGGTCTGGACCGTCAAGCTTCGCTCCGGCGTCACCTTCCACGACGGAAAGTCGCTGTCGTCGAAAGACGTCGTCTTTTCGCTGAAGCGGCATCTCGATCCTGCCGTCGGCTCCAAGGTCAACGCGATCGCCAAGCAGATCACCGACGTCAAGGACGTCGACTCGCTGACGGTCGAAATTACCCTGGCCAACCCGAATGCCGACTTGCCGACCATCCTCTCGCAGCATCATTTCATGATCGTGCAGGACGGGACGACCGACTTTTCGAAGGGCATCGGTACCGGCGCGTTCAAGATGGAAACCTTCCAGCCGGGTGTCAAATCGATCTTCACCAAGAACCCCAACTACTTCAAGGCTGGCGGCGCCAACGTGGACTCGTTCGAATTCTTCGCCATCAGCGACGACAACGCGCGCGTCAACGCTCTGCTTTCGGGAGATATCCATCTCGCGGCGTCGATCAAGCCGCGCACGATGAAGCTGGTGGAAAGCCAGCCCGGTTTCGTGCTGTCGCAGACCACGTCGGGCAACTATACCGACCTCAACATCCGTCTCGATCTCGCTCCCGGCGACAAGGCCGATTTCGCTGCCGGCATGAAATATCTGATCAACCGCCAGCAGATTCAGAAATCCGTGTTGCGCGGTCTCGCCGAAATCGCAAACGACCAGCCGGTCTCTCCGGCCAGCGTCTATCACAATGCGGACCTGAAGCCGAAAGCCTACGATCCGGACAAGGCGAAGTTCCATTTCCAGAAGGCCGGCCTGATCGGCCAGTCCATCCCGATGATCACGTCGGAAGCGGCGACCTCGGCGGTTGAAATGGCGACGATCGTACAGCAGTCCGGCTCCGAGATCGGCATGAAGTTCGACGTTCAGCGCGTACCTTCCGACGGCTACTGGTCGAATTACTGGCTGAAGGCGCCGGTTCACTTCGGCAATATCAACCCGCGGCCGACGCCCGACATCCTGTTTTCGCTTCTCTACGCCTCCAACGCACCGTGGAATGAAAGCCAGTACAAGTCGGCGAAATTCGATAATATGCTCGTCGAGGCGCGCGGTCTTCTCGACGACACCAAACGCAAGGAAATCTATGGCCAGATGCAGGTGATGATTTCCGAGGAAGCCGGAACGGTCATCCCGGTCTACATTTCGAACGTGGATGCGATCTCGGCGAAATTGAAGGGCCTTGAAGCCAACCCGCTCGGCGGCATGATGGGTTACGCGTTTGCCGAATATGTCTGGCTCGACGCCTGAAGCTGATCCCTGGCGGCAGGGGAGCTTCCCCTGCCGCCGTGGTTGCGCCTGACAGGCCTGTCCCGGCTCGTGCCCGGATGGTGCCGGCTATCTCAAACTTTTCAGGCAAGGAAACCCTTTTGCGCACCTATGTCCTTGGACTTATCGCGAACCGGCTCGGCAGTTCCGCGCTGACGCTGCTGATCGTGTCCTTCGCGGTCTTTTTCGCAACGGCAATGCTGCCCGGCGATACCGCCACGATCCTGCTCGGTCAGGCCGCGACGCCGGAAGCCGTTGCCGGCCTGAGGGCCGCGATGCATCTAGACGAACCCGCCCTCCTCCGTTTCGGGCGATGGCTCATCGGCCTGCTGCAGGGAGATCTGGGGATATCCTATGTCAACAACGTGCCAGTCGCAGATCTGATCGGGGCACGGTTCGTCAACACAATGCGCCTTGCCGGCATCGTCACGCTTTTTGCAGTTCCCCTGTCGCTGACGCTCGGCATCACCGCCGCCATGTTTCGCGGCTCGGTCTACGATCGTATCGTGACAGTCGTGACGATCGGCGTCATCTCGGTGCCCGAGTTCATGATCGCGACCTCGGCCGTGCTGTTGTTTTCCGTCTATCTCAAATGGCTGCCGGCGCTTTCGTTTACGAGCGACGTCACGTCCTTCTGGCAGGTGCTGAGGATCTACGCCATGCCGGTCATCACGCTCACCTTTGTCGTTTCGGCCCAGATGATCCGCATGACCCGCGCCGCCGTCATCGATACGATCAACACGCCCTATGTGGAGGCCGCGATCCTCAAAGGCGCGTCACGCTGGCGGGCGGTCCTGCTGCACGCATTGCCGAACGCGGTCGGCCCGATCGCCAATGCGATCGCGCTCGCGCTCTCCTACCTGGTCGGCGGCGTCATCATCGTCGAGACGATCTTCAACTATCCCGGCGTCGCAAAGCTGATGGTCGATGGTGTTTCCACCCGGGATCTCCCGCTCATTCAATCCTGCGCCATCATTTTCTGCGTCGGCTACCTCACACTCATCACGTTCGCCGACATTGTTGCAATCCTGGCCAATCCGAGGGTGCGCTGACCATGACCACGTCCACGACGCTGCCCCGCAGAGTGAGTTATCGTTTCAGCTGGGTTGGAATGGTCGGCTTTACGGTCATTCTCTTCTGGGCGGTCATCGCCCTTCTCGCGCCGCATATCATCCCCTATCCCGTCGGCGAGATTGTCGACGAGGACTATTTCGGCCCGATCAGCAGCAAACTGCTCCTCGGCTCCGACTATCTGGGCCGGGACATGTTCTCGCGCATCATCATGGGCGCCCGCTATACGGTCGGCATCTCGCTTGCCGCCGTCTGCCTCGCGTGTTTCAGCGGTGCGGCGCTCGGCATGGCGGCTGCGGTGATCGGCGGCTGGTTCGACACGCTACTGAGCCGCCTGCTTGATGCCCTCAACTCAATTCCGAGCAAGCTTTCGGGTCTGGTCGTCGCTGCCGCAGTCGGGTCATCGCTCCCCGTTCTGATCCTCATGCTCGCCGTGATCTACACGCCCGGCGCCTATCGGTTTGCCCGGTCGCTTGCCGTAAACGTCAATACGATGGATTACATCACGGTTGCCCGGACCCGTGGCGAGGGCATTCCTTATGTCGTCTTTTCGGAAATCCTGCCAAATATCACCGGGCCGCTGCTTGCCGATTTCGGCATCCGCTTCGTGTTCGTCGTCCTCCTTCTCTCCGGGCTTTCCTTCCTCGGCCTCGGCGTCCAGCCGCCCTATGCGGATTGGGGAGCACTGGTTCACGAGAATATCGGCGGCCTGCCATTCGGGGCGCCGGCCGTCATCGTTCCCTCGCTGGCAATTGCGAGCCTCACCATCAGCGTCAATCTGCTGATCGACAATTTGCCCAAGAAGATTCGCGATCGGAGCAGGTGAATGGAAAATCTCGTTGAAATCCGCGATCTGAGGGTAGAGGCAACGACCGATGCGGGTCGACGCATCGAGATCATCAAGGGCATCGACCTCGACGTCGCGCCGGGCGAAATCGTCGCCCTGATCGGAGAAAGCGGATCGGGAAAGACGACGATCGCGCTGACGATCATGGGTTATGCCCGTCCCGGATGCCGGATCACGAGCGGCAGCGTCACGGTGGCCGGCAAGGACATGGTGACGCTGAGCGAGCGTCAGCGCGCACATGTACGTGGCCTCGAGGTCTCCTATGTGCCGCAGTCCGCCGCGGCCGCTTTCAACCCGTCGAAGCGCATCATCGACCAGGTCGTCGAAGTGACGCGCATCCATCGGCTGATGCCGCTAGCGCAGGCAAGGGAGAAGGCAATCTCCTTGTTCAGGTCGCTTTCGCTGCCCAATCCCGAGGAGATCGGCAACCGTTACCCGCACCAGGTTTCCGGCGGACAGTTGCAGCGTCTTGCCGCCGCGATGGCCCTTATCTCCGATCCGAAGCTCGTCATTTTCGACGAGCCGACCACCGCGCTCGACGTCACCACCCAGATCGAGGTGTTGCGCGCCTTTAAGGCGGTGATGAAGAAAAGCGGCATTGCCGGCGTCTATGTATCCCACGATCTCGCGGTCGTCGCACAGATTGCCGATCGCATCGTTGTGCTGCGTGGCGGCGATGTGCAGGAAGTCGGCAACACCGCCGATATCCTGTCCGATGCCAAGCATCCCTATACGCGCGAGCTGCTTTCGGCCTTTGAACCGAAGTCTCGCGGTGAAAGCGTCGTTGTTGCGGCGCGGGAACACACGCCGCTCCTGAAGGTCAATGGCCTGATCGCCGGGTACGGTCCGGTCCAAGCCGACGGTCTGCCGCTCGTCAAGGCCGTGCAGGAGGCAAGCCTGTCCCTGCAACGAGGCCGCAATCTCGGTATCATCGGTGAATCCGGCTGCGGCAAGTCCACGCTTGCTCGCTCGATTGCCGGCATCCTCCCCGCATCAGCCGGTCAACTGACCCTCGACGGGCGCGAACTTGCCCGCTCCGCCCGGCATAGAAGCCGCGAGCAGTTGCGCGAGCTGCAGATCGTCTTCCAGCATGCGGACACCTCGCTCAATCCGGCGAAAACGATCGAGGAAATTCTTGGACGGCCGCTGAAATTCTACCACGGCATGAAAGGCAAGGTCCGGGACGCCCGGATCGACGCGCTTCTCGACATGGTCCGCCTGCCGAAGACACTTCGCAGCCGGACCCCCGCCGAGCTTTCCGGCGGTCAGAAACAGCGCGTCAATTTTGCCCGGGCGCTCGCCGCCGAGCCGAAACTGATCGTCTGCGACGAGATCACCTCTGCCCTCGACACCGTTGTCGCGGCGGCGGTCATCGATCTCCTGAAGGAAATGCAGCGGGAACTTTCCCTCTCTTACATCTTCATCAGCCACGATCTCTCGGTCGTCGAAGCGATCTGCGACGAGATCGTCGTCATGTATAACGGCCGCAAGGTCGAGGAAATCACGCCTGCGATCTCGAAGGTCCCGCAGCACCCCTATTCGAAACTGCTGTTCTCGTCCGTGCCAAAGCTCGATCCGGGCTGGCTCGATCGCCTGGAGCGTGATCCGGAGCTCGTCAAAACCTATGTGCACGGCTGAGGCGGCGATCGCCGTCTCACCTCCATGGACAATGCCCGGCTATACCTTAAACAGGCTGATCAGCGGCATATGCGCTTTGACGATCGGCGATTTCAGGACAACGAAGCTGAAATATTTGTCGATGCCGATATCCATGTCGGTCAGCCGTTCCATGATCGTCTGATATTCGCCGATACCGGCGGTGACAAATTTGAGCATATAGTCGTACCCGCCCGACACCAGGTGGCATTCGATCACCTGGTCGACTTTTTCCACGGCTGCGAGAAAACGCGCGAAGTCGATCTGCCGATGGTTTTTGAGCGTGACCTCGGTGAAGACCGTCAATGTCTGGCCGAGCTTGCCGATGTTGATCTGGGCCGAATAACCCTCGATATAACCTTCCTGCTGAAGCTTCTTGACGCGCATCAGGCAGGGGCTGGGTGAAAGATTGACCAGTTCGGCTAGCTCGACATTGGTGATGCGGCCGTTCTTCTGCAACTCGTAGAGGATCTTGATGTCGATACGATCGAGCTTCACGTGAGGACACCTCCCAAGGGCAGCGGCATTTTATGCCGCAGATTTTCAAGATCGACTTTAACGCATTGGCTTGTCTTGTCTATTCCATTCTGCGCAGGAACGGTCAGCACAATAAGTTGCATCATCGGCCATGAGCGGAATCTTGTGCGGTTCAAGGGGCGTGTGCAGTAACCTCGACGCGGGCTGCACCATTATGCTGGCGCACCGACCCGTTGTGCCAGGAGAATGATCATCATGCCAGCACCGCTCACGCTCGTCGAAACCGACGACCGACTGCCGCCTTCCGCCGACGCGGTGGTCATCGGTGCCGGCATCGTCGGCGTCTTCACGGCCTATTATCTCGCCGGACGCGGCCTGAAGGTGGTGCTCATCGAGAAGGGGCGCGTCGGCGCAGAACAATCGAGCCGCAACTGGGGCTGGTGCCGGCAACAGAACCGCGACGCGCGCGAACTTCCGATGGCGACCAAAAGCCTCGACCTGTGGGAACGTTTTGCCGCCGAGACCGGCGAGGATACCGGCTTCCGGCGCTGCGGTCTCCTCTATCTCAGTGACAGCGAGGAAGAGCTGGCAGGCTGGGCCCGCTGGCGGGATTTCGCCCGCACGGTGGGCGTCACCACCCACATGCTCGACAGTGCCGAGGCAACCGAACGGGGCAAGGCGACGCACCGCACCTGGAAAGGCGGGGTGTACTCGCCGACGGACGGGACGGCCGACCCCGCCAATGCTGCCCCGGCGGTCGCCCGCGCAATCGTGAAACTGGGTGGGGCGGTGCTCCAGAACTGCGCAGCGCGCGGCATCGAGATGGAAGGCGGCCGGCTCTCGGGCGTCGTAACCGAACGCGGCACGATCCGAACCAAGGTGGCAATCCTGGCCGGCGGTGCCTGGGCGTCGTCCTTCTGCCGCCAGCTCGGCATTCGGTTCCCGCAGGCCTCGATCCGTTCCTCCATCCTTTCCGTCGGTCCCGGTGACGGGACCCTGCCGGACGCGCTCCACACAGCCCGCGTCTCGGTGACCCGCCGCGGTGACGGTGGCCACACGCTCGCGATCAGCGGGCGCGGACGGATCGACCTGACGGCCCAGAACATGCGTTTCGCGGCGCAGTTCCTGCCGATGTTCATGCGCCGCTGGCGCAGCCTGTCACCCGGCGGCCTCGAAGGTATCCGCAGCGGCCATGAAAGCCTGGCCCGCTGGCGGCTGGACCGGCCGACGCCGATGGAGCATATGCGCATCCTCGATCCGGCGGTCGACGCGAGCACGATCAAGCTGACCTACGAGCGCGCCGTCGAATTGCTGCCGGCGATCGGCGGGCGCCGCATCACCGCGAACTGGGCCGGCTATATCGATTCGACCCCGGACGGGGTTCCGGCGATCGGCGAAGTCGCGAATGTTCCGGGCTTCCTTCTGGCCGCGGGGTTCAGCGGCCACGGCTTTGGCATCGGACCCGGCGCCGGCCACCTGATCGCCGACATCGTTACCGCCGCCACGCCGATCGTCGACCCGCTACCCTATCATCCGAAACGTTTTCAGACGTCCGCCTGGGGCAAGGTGGCGGATTTCTGATCCTGGGGCCTATAGACTAGAGTGAAACCCGCGAACCAAAGGACACGGTGAACCGAATGCAGGCACGCCAGCTCGAGGTCTTCTGCATGCTCATGCGGACCGGGACGGTGACCGGCGCCGCGGCGATGCTCAACATATCGCAGCCGGCGCTCAGCCAGATCCTGCTGCATGCCGAGGACCAGCTGGGTTTCAAGCTGTTCAACCGGGTCCGCGGGAAGCTGGTTCCGACCCGGGAGGCCGAAGAGCTCTATCCGGAATGCGAACGGATTTTTTCGGAGCTCGGCGCCCTTCGCCGCCGGACCACGGACATGCGTTTCGGCCGCACCGGACTGATCCGGGTCGCTGCGTCGGCACCGCCGGCGATGTCGATCGTACCCAAAGCGCTTCTGTCGTTCCGTGCGGCCCATCCCGATATCGTCGTGCGCTCGCTGATCGCCCCGCTGGTCAACGTCGTCGACATGATCCGCGACGGCGACGCGCCGCTCGGAATCGTGATGAACAACACGGCCCGTCCGGGCATCGAAGTCGAGACACTCGGGCACACGCAACTTGTCTGCATCATCCCCGAGCGCCACCGGCTGGCCGAACTGCATCGGATCGGCTTTGCCGATTTGCAGGACGAGACCTTGATCTCCTACCGGGCCGGCACACTGCCGGGCCGCCTTCTGGTCAGCGCCGCGGCCGCGGAAATGCAGATATTCAACCCGGCGATCGAGATCGATATCTCGATTACCGCTCTCCCCTTCGTCCGCGACGGCTTTGGTGTCGCTATCGTTGACGGGCTCCTGCCATGGCAGCAGTTCCCGGGCCTTGTCCTCAGGCCGCTGCGACAGAAGGTTTCCGTGCCGATTGCCCTGCTCACCAGCCGGGACCGGCCTTTGACGGGAAGTCATCTCGCCATGCGTGACGATCTCCGCGAAGCCTGTGCCAGTATCCTGAAGGCAAGCGGTCTGGAATCGTAAGCCCTGGCAACCGGTCAGGCATCGCGAACCCAGAGGCCAATCGGCAGGGGCCTGGCGGGCGCCTGTTCGCGGAGCCGTCCCGCGTCACAGACCCTGATGCAGGCCGTTCCGGCGATCAGCTCGGCACCGGCGAGCTGACAGTAACGCCCCTGGCAGCGGCCCATTCCGACGCGTGCCAGCGATTTGACCCGGTTGGCTTCGCCCCCACCGTAGATGACGCTCTCACGCAACTGGCCTGCCGTCACCCCTTCGCAGCGGCAGACGACCGTATCGTCCGGAACGGCGCGGACCATTTCGCCCGGCCAGGGAAAGGCGCGCGCCATGGCGCGGGCAAAACGTTCGTAGCGGCCCAACCGGCGCAGATCCGATCTCGCATCCGGCGAAGGAAGGCCCATGTCGGCAAGGCAGGCGGTCGCGGCAAGCCGACCGGCGACCTCCGCCCCGTCCGCACCGAGAATTCTCAGGCCGTCACCGGCCAGATAAAGTCCCGCAGCCGCCCTTCCCATCCGGTCGGCCCGGGGCAGCCATTGCGACCAGCTTTCGTCGTAGTCGAACGTGCAGCCTGCCAGGCCTGCGAGCTGCGTTTCGGCGCGCAGGTGCCAGCCAAGGCCGACCATGTCGCATGCCGTCACATGCGCCCGGCCGCGAGCATCCCGCCAGCACAGGCCGACGGGGCCGCGTTCGTCGGTCTCGATCCGGTCCAAGGTCACGCCGGCATGATAAAGCCGGCCGAGCCTTGCCCTCATCAGCAGACCGCGCAGGACAAGGCCAGGCCTTGCCAGCATGCCCGGAAGACCTGCCGCCTGGTCGCGGATCGAGGACGTGTCGAGGATCGCGGCGATTTTGGCGCCGGCTTTCAGCAACTGGGTCGCGACGAGTGTCAGCAGCGGTCCCGAACCGGCAAGAACGATCCGGCTGCCAAGGGCGACCCCTTGCGCCTTCAAGGCGATCTGTGCCGCCCCCAGGCTGAAGACTCCCGGCGCCTGCCAGCCGGGGATCGGCGCCAGACGATCCATGGCGCCGGTGGCGAGGATCAGGCGGTCGTATGTGAAATCCTTGCGACCGGCGGGCGTCAGCGCCTGCAGAAAATCGCCGGCGATCGTCAGGACCGAACTTTGCGGATGGTAGTCGATCTGTCCGGCGGCAAGCATGCGGTCGAACACCGTATGAAGTGCCTCGGCCTTACGGGCTTCCGATCCGTAGAGCTGTTCCGGCGATCGCACGAAGCCTGGTGGCGGGCGTCGATAGATCTGGCCGCCGGCCTTGATGCCCTCGTCGATGATTATGGGCCTGACCCCGGCCTGAACCAGCATCTCGGCGGCGCGGATACCGGCCGGTCCGGCACCGACGATCACCACCTTTTCACCGCCCGATGCCGTCATAGCCATGCTTCCGGCGGCACGGTCCGCAATTGCATGCCCTCGGCGACCAATGTCGAACAGGCACGCAGCCGCCCGCCGTCTTCCTGCCAAATCCAGCAATCCTGGCAGGCTCCCATCAGGCAGAAGCCGGCTCGTTTCTCCCGGCCGAATTCCGACTGCCGCACGGCAGATGCGCAGACTAGGACGGCGGTAAGCACGGTGTCGCCGGCCAGGGCTTGGCAATCGAGGCCATCCAGCCGGAACCGGACCTGCGGCCTGCCATTTTCGGCAAGGCGCACAATTCGGCCCCCGGGGCCGGCGGGCTGGAATTCGGATGTCATTCGGCAGCCTCTTTCCGTGCCTCGGCGGGGGTTGGCATGTTCGTGAAACGTGCGCGCACATCCGCGAACGCGGCGGCCACGCCTTCAGCCCCGACCCGACCCTTCATCCGGCGGAAGATCTCCGTCTTGGTGAAGAAGCGCCAATGGATGGGAAGGCCCTGCAACAGGTCGGTCAGCAGGTCATAGGCCTCCGGCGTCCATTGCGCCTCGTAACCGTCGCGCTCGGGACCATAGTGGAAGTGTCCGGTCGGCGCGGTCCGAGCGGCTCTCACCTTTTCGGTCTCAGCCTCGTCCACCATGCCGCTGCGGATAACGACGCCGTAATCACGCTCGGCAGCCTCGGAAGAGACATAACCGCGTGCGACGTCCTGCGCCACGCGCCAGGTCTCGCGCTCGATCGGGTTGCCGCGCCCGCCGCCGCCGGCCGAGCGGATTTCCAGGACATCGCCGGGCTGCAGAATCGCGGTATCGATATTGCCGAGCCGCTGGAAGTCGTCGCGGCCGGGGTTCAGCACCATGTCGGACAGGCCGGCGGCCCTGCCGCCCAGCGTGCCCCAGGGGCGGAAAAAGCTGCGGTCGCGGTTACGGGCGGTGATCCGGCTGCCGGGCGAGAAGACCCGGAAGGCCATTTCGGTCGCCAGCCCGCCGCGCCAGCGTCCGGCGCCGCCGCTGTCCCTTGCCAGGCCGTATTTGACGAACTCGATCGGCACTTCCGTCTCGGTGATCTCGATCGGGGTATTCTTGAGATAGGCCGCATCGGCGCCGGAGCCGTTGGTACCATCGCGGTGAGGCATGCCGCCGCCGCCGCCGACAACCGGATTGACGGCGGCGATTACGGTGCGGCCGTTCCGTTCGTCCGTCGTCATGACGTTGACGATGCAATTGTTGCCTGCCGGTGCTGCCGGCAACTTTTCAGGCACGGCCTGGCAGAAGGCACCGAAAATGACGGAACGCAGGCGCGCGCAGGTCAGCGAGCGCATGCCGACGGCAGCCGGCGCGATCGGATTGAGCACGCTGCCCTTCGGCGTGATGCAGGTAAACGGTCGGGTCAGGCCGGTATTGAGGAGGATCTTCGGGTTCAACGTGTAAAGTACGTAATACACACCGACCAGAAGCATCGTATGGCGCGGATCACCGCCCGAGGGGACATTGAGCGAGGAGCCGAGCTGCGGGTCGGAACCGGTGAAATCGAGGATCGCCTCGTCGCCCCGGATCGTCAGCGTCAGCTTCAGACGGCACGGGTTGGCTTCGACCGAATCCTCGTCGGCATAGTCGACGAATTCCCAGGTCCCATCCGGCATCGAGCGCAGAAGATCGCGCGCCTGCGCTTCGGCGTGGTCGAGCAGGACCTCGGTGCCTTCGAGAAAGGCCTGCTTGCCGAATTTCTCGACCATGGCAAGGATCTTGCGTTCGCCCGTGTTGAGCGCCCCCACCAGCGCTTTCATGTCGCCGATATTGAGATCGGGCTTGCGGACATTGGTGGTCATGATCTTAAGAATGTCTTCGTCGAAAACTCCCTCGTTGACCAGTTTCATCGGCGGGAAGCGGATGCCCTCCTGATGGATCTCCGTCAGCGCTCGCGACAGCGAGGCCGGCACCGCGCCACCCATGTCGGTGTTGTGGATATGACCGCCGGTCCAGGCGATGATCTCACCATCGTAGAAGACCGGTTTCCACAGATGGGTGTCCGGCGCGTGCGTCGCCACGAAGCAGGAATAGGGATCGTTGGTGAAGGCCACGTCACCGGGCTTGTAGTCGTCGATCATCGCGATCGCGCGGGTATAGGTAAGACCCGGATACCAGGTCGCGCCCAGTCCCATCGGCACGCCGAACGTCTCGCCTTTGCGGTTGATCAGCATGACCGTGAAGTCTTCCGTCTCCTTGACGAAAGCGGAATGCGCTGTCCGCTGCAGCGTATAGGCCATGTTTTCGGCAGCAGCGCGGGTGTGGTTGGCGAACACCTGAAGGTTCAAGGGATCGAACATGGGCCGTTACTCCGAAAAGGTGAGATGCAGGTTCAGTTGACGATCGACCTCGACATGCGTGCCGCCCGGGATTGCAAAGGTCGTATCTTCCTGGGCAACGACCGCCGGGCCGGCGAAGCGGCTGCCGGGGCGCAGGCGATCACGCCGATAGAGGCCGATCCATTCGAAGCTCTTGCCGGTATAGACCGGGATTTCGCGTTCGGGATTGACCGCCTCTCCGTCCTCTTCGGCATTGACCGGGATTTCCAATTCCGGACCGGCGCCGATTGCCGAGAGACGCAGGTTGACGATCTCGATCGCGCCATCGGGATCATGGAAATCGTAGAGCCGGGCATGCATGGCATGGAAGGCTTCCTCGATCGAAGCGAGCCTGCCCTCGGCGATCCAGGCTGGCTGGATCGGCACTTCGATCTCGAAGCTTTGGCCGACATAACGCATGTCAGCGGAGACATTGAGCGTCGCGGCGCCGGCATGCCTCTGCTTGGCAAGCCAGTCACGTCCTTCGACGGCAAGCGAAGCCAGCGCCTCGCGCAATTGTGGTGCCGCCTGGTCGGAGAGATGCGTAAACACCGTACGGATGAAGTCGCCGCGCAGATCTGCCACCAGGCCGCCGAGGGCCGAGACAACACCCGGGCGCGGGGCGCCGATCACCTTCGCCATATGAAATTCGCGGGCGAGGAACGCGCCGAGCATCGGGCCGCCGCCGCCGAACGGCATCAGCGTGAATTCCCTGAGATCGACGCCGGCGCGCGATGCGAGCTTCTCGACCTCGACGAACATTTCCGAGATGGCGATGTCGATGATGGCCTGGGCGGCCTCCTCCGCAGTGCGGCCGATCTTTTCAGCGAGCCGGGTGACGGCCGCGCGGGCAAGGCCGACGTCGATCTGTAGCTGCCCATAGGCCATCTGGCTGTGACCGAGCCAGCCGCAGACGGCCATGGCGTCGGTCACCGTCGCCTGCTCTCCGCCGCGTCCGTAACAGGCCGGTCCGGGTGTCGAGCCTGCCGATTCCGGTCCGACCCGCAGTACGCCCTGCGCATCGACACTGGCGATCGAACCGCCGCCAATGCCGATCGAGCTGACCGACACGGACGGGATATGCAACGGGAACTCACCGACCAGTTCGCCGGTGCCGAATTGCGGTTCGCCATCGATGATCAGCGCAAAGTCGGCCGAAGTACCGCCGATATCGAGGGTGAGGATATGTTTTTCGCCCGCACGACGGGCGAGCCAGGCGGCACCGATGACGCCCGACGCCGTGCCCGAAAGCAGCATCTGCACGCAGGAGCGTTTGCCTTCGTCGGCATTCATCACGCCGCCGTTCGACTTGGTCAGCAGCGCCGGAGCGGTGACGCCACGCAACAACAGTTTTTCCTCGAGTGCGGTCAGATAACCGGAGACACGCGGATGAACATAACCGTTTAGGATAGCAGTGGTGGTCCGCTCGTATTCGCGGATCACCGGCCAGACCTCGCATGACGTAAAGACAAAGAGTTCGGGGGCGATCCGGCCGATTTCCTGCTTGACCGCCACCTCATGGATGTCGGTGCGCCACGAATGCAGGAAGGAGACAATGATGCCGGCGGCGCCATTGGCCTTCGCCTTTGCAACCGCTGCCGCAACCGCCTCCAGATCAGGCGCCTCGATCTCGCTGCCATCCGCCCGCAAGCGAGCGGGAATGCCGAAGATCATGTCGCGGGCGATAAGCTGGTCGGGCCGGGAGCAGAACAGCGAATAGACGTCCGGCATCCGCAACCGCGCCAGCTCGATCACGTCTTCGAAGCCGGCATTGGTCATCAGCGCCAGCGACACGCCACGACGCTGGATCACGGTGTTGATGCCGACGGTCGTCCCGTGGACAAAACGGCTGATGGCGGCCGGATCGAGCCCTTCCCGTTCGGCCAGAAGCGACAGTCCTGTCATCAGTTCCGCACCCGGATCGTCCGGTGTCGTCAGAACCTTGAGCGAGGCCACTCGGCCGGATCGCGTTTCCAGCGCACAGAAGTCGATGAAGGTCCCACCGATATCGACGCCGATCTTCCAGTCCTGCTGATCGCTGGTTCCTCTGCCGGGCGCGGCCGCACTGTCCATGTCGCTCAATCCTTTCCTGCTGCTTGTCATGAAGCTGGCACGAATGGGCAAAGGCGGTCCAAGAGCGAAAAAGCCGCTGCCCATAAGTGCCGCTTATGCTCCGTCGCCCATAGGTCCGACTTATGGGAAGACGAAAACCTCGACTTTGACACCGGACGGTCGCACCGGAATGGTGGCGGGTATGAGAGACATTGCGGAAATAGCCTTATGGATGTGATCGTGCTGGGTGGTGGCCTGATGGGGGCCGCATCGACCTATTTTCTCGCCCAGCGTGGTCTGCGCGTGACGCTCGTCGAGCGGAACCGGGTGGGCAGCGGCGCGACGGTCGCCTCCTTCGGCAATATCCGCCGCAGCGGCCGCTACCTGCAGCAACTTCCCCTCGCCCGACGATCGTTGACGCTTTGGGGCAAGGCTGCGGAGATGCTTGGCCGGGACGTCGAGTTTCGGGCAACCGGCCATGTTCGGCTCGTGTTCAGTGAAAAGGGGCTTGATGAGATGCGCGGATTCGCGAGAGCTGCGCGACCGTGGGGGCTTAATCTCGAGGAACTAACGCCGAAGGAGCTCCATGCACGTTTTCCGGGGATCGGGCCTGAGGCAATGGCCGCATCCCTTTCGCCCGAGGATGGAAGTGGCAACCCCCGCCTGATCGCACCTGCCTTCGCGGACGCCGCGCGGCGGATCGGCGCCGAGATCGTCGAGAACGTAGGGGTGAAGGCTATCCGCCAAACGGACTACGGCTTCGAGGTCGACACATCAAATGGCACCTATGCCGCGGCAGCGCTGCTCAATACCGCCGGCGCCTGGGGCGCCCGGATCTCCGCCCAGTTCGGCGAGCCCGTTCCGATCGTTGCGAAAGGGCCGCAGATGGGCGTGACCGAGCCTTTGCCCCATCGTATCCTGCCGGTCGTCGGCGTCTGGGCTCATGATCATGGCGGCGGCTACCTGCGTCAGGTCGAGCGCGGCAATATCGTCTTCGGCGGCGGCGCAGCGCGGACCGATGTTTCGCTCGATAGCGGCCATGCCAAGGCAGATCCCGCCCGCCTGCCGGGTCAACTCCGTTCCCTCCTGCCGATCCTGCCGGCACTTGCGAAGGTCTCTGTCATCCGCACATGGTCCGGCTGCGAAGGTTATGTCGGCGATGGCTTGCCGGTCATGGGGCGATCGGCAACGACATCGGGTCTTTTCCACGCCTTTGGCTTTTGCGGACACGGCTTCCAGCTCGGGCCGGGTGTCGGCGATGTGATGGCGGAGTTAATGGCGACCGGCGTGACTGAAACACCCATCGATGATTTCCGCATCGGACGATTTCGCCAGACGCATGACGGAGAATTCGGCGTCGCTGTCGCCGTGGCCAAGCAGGTCCAGATCGCGCGTGGCGCGAAACTCATCGGCGACCCAGGTCAACGCGACAAGGATCCTATCGATGCCCCGCGCGGCCCGTCGCAGCTCCCTTCCAAGGTATCTACCCCGTGTTGAAGAGGTGATCGAACCGGAAAGGCTGATCTGCGCCTGCGGCGGTTGCCTGCATTGCATCGGCGAGGATAGGGCCTCTGGCACCGCGATGCGATGCACCGGCCCGATCAGTCCGGCACCTCCGCCGCCGATCAAGCCGAGACGAAGACGGCGGCCACTCATGCGGATAACGGGATTATCGGCCAAGCGGCCTCTCCTTTTGATGGCTATGCCGGGCGGTCACTATAGAACGCCCGGCATTGTAGTTCAGGCGTCGAGGAACAGGTCGCTTGTGTAGATCTGCTCGGGCGAAAGCGGATCCTTCACCGTGCCGAACTCCTGGAACATCTTGTTGAAGTCGGTCAGCCACTTGTTGACGGTGCCGTCTTTGGTGAAGGCATCCAGTTCCTTCGCCGTCAGCATCTTGCGGCTACGCGCGACCTTCTCGGTCGCATCCGCCGGCGCGTTGAGGAAGGCGGTGGTAATCTGGATAGAGCGGTCGAGATTGGCGACGCGATAGTCCATCGCCTTTTTCATCACGCGCAGGAATTTCTTCACGAGGTCCGGGTTCTGCTGCACGATCTCGTTGCGGGCAACGAAGGTGTTGATGAACGAGGTCTGCGGAAAAAAATCCTGGTTGGAGGCCAGTTCCTTCATGTCCGGCACGCGCGGCTTGATCGTGTCGATCAGTGGATACCAGATGCCGGCAGCATCGATTTGCTTGGAGGTGAAAGCCGCGACCACGGTCGAGGGATCCATCGGGACGACCTGGATATCGTTGATCGTCATGCCGTTCTTGGTGAGTGCCATGCGCAGGATCATGTCGCCGGAAGTGCCCTGCGGCACGCCGACCTTCTTGCCCTTCAGGTCCTTGATCGAAGCGATGGCGGCCTGGGTGATGACGCGGTCGGAAAAACCGATATCGTTGACGCCGACCACCTTGGCCTTGCCGCTGGCCGGAAGCCAGAGCGCGCCAGGGCCGATCGTGCCGAAGTTCAGGCTGCCGGCGCCCATCGCCTGGATCTGGATCGGGCCGTTGGTGAAGACCTTGACATTGGGCGTGATGCCCTCGGCTTCCCACAGTTTCTGGTCCTGGGCGATCGCCAGCACGCTGGCATTCGGGAAATCGGCAATGTAGCCAATCGTCATGTCCGCGGACTGGGCGCTGGCCCGTCCGCCGATTGCAAACGTGCTGGCAGCCGCCACGGCCGCCGTCGTTTTCATCAGGTTACGTCTCGTCAGCATGTTCATTCCTCCTCTTGTAACAGCTGATTACGGCAAGGCGTCAGGCTGCAGCCGGGTGATAGACCGACCGCCAGACTTCGTTGCGCAATGCCGAGAATTCCGGGGAAAGGCGCATCTCTTCGGTGCGCGGATAGGGCAGATCGACCGGAACGATCCTGTGAAGGCGGCCCGGACGGGCGGCCATGACCACGACGCGGCTCGCGAGATAGACCGCTTCGTCCACATCGTGGGTGATGAACATCACCGTGCGCCGCTCCTTGCTCCAAGCGGCGAGCAACTGATCCTGAAGCTGGACGCGGGTCAAAGCATCCAATGCTCCGAACGGCTCGTCCATAAGCAAGATCTTCGGGTTGACCGCATAGGCCCTGGCGATCGCACAGCGCTGTTTCATGCCGCCGGACAGCGTCTTCGGCAACGAATCCGCAAACTGGCTGAGGCCGACGAGATCGATGAAGTGATCGGCGATCTTGCGCCGCTCGGCCTTGGGATGGCTGGCGATCTTCAGTCCGAACTCGACGTTCTGGCGAACGGTCAGCCAAGGGAAGAGCGCGTATTGCTGGAAGATGACGCCACGTTCCGGCCCCGGTCCCTTGACCGGGGCGTTGTCGACCAAGACCTGGCCGGACGAAGGAGCCGTCAGGCCGGCGGCAATGTTCATGGCCGTCGACTTGCCGCAACCGGATGGGCCGACCACGGTGATGAACTCGCCGTCCTCGATATCGAGATTAAGGTCCTGCAGCGCGTTGAAAGCCGTCTGCCCGGCGATGTTGAACGTCTTGGTGACGTTCTGGAAGGAGATCTTGGTGGTCATAGCTTTTCCTGCCAGGCGGTCAGCACGCCATCGATTGCCTGCACGATCCGGTCCATGATGAGACCGAGCACGCCGATGGCGACAAGGCTTACGAAGATTGTCGGAAGGTCGTAATAAAGTTGGGCCTGCTGCATGCGAAAACCGAGGCCCGACTGCGCAGCGATCAGTTCGGCCGCCACCACGGTCGCCCAGGAGGAGCCGAGGCCGACGCGCACGCCAACCATGATATAGGGCAGCGAGGCTGGCACGATGACCCGCCGGAAGATAGTGAAATCGCTAGCACCGAGCACGCGGGCGGCATTGATCAGCGTCTTGTCGACATTGACCACGCCCTGGTAGGTCGCGACGATGCTCGACAGGAACGACGCCAGGAAGATGACAAAGATCTTCGGCGTCTCGTCGATGCCCATTGTGACGATCGCCAGCGGAATGATGGCGAGCGGCGGAATGGTGCGGAAGAACTGCACGTAGGGTTCGATGATGCCGCGGGCGAGACGATACCAGCCCATCAGGAAGCCGATCGGGATCGCAACGGCAATACCGAGCGCAAAGCCGGTGAAAACGCGGCCGAGGCTGGAGATCGCATCGGTCCAAAGCAGGCCGTTCTGCGCCTGGATCACCGCCTGCCTGGCGACGGCGAGCGGCGTCGGAAGACCGACGACGCCCTGCGACGTGACGAAGGCCCAGAGAAGGATGCCGACGACAACGGCAACGGCGTTGACCGCCAGCATGCCGAACGAACCGGACAGGAAGGACGGCTTCTGAGCCGGCTCGAAATTCTGCTCGCCCCTCATCGCGCACCCGCCATAACGTCTCGCGTCTTGAAGTTGGATTCGATCAGCCAGTCGCGCAGTACGTCCAGAAGCTCGCGTTTCTTGTCGTCATGCGCCGGATCGCTCCAGAGGTTCTTCACCTCCATCGGATCGTGTTCGAGGTCGAAAAGCTGTCCGTCGGTCGAACCCTTGAAGTGGACGAGCTTCCAGCTGTCGCTACGGACGCCGGTCATGAACTCGACGCCACCCGCCATCGCCACATCGCCGATCTGCTCGCAGAACACGTGGGCGCGCGGCGTCCAGTCCTTGCCTTCCAGCGCCGGCTTCAGGCTCTGGGCCTCGAAACTTTTCGGCGGCGTGATGCCGGCATACTCCAGAATGGTCGGGCCGAGGTCGAAAAGCTGGCAAAGCCCATCGATCGAGCGGCCGCCTTCGAAACGCCCGGCCGTCGACCAGATGACGGTCGGCACACGGGTGACGACGTCGTACATCGACCATTTCTGTACCAGGCCGTGCTCGCCGAGGCATTCGCCATGGTCGGAGGTGAAGATGACGATTGCATCCTCCAGATAACCGCGCGCCTCCAGCGATTCCAGCAATTCGCCAACCTTTTCGTCGATCAGGGTGACATTGCCGAGATAATGCGCCCAGAGACGCTGCATCTGGTCTTCGGTCGGGTCGAGGCTCCAGACGACGGAATCGTGGTCGACCTCGACGTCGTGCTTGCGCTTGTCCTTCAGCTCCTGATGGAGCGAATCCAGCTCCTCTTTCGTCGGCTTCGGTAGCGGCAGGTCGTTGCGTTTGAGATAGGCCTCGGTGTAACGGGCCGGGGGATCGAAGGGGGGGTGCGGTCCCGGGAAGCCGACCTGCAGGAACAAAGGCTCGGTCGTCGGATAGGTCTCCACCCACCACTTGGCCATGTTGCCGACGAAAGCGTCGGAATGCAGCGCTTCGGGCAATTCCCAGTCGAAGCAACCAAGGCGGTCGCGATAATCGTCGAGCTTGCGATAGTGCTCGCGCTGCTGCTTCACGAGACCGTTGGCGGCGAGCGCCTTGTCCCATTCATCGAAGTACCAGCGACCCTCCAAATAACGGTCCTTGTTTTCCACAACGTAACGCTCGTGGAAACCGGAATCCGAATTGTAGGGGATGGTGTGCATCTTGCCGACATTGACGCAGCGGTAACCCGCCTCGCGAAGGTGCTCCACCCAGGTCCGCTGCCATTTCTGGCCGTTCGCCAGAACGCCGGTCGTATGCGGATAATAACCGGTGAAGAGACTGGCCCGCGACGGAACGCAGCTTGGCGCCGTGATATGGCAATTGGTTAGCGCCACGCCCTTTTCGACCATGGCGTCGATATTCGGCGTCACCGCATAGGGGAATCCGAGCGCTGCGATGGAATCGTAGCGCTGCTGATCGGTCATAATCAGAATGATGTTTGGCCTTTCAGCCATATGTCCTGCTCCTCCGCCCAGACCACCACCGGCCTGCCCTCATTTCAAGCCAAAACAGCCGTCGCCCGCTCTTTCGCTTGCCTCACATTCAAAACGATGGCATAAAGTGAACGTTAACGCAACGATCACTTACACGGTTTTTTGGTCTCGAAATGAACATGAGCGGCTCAGAAAAAGAAGCGAAAAACGTGCCCACGTTAGCTTCAATCGCGGATCGGGTCGGCGTCTCGATCAACACCGTGTCGCGGGCGCTTCGCGCACCCACCACGGTGCGGCCCGAGCTTCGCCAGCGCATCAAGACAGCCATGGAAGAACTGAACTACGTGCCGAACCGGCTTGCCGGCGGACTGTCCGGCACCCGGTCGGACATTGTCGGGGTGGTCGTCACCTCGCTCTATTATTCGGAATTCGCCAGCATCATCGATACGCTGCAGTCGGCGCTGCTGGAGCACGATCTGCAGGTCATGCTGGCCAACACACGCTACAATGCCGACCAGGAATTGAGGCTCGTCCGCTCGATCCTCAGCTGGCGCCCGGCCGCGGTGGCAATCATCGGCATCGACCATCCACCGAAAGTCGTCGAGCTGCTGATGGCGTCTGGCATTCCTATCATCGAGATGTGGGATACCGGTGGCGAGGTGATAGACACGGCTGTCGGCTTCGACCATGTCAAGGTCGGCTTCGCCCAGGCGCAGCATCTGATCGACCAGGGTTATCGCCGTCTCGCCTTTCTCGGCAGCGTCCGCGACAACGACAAGCGCGCCCAGAAACGCCTGATCGGCGTGCAGGCGGCAGCGGCGGCGGCCGGTCTGCCCGACATCGTCAGGCAAACCATCCAGCAGGGCGGTAGTCCCGAACTTGGGGAAAGGCTTGCCGTCGAGCTTCTGGAGAGCCATCCTGAGATCGACGCGATCGTCTGCAACAGCGATGTGGTGGCTTTTGGCGTTCTCAGTACCTTGAAACGGCTCGGCAGGCGCGTGCCGGAAGATATCGGCGTACTCGCCTTCGGCGACAACGAAGCGGCCGGCTGCGTCACGCCATCGCTGACCACCGTTCGCCCGGCGCGTGAACGGATCGGCAAGCTGACCGCCGAGGCCATCATCGCGCGGATCAACGGCGCGGAGCCGAGCACCACCGTCGTGGATTGGAAACTTGTCGAGCGGCAAAGCACGAGGCGCCGTGAACCATGATCATATCGCGCTGTGCCTTCCGATAACCTCGGAAATCGACCACACCTTCCAATGTATTATGCAGGAACGGCCACGCCCGGTATCCAAGCCGAGGCGATCTCATCCCATCAGCGTGTAAGGTGGGAGCATATGATGCCTGCTCCATAGCTGCAGCGACCGTCGTTATTCGCCGCCCTGCTTGGCATTGTTGACCGGCGTCCGCTCGGAATTTGCACCGAGCGCTACGCTTGCCAGCGTCCACACTTGAGTCTTGAGCGCGCCTCTGATGCGCCATTTCAGGATTTCGGTAATCAGTTCCTGCTTGGTTGCCTGATGCGCGGGCTTGCTCCACAGATTGCAGACCTCAGTCGGATCCTCGCCCGACCGCCGCCCGATCTCCCGATCCGGCGGGCGAACCGAGCTGAGCGAGGGGGGAGGCCGTGGCGGCAAAATCGAAATCCCCGTATCCGCAGAATTTGACATCATCCGGCACCCGGATGCCAGGCCGGCCGGCCTCGAACAGGGCAACATGACACCGCCGAATCGGGCTGTATCCCGCGGTCGATTAGACAGATTCACGCTCGACGAGGGCGCACTCGACCTTCAGCTGGTCATGGCTGCTTTTCAGGCCGCCGGCGATATCGTGGATCATTTCCACGGCCATGGCGCCCATCTCGAACAACGGCAGGTGCAGGGTCGTCAGCGGCGGGCGGATGAACTGGGCGATGTCGCGGTTGTCGAACCCGATCACGGAAACGTCCTTCGGGACTGACTTTCCCCGTTCCTTGAGCGCTTCGATGCATCCCAGCGCCATCAGGTCGTTGGCGCAGAAGATGGCATCCGGTGGATTGGGCAGCTCCATGAGGACATTGGTTTCCGTGTAGCCTGACGACGGCTCCCAGTTTCCGTAGCGCACCAGTTGCGGGTCGAAGGTGAAGTCGTTGCTGGCCAGCGCCTGCTTGTAGCCGCGCAATCGATCGCGCGGGTTGTCGAGACCTTCCTGCCCGTTGATCAGGGCGATGCGGCTGCGCCCGGCGCGGATCAGCCGTTCCGTCGCGGCGCGACCGCCGGCAACGTCGCCCGGCAGGATGGACGGAAGACGCCGGCTCTCGTCGTAGCAGTTGACCAGCACCGAAGGCACGGTGAACAGCGCCGCCGGCGGGGCGATCTTCCGGGTCAGGATGGTGCCGAAGATATAGCCCAGCAAGGGCTGCTGCTGGCACAGCGAAAACACGTTCTCGTCGGGGTCTTCGCCGGCGCGGAAAATACCGAGCGTGACGATGATGCCGAGTTCGAGCGCCTTTTCCCGCGCGCCCTCGAAGGCGAGCGCCATCCAGGGATCGGTCGTCAGCTCGTCCGTGATGAAGCCGATGACGCTGTTGTCGGACAGGTCGCCGGACGGCGACCTGTTGGGGAGCCTGTAACCGAGTTCCTGAACCGCATCCATCACCTTCTTGCGCGTGGCTTCGCTGAAGCGGGCGCCGGAACTGCCGTTGAGGATCAGGGAAACGGTTGCCTGTGACACACTCGCTCGCGCCGCGACATCCATCATGGTTGGTTTCAAGGCGTTCTCCATGTCGCGTGCCGCAACACCGCAACGTTTTCCCACCTATCTCCGCATATTCCGGAATCGGTCGAATGCCACGGCAACGATAATGAACGTACCTATGAACATTCCTTGCCAGAAAGTCGAGATGCCCAACAGGATCAGGGAGTTGCGAATCACCTCTATCAACAGCGCCCCAACCACCGCGCCAAGCACATTGCCCTCTCCGCCCGCCAGATTGGCGCCCCCGATCACCGCGGCGGCAATCACGGTCAGCTCCATTCCCTGCCCGAGATTGGTCGTAACGCTTCCCAGCCAGCCCGCCATCAGGATGCCGGCGACGCCGGCGGTCAATGCCGAGAACATGTAGATGCTGACTTTCAGTCGCCTGACCGGAATGCCGGCCAGCACCGCCGCATTCTCGTTGCCGCCAATGGCGAACAGATGCTGCCCCCACCTCGTCCATCGAAACACCAGTGACATGACGATCGCAAGGGCGCACAGCACATAGAGCGGATGCGGCAGGCCGAGCGTCGAGCCGCCGCCGATCCACAGCAGCAGGTCATGATCGGGGCCGAATTCCCAAATCATCTTGTTGTCCGAAAGGACCATGGCCAGGGACCTCGCGGCCGAAAGGGTTCCCAGCGTTACGACAAAGGCCGGCATACCGGCATAGGCGATCAGGATGCCGTTGAGCAGGCCGACCAGCAGGGCGGCGCCCAACGCAAGACCGGCAGACAACCAGAAACCCATGCCGCTGGCCATGGCCACACTTATCACCATGGCGCTCAGCACCACGCTCGAGCCGACGGACAGGTCGATGCCGCCCGATGCGATCACGGCCGTCATGCCGATGGCAATGACCGCCACGAAGGCGAAATTTCGGGCGACATTGAAGAGATTGCGATCGCTGGTGAACGCATCAGTCATCAGCGACAGGGCCAGGCATGCCAGCACGGCCGCTATGAAGACCCAGAAGACCTGCAGGTTCTTCAGCCGGGCAAACCAGCTGTCGTGCTGGGAATTGTTGATGATGTCGTCGAGTGTCGTCATGGCGATTTTCTCCTAAGCGGCATCGATGGCGCCGGTGATCAGTCCGGTCACTTCCTCGGGCGACGAGGCGCCCACCGGTTTTCGGCAGACCAAGCGCCCGCGGCGCAGGACGGCAATATTGTCGGACACGCTGAAGATGTCCGGCATCCGGTGGCTGATCAGGATCACGCTGATGCCGCGGTCGCGCAGGCGGCGGATCAGGTCGAGCACTTCGGCCACCTGGCGTACCGAGATGGCCGCCGTCGGTTCGTCCATCATCACGATCTTCGGTTCCGACAGCAGCGTGCGGGCGATCGCGACCGCCTGGCGCTGCCCCCCGGACATGCGCCGCACGAGCTGCCGCGGGCGGGTTTCGGACTTGAGCTGCTTGAACAGGTCGGCAGAGACCGTGTTCATCCGCTTGAAATCGATGTATCGGATCGGCCCGAACCGGCGCAGCGGCTCCCTGCCCAAGAAGACGTTTGACGCGGCCGAGAGATTGTCGGCAAGCGCGAGGTCCTGGTAGACCATCTCTACCCCCTCGCGCTGCGCATCGATCGGCTTGTGAAAGACGACAGACTTTCCATCGATGCTGAGTTCGCCGGTAGATGGGCGGAAATTGCCGGCGATGATCTTGACCAGCGTGGACTTGCCCGCGCCGTTGTCACCCATCAGTCCCAGCACTTCTCCCGGTTCGATGGACAGCGACACGTCGCTGAGTGCCTGGATCGCCCCGAAGTTTTTCGAAATTCCTGAAAAGACAAGTCGCGACACGTGGTTCTCCCTCCCCCGCGATGGTTTCCTGGCGCGCCGGCAGGCCGCTCCTTGCCCCGCCGGCGTTTCCGTTTTGCGCATTTAATAACTAATTACTTGACTTAATATTATTAGTAAACAAAATCCATCACACAGGAATGTTGCAGGGGAGTGCGACATGAAACTGCTGGTTACAGGCGCCACGGGGAAGGTAGGACAGGCTTTCCTGCCGGCGTTCCTGTCGGATCTCCGTTTCGCGGATTGGGAGGTGGCGGCGCTTTGCAACAACAGGACCGTCGAGCCGGCAGACCGCCTGTCCGTCGTCGCGGGTTCCATGTCGGATCCGGCCGTGGTCGCCGGGGCCCTGCAGGGCGTGAGCCATGTGATCCACATGGCCGCCGTCAAGGAAACGCCGGAACAGATCTTCGATGTCGCTCTGAAGGGGCTTTTCCTGCTGCTCGACGCGTTCCGCAATTCCGATACCGCCCGGCAGTTCATCCTTCTCAGCGGCGATTGCACCGTGGGCCATATCTTCCAGCGCTACGATGAGCCGATAACGGAAGCCTCGGCGCGCCGCGCCTACAAGGGCTGCTATGCCCTGACCAAGACCCTGGAGGAGGTGATGCTGGAGCAGTTCGGCATCCAGTATGGGGTGAATTGGACGACCCTGCGGGCGCCCTGGATCATGGAAAAGGATGACTTCCGCTTCGCGCTTGCCCTGGGCGACGACCAGTTCGGCGGCCCAAGTTGGGCGGAACTGATCGACGCAGATGCGCTCGAACAGTGCCGCAAGGGCAGCTATGCGCCCGTCATGCGCGACGCCGGGGGCGGCTATCTCAGGCGCAATTTCGTCCATGTTGACGATCTGGTCGGCGCGATCCTGGCTGCTATCGACAACCCGCACGCCACCCGCCAGCTCTTCAATATTTCAATGGACCAGCCAGTGGATTATGGCGATCTCGGCGCCCGGCTGGCGGCGCGGCATGGCTTACGGCCGATCGAGATCGACACCCCGTTTCACAGCAACTGGCTCGATAATTCCAAGGCGAAAATGCTGCTTGGCTGGGCACCGCAGGTCGATCTCGAGCAGATGATCGATCGCGCATGGCGCTACGAGCGCGCGGACAACGACCCGCGCATTGTCTGGTATCCCGGCTGAGGCATGAGGCCTCGATCGGTGTAAGAGGAGGAGGAAAGAAAATGAAAATCAATATATTGGCCATAGCGGCCATGTCAGTTGCGGCGCTTGTTGCGGCGCCGGCCGCAGCGCAAAGCAAGAAGACCTTGGCGATCGTCGTCAAGGGCCTCGACAATCCGTTCTTCGAACAGATCAATCTCGGCTGCAAGAAGTGGAAGTCGGAGAATGCGAGTAGCGACTATGAATGCCTCTATACCGGCCCGGCTTCATCAGCGGATGAGGCCGGCGAGGTCCAGATCGTCGACGACCTGCTGACGAAAGGCGTTGCGGCCATCGCCATTTCGCCCTCGAACGCGCCGGCCATGGCGACCCGCATCAAGGCCATCGCCCCGACCGTTCCGGTCATGACTGTCGATGCGGACTTTCTCGAGAAGGACCATGGCCTGCGCAAGACCTATCTTGGCACCGACAACTACCTGATGGGCGTGAAGATGGCCGAGCAGACCATGAAGCTGAAGCCCAAGGGCGGATCGGTCTGCCTGCAACTCGGCAACGTGGCAGCCGCCAATATCAATGCCCGCGCCCAGGGCTTCCGCGACACCATCGGCGGCGCCAAGAACATCGATCGCCTGACCGGACAGGGCGGTTGGAAGGAAATCGGGGGGTGCCCGGTTTACACCAATGACCAGGCAGACCTTGCTAACCAGCAGATGTCGGATGTGTTTACTGCAAATCCCACACTGGACGCCTTTATCCTTGTCGGCGGCTGGGCCCAGTTTGCCCCGCAGGCCTATGCGCAGGTCACGGACCAGGTGATGCCCAAGCTCAAAAGCAAGGAGCTGATCATCATCGCCGGCGATACGCTGCCGCCGCAGACCAAGGCCTTCCGCGAAGGTCGCAGCCATTCGCAGGTCGGTCAGCGCCCCTTCGAGATGGGCTACAAGGCGCCTGACGTCATGATCAAGCTGATCAAGGGCGAGAAAGTGGCCGATCCGCTGTTTACCGGCCTTGACGTCTGCAACCTCGACGATCCGGGTTTCTGCGCCAAGAACTAGTGCGTATCCATGCCAGCGACCGAGGTGCCGGTTCGTCTCAAGGCCCTCGAATGCGAATTATTAGTAATAGTATTAATTCGCCAACAGATGTGAAACCGTGTTTAGCGCGACCTTTGAGGAATGAGGATCGCGGGGAGGAGCAACATGAAACGTCTCAATTCGCTGATGCTTGCCGCAGGCCTGGTGTTCGCCGCCAGTCCGTCACTTGCCGAGGACAAGCCGGCGCTCGCCTTTGTCGTCAACGCCGCGTCCGATTTCTGGAAACTGGCTGAGGCTGGCGTGAAGGCGGCCCAGGCCGAATTGCCGGGTTACGACCTGCAGTTCCGTTATCCGGCCCAGGGGACCGCCGCCCTGCAGAATGCCCTGATGGACGACCTGGTCGCCGCCGGGGCGGATGCGATCATGATCTCGTCGGCCGATCCGAAAAACTCGATCGGCGCCTTCAACAGGATCGCGGCCCAGGTGCCGCTGTTCACCACCGATAGCGATGCGCCCGCCAGCAAGCGCATCGCCTATCTCGGTTCGTCCAATACGGATGCCGGGGTCCAGGCCGGCGAGATCGCGCGGGCGGCCATGCCCAAGGGCGGAAAGTGCATGGGCTTCGTCGGCTTCCTGGGGGCCGACAATGCCGTCGAACGGATCGCAGGCTTCCGCAAGGCGGTTAAAGGATCCGGCATAGAGCTGGTCGATGTGCGTGGCGACGATGTCGATTTCGCCCGCGCCCGGTCGAATGTCGATGACGTGCTGGCCGCCAACCCTGACATCACCTGCATGGTCGGCTTCTATTCCTATAATCCGCCCAAGATCTACGAAGCGCTGCAGGCGGCCGGCAAGCTGGGAAAAATCCAGGTCATCGCCTTCGACGAAGACCCCGTCACTCTCGGCGCGGTCAGGGAAGGCAAATTCGCCGGAACGGTGGTCCAGGATCCCTACCAATGGGGATACCAGGGCATGAAGCTGATGGCCGCCTACCTGAAAGGCGACAAATCTCAGGTACCGGCAAACGGCCTGATCATCGTGCCGACCAAGAAGATCGACAAAGGCAATGTCGATGCCTTCGCCGCCGAGTTGAAGGCGCGCGTGGGGAAATAGAAGCCGTCTCCAAAACGGTCCTGCTGCACGAACTCCCGTGGTTCGTGCAGCACCTATCCGTCCCTGCCATCCGGGAGTTTCGATGACGGCCTATCGGCAAAAAGACATATCGCTCGACCTTCTGGGGATTACCAAGGTCTACCCGGGAGCAATCGCCCTCAACAATGTCTCGCTGAGCATTCGTGGCGGCGAGGTGGTCGGCCTGGTTGGAGAAAACGGTGCGGGAAAATCCACGCTGATGAAAGTGCTAAGCGGCGCAATCGCACCGGACGAGGGCCACATCGTCATCGACGGCAAGGAGGTGACATCGCTGACATCGGCGCGCGTGCATGAGCGCGGCATCGCCCTTGTCCACCAGGAACTCAATCCGTTTCCCAATCTCAATGTGACGGCAAACGTGCTTCTCGGGCGCGAGATCAGGCGCGGGATGTTCGGCTTTCTCGACCAGGCCGCCATGGAGCGCAAGGTCGCGCCGATCCTCGCCAGGCTGGATACTCGTTTCGGTCCTAATGACGCTGTCTCCGGTCTCTCCCTGGCCGACCAGCAATTGCTTGAAATCGCCCGTGCGCTTTCGATCGATCCGCGCCTGCTCATTCTCGACGAACCTACGTCCAGCCTGACCCTGTCCGAGACCAAGCGTCTTCTTGACGTAATCAGGCAGTTGAGCGCCGACGGCGTGGCGGTGCTGTTCATCACCCACCGCCTGGCTGAAGTCGAGGAGGTGGCGAGCCGCGTCGTGGTGCTGCGTGACGGCCGCAATGCCGGAACCCTCGGTTGCGGCGAGATCACCAAGGACGCCATGATCCGGATGATGATCGGCCGCGATGTCGGCCAGTTCTATGAAAAGGCAGAGCATGATCCCGGCAGGCCGGTCCTGGAATTGAAGGGACTGCGCACAAAGGCCTATCCGCAGCATCCGCTCGACCTTTGCCTGCGCGCGGGGGAGATCCTGTGCCTGACGGGCCTCGTCGGCGCGGGACGTACGGAGCTTGCCCGCGCGCTTTTTGGCATAGACCGCATCGAAGCGGGCGTGCTGGAGATCGAGGGCCGGCGGCTCGTCGGCCATTCCGTTCCAGCCGCCATCGCCGCCGGCCTCTGCCTGGTGCCGGAGGATCGCAAGACGGAAGGCCTTTTTCTCGATTTCTCGATCACCGAGAACATCGCCCTCCCGAGCCATGCCGCGCTGTCGCGACTAGGATTTGTCGATATAGGCGCCGAGACCGCCCTGGCTGAGGCATCGCGGCGCAAACTGAACATCAAGACGGCGGGCCTCGGTCGCGCGGCGGCAGAAATGTCAGGTGGCAACCAGCAGAAGGTGGTCTTGGCCAAGTGGCTGGCAATGAAGCCCAGGATCATCATTCTGGACGAGCCCACACGCGGTATCGATGTCGGCGCTAAGGCAGAAGTCTACCGCCTGATGCAGGCGCTAGCCGCCGATGGCGTAGCGCTGCTGATGATCTCGTCGGACATGGAAGAGGTGATCGGGATATCCGACCGGGTCGCCGTCATGTGCCGCGGTCGCATCGCCGGTACGCTCGCGCGCGATCAACTGACCGAGGAGACCATTCTCCAACTGGCCGTGGAATAGGAACTCCGTAGCATGCAGAAAAAAGATATCGGATTAGCCACGCTTGTGATGACCGTCGGCGCAATCGTCGCCGTGATGAATCCACGGTTCCTGTCGCCGATCAACCTGGCCAACACGGCAAACCTGATCGGCCTGTTCGGGCTGTTCTCCATTGCCGAGGCCTTCGTCATCGTCACGGCGGGCATCGAACTGTCCATCGGCTCGGTGATCGCGTTGATAGGCGTTATTTTTGTCGATCTTATCGCCAGCTTCGGCGTTCCCTGGCCAGTCGCACTTGCAATCGTGATGGTGCTGTCAGTCACCATCGGGCTTCTGCACGGCTGGCTGATAACCCGCCTCAAGCTTCAGCCTTTCGTCGTCACGCTCTGCGGGCTTCTGATCTATCGCGGCATTGCTCGCTTCTACACTAGGGATGGCACGGCCGGCTTCACCTTCGGGTCCGACTTCCCGATGCTGGAATATCTGATCGCGGGCCGCACGGCCGGCGTGCCACATTCCGTCGTCGCGTTCCTGCTGGTAGCCGTTGCCGCCTGGTTTCTCCTGCACCGGACGGTGCTCGGCCGGCATCTTTTTGCCGTCGGCAAAAATCCCGAGGCGGCGAGTTTTTCAGGTATCGACACCACCAGGGTCATCATCCAGGCCTACGTGCTTTGCGCTTTCCTGACGGGCATTTCGGCGGTGTTTTTCGCCATGTATACCCGCTCTGTCCAGCCTTCGTCCCATGGCAATTTTTACGAGCTGTACGGCATAGCCGCCGCGGTCCTGGGCGGCTTCTCCTTGCGGGGTGGCGAGGGGTCGATCATCGGCGTGGTGCTGGGCGTGATCCTGCTTCAGGTCCTGCAAAATCTCGTCAATCTCTTGGGCATCCCCTCTTCACTGAATTTCGCCGTCATGGGCAGCGTCATCCTTGCCGGCGTGATCGCCGACACGCAGTTTTCCCGCTACCGCGACGCCCGCAGGCAGGCCATCGCCATGGCCGCCTTGGAAGACGGTGGCAAGCCTCAGGCGTGAGCTGAGAGCTTCCGACGGAGGCTACGATTGCAGGGGCTAAACGGCTTCCGACCCCTCTCCAGTCAATCGTCGAAACCGCAACCAAGAGCCTTCCCGCCCTTGTTGGTCATCTGTTGCTCTTGATGATATTCGCGCGCCGACAACGTCACCGGACGCGACTGACTTCGATTAACATCTTACGCTTGCTTATAAATTTGCGCAGGATTGGTCGGGAAAAGGCTTTGCTGAAACCGTGCGAAGCCTGCAATGAGGATGCTGGCGCTGAGCCGCCTAAAGCTTGCTGGGTCGCGGATTTGAAATTTGATCGCTAGTCTCCATGGCAATAGCTGTCCCGCTGTCGAAGAGAGACCAGAAATCCCTATCGGCCGAAGGAGCGGACCAAGGCGATTGTCGACGTGCTGGGAGCAGCTCTATAACTTGCTATCAGTGATGTGAGACTCAGCTGGACGCATCCCAGGCCGACGATGCTCCGGGAGACTTCTGCGAGACACTTGGACAGGAAGACGTCATGACCAACGCACAGCCGACGACCGGGACAGCCGCCAAGCGCAGAGTACCGCCAGGCCTCGTCCTGGCATTCTGGCTCATTCTGTTGCCACTGGCGCTGGCTGGCCTCGGAATCTGGCAGCTCGATCGGTCTGTCGAGGCCAGCCGCTCCGTCCAGCTCGATGCCCAGGACATGGCTCGCGCACTCGACGAAATCCGACCTATCGTGGCCCAGGCGCCGGGTTCGATGATCCGCTTCGAGGGCGGGAGATCCTATCCGGCCTCGATGGCGGTTGCGGAGCTGGAAAATGCAGTTGGCGAGAACGATCTTCTCCAAACGGTGGCCGCGCTCCGCCATCCGTTCGCCTATGTCACGATTGCGGGAGGAACGCTGGCCTTTCTGGGCGGCGCGATCGGCCTGCTCTCTTCGAGCCTTGCCGGTTCCTCGGCCCGGCAGTCGCGCGACCAGCTGGTGCGCAGCTTCACGTGGCTGAGAATGGCGCTGCCATTTTTCTTGGCGGCCGTGATGCTCGGACTTGGCTTTGCGGGCGTCGGCGCCACCGTGTTCGAAACGATGACGCTGCCGTTCTGGGGCGATATCTCGGGCAATGCCGTGAAACTGGCGCTGGCTGGCATCATCCTTGCGGGCATCGCACTCTACTGTGCCATCACCGCTGTCCGCGGACTGCGCCGCGTCTTCGCGCTGGTCGAGCCGGAGCCGATCGTCGAACGGGCCCGTGTCGTGAGCGAGCAGGATGCGCCTGCGCTTTGGACATTCGTTCGCAATCTGGCGACACGCATGCAGGCTGGCGCGCCGGACACCATCGTCGTCGGCCTGACCAGCGGTTTCTACGTGACCGAGAGCCGGCTTCTGCTGCTTCCGGAAGAGCGGTTGATCGAAGGCCGGACCCTCCACATGCCGGCGCCCTTCCTCGAGCTTTTGGACACCGTCGAGATTGCCTCCATCGTCGGGCATGAACTTGCGCACTTCGCCGGCGAGGATACGCGATATTCGCAGAGGTTCGTGCCGATCTACTCCAGCCTGCAACGCTCACTGGATGCGCTTTATCGTGCCGACATCAACGGAGATTTCGGCATCGCCGCCGGTCTTCGCCTCGGTTACCACGCGCTGTCACGCTTCGATGCAGCGGTTGCCCACTGGAGCCGGCTGCGGGAGTTCGAAGCCGATCGCCATGGCAGCACCGTCGGCGGCCCGACCGGCGCCGCATCCGCTCTCGTTCGCGTTCACGTCGCCGACTCGGGCGTGCATTTCGTTCTTAGCGATGCCTTCCGGGGAAATGAAGAACTTGGTCCAGATCTTGTTGCCGCCATTGCCAAGGTGACGACCGAGCGGGGTGTCGATGATCCGGCCGCGCATCTGGAGGACCGTCAGTCCCACCCCACAGACAGCCATCCGCCGACGATCCAGCGCATTCAGGCACTCGGTGTCGCGATCGACGACAAGCTACTGGCTCACGCGACGCGCCGGCCGGACGCGAGCGTTGCGTCCTTCGGGCGGCGCGCCTTTGCCGACTGGGATCGACTTTGCCACGACCTGTCTGCGGACTTCCTGGTCAACGCCAGCGCCGTTCGGAGCGAATATCGCGAAGAGCTGAAAACTGCGGCCGCCGGCGTAGCCGAGCCGGAACTGGCCGTGCATGAGAATACCGGGCCGATGGCCGGGGCGATGATGTTCATCTTTGTGCTTTTCGGCCTGTTCATCGCGTGCACTTATCTCTTCCCCTACCAGATGGGGCTCGGCGGCAATGAGAACGACAAAGCGATATTGGCGGCAGTGCTTGGCGCCGGCATGCTCCTGTGCCTTGCGGCCTTCGTCTTCTACCGCCGCCGCGCCGCCCACCCATTGATGGTGTTCACCCCGGAGACGCTGCAGTCGCCTTGGCTAAGCGAGCCGGTGCGGTGGGACGCCGTTATCGGCTACCAGGTCTACGCCTCCACCCGTTTTACCCTTAAGTTATATCTGGGGGAAAACGAGCCACTGCCCGACCGGACACGGTTTTCGTTTTACAATAAGGTCAAGCCCAAGCGCCGGACGATCGAACTGGACGCCATCGGCATTCGCGGCATGAAGGCCGATGCGTTTTCGGAACTTGTCGGTCGTTATCTCGCCGCCGCACATGCACGGCGCGCACTCGCGGCGGAAGAGCTTGAAGCAAGCCCTATTGCTTCCTCTGCCGGCGCCTAGCTGTCTTTCCGACCCCCACCAAAGTCATTTTCGCAATGTCGGCCGGAGGCGCCGAGCAATTGACCGGCTGACCCTGAACAATCCGCTGCCGCCGGCGGCGTTGCGAGCCATGCGACGCGGGAGTAGAATGCAGTTCTGTGGACCAGGAGCGATGGAAGCATCGTGGAAGGAGGTCCGACATGAACAATGCGCTCTCAAATGGCAGCCCGTCGGGACCGCCGCAACAGGCTGGCGTCATCTTCGCCGACGATGTGCATGAAATGGCCGTCCAGGCCGCTGTTCTCGCCTTGCTCCCCGATCCCGCAACTGCGCGGTCTTGCCTTGATATCGCCGAGGATGTCGCACGAGCCGTCCATGGCACCATGGCCGCCGCCCATGTCGGTGCTGACCCTGAAAAGATGATCGCCGCGCCTGAGGAAATCGACCTGCAGATGCTGAGAGAGCACAATGAAGGCTCGCCGCGTGAGCGGCTGGAGCGAGTCGCCCGCGCCTTCGAGGATTGGAAGCGGGACAAGCCCGATAGAGAGCGTCTCCATCTCGATGACTGCCGTGGCGATCTCGGCCGTTGCGTGACGCGCGAATGCCACGAGACGGCGCTCGTCGTCGCCCCGCGCCATGGCAATATGGATGCCTGCGACGCGTTTCACGACATTCTTTTCAACGAACACCAGCTGGTGCTGGTGCCACCACCCGGCCAATATGCCGGCGACCTCCTGGGCCATGTCGTGATTGGCTGGAAGCCGCACGAGCATGCGCAGCGCGCGGTCGTCGCAGCGAGACGCTGGCTGGCGGTAGCCGATCGTGTCACCGTCCTCTGCGTCAACGACAAACCCGACGGAAGTTATCAATTCACGGCGCGGGAACTGCTCACGCAGCTCGGCCTTGACGGCGACGTTGTCGCGATCAGCTCAGGCAGCCGCTCCGTTGGCGAGACGATCCTCGATTTCGCGAAATCTGGGAATGCCACCTGCCTGCTGATCGGTGCCTTCAAGCATGGCTATTTTCTGGAGCTGGTGCTCGGTCGCGTCACCCGCTATCTGTTGTCGCATAGCACACTTCCGATGATGATGAAGCATTAGCCGCCGGCTGGCCCAGGTGACCATCTTGTCGCGGTCGGTGATAGTTGATCAGCCGATGCTCACGGCGAATCCGTTCCCGCAGACGCCGATCCCGAGAGCTTGGAAAAGCGCTAAGCAGCCCCCACCGGAGACCGCGAAATGTCGCCGGTCGCGGTCTCAAGCCGGCCGTCGCGCAGCCGGAAAATATGGTCGAAGCGGTCGAGGATCATTTCATCGTGCGTGACGACGATGATGGCGGCGTTCTGGTCGATCGCGATCCGCCGCAGCAAGTCCATCACGATCCTGGCACGCTGCGAATCGAGCGGTGCTGTCGGTTCATCGGCGAGAATGATGCGTGGCCGGTTGGCGAGCGCGCGGGCGATCGCCACACGTTGGGCCTCGCCGCCCGAGAGCTGCGAGGGCATCGCATGCTTGCGGTGGCCGACCTCGAGATAATCGAGCAGGCCTATGGCGCGATCGCGCGCCGCCGCGGCGCCGAAGCCGGCAAGGTGGAGAACGACCGCGACATTGTCGCTGCCATCGAGAAAAGGCAAGAGATTGGGATACTGGAAAATGAAGCCGATCTTGTCGAGCCGGAGCCGACGCAGATCGGCCTTGAGCCAGCGATCGTCATAGACGGCTTCACTGTCGAGCATGAGGCGGCCGCTGCTCGGCTCCAGGATGCAGGCAATGCAGTTGAGCAGCGTCGTCTTGCCGGAGCCGCTCGGCCCCATCAGGCCGATAACCTGGCCTGGATAGACGTCCATGTTGATGTCGATGAGAGCGTCCACCCGGGCGCTGCCCGCGCCAAAATGTTTGGAGAGGTGTTCGACCCGGACGATTGCCTGTCTGTTTTCCCCGGTCATCGCCCTACCCCGATGCCGCGAGCGCTTCGGCCGGATCCACCTTGAGGGCGAGCCGAATGCCGAGCGTGCTCGCGGCGAGACAGACCGCGATCGTGATGACGAACACGACCGCGACACTCTCGATATCCAGCACGAGCCGTCTCGGGAAATAGGGCTTGAAGATGAGAACGAGCGCGAGGCCGATGAAATAGCCGAGCAACCCCATCGACAGGGCCTGCTGGACGATGAGACCGACGATGGTACGGTCCGGTGCGCCGACGAACTTGAGCGTGGCGATCGAGCGCACCTTGTCCATGGTCATCGTGTAGATGATCAAGGCGATGATGACTGCCGACACGATCACCAGAAGCACCATGATCATCATCTGCTGGCTGCGCGCCTTCTCGATGACGAACTTGCTCAACAGGGTTTCCTGCTGCTCCTGGGTCAGTGTGGTGAGGTGTTTCCACCGCGACAGCGCCGTGGCCACCTCGTTGATGGGGACATAAGGTGACACCTTTGCGATCACCGCGTTGATCTGGTCGTTGGTTTCCGCAGCACCGCCGCGCGCGACCTCGCGCCGCGCAGCCGGAGGGGCGAGTTCGAACTGCAGCGCTTGCGCGTCGTGCAAGGTGATGTAGCCAACGGGATCGCCGGAGGATGTGACCTCGTCACGCATCAGGCCGACGATTGTGAAATTGTGTCCGTGCGTACCCAGCGGCACTTCCTGTCCGAGCTTCAATCCGGTCGAGCGATCGATGATCATTTCGTAGTGGTCGCGCAGGATGTCACGCCCGGTCGATAGCTTGCGGGGCCCGCCGGGCCGGCCCGGCTCGAAGCCGATGAGGAACAGGCGGAGCGGCTTGCCATTCAGCTCGGTCTGCACAGACTGGTAAGTAACGGCGCCGGCGCGCTCTATGCCGTAGACCCGGCTGACCAGCTCGCGCGTATCGCCGGGAATGCGCGACGATTCGGCGAATGGCCCATTGGTGCCAGCCTCGACCACCCACAAATCCGCGTTGGCCGCCCGGGCCTGCCTCAAGGCGTCGTCGATTAGCCCGCCATAAACGCCAGTGATCATGATGACGATGCCGAGCAGGAGGCTCAGGCCAAAATTGGTCAGGACGAAGCGCAGAAGGTTGTGCTTGATGTCCCGGTAGGCCAAGTTCATCGGGTCGACCCTTCGCTGATCTTGGCCGCACGGCCGACACGCAGTCCGCCGCGCAACTCGGTGACGATAACGGCATGTTCCGGCACACCGCCGGTGATTTCGAAGCGCCCATCAAGCAACCGGTGCCCGAGTGTCACGTCATGCTGCTGAAGGTGCCCGTCCTCGACGGTCCATAGCGTGCCCTGATTGTTGCCAAGCCCCGTGATCGCCGTTTCGGGGGCAAACAATGCCGCCGGAAGCCGGAGTGTCGTGATGTAAACTTCGGCCTGTTCGCCGAGGTGGAAGTCCGCTGGCAACGCGTCGAAGGCGATCTCGACCCGTCGCTCCTCGTTGACGCGATCGCTTTCCGGCTCGATGCGCACCACGTGTCCGGCGATCCGCCGACCCGGCTGGGATCGCAGCACGATCTCGGCGGATTGGCCCACAGCGATCTCGCCGGCCTTGCTCTCGTCGATATAGGCGAGTGCCCACACCGTCTTCGGATCGATCAGCGTGAACACCGGCTCGCCCGCGCCGAGCGCTGAGCCCGGTTCCTTGAGGCGCGCGGTTACCATGGCGTCGTAGGGCGCCGCGAGGATATTAAAGTCCAATATCGTCGATTGCAGTTGCTGTTGTGCTTTCGCGTCGCCAATATTGGCCCTGGCCACCAAGACGTCGCTTTGGGCCAGGTTCACGTCGGCGAGCGCTGCGTCTAGAGCGGCCTGTGCTGTCTGCGCCTCTTCGATCGAGATGTTGTTGTTCTTGAGAAGCGACTGCCGGCGCTCGTTGATGCTCTTGGCATTTGCATAGTTCGCCCGCGCCTTTTCAACGCTTGCAGCAGCTCTTTGAAGATTGGCATCAGCCAGGTCGATGGCTGCGTTTGCCCTTGCAACCTGCGCGCTTTGCTCGCGGTCATCAAGCCGGGCGAGAATTACGCCCTTGGCGAGACGATCGCCGACATCGGCGCGAAGGTCGACCAGCACGCCAGGCACCTTGAAGCCGACCCTGGAGGTCACGCGCGCCTCGACCGTGCCGAGGCCGAAAACCTGCACCGGCACATCTCGTTCGATGGCAGCAACCTGGATTTCGATCGGGCGCAGGAACACCGCCCATGCGCTGACACCTGCACCGATGGCGATGGCCAGCACAATGGCAGAGGCGAGAATGCGCGCGATTGTTGGTCGCCGTGTCTTGCCGGCGACTTGGTCCTGTTTATCTCCGGCAGCGGAAGGAACCTCCTTGACGCCGGGCTTTGGGATTTCAAGCATGTGCGTTCCTTCAATCGGGGGCGCCGATCATCCTGTTTACGCTGCACCTTGGCCGAGGCACTCGCAATGACGTGGATCAACTGCCGCCTCTCTGTTCTCGAAAACAGCGAGACAATAGCGTAGGCCGGTCGGGAGACGCTTGACCGGCTGCTCGCCTTCGTCGACACAGTGGCCAATCGTAAACGGACGCGATGGACGACCACACACAATGACAAATCTCGTCGTTATTCTCTTCGGGCTAACCTATCTCGGGATGGCATTGGGACGCGTCCCGGGACTGAGGATCGACCGCGCCGGTATCGCAATGATCGTCGCAGTCGCGCTCGTGGTTATCGGGGCTGTTCCCGTCGACGCGATCAGCGAAGCGATCCATTTTCCGACCTTGCTTCTGCTCGGCGGCTTGATGATCCTTTCCGCGCGTGTTGGTGCAAGCGGCTTCTACGACGCGGCGTCGGTCTGGATAGCGGGCCAGGCGGGCAGGCCCCTGCGCCTGCTCGCCTTGACGATCACGGTCGGCGGCATCCTCTCCGCCTTTCTTGTCAACGATATCGTAGTTTTCGCCATGACGCCGCTGTTGTGCACCGGCCTCAAAGTGCGGAAACTCGATCCACGGCCATTCCTGCTTGGTCTCGCAGCGGCCAGTAACGCGGGTTCGGCCGCCACCTTGATCGGCAATCCGCAAAACATCCTGATCGGTCAGGCCGGTGCACTGGGCTTCTGGTCCTATTTCGCACAGGCCGTCGTCCCGGCAATCGCAGCCCTTGGTCTCAGTTTCGGATGCATCGCGATCATCTGGCGATCAAGCCTCGCAGCGGCAGACGACAATGCACCACTCGAGCCTGTTGCCTTCGACCGCTTGCAGGTCGGAATCTGTGCCGTCGCCCTTCTGGCGCTGCTTGCGCTGTTTGCCACGCCGCTCCCACGCGAAATCTCCGCTCTTCTGGTCGCAGCCTGCCTGATCGTAAGCCGCACGCTTCCGACCAGGCAGCTCTTCGATGAGATCGATCTGCCATTGCTGATCCTGTTTGCGGCCTTGTTCGTCGTCAACGACGCCTTCGCCCGTACAGGAATCCCGGAGGAAGCGGTGCGGATTCTTGCCGCCCATGGCCTCCTTCCCGATCGGGTTTCGTTCCTGATGCCGATCTCACTCTTTTTGAGCAACACGATCGGCAATGTTCCGGCCGTGGTGATGATCCTGAAGGTCTGGCAGGGGATCCCGGAGGGGGTCCTGGTCGGCCTCGCTATTCTTTCGACGCTGGCCGGAAACCTGTTTCTGGTCGGAAGCCTGGCAAATCTGATCGTGGCAGAGCGTGCGTCAGCCCAAGGGATACGGCTGACCTTTCGGGATCATGCGAAAGCGGGCGTACCGATCACGGTTCTGTCCATGGCCTTCGCCGGATTGTGGCTGTGGTTCGGCGGGTTCATGCCCCTTTAGGCATGCTTGGCAAACCCTCAGTTTCGGGCTGGGACAGCCTTCAGCATTATTGTCACTGCGATCAGTCCGGCGCCAATCCAGATCGTGATGATGGCGACCATGGCGACGCGGCCTTGCCGAACCACGAGGCGATGCGGCCGAGCAGGATCAGCGGCCAGCCGACGGAAAGCGCGATCAAAGCCTGGCCGAGTGGCGTCAGGCCATAGCCGACCAGCACCAGGAATTTGCGATGACCGAACTTGTCGGCAACGTAGCCGGCGATCATCCTGGTAAAACTCGCCACGGCGTCGGCGACGCCCTCGATAATCCCGAGCGCCGCCGCGGGGAGAGCCCGTCCGCCGGGCTCATTTTTCCCCATAATAGCTGCCGAAGTATTTAACGGGTGACCAAGCCGGAAGGATGTGGGGCAGTTTTGGCGATAGAACACTATAGTCTTGTGCGCCGTAGACTACCCTTCCGTCCATGATAGTCAGTACAGAAGATATCGAGCTGATCTGATCTTCCGGCACGGAGAAGTAGTCCCTGTCGAGAACGGCGAAGTCTGCCAGATTTCCGGGGGCGATTACGCCCATTTCTGATTCTGTGTTCATGAACCACGCTGCGCCATTGGTGAAAAGTTTCAGCGCCTCGGTGCGGGATAGGCGATTGTCCGCGGCAAGAATCTCGGATCCGGAGACGGACTTGCCGGAGACCATCCAACTTATAGCGACCCAAGGATTAAACGTGGCTGCCCGGAAGGCGTCGGTGGTCATGGCCAGCGGCATGCCGCTATCGACGAGCATGCGCAGACGCGGTGTCTCCAACGCCTTCTCGCGACCATGGGTCTTGATGAAACCATCGCCGTGCAGCGCCATCTTGGCGTCCAGGGCAATACCGCCACCCAGCTTTTTCACCCGAGCGATGTTCTCCGGACTGATGGTCTCAGCGTGCTCGAGGCTCCATTTCAGGCCATCGAGCGGGATCATCTCGTTCACCTTCTCCAGCGCGTCGAGAAAGGGGGAGATGTTCTCGTTGTAGCTGACGTGCATGCGGAACGGGATGCGCCGCTGGACCAGCTTCATCACATCCTGCTCGACGAAGCGCCGCATCTTCTCAGGCTCGATGATGACAGCCGGACGGTCGAAGTTCTCATGATCGTGTACTTCCCCGCTCAGAACCTCCCCGGCACCTCGATATTCGTGGCCATGTGCCAGGGTGGGGTGGAGGTTTTGCCCTGCACTTATCGGCGCCGTTTTCGTGATCGCCTCGATTTCCAGATCCACCATGTTCACTGGCCCGCCGTCGCCGAGTTGCAAGTCCACAAAGGGCATGCGCACATTGAGGCGGTTGCCTCGTGCAAGCACGTCTACTCTCGCCTGGGCCTCCGGGTATGGCCACCTGCCGCCGTTGTCGATGATCGAGGTCACGCCGAACCGGTTCAGACCGTGAATGCTGTAGATCAACGAGCTCACCTGTTCGTCGAACGTGGGCGGCGGCACCATGCTCTCGAGGGCGAGAAACAACCAAGTATAGCCGTGGACCACGCCAGTGGGATTGCCGTGGCTGTCCTTTTCGAATTCGGTGTCCGGCACCTTTGGGAACCGGGCGGTTCCCACGCCAAGCGCTTCCATCGCCTGCTTGTTCAAGAAGGCTTGGTTATAGGCATATTGCACGATCAGGGGGCGATCGGACACCGCGCCGCGCAATTCGTCCAGCGTGGGAAAGCGGTTCTCCTCAAATTGGTAGGGTGACCAGCCTCCAATAACTTTGACCCATTGGCCCTTCGGCGTGCGTTGGGCCTGCTCGCTCAGCATCGTCAACGCCTCACGCAGCGTCGGCACGCCATCCCATCGAACATTGTAGCTGTAAGCCAGATCATTGAGGACATGGATATGGGCATCGATGATGCCTGGGATCAGTCTGCGGCTGCGCGCATCGATAATCTCGGTATTGGAATTCTTTAGGCCGAGAATATCCACATCAGAGCCGACGGAATAAATGCGGCCATTCTTGACCGCCAAAGCCGAAGCTTCGGGCTGAGCACGGCTGCCGGTGAAGATCTTTGCGTTGATAACGATCAGATCAGCGCCGGGCTGTTCCTGCGTCGTTTGTGCCTGAACTGCAGAGAAAGAAAAAGTTGTCATCAACGCGATGAATATCTTTCTGATCATTTTACCCTCGTTCGACTGATTTTACGAAATGCGGTCATTCGGAGCCGGTGCCATGCGAATGCGCGCGATGGGCGAAGACGTGAGTCCAAGCCGTCGCGAAAGGTCATCACTTTTTTGCACGCCGTCGTTGAAGGCCGACTTGTCGGAAGACAAAAACCCTTGTGAAAACGTCCCAGTGGACAGTGCCATTGCAATTTCGGCTACGCTAGGCCATCAAACTGACACACCATGTCGCCAAAAAGGAAACACCAATGGATATTGAGGAATTGCGCACCTTCGTGGAGGTTGCCGACGCAACCGGCCTCACACAGGCAGCGCGCCGGCTCGGCGTTTCCAAATCGCTTGTCAGCCGAAGGCTTGCCCGACTTGAGCAATTCCTGGGCGTTCAATTGCTCGCGCGAACGACGCGCGGCGCTTCCTTGACCGAAGCTGGCGCAACGTTTCGCGAGCACGCAGCAAGAATCTGCAGCGAGTTTGAAGTTGCGAGGGAGGCCACTCTTCCCTCCGGAGATCTTCGCGGCCGGCTACGTGTCGCTGCGCCGCTTTCTTTTGGCCCAACACATTTTGCTCCTATCCTCTCTCAAATGGCGCGCAGGCATCCGCAACTGCAAATCCTTTCTTCCTATACCGATCGTTTCGTCGATCTCGTCGGAGAGGGTTTTGACTGCGCCATTCGGCTTGGCCACCTTCAAGATTCGGTGCTGGTCGCAAAACGTGTCGGATCGATCTTCGGCATCCTCGTGGCAAGTCCTGAATACATAGACGCTCACGGCGCTCCCGTAACACCGGACGACATCGTAGATCATCAAGTCGTCATGCGAGACGACGAGAGGTGGCAATTCATGGACGGCGACAGGATTGTCACGGTGCGTCCCCAGGGACGATTCATAGCTGATAGCGGAGTATCGCTTGTGTCTGCCGCTCTGGACGGTATCGGGATCGGGTACCTGCCGGAACCGCTTGTCGCGGATCATATTTCCTCGGGCGCGCTGGTGCCAATCATGACGCGCCATCCGATTCCGCCAGCCGGTATCTTTGTCGTGAGGCCGCCAGGCCAGCATCCCTCGCGAAAGGTGAGGATACTCACTGAAATGCTCATCGAACGTTTCGGAACCGCGTCCATCAAGGACGGCGCGGCGGGCCTTGGCAAGCAAGACGAACGATCAGCTTGCCTGTAACGTCAGGATTGCAAGGTCGACCGGCTCTCTCCAACTCTGTGGCTTGGCAAAAGAGATCGCTGGCCCTGAGGTCAAATCAAGTTCTCGATCGAACCCTTGCGGTCAGGCGGGCGGGTCTGCGCGATACTGGATGTCGATGAATGATCCATCGCTATTTCGGTGGATAAGGCTCAATGTCCGCGGACCAGTAGTGCTTGGCGATATTCTGGGAATTGCGGATGACGTGGTAGGCAATTTCAGGGTTTCCCCCTTCGAATGTATCCGGGTCTGCACCACACATGAGACAATACATTCTCTGATGAACAACTGCCGCAAAATATTGCGATGCTGGCGCAGCATCTTCCTGGCCGATTGCTCGCATTTCCTCGACCACCCTTTTGGTCGCTTCTTCCAGAGCACAGGAGACCGCGGCAGCAAGAGTCTTGTCGGTGCGACTGATGACCTCGGCGATCTGGCGATCTGCCAAAACTAGATCAGGAGTGTTTTCGGCCATTGTTCATCTCTTCGGCAGTAGCTTGAAGGGCCTGCTTCGCCTCTTGAAACAGATAGGTGTTCTTCCGCATAACATTCCGTATCGCCGGCTCTGGTTCTTTGTTCGGCAGAATTTTTCACTTTCTCAAAACATCCCGCCATTCCGCATGGCGCTCTATCTGCGCTTTCGCGAATGGGCAAAGCGGTATGATCGCGATACCTTCGCGCCGGGCGTCCTCTACCGCCTGCCGGACCAATTGCTCGCCGATTTTTCGACCGCGCAACGCGGCAGGAACATCCGTGTGGTCGATGATGATCAGCTTTTGACCCGCTCGACTGTATGTCATCTCGGCCTCGTGCCCATCAACAACGATCCGGTAGCGCCCCTTGGACCTGCCATCTTCCCGTTCAACCTCTTCGCTCATCGCATTTCCTCCGTGTTTAAGGCGCCGACCCGCCCCATCCTCAGATGGTCTCCAAATTAAAGCCGACTGGCAGAAATCAATCGGGCAACGGAATGTGCTCGTCCCTGTCGTCAACCGGGAGATCGAAACGCCCCTTCCCCCAGTTCTCGGCCCGCCATTCGGCCTTGGCCTCTTCGATACGCTCCTCCGAGGATGCGACGAAATTCCACCAGATATAGCGTGGCCCTGAAAGCGTCGCGCCGCCCAGTGCCATCAGCCTTGCACCTTGGCCGCCTGTGGTGCGGCCCGCTGCGGCCTTCTGGCGTAGTGCGCTCTGAATGCGACACACCCCGCCCCGCGACCATCCAGTTCAGGGCTCCGGGGCGAATGATCTGGTCGGCACCTGTGCTGTCGCGGTGATGGAATTCGCCGCGATAAAGATAGGTGAGGGTGCCGAGGCCAATATGGGGGTGCGGCCGCACATCGATGCCCTGTCCAGTCAGAAATTCCGCAGGCCCGACCTGATCGAAGAAGATGAACGGACCCACCATCTGGCGCTTCGGCGCAGGCAAGGCGCGCCGGACTTCGAAGCCACCGAGATCGCGCGAACGTGGAATGATGAGGGTGTCGATCGCATCCAGGCCGATCTCTTCAGGACAGGCTGGTGCAATGGCGGGATTCCAACTCATGCGTGTTCTCCTCTTCACTCTGCAGGATAGGCGCCGTTCGCCTGCCCTTTCGTTGTGCTGCCCGATCGGCCAAAGCCGCCACCGAGACTAGAAAGCGACGGCACCCGCGGCTAGCTGCGGGAAACGCTACGCTGTGTTGCGGCAAGCGGAACGCGCTGTTTACGGCATCAACTTCCGGCGCCCCAAAGATGCGCGTCAGTCTCAAAGGATTCGATCAGGAACTCCGAAAGGACGCGCACTTTTCGGGACGGATGTGGACCGGGAGGCCGTACGACATAGACCCCGCCGACCGGTAGCGGAAAACGGGTCATGATCGGAACGAGAGCCCCTGACGCGAGATAATCATGGGTGACGCAATCGGGGAGCCAGGCGATGCCGAGCCCCTCGGCGGCTGCGCTCGCAAGCGCCATGCCGTTGTCGGTCCTGAAGCGGCCCTGCGGCTGCACGGTGATGATCTTGTCGCCGTCCATGAATCGCCAGGTCTCCGCACCAACCAAAGCCTGGTAGGACGCGATCTCTTCCGGCGCCTCCGGCGAGCCGTTCAATCTTATATAGTCCGGACTCGCCACCAGCTTGCCGCAAATCTGGCCGACCCGTTTTGCCATGAGATTCGAGTCGCGCAGGGCACCAACACGGATCGCGCAATCGAACCCGTCGACGATCAGGTCGGCGAACCGATCGCTGTAGTCGGCTTGTATCTGAAGCTGCGGGTGGTGGCGCGCCATCTTGGCGAGAACAGGTGCAAAATGTACCGGACCCGATGTCAGCGGAACTGCCACCCGGAAACGTCCACGAAGGTCACCTTCGGGCAGGATCGCCTCGCGCGCGGTGTCGATCTCGGCACAAACCCGTGCTGCATGATCCCGAAACAAGACCCCTGCTTCCGTCAGACCGGCTCCCCGTGTCGTTCGCGCAAGAAGCTGGGTCCCGAGCGCAGCCTCGATCCTGGCGAGCGCGCGGCTGACCATCGACTTGGACACTCCCAGTCGGCGCGCAGCCGAGGTGATCCCCCCTGAATCGGCAACCTCGACGAATACCCGCAGATCTTCGATATCCATTTGGCATTCCTCCGTTGCGACACGGTCGATACCCGGTCCTATCGCGCCGCCCTGATGATCGGAGCTACCTCAGTGCCCAGCAGTTCGATCGACCGCCTCATCGCTTCCGTTTCAAGCGAAGCGGTACTCATCTGAAAGGTCATGCGCGACAGGCCACCAAGCGTTTCGCTAGCCCGCAGCATCTTAGCTGCAACGGTTTTCGGATCGCCGACCAGGAATGCGCCGTCAGGACCCGCCATGATCTCGAACTGCGGTCGCGTCGGTGGCGACCAGCCGCGCTCACGACCGATCTTCGTCGTCAGATGCGCCCATCCGGGAAAGAAGGCATCCTTTGCAGCCCTGTCGGTCTCGCCGACGAAACCCATTGCATGGACTCCCACCTTGAGCTTTTCGGGATCATGCCCGGCGCGTTGACCATTTTCGCGATAGAGATCGACAAGTGGCCGGAAGCGTTCGAAGCTGCCGCCGATGATCGCCACCATCAAGGGAAGGCCAAGTGCACCGGCGCGTGCGAAGGATTCCGGCGAACCGCCGACGCCGATCCAGACCGGTAGCCGCGACTGATGTGGACGCGGAAAGACGCCTTGCCCTTTGAGCTGCGGACGAAAGCGGCCTTCCCAGGTGATATCTCTCGCCTCACCGAGCTTGAGAAACAGGTCGAGCTTTTCGGCGAAGAGCTCGTCATAGTGACGCGTATCAAGGCCGAACAGCGGGTAGGCCTCGATGAAGGATCCGCGGCCGACCACGAGCTCCGCACGACCCTTGGAAATCAGGTCGAGGGTTGCGAATTCCTGGAAAACACGCACCGGATCGGCGGCGCTGAGAACCGTGACCGCACTCGTCAACCGGATGCGGGAGGTGCGGGCCGCGGCCGCGGCCAGAATGACGGCCGGGGCGGAGTCGAGAAACTCGCTGCGGTGATGCTCGCCGATACCGAAGACGTCGAGCCCGACGCGATCTGCGACCACGACCTCCTCGATAAGCTCGGCCATGCGATCGGTCGGTGACGGGAGATTTCCCGTTGCCGGATCAGGAAGGATGGCTGCAAAACTGTCGATACCGATTTCCATGTGAATCCTCACAGATGCATTTAGTCGTTGTCGGCGATAAGCGACGCCTCTTCAGGGTCGAGGAAAGCGGTTGATCGGCATTACAGTTGTTCCTTCAGAAATGGTGGTGATGACGAGGCTCGACTTAGCGCCTTGCAATGGCATTAGGCCGAGAACTCGCCATCTCAGCCGGCTTTTACAGACCGGCCTGACGGGCCGCCTGTACAGGCGTGTTGAGCAGTTGCTGTTCCCACAGGTAGGCGATGCCGCTGCCGCCGGCATGGTCGACGATGACGTCGGTCAGCGCGGCCGCGGTCTCCTCACGAGCCCAATCGCGCTGCCATTCGGCAGCGATCGCGAGCCAGGTCATCATATTGATGCCAGCCCCCATCATCCGCTGGATCGCCACCTGGTGCGCTTCGACTGAAGTCCCACCCGATGCGTCGGTAATCACCGTAACGTCCCAGCCTTCGCCCGCGGCCTGGATTGCCGGCATCGCAACGCAGACTTCGGTCCACAGGCCAGCAATGATCAGCTGCTTGCGGCCGGTAGCCTTCACCATGTCCACCACTTTCGGGTCCTGCCAGGTGTTGATGAATGTGCGGTCGATCACCTCCTGTCCGGGAAAAACATCGGTGAGGTGCTTGAAGAGCAGGCCACCCCGGCCGGCTATCACGCTTGTCAGGATTGTGGGGACGTTGAAAACCTTTGCCGCTTTCGCAAGCGCCGTCGTGTTGTTCACGACCGCCTGCGGATCGTGGCTGTTCACGTTCGCGAGCTGATAGGGCTGATGGTCGATCATGACGAGGACGGAATCTTCGGGACGAAGAAGTGAGTCAAGGCCGTTACGGAAGGTCATGGATAAATTCCTAGGTTCGCGGTTGGTTGAGACACGTTGCTGGAGGGAACAAGCGCCCTCCGAAGCGCCGTCTGCGAAGGGACCTTGTCATTCCCGATTTCGATGCGGTAGTCATCGTTTGTGCCAAACAGTGTCGCGGAACGGGGAACGCAGCATGGACATCGAAGATCTGCGGACGTTTGTGGAGGTTGCGGATGCGGGCGGAGTGACGTCTGCTGCGCTCCGGCTGGGTGTCTCCAAATCAATGGTCAGCCGACGGCTCGTAAGACTTGAGGCTGAGCTGGGCGTCCAGCTGCTTGCAAGGTCGACACGCGGGGCGTCCTTGACGGAAGCGGGCGCCACTTTCCGTGATTATGCGGCCAGGGTCAGCGCCGAGATCGATGTCGCCAGAGACACGATCCTGCCGGCTGGCGAACTGAGCGGTCGCCTGAGAATTGCGGCGCCCCTATCGTTCGGGCCCACCCACTTTGCATCTGTCCTTGCGGACCTGGCATTGCGCCATCCGCAACTGCAGATCCAGACAAGCTATAGCGACCGTTTCGTGGACCTGATTGCGGAAGGGTTTGATTGCGCGATCCGGGTCGGCACGCTTCAGGATTCCAACCTGATTGCAAGACGCGTTGGTCCCCTCTATGGAAAATACGTCGCGAGCCCCGCCTATATCAAAGCCCATGGCTCCCCGGAAACAGCGGAGGAACTCGTCACGCATCAGGCGCTTATGCAGGGGATGGAAACGTGGCAGGTGATGGATGGCGACAAGATCCTGACCATTCGCCCGCAGGGCCGTTTCAAGGCTGACAACGGGGCGGCTCTCGTCGTCGCTGCCGCGGCCGGTTTGGGTATCGCTGCCCTCCCCGATGGCCTCACCCGGGACTATCTCAATTCCGGCACGTTGGTGACGGTCATGAAAAATCATCCGCCACCCCCGGCCGGAATCTATGTCGTTCGTCCGCCGGGACAGCACCCCTCTCGAAAGATCCGCGTCCTGACCGAAATGCTGATCGAGTGTTTCGATGATAGCGGGCAAGGAAACGAACAGCCCATCTAACGGATATAGAGCGGCAGATCGAGACGGTCCCGGAGCTGACGCGCAGGCCGGCGACTATGTCGGCAGATACTTTGAATAGAACGCCGTCAGCCGGTCAATTGCCGGACCCACATATTCCGGTTTGTAATACATGTCGTAATGGCCAGCGCCCTCGACCACGAAAAAGTCCTTCTCGTCGGCAGGTGAAAGATCGAATAGTCTTTGGCGTATTGGCCGGTAGCGCCGCGGCGACCTCCGACCCGACCAGCACGCCGGCTGCGAAATATCCGGGAACCGAGCCGAGGCCTAACCGCCGAAACAGGGGCACCGCGACCACGGCCGCCGCCATCAGGACAATCGCCGGTCCAATCGTAAAGAAGAACGCGAGTTACGCGGCTGGTACGCTATTGGCGAAACGAAGGTTGCCTGATTGCAGGCGAGCAACCACAGCCATCACCAAGGACTACGCGAGAGCACCGCCGTCCACCGTGAGGATGGTGCCGGTAATCTGTCGGGCGGCCGGTGTCGCCAGGAAAGCAACTGCAGCCGCGACATCCTGCGGCTGGTTGAAGCGACCGAGTGCGCTGAGACTGCGCTGGTAGTCGGCGAATTCGCCCGTCTCCGGATTTGATTCCGTGTTTGTCGATCCCGGTTGCACGAGATTGACCGTTATGTCTCGGGGGCCCAATTCGCGCGCGAGGCCGCGGTTAAATGCCTGGAGCGCGCCCTTGGTCATGTAATAGACCGTACCAGGCACCCCGGCTATGCGATCCGCGCCTGCCGATCCGATGGTAATGATGCGCCCGCCTTCCTTGAGGTGAGGGATGGCAGCCTTTGCAGTCAGAACAGGCCCACGCACGTTAACGGCAAGCAGCGCATCGATGTCCTCGATCGTGAAATCTGCAATATTGTTGTATCGCGCGATCGCCGCATTGTTGACGAGAATGTCGAGACCACCCAGTGTGCGGACAGTTTCGTCCACCGACCGCTGGATGGCCGAAGGATTCGCGCTGTCGGCCTGTATCGCGATGGCCTTGCCCCCATTCCCTTCAATAGTCCGGGAAAGTCGCTCCGCGCTGTCGGCGGATCGCTCGTACGTTATCGCAACGTTCGCACCCTTCTCCGACAGAGCAATTGCGATCGCAGCCCCGATGCCACGCGATCCACCGGTGACGAGCGCATTCTTTCCAGCTAGTTCCTGCATGGTCGAACCCTTTCCTATTCCTGTCGCCTTGACGCCGATTGGGAGGCTCATTCCTCGCTACGAGCTGCTCCGGTAGGCTTTCTGTTGAGCCACAAATAGGCAGTTTCGACGCAGGCAACATTCCTGATCTTCCCAGACACTTGCCTGATCCTACCAATCACTACATGCTGACGTGATGTTCGATCCTGTGAAGCCATCGACACTTCTGCTGAAGGCCGTTGCTCCGTTTGTTTCGGCGCATGCGGGTACAGTCGGCGTTCCCACCCCCGTTCCGCGCTTGACGATTTGGACAAGCGCAAGGGCCACGTCGCCCACTCCGGCGGTGTTCGAACCCATGTTCTATGCGGTGTTGCGCGGAACCAAAGTCTTGATCATGGGCGCCAATCGGTTCGAACTGGTCACAGGCGCTTGCGCGGTATCGTCCTTTGGTCTGCCCTACAGCCACCAATTGACCGGCGCTAAGCCCAATTTCCCCTATGTCGGCATCAGCCTTCATCTTGATGCCGATATTTTGACGCGCGCCATGCTCGATATCCCCAAGCGTGAGGACCGTTGGACATGCGCAGTCGCCGCCGGCGGTCTGGACGGACCCGTCGGCGACGCGTTTGCTCGCCTCGTCGGGCTGCTGAACACGCCCGACGATATCGGTGCGCTGGCACCACACTACGAGTTCGAGCTCTATTATCGCCTGCTTCAGAGTTCGATGGGCGATACGCTCCGACAGGTCAGCCAGAGAAACGGCCGTTTCCAGCAACTCAAGGCAGCAGCCGATTGGCTCGCCGTCAATCACAGCGAAGTTGTCAACATTCCTGAGCTGGCAGCGTCATCTCACATGAGCGTTACAAGCTTTCACAGGCATTTCAAGGAAGTTACGGGATTCAGCCCACTTGCCTTTCAACGCCATATTCGCCTGCTTGAGGCGCGAAAGCTTCTTGCCGGCGGGAATACCAATGTGTCGCGCGTCGCATATGAGGTGGGGTATAAGAGCCCGTCGCAGTTCAGCCGCGAGTACAAGAGCATGTTCGGCAGCGCGCCGGTGGCTGATCTGCAGCGATGAACCCAGTTGTTTTCCGCTGACGGAAAAAATCGATTGCTTCGTCGCGCGCCGCCTGCTCGGTCTTCCGTCGGGCGGCTCGAAGCCAATGTCATTAAGTACCTGAGCGGCTTTCACCAACGATGAATTCGGCTCGGGGGTCCCGCTGAATTGACAATGGCGTTCCGCTTTCAGCGACACAGCTTTGCACGAAAGCGGCCTATCGGTTCACGTCTTGAGATGCCATCAAGTCATCGAACGTGCGCGCCGACGAACCTGCCACAATCAAACCATCAGAAGGAGAGCTTACCATGGGCTTCGTGACCACAGACGACGGTGTACAGATTTTCTACAAGGACTGGGGTCCCAAGGATGCGCAGCCAATTGTGTTTCATCATGGCTGGCCTCTGTCATCCGACGACTGGGACGCGCAGATGCTTTTCTTCCTGTCGAAGGGATTTCGCGTGGTCGCGCATGACCGGCGCGGGCACGGTCGTTCGGAGCAGGTTGCCGAAGGTCATGACATCGACCATTACGCGGCCGACGCTTTTGCCGTAACCAGGGCCCTGGACCTGCGGAACGCGGTTCACGTCGGCCACTCCACCGGCGGCGGCGAAGTCGCGCGATATGTGGCACGGCACGGCGAACCGGCCGGTCGTGTGGCCAAGGCTGTTCTGGTCGCCGCCATTCCTCCGCTGATGCTGAAGACCGACAGCAACCCCGAGGGCACACCGATCGAGGTCTTTGACGGCTTCCGTTCGGCGCTGGCCAGCAACCGTGCCCAATTCTTCCGAGACGTTCCCGCCGGTCCGTTCTATGGGTTCAATCGCGACGGTTCGACGGTCCATGAAGGCGTGATCCAGAACTGGTGGCGACAGGGTATGATGGGTAGCGCCAAGGCACATTACGACGGCATCAAGGCGTTTTCGGAAACCGACCAGACAGAGGACCTCAAGGCCATCACCGTACCGACGCTGGTGCTGCACGGCGAGGACGACCAAGTCGTTCCGATTGCAGCGTCGGCTTCGAAGGCGGTCAAACTGCTCAAGAATGGTTTGTTGAAGACCTATCCCGGTTACTCGCACGGCATGTTAACGGTCAACGCAGATGTTCTGAACGAGGATATTCTGGCTTTCATCACCAAATAGCAGCCTCCATCAATTCGGACCACCGCATCCGTTCGCTGACGATCGGCACCTTACGTCGGCGGATGGAAGCGGTGGTCTGTTGCGAACGAACAAACCAGCGACATGATTTGGGAAACGTCCCTCAAATGCGGCCTTGCTCCGGTCGTGACCAGCTGATAGCACTGACAACATGAACAAATGCCTCGCCAACGCCACGATGATGATGCCGCGCTCCTAGCGTGGCGGATTTTGTGCGCTTCTGATGCACCTTAGACCGCCCTTGAGGCGGTTTTTCATTGGCCGATCCGCCTTGAGGGACATTCAACCTTCACAAGGATATCCCGATGAACAGCACGACGACTTACATCACCACCTCGATTCCATACGTCAATGCCGCGCCGCATGTTGGTTTTGCGCTCGAACTCGTGCAGGCCGATGCTTATGCACGCCATTCCCGACTTCTGGGCAAAGACGTCAGGTTTCAGTGCGGTACGGATGACAACAGTCTGAAAAACGTTCGCGCCGCGGAAGCAGCGGGACGTCCGGTGGCCGACTTCGTCGGCGAGAACGCGGACCGCTTCGAAAAGCTGGGCAGGAGCCTTGATATCTCGAACGATGCATTCGTTCGCACATCCACGGATCCAAGACATATTGCCTGCGTTCATTCACTGTGGAACGCTTGCGCCAAGAATGGCGACCTCTATCGAAAGAGTTATGAAGGCTTTTATTGCGTGGGCTGTGAGCAGTTCTACGAGCTTCCGGATCTCGACGACGGCAGATGCCCGGAGCATGGCATCCCGCTTGAGATCGTGAAGGAGGAGAACTGGTTCTTCCGCCTCTCTCGATATGGCGACCGCCTTCGTCATTTGATCGAGGCAGAAGAGCTTGAGGTCGTTCCAATTCACCGTCGTAACGAGATACTCGCCCTGCTTCGGCGCGGACTCGAGGACATCAGTGTGTCGCGAAGTGCTGAACGAGCACGCGGCTGGGGCGTGCCCGTGCCTGGGAGCGACGAAGTTATTTATGTCTGGTTCGATGCTCTGGCGAACTATCTAACAGGCCTTGGTTATGGTTCAGACGAAGCCCTCTTCCGGCGATACTGGGCACACGAAGGCGAACGCACACACTATGTTGGCAAGGGAATTTCCAAGTTTCATGCGATTTACTGGCCGGCGATACTCCTGTCTGCCGGAGTGCCGCTCCCGTCCTCGATCTTCGTTCATGGCTACCTAACTCTAGACGGGCGAAAGATCGGAAAATCGGCCGGCAACGGCGTCGATCCACATGGCCTCGTGCAATACTATAAGACGCCGGACGCACTGCGCTATTACTTGCTACGCCACATTCGTTCCGCTGAGGATGGGGATTTCTCTGAAGAACGGCTGGAGGCCGCATGGTCTGGTGAGCTTGGCGGGCAGCTTGGAAATCTTCTCAATCGGGTTCTCACGGTGCTGGCGTCATCCTTTTCCGGTGTGACACCAGCGGTTCCCGACAGTGCCCTTGTTCGCGAAGCAGCGCGCCTTCCCGAAAAAATCCTGGATGCCTTCGATAACTACGAACTTCACGTTGGCCTGACAGAAATCTTTTCCTATCTAGGGTCCGCGAACAGGGAGTTTACGCGGAAAGCGCCCTGGTCTGATGCCAAGGCCTTGCTCGGCGAGCTCGACGAAACGGAACGACGATTAATTTCCGATCGTCTTGGGGCGGCTCTGGCGGAGCAGGTCTACGGGCTCGCCATCGTCGCTCGATGTTTGCTCCCGTTCTTACCGGAATCTGCTTCCAGATTGCATACGAAACTCGGAATATCGTGCCCGGCGCGATATGATGTGCCACTCGCCGTTAGCGGAATGGAGACATCATCTGGAGAGATTCTCTTCCCGCGGCAGAAAGTGGTGCGAACGCGATCATGATTTAGCGTCGGCGCTTTCAGTAACGCAGGCGTGCCATCCAAAGACCGAAACCGCCACGCAATAGCTCGCCGCAGCGGTTTCGCTGTTCTCTCGTCAGTCAGACCTCACACCTTCAATCTACGGAGCAAGCCTTCCAAATTTCTCTCACCCTCCCTGGTTTGCGCTCCTGTTTTCAGTCCGCCCCGGATGAGCTTTTCGGCAGCAGGGAGTTCGAACAATCCTGCCCAGGCCTCATGCTCGCGCCTAAAGCCATCCCGCAGGTCTTTGAGAGGCAACGCCCTTTTGGCCGCGGCGATAACGCCTTCGGGCAAGGCGGCGATGTTGCACGCCAGCCGATCGACGAAACCGTCGAGCTCTGAAGCCGGCAGCACCCGGTTGATCCAACCGTAGCTCTCCGCCGTCGTCGCATCGACGAGATCGGCGCCGAGGATCACTTCAAGAGCCCGGCCGCGCGTCATCCGGCTGGACAGATACTGGGTAGCCCCGCCGCCCGGCGTGATGCCCATCAACGCCTCGCATTGGGCAAGCCCTGCCCGACCCTCGGCGGCAAATGCCATGTCAGCTGCCGCGACGAACTCCGCTCCGCCGCCGCGCGCCAGCCCGGCGAGCTTGACGATCGTCACCTGCGGCTGCTCCCGCAGGAGCTCGCCGAACGCCTGGAACGGGTTGAGGCCTTCCGGAGCCTCACGGGCAATCTCGTCGAAGGCGTGAGGGCGCCAAAAGACCGCGACAGCCGGTTTGCGTACAGCGAAGGCGGGCGAGACTACGACGGAAGAAGGCAAACCATCAAGCCACTCAGCCGTTTTCGGAAACTCGCCCGAGACCCGCGGTGAGCGGCTTGGACCTCAGCACCGACAGGCTCCGCGATCTGGCGATCCTGACCAAGGTAGCAGTCGCGGCTATTTCGGATTCGCCGCGCCATAGCGCAGGCCATCCAGCAGCAGCATGAGCATTCGTTCGGTGTGCGCCGGCCCATCTTCCCCGGAAGCCACGGCGAGGTTCCCGATCGCGCGCAGCAGATCGTAGGGAGCGACGTCGGCACGGACTTCCCCTGCATCCGCAGCGGCATTCAGCAGCATCGACAGAGCCGGTTCAAATCGGCTTCGGAAATATTCCGGCAAGGTGGCGAATGCCGGATCGCCGGAATGGAGCGCGGCGGCCAAACCCTGCTTGGTGGACAGGAAGCGCGTGTAGCGCATCAGCCAGGCTGCCAGCGCATCGGCCGGTCCGCGCTCAGCGGCAAGCGGCCCTGCCGCATCGGCGCAGGCATCGACCTCGCGGCGGAACACCGCTGCCACCAGGTCGGCACGGTTCGGGAAACGGCGATAGAGCGTACCCAGCCCGACACCCGCTTGTGTCGCGATCTCCCGGATGGGCGCATCAACCCCCGAACGGGCGAACACGATTTTGGCGGCTTCCAAAATTGCTTCCTCGTTCCTGCGAGCATCGGCACGCATGCGCCGTGCGGGCGCTTCGGCATCGCCAGGGCTCGGCGACGCGGCCTCGACTGCATTCCGGAACTTGGTCGACAACATTTTCCGGGACCCTTCTTGCTAAACGGATCAGCGATCCGTATTTATAGCATAACGGATCACCGATCCGTTTGCTAGTTCGAAGGTTCGCAGTCCTATGTCCAGTTCTTGCGCTGAAGCCTGCGCGCATGTCGCCGGCTTACCCGCCATTGTCTCCATCGCTCCCATTACCTTGCCGTCCCCTGAACGAGGCGTTGACCTGCATGTCCGGGTTTCCTTACCGATCGCAGGCGACGCGCTGCCCGTCATCATCTTCTCGCACGGCAACGGCCAGTCGCTTTACGCCTATGGCCCCCTCGCCGATTATTGGGCGGCACACGGCTTTGTCGTGATCCAGCCGACGCATCTGGATTCGCGGATGCTCGGTCTTGCCCCCGACGATCCTCGCCGCCCGCAACTCTGGCGCTTCCGCGAGGAAGACCTTGCGGCCGTCCTCGACGGGCTCGATCGCATCGAGAGCGAGGCACCGATGATCCGGGAAGGCTCGATCGTTCGCGCATCGCGGTTGCCGGTCATTCGTGGGGCGGGCAGACCGCCAGTACCTTGCTTGGCGCCACCCATCCCGATCCCGACGGCGGATCGGCGGTCAACAGGAAGGACAACCGGGTAAAGGCGGGCGTATTACTGGCGGTGCCAGGCGGTGGGGGCAAGTACCTGAGCCAACGTGCAGCCCAGGCCTTCCCGTTCATGCACGCTGACTTCTCGACCATGACGGCGCCGAACCTTATTGTGGCGGGTGATCGCGATCAGGGCGGTCTGACCGTGCGTGGGCCGGACTGGTGGCGTGATGCCTACGATCTGAGCCCTTCGCCAAAGGCGCTGTTCACGGCCTTTGGTGGCGAACATTCTCTTGGCGGTATCCCCGGTTACGAGGCGCGCGAGACGACGGACGAACGGCCCCAGCGTGTCGCCGCGATTCAGCGTCTTTCAACCTCCTTCCTCCGCAGCGCGCTCTATCCCGGCGATCCCGCATTTTCGGATACGGTCGCGACGCTGGCAGCCGATGCTACGTCGGAAGGCGACGTCGAGACAAAGTAGGTCGCCGGACGCGCCTGTTCCGGCCCCCTCGTAAAACCCGTCCGACCCCTCCCACGGCCGCGCTATACCATCACCACAAACAGGAGTTTCACATGAACACCATCCTCATCACCGGCTGTTCGTCCGGCTTCGGGCTTGAGATCGCCCGCTATTTCCTCGATCACGACTGGACGGTTATTGCCACGATGCGCACGCCTCGTGGGGATATGCTGCCCGCATCCGAACGTCTGCGCGTCATCGCGCTCGATGTGACCGATGCTGCCAGCATCACCCGTGCTCTGGACGAAGCAGGACCGATCGATGCCCTCGTCAACAATGCGGGTGCCGGTCTCCTGGGTGCGCTGGAAGGCGTTTCGATCGACGCAACACGCCAGCTTTTCGAGCTGAACACCTTCGGCACCATGGCGATGTCGCAAGCCGTATTGCCCGGCTTACGTGCGCAAGGGACAGGCGTGATCGTCAACGTGTCGTCTGCCGTGACGCTCAAGCCGTTGCCGATGCTGTCCGCCTACACGGCCAGCAAGGCCGCCGTGGAGGCGTTCAGCGAAAACCTCGCGTTAGAGGTGGAGCCGTTCGGGGTACGTGTGCGGCTGGTCATCCCCGGGCGGGCGCCGGAAACGTCTTTTAGCGTGGCCGCCCGCGATCGCTCGCAGAACGGCATACCCGAAGCCTATGCCGGCTGGGCGAAACAGGTGTTCTCCGCAACGCCACCGCAGCCGGTCGAAATCACAACTGCGAACGACGTGGCAAAAGCGGTATGGCGGGCCGTGACCGATGCCTCTTCGCCGTTTCGCATCCCGGCAGGCGCGGATGCCGTAAAGCTTGCCGCACAGGTCGCATAACGGCTTGCTTCAGCCCCTTCACCGGCCGGATCGTTCAATGAGATCCGGCCCTTCCCCATCGGAAAAGTCGAATAAGCCGATCTGTTCCGTCATCCCAATTTCACTCGCTTCCAAGAGACCCTGAGCGATGACAAGTAGCCGGGCGTTTCGGGCGATCTGAGGGTGATGCGTTCGAGCCTCCAAACGCACGAAAGCCCTCGGGTGAGGAGGGCTTTCGTGTTGATGATTATGTAAGATTTGGTTGCGGGGGCAGGATTTGAACCTGCGGCCTTCAGGTTATGAGCCTGACGAGCTACCGGGCTGCTCCACCCCGCGTTAAGCGCAAACCTCTTTGAGGTTTGTCGCGGCTCCGCCGTCGCGACGCGATGGCGGACTGTGCCGGAGCAAATTGCCGAAGGCGATTTGTCTCCTGTGAGGGACGCAGGGGAAAGTTTCCAGTGCGGCTTGCCTCGTATTTCGGTATTGAACGGCAAAAGGGCCGCTTTTGGGCGGCCCTTGGTTTCGGCCAGGGGCCGTTTGTTTTCGTGAATGAGAAGATATGTTGCGTTTAGCAGACCTGGCAGCGACCTACTCTCCCGCGTCTTGAGACGGAGTACCATTGGCGCAGGGGCGTTTCACGGCCGTGTTCGGAATGGGAACGGGTGCGGCCGCCCCGCAATAACCACCAGGTCAGCGAAGCGCAACATTGTGAGAAGCTGGTGAAGTTTTCACTTCGTTTTTAGTCTTTGAACACGTCTTTAAACCTTTCCAGACCCGATGAGCGCTTTGGGCACCCATGCAGGCCAGAGGCCGTCGCGCCATGTGGCGCGGGCCGTCCGCAGGCAGCAAACCAAAGGTTTGCGTACGCCGTCAGGACAAAGGTCTTAGGCACATCGAACTTCGTTCGATGAGCATAATCAATGAGAACGATCAAGCCAATCGGGCTATTAGTACCGGTAAGCTTCATGCATTGCTGCACGTCCACACCCGGCCTATCAACGTGGTCGTCTTCCACGGCCCTGATAGGGAACACTCGTTTTCAGGTTGGTTTCCCGCTTAGATGCCTTCAGCGGTTATCCATTCCATATATAGCTACCCTGCTATGCCCTTGGCAGGACAACAGGTCCACCAGAGATATGTCCATCCCGGTCCTCTCGTACTAGGGACAGATCCTGTCAATATTCCTACACCCACGGCAGATAGGGACCGAACTGTCTCACGACGTTCTGAACCCAGCTCACGTACCGCTTTAATTGGCGAACAGCCAAACCCTTGGGACCTGCTCCAGCCCCAGGATGCGATGAGCCGACATCGAGGTGCCAAACAACCCCGTCGATATGGACTCTTGGGGGTCATCAGCCTGTTATCCCCGGCGTACCTTTTATCCGTTGAGCGATGGCCCTTCCACGCGGGACCACCGGATCACTATGACCGACTTTCGTCTCTGCTCGACTTGTCAGTCTCGCAGTCAGGCGGGCTTATGCCATTGCACTCGACGACCGATTTCCGACCGGTCTGAGCCCACCATCGCGCGCCTCCGTTACTCTTTCGGAGGCGACCGCCCCAGTCAAACTACCCACCATACACTGTCCCGGATCCGGATGACGGACCGCGGTTAGACATCCATGACGATAAGGGTGGTATTTCAAGGATGGCTCCACGAAGACTGGCGTCCCCGCTTCAAAGCCTACCACCTATCCTACACATGCCGACACGAATGCCAGTGTAAAGCTATAGTAAAGGTGCACGGGGTCTTTCCGTCTAACCGCAGGAACCCCGCATCTTCACGGGGAATTCAATTTCACTGAGTCTATGTTGGAGACAGCGGGGAAGTCGTTACGCCATTCGTGCAGGTCGGAACTTACCCGACAAGGAATTTCGCTACCTTAGGACCGTTATAGTTACGGCCGCCGTTTACTGGGGCTTCGATTCAAAGCTTGCACCTCTCCTCTTAACCTTCCAGCACCGGGCAGGCGTCAGACCCTATACGTCGTCTTTAGACTTCGCAGAGCCCTGTGTTTTTGATAAACAGTCGCTACCCCCTGGTCTGTGCCACCCCATTATGGTTGCCCAAAATGGGGTCACGCTTCTTCCGAAGTTACGCGTGCAATTTGCCGAGTTCCTTCAACATAGTTCTCTCAAGCGCCTTGGTATACTCTACCTGACCACCTGTGTCGGTTTCGGGTACGGTCTATAATGGTGGAGCTATTTCCTGGAACCGCCCCACTGCCCAACCAATCCAATAAGGTTGAACAATTTTTGCGATCCGTCACTACCACCAGGCCCACGAATATTAACGTGGTTCCCATCACCTACGCATTTCTGCCTCGGCTTAGGGGCCGGCTAACCCTGCTCAGATTAACTTTAAGCAGGAACCCTTGGTCTTTCGGCGAGAGGGTCTCTCACCCTCTTTATCGTTACTCATGTCAACATTCGCACTTCCGATACCTCCAGAGGCCCTCACGGGTCCTCCTTCACAGGCTTACGGAACGCTCCGCTACCACACGTGACAAGTCACGTATCCTCAGCTTCGGTGCATGGCTTTAGCCCCGTTACATTTTCGGCGCAAAGACCCTTAATTAGACCAGTGAGCTGTTACGCTTTCTTTAAATGATGGCTGCTTCTAAGCCAACATCCTGGTTGTTTTGGGATCCTCACATCCTTTCCCACTTAGCCATGACTTGGGGACCTTAGCTGGAGGTCAGGGTTGTTTCCCTTTTCACGACGGACGTTAGCACCCGCCGTGTGTCTGCCGATTAGTACTCCCGGGTATTCGGAGTTTGGTTAGGATCAGTAAGACGGTGAGTCCCCATAGCCCATCCAGTGCTCTACCCCCCGGGGTATTCGATCGACGCACTACCTAAATAGTTTTCGCGGAGAACCAGCTATTTCCGAGTTTGATTGGCCTTTCACCCCTAGCCACAAGTCATCCCAATCTATTGCAACAGATGCGGGTTCGGTCCTCCAGTTGGTGTTACCCAACCTTCAACCTGCTCATGGCTAGATCACTCGGTTTCGGGTCTAATGCAACTAACTGAACGCCCTGTTCAGACTCGCTTTCGCTGCGCCTACACCTACCGGCTTAAGCTTGCTAGTTACACTAAGTCGTTGACCCATTATACAAAAGGTACGCCGTCAGGGTTGCCCCCTCCGACTGTTTGTAGGCATCCGGTTTCAGGTTCTATTTCACTCCCCTTGTCGGGGTGCTTTTCACCTTTCCCTCACGGTACTTGTTCGCTATCGGTCATGCACGAGTACTTAGGCTTGGAGAGTGGTCTCCCCATGTTCAGACAGGATTTCACGTGTCCCGCCCTACTCTAGGACAATCAGTGTTCTACGCCTACGGGGCTATCACCCGCTGCGGCCGCCTTTTCCAAAGCGTTCGGCTTTATTCCTGATTGCCACTGGCCTGGTCCGCGTTCGCTCGCCACTACTTGCGGAGTCTCGGTTGATGTCCTTTCCTTCGGGTACTTAGATGTTTCAGTTCCCCGAGTTCGCTTCTTACCCCTATTTTATTCGAAGGTAAGATACCTTTTAACAATACCTAGAAACCTAAACCGATCCGAAGATCGGCTTAAACTTTCTAGGTATCTAAGGTGGGTTGCCCCATTCGGAGATCCATGGATCAAAGCTCATTCGCAGCTCCCCACGGCTTATCGCAGCGTATCACGTCCTTCTTCGCCTGTGCATGCCAAGGCATCCACCAAATGCCCTTACGACACTTAATCGTTCTCATTGCCAATGCTCATCAATATAGCCACCCATCAGGCTTTCAGACCCAATGCGCGACGGACCGGTTACCTTTTACAACCAGCCCTTCTCATGATGCCATCGACGTGTTCGACAGGCCTGCTTGATTGGGGTCACGCCGAGCGACCCGCTTGCAAACCTGTCTTTAAGACCAGCTTCTCGAGATTAAATCCGGGTCCGCGCGGTTAGCAAACGGACATCAGCAAGTCGTCAGAGATGCTCAAACCCGAAGGTCAGAACACCAACAACGACCGACCAGAGTGACAAGCTTCCTACCTCTTCCGGCCCCTCTTTCGTATCCGGCCGGCTAGGCCATCCACGACGTCATTGGAACCGGCCTCGGACATGGGCCTAAACCCATACCTGGAAGCCTCCAGATCAATCTTCTCTTCACGATTTTTGCAGAACAGGCAGCACTTCATCGAAGTGATGCAAACTTTTATTTCTTCAAAGGATATGTTTCGCGCTCGCATCGACACCAAAGTGAATTGGTGGAGCTGAGCGGGATCGAACCGCTGACCCCCTGCTTGCAAAGCAGGTGCTCTCCCAGCTGAGCTACAGCCCCAACCATCACAAACACCTGACGAAACAAACGCCAGGATCAGGCAAACCATCAAACAAACCACATTGGCGAACCAAAAATGGTGGGCCCGGGTAGACTCGAACTACCGACCCCACGCTTATCAAGCGTGTGCTCTAACCAACTGAGCTACGGGCCCATCTCGCCAGGCTCGAAAGCCCAAACGTAAACCGCCCATACAAGCTCAGCGAGCCGTCGCCGGTCGTCCGGCGCCCTCGCGGAGCACAGCCCGAAGGGCGGTACGTGCGTGAGCGCAAACCAATGGTTCATATCCTTTTGAAGAAAGAGAAACGTAGTCGGCGGGTTCGCCATACCATCCGATACCCGAAGGTATTCCGTGGCGTATTGCGTTTCGATGGTCACCTGACTGGTGCCATCTATTGTTCTAAAAAGCACGGGAAGGTTCATCCTGAGTTGATCCGAAGATCAGGTCAGGCGTCTTACCAATTCCACAGCTTCCTTAGAAAGGAGGTGATCCAGCCGCAGGTTCCCCTACGGCTACCTTGTTACGACTTCACCCCAGTCGCTGACCCTACCGTGGTTAGCTGCCTCCTTGCGGTTAGCGCACTACCTTCGGGTAAAACCAACTCCCATGGTGTGACGGGCGGTGTGTACAAGGCCCGGGAACGTATTCACCGCGGCGTGCTGATCCGCGATTACTAGCGATTCCAACTTCATGCACTCGAGTTGCAGAGTGCAATCCGAACTGAGATGGCTTTTGGAGATTAGCTCGGGATCGCTCCTTCGCTGCCCACTGTCACCACCATTGTAGCACGTGTGTAGCCCAGCCCGTAAGGGCCATGAGGACTTGACGTCATCCCCACCTTCCTCTCGGCTTATCACCGGCAGTCCCCTTAGAGTGCCCAACTGAATGCTGGCAACTAAGGGCGAGGGTTGCGCTCGTTGCGGGACTTAACCCAACATCTCACGACACGAGCTGACGACAGCCATGCAGCACCTGTGTCCCGGTCCCCGAAGGGAAAACCACATCTCTGTGGCGAGCCGGGCATGTCAAGGGCTGGTAAGGTTCTGCGCGTTGCTTCGAATTAAACCACATGCTCCACCGCTTGTGCGGGCCCCCGTCAATTCCTTTGAGTTTTAATCTTGCGACCGTACTCCCCAGGCGGAATGTTTAATGCGTTAGCTGCGCCACCGACAAGTAAACTTGCCGACGGCTAACATTCATCGTTTACGGCGTGGACTACCAGGGTATCTAATCCTGTTTGCTCCCCACGCTTTCGCACCTCAGCGTCAGTAATGGACCAGTAAGCCGCCTTCGCCACTGGTGTTCCTGCGAATATCTACGAATTTCACCTCTACACTCGCAATTCCACTTACCTCTTCCATACTCAAGATACCCAGTATCAAAGGCAGTTCCAGAGTTGAGCTCTGGGATTTCACCCCTGACTTAAATATCCGCCTACGTGCGCTTTACGCCCAGTAATTCCGAACAACGCTAGCCCCCTTCGTATTACCGCGGCTGCTGGCACGAAGTTAGCCGGGGCTTCTTCTCCGGATACCGTCATTATCTTCTCCGGTGAAAGAGCTTTACAATCCTAAGACCTTCATCACTCACGCGGCATGGCTGGATCAGGCTTGCGCCCATTGTCCAATATTCCCCACTGCTGCCTCCCGTAGGAGTTTGGGCCGTGTCTCAGTCCCAATGTGGCTGATCATCCTCTCAGACCAGCTATGGATCGTCGCCTTGGTAGGCCTTTACCCCACCAACTAGCTAATCCAACGCGGGCTCATCCATCCCCGATAAATCTTTCCCCCGAAGGGCGTATACGGTATTAGCTCCAGTTTCCCGGAGTTGTTCCGTAGGGATGGGTAGATTCCCACGCGTTACTCACCCGTCTGCCGCTCCCCTTGCGGGGCGCTCGACTTGCATGTGTTAAGCCTGCCGCCAGCGTTCGTTCTGAGCCAGGATCAAACTCTCAAGTTGAGAATCCAATCCGACTAATCACTCTTGTTCTGAATCGACGAGAACTCACTATGATCTTAAACCGCATCACTGCGCCAAAAAACCAGGTGTTCTCTTGTTCAAAACGTGACCGTCATTTGTCTTCCTATGAGCAAAGCCCGAAAGCTTCACCCGCGAAAACCGCCGACCACGTTTCTCTTTCTTCTCATCTTCAATTGTCAAATAACCGACGCTTCAAAACCAAAAGGCCAAACCGTCAAAACTTCCCGAACAGCACTGCTTTCAGAGACCAAACCGTAACCCGGTCCCAACCAGCATGCGCCAATCAATCAGTGATTTCTTTAGAACGAAAGTCGTCGTCGCCAGCAGCGCCGCCGCCCTCGTTCAGTGAGCGGGTTATAGTGCCCACCACCATTTGAAGTCAACAGC
>NZ_JBDIUU010000009.1:0-336227 GCF_039631515.1 Neorhizobium tunisiense | reverse complement strand
CTCGATTTCCATTCGGAAGGCCGCCCGGGTAAACTCGAAATCAATCCCACCAAGCCGATGGCGACCCAGCGCGATCTGTCGCTCGCCTATTCGCCTGGGGTCGCGGTGCCGGTCAAGGCGATCGCCGCCGATCCTGCGACTGCCTATGATTACACGACGCGCGGCAACATGGTGGCCGTCATCTCGAACGGCACGGCGATCCTCGGTCTCGGCAATCTCGGGGCGCTTGCCTCGAAGCCGGTGATGGAAGGCAAGGCCGTGCTGTTCAAGCGCTTCGCCGACGTGGATTCCATCGACCTTGAAGTCGATACCGAGAATGTCGACGAATTCATCAACTGCGTGCGTTTCCTCGGCCCCTCCTTCGGCGGCATCAATCTCGAGGACATCAAGGCGCCGGAATGTTTCATCATCGAGAGCCGCCTGCGCGAGCTGATGGATATCCCGGTCTTCCATGACGACCAGCATGGTACCGCGATCATCGCCGCCGCCGGCCTGATCAACGCGCTGGAACTGACCGGCCGCGACCTCAAGACCACCAAGCTCGTCTGCAACGGCGCCGGCGCCGCGGCGATCGCCTGCGTCGAACTCATCAAGGCGATGGGCTTTAATTCGGAAAATGTCATCCTCTGCGACACCAAGGGCGTCATCTACCAGGGCCGCACCGAGGGCATGAACCAGTGGAAATCCGCCCACGCGGTGAAAACCACCAAGCGGACCCTGGAAGAAGCCATGAAGGACGCGGACGTCGTGTTCGGCCTTTCCCAGAAGGGCGCCTTTACCGAAGAGATGATCCGTTCCATGGCCGACAGGCCGATCATTTTCGCGATGGCCAACCCCGATCCGGAAATCACCCCGGAAGAAGTCGCCCGCATCCGCGACGACGCAATCATGGCGACCGGCCGCTCGGACTATCCGAACCAGGTCAACAACGTGCTCGGCTTCCCCTATATCTTCCGAGGCGCGCTCGACGTTAGGGCCAGCCAGATCAACGATGCGATGAAGATCGCCGCCGTCAACGCGCTCGCCAATCTCGCCCGCGAAGACGTGCCGGACGATGTTGCTGCCGCCTACCAGGGCAACCGCCCCCGCTTCGGCGCGCAATACATCATCCCGGTCCCCTTCGATCCTCGCCTCATCTCGGCGATCCCCGTCGCCGTTGCGGAAGCCGCAATGGAAAGCGGCGTCGCCCGCAAGAACATCGCCGATCTCGCCGCCTATGGCCGCGAGCTTTCCGCCCGCCGCGATCCGATCGCCGCGACGACGCAAGGCATCTACGAGCGCGTCCGTCGCTTCCCGAAGCGGGTCGTCTTCGCCGAGGCCGAAGAAGAACAGGTCATGCGCGCGGCGATTTCCTTCACCAGCCAGAAGCTCGGCACCGCCATCCTTCTCGGCCGCGACGATGTGATCCGCGCGACGGCGGAAAAGGCAGGCATCGATCTCGACCGACCCGGCGTGGAGATCGTCAACGCCCGTCTTTCCAACCGGCTCGATGCCTATATCGATCACCTCTATGCCCGACTGCAGCGCCAGGGCTTCCTCTACCGCGACGTCCAGCGCCTGATCCACAACGACCGCAACCATTTTGCCGCAACCATGGTGGCGATCGGCGATGCGGATGCGATGGTAACCGGCACGACCCGCAACTATGCGACGGCCCTGCAGGACGTCAGCCGTTGCATCGATCCCAAGCCGGGACACAAGGTGATCGGCGTGTCGCTGGTGATCTCGCGCGGCCGGACGATCTTCGTCGCCGACACCGCCGTCCACGACATGCCGAATGCGGAAGATCTTGCGGATATCGCCGTCGAAGCCGCCCGTGTCGCAAAGCGCATGGGCTACGAGCCCCGCGTCGCCATGCTCGCCTACTCCACCTTCGGCCAGCCGATCGGCGAACGTTCTGAGCGGGTCCGCGAGGCGGTCAAGATCCTCGACCAGCGGCGCGTGGATTTCGAATATGACGGCGAGATGGCAGCAGACGTGGCGCTCAACCCGCACCGGATGGAGCAGTATCCGTTCTGCCGGCTCTCAGGGACAGCCAACGTGCTCGTCATGCCGGCGATCCATTCCGCCTCGATCTCGACGCGCATGCTGCAGGAACTCGGCGCTTCGACCGTAATCGGCCCACTGCTGGTCGGCCTCGACAAGTCGGTGCAGATCACCTCGATGGGCGCCAAGGACAGCGATATCGTCAACATGGCCGCTATCGCGGCTTACAACGCGGGGACGTGAGTTTCTTGTAAACGAGGCCCAGGTGGACTAAGTTCATTGAACTAAGTCCACCTGGAGGCTTGCTCCGTGAAAACCGTTAATATCCATGAAGCCAAGACGCATTTGTCGCGCCTCGTCGAAGAGGCGGCAAATGGCGAAGCGTTCGTCATCGCCAAGGCCGGCAAGCCGATGGTGAAGGTCGTGCCGCTGGAAGAGGCGCCCAAGAAGAAGCGGCGGATCGGCGTCCTTGACGGTCAGTTTTTCATTCCCGATGATCTCGACAAGGGAATGGACAAGGAGATCGAGGAGCTGTTTTACAGCAACCACGAATGAGAATATTACTGGATTCTCATCTTCTGGTGTGGCTTGTCGGGGCATCCGACCGGTTGCCCTTGGCGGCGCGTGAAATCATTGAGAACCCCGATCACGACATTTTCTTCAGTTCAGCCAGTATCTGGGAACTGTCGATCAAATACTCATCCGGGAAAATCGGGCTCGAGCTTCCGCCCCGCATGCTCTACCAGGTGCTAATCGAAAGCAATTTCAACGAATTGGCGGTCACCGCCTCCCATGCTCTCGAAATAGACTCGCTTCCACAGATCCATAAGGATCCATTCGACCGCATCCTTATCGCGCAGAGCATGAGCGAGGGCATGTTGTTGCTGACTTCGGACGAAGCCATAGCCAAGTATGGCGGCCCGATCCGGTTCGTCCGTTAGGAGTGTTTCAAAGAAACTGCTCTCAGCTCGCAAACCGCCCCGCGTCGGCGCCGAAGTGGGTAATGTAGCGGTCCGAGATCGAGGCGATCGGCAGGACGATCAGCACGTCGGTGGTGTTGAAGGCGTGGTCGATGACCGCGCCATCGCCCACCATGGCGCCGAGGCGCAGATAGCCCTTGATCAGCGGCGGCAACAGGGAGAGCGCCTTGCGGGCGTTGAGGCCTTCCATCGGCATCAGATCCATCGAGCGGTAGAGTTCCGGCAGTGCCGAAACCGCCCAATCGCCCTTGGTCGAGACCGTATGGTGCAGAAAAGACAGCGCCATGGCGTGTTCTTCAGGCGAAACGCCCGGGAACGATGCGCAGCCGAACATGGCGTTCATGCCGTGCTTCAGCGAATAGGCCCAATTGCCCTGCCAGAGCAATTCGACGGTGCGCTTGGTGCGATAGTCCGGCAGCACGCAGGAGCGGCCAAGTTCCATGAACTGTTTGTCGGGATGACGCGCAAGCAGCGGCTCGATGTCGAATTCCGACGCCGAATAGAAGCCATTGTTGGCGAGCGCCACTTCCTGGCGCAGCAGCCGGTAGGTGCCGACGATCTGATCTTCGATATCGCCTTCGATTGCGTTATCGACGACCAGAAGATGGTCGCAGATCGCGTCGAAGGCATCGATATCGCGACGGCTGCGCATGGCATCCGGATTGAGGGTTGCGTTCATCTCTTCGACGAAAACGCGATAACGGACCGCCTGCGCGGCATCGATCTCGCGCTCGCTGCGAGCAAGCCGCGTTTCGAGCGTGCCGATGCGGCCGAAGACATCGCCGCTTACCGGAGCAGAGGCCGGCGCCTGGGTTGTTTCAGAGTTCACTTCACGGTTCAGGAGTTCAATTGCCAAGGTGATTCTCCCCGTCCCGGTTTGATCACCGCCTTAAATCACTTCTCTGCGACAAGAACGTGACATTCACTGTCACAATAGGTTCCAGGGATGGTCGCGTCAACGCGCCTGTTGGCGATCGGTAGAGAGTACTCCCAAAATTCGGACCTCCTCCAGAAGCGTCAGCGGATCGACCGGCTTTACAAAGACGCGGCTGGCCCCATTCAGAAGCACCTCGCGATGCGTCGCCTCGCGGCTCTCGCCTGTCAGCACGATCACCGGGACCAGAGGCCGAACGCCCTCCTGTTCCTCAGCGCGCAGCGCCGCCAGGAGATTGAAAACATCTCCTCCAGGCATGTACATGTCGGAAATGACAAGATCGAGCGGCGTGTCCCGGTCGAGTACCGTCTCGATCAGCGTGGGGAAATCGTCGACGAGGCGGACGCGATGTCCAGCCTTTGTCAGAACCGAGCGGATGATCAGCGCGTTGACGGGATCGTCCTCGCCGAGCAGCACGTCGAGCCCTTCGCCATGTTTTTCGATAACGGGCGGAGGCGGCATGGCCTGATTGTCGTTCAGCGCGTCGCGCGTGCCGAAGCCGCGCAGGCGGCCGCTCAGCACGTCGATCAGAGATTTTTCCCGGAGCGGCCGGATGAGCCAGGCGTCGAAGAAATCCTGCGGCTGGGAGGCACGTTCCTCGGGGTTGACGAGCAGGATGCGGTGGAGCGGCGCATGCGCCTTTTCGTTGGCATAATCGGAGGCCAGCCGGTGATCGACGATCAGGTCGGTATAGGGGGCCGGGCCGGCTTCGGCACGATCGATCAGCATCTGCGCGTCAGCCGTGTTGGCGACGTGCCGGCAGCGGCCGCCAAGCGTTTCGATCGTCGCGACCGTCGCCTTGGCGGCAGGTCCTTCCGGCGCCAGAAGCAGAACCCGGGACATGGCCAGCAACTGGTTGCGTTCGCCGGTGCCCGATTGCGCCGTTTCCGCGAAATGCAGCGGGAAGCGGATCGTGAACGTGCTGCCGACCCCCCTTTGGCTGGCGACGGCAAGCGATCCGCCGAACTCGGTCAAGATGCGGGAGGCGATGCCGAGACCGAGACCAGTGCCGCCGCTGCGTGCCTCGGCGGACCCTGCCTGCTCGAATTCACCGAAAACCCGCGTCAGCTCCTCCGGCGCCATGCCGGGACCGGTATCGATGACGGCAATGGCGACGTTGCCTTCTTCGACGGCAGCCCGCACCAGCACACCGCCATGGGCGGTGAATTTCACCGCATTGCCGATGACGTTGAAAAGCACTTGGCGGATGCGCCCCGGATCGAGATCGAGAAGGTCGGGGAGATCGGCAGTCATCGTCGCGGCGATCTCGATCCGCTTCTCGTGAGCGCGCGGCGCCAGCATCTCGACGACGTTTTCGATGAGGTGGCGGAGATTTTCCGCCCGGTTGTTGAGCCGGAAGCGGCCGGCCTCCAGCGTCGAGTAGTCAAGCAGGTCTTCAACTAGCTGCGCCAGCGCATAACCGGACTGGCGAATGCCGCTCAGATAGTTCTGCTGTTCCGCCGTCAGCTTGGTCTGGCCGAGAAGGTGGGTCATGCCGAGAATGCCATTGAGCGGCGTGCGGATCTCATGGACGACGGTGGCAATCTGCCGGGATTTCGCAGCGCTGGCCGCCTCGGCATTCTTCAATGCATGCTGGAGCCGGGGAACCGTGCGCTGGCGGCGCCACTCGGATATCCGGGAAAAGAGCGAGGCAAAGACGTTGCGCGCCGCCCTCTTTTCTCCATCCTGCGGCAATCCCAATGCGGGCACGACCTTTTCCGCCGCCGGGTCGGCCATATCGGCCGCGGCGGGAGACGCGAACGCCTTCGAGATTCGTTCATGTATGTCGGCGATATCTCGCATCGGGAAAGACTAACCGGGTTTCTTTCCCAATCCTTAGAGCAATCAGGTAAAATTTTACTGATCGGCCTTTTTCGGCCCGAACAGCTCGTCGAGGATGACCAGGCCTGCGCCGATGGTGATGAAACTGTCCGCCAGATTGAAGACGGCGAAGGACCACGTCTCGGTTTGGAAGAGGACATAATCCACCACATGGCCGTAGATCACCCCATCGATGAGGTTGCCGATGGCGCCGGCGATGATCAGCGTAAAGCCGGTATGGGCAAATGGCCGGTCATTCGGTGTGCGACGCCAGAGCCAAATCACGAAGGCGACAATGAGGAGCCGCATGCCGATGATCCATTCCCGCTCCATGCCGGACAGCAGCGAGAAGGCAACACCGAGATTGTAAGTGCGATAAAGGTAAAGGTACAGAACCGGCAGGAAATCCTCACGCACTTCCATCGGAAGATAATTCTCGACGGCGATCTTCACCACCTGATCGAGAACGACCGCAAAGACGATGACGACCAGAGCCACCAGAGGCCGTGAAAGGAGGGCTTTGCGTCCGGTCATTTCTTCTCATCCAGGGTCAGCAGATGGCGGCGGGCCTCGAAGAGCATCACGGCGGAAGCGACGGCGAGGTTGAGCGAATCTGCCCTGCCCTGCTGGGGAATGCGAACGGTGCGATCGGCCGCCCTGGCGAGATTATCCGGCAGCCCGGACTGCTCGTTGCCCATCAGCAGCACGACCGGCTTTTTCGAATAATCCACAGTGCGATAGTCGACGGCGCCGGCGAGATGCGTCGCCACCACCTGGGTGCCGGATCGCTTCTGCCAGTTCAGGAATTCTTCCACTGAGCATTTGACGACCGGTACCGCGAAGACCGACCCCATGGTCGAACGCACGGTTTCCAGCGAAAACGGGTCAGTGCATTCGCCGACCAGGATTACGCCGGTCGCGCCTGCCGCATCCGCGGTGCGGATGATGGTGCCGAGATTGCCGGGGTCGCGCACGCGGTCGAGCGCGACCAGCGTCTCGTCCCTGCCCGGCCTCAGTTCGTCGAGCTTTTTCCAGCGCTGCTCGAAAATGCCGACGACCATCTGCGGGTTGTCGCGGCGGGTGACTGAGGAGAGCACCTTCTCGCTGACCTCCAGCACCAGCCCGCCATGGGCGACGGTCTTTGCCGCGACCTGCTCGACAAGCGCCTTGCCCTTGGCCGCCTTGGCATAGACCAGCGTGCGGATTTCCCAGCCGAGTTCCAGCGCGTCGATGACGAGCTTCAGGCCTTCGGCCATGAAAGTGCCGCTCTCTTCGCGGTCCTTCTTGTTGGTGAGCGCCTTGATGTCCTTGATGATCGGATTGGAAAGCGAGGTGACTTCCTTCACCTGGCCGACCCGTCGTGGTCCGGACTTCTGAAAATCGTCGTTCATGCCGGCACCCAGCGACTGAAAAGGGAAGTGGAAAGCGCACGGCCCGGCGTATTGCCGTCCAGCCCCGCCTCGCGGATGACGAGTTCGCCCGATTCCACGGCGCCGCCGGCGCCGCGCATCGTCTCGCGCATCAGCTCGTGGATCGAATAGAAGCTGGCGCGGATCGAATAGGCGGTCAGCACCAGGCCTATCGCCTTCGGTGACAGCAGTTCGCGGCAGATGTCGAGCATCAGCGGCAGATGATCGAAAAGCTGCCAGATTTCGCCATTCGGGCCACGGCCGAATTTCGGCGGATCGGTGAGGATGATGTCGTAGCGGTTGCCGCGGCGTTCTTCCCGCAGGATGAACTTCATCGCATCCTCGCAGATCCAGCGGATCGGAGCCTTGTCCAGACGGGCAAGCGACTGGTTTTCGCGCGCCCAGCCGATCGCCTTCTTGGAGGCGTCCACATGGGTGACTTCCGCGCCGGCAGCCGCCGCGACCAGCGAGGCGACGCCCGTGTAGCCGAACAGGTTCAGCACCTTCACCGGCCGTTTCGCCTCTTCGATGCGGTTCTTCATCCATTCCCAGTGAACGATCTGCTCCGGGAAGACCCCGACATGGCGGAAGGAGGTGAAGCGGCCGAGGAAATCGACGCCGAGCAGCGACAGCGGCCAGGTTTCGCCCAGCGCTTCCTTGGAGAACCGCCAGCGACCCATGCCGTCCTCATCCGTGTCTCCGGTAAACAGCGCGTCCGCCTTTTCCCATAGATGGGCGGGAAGAGACGGCTGCCAGAGCGCCTGGGCTTCCGGCCGGACGATGCGATAAGGTCCGTATTGCTCGAGTTTCAGCCCGTTGCCGCTGTCGATCAGGTGAAAATCGCCGGCACCGGACGATTCGAGAATGATCGGCACGCGCTCCGGTGGCCGCTCGCCGCTACGCGGCAAAAGCGGTCGGGTTTCGGCCGGCGCTGCTACTGGCGCGGGTTTCGGAGCCCTTTCCTGTGGCCGCAGGGCCTGCTTGACTGCCGCTGGTTTTGCGGCGGCGTATCCGCGGGAGGACCGGTTGCCCGCCTCGCTCCGGGCTTTTTCACCCGGCCGCCTTTCCTTGTTCTTCAATACGTTCATCCGCTCGGATTTTTGAGAGTTGCGGCAGCAGATAGCATTTGCTGGTCATTCTTCAAAGCCGGAGAGCCGATGGCTGGGCGTTTTATTGACGGCCCGGCCTGTCCGCCTTTTGTCCCCCTTGGCAAAGATCATCGCCCTTGCAATAAGTCTTGCAACGGTGGACGGAGGATCATCACATGGATATGGGCGGCGAAGAACGTATTGCAGCACCTCGCGAAGTGGTCTGGGCGGCATTGAACGATCCGGAGATCCTTCGCCAGTGCATCCCCGGTTGCCAGACGCTCGAACAGAAGTCTCCAACCGAGCTTGCCGCAACCGTCAAGCTGAAGGTCGGCCCGGTTTCGGCCAGCTTCTCCGGCGAGGTGACCCTCTCTGACATCAACCCGCCGGAAAGCTACACGATATCGGGCGAAGGCAAGGGCGGCATCGCAGGTTTTGCCAAGGGTTCCGCGACCGTTACGCTGATGGAAGACGGCAGCGATACGCTGCTTCGATACTCCACCAAGGCTCAGGTGGGTGGCAAGATCGCGCAGCTCGGCTCGCGGCTGATCGATTCCACATCGCAGAAGCTCGCGGGCCAGTTCTTCGCGGACTTCAACAAGGCGGTGGTCGCCAAGGCCGCGCAAGCCTAATTTACTGCGCCTGAATTCACTTGGAAGGAAGTTGAGCCGAGGCCGGCCGTCCAGCGACGGCGGCCTTGTGTTCGTTCTGCCACCGGACCGCTTCGCGCGCTTCGACGCGAGCCTGCTTGCGGTGCTTGCCCTGGCTCCACCAGGTCACGAACGAGCCGATGAACATCCCGATCAGCAAGGCCAGGAACAGGAACAGGAAAAACGGCGCACTCACCGCCAACATGCCGTCTTCGGGCCGGAAGGGATTGAGCGCGAGCGTGACCATCTGGCGGTTCGCAACGGCGAGCACGATCAGCACGATGCCGAGCGGCACGAAAATCACGAGCGAAATGATCCGTTTGAACTTGTCCATGTGAATCTCCGGCAGCAGAACCTCTGCTGTTTAACAGCATCTGTTGCAGAATAGGCGCGCTTTATGGGGTTTCAAGGGCGACGGAAGGGCGCGCCGGAGGAATCAATCTTCTTCGTCGTCGAGGCCCGGATTCAGGCGCTCGCGCAGTTCCTTGCCTGTCTTGAAGAAAGGAACCCATTTTTCTTCGACGAAAACGCTCTCGCCGGTGCGCGGATTGCGGCCCGACCGGGAGGGACGGTTCTTCACCGAAAACGCGCCGAAGCCGCGAAGTTCGACACGATTTCCGCCTGCCAGGGCATCTGTGATCTCGTCGAGCACGGCATTCACGATGTTCTCGACGTCGCGGTGGTAGAGATGCGGATTGCGAGCCGCGACGATCTGCACCAGTTCTGACTTGATCACGGTTGCCCCCTGAAAAGTTTAGATTTTCAACCGCGCCCAACCTGCCAAACGGAGACAAGACCGTCAAGAAACAACTTGTCCGCGCCGAAGGTGCGAAGGGCGTCGGGAGTGATCGTCTGGCCCAAACCGGAGAGCTTGAACAATTCGCTGACGGCGCTCGCGAACCAGAGGGACGAGGAGGAATTGCGCTCCTTCCAATCGACGACCGGCAGGTCCTTGGAGACGCCGCGCGATTCAAAGTAGGCTCGGATGTCCTCCTCACCGCCCAGCTTGTCGACAAGCTTGACGCTGAGCGCCTGGCGGCCGGTGAAGATCGTGCCGTCCGCGAGCTTCACAACCTCGTCGCGCGGCAGCTTGCGGCGATCGGCAACGAGATCGACGAACCAGGCATAGCTGTCCATGACCATGTTGCGGATCATCGTCTTGGCTTCCTCGCTCGCCGGATGGAAGGGCGACGGCTCGGCCTTCAGCGGCGCCGACTTGATCTCCTGAAGAGAGACGCCGACCTTCTTCATCACCTCGTCGATCTGCGGGTATTGGAAGATCACCCCGATCGATCCGGTGATCGAGCTTTCGCCCGCGACGATCTGGTCGCCCGCCGTGGCGATCATGTAGCCGGCAGAGGCGGCCAGCGTGCGGATATCCGAAACCACCGGCTTCTTTTCAGAAACCTTCCGGATCGCCTTGAAGATGCGCTCACCGCCATAGGTGGTCCCGCCCGGCGAAGAGATCGAAACGATCAGTGCCTTGGCCTGACTGCTTTCGGCGATCTTGTCGAGGCGCTCCAGCAGATCCTTGTTATCCGTGATCATACCGGAGATTTCGATGCGGGCGACATGCGGCACCGCAGATCCGACACCGTCGCCGGCAACGACACGGTAAAGCGCGAATCCGATGCCGACGAGGAAAACAAGTGCGACGATCCGCCAGAAACTCAGCTTGCGGCGCAGGGAACGCCGGTCCGCAATTGCCATTTGATCCATAAAATCACCCTTCGAGCTGAACCGCCGTTGCTAAATAGGCTCTCTAGCGCGTTTTGCAGCAGGCCACATCACGTTTTTATGTTGCCCATTATTGTTTGTTGATTGAATCAAAACCATATTGGCGGACAACGCAAAGCTCGCAACCGCTCCAACCGGCATAACCGGGATGAGAACGGAGACGGGCTAGTAAGGAACTATCCGGCACTCATGCTGCAGCATATTCGAAAAACGGCAGGCTTTACGGCGGCGCTGGAGCCGCGCCCGGATGCCTATCAGGCGGCGCTGGCGCATTCCGCCATCGTGCGCAGGCTCAAGATACTGCTGCCCATCCTGGCCGGCGTGATCTCGGCCGCCTTCATCGGCGTCTCGATCATCCGCGCCTATCTGCCGGAGAACCTCTCGATTGAAAACGCCCGGATCGAGAACGGCAAGATCGTCATGGAACGGCCGGCGATCTCCGGCCGCAACAAGGACGGCATCAGCTACTCGATGACCGCCAACCGCGCGCTGCAGGATATCCAGAACTCGAACATGATCACGCTCGAGGACGTAAAGGCTGCCGTGCCGGTCAATGACGACGTGATCGCGCGGGTGACCGCGACCGCCGCCGACTTCGACCGCGGCACCGACATGCTCGATCTCAACTCCCCGTTCGACGTCAATCTGAGCAACGGGATCACCGCCCGCTTCAAGTCAGCGCATCTGGATATCAATGCAGGTGTGATGGAATCACCCGAGCACGTCGATATCTCCATGAAAGAAGGCTCTATTGTTGCAGAGTCTTTAAAGATAACGGATAAGGGACGTACCATCACCTTCAAAGGCCAGGTTCGCGTCCACCTCGATCCAGCCACCATCCGCAACCAAGGCAAGTAGAGCCCCGGCCGTCATGATCAATCGCCGCCTTCTTACACGCAATACCGCAGTTCTGATCGCGGCAGGATTTATCTCCTGTCTGGCAGCGACCGCACATGCCCAGACGACCACCAGCCAGATGGAAGGCCTGAAGCTTTCCGGCGACCAGCCGATCCAGATCCAGAGCGACCAGCTCGAGATCAAGGAGCAGGAAAAGAAGGCCTATTTTACCGGCAACGTCCAGGTCGTGCAGGGCACGACCACGATGAAGGCCGGCAAGATGACGGTTCTCTATACGGGTGAAGGTGGTTCCGTAACCTCAGGTAGCGCCAATATCGACAAGATCTTCCTTGACGAGACGGTGTTCCTGACCTCGGGCACGCAGCAGGCGACCGCCGAGAAGGGCGAGTTCGACATGAAATCCCAGACCTTCGTGCTTTCCGGCAAGCAGGTCGTGCTCTCCGAAGGCCCCAACGTCTTCAAGGGTTGCAAACTCACCGTGCTGATGGAAACCGGCCAGGCCAAGCTCGACGCCTGTGGCGGGCGCGTCGAAATCCTGCTCGACCCGAAATCGCGACCGAAGCAATAATAGACATTTGACGTGAAAATACCGTTCCTCACCAGTCTGTCGGCAGGGAAGCCGTCCGCGCCCGAACCCTTCGTCGTACGCGATAAAGCGCGCTACGAGGGTACGCTGGTCGCGCACGGGCTTTCGAAGACCTACGATACCCGTCGCGTCGTCAACGGCGTGTCGCTGGTCGTGCGTCGTGGCGAGGCCGTCGGCCTGCTCGGGCCGAACGGCGCGGGCAAGACGACCTGCTTCTACATGATCACCGGCCTGGTGCCGGTGGACGAAGGCATGATCGCGATCAACGGCAACGAAGTCACCCATATGCCGATGTATCGCCGCGCCCGTCTGGGGGTAGGTTATCTGCCGCAGGAAGCCTCGATCTTCCGCGGCCTGACCGTCGAGGAAAACATCCGCGCGGTGCTGGAAGTGCATGAACCCGACAGGGACAAACGGGAAAGCAAGCTCGACGAACTGTTGGAAGAGTTCCACATCAGCCAGTTGCGGAAATCGGCGGCCGTCGCACTCTCCGGCGGCGAACGCCGGCGCCTCGAAATCGCCCGGGCGCTTGCGACCGATCCGGCCTTCATGCTGCTCGACGAACCTTTTGCCGGCGTCGATCCCATTTCCGTCTCCGACATCCAGAACCTCGTACGCCACTTGACGGCGCGCGGGATCGGCGTTCTGATAACAGATCACAACGTCCGCGAGACGCTGGGCCTGATCGACCGGGCCTACATCATCCACGCGGGCGAAGTGCTGACGCATGGCCGGGCCGACGATATCGTCAACAACCCGGATGTTCGCCGTCTTTACCTCGGCGACAAGTTCAGCCTTTAGGCGAGAGCTCAGTCGCTGCAGGCGACAAAGAAATTTACTTTCCCGCACTGCAGCGCTTGACCAAATCTTTCAAAAAAGCAATTCTTGTGCCAGATGCAAATTTGGCCTTGTGGAGGCTCGGCCAATCGAGTGTCCACCACTCCATGACCGGGTGGTTCAAGGGGATTGCAGGGGAGTTTCGCGTCCGCCATGGGTCTATCCGCTAATCTTTTCCTACGCCAAACTCAATCGCTGGTGATGACACCGCAGCTGATGCAATCCATTCAGCTGCTGCAGATGACGCATTTCGAACTCAACCAGTTCATCGCCCAGGAAGTCGAAAAGAACCCGCTGCTCGAAATTACGTCAAGCGAGAGCGAAAACGACGCGGAAACAGGCTTCGAAACGGCCGACGACTTTGCCCCCGCCGAGGGCCACGAGAGTTCGGCAGCCGCCGAAGTCGATAGCGACTGGTATGAGGGCTCCTCTTCCATCAGCGCCGAGAGGCTCGGCGAAGGGCTCGATACGGGCTTTGAAAATGTCTTCCCGGACGACGGCCCGGTGCGGCGCGCCGATGCGCCGGAGCTGCTCAGCCAATGGAAGTCCATGCCGGGCGGCGACACCGGCGAAGACTACGACCTGGATGATTTCGTCGCCGGCCAGGTAACGCTGCGCGATCACCTGAACCAGCAGATCCCCTTCCTGATCGTCGATGCGGCCAGCCGCCTGATTGCTCAGCATCTCGTCGATCAGCTGGACGAGGCCGGTTACATGCTGGGCGACATCGAAGAGATCGCTGCTCGCCTCGGCAGAAGCGCCGGGAATGTGGAAGCCATCCTGCATTCGCTGCAGACGCTTGATCCGCCGGGCGTCTTCGCGCGGTCGCTCGGCGAATGTCTGGCAATCCAGCTTCGGGAAAAGGATCGGCTCGATCCGGCCATGGATGCACTGATCAGACATCTGGACCTGCTCGGCAAACGCGACTTCGCCTCACTTCGAAAGATTTGCGGGGTCGACGACGAAGACCTGATCGACATGCTTGCGGAAATTCGCGGCCTCAACCCGAAGCCAGGCGCGGGTTTCGAGCGCGGCATGTCAGAGACGATTTCGCCGGATATCGTCGTGCGCGCAGCACCCGACGGCGGCTGGATGGTGGAACTCAATCCGGACACCCTGCCGCGCGTTCTGGTGAACCATAGCTATTTCCAGACAGTGTCGAAGAACTGCCCGAAAAACGGCGACGACCATAATTTCCTCTCCGATTGCATGCAGAACGCCAACTGGCTGACGCGCAGCCTCGACCAACGGGCCAAGACGATCATGAAGGTGGCGACCGAAATCGTACGCCAGCAGGATGCCTTCCTGATGCACGGCGTCGACTACCTGCGGCCGCTCAATCTCAAGACCGTTGCCGAAGCGATCAAGATGCATGAATCCACGGTCAGCCGCGTCACCTCCAACAAATACATGCTGACGCCGCGAGGCCTGTTCGAGCTCAAATATTTCTTCACGGTGTCGATCGGCTCGGCGGAAGAAGGCGGAGACAGCCATTCGGCGGAGGCCGTGCGCCACCGGATTCGCCTGCTCATCGCCCAGGAGACGCCGGATGCGGTGCTTTCGGACGACGATATCGTGATCAGCCTGAAACGCGGCGGGGTCGAACTTGCGCGCCGGACCGTCGCTAAATACCGCGAGGCGATGAACATCCCCTCCTCCGTCCAGCGCCGCCGTGAAAAGCGTGCGATCGCCGGGGTCGCGGCATATTGAGATGCCGGCCGAAGCACGCGATTTTCCACAGGCCTACGTAGAAATCCCCGGGCCGGCCACCGTTGACATTCAAAACATCGGGCGCTAGAAGCCCGCCGCAACTGCACGGGACATGGCACGAAACGTATCCCATCATTCAGACTGGCACCGATTGCAGCAATTTAGCCCGGTGGCGTGCGAACGGCTTGGATGAGGGGACGGCTTGGCGTAGACTGGAACACGCAAGTCACGACAAGAAGGAAGAACTCCATGAGTGTGCGTGTATCCGGTAAGCATATGGAAATTGGCGATTCGTTCCGTCAGAGGATCGAGGACCAAATCGGAGAAGCGGTTACAAAATACTTCGACGGAGGCTATTCAGGCCAAGTCATTGTGGAAAAGGCAGGTTCGCGCTTTTCTGCCGACTGCAAGGTGCATCTCGATACCGGGATCGTCCTGCATGCGGCTGGCGAGGCGAATGATCCGCAGATCAGTTTCGACGCCGCGGCACAGCGGATCGAAAAGCGTCTGCGCCGCTACAAGCGGCGGCTCAAGGATCATCATGCCGGCAACCATATGAATGGTTTTGCGGAAGTTGCCTACACTGTTATGGACAGCGTACCGGATGAAGGGGAGGAAGTGCCCGAGGATTTCGCGCCGACTATTGTCGCGGAAAGTTCGAAGCAGTTGAAGACGATGACGGTCGCCAGCGCCGTCATGGCACTTGATATGACCGACGAGCCTGTTCTTCTGTTCCGCAGCCCCGGCAAGGAACATCTGAACATTGTGTATCGCCGCAATGACGGCAATATTGGCTGGATCGATTCCACCAATATCAAGAACTGACACCTGGGGAGAGCGTCGGAGACGGCGCTCCCCTTCGCCTAGGGCACAAGCTCTTGCGGCACGAAGGATGACGAGAATGGCATTGGCAGATTTGCTGCAGCAAGATGCGATTATTCCTACCCTAAAGGTAAATTCCAAAAAGCAGCTATTGCAGGAGCTGGCGGCCAAGGCTTCCAAGCTGACGGGCGTGAGCGAACGAGAAATCTTCGACATCATCCTGCAGCGCGAAAGGCTCGGTTCCACCGGCGTCGGCCACGGCATCGCCATCCCGCACGGCAAGCTCAACAGCATCTCGTCGATCAAGGGGATTTTCGCGCGCCTTGAAGCGCCGGTCGATTTCGAAGCGCTCGATGACGAGCCGGTCGATCTGGTGTTCCTGCTGCTCGCACCCGAAGGCGCCGGCGCCGACCACCTGAAGGCGCTGTCGCGCATCGCCCGCGTCCTGCGCGACCAGGATCTTGTCGCCAAGCTGCGCAAGACCGATTCCGCTTCGGCGATCTATGCCTTCCTCAACGAGGAGCAGGCAAACCACGCCGCCTGACCGCATACACATCCGTGGGGACGAAACGAACCGCCCGGCCGCTGACAAAGCGCCGGGCGGTTTTGTCCTTGAGCCGCCGTTTAACGGGAATATCTACGTGGACTTGGCGGAGCGGACGGTTGCCGTTAGGGCTGCGAAGCGCCGACTGGGCGTCCGGCGCAAAGCGAAAAGCGGGCTTGCGCCCGCTTTTCAAAGCTTTCAGGCGTTCTTTTCGCCGGCGGTTTCTGCGGAGGCTTCCGCCTTCGGGCCGCCCTTTGCGACACCGACCATGGCCGGGCGCAACACACGTTCGCCGATCGTGAAACCAGCCTGAACGACCTGAACGACCGTATTGTTCGGAACGGCAGGGTTCGGGATCTCGAACATGGCCTGGTGGAAGTTCGGATCGAATTTCTGGCCTTCCGGATCGATCTTCTTCACGCCATGGCGTTCCAGCGCTGACAGCATGGAACGCTCGGTCATCTCGACGCCCTCCAGGAGCGTGGTCAGCGAGGCATCTGCCGTGGCACGCATTTCGGTCGGCACGGCGTCCAGCGCGCGGCGCAGATTGTCCGAAACGGCGAGCATGTCGCGCGCAAAGCCGGCGGCTGCATAGGACTTTGCATCCTTGATTTCGCGTTCGGTGCGACGGCGCAGGTTGTCCATCTCGGCGGCAAGCCGCAGGAAGCGGTCGCGCAGCTCGTTATTTTCGGCCTTCAGCAATTCCAGTGGATCCGGTTCGGCGACGGGCGCCTCGGCATTCTTCTGGTTGGCCGCGTCCTCAAGAGCAGAGGCAACAGCTTCCGCCGTGTTCTCGGCGGCAGCTGCGTCAGGTCCGTTCTTGTTGGTTTCGTCGGTCATGACGGTCTCCGGTTATTCTTGACTTGGATTTATGGGCTTGGATTTGTGCCCGATATCGAGGTTTAAAGTGAAAAAATCAAGGCTTGCTGGGAAAGTTGGGGCGGCTCCGTCGCGAAATCAGCGCGATAACCTGGCAAGCAGCTGCGCGGTGTAATCCACCATCGGTACGATGCGCGAATAGTTGAGCCGCGTCGGCCCGATGACACCAACGGCACCGACGATCCGGTCCTCGCCGTCACGATAGGGCGCCACGATGAGCGAGGAGCCCGAGAGAGAGAACAGCTTGTTTTCCGAGCCGATGAAGATTCGAACGCCCGGTCCCTTTTCAGCCAGATCGAGGATCTCGATCAGGCTGTCCTTCTTTTCGAGATCGTCAAAAAGCAACCGCAGGCGATCGAGATCGGCAACATCCGCAAGGCCCTCGAGCAGGTTGGCCCGGCCGCGGACGATAAGCTGGGTCGGCTTGCCTTCCTCGCTGTCGCCGGACCAGACCGCAAGACCGCGCTCGACCAGTTCCTGCGAGAGCGTATGGAGCTCACCCTGTACCTGATCCTTGAGTGTCTTCAGCTGGCCACGCAGTTCCGGCAGCGTCTGGCCGCTCAGGTGGGCATTCAGGAAATTTGCGGCCTCGGTCAGCTGCGACGACGTCACGCCGGCCGGGAGTTCGATGATACGGTTTTCCACCTGATTGTGATCGCCGACAAGCACCGCAAGCGCCTTGGTTGGCTCGAGGCGGATGAACTCGACATGCTTGAGGACCGGATCGCTCTTGGTGGTGATGACGATGCCGGCACCCCGCGAGACGCCCGACAGCATGCGGCTCGCCTCCGCCATCAGGCTCTCCATCGGCTGATCGCGATCTGCGGGCCGGATCTGCCGGTCGATATTGGCGCGTTCGTCGGCGGAGAGGTCTCCTACCTGCATGAAAGCATCGACGAAAAAGCGAAGCCCGGACTGGGTGGGCAGGCGGCCGGCGCTGATATGCGGCGAGTAGATGAGGCCGAGTTCCTCGAGATCGCTCATCACATTGCGCACGGAGGCCGGCGACAGCGATATGGGCAGCAGGCGGGAAAGATTGCGGGAGCCGAGCGGCTCACCTGTTTCCAGATAGCTTTCCACGATGCGGCGGAAAATTTCGCGCGAACGGTCATCGAGCACAGAGCCGCTGTCCCTACCCGTCGATGCCGAAAATCCCATCTAAACCTTCACCGTTCCGTTGATCTTTTGACAAAATATAGTCATTCGCCTCGCCTTCTCCAAAGGGAAAATCACCACGGCCGCAATCAAACGCCTTCAGGACGCCCCCCGGGGCTTTTTCTTTGCAAAAGCTTGGCCGGGGCCGTAGAAGGCGGAAACAGAAATCCAGGGAGCGAAGCATGCGGCCTTCAGGCAGACAGTTGAACCAGATGCGCAAGGTCTCATTCGAGCGCAATTTTTCCAAACATGCGGAAGGCTCCTGCCTTGTGAAGTTCGGCGACACGCATGTGCTTTGCACCGCGAGTCTGGAAGAAAAGACCCCGCCGTGGCTGCGCAACAGCGGCAAGGGATGGGTGACCGCCGAATACGGCATGCTGCCGCGCGCCACAGGCGACCGCATGAAGCGCGAAGCCGCTGCCGGAAAGCAGGGCGGCCGCACCCAGGAGATCCAGCGCCTGATCGGCCGCTCCCTGCGCGCCGTCATTGATCTCGAAGCGCTCGGCGAAAAGCAGATCACCATCGACTGCGACGTTATCCAGGCAGACGGTGGCACGCGCACGGCTTCGATCACCGGTGGCTGGATCGCGCTCTACGATTGCTTGAAGTGGATGGAAGCCCGCTCGATGACCAAGGTCGACAAGGTACTCAAGGATCACGTCGCGGCGATCTCCTGCGGCATCTTTGCAGGCCAGCCGGTCATCGACCTCGACTATATCGAGGATTCGGCCGCGGAGACGGATGCGAATTTCGTGATGACGGGCACCGGCGGCATTGTCGAAGTGCAAGGCACGGCCGAGGGCAAGCCTTTCAGCCAGGAAGAATTCCTGAACCTCTTGGCACTGGCTCAGGACGGCACCCAGCAACTGGTGGCGATGCAGAAGCAGGCGATTGCCTGAAACTCGCAGAAAAGAGGTGCTGTTTGATCGAAGGCATTCTCGAAACCGCGCTTTACGCCGATGATCTCGATGCCGCCGAAGCCTTTTACGGCGGCATTCTCGGCCTTGAAAAAGTGCTGCGAGCCGGCAGCAGGCATGTATTCTTCCGCTGCGGGCCGGGCATCCTGCTGATCTTCAACCCGGCCGAGACGATCAAGCCGCCTCCGGCCGATGCGCTGCCAGTACCGCCACATGGCGCGACGGGACCTGGGCATATCTGCTTTCGCATGACGGGCGAGGCGATTGACAGGATCAGGGAAAAGCTCAACAAGGCGGGTATTGCCATCGAAAGCGATTTCCGCTGGCCGAACGGTGCCCGCTCAATCTATTTCCGCGATCCGGCCGGCAACAGCCTGGAATGTGCAGAGCCAAGGCTCTGGAATATCGAACAGGAATTGTAATGCGCAAGCTCGATACCAAGACGATCGTCGTGGCCAGCCACAATGCCGGAAAAATCCGCGAGATTGCAGAACTGATCGGTCCCTTCGGCTTTTCGGCGAAATCCGCCGCCGAACTGAAATTCGTAGAGCCCGACGAAACGGGCACGACATTCGAAGAAAATGCAGCGATCAAGGCGATCGCCTCCGCCAAAGCCTCAGGACTGCCGGCTTTATCGGATGATTCCGGCATCGTCATCGACGCGCTCGATGGCGCCCCCGGCGTCTATACCGCCAACTGGGCGGAACGCGCGGACGGCAGCCGGGACTTTCAGATGGCGATGGAGAAGATCGAGACGGCGCTGGAGGAGCGCGGCGCGACAAGGCCGGAGCAGCGCAGCTGCCGCTTTGTGAGCGTACTTTGTCTCGCCTGGCCGGATGGGCACACGGAAATGTTCCGTGGCGAGGTGGAAGGCACGGTGGTGTGGCCGCCGCGCGGCACCCAGGGTTTTGGTTATGACCCGGTCTTCCAACCGCAAGGCTATGATATTACATTCGGTGAAATGAGTAGTGATCAGAAACACGGCTGGAAACCCGGCGAGCCGGAAGCGCTTTCGCACCGCGCCCGTGCCTTCAAGCGTTTCGTCGAAACCTGCCTGGAGGCTTGAGGCGCTTTGAATTCTGCCGCCCCCCTTCTGTCCAATACCCTTCTGCCGGATACCGGCGAACCGGGCTTCGGCGTCTATGTGCATTGGCCGTTCTGCGCGGCCAAGTGCCCTTATTGCGACTTCAACAGCCATGTGCGCCACCAGCCGGTGGACCAGCCGCGCTTCACTGCCGCCTTCCTGAAGGAGATGGAGGTGATGCGACGCATGAGCGGGCCGAAGACCGTGACCAGCATCTTCCTCGGCGGAGGCACGCCGTCGCTGATGGACCCGGCGACAGTCTCGGCGATCCTCGACGGCATCGCCAAACACTGGCACGTGCCCGATGGTATCGAGATCACCATGGAGGCCAACCCTTCGAGCGTCGAAGCGACCCGCTTCCGCGGCTATCGTGCCGCCGGCGTCAACCGCGTTTCGCTCGGCGTGCAGGCACTCAACGATCCGGACCTCAAATTCCTCGGTCGGCTGCATGACGTCGCCGATGCCCTGAAGGCGATCAGGCTGGCGCGGGATATCTTTCCGCGCATGTCCTTCGATCTCATCTACGCCCGCCCTAAACAGACGGTCGAGGCCTGGGAGGCGGAGCTGAAGGAAGCGATTTCCTACGCCGTCGACCATTTATCCCTCTACCAACTCACCATCGAGGAAGGCACGCCCTTCTATGGCCTGCACAAGGCCGGCAAGCTGATCGTGCCGGATGATGATCAGTCAGCAGCACTCTACGAGGCGACCCAGGAGATTACCGAGCGCTTCGGCATGCCGGCCTACGAGGTCTCCAATCACGCGCGCCCCGGTGCTGAAAGCCGCCACAACCTGACCTATTGGCGGTATGGCGATTATGCCGGCATAGGCCCGGGTGCTCACGGCCGCCTGATGCGCGGCCGAAACAAGATCGCGACTTCCACCGAGCGGCGTCCGGAAACCTGGCTGGAACAGGTGGAACGCATCGGCCACGGCATGCTGGACGAGGAAATCCTCGGCTACGAGGAACAGGCCGACGAATTGCTGCTGATGGGTCTGCGCCTGCGGGAAGGCGTCGATCTCGCCCGCTGGCAGCAGCTTTCCGGCCGGGACCCGGACCCGATCCGCGAGGAGCGCCTGCTGGAACACGGCTTCATCGAGCGCCTCGGCAATTCGCGGCTGCGCTGCACGCCGTCCGGCATGCTGATACTCGACGCGGTGGTTGCCGATCTGGCCTGCTGAAATCCGACGTTCAGGCTTTTACCGCCAGAACGTGCAGCCAGTCGGTCGGCTTTCCGTCGTAGCCGCTGCCTTGCTCCTCATCGATATCGATGGAAGTCCAGGCAAACACCTCGTAAGCGGCTCCTAGCCAGGCCTTGGACGGATAGTTGAAATAACGCCCAAATCCGTCATGGCCCTCGGCTTCTCCGGCCTTGAAGCTCGCGTAGAAGATACCGCCCGGTCGTAAGGCCCTGTGGATACGGCCGAGAATTCCGCCAAGCTCCGCCCGCGGCGCATGCAGCAGGCATGCATTGGCCCAAACGCCGTCAAAAGCCGAGACGGCCTCGACATCCCCGAAACGCAGCACGCCGACCGGCCTGCCCAGATGTTTCGAGGCCTCCTCCGCCATTTCGGGTGTGCCATCGGTCGGTGAAACATCGAAGCCGCGCGCGATCATCACCGCACTATCCCGCCCACTGCCGCAGCCGAGTTCGAGGATGGCGGCGCCCGGCGCAAGTTTTGATAGGAAACCATCGAGGTGGCGCATGCTCGGCGCGGAACTCGCCGCGTAGGTCACCGCGTTTTCGCTGTAGAAACTGGCAATCGGATCCTTTTCGACAGCCATTCATGATCCTCAGCGCTGGGACATCAGCAGCTTGGTGCCAAAGCCGACGAAGACCATGCCGACGCCGAGATCGATCTTCTTCTTGGCCTTGATATAGGCGGCCGCCACCGTTCGGTGGGTGATCAGCGCCACCAGGAAGGTATAATAGACCGTCGAGACGGCGACCATGACGGCAATCGCCGCCAGGCCATACAGGAAGGGCGTGCCGGCCGGCATGGTCGCGGCGAAAAGACTGGCAACGAAGAGCGCCGATTTCGGATTGGCAAGATTGGTCGCCAGCCCCATCCGGTAGGCGGTCTTGAGCGGCACCTCGATACGAGCCGCCACGATATCAGCCGACCGGCGCGACTTTCGTGCATCCAGGAATATCTTCAATCCAAGCCAGACGAGATACAGCCCGCCGACGATCTTGAGCGCCACATAGGCAAAGGGAGCCGCCTGAAACAGGACATTGATCCCCAGCCAGCCCGCAAAACCCCAGCAGAGCGTGCCGGTGATTGTCCCCATCGCCGCCATGATCGGCACGCGCCGCGGAGCGGTCAGCGCATAACGCATGACCAGAAGCGTATTGGGCCCTGGCGTTATGCACGCCACGGCCCAGATCGTTGCAACGGATAGCAGAAACATGGATCTTAAGCGTTGTTTTCGTTGATCAGCCGTTTCAGCAGTTCTACCTCGTGGCTGAGCTTCGTGTCACCCGAAATCAGTTCCTCGATCTTGCGGACAGCATGAAGGACGGTCGTGTGATCCCTGCCGCCGAAACGGCGACCGATTTCCGGGAAGGAGCGCGGCGTCAGCGTCTTCGACAGATACATGGCGATCTGGCGCGGCTTGACGATGACCCGGGTGCGCCGGTTCGAGACCAGTTCCTGGCGCGATACATTATAATGACGCGCCACGATGCGCTGGATATCCTCGATACGGACGCGCTTGGCTTCGCCTGCGCCAACCAGATGAGCGAGCAGCTCATCGACACGCTCGATCGAGAGCGAAGGTTCGAAGGAGCGGCGGAACAGAAGCTGGTTGAACGCGCCTTCCAGTTCGCGACCGCTGGCGGTCACATTCCGAGCCACATGACTCAGGATTTCCGCCGGGATATCGAGCGACGGGTCGTCCTGACGGGCAGTCGCCAGGCGGCCCTTGATCATCTCGAGACGCATTTCATAGTCCGGCGCCTCGACTTCGATCGCCACCCCACCCTGCAGGCGAGAGCGGACGCGAGGATCGAGCGATTCCAGCTCCCAAGGCGCACGATCGGCGGCAACCACCACCTGCTTGGCGCTGTCGAGCAGCATGTTCAGGAGATGGCAGAACTCGTTCTGGATCATCTTGCCCTGCAGGAACTGCATGTCGTCGATGATCAGCAGATCGATATTGCGCAGCGAGTCCTTGAGCGTCAGCGCGTCGTTGTCGCGGATCGCGGTCGCAAAGCGCCACATGAAATATTCGGCCGTCAGATAGACGACCCGCGGCATGCGCTCGCTGCCGACGGCCGCATTGGCGATCGCCTGCAGAAGGTGCGTCTTGCCGAGGCCAACGCCCGAATGAATAAAGAGCGGATTGAAACGCACCGCGCTGGCGCCGGCTTCAGCGATGGTCTTGGCCGCGGCAAGCGCTACCCGGTTCGACGGGCCTTCCACGAAAGTGTCGAAGGTAAATCGGCTGTCGAGCGGGGAGCCGAACAGCGGTCCCGGGGCCTGGGTGGAGCGCGCCGGCGCAGCTGACGGCGACGGGAAAGCGGCGATCTTGCCAATCTCGCGAGGGCCCTGAGAACGCGGAAACGAGGCAACAACAGCGGGTTCCGGCGCCAGACTGCGCTCTTCACCTGCCACGGGCGCCTTGGTGCTGCGACTTGCGCTACGCACCAGGATTTCCACCTTCAGGATCTCGGCGTCTTCCGCCTGGAATATGGTGGTGATGAGATCGAGGTAACGATTGTTGATCCAGGACTTCAGAAAAGTGGTGGGTACCGTAAGCCGAACAACGCTCTTCGAGACGGAATGCAGCTTCAAACGCCCGAACCAGCTTGCATAAACATCCTGACCGACCTGTGCCTTCAGACGTGCACTAAACCGCTCAAAAAGAGCATTATGCTTCATTTCCGTCGTTTCCCCTGCCGCCTGGGAGCAACTTGAATCAAATGCCTGCCGCGCTTGGTCCCCATTACCTGCACGGGCTGATATAGTATTCATATGCATAATTCGCCGCCTTCCAAATCGCGTAGCCTGGCGGTTCTCGTTAACGCCGCCAGAACAAACTTCGTTTCAAGGCATAGCAAACCATTCCCAATCATTGAGAACCGTCGCCGCCCGTCCCCTTTTGTTTCAAAACCTTCTCTCGTCCTCGCAGCCGATCGAAAGTTACGCCCAGCCCGCCTCGTGAACGGTCTGCGCTTGCGGGAGCCACCCCACATATACGAACGCCCTCATCCTCATCGTGAGTCGTCCGAACCTCTTCCACCTCCTTCACCCGGACACTGGGACCGGATCGCGTTGACAAAAACCGATCGTTTCCGGAAATGCCAATTTCCGGATCGCAACCGATGGTTATCAGGAAAACGGGAGAATTTATCCCGTTGCAAAGGGTAAAAGTCTGCCTGCCGTCCAACACGTGACGGTGCCCGGCAGCCCTCTGAAGTAATCCCCGCGCCCCTTGCTGAAGGCCATTTAGGCAGGATCAAATGCCAAGATCAATGATGAATTTTACGCAAAATTAAGAGGCGGGCGTTGACTCCGCGAGCGTGATTTGAATGTCACAGAGGCATTCATGGAGAATCGCTGTTGAATCAATGGGATTCAAAAATGACATACATTCTGAACGATCGTTCACAGAAAAAATAAAAATCTGCTTGACTCCATCTGAGGGCTTTTAGCCATCACCAAAGTCACCCACAGACTCATAGACCTCCCGTAACCCACTGATTAAAATAACTATTTTCTGTCACGCCGATGACACGAAATTGTTAATGAGCCGGATAAATATAAGGGGGCCTGAGAGAATCACAAAAAGCCCGGTCAAGAGGACCAGGCTTCATTATGATACAGTTTGTGAAATAATCAGGCCGAAAGGGCCTTCACACGTGCAGCAAGACGGGACACCTTGCGGGATGCCGTATTGCTGTGAAGCACGCCCTTGGTAGCGGCACGCTGGATCTCCGGCTGGGCAGCCTTGAGGGCTTCTGCAGCAACGGTCATGTCGCCGGAAGCGATGGCTTCCTCGACCTTACGGATGAAGCCGCGAACGCGCGAGCGGCGGGACTTGTTGACTGCGGTACGGCGAGCGATCTTGCGGGTCGCTTTTTTCGCCGAAGTTGTATTGGCCATTTCATGCCTCTCTACGAATTCGAACCAAACTCCGCCGTTGCCGCGCCGGTCCTTGCGACCATCAATCCAGCAATTCGGGAGCAATAGAGGAAGCCATGATCAGGCTTTCCCAACTGTGGGCGGGCATATAACCGGAATACCCGCCCCAGTCAACGCGCATTTTGGCGGATGACCATCCGCTTTTGCGCGATTTAGCGGTTGGAGAACTGCGGCTTGCGCTTTTCCACGAAGGCGGTCATGCCTTCCTTCTGGTCGGCGGTCGCAAACAGCGAATGGAAAAGCCGCCGTTCGAAGCGCAGGCCTTCGGCAAGCGTCGTCTCGAAGGAACGGCTGACAGCCTCCTTGGCCATCAGCACTGCGGCGCGCGGGAAAGAGGCGATCTTCGCTGCCGCCTCGACCGCCTCGTCGATCAGACGCTCCGGCGAAACGATCCGCGACACGAGCCCTGCCCGCTCGGCTTCCGCGACATCCATCATCCGCCCGGTCATCACCATGTCCATCGCCTTCGCCTTGCCGACCGCGCGGGTCAGCCGCTGCGAGCCGCCCATGCCGGGAATGACGCCGAGGGTGATCTCCGGCTGGCCGAACTTCGCGGTTTCCGAGGCGATGATGAAATCGCACATCATGGCGAGTTCGCAGCCGCCGCCGAGCGCGAAGCCGGAGACGGCGGCGATCATCGGCTTGCGGGTGGCGGCAATCGCCTCCCAGCCCGAGATGAAGTCGTTGACATAGGCTTCGACAAAATCGATGCCCTGCATTTCCTTGATATCGGCGCCGGCGGCAAAGGCTTTTTCGGAACCGGTCAGCACGATCGCACCGATCGCCTCGTCCTTGCCGAATGCGGCAAGCGCTTCAGTCAGCTCGGCCATCACGGTCGAGTTGAGCGCATTCAGCGCCTTCGGGCGATTGAGGGTGATGAGCGCGACGGCGCCCCGGGTTTCGGTCAGCAGGGTTTCGTAGCTCATCCGATGTCTCCTCTTCTGCCCTGGGCTTCTGGCAGCAGTTACTTCTGGCAGACGGGGCAAAAGAAGGTGGAGCGGCCCGCCTGGGTGATGCGCGCGACGGTACCGCTGCAGCCCGGCGTGCGGCAAGCTTCGTCTTCCCGGTCGTAGACGGAGAAGGAGTGCTGGAAATAACCGAGCGAGCCATCCGTCTGGATATGGTCCCGGAGCGACGAGCCGCCGGCGGCGATCGCATCGGCAATGACGTCACGGATCGACTGGTTGAGGAGGACCAGTTCCTTGTTCGGCCTTCCGGTCTTGGTCACGACACTGCCGGCCGCGCGCTTCGGAGAAAGATGCGCACGCCACAGCGCCTCGCAGACATAGATATTGCCGAGGCCTGCTATCACCGTCTGATCGAGTAGCGCGCCCTTGAGCGGCTGGCTCTTGCCCGCCAACCTGCCCGCCAGGTAATCGGCATCGAGCGCATTGCCGGTCGGCTCCGGTCCGAGCTCGGTGAAAGCCGGATAGAGGTCGAGTTCGCTGCGCTTCCACAACTGCATGAAGCCGAAACGGCGCGGGTCATTGTAGATGACGCGCAGCAGGCCTTGCCTCTGTCTCAGATGGAAGACGACATGATCGTGCTTCAGATCCTTCGAACGCGGATGGTGGAACTCGCCGAGCGCTTCGTTCTCGATCCGAAACGATCCCGACATGCCGAGATGGCTGATCACGGTGAGGTCGTCCTCCAGATCGATCAGCAGATATTTGGCGCGCCGGCCAAGCGAGACGATGCGGCGCTCGTTGACCGCCTGGGCGAAATTCTCCGGCAGCGGAAGGCGCAGGTCCGGACGGTTGAGTTCCAGCCTGGCGATCACCGCGCCTTCCATTGCCGGGGCGAGACCGCGCCGGACGGTTTCCACCTCTGGCAATTCGGGCATGATTGACTAACTTCCTGTTTCAACAACATCGCGCCTGGTCTATAGACCGGACCGGATGTCGCACCCACGTAATGAGACGTGCCACAGATAGCGTGGGATGAGCGATTTCGCTATGGTCGCCGACGAGAAGAGAGACGTTAGGAGTTCACCGATGACTGAAGCTCGTACCAGCGCCGACGGCGGGATGGAAACGTCCTATGGCTTCCGCAAGGTCGCGGACGGCGAGAAGCAGGGCCTCGTCAACGACGTCTTCCACAAGGTCGCCAAACGCTACGACGTGATGAACGACGTGATGTCGGCCGGCATGCACCGCGTCTGGAAGGACGCGCTGATCGCCTCGCTCAGTCCGAGAAAGGACGTCGGCTACAAAACCCTGGATGTGGCCGGCGGCACGGGCGATATCGCCTTCCGGATCGTCGAGGCTTCCGACCGCAAGGCGCATGTGACCGTGCTCGACATCAATGGCTCGATGCTGGCAGTCGGGGCCGAGCGGGCCGAGAAGAAACGTCTTTCCGAAAACCTCGCCTTCGTCGAGGCCAATGCAGAATCCCTGCCCTTCGAGGCCAATTCCTTCGATGCCTATACGATCGCTTTCGGCATCCGCAACGTGCCGCATATCGACGTGGCGCTGAAGGAGGCCTATCGCGTGCTGAAGCGCGGCGGACGGCTGCTGGTGCTGGAATTTTCCGAAGTCGAGATTCCGCTTCTCGAGCGCTTCTACGAGGAATGGTCGTTCAAGGCGATCCCCCGCTTCGGCAAGATGATCACCGGCGAAGCCGAGCCCTACCAATATCTGGTGGAATCGATCCGAAAATTCCCGAACCAGGAGAATTTCGCGGCGATGATCCGCAATGCGGGTTTTTCGCGCGTCACCTACACCAATTACACCGGCGGCATCGCGGCGCTGCATTCCGGCTGGAAGCTCTGAAAGCATGAGCACGATTGGCGCTTATTTCCGGCTTGTCCGCGTCGGCTGGGTTCTTGTGCGCGAGGGCGTGGTATCGGCGCTGCCGACCCAGGACATGCCGCCTTCCGTCGGCCTCATCAAGGCACTGGTCGAGCCCTTGGCGCGGTTTCGCTCCAAGACGCAGGCGCGCAGCGAGCGGCTGACCCGTGCCGTCGACCGACTGGGGCCTTCCTATGTCAAGATCGGCCAGTTCCTGGCGACCCGCCCAGATGTGGTCGGCGTCGATTGGGCCGTCGATCTTGCCATGCTGCAGGACCGGATGGCCTTCTTCCCGACCGAGATTGCGAAAGCGGCGGTCGAGGCGTCGCTCGGCCGAACGATCGGCGATCTCTACTCCTCCTTCGACGAGCCGATCGCGGCCGCCTCGATCGCCCAGGTCCATCCCGGCGTCGTCAATGACAGGAAAGTGGCCATCAAGGTGGTGCGCCCGGGCGTGCGCCAGCGCTTCGCCCATGACATCGAGAGCATGTACCTCCTGTCGCGCATGCAGGAGCGCTTCATGCGCTCCAGCCGCCGCTTAAGGCCCGTCGAGGTGACGCGGACGCTCGAACAGACCACCAAGGTGGAAATGGACCTGCGCCTGGAGGCCGCGGCGCTTTCCGAGATCGCCGAGAATACCAAGGAGGACCCCGGGTTCCGGGTGCCGCTGGTCGACTGGGAACGCACCGGCCGCGACGTGATCACCATGGAGTGGATCGACGGCGTCAAGATGTCGGATGTCGCAGGTCTTCGCGCCGCCGGGCATAACCTCGAAAAGCTCGCCGAGGTACTGATCCAGTCCTTCCTGCGCCACACGCTGCGGGACGGCTTCTTCCATGCGGACATGCATCCCGGCAATCTGTTCGTCGATTCCGCCGGCACGATCGTCGCGGTCGACATGGGCATCGTCGGCCGGCTCGGCAAGAAGGAGCGCCGCTTCCTCGCCGAAATCCTCTACGGTTTCATCACCCGCGACTATCTGCGCGTGGCGGAAGTGCATTTCGAGGCCGGTTACGTACCTTCCCATCACGACGTGGCGAGCTTTGCCCAGGCGATCCGGGCGATCGGCGAGCCGATCCATGGCCAGCCGGCTGAAACGATCTCCATGGCACGGCTTCTGGCGTTGCTTTTCGAGGTCACCGACCTGTTCGAGATGCAGACCCGCACCGAACTGATCCTGCTGCAGAAAACCATGGTCGTGGTCGAAGGCGTGTCGCGCATGCTCGATCCGCGCTTCAACATGTGGAAGGCGTCGGAGCCGGTCGTTGGTCAGTGGATCCGCGACAATCTCGGACCGAAACGGATCGTCTCGGATCTGCGCGACGGCGTCAAAGCCGCCGTCAAGCTCGCCGAGGCGTTGCCGGAGATCGCAGCCAAGACGGAAAAACTACACCAGGAACTTGTGCATATGAGCGAGCACGGCCTGCGCTTCGATCCCGAGACCGCGGACGCGATCGGCAAGTCGGAAGCACGCCACAACCGTTCGGGCCGTGTCGCACTCTGGATCATCGCGCTATCTCTGCTGTATCTCGCCTTTACTCTGAGCTGATCCCACACACCCGGTGTATGGCTTACTGATGGTGAAATTCCCCTGTACCACAGGGGCTTCCGCCCTATTGCCGCTCTATGGCGGCCTTTATTCCGCCGAGTTCTTCATTCTCTGTTAAGGAATACATTCCTTTGGGGACTTGGCTTTCCGGAGACAGTTCATGGCGCTAGGCGCGACTCAACGCTTGCATGACGGTGTCGCGGCCGTCGAGACGATGACCCGTTTCGCGCTCGCCGTGCTGGCACTGGCATCGGGCGTCTACACCTATCTCGGTGCGCGCAGCATTCTCGACGGGTCGCCGACGGCCGTGTTCTTCGCGGCGGTCATTTACTCCGCCTCGGTCTCGGTCGGTATCTATGCCTTCTGGTCCTATATGGCCCGGTTCTATCCGCATGTGACGACCCGTGCCGGGCGGTCAGCCATGCTCGGCGTCATGGCGATCGGCGCTGCGATGATCCTTGCCATGTCGAGCTGGCTGAACGCGGCGGCACTTGCCGGCTCTGCAGCCGTGGAGCAGCATCTTTCCGAAACGGTCGAGGACTACACCGCCGATCTCGACCGTGCCCACCAGAATGCACTCGCGGCGCAAAGCCTGCTGCCGGATATCCAGCGCGCATCCGAACGTTTCTCCCAGCTTGCAGGCGTCGAGCGGCAATCCGGCTCGCTCACCGGCACGACCGGTTCGGGCAGCGTGGTGCAACTTCTCAGCCAGATGTCGGCGCAGATGAAGTCGCTGCAGGCCAATATCAACGCCTCGCGAGAGCAGGTGGACGACCTCTTCACCCAGGGCCAGAAACGGCTCGAGACGATGCGTTCGCTGGTTTCCGCGCCGGGCACGATCGAGCCGCGTGCCGACCAGTTTTCCACCGAAGCCGTAGCGCTGACGGGTGTCATCACCTCGCTCGCCCAGACCTCGATCGCGCCGTCGATCCGCCGCGCGGCGGACGACCTGTCGCTTGGGTTCATAGCGCCGGTCCCGGATGGCGGTGCGGCCGATCTCGTCAACCGCCAGAACCAGGTCATGGACACCGTCCGCACCTCGGTTTCGGCGCAATCCAAGGCGCTCGCCAAGGCCGCCGACGAGATCCTTGCCCGTCCAGGGGTTCAGGAGCGTCGTTTCGTGCCGCTCTCGTCCGCCGAGGCCGTACTGCACTATGCGCAGGACTTCATTCCCGCCTGGGCCGGCGCCATTTCCATCGACCTTCTGCCCGGCGTGATGGTGTTCATTCTCGCCACTGTCCATGGCGCGATCCGCCGCCAGGAGGAAAACCTGCCCTTCGCCGAACGGATCACGGCGGCCGAGCTTCTCAGAGCGCTCGAAGTTCAACGTGCGGTTACTGCGAGCAGAGTGAACGTCGAACAGACGATCGCCAAGGCGGAAGCCGAGGACAAGACATCGGCGCCAAGGCCGGAACCAGCGTCTGAACTCGAGCCGAACAACATCACCGCGATCGATCTCAAGTCACGCAGCCGGGACCGTTCGCATGAGGATCGGTGAGGCGATCAGGAAGCTCGACGAAGGCGCGCTGATGCGCGGCGCCTTCTATGTGCTTCTCTCGGCCGCGGTGGTTTTCCTGGTCGTCGATATTCGCGACATGACGACGATGAACGCCGCCTTGCCCGGCTTCGATCCGATGCATGAGGGCCAGCCCGTGTTGCCGCCGGCCTTGACCGAAGGCGTACCTGCGGCGCCGCCGGTGCAGCCCGCCAGCCCGAAGGAAGTGCTGCGAAAGCCGATGACCTTCGAGCTAACGACGGGCGGCGTGCTGCTCGCCGAAGGTACGATCGATCCAGGCGCTGCCGCCCGCTTCTCCAAGGAGATCGAAACGCGCGGGGAATATGTAAAGACCGTGACGCTCAACTCCCCCGGCGGCTCGGTGGACGATGCTCTCGCCATGTCGAAGCTGATCCGCGACCGGAAGCTCGACGCGAAGGTGGCCTCGAAGGCGCTCTGCGCCTCTTCCTGCCCGATCGTATTTGCCGGCGGTGTCGGACGTTCGGCCGAGAAGGATGCCGTGATCGGCGTCCACCAGGTGTTCAACGGAAGCAAGGACCGGCCTTCGGCGGAACAGGCGATGTCCGCCGCGCAGGCGACAACCGCGCGGGTCGCCCGGCATCTAGACCAGATGGGCATCGGCGCGGGGCTCTGGATCCATGCACTCGAAACGCCGCCCGACCGGCTCTATTATCTGACGCCGAAGGAAATGACGGATTTCAAGCTGACAACCGAGCCGCTCGCGACGGCCAGGAAGAAGATCTAGCGTCCCGCCGGCCCGTGAACGCCGCGAGCAGAAAGACGCGTGCGTCGTCCACCGGCCGACCACCCAATTGCGCTCAATATGCCGGGTCTTGGCTGATCCGGCTTCCGATCAGGCCTGCGGCTTGATCTCCCGCTCGCAGAACGTGATGCGGTTGCTGAACGGGTCGATGACCGTCACTTCCAGACCCCAATCCGCCTGTTCGAGCCCTGGCCTCATATAGGGGTAGTTCCTGCCGATCAGCTCCTGCTGGAAGGCGCGCACGCCCGTCATCGGCACAAAGACCCGCGCACCGGGCGAGGCATCGCCCGCATGTTCGGAGAGGTGTATCAGCATGCCGCTTCGCGAGACTTGGCAATAGAGCGGGAAGTTTTCGCCGAAGCGGTATTCCCAGTCCACGGTGAAGCCCAGGAAATCGCGGTAGAATTCCATCGCCTTGTCGATCGAAAATATCCGGAAGATCGGAATGGCCGGCTGGATCGACACCGCATCCGGCTTCCTTTGCTGCGGCTCCGACGCGTCGATCTTTGCGGCAAGAATGTTCCAGTTGTCATAGCCGAACTGGGTCGCAACCAGTTCCAGGGCCTGGCTATGGGTCAGCTCTACCTTACGTTCGGCAAGCGCCTCGCGCAGGCTTTTCGCCATCAGTTTTGCATCGCGGAAATCGCGCATCTCATCATCCTTTCAACAGACGAACAAAGACCGGTCAGGTCCCCCCATCAATCAGCGCCCGCATTGCTGATCCGTTCGTCATCGCTGGCCGGATTGGCGAAGGATGAGAGGCGGTGGATGCGTTCACCTTGGCGCTCTGGGCGCCGCGGGCGGCTGGCCGCATCCGGCCGAAAACAGGAGTAACTCACTCCAGAATTTAGTGCAAGATGCTCGAACCGCCTTCCTGTCAGTGCGTGACAGGCTCCCGGAAAATGCGACCCTGCTTCGCCTTCGCGCTTGCCTCGAAGAGAGGGCGCGTCGCGCCGGCGACGATGTCGGTGGCCGCGGCGGTCGCGCTCTCGATCGCCTCGCCGGCCACGCCCGCGGCAAGCGCGCGTTTGCGGCCTTCCGTGTTGCTGGACCTGCGGATGTCGGCACGCTCATCGGTCAGCACCGCGGCCGCTGCACCGGCGCCGGCAACGAGCGCCCTCGCCAGCATCTGCCGGCCGGCGCGGCTCGCCAGCATATTGCGCAGCAGGGACGACTTGCGCACGGATTTCGGCACCTTGAATCCGGCGATCTTCTTCGGAACGATCTTCTTTTTCATGACGGTTCTCCCTTTGCCGCCGAACTCCCATCGGCTGCAACTGTTCCGCGGCCCCAGCGATGCGGAAGACAATTGCAACTTGGCGGCCAAAGGCTTAGCTTCCGGCCATTCTGGTATCGGGTACGGGCATGGAACTTTCTGGCAAGCGCATCCTTCTGATCATCTCCGGCGGCATCGCGGCCTATAAGAGCCTCGATCTCATCCGCCGGCTCCGCGAGAGAGGCGCCTCCGTCCGGCCAGTGATGACGAAGGCGGCACAGGAATTCATCACGCCGCTCGCGGTTGGCGCCCTCTCTGCCAGCCATGTCTATATCGATCTGTTTTCCCGCGAGGACGAACAGGATGTCGGACATATCAGGCTTGCCCGCGACAACGACCTCGTCATCGTAGCACCTGCCAGCGCCGACCTGATGGCCAAGATGGCGCATGGTCTCGCCGACGATCTCGCAAGCGCCGTGCTGCTTGCCACCGACCGGCCGGTCCTGATTGCGCCTGCCATGAACCCGAAAATGTGGGCCGCACCGGCGACCAGGCGCAATGTCGAGACGCTGAAGACCGACGGCATCCATTTCGTCGGCCCGATGGCGGGCGAGATGGCCGAAAGCAACGAAGCCGGCACCGGCCGCATGGCCGAGCCGCTGGAAATCGTCGCGGCGACGGTCAAACTGCTGGACGGCGCACCGAAACCGCTTGCCGGCAAAAAGGTGATCGTCACATCCGGCCCGACCCACGAGCCGATCGACCCGGTGCGTTACATCGCCAACCGCTCCTCCGGCCGCCAGGGCCATGCGATCGCGGCAGCACTCGCGAAGCTCGGCGCGGATGTGACGCTCGTCTCCGGACCGGTGACGATTGCCGATCCGGCAGGCGTGAAAACCGTGCATGTGGAACGGGCAGAGGAAATGCTGGAAGCAGTGGTTTCCCGTCTTCCGGCCGATATCGCCGTCATGGTGGCGGCGGTCGCCGACTGGCGCGTCGCCTCGTCGGCCGGCCAGAAGATCAAGAAGCAGCCGGGCGAGGCTCCGCCTCCCCTGTTGCTGACGGAAAACCCGGATATCCTCAAGACCGTGGGGCATCATGAGAAGCGGCCCAATGTCGTGGTCGGCTTTGCCGCGGAGACCCAGGATGTCGAAAAGAACGGACGCGCGAAACTGGAACGCAAGGGCGCCGACATGATCGTCGCCAACGACGTCTCACCCGAGACCGGCATCATGGGCGGCACCCGCAACCGGGTGAAGATCATCAGCGCCAATGGCGTCGACGAGTGGCCGGACCTCGGCAAGGACGAGGTCGCGGAACGTCTTGCGGCACTGATCGCCTCGAAGCTGGGATAGATTTCAGGCTGCCTCGGACAGCGCATTCGGCCGGAAGAGCGAGACCCGCATGCCATCGGCATCAAGGACGACGGCGCTGCCGTCCGGGATTTCCACCCAGGTGTCGGCCTCGTCGTTCAGTGGTTCGGACACGAGGCAATGACCCGTCTCGCCGCCCATTGGCGCCGCATAGAGCGTCGGCGGCTTATGGTCGGTGGCGTAACGCACGGCGTAGAGTTCCCGACCGTTGGAATAGGCGGCGGTGAAGCGCACCAATGCCTCTCCCGATTTTTCGATAGACAGGTCCTCGACCGTGGCAATCGCCTTTTCCATGGCCTGGAACGGATCGGTATCCAGGCCGAATTGCAACGCGAGCAGGAAGAGAAGCTCGGAATCGGTCGTGCCGGTGCGGGCATCGAACAGCGCATCCGAGAGCATGCCCTCCATATGCCGGCGGATGCGCTCGAAGCCGGAGATCTGGCCGTTATGCATGAACGACCAGTGGCCCTGGACGAAGGGATGGCAGTTGTCGCGCCGCGTCGCGCCATGGGTGGCCGCCCGCACATGAGCAAGGAAAAGCGGCGAACGGATCTGCCGCGCCAGGCTCTTCAGATTGCAATCGGACCAGGCGGGCAGGATGTCACGGTAACGGCCGGGTTCCGGCCGTTCGCCATACCAGGCAATGCCGAAACCATCACCATTCGTCGCGGTCTTGGCGCGGGTGGCGCAATGAGACTGCTCTATCAGGGAGTGGGCCGGCGAGGAGACGAGTTCTTCGAGATAAAGAGGTTCGCCGCGATAGGCTGCCCAACGACACATGGGTCTTTTTGCTCCGACATTGCCGACAGTGCGCGGCCAGAAATCCAGGAACTTCAGGGTCGCGACAAAGACTTAATGAAACATGAATTCGATGGCTTCATGCCAGGTTTTCGCCAAAGCAGGTATCACTTTTTGCGACAGTGCGTGATCTTTCGAGGTTGCCGCTGGAATTTGGCGGCCTAGATAGAAGCACATGTCGCGTAAAGAACAGTCGAGCCCAGCTACAGCAGAAGTGCTCCTTCCAGAGGATCCCATTCTCGCAAGGCTCATGCTCGAACCGGAGCGATGGGCGCTGTTTCTCGATATCGACGGCACGCTGATCGACCTCGCCGAAACCCCGGACGGGATCGTCGTACCGCCGGAACTGCCCGAAAATCTGCACCGTCTTTCCATGAGGCTCGGCGGCGCGCTGGCACTGGTCACAGGCAGGGCACTTCCCTATGCCGACCAGCTTTTCACGCCGTACAAATTTCCGATAGCAGGCCTGCACGGCTCGGAGCGCCGCGATCCCTCCGGGGCGATCAGCCGTGTCGAGATCGATGCCGCGTTCGAGGATCTGAAGGCGGCTCTTATCCGTGAAGCCGGCCAATGGCCGGGCGTTCTGGTGGAGGACAAGGGTGCGGCCGTCGCCGCCCATTATCGCCAGGCGCCGGAGCGACGCGAGGCGGTCGAGGCGGCCATGCCGCGCTACCTCGATATGGCAGGTCCGGACTTCACGCTCCAGCACGGCAAGATGGTGATGGAAATCCGGCCTGCCCAGGCGAGCAAGGGTCACGCCTTGCAGGCCTTTCTCGATCAACCGCCCTTCCAGGGCCGCAAGCCGATCGCGATCGGCGACGACGTGACCGACGAGGCGATGTTCCGCACCGCCAACGAACTTGGCGGCCATTCCATCCGGATCACTGAGACACCGGGTGACACGGAAGCCAAATCCACCCTCCCCTCGGCCGCTGCACTGCGCGCGGCAATCAAAGCGCTTGCGAGCGGCGTAAAGCCCAACGCTGCCTGAGTTGAAAGGACAATATCTTGAGCCGACTTGTCGTCGTTTCGAACCGTGTCTCCCTTCCGCAAAAAAGCGGCGATGCCCCAGCCGGCGGACTGGCCGTCGCGCTGCAGGCCGCTCTGGAGGAGCACGGCGGCATCTGGATGGGATGGTCCGGTAAATCCAGCGGCGCGAAGGAGCCGGCGCCGCTCGACATCCAGCAGCACGGCAACATCACCTATGCGCTCACCGATCTCACCAAGACGGATGTCGAGGAATATTACCACGGGTTTGCCAACCGTGTGCTGTGGCCGATCTGTCATTACAGGATGGATCTCGCGGAATATGGACGCAAGGAAATGGCTGGGTATTTCCGCGTCAACCGCTTCTTCGCCCACAAGCTCGCGCCGCTCATCCAGGAAGACGACATCATCTGGATACACGACTATCACCTGATCCCGCTTGCCGCGGAACTGCGCCAGATGGGCCTCAAGAACAAGATCGGGTTCTTTCTTCACATTCCCTGGCCGCCGGCGGACGTGCTCTTCACCATGCCGGTGCACGAGGAGATCATGAAGGGGCTTTCGTATTACGATCTGGTCGGGTTCCAGACAGACCACGATCTCGCCAATTTCGTCGGCGGGCTTATACGCGAAGGCATCGGTGACGCGCTGGAAGGGGGTAAGCTTAGTTCCTACGGGCGCACCTTCAAAGGTGGCTTCTACTCGATCAGTATCGAAACTGCCGCATTTGCCGAATACGCGAAGAAGGCGGCCAGCAATATCATGGTGCGCAAGGCCAAGCAGAGCGTCGAAGGCCGCGACCTGATCATCGGCGTCGATCGGCTGGACTACTCCAAGGGCATCACCCAGCGGATCGATGCGTTCGAGCACTTCGTCAAATCCAACCCCGCCCATCACAACCGCGTCACCTACCTGCAGATCACCCCGAAATCCCGATCCGAAGTGCCGGAATACGAGCAGATGCAGCGCATGGTGGCCGAACAGGCAGGCCGCGTGAACGGTGCCATCGGCACGGTCGACTGGGTGCCGATCCGCTATATCAACCGCTCGATCGGCAGGCCCGTTCTGGCAGGCCTATACCGGCTCGCCAGGATCGGGCTCGTCACACCGCTTCGCGACGGCATGAACCTGGTCGCCAAGGAATATGTCGCGGCACAGGATCCGGAAAACCCGGGCGTTCTGGTGCTGTCGCGTTTTGCGGGTGCGGCGCGCGAACTCCGCGGTGCGCTGCTGGTCAATCCTTATGATATCGAAGGCACGGCGAACGCGATTGCGCGCGGCATCAACATGCCGCTCGAAGAGCGCAAGGAGCGCTGGGGCCGCATGATGGAGCATCTCCTCGAACACGACGTCACCCGCTGGTGCGACGACTTCCTCAAGGATCTCACCGGGGCGTAGATTCCTTAGAACCTCCGAATATCACTTCCCGCAGGGATCAGGGTCGTGGCACCGACAAGGAGCGCCACGACTGGGCTGTGCACATGGATATCGGCAATCAGGCTGCCTGCTTCAGAGATCCAAGCGCTTCATCGAGGCTCACATGGCCGAGGAACTGGCCACTCGTCTGCGCCTCCTCCTGGTGCTCGATGGCCCAGGCGAACCGTACCGCCGGGTCCTGCTGCATGCGTTCGTAAAGCGCATTCAGCGCCGGATACTGCCGCCGGTCGACGACGTGGTGGAAATCGTTCCAGCGAGCGATACCGACGAAATAGGCGTCCGCAAAACTCTTCTCGTCGCCGAGCAGCCAGTCTCGGCCGCCAAGCAGCTTTTCGAGCTGGGCATGCGCCTTCTCCACCTTGGCGATACCGTAAGCGCGAAGAGCTTCCTTGGCCTGCGGCACCAGCTCATGCTCGACAGCGTACCAGAGCGGGCTGAAGGCGTTGAAGAACCCGGTATTCAAAAAAGCCAGCATCTGGTTCAGCCGGTCGAACTTCTCCGATTTCGGATCGAAGCCCCAGCCCTTCCCCACCGTGCGGGCGGCGATGTGGATGAGGATCGCCATGCTCTCGCTCATTACCCGGCCGTCCGGCAGCATCAGCGACGGTGTTTCGCCAATCGGATTTACCGGCTTGTAGGCCTCGCTCGAAACCACGGCCGGCATTTCGACGCGGCACAGCCGATAGGGTGCGCCGGTCCATTCAAGCGCCACGATCGAGCCGAAGGAACATCCTTCCGGCACGCCATAAAACAGGATCGGTGTCATTTCATCACTCCTTGGATTGAAATTCTGAGGCACCGGCAATATGATTTCGTGGACGCTGGTGCGATAGACATCAATTTTCCGCCTTTAAGTCCATGGGTATGGAAGCTGAGAATGACTTTACCCAACCTCAACGATCTCTATTTCTTCGTGCAGGCGGTGGAGCACGGCGGCTTTTCCGCGGCAGGCCGCCGGCTCGGCGTACCGAAATCCACCGTCAGCAAACGCGTGGCGGAGCTCGAGGACCGGCTTGGCGTGCGGCTGATCCAACGGACATCCCGCAGCTTCTCGCTGACCGATCTCGGCCGGGATTTCTTCCGGCACGCGCAGGCGTCTGTGATCGAGGCGGAAATGGCGGAAACCGTCGTGCGTACCCATCTCGGCGAGCCGAGCGGCATCGTGCGGATGACGGCTGCGGTGCCGACCGCGCAATTCACGCTCGCCGATCATCTCGCCGAGCTTTCGGCACGATATCCGAAACTGCATCTTTCGCTGCATGTCAGCGACCGGTTTGTCGATATCGTTCAGGAAGGTTTCGACATTGCAGTACGCAGCCACCAGGCGCCGCTGCCGGATTCGACGCTGCTGCAGAAGAAGCTTGCCACCCACTCCTTTTTCGTCGTCGCCTCACCGGATTATGTTCGCATCCATGGCGAACCCTTTCGGCCGGAGGATCTCGCCGGGCACAGGGCGGTCACCGCCGGCCCGACGGACATGGTCTGGAAGTTGTCCTGCGAGGATGGCGAAGCAGTCGCCGTGACACCCAGATCCGTGCTTTCCGCCGACGAGCCGATGGTGATCATGAAGGCAACGATGGCAGGCCTTGGCCTGACCTGCCTGCCGACTTCCGTCTGCCGCGGCGCGCTTGCCGAGGGCAGGCTGATCCGCCTGTTGCCCGATTGGACGGCCGGCAGTATCACCACGACGATCCTGATGCCGCACCGGCGCGGGCAGCTTCCCGCGGTGCGCGCCGTCGTCGATTTTCTCAGCGAACGGATCGGCGCCTGAAGGGACTTTCATTTCGGTGATTTGGCGGATACCCATGGCCGCTCCAATCCCACGAGGCCATCATGTCGATCGAACACACAGTCACGCCAGAACGTATCGCGGAAACCGAGAAGCTCATCCGCCCGCATATCCGCCACACGCCGGTCATGCGCGTCGATATGCGGGATTTCGGGGGGACACCGCTGCCGGTCGACCTGAAACTCGAACTGCTGCAGCATTCCGGCTCATTCAAGGCCCGTGGCGCCTTTACCAACCTTTTGACGCGCAATGTCCCGGCTGCCGGCGTCGTTGCCGCGTCCGGCGGCAACCATGGGGCGGCCGTCGCCTATGCGGCGATGCGGCTCGGCGTTCCGGCGCATATTTTCGTGCCGAGCGTGGCCTCGCAGGCAAAGATCGATCTCATTCGCTCCTATGGCGCGGAACTGGTGGTCGGCGGCGACCGCTATAACGATGCACTGGCGGCAAGCCAGGCCTATGTGGCGACGAGCGGCGCAATCGCCGCCCATGCCTATGACCAGGTGGAAACCCTGCTCGGCCAGGGCACGCTCGGCAAGGAGATCGAGGACGACCTGCCGGAGATGACGACGCTGCTCGTGGCCGTCGGCGGCGGCGGGTTGATCGGCGGCATCGCCTCCTGGTTCCGCGGCCGTGTGAAGATCGTCGCGGTGGAATCGGACGGCGCGCCGACGCTTTACGAAGCCTTCAAGGCCGGTCACCCGGTCGATGCGCCGGCCGGCGGCATCGCGGCGGATTCGCTGGCGCCGAAGCAGGTCGGCGAATTGATGTTTCCTGTCGCGCAGAAATATGTCCAGCCGCCGGTCCTGGTGACCGACGACGAAATCCTCGCGGCTCAGAAGGCACTCTGGGCCGGCGCCCGCATCGTTGCCGAACCCGGCGGTGCCGCCGCCTTCGCCGCGCTGCTGTCCGGCAAATATGTTCCCGACCCCGATGAGCGCGTCTGCGTGCTGGTCTGCGGGTCCAATACGACAGCGGTCAAGTTCGGCTAAAACACAGGGATGGTATCAGGCCGCCTTGGCGACCTGATATTCCTTGATCGCGACCATCTTGATCGCCGGATAACGCTCCGACTCGTAGCGCAGCGAAAAGCTGTCCTGCGCCAGGAAAACCGGATCGCCATCGAGATCGCGGGCGATATCGCCGCGCTTCACCGTCAGGAACTTGTCGAGATCGGCCTGATGATCGGCCGAGATCCAGCGGCAGATCGAGAAGCGCGACATCTCGAAAGAAACCGGCAGGCCGTATTCGCCCTGCAGCCGTTCCTTCAGGACGTCGAGCTGCAGCGCGCCGACGACCCCGACGATGGCCGGCGAGCCGTCTTCCGGGGAGAAGAGCTGAACGACACCCTCTTCCGCCATCTGCTGCAGGGCTTCCTTCAGCTTTTTCGCCTTCATGGCATCCTCCAGCCGCACGCGGCGAAGGATTTCCGGCGAGAAGTTCGGCACGCCCTGGAAGACGAGCTGCTCGCCTTCGGTCAGCGTATCGCCGATGCGCAGTGTGCCGTGGTTCGGGATGCCGACCACATCACCCGCATAGGCGGTGTCGGCAAGCTGGCGCTGCGAAGCGAAGAAGAATTGCGGCGCCGTGAGCCCCAATTGCTTGCCGGTACGCGCCAGCCGCGCCTTCATGCCGCGCTCCAGCTTGCCGGAGCAGATGCGCGCAAACGCGATACGGTCGCGATGGTTGGGATCCATGTTCGCCTGGATCTTGAAAACGAAGGCGGTCATCTTCTCGTCGGTGGCATGCACTGTGCGGACATCCGCTACCTGATCGCGCGGAGGCGGTGCGAAATCGCCAAGCGCGTCAATCAGATCGCGCACGCCGTAATTGCGTAATGCGGAGCCGAAGAAGACCGGCGTCATGTGGCCCTCCAGGAAGGCCTGACGGTCGAACGGCCGGCAAGCCTCGATCGCGAGTTCGGTCTCCTCGACGAAGGCCGCCCGTTCGTTTTCCGGCAGGCGGTCGGCAACGCTCTGAGGTCCGTTGACCGGGGTCGCTTTGATATCGGTATCCGAACCGCGAACCGTATTGTCTGCGAGATGGTAGGATCCGCAGAAGGTCTTGGACCGGCCGATCGGCCAAGTGACCGGAGCGGTATCGAGCGCCAGCTTCTCCTCGACCTCATCCAGGATCTCGAAGGGATCGCGGCTTTCGCGGTCCATCTTGTTGATGAAGGTGATGATCGGGATATCGCGCATGCGGCACACTTCGAACAGCTTCAGCGTCCGCGGCTCAATGCCTTTTGCCGCGTCGATGACCATGACCGCGGCATCCACCGCCGTCAGCGTGCGATAGGTATCGTCGGCGAAGTCTTCGTGGCCGGGCGTATCGAGAATGTTGAAGACGTTGCCGTCATATTCGAAGGTCATCACCGAGGTGACGACCGAGATGCCGCGTTCGCGCTCGATCTTCATCCAGTCGGACCGCGTCTGGATACGGTCCTTCTTCGCCTTGACTTCGCCGGCGAGCTGGATAGCGCCGCCAAACAGCAGCAGTTTTTCGGTCAACGTCGTCTTGCCCGCGTCCGGATGGGCAATAATTGCGAATGTGCGGCGGCGGGAAACCGCCTCGGCAATCGTTTCGGGCATTTTTTCTAGATCCTTTACGTTGCCGCGTATCTAACGACTCCGTGGATAACTTTCAATTCGTGTTTGACCGGAGCGACACCGGGTCGCCAAATGACATGATGAACATTCACGCCCCCTCCTCGCCGAAGCTGAACCTGATCCGTCTCGCCCATGGCGCCGGCCTCGACTTGCCGGCCTATGAAACCGCTGGCGCCGCCGGCATGGACCTGCGTGCCGCCGTCGAGGACGGCATGCCGCTGACGATCGCGCCCGGCAAACGGGTGCTGGTGCCGACCGGCTTCATCTTCGAAATCCCGGAAGGGTTCGAGGCGCAGATCCGGCCGCGCTCCGGCCTTGCCTTCAAGAACGGCATCACCTGCCTCAACACGCCCGGCACGATCGACAGCGACTATCGCGGCGAAGTGAAGGTGCTGCTCATCAACCTCGGTGACGAGGATTTCGTCATCACCCGCGGCATGCGGATCGCGCAGATGGTGATCGCGCCTGTCACCCGGGTCCGGGTAACCGAGATTGCGGAAACCTCTGCAACTGTCCGCGGCGCCGGTGGCTTCGGCTCGACTGGCCTCTGAACGCAAAGGCGTTTTCGTTCCCCACCCCTTCCGGGAACAAAATTTCCATTTCTCTTTCCGTCCGGTTCTGCCTTGCTGGTATTCCTCGGGAACACGCCCTAACTTCTCTCCAAACTCAGGGAGAGCACCATGCCAGAGACCAGAAAGCCGGGCCGCGGCCGAATCTATTCGTCGATCACCGAAACCATCGGCGACACGCCGATCGTGCGCCTCGACAAGCTGGCCAAGGAAAAGGGCGTGAAGGCCAATCTTTTGGCCAAGCTTGAGTTCTTCAACCCGATCGCTTCCGTCAAGGACCGTATCGGCGTGGCTATGATCGAAAGCCTGGAGGCCGAGGGCAAGATCGCCCCTGGTAGGACGACGCTGGTCGAGCCGACGTCCGGCAATACCGGGATTGCGCTCGCCTTCGCCGCCGCCGCCAAGGGCTACAAGCTGATCCTCACCATGCCGGAAACGATGTCGATCGAGCGGCGCAAGATGCTGGCCCTGCTCGGGGCCGAACTGGTGCTGACCGAAGGGCCGAAAGGCATGAAGGGTGCGATCGCCAAGGCGGAAGAACTCGCCGCGACGCTTCCGGACGCCATCATCCCGCAACAGTTCGAAAACCCGGCCAATCCGGAAATCCATCGCAAGACGACAGCCGAGGAAATCTGGAACGATACCGAGGGCAAGATCGACATCTTCGTCTCCGGCATCGGCACCGGCGGCACGATCACCGGCGCCGGCCAGGTGCTGAAGGAGCGCAACCCGGCGCTCAAGGTCATTGCCGTCGAGCCGGAGGAATCGCCCGTACTCTCCGGCGGCCAGCCAGGCCCGCACAAGATCCAGGGCATCGGCGCAGGTTTTGCGCCAAAGATCCTCGACACCCACATCTATGACGAGATCATCACCGTCAACAGCGGTGAGGCGATGGAGATGGCCCGACTGGTGGCCAGGCTCGAAGGCGTTCCGGTCGGCATCTCCTCCGGTGCGGCGCTTCAGGCAGCTATCGAAGTCGGCAGCCGCGAGGAAAATGCCGGCAAGACCATCGTCGTCATCATCCCGTCCTTCGCCGAACGTTATCTCTCGACCGCGCTGTTTGAGGGGTTGGGTGGTTAGCTGCACTTCTTCAGGTCGTCGTCCTCGGGCTTGACCTGAGGATAACGACGGAAGCGTATGCTATCCGCGTCTGCCTAAGCGGCGGTCCGCCCAAGTGGAGCTTGGTCATCGGTGACCGCCTGCCCTGGCCGCAGAGCTAATTCATCGCCACCTCCCGGCCTTCGCAACCCCATCCCTAACCTTCTGCTTCATGCCGCCGCGGTCGCCAGCCGTTCGCCGGCCATGCGATAGGAAATCGCCTCGGCGAGATGAATGCGGCCGACCGTGTCCTTGCCGTCGAGATCGGCGAGCGTGCGGGCGACTTTCAATATGCGGTGGTATCCGCGGGCCGAGAATTTGAGCTTTTCCGCCGCATCCCTGAGCAGTTGGAGACCACCGGGATCGGGTTCGGCGATCTTCTCGATCAGCGCCGTCGAGCAGCGGGCATTGGTGAGCACGCGCGGATAACCGGCCTGCTCGAACCGCTCGCGCTGCCTGTCACGCGCAGCCGCCACGCGCCTGGCGACATCCGCGCTGCTTTCCGCCGGCATCGGGCGAATGAGATCGGCGGCCGAGACCGCCGGCACGTCGATGCGGATATCGATCCGGTCCATCAGCGGCCCCGAAATGCGTCCCTGGTAGTCCGACATGCATTTTGGCCCACGTGCGCAGGAATGGCCGGGTTCGCCTGCCATGCCGCAGCGGCATGGGTTCATGGCGGCAACGAGCTGGATACTGGCGGGATAGGAAACCCGATGGTTGGCGCGGGCGATAATACATTCGCCGGTCTCCAGCGGCTGGCGGAGCGCGTCCAGAGCCTGCGGCGAGAATTCCGGGAATTCATCGAGGAACAGCACGCCGTGATGGGCAAGCGATGCCTCCCCGGGCCTGGCGCGCAGGCCACCGCCCACCAGTGCTGCCATGGTGGCCGAATGGTGCGGCGTGCGGTAAGGCCGGCGATCGGAAAGCTTGCCGCCGGAAAGCTGGCCTGCGATCGAGTGGATCATCGACACTTCCAGCAGTTCGGCAGCCGAAAGCGGCGGCAGGATGGACGGCAGCCGGGCGGCGAGCATCGATTTTCCGGAGCCGGGAGGACCGACCATCAGAAGGTTGTGCCCACCGGCGGCGGCGACTTCCAGCGCCCGCTTGGCGCTTTCCTGGCCCTTGATGTCGATGAGATCCGGCAAATTGGCAGGCAAGGCGCGGATTGCCGGCTGCGGACGCGAGATGACCTGGGTGCCGCGGAAATGGTTTGCGAGCGCGATCAGGCTACGCGGTGCGACGATATCGATATCGGCCCCTGCCCAGGCGGCTTCCGCGCCGCTGTCGGCCGGGCAGATCAGGCCCTTTCCCAGCGCGTTGGCGGCGATCGCCGCCGGAAGTGCGCCGGCCACAGGCGCAAGCGTGCCGTCGAGGTTCAGTTCCCCAAGCACCACATAACCGGTAAGCGCATCTCCGGGAACGGCGCCCAGCGCCGCCATCAGCGCCAGCGCGATCGGCAGGTCGAAATGAGATCCTTCCTTCGGCAGGTCGGCCGGCGCCAGATTGACGGTGATCTTCTTCGGCGGCATGGCAAGGCCCGAGGCGTGCAATGCCGCCTGCACCCGCTCGCGGCTCTCGGCCACCGCCTTATCCGGCAGGCCGACGATATGCATGTTTATTTTTCCAGGCCCGACCATGACCTGCACGTCGACCGGAACGCCTTCTATGCCCTGGAATGCGACTGTACTGACGCGCGAAACCATATCCACCCCGCCCCTAACTTCATGTCCGGGACGCCAGCGATACACGCTTTCCGTGCCAGGAATTGCAATCTGGCATAGAAATAGGAATGAAACAAGAACATTGATCGAACAATTTCACGCATCCGCTGCATATGGGTTGCGTGCGGTTGTATCGTGAGAACAAAGGCGATCCGTATCCGAAACGCCTTGTCTTCGTCAGGCGCGTTTTGCCTCGATCGCATCCCAGAGGAGGCCTGCGACGTCGGCGCCGCCGAACTTCTTGACTTCGCGGATGCCCGTCGGAGATGTGACGTTGATCTCGGTCATGTAGTCGCCGATCACATCGATGCCGACGAAGATGAAGCCGCGCTCGCGCAGGGCGGGTCCGATACGGGCGCAGATTTCCTTCTCGCGCGGCGTGATCTCGGTCGCCTCGGCGCGGCCGCCGACATGCATGTTGGAACGGCTGTCGTGTTCGGCGGGAACCCGGTTGATCGCACCGACCGGCTCGCCGTCCACCAGAAGGATACGCTTGTCGCCCTTGCGCACGGCCGGCAGATAGGCCTGGGCGATATAGGGTTCGCCGCGATACATCTGGCCGAACATTTCGAGCAGCGACGTGAAATTGCGGTCATCGCGGGCGGAATGGAAAACACCCGCACCGCCATTGCCGTAAAGCGGCTTCAGGATGATATCGCCCATCTCTTCCCGGAAGCGGGCGATTTCGCCCGGATCTCGGCTGATCAGCGTTGCCGGCATCAGATCGGCGAATTCGGTGACGAAAATCTTCTCCGGAGAGTTGCGCACCCAGGCGGGGTCGTTGACGACAAGCGTCTTCGGGTGGATGCGCTCGAGCAGATGGGTCGAGGTGATATAGCCCATGTCAAAGGGCGGATCCTGGCGGAGATGGACGACGTCCATCGCCGACAGGTCGACGCGTTCCTTCTTTCCGAGCGTGAAATGCTCGCCCTTGACGTCGCGTACCTGCAACGGCTCGACGGCAGCGAAGATCTTTCCGTCACGCATGGTCAGGCGGTCGGGGGTGTAGTGAAACAGCTCGAAGCCACGCGCCTGCGCTTCGAGCGCCATGGCGAAAGTAGAATCGCCGGCAATGCTGATGCCGGAAATATGGTCCATCTGGAACGCGACCTTGCGGATTTTCGCCATGACTTCAGCCCCCTAGGATTGGCCCGCCTGATGTAGGATGGCGAGCCTCCAAAGGCAACTGCAATCGGGCCGATATCACGCGGAGATGCCGACCTGCGTCTTTGCCCGCAACATGTTGCGCAGGCGGAAAAGCATGGCGATCGGCTTCGGGAAAGGCCGGCGGATGAAGGCGACCTTCTTCAGATATGTGTCGATCCGCCAGGTGGCCCAGGTCCGGCCCTTGAAATAGGCGACATCGCCTGCCTGCAGAACGCGCTCAGTGCCGTCCTCGGCAGTCACATGCACTTCGCCTTCCAGGATCACCACTGTTTCGTCCCAATGGAAGTACCAGCGGAACTCGCCCGCCGTACATTCCCACACCCCGGTCGTCGCGCAATCGTCCTCGGCGGTGGAATGGGAACCGGCGCGCGCCTGGGGATCGCCGGCGAGCACCCATGTGGGCTCGATCGGCATCGGCTTCATTTCAAGAGAATGGGGGCAGGCGCCGATGAACGGCTTCACCTTCGGCTTCTCGGGCGTGTAGGACTTGTACCGAAATGCAATTGCCGCTGCGGTCGCGGCGAGGACGTGCCAACTCATCTTTCCCCCGGAAGCTGTCAATTCCGGGAGATGCTAGTGGCAAAGAGTAAGCCCACTCTTCAGGCCGATGCTAGAATTTTAACGATCGGCCTCAATTTCGGATTGGGCCCTCAGATAACCGGCTCGACCGGCGCAAGCTTGGCCTCCGCCGGAACGTTGCCCGGCAGGCGCTTACCCGTATCGATCGAGAAGAAGTGCAGGCGCTTGGCATCGACGGCAACGCGCATGTCCGGCGACAGCGCGATCTCCGGCGAAACGGCAGCGGTGATCTGCTGGTCGCCAACCAGACCGTGAATCAGGCGCTGGGCACCCAGTTCCTCTGTATATTCGAGACGGAACGGCAGAGCCTCTTCGTCGTCGCGCGCAATGCGCAGATCCTCGGCGCGGACGCCGACGGTAACGGCGCCCGAAGTTGGTGCGAAACCGTTGAGGCCGATCATCGCCGGGCCGATCGCCAGCTTGTCGCCGTGCAGCTCGCCCTTGACGAGGTTCATGGCCGGCGAGCCGATGAAGCTTGCGACGAAGGTGGAGGCCGGCGCGTGGTAGACTTCCAGCGGCGCACCGATCTGCTCGATCTGGCCGCCGTTCAGAACGACGAGGCGATCGGCCAGCGTCATGGCTTCGAGCTGGTCGTGGGTCACATAGATCGACGTGGTGCCGAGGCGGCGCTGCAGGCGCTTGATCTCGCCGCGCATGGAAACACGCAGCTTGGCGTCGAGGTTGGAGAGCGGCTCGTCGAACAGGAAGGCGGCCGGCTTGCGGACGATGGCGCGGCCCATGGCAACACGCTGACGCTGACCGCCGGAAAGGGCGCGCGGCTTGCGTTCCAGATATTGGGTGATCTCCAGCATGCGGGCAGCTTCGGCGACACGGGCGTCGATCTCGGCCTTCGGCGTGCCCCGGTTTTTGAGGCCGTAGGCGAGGTTGTTGTAGACCGTCATGTGCGGATAGAGCGCATAGTTCTGGAAAACCATGGCGATGTCGCGCTCGGCCGGCTCGATCTGGTTGACGACCCGTCCGGCGATCTTCACCTCGCCCGCGGAAATGGCTTCCAGCCCTGCAACCATGCGCAAGAGCGTGGACTTGCCGCAGCCCGAAGGACCGACGAGGACGATGAACTCACCGTCGACGATGTCGATGGAGACGGAGCTTACCGCCTTTACGCCGCCATTATAAATCTTCGAGACTTCCGAAATGTGGATTCCAGCCATGTTATTTCTCCGTTTCAGTAAGCCCGCGGATGAACAACCGCTGCATGAAAACCACGACGAGGATGGGGGGAAGCATGGCAAGCACGGAGCCTGCCATGACGAGCTGCCACTCGATGACACCATCCTGCACGGTGACCATGCGCTTCATCCCCATCATCAGCGTGTAGTAGCCGGGGTCGGTGGTCACCAGGAGCGGCCAGAGGTATTGAACCCAGCCATAGATGAAGAGGATGACGCATAGCGCGCCGATATTGGTGCGCGAGAGCGGCAGCAGGATGTCCCGGAAGAACTTCATGGGGCCTGCTCCGTCCACCCGGGCCGCTTCCAGAAGCTCGTCCGGGACCGTCATGAAGAACTGGCGGAACAGGAAGGTCGCCGTGGCCGATGCGATCAGGGGGACGGTCAGGCCGGCCCACGAATTCAGCATGCCAAGGTCGGCGACGATCTTGTACGTCGGCATGATGCGCACCTCGACCGGCAGCATCAGCGTCACGAAGATGATCCAGAACGCCAGCAGCCGGAAAGGAAACCGGAAATAGACGATCGCAAAGGCTGACAGGATCGAGATCGCGATTTTCCCGACCGTGATCGCCAACGCCATGATCAGGGAGTTCAGCGCCATGTGCGAATAGTTGGGCAGGCCGTGAGCGGCAGAGGCGCTCGTCAGAATGGTCGAATAGTTCTCGATGAGATGCGAGCCCGGCAGAAGCGGAACAGGCCCGCTCATCAGCGTCGAGATGTCATGGGTCGATGCCACGATCGCGACATAGACCGGTAGCGCGACCACCAGAAATCCCAGAATCAGGAAAGCGTGGGTGACGAAGGTGAGGAAGGGGCGATTTTCAACCATGATCGTTCCTCAATACTGGACGCGGCGTTCGACGAAGCGGAACTGAACGAAGGTCAGCAGCATCACGATCAACATCAGCAATACCGACTGCGCCGAGGACGACCCGATGTTCAGACCAACGTAACCGTCCTGATAGACCTTGTAGACGAGCGTGGTCGTCGTCTGGGCAGGCCCGCCGCCCGTCGTGGCATCGACGATCGGGAAGGTGTCGAACATCGTGTAGTTCACGTTGATGATGAACAGGAAAAACGTCGTCGGCGACAGAAGCGGCAGAGAGATGGTGAAGAAGCGCCTCACCGGCCCCGAACCGTCAATGGCGGCAGCCTCGATCAGCGACTGGGGCACTGATTGCAGCCCGGCCAGGAAGAAAAGGAAGTTGTAGGAGATCTGCTTCCAGGCTGCCGCGATGATGATCAGGATCATGGCATGCGTGCCGTTGAGATCATGGTCCCAGCGAATTCCTATGCGCTCCAGGAAGAAGGGCAGCAGGCCGGTGGATGTATTGAAGAGAAACCACCACAGGACGCCCGCCACGACAGGTGCGACGGCATAGGGCCAGACAAGCAGGGTGGTATAGATTTTCGCGGACCGTGCCAGGCGGTCGACCGCCGCCGCGAATGCCAGGCCGAGCACCATCGAAAGGGCGGTTACGGACACCGCGAATACGGCGGTGCGCCAGAGCGCATCCAGATAGTTCGGGTCCGCAAACAACTGCCGATAGTGGGTCAGCCCTACGAAAACGGTCGAGAAGCCAAACGGATCTTCCCGCTCGAAGGAGGATTTCACTGCCTGCGCGGCAGGCCAGATGAAGAAAACGAGCGTGATAGCGAGCTGGGGCGCGAGCAGCAGATAGGGCAGCAGGCGGTTGTTGAAGGTTGTTCTTTTGGTATCCACCGGTCCCTCACCACAACGTAACAAGCAAGCAAGGGAGGGCCGGCGACAGCCGGTCCTCCCCTGAGCGATCGAAGCAATCAGTTCGAGTTGGCAGCCTCGAATTCACGCAGAAGCGCGTTGCCGCGCTGCACCGCGCTGTCGAGCGCCTGCTTGGCGTCCTTCTTGTTGGCGAGGAGTGCCTGGAACTCTTCGTCGACAATGGTACGGACCTGGGTGAAGTTGCCGAACCGCACGCCCTTCGAATTTTCCGAGGGAGTACCGCGGGTGATCTGCTTGATGGCGATGTCGGAACCCGGGTTCTTTGCGTAATAACCCTGCTTCTGGCCGAGATCGTACGCGGCATTGGTGATCGGCAGGTAACCGGTGAACTGGTGCCAATCGGCCTGGACTTCCGGCTTGGAGAGATAGCTGAAGAACTTGGCTACACCCTTGTAGGTCGCCTTTTCCTTGCCGTTCAGCACCCAGAGGGTGGCGCCGCCGATGATGGAGTTCTTCGGCTCCTTGATCTCGTCGTCATAATAAGGCAGCGGAGCGAAGCCCGGCGTGAAGGTCTTGGCGTTGTTGATGACGCCTGCGCGGCCTGCGGAGGAGTTCATCGTGATAGCGCATTCCTGGGAATAGAACATGGTCGCCGCCTGGTCGCCGCCGACCGGACCGCCATACTTGAACAGGCCTTCGTCCTGCCACTTCTTCAGGTTTGCCCAGTGCTTGGCCTGCAGAGGACCGTTGAAGGTGAACTCAGACTTCACACCGCCGAAACCGTTCTGCAGGGTGCCGAAAGGCTTGTCGTGCAGCGCCGAAAGGTTTTCGGTCTGGACCCAGGTAATCCAGGCCGAGGTGAGGCCGCACTTGGCAGCGCCGGAGGAAACGATCTTCCTCGAGAATTCCTCGACTTCCTTCCAGGTCTTCGGGGCAACCTCGGGATCAAGGCCGGCCTTTTTGAAGACGTCCTTGTTATAATACATGATCGGCGTGGAGGAATTGAAGGGCAGCGACAGGATGTTGCCCTTCGTATCGGAATAATAGCCGGTGACCGGAGACAGGAATGTCTTGGTGTCGAAGGGCTCGCCTTCATCGGCCATCAGCTTGTAGACCGGATAGACGGCGCCCTTGGCGGCCATCATCGTGCCGGTGCCAACTTCGAAGACCTGGACGATGGCCGGCTGCTGGCCGGCACGGAACGCGGCGATCGCGGCGGTCAACGTTTCCGGATAACTTCCCTTGTAGACTGGGACGACCTTGTAGTCGCTCTGGCTCTCGTTGAACTTCTGAGCGATCTCTTCGAGCTTCTTGCCGAGCTCGCCGCCCATGGCATGCCACCAGGTGACCTCGGTCGCGGCAAGCGACGAAGTCGCGGACAGTGCGACCGCGAGCGCGGCCATCGAAAGCTTTTTGAACATTTTTAAGGTCCTCTCCACCTTTGTTGGGGTGAGGATCGCAATAGGGCTACGCTGTGACAGGCCCTTAACAGTTTCATGTCAGAAATATTACATTGCACACCTATGCAATAATTTCACATCATCGTCAGAAAGCGTTCGCAAAATGCCGCGGCAGGCGGCCAGGAAGCACCGCGATCACGTCGTAACGCTGGGACAATCTTGCAGCATCCTTCCGCTTTGAAAGCCAGATATCGCTTGCGGCTCGAATCCGGTTCTGGGTGGTGTAACCGACGGCATCGATCGCCTCCCGTTCGCCGATCCGCGCCTTCACCTCGACAAAGGCCACGACATCACCCTTGCGGACGATGAGATCGATCTCGCCGAGCCTGGTGCGGTAGCGGATCGCCAAAATCCTGTAGCCTTTGGCCAATAGATAAAGTGCGGCGAGATATTCCGAGACATGGCCCCATCGCTGAGCCTTCTGCCGCTCCGCTTTGCGGCGCTTCAGGCTTGGGTCACTCTCCGCCACCTGCGTCGCCTTTCAGGTCCAGAAGCCGCTGATAGAGATCCTTGCGCGGAAGTCCCGTCACGCGGGCAGCTTCGGCGGCGGCCTTGGCGGCCGGCATGACAGACGCCAACTGGCGCAACAGCGCGTCCACCTCGATCTCGCCGGGAGGCTCCTCGGCCTCCGGCGGCGCCAGAAGCAGCACGATCTCGCCCTTCACGACGCGGTCGTCATTATAATAGGCGGCGAGTTCTTCCAGCGTGCCACGGCGGAACTCTTCGAAAGTCTTGGTCAGTTCGCGGCAGACCGTCGCACGCCGGTTCGCCCCCAGCACTTCGGCGGCGGCGCCAAGCGTTGCGCCGATGCGATGCGGCGATTCAAAGAAGATCAACGTCGCCGGCACCTTTGAAAGCTCGGCCAGCCGGTCGCGCCGGCCCTTGTCCCTGACCGGCAGGAAACCGGCGAACAGGAACGCATCGGACGGCATGCCGGAACCGACAAGGGCTGCGAGCGGCGCCGAGGCGCCGGGGATCGGCACGACCTTGTAGCCGGCTTCGATTGCCATCTGGCCAAGCCGGTAGCCGGGATCGGAAACGAGAGGCGTGCCGGCATCGGAGACCAGCGCCACCGATTTCCCCTCCTGCAGCGCGGCGATCAGCTTCGGCCCGACTTCATCCGAATTGTGCTCGTGATAGGCGTAGGGCCGGTTGACGATACCGTAGCGGTCCAGCAGCACGCGGGTGACGCGGGTATCCTCGCAGGCCAGCACATCGGCGCCGGAGAGCGTTTCGAGCGCCCGCAGCGTGATGTCGCCGAGATTGCCGATCGGGGTTGCGACCAGATAAAGCGCCGGCTCCAGCGGCCGCGCGGGCACGAAAGTATTGGCGACGCGATAGCCGCGCTGGCTGCTCTTCAGGTCATCGGTCAAGGGGTGTCACGCGCAAAAGGATGGTCATGAGCCTTTATGGGCAAGCCGGCAGGCTTCGGCAAGTAAAGCGCAAGCTGTTGAGAACGCATATTTTCTGTGTGCAGTGCGTGAGACAGATGTGAAATGACTTGCTAACGCCTTGTTCACCTCTTGCTTTTGGAACGCGTTGTCTGCCATTTTGCCGGTCCACATCATCCGGCTCGCCCAAAGCCGGCAGAATATCAGGGGTCCGGCCCTGCCGGATCGCCACGGTCGAAAGCGATTGCGTCCATGCGTATTACTCTTGAGCGGTCCAACCTTCTGAAGTCGCTGAACCACGTACATCGCGTGGTGGAGCGTCGGAACACGATCCCGATCCTTTCCAACGTGCTGATGCGCGCGTCCGGGGCCAGCCTCGACCTGAAGGCGACCGACCTCGATCTCGAAATCACCGAGGTCCTGCCGGCCATGGTCGAAACAGCCGGAGCCACGACGGTTCCGGCGCACCTGCTTTATGAAATTGTCCGCAAGCTGCCGGACGGTTCCGAGGTGCTGCTCGCCACCAACCCGGACGGCGGCTCGATGACGGTGCAATCCGGCCGTTCCAAGTTCTCGCTGCAGTGCCTGCCGGAATCGGACTTCCCGGATCTCACCGCCGGCAGCTTCACACATACGTTCAAGCTGAAGGCGACCGATCTGAAAATGCTGATCGACCGCACCCAGTTCGCGATCTCCACCGAGGAGACGCGCTATTACCTGAATGGCATCTTCTTCCACACGATCGAAGCCGACGGGGACCTCAAGCTTCGCGCGGTCGCGACCGACGGTCATCGCCTGGCGCGCGCCGATGTGCAGGCGCCGTCGGGCTCGGAAGGAATGCCGGGCATCATCATTCCCCGCAAGACGGTCGGCGAGCTGCAGAAACTGGTCGATGATCCGGAAGCGGTCGTCACGATCGAGGTTTCAGATGCCAAGATCCGCATCACGCTCGGCTCGGTAGTGATGACCTCCAAGCTGATCGACGGCACTTTCCCGGATTATCAGCGCGTCATCCCGACGGGCAACGACAAGGAAATGCGCGTCGATTGCCAGAGCTTTACCAGGGCGGTCGACCGCGTCTCGACCATTTCCTCCGAGCGCGGCCGCGCCGTAAAGCTGTCGCTGACCGATGGCCAGCTGATGCTGACTGTCAATAATCCGGACTCGGGCAGCGCCACGGAAGAAGTTGCGGTCGGTTACGACAATGATCCGATGGAAATTGGCTTCAACGCCAAGTACCTGCTCGACATCACCGCCCAGCTTTCCGGCGAGGATGCGATCTTCATGCTGGCCGATGCCGGTTCTCCGACATTGGTGCGCGACACGGCGGGTGACGACGCGCTCTATGTCTTGATGCCGATGCGCGTCTAGGTCATCGAGGCGGCTGGGAAACTCCAGCCGCCTTTTTCACGCAGTTTTCCCGGTGCGACATTTCTTCTTGCTTTTGCGGCATAGAGGTTCACATAGGGCAAAAAAGGGAGAGGATAAAAAATGGAATTGCGCCTGAAGGAGCGGCTCGGCCGCAAGTTCGATGATGAAATCCGGTTCTTCAAGGGCTGGATCGACGGACCAAAGCGGGTCGGCGCGATCTGCCCCACCTCCTCGGTCACCGCCAAGCGCATGGCGAGCGTCATCGACACCCAATCGGGCCTGCCTGTCCTCGAACTCGGACCCGGCACCGGCATCATCACCAAGGCGATCCTGAAGCACGGCATCTCGCCGGAGAACCTGGTCTCGATCGAATACTCGACCGATTTCTTCCAGCATCTCGTCCGCACCTACCAGGGCGTGAACTTCATCAACGGCGACGCCTTCGATCTCAAGCGCACGCTTGGTGCCTGGAAGGACAAGACCTTCGACAGCATTATTTCGGCGATCCCGCTCCTGAGCTTTCCGATGGAGCGCCGTATTGCGCTGCTCGAAGACCTGCTCGACCGTATTCCGGCCGGCCGGCCCGTAATGCAGATCACCTACGGCCCCGTTTCGCCGATCATCGCCCAGCCCGACCGCTACCGGATCAAGCACTACGACTTCGTCGTCCGCAACATCCCGCCGGCGCAGCTCTGGACCTATACACGCGGCTGACGATGACATTCGGCCTCTACATTACCCATCCGCAGGTTCGTATCGACCCGAACATATCGGTGCCAAAATGGGGCCTTTCCGATATTGGCGCCGCCCGCGCCCGCGAAGCCGCACAATCCGACTGGGCCAGAAAGCTCGGCCGGATCGTCTCCAGTGACGAAGTGAAGGCGATCGAGACTGCGGAAATCCTTGGCCTCGCCTCGGGCATTTCGATCGAGATCGCCGAGGACACCCACGAGAACGACCGCTCGGCGACAGGCTTTCTGCCGCCGCCGCTGTTCGAGGACGCCGCGAACTGGTTCTTTGCCCATCCGGAGGAGAGCTTCAAAGGCTGGGAGCGCGCCGTGGACGCGCAGAGCCGCATCGTTTCGGCGGTCGCCAGAATTCTCGCCGATCACGATCCACACGTGCCGATCGCCTTCGTCGGCCATGGCGGCGTTGGTACGCTGTTGAAATGCCATCTCAGCGGCTCGCCGATCGCCCGCGACAGGGACCAGCCGGGTGGTGGGGGAAATCTCTTCTGCTTCACACTTGCGGATCGAACCGTCTCATGCGACTGGACGCCCATCGAAAAATGGGAAGGGTTCCAGGCATGAACGCTCGTGATCGCCTCATCGTAGGCCTCGATATTCCGACCATCGGCGAAGCCGAAAAGATGGTCTCCGCGCTCGGCGACACCGTTTCCTTCTACAAGATCGGCTACCAGCTCGTATTCGCCGGCGGTCTCGAACTTGCACGCGATCTCGCGAAGGATGGCAAAAAAGTCTTCCTCGACATGAAACTGCTCGACATCGACAACACGGTCGCGAAGGGCGTCGAGAACATCGTCAAGATGGGCATGACCATGCTCACCCTGCACGCCTATCCGAAGGCGATGCGCGCCGCGGTCGAGGCAGCAAAAGGTTCCGACCTCTGCCTGCTGGCGGTCACCGTCCTGACCTCGATGGACGAGACGGATCTCGTCGATGCCGGTTACGAATACGATCCTCATACGCTGGTTCTGCGACGCTCCGAACAGGCGCTGGCCGCCGGCATGGGCGGCATCGTCTGCTCGGCCGAGGAATCGGCTGCGGTGCGCAAGATCGTCGGCCCCGACATGGCGATCGTCACGCCCGGCATCCGCCCTGCGGGCTCGGAAGCGGGCGACCAGAAGCGGGTCATGACACCTTCGGACGCATTGCGTGCCGGATCGAGCCATCTCGTCGTCGGCCGCCCGATCGTCATGGCGCCGGATCCGAAGGCTGCAGCGCAAGCCATCCTCGCCGAGATGCAGGGCGTGCTCTGACAACGAGCCGTTGCAGGAGATGATTTCTCCCGATCGTGATCCGGGATGAGTCCCGGTGGGGGCGCAAGGATAACTGAGCAAAGCCGTCATCTTGACTCGCCCTGGAATTTGCCAGAAGTCACAGCAACCGAAAACACGTTGGAGGAAATGCCATGGCCAAGGGATATTGGGTCGCCCGCGTCGATGTCCGCGATCCGGAACGCTATAAGGACTATATCGCGGCGGCCACGCCGGCCTTCGAGAAATTTGGCGCCAACTTCCTCGCCCGTGGGGGCGCAATGGCGGCGATGGAGGGCAAGTCCCGGGCCCGCAACGTCATCATCGAATTCCCGTCGATGCAGGCCGCCATCGACTGCTACAATTCGCCCGAATATGCGATCGCCATCAAGATCCGCCAGGAAGTGGCGGATGGTGAAATCGTCGTTCTCGACGGCCTTTAAGAACCCGGTTGTCGCGGTCGGTGCGGCAGTGGAGACACTTCCACCCGTGCCGCGATTCGGTTAAACAGCACTCATCTCGTCCCACAGGCTCCCGGAGCACGCCATGACCATCAACAACCTTCCGCCGCTCGTCACCGTTTTCGGAGGATCGGGCTTCGTCGGCAGGCATGTGGTGCGAACGCTTGCCAAGCGCGGTTATCGCGTCCGGGTCGCCGTCCGCCGCCCGGATCTCGCAGGCTTCCTGCTGCCGGCCGGCTATGTCGGGCAAATTTCGCTGGTCCAGGCGAACCTTCGCTACCGCCAGTCGGTTCTGCGGGCCGTCGAAGGCGCTTCGCATGTCGTCAACTGTGTCGGCATCATGTTCGAGAGCGGCCGCAACACGTTCGACGCGGTCCAGGATTTTGGGGCTCGCGCGGTCGCCGATGCGGCACGTGCGGCCGGCGCCAGGCTCACCCATATTTCCGCGATCGGCGCCGATGCCAATTCGGAATCGTCCTATGCCCGCAGCAAGGGCCGCGCCGAGGCGACGATCCTTTCGACGCTGCCGGATGCCGTGATCCTGCGGCCGTCGATCATGTTCGGGCCGGAAGACAGCTTCTTCAACAAGTTCGCCTCCATGGCCCGCATTTTCCCCGCTCTGCCGCTGATCGGCGGCGGCAAGACGAAGTTTCAGCCGGTCTATGTGGAGGATGTCGCCGAAGCCGTCGCCCGCTCCGTCGATGGCACGATCGCGTCCGGCAAGATCTATGAGCTCGGCGGCGGCGAGGTGATGACCTTCCGCCAGTGTCTCGAGACCATGCTGCGCGTCACCAATCGCAGCAATGCGCTCGTCTCGCTGCCTTTCGGCATCGCGTCGCTGATCGGCAGCATCGCGTCTCTGATCCCCTTCGTCCAGCCGCCGATCACCAGTGACCAGGTGAAGCTGCTGAAGGTCGATAATGTGGTTTCCGATGCCGCCGCCACGGAAGGCCGCACGTTGCAGGGGATGGACATCCGCCCGACGCTCGTCTCTTCCATCCTGCCATCTTACCTTGTGCAGTACCGCCCGCAGGGCCAGTACACCGGCTCCGGCCGCGCGGCCTGACATTCGTTAACCATATCTCGCGATCGATTTCGCCCCGGCATGCCGGCGGTGCCCGCTGAAAATTCGGGCACCCCTTTGTTGTCGCTCATGTTTCGGGCAAGGATTGTGGCACAAAGGTCGCAGTGGCTGATGCAGTCGCGTTAACGGCCGGTTCAGCAAAATCCTTTATTGAATTCTTCTAATCCAACCCATAGATCCTCCCTCACCAAACAAGCGGCGCAACCGTGACGATAAAATCTTCCATCGAAAGGCATTCCTCCATGGGCAAGCCCATCGCACTCTTTTTTGCGTGCGCAGCGCTGATCATCCTCGCGGGCTCGTTCATGGCCCCGACGACGGGAGCCGCCGGCAAGAGCGAATGCACGCCTGCATACGGCGTCGATCCGTGCAGCACGGCATCTATCCATCACTGACATGATCGGGAAGTCGGCGGCCCTTTGAGCCGCCTTCTTTTTACGCTCCCAGCAGCAGGGCGATCAGGCCCGCGGCGCCGATGACGATTCGCCAGTAGGCGAACGGCGCGTACCCCCGGCTCGATACGAAATCGAGCAGCGATCGCACCACCACGATGGCGGTGACGAAGGCGGCGACGAAACCGACAGCGATCACCGCGCCGTCGTCGAAACTCAAGGCATTTCGGTTTTTGTAAAGGTCGAGCACGAAGGCGCCGAGCATGGTCGGCATGGCGAGGAAGAACGAAAATTCCGCCGCCGAGCGCTTGTCCGCGCCGAGCAGCAGAGCGCCGACGATAGTCGCGCCGGAACGCGAGGTCCCGGGGATCATCGCCACGCATTGGCAGAGGCCAATCTTGAAGGCGAGCGACAGCGGATAATCCATCACGTCGTGGTATTTCGGCTGGAACTTGATCCTGTCGACCACGAGCAGCACGAAGCCGCCGAGGATCAACATGATACAGATCAGCATCGGCGTTTCGAACAGCACGGCCTTGATGAAATCGTGGGCCAAAGCGCCGATCACCGCCGCAGGCAGGAACGCGATCAGCACCGTTGCCGCGAACCTGCGCGCCTTGGGACTGGTCGGCAGATCGGCCGCGATCTGCAGCAGCTTGCGGGCATAAACGAGCAGGATGGCGAGGATCGCACCGAGTTGGATCAGCACCGCGAAAGTGTTGCCGGGGGATTGGAAACCGAGGAAATGACCAGCCAAAAGAACGTGAGCGGTCGAGGAAACGGGAAGAAACTCAGTCAGCCCCTCGATCAAACCGAGGACGAGCGCACTGATGATGGACTGATCCGCCATTCTTAATCCTTTATTGAGCAGATAAGGGCAGTTTTAAGCAGTTTATGAGCCGTTGCTTGTCTTGGGACTACCAAATCCATATAGCTGCCATATGTCAGGCGGGCGCGCGAGGCGCCCCTGCCCCTCCTATACGAAGTTCGTGAAGTTCAAGTATCCATGCCCACGCTCTATCATCATTCCATGTCTTCGGCCTCGCGGTTCGTCCGGCTGATTCTCGCCGAATATGGCTTCCAGGCGGATCTGGTCGAGGAGCAGCCCTGGGAAAAGCGGCGGGAATTCCTGACGCTCAATCCTGCCGGCACGCTCCCGGTCTATGTCGACGACAGCATGAGAGTGCTTTGTGGCCCTTCCGTGCTCCTGGAATTTCTCGACGAAACCCATGGCGTGCTGAAGCGCGACCGGCGGCTGCTTGCCGAAGACCCGTGGCAGCGCGCCGAGATCCGGCGCCTGACGGAATGGTTCCTGCAGAAGATGGAGCAGGATGTCACCCGGCCGCTGACCCGCGAGCGGGTCTTCAAGCTGCAGATGACGACGGCCCAGGGCGGCGGCGCGCCGGACTCGAAGGTACTTCGTACATCCCGCGCCAATATCCGCCAGCATATGAAATATCTCTCCTGGCTTGCCGGTTCGCGGCCCTGGCTTGCGGGTGACCGGCTGAGCTATGCCGACCTTGCCGCCGCCGCCTCGATTTCGATCCTCGACTATCTTGGAGAAATCGACTGGTCGGAGACGCCAGTCGCCAAGGACTGGTACCAGCGGCTGAAATCGCGCCCCTCCTTCCGGCCGATGCTTGCCGAACGCATCCGCGGCCTTACCCCGGTATCCCATTATGCGGACCTCGATTTCTGACGCGACCTCGCGGGAGGAAGAAAAGACGCTTCGGCGGCGGGGGAAGCTGACCGCCTTCATTCGCGAGGAAGCGGCGGCCCGGGGCTTCGATCTTTGCCGGATCACAGGCCCTGACAGCATTCCGCAGGCGCCGGAGCGGCTGGAAATCTTTCTGGCCGACGGCCACCACGGCAGCATGGACTGGATGTCGGAGACGAGGCTGCGCCGCGCCGACCCGAAGGTGTTGTGGGATCAGGTGCGTTCGATCGTCATGTTCGGGCTGAACTACGGGCCGGACGAAGATCCGCGCGGCATTCTCGACAAGCCGGACAAGGCGGCGATCTCGGTCTATGCCCGCAACCGCGACTATCACGACGTCATCAAGGGCCGGCTGAAGGAGATCGCCACGCGCTTTGCGGCGCGCGCCGGCGAGGACGTGAAGGTCTTCGTCGATACCGCACCGGTGATGGAAAAGCCGCTGGCGGAGGCGGCAGGCCTCGGCTGGCAGGGCAAGCATACCAATCTCGTCAGCCGCACCCATGGTTCCTGGCTGTTCCTCGGCAGCCTGTTCACCACGGCGGACCTTATCATGGACGCGCCCGAGACCGACCATTGCGGCTCCTGCCGCGCCTGTCTCGACTCCTGTCCGACAGCTGCCTTTCCGGCGCCCTATCGGCTCGACGCCCGCCGGTGCATCTCCTACCTGACGATCGAGCACAAAGGGCCGATCGATCCGGAATTCCGGCCATTGATCGGCAACCGGATCTATGGCTGCGACGACTGTCTTGCCGCCTGTCCGTGGAACAAGTTTGCGGCAAGCGCCTCGGAGATGAAGCTGCAGGCGCGCGAGGACTTGAAGGAGCCGTCGATCGCGTTTCTGCTGACCTTGAACGACGCGACTTTTCGGACCTTCTTCAGCGGCTCGCCGGTCAAGCGCATCGGGCGGGACCGGTTTATCCGCAACGTGCTGATCGCCGCCGGCAATTCCGGCGATGCCAGGCTCATCGGGCAATGTCTCGAACTTGCCGGCGACCCCTCGCCCACGGTGCGCGGCATGGCTATATGGGCTCTGAAGCGGCTGATGACGGATATGGACTTCGCGCGGTTTGCCGCGGCACGCGGCGCCGAAGAGGATACGCAAGTGCTGGAAGAATGGCGATTGGCGGGAGCGGCCTGATGAATGTGATGATCTTCGGATGCGGCTATTCGGGCCAGGCGATCGCCGAGGCCTTCAAATCCGAAGGCCACCGGGTCTCCGGCACGGTCAGAACGGCCCACAAGGCATTGGAACTCGCGGCCCGTGACATCAAGGCCTTCGTATTCGACGGCAGCCCGTTCAGCGAGGAACTGCTGACAGAGCTTCGGGAAACGACGCATCTGGTTCAGTCGATCCCGCCCGGCGCCGAGGGCGATCCGCTGCTGAAGCTCGTCTCCGGACGGCTGCGCACGCTTTGCCCGAAGCTCGAATGGGTCGGCTATCTCTCGACCGTCGGCGTCTATGGCGACCACGGCGGTGGCTGGGTCACCGAGGAGACGCCGGGCAGCCCGATCCTGGGCCGGTCGATCGAACGGGTCGATACGGAAGATGCCTGGGCCGCCGAAGGACGGGCCGCCGGCCTGCCTGTGGCGAGCCTGCGCCTCTCCGGCATCTACGGGCCCGGCCGCAACGCCTTCGTCAATCTCGCACGCGGCACCGCGAGACGCATTATAAAGAGAGACCAGGTCTTCAACCGGATCCGCGTCGAAGACATCGGCGGGGCGGCGCTCTTCCTAGCGAAGGGCAATATGGGCGGCCTATATAATGTCACCGACGACGAGCCCGGTCCGCCGCAGGATGTCATCGTCGAAGCGGCGCGGCTGATGGGTGTCCAGCCGCCACCGGAACAGGATTTCGAGACTGCCGACATGACGCCGATGGCGCGCTCCTTCTATGGCGCCAACAAGCGCGTTTCGAACGCCAAGATCCGCGCGGTCGGGTTTGAATTCCGCTTCCCGAACTACCGGATGTCGCTCGCCGAAATGTGGACCTCGGGCCGCTGGCGAGGTTGAAATTCCCATTTTGAAACGGTTGGAATTTTCATCCTGATCGGTTGATCTAGTTATTATTTCTTAATCCTTACGGCTGAACGCCACAAAATTTGCCCAAATGAGGCAATAAGCCTCGTATCACGATAAATTTTTTTCTGCAGTTTTCGTGATCGCAAACTCCTTGCGAGTCTCGCTGAAACTACATTCCTCTTTCTGACTGTTTTTAAAGGTTTTCTTCCGAAGAAGCTTAGCTGGCTTCTTAAAAAGATCGACGGCAATCTAATCACAAATGTTACAGGCTGTAACGTTCCGTGATCGAAAGTCCCACTTTTTTGCCACTTTTCGCCCCGCTTAGCCATTTTGCACGCAACGTGCAGGGACAAAACGAACGGGGACGACCGACTTGACAACAATTCGACGCTCGACTTTCGCCGCGGCCTCCATTGCTGCTTTTGCAACACTCGGCGCCGCGCAGGCCAATGCTGCGCCTGGATGCGGTCACGCATCCTGGTATGCCCTCGGATCCAAGACCGCATCCGGGGAGCGAATGAACCCCTCTCTGATGACGGCGGCCCACCGGACGCTGCCTTTCGGCACCAAGGTTGTCGTGACCAACAAGCGCAACGGCAAAAGCGTCGTCGTTCGCATCAACGACCGCGGCCCATTCATCCGCGGCCGGGTGATCGACGTTTCCAAGGCCGCGGCCAAGAACATCGGCATGATCAGCTCCGGCACCGCCCAGGTCTGTTACCAGATCGTCGATGCCAGCGATCAGAAGGTCCCGGGCAAGGGACTGAAAGCAATCGACGGCTGAGGCTGTCCAGAGACGCTGTTTAGGCCGGCCTCTTGCCCTGTCGCACAATCGCGGTTACGACCCGTGCCATACGGGTGCAACCGACACGGAGAGCGATATGCGATTGGGCGGACGAATTGCCGGAGCCATTGAGGTGCTGGCCGATATCGAGACGCGCAGGCGCCCAGTCGCCGACGCCCTCAAGGACTGGGGGCTTGCCCATCGTTTCGCCGGTTCCGGCGATCGGGCCGCAATCGGCAACATCGTCTACGACGCATTGCGCATGCGACTGTCGCATGCCTGGCTGATGGATGACGAAAGCCCGGCCGCACTCGCCTACGCAGTCCTCATCCGGCAATGGGGCCTCACACCCGAGGCACTGCAGGCCGAGTTTACCGACGACCGTTTCGCCCCGCCGGCTTTGACCGAGGCGAACCTCTCGTCGCTCGCCTCCCGCAATCTCGATGATGCGCCCCTGCATGTGCAAGGGGACATACCCGACTGGATCCAGCCGTCGTTTGAGGCCAATTTCGGCGAGGACTGGCTGGTTGAGGCCAAGGCATTGGCCGACCGCCCGACCCTCGATCTGCGCGCCAACACGCTGAAGGCGTCCCGCGACAAGGTCGTCAAGGCGTTGGAACGCTCGAACGCAAAGGCGTCTCGTATCGCCCGCAACGGCATCCGGATTGCCGCCGGCGAAGGAGCGTCCCGCCTGCCCAACGTCACCGCCGAGCTTTCGTTCCAGAAAGGCTGGTTCGAAGTTCAGGACGAAGGCTCACAGATCGTCGCCGATCTCGTGCAGCCGGGCGAACACGACCAGGTTCTCGACTATTGTGCCGGCGGCGGAGGCAAGACGCTTGCCATGGCCGCCGCCATGCACAACAAGGGCCAGATCCATGCCTATGACGCCGACCGCAAGCGGCTGGCGCCGATCATCGAGCGGCTGCGGCGGGCGGGCACCCGCAATGTGCAGGTGCATGACGATGCGCGCCAGCTCAATGCCCTGAAGGGCAAGCTGGACGCGGTCCTGGTCGATGCGCCCTGCACCGGCACCGGCACCTGGCGCCGCCGTCCGGACACCAAATGGCGGCTCACGCCCAAAAACCTCGACGAGCGCATCGCCCAGCAGCAGGAGGCGCTTTCGGAAGCCGCCGTCTTCGTGAAGCCGGGCGGTGCGCTTCTTTATGTCACCTGCTCCATCCTGCCGGAGGAGAACGATGCCCAGGTTTCTCGTTTCTGCGCCGAGAACCCGGAATTTTCGATCGCGCCGGCTGCAGCGCGCTGGGATGAGATTTTCGGGAAGGATGCACCGCGGCCACGCTCGAAAGATGCACTGACGGTGACGTTGACGCCGGCAAGTACCGATACGGACGGATTCTTTTTCTGCCGCATGCAACGCAGAGCATGAATGCGGCTGGAACGAGGTTAAAGTCGAGTTCCACTTTCAAATTATTCTAAACTAGATAGTTTGACACCAGTTTCCAATTGCGCGATGAACCCTTGGACGGCCGGGGAGAGATCCGGGCCGTGAAGGAGAGGGACATGATCCGCAAGACCGTTCTCGGCGCCGCCCTGGCGCTTTTTGCCGCCTCCGCGGCGTTCGTCGTGACAGAGGCCGAGGCCGCCACCACATCCGCCGCCGTCCTCAAGCATTATGCCGAGCTGGCGCATGCGAAATACGAGGACTCGCTGACAACCGCGCAGGCCCTCGACAAGGCCGTCAGCGCGCTGATCGCCAAGCCCAGCGAAGAGACGCTCAAGGCTGCCAAGGACGCCTGGATCGCCGCCCGCGTTCCCTACCAGCAGACGGAAGTCTATCGTTTCGGCAACCCGATCGTCGACGACTGGGAAGGCAAGGTGAACGCGTGGCCGCTCGATGAAGGCCTGATCGACTATGTCGATGCCTCCTACGGCACCGAGAGCGACGAGAACGCGCTCTATACCGCAAACGTCATCGCCAACCCGAAGATCAAGGTCAACGGCAAAACGCTCAACCTTTCGAAGTTCGACGCCAAGACGCTACGCAGCCTGAACGAGGCCGGCGAGATCGAAGCGAACGTCGCGACCGGCTACCATGTCATCGAATTCCTGCTCTGGGGCCAGGACCTGAACGGCACCGGACCGGGCGCCGGCAAGCGCTCCTATACGGATTACGACAAGGCCAATTGCACCAACGGCCATTGCGATCGCCGCGCAGATTACCTCAAGGCCGCGTCCGCCCTGCTGGTCTCCGACCTCAAGGACATTGTCACCGCCTGGGGCCCCAAGGGCAAGGCGACCAAAAACGTCGAGGCCAATTCCAAGAAGGGCCTGACCGCCATCCTGACCGGCATGGGTTCGCTTTCCTATGGCGAGCTTGCCGGCGAGCGCATGAAGCTCGGCCTTTTGCTGCACGATCCGGAAGAAGAGCACGATTGCTTCTCCGACAACACCTACAACTCGCATCTCAACGACGCGATCGGCATCAAGTCGGCCTATACGGGCGAATACACCCGCGTCGACGGCACGAAGATGACGGGACCCTCGCTTTCCGAACTGGTCGCCGCAACCGACAAGGCGCTCGACACCGAAATGCTCGGCAAGCTCGACGCGACGCTCACCGCCATGAACGCCATGGCCGACCGCGCCAAGAAGGTCGAGGCCTACGACCAGATGATCGGCGAGGGCAATAAAGAGGGCAACGCGGTGGTCCAGAAGGCGATCGATGGCCTGATCGACCAGAGCAAAAGCGTCGAGCGCGTCATTGCGTCGCTGAAGCTTGGCAAAGTAGAGCTTGAAGGTTCCGACAGCCTCGATAATCCTGACGCCGTCTTCAAATAAGCAATGAAAAGGCGGGCCGCGGCTGACCTTCAGCCTGCGGCCCGATTTCCCATGAGAACGCCCAAGTCTTTCGTCTTCCTGTTGCCGTTGCTTTCGGGCGCTTTCCTTCTCACGCCGCTGATCGCGACCGGTGGCGACGCTCTTTTCCCGACCATCCGCACGGATCTCAATCCCAAGGACCAGAAACGCGTCGAAAGCGTCACGCGCCCGACGACGGATTTTTCCAAACCCGAGCAATTCGAGACCATGTCCGGCGGGGCCGCGACCAGCCGTGCCGACGTCAATGGCGACGCCTTCTCGCATTTCTCCGCCAACCTCACCTTCGAGGAAGAAGGGACGTTCAAGCTCGGCAACGCGCTTTTCACCAAGCTCTGGGTCTCGGCGCCTTCCTCGACGCAGGCCTCCGACGGGCTCGGCCCGCTCTTCAACGCGCGCGCCTGCCAGAGCTGTCACCTGAAGGATGGACGCGGCCATCCTCCGGAAGGCGGTGCGGACGCGACTTCGATGTTTTTCCGGCTCGCCCGCCCGGCGCGAACCGACGAGGAACGCGAAGCTGTCGCCGATTACAGGAAGCTCAATTTCCCCGACGCGATCTATGGCGAGCAGTTGCAGGATCTCGCGGTGCCGGGCCTTGCCGCCGAAGGCAGGATGCGGATTTCCTACGAGGAGATCCCGGTCAGGCTCGGCGATGGCGAAGTGGTCAACCTGCGCAAGCCGAGCTATTCGGTTGCCGACCTCGGTTACGGCGCGATGGAAGGCGACGTGACGCTGTCGCCACGCATCGCTCCGCCGATGATCGGCATGGGGCTGATCCAGGCGATCCACGATACCGACATCCTCGCCAAGGCCGACCCGGACGACAAGGATGGGGACGGGATTTCCGGCAAGCCGGCCATGGTGCGCGACCACAAGACCGGCGAACTGAAGCTCGGCCGCTTCGGCTTCAAGGCGCAGAATGCCTCGGTCCGCGACCAGAGTTCTTCCGCCTTTGCCGGTGACCTCGGTATCTCGACCCCGGACAATCCGTTCGACCACGGCGACTGCACCAAGGCGGAAGCCGCATGCCTCGCCATGCCGACCGGCGTGCAGCAGCGGCTGGGGCCAGTCGAAGCGCCCGACCCGGTCCTGCCGCTGGTTACCTTCTATTCCGAAAACCTGGCCGTGCCGGCCCGCCGCGAGATCGGCGACAAGACGGTGCTGAGGGGCAAGGAGATTTTCTACCAGTCCGGCTGCACCGGCTGCCATACGCCGAAATTCGTGACCAGCCGCGATGCCGGCAACAAGGCGCATGCCTTCCAGCTCGTCTGGCCCTATTCGGATTTCCTGCTGCATGACATGGGCGAAGGCCTTGCGGACGGTCAGCCGGTGGGTGTCGCGACCGGCAGCGAATGGCGCACCCAGCCGCTGTGGGGAATAGGGCTGACGGAAACCGTCAACGCCCATACGTTCTTCCTGCATGACGGCCGGGCGCGAAACCTCACCGAAGCCGTTCTCTGGCATGGCGGCGAGGCACAGAGAGCCCGCGACGCCTTTGCCGCGCTCTCCAAACAGGACCGTGCCGCCCTGCTCAGATTTCTGGAGTCACTTTGATGCGCAAAATCCTCCTTGCCGGACTCGTCTCGCTGCTCCCCGTCGCGGCTCTCGCGCAGGAGAGCGATGCCGCTCCCACCGTGGATCTGCCGATGGCTGATGTCACCAAGGTGATGACGGCGGCGGTCGATGGGTTCATCCGGCCGGGATACGACGCTTTCCACGAATCCGCGGATAAGATGACGACTGCGATGAAGGCGCTCTGCGAGGCGCCCTCCAAGGCGAAATACGACGCCGCGAAAAGTGCCTTCCGCGATGCGGCGGTCAGTTGGGCGCATATCGAAGTGGTCCGCGTCGGTCCCGTCATCGAGCAGAACCGCTTCGAACGCATCCTCTTTTACCCGGATCGCAAGAGCACGGGGCTGAAGCAGGTACAGTCGCTCCTGTCCAAGGTCGATGAGACCGCCACCGACCCCGCCACGCTCGGCACCAAGAGCGTCGCCATGCAGGGTTTTGGCGCGCTCGAATATGTTCTTGCCGGCACCGGCTCCGAAGAGCTTCTCAAGGCGAAGAACAGTTACCGCTGCCGCTACGGCGCGGCCATCGCCGGCAATATCGCCAATGTCGCCAAGGAGCTTTCCGATATCTGGGACGCGCCCGAGGGCATCCAGAAGGCCTGGGAACAGCCGGGGCCGGACAACCTCAATTTCCGCACCGGCGGCGAGGCGATCACGGCACTGCTCGGCATTCTCGTGCATGGTGCGGAAGCGGTGCGCGACCAGCGGATCGAGACTTTCTACAAGGGCTCCGACAAGGCGAAATTCCCGAAACAGGCACTGTTCTGGCGCTCGGAAAACACCTGGCCGACCATCAAGGGCAATCTCGAAGGCCTTTCCACCCTGCTCGAAAAATCCGGCATGGTGGAACTGCTGAAGGAGAAGGACCGGCCGATCGTCGCCGCGACCCAGGCGAAGCTGAAGTCGATGATCGAGCTTTCAGCGAAGATCACGCCGGATCTCGAAAAGGCAGTCGAGAATGCCGCCGAGCGCAAGAAGCTCGATACGCTGCTGGCGGACGGAAAGGACGTCATCGCCAAGCTGAACGACGGTTACGGCGGCGCCATCGGACTCAGCTCCGGCTTCTCGTTTGCGGACGGCGACTAAGACCATGTGGCGCGGCGAGGCCATCGACCGGCGCGGCTTTCTGAAGGCAGCGGGGATCACCTTCACAGCCGCCCTTGCGCCCAGCTCGTTGATGGCGCTCGAACGCACAGATGCGGTCTATGCCTCGGGTTTTCGCGCGCCGGACGGCTCCTTCGGCGTTGCCACCGTTTCGGAACGCGGCGAAATCATCGACCGTGTTCCGCTTCCCGCCCGCGCCCACGGTTTGGCCTATAGTGCCGCCACGGGCCGAACCGTCGCCTTCGCCCGCCGCCCGGGCACGTTTGCCATGGTGTTCGATCCGTCGCGGCAGACTGAGCCGGTGATGATCACCTCGCCGGAAGGCCGGCATTTCTACGGACATGGCCATTTCTCGCCGGATGGAACGCGGCTCTATGCCAGCGAGAACGATTTCGACGGCAATCGCGGCATGATCGGCGTCTATGACGCGCGAGACAAATTCCGCCGCATCGGCGAGTTCGACGCCCATGGCATCGGCACCCATGACATGACCGTTTCCGACGACGGCAAGCTGCTGGTCATCGCCAATGGCGGCATCGAGACGCATCCGGATTTCGGTCGCACCAAGCTGAACGTCGACCGCATGGAACCGTCGCTGGTCCTGCTCGATGCGAAGACCGGCGTGCTCATCCAGCGACACCGCCTGCCCGCGTCGCTGAAACAGCTCTCCACCCGCCATCTCGACATGGCCGAAAACGGCCGCATCTGGTTCGCCTGCCAGTGGGAAGGGGCGCGCAACGCCCTGCCGCCGCTTGCCGGCTGGTTTTCCAGGGGCGAAGACCTGTCCTTCGTCTCGCTGCCCGAGGAAACCACCGTCCGACTCGGCAACTATATCGGCGCCATCGCCGTCAACCGCCACGACGGCGTCGTCGGCCTCACCTCGCCCATCGGCGGGGCCGCGGTCACGCTTGACGCGAAAACCGGGGCCGTGGCGAAGGAAGAGACTGTCCGCGAGGCCGCCGGCGTCGCCTCCGCCGCGCACGGCATTGCGGTTTCGTCCTATGACGGCCAGTTCAACGACACCCGCAGTGCGGTCGCCTGGGATCAGCATATCGTCCGGCTAGGCTGACCTTTTCCCGCTGCCGGAGCGCCATAGTTGCGGCGGGATGACCAAAACTGTCGTTATGATCCTCTTCATCGTCGCTTGTGTGGCACTGGGTGCGCTGAGCGGCGCAAGCAACCAGCCCGGCGAATGGTATCAGTCGCTCGACAAGCCCTTCTTCAATCCGCCGGGCTGGATTTTTGCACCGGTCTGGACGTTCCTCTACATCCTGATCGGCGTCGCACTTTCCGCGACCTGGTTTGACGAGAACAACGGCCGCCGCCTCGTCCTCTTTGCCATCCAGGCGGCCCTCAACCTTCTGTGGTCGCCGGCCTTCTTCGGCCTGCAGAGCCCGGTTCTCGGCCTCGTCGTCATCGTGCCGCTGCTGGTCTCGATCCTGTTGTTCATCGCCGCAAGCTGGCGGGAAAGTCGTGCCGCCGCATGGCTCTTCGTGCCCTACGCTCTCTGGGTCGCCTTCGCGACGCTCCTCAACCTGTCGATCGTCCTTATGAATTAAGCACGCTCCATCGTACGGCTTGCCGAACATCGCCCGCCATGCCAATTTCGCATCTGCGAAAGGGATGGGACATGAACGGGAGAGACACGGGCGATTTCCGCGAACGGGTGCGCCAGAGTTTTGGTCGACAGGGCGCGATGGCGATGCTCGGCGCCGAGTTGACACGCGTCGAGCAGGCGATCGTCGAGATCGAGTTGCCTTTCGACATCAAGCTCACCCAGCAGCACGGTTTCCTGCATGCCGGCGTGATTTCCGCGGCGCTTGATGCCGCCTGCGGTTATGCCGCCTATACGGTGATCGAGCCGGATGCCTCGATCCTCACCATCGAGTTCAAGGTGAACCTGATGTCGCCCGGCCGCGGCGAGCGCTTCCTGTTTCGCGGCGAAATCACCAAGCCGGGTTCGACGATCATCGTCGCCGATGGCCGCGCCTATGCGATCGGCGACGGGCCCGCCAAACTCATTGCTTCCATGACCGGCACCATGATGGTGATCCGTGGCCGAGAGGATATAACGGGATGACGTCTTCACTTCCGCTCGGCGAACCTAGCCTCGCCGGCGGCAAATCCATTCTCTTCGTGATGGCCGTCGATGCCGAATACGGGCCGGCGCTGAAATCCCGCATCAAGCCGTTGATGACCGGCGTCGGCCCGGTTGAAGCCGCCGTCGTGCTTTCCCATGCCCTGACCCGGCTTGAAGCGACGGGTGACCTGCCTGATCTCGTCGTCTCGCTCGGCTCCGCCGGTTCCCGCAATCTCGAGCAGACGGAAATCTACCAGGCCTCGTCCGTCGCCTATCGCGACATGGACGCCTCGCCGCTCGGTTTCGAAAAGGGCCGCACGCCCTTCCTCGACCATCCGGCGATCATCCCGCTTCCCCTGCGCATCCCGGGCGTCAGGCAAGCCTCGCTGTCTACCGGCGGCAATATCGTCTCCGGTGCTGCCTACGATCTCGTCGGCGCCGACATGGTCGACATGGAGACGTTTGCGGTGCTGCGCTGCTGCCAGCTTTTTGGCCTGCCGCTGATCGGCCTGCGCGGTATTTCCGACGGCAAGGAAGAACTGAAGCATGTCGGCGACTGGACCGAATACCTGCATGTAATCGACAAAAAGCTGGCGGATGCGGTCGACAGCCTGTTCGAGGGGCTGGAGGATGGTGCCATCATCCTCTGAAGGCGCGATTTTCGCCTCGTTCCCCGTTGCCAGAAAGGGGAAGTTTCTTTAAAGGCTCGGCATGACCCAGATAGCTCATCCCGACAGCATCCTCATCATCGATTTCGGCAGCCAGGTGACGCAGCTCATCGCGCGTCGCATCCGCGAAGCGGGCGTCTACTGCGAAATCCACCCCTTCCAGAACGCGAGTGCCGCGTTCGAGAGGCTCCGGCCCAAAGGCGTGATCTTTTCCGGCGGACCGGCTTCGGTGACCACGGAAGGCAGCCCTCGCGCTCCGCAGGCGGTGTTCGACAGCGGCGTTCCGATCCTCGGCATCTGTTACGGCCAGCAGACGCTGGCGACCCAGCTCGGCGGCGTCGTCGAAGGCGGGCATGCAGCGGAATTCGGCCGCGCCGACGTGGAGATCAAGGCCCCGAGCCCCTTGTTCGAAGGTTTCTGGGAAGTCGGCGGCCGCTATCCGGTCTGGATGAGCCATGGCGACCGCGTCACCCAGCTTCCGGACGGTTTCGAGGTCATCGCGACTTCCGAGAATGCGCCTTTTGCGATCGCGGCCGACGAGAGCCGGCATTACTACACTACCATGTTCCACCCGGAAGTGGTGCATACGCCCGACGGCGCCAAGCTGCTCTCCAATTTCGTGCACAAGATCGTCGGCCTGAAGTCCGACTGGACGATGTCCGCGTATCGTGCCGAGATGATCCGCAAGATCCGCGAACAGGTCGGCAAGGAACGGGTGATCTGCGGCCTTTCGGGCGGCGTCGATTCCTCCGTCGCAGCCGTGCTGATCCACGAAGCGGTCGGCGACCAGCTGACCTGCATCTATGTCGATCACGGCCTGATGCGCCAGGGAGAGACAGAGCAGGTGGTCGGCATGTTCCGCGACCACTACAACATCCCGCTCGTTCATGTGGACGCGTCCGACCTCTTCCTCACCCAGCTTGCTGGCGTTAGCGACCCGGAAGTGAAACGCAAGACGATCGGCCGGCTGTTCATCGAGGTGTTCGAGGCGGAAGCCGCCAAGATCGCTTCCGACGGCAAGGGCGCACCGGCCTTCCTCGCCCAGGGCACGCTCTATCCGGACGTGATCGAAAGCGTTTCCTTCTCCGGCGGCCCGTCGGTGACGATCAAGAGCCACCACAATGTCGGTGGCCTGCCCGAGCGCATGAACATGAAGCTCGTCGAGCCGCTGCGCGAACTCTTCAAGGACGAGGTGCGCGCGCTTGGCCGCGAACTCGGCCTGCCGGACAGCTTTATCGGCCGCCACCCGTTCCCGGGTCCAGGCCTTGCCATCCGCTGCCCCGGCGCCGTCACGAAGGAAAAACTCGACATCCTGCGCAAGGCGGATGCGATCTATCTCGACGAGATCCGCAAGGCCGGCCTCTACGACACGATCTGGCAGGCCTTCGCGGTGCTCCTGCCGGTGCAGACCGTTGGCGTCATGGGCGATTACCGCACCTACGATTTCGTCTGCGCGCTGCGCGCCGTCACCTCCGTCGACGGCATGACCGCGGATTTCTATCCCTACGACATGAACTTCCTCGGCCGCACAGCGACCCGCATCATCAACGAAGTCCGCGGCATCAACCGCGTCGTTTATGACGTGACCAGCAAGCCACCCGGCACGATCGAGTGGGAGTGAAAGGGAGGCCGTCAGGCCCACCCCAGCCTTCGCGACTTTGTGGCCTTCAAATATTCGGTCGCGCGCGGCTCGAAGACGTTAGCGCGCGCGACCAATTCTCGGTGTCGATCACACGGTCGTAGATCGATTACTGCTCCTTCTTGAACAAATCCTGGAAGATGAGCTGGCCCCAGGTGCGGTCGCGTGCGTGCACCAGCGCGCCACCCTCGTTGAGCTTTCCCAGCTTGACGGGTGCGAACCCGAGTTGTTTGGCCAGGGGCCGCCACGGGAGCGATCGCGTCCTCGTCGTCACCAGACAGAAAGACCACCCTGTGGCCGCCCTCAACGACCGGATCGGCAGCCAGGGTGGCCGCAATCAGGTGATTGAAGCCTTTCACGAACTTGGCGCCGGTGAACGCCTTCGCGACGAAGGCGGAGGACGGGAGGCCGTCCAACTCCTCAGGGACTGGAAACGCGTTCATCGCGTCGATGACCCTCTTGCCTTTCCAGCTCGGCAGGGCCTTCGCAACCTCGCGATGCTCCCCGAACGGGACCGCCAGGATGATCGTGTCGGCCTCGAGTGCATCCCGCAGCGACTTGGCGACGACCGTGGGTCCAATCGCCCGAGCCTGCGGCGCCAACGCCTCGGGCGAACGGCGGCTCGCGACGGCCACCTCGATGTTTTTACGGGCGAAGGCGTGGGCGAGAGCCTGGCCTACCTTGCCGAATCCTACAATCGCATAGCTCATAGTGTTTCTCCGATGTTATTTTGACATTGAGTTCCTGGCTCTCAACGGCGCCGGGTTGCCGTGTGCCTACCTTTGCGTAGGCGTCCCGTCGTGAATGACTTCCGCGCGGCCGGGCCGGCCGTTCAGCGCGGAAGTCATTTCACCGTGGACACGCTAGTTCCCGCCGATCAGCCGCTTCCCGCGATCCGGCGCGAATTCAGATGGCCGAGAAGCCGCCGTCGACGGACAACTCCAACCCATTCACGAAGCTCGAATCGTCTGAAGCAAGGAACAGCGCGACCGCCGCAATTTCCTCAGGACGCCCCATCTTTCCCCGCGGGATCAGGGATTCGAACATCTGCTTCGCCTCCTCGGTGAGAACCTGGTCCTGCATCGGCGTGGCGATCGGCCCCGGGTGCAGCACGTTCACCCGGATATTCCTGCCCTTGAGTTCGTTGAGCCACCCGCGTGCGAATGCGTGCAACGCCGCCTTGCTCGCCGCATACACGCTGTAACCGGGAAACCCTTTGATCGAAGCAACCGACCCGGTCATGAAGATCGATCCGCCATCGTTGAACAGCGGCAACGACTTCTGAACCGTGAACAGGGTGCCCCGCGTATTCAGGTTGAAGGTCGCGTCGAAATGCTGCTCGGTTATCTCGCCCAGCGGGACGGCTTCGCCCGTGCCGGCGCTCGCGTACAGGATGTCGATCTTGCCCTTGTCCCGTTTGACCGTATCGAAGAGGCGGTCGAGGTCGTCGAGATTGGCAGCGTCGCCGCGCACGCCGGTTACGTTCCGGCCGATCAGCTTGACGGCCTCGTCCAGCGCCTCCTGTCTCCGGCCCGTGATGAAAACATGGGCGCCTTCTTCAACGAACCGCTTGGCGCTCGCCAGCGCCATGCCGCTCGATCCACCGGTGATGACTGCAACCTTACCTTCAAGCTTTCCCATGACTTCTCCTTCCAGGCTCTGCCTTTGGTCGTTCGGGGATGCCCCCGAGACCCTCGAAATGGGTCCGCCGGCATCTGTTGTTGAGTGTGGAAGCGCGCACATCGGTGGTGCAAAATCGATCCGGCTGAAAGACTGACGCCAGCCGCGACGATCAATTGTCCGCCGTTCGGGAACGGGCCGCGCGGATCGATATAAGCTTTGATTGGCCGCCCCTATTGCTGTACGACGCGTTGAATACGGGCTTGGGAAGGCGCACCATGCGGTGCCGGATTGCACCATGATCGACTGGGATGACATTCGCTATTTTCTTGCCGTGGCGCGCGGAGGTTCAGTGCGGGCTGCCGCCAAGCGCCTCGGAGTGAATCATGCGACCGTGCTGCGGCGTATCGCCCAGCTCGAGGAACGCCTCGGGGCGCAGATGTTCGAAAAGCTGCCTGCGGGCTATCGCCTGACGGCTGTGGGCGAGGAGGTCCTCGAGCTCGCCAACCAGATGGAAGCGTCGTCGCACCAGTTGGAGACGCGCGTCTTCGGGCGAGACCAGGGCGTGCGCGGGCTTCTACGAGTGACGCTGACGCCGATCCTCGCGACACACCTGCTGATGCCGGATTTCGCCGATTTCGCGCGTCTGCATCCGGACATCGAGATGGAAATCCTGTCGTCCGGCGAGCTGGCAAACCTGACCAACAGGGAGGCCGACGTGGCGATCCGCGTGGTCTACGACCGCAAAACGCTGCCGCTCAATCTTCACGGTCTGAAGGGACCCGAGCTGTTCGGTGGCGTCTACATATCTCGCGATCTACTGGCCGCATGGCGTGCGGGCGCGCCTGATCCCATCCGGTGGATCGTCATCAGCATGCATGGCATTCCGGAGTGGGCCAGCGAGGGTGAGGTTCGAACCACGGGGGTCCCCTTCAGGGTCACGGACGCCGCGGCGGAGATCGTTGCCGTACGGCAAGGGCTCGGGATCACGACGCTGCCGTGCTTTGTCGGAGATGCCGACCCCCACCTGGTGAGGGTGCCGGGCACCGACCTGCACATGTACGGTACCCTCTGGCTTCTCACACAGGGGGAGACACGCAAGACGAAGCGCGTGCAACTCTTCACGGAGTTCGTATCCCGCAGGCTCGCCGCCTACGCGCCGCTTCTCGCGGGGCTGTCCATATCGCGCGAGGGCCACACGGCTGATGGCGACGGACTTCTCCATCGCTGACGGTCTCTTTGGCACACCGGATACGCCGCTCTTTTCTTGCGGAGAGTTCCGATCGGCGTGGGTCGCGAAAGATGCGGGGTTGCATCCTTGACCAATCTCATGTCATCCCCTATATAATTGAGCATCCACTCACTCAATATCGATAGACAGAAATATGGCGCGTCCCCTCAGTGAAGAAAAGCGACAGGCACTGCTGGATGCCGCGGCCGAGTTCGTCGCGCACCTTGGCACAGGCGCTTCCACGGCCAAGATCGCAAAGGCTGCTGGCGTTTCCGAAGGGACGCTGTTTACCTACTTTCCAACCAAGGACGATCTGCTCAACCAACTCTTCATCGAGATCGAGGCCGACCTCACCGAGACGATGCTGGCGCCATATCCTGCGGGCGCCTCTGCCAAAGACCGACTATTCGCGGTCTGGAACCGTCTGATCGACTGGGGACTGGCTCACGCCACGGCGCGCAAGGCCCTTCGCCAGTTGAAGGTGTCGGATCGCGTGACAGCGGAAAGCCGCAACCGGTGCCACGCCATGCTGCGGGATGCGCGGACGATGGTTGAAGAGTGTCTCGCCGGCCATGCCGCGCCTGACAGGATCGCCTTTTACATCGATACCATTCTCTTCGACCTGGCCGACATCAGCATCAACGCGGTCACAGCCAAGCCTCAGGAAAGTGACGCCATCCGGCAGGCCGGATTCGACCTGTTCTGGAAGGGGTCCGCCGCCTGAGTTTTCAACCCATAATGAGTATGTAATCACTCATATGAAGGATCAAAAATGTTTAACAGCAAGGGTTTCACCGAAGCCAACGTCCCCCAACAGGCGGGAAAAAGCTTCATCGTCACAGGCGCCAATGCCGGCGTAGGATTCGAAATCGCCCGGGTGCTTGCCGCCAGGGGCGCGCGCGTCCTGCTTGGCTGCCGCGAGCAGGCCAGGGCGCAGGATGCCATCGCGCGGATCAAGCGGATCACACCGAACGCCGATCTCGTCTGGTTGCCGCTGGACCTCGGCGACCTCGACAGCGTTCGCACCGCAGCCGAGATCGCCGCGAGGGAGCCTCGGATCGATGCGCTCATCAACAATGCCGGGATCATGAACCCGCCGCTGACGCGCACGAAGCAGGGATTCGAATCGCAGTTCGGCATCAATCATCTCGGCGTGTTCGCGCTCACCTCGCTGCTCCTGCCGAAACTGGCGGAGACGCCGGGAGCGCGGGTGGTCGTGACCTCGAGCGTCGCGCATCTAAAGGCCAAGATCGACTGGGACGACCTCAACGCCGACAAGAGCTACGTCAAGAACGAACGCTACGGCGCCAGCAAGCTGGCGAACGCGCTGTTCTTCTTCGAACTGGATCGTCGCCTGCGGGCGGCGAAGTCACCCGTCACAGCGATCGGCATCCACCCTGGCATCGCCAGCACAAGTCTTGGCCGTCACATGGGGCTGATCCGGATCGTAGGCCCAATCGTCGGCCTGTTGCTCAATAGCGCCGACAAGGGCGCGTGGCCGGCACTTCTGGCTGCGACCGGCCAGGTAAAGCCCGGAGGCTATTACGGTCCCACCGGCTTTGGCGGAATCCGCGGTGTAGCCGGCGAAGCAAGGCGCGCGCCGCATGCCGAAAATCCCGCGCTTTCGAAGCGGCTCTGGGACGTCTCCATCGCCATGACCGGCGTCGATCCAGGCTTGCCGGCCGTCTGACCCAAGCGAGCAGGTGGTCGGCGATAGAGGACCGTGGACGAATGTTTCAGAACCCGAGGGATTGCTGTGCCGGCTCCGGCGGTGTCAGGCGCACGCCTTCGAGTTCCAGCATGCGGGTCTTCGAGGTCGAGCCGCCCGGAGCCGAGAAACCGCCGATCTTGCCACCGGCGGCAAGCACGCGGTGGCATGGGATGATCAGCGCCACGGGGTTTTTCGCCATCGCCTGGCCGACATCGCGAGCGGCCTCAGGACCGGCGCCGAGCTGCTTGGCGATCGCGCCATAGGTCGTCGTATGCCCCCAGCTGATCCGGCGGGCGGCGGCATAGATCTGCTTGAAGAAATCATCCTGCTCTTCGAGATCGAGTTTGACCTTCGAGAAATCGACTTCTTCGCCCGCAAAATAACGCTTCACGGCGTCGACAGCCTCCAGAACCTCGGCCGGCGGCGTGCCCGGCTCGGCTTCAGGCAGCCGTCGCAGCAGCAGCTTTTCGGTCGAATCCGTGCTCTTGGTCGGGAGCTGGAAGCGCGTGATACCGACCTCGTTCCAGGCGATGCCGCAGAAGCCGCCCGCTGTTTCAAAAATCAGGTATTGATGCGTTGTCATGAGGAAACCTCCGCATTGCGATTGACCTTAAAATCATGCCTCAGGCCCAGGGATTCAACCCGTTTCTTGCCTGCAGGGGCGAAGTTCTCACAGAACTGTTGGTTGAAGTTCCATGCCCGATCCCTAGATTTTCCGCATGAGCAGATCGCAGGCATTTGCAGACCAGGCGCAATTGACGGCGGAGAGGCTGCATACGCCTCCCGGCGGCGGACGCTTTGCGATAACGCGCCTGGCGCTCGGGCTTTTTCTCGTCGATCAGGAGCGCCACCGGATCGCCATCGGCTCGGACAAACGAGAGCATGTGCCGCTGAAAGCCGGCGAAGGCTGGATCCTGCCGGCCGGTGCGACGGGCATCTGCGAATACGACGAGGCGCTGTCTTTCCTGAGACTTGAAGTGCCGGAAAACCTGCTCGCCGATGTGGGCTTCGAACATCATTCGGACTTCCGGCCTGTGGTCGGCGCCTTCGACCCGTTGCTGGCGCAGCTTGCTCACCAGACGGTCTCGATCGCTGGTCATGCGTCGCAGCTCTATCGCGAGACGATGCAATTGGCGCTCGCGGCCCACCTCGCCCAGATCCTGGCTCCCGCCCCACCGAGGCTTGTCGGCATCGATGACAAGCGTTTGCGCCGCACGCTCGACTATATCCACGACAACCTCACGGCCAATCTGTCGCTGGAAGGCATGGCAGCCGAAGCGGCGATGAGCCGTTTTCATTTCGCGCGGGCGTTTACCAGGGCACTCGGCAGATCGCCGCTTCAATATGTCATCCAGGAACGGATGGAACTGGCGAAACTGTTCCTGAAGACCACGCGCCTGCCAATCTCCTCCGTTGCGGCCCGCGTCGGTTATGAGGATGTCTCGCGGTTCGGCCAGCATTTCCGTCGCCATGCGGGTACAACGCCCGCTGCCTTCAGAGCCGATTGAATCAACAATCGCATAACGAACGCCAAGATCTGCGCCTGTGCGGCGGCGGCAGATCTGCAAACCTCCCGTCATTCGACATGAGACAGGAGAAACGCCATGAAAGCCGCAGCTGTTTCAACCTTCTGCATCGCGATGATGGGCTCTGCCGCCATCGCGGAGGATATCCAGACCCGCAGGGTTTCCTTCGAGAACCGAGGTGCGATGCTCGCCGGCACGCTCTACCTGCCGCCGGACTACCGATCCGGAGAAAGACGCCCGGGTGTGGTCGTCAGCGGCGCCTGGACCTCGATCAAGGAGCAGATGTCCGGCCGCTACGCCCGCGAAATGGCGGAACGCGGTTTTGCCGCACTCGCCTTCGATCATCGCGGCTGGGGACAGTCCGGCGGTGAAATTCGCTTCAAGGAGGATCCGGCGGAAAAGACCAGCGACATCTCCGCCGCGGCCGCATTCATGGCGACCCTGCCGGAGGTCGATGCGACCGATATCAACGGGCTCGGCATCTGCGCCTCGGCGGGATACATGGCAGCGGCAGCGGCGGCAACGGGCAATGCGAATTTCGCCGCCGTCGCCCTGGTTGCCCCGTGGCTGCACAATCGACAGATGGTCGAGCAGGTCTATGGCGGACAAGAGGGTGTTTCCAGGCTGATCGCCACCTCGCACGAGGCGGAGGCCTCCGAGCGCCGGGGCCAGCCGAGGACCATCACCGCCGCCAGCATGACCGACCAGGCGTCGCTCATGTATCGGATACCTTATTACACAGAGACCGATCGTGGCCTCATCCCGCAATATGACAACCGGTTCAATCTCGCCTCCTGGGAGCCGTGGCTGACCTATGATTCCGTCTCGCTCGGGGCAAAGCTCGACAAGCCTACCTTGATCGTCCATTCGGAAGCCGCCGCCGTGCCGCAGGGGGCACATGCATTTTACGCGCTGCTACCGGGCAAAAAATCGGAGCTCTGGCTCGACGATGTCAGCCAGTTCGATTTCTACGACCGGTCAGAGCCGGTGACAATCGCAGCGGACGCCGCGGCGGCCCATTTCACCCGCGTGAAGGCGCCTCAACAGATCGCTCCCCAGGACCGTGCGGCGATCATCGGTACGATTACCGATATCGCCGCTGGCGCCGACCGGCATCAATGGGACCGGGTACGCCGCGCCTTCGCAGACGAGGTGACGCTCGATTACACGAGCCTTTGGGGCGGCAAACCGACGACCCAGGCGGCCGGCGACATAATCCGGCAATGGTCGGGTTTCCTGCCAGGCTTCGACGAGACGCTGCATCTCGTGACCAATCCCACGATCACGAGCCTTGAGAGCGCGAAAGCAACCGCCGAGGCCGATTTCCAGGCCACCCATCGCATCGGAAGCGATCTCTGGGTGCTGACGGGCCATTATCGCTACGAACTCGTCAAGATTAACGGCGCCTGGAAAGTCTCCGCGCTGACCATGACTGCGAGGCAGGAAAACGGCGACCGAGGACTCGCCGGACGTGCGGCGGAACGCGCTGCGAAAATCCGCTGAACCTTGAGGAGGAACCCATGTTCAAAACCAGCTTCCGAGCGCTGCTCGTTACCGCCGCCTTTCTTTCAGGAGTGCCCGCCATGGCCGCCAGCCCCGAACAGAACCGCAAGGTCATCACCGACTATTATGCCGCCTACGGCAGCGGCGACATGACCAGGGTCGCATCCTTCTTCGCCGATGACATCGAATGGCATATTCCCGGACACCATCCGCTTGCAGGCACGAAACGCGGCAAGGCGGAGGTCGCCGCGTTCTTCCAGCAACTCGGAAAGGCCGGCTTTCGCGCCGAGCTCATCGCACTGATGGCCGACGAAAACTGGGTGATCGACATGCATCGCGGCTGGTCGAACCGTGACGGTGCCAATGTCGATACGGTCTGGGTGCTCGCCTTCCGCATCGAGGACGGCAAGATCAGGGAGGCCCGCAACTTCTCCTACGACCAGGCTGCCGCCGACAGCTTCTTCTGGAAGGCCTACCCGCTAAAGCCGGTGCCGGACCGGCTCGCAAATTAACCATGCTTGCAATTGTTCTTCTTTTGTTCTTTACTCGTCCAGAGAGTCCCGCTAGATTTGATTCAACGGCATGAGGTCGCATTACTATGACGGTAGCAAGATGAGCTTGCGCAAGCATGCTGGCCAGCCTTCGCTCCCCTTTGGCGAAGGCTGGCTTCCGAAACCGGCCCCGCCTGCCCGGCGCAAGAGCAAGCTGATGTTCGTGTTGAAGCCGTCGGCTCCCCTCGGTCTCATCATGCATGGCGACGCAATGATCCACGCCGCGAACGAGAATACCCGCGATGCCTATCCCGCCGATCTTCTCCACATGAGCCTGCTCTGCATGGAACAGTTCGAAGAGCCGCCCATGCCGCTTATCAAAGCAACCAAAATGGTCGCAGCCAGCCTTCAGGCGAGACCTGTCCCGATCACGCTCGACAACTGCGCCCTGTTCGGAGGCAACCGTCATCTCGCCCTCTACCGCGCCAAAGGCAATCCGGTGATCGTCCAGTTCGCGCAGATGCTGCGCCGCGCTCTCGCCCGCCACAACCTTCCGAACTCCTGGACAGCGGATACTACTCCGCATGTGACGCTGATCTATGGCTGCGGGCGCATTGAACCCATGCCCATCGAGCGGAACTATGCCTGGATCGCCGGCGAGTTCATGCTCGTCTACAGCCATTACGGCGAGACGCGGCACGAGGAATTCGGAAGATGGAGCCTCGATCCGAATGCTCCTGCCTATCCGACGCGGCCGGAACAGCTCCGCATGATGATCTGAAAGAATTTTGCCAGGCGAGTCGGATCGGCGGGCGCCTCGGCGTCCTATGGCCGGTCGCCTATTTGAGGAGAGAACAATGGCCATCCAGAAGCATAAAATCGTCCCGCATCTCTGGTTCGAGAACAACGCGGAAGAAGCCGTCAATTTCTATGTCTCTGTATTCGACAATTCGAGGATCACCGATGTCTCGCGTTATGGCGATGCCGCTCTTGGGCTCAAGGGTTCGGTGATGGCGATGGGCTTCGAGCTCGAGGGTCAGAATTTTGCGGCGATCAACGGCGGACCGTGGGCGAAATTCAACGGCGCGGTTTCCTTCCTTGTCCATTGCGAGACGCAGGACGAGATCGACCACTATTACGACAAGCTCGTCGAGGGTGGCCAGCAACAGCCCTGCGGCTGGCTGACGGATCGTTTCGGACTTGTCTGGCAGGTCAGTTACGCCAGGATGCCGAAGATGCTGACGGATAGCGATAGCGCCCGCGCCCATCGCGTCATGCAGGCCATGTTCTCGATGAAGAAGATCGATATTGCCGAATTGGACGCGGCCTACGCGGGGTGACGCACGCCGCCTCCCGATGTCAGACCTTGATTGCGAGACGCAGCCCGCCCCAATGGCGCCCGTTCACGGTGATCGGGGCGGAAATATCCTTCATCAGTACAAACTCACCGCCGCCCATGTCGCGACGGTAGGTCTGCAGCAGAAAGGGCTCCTTGTTGCGGCCGGCCGCCAAGCCCACGCGGTCGTTGAAGATGCGCCGGTTGCGGCAGTTGGCGGTATTCCATGTCACGTCGCCCGGACGCTGGCGCTGCGAGAATTTTCGATTGTGGGTCGGCAGGTAGCCGTTTTCATCTACGGCAGCGCAGAATGCGACCTGCGCGTCGCTTTCGGCTGCCCGTTCCTGGATAGGCGGCAGCACGGTATCGGTGAATTCCGTGAAACGCGTCATGTACTGGACAGGATCGCTACCGGGGATCGCGACATATTGCCGGTCGAACAATGCCCCAAGATCGATGCGGCCGGATTTTACGCCTGCCTCGAAGGCGGAGGAAACTTCGGCGGCATAGGCCATGACGGCACGGATATGGGGCGTGTCCGGAGTCTCGATGCCGACGCTTGCCGTCGTCTGGATCATCCGCTCGGAAATCGTCACCACCTCTCCGACGCGGGACGAGGTCTGCTGCAACTGATCATTGGATTTCAGGATCGCGCTTGCCGCGGAGGCAATCGACGAAGCAAATTCGCCGCATTGCCTGTCGACCGTTTCCGTCGTTCCGGCGAGCGAGGACGCCTTGTCGAGGATCTGGGTCATGACGCCTTCGACGCCCTTGAATGAGCCTTGAACCTTCATCGCGGTCGTCTTGACACCCTCGGCCGACTGGCTGGCGCCTTCGCCGGCCGTGACCAGCTTGTCGATGCGGCTGTTCAACTGATCGAGCGTGGACTGGATCGAACTGGTGGTCTGGGAGGTTTGCAGCGACAGCGCGCGTACCTCGGCGGCGACCACGGCAAAACCCTTGCCGGCTTCGCCCGCACGTGCCGCCTCGATCGCGGCATTCAATGCCAGAAGGTTCGTCTGCCGGGCGATCATGCCGATCGCATCTGCCAGACGTCCGACGTCTCCGAGCGCCGTCGAAAACAGCTTGATCTCGGCGCCGATTTCCTGGGACGCATGAACCATGTGATCGATCGCAGTGATCGAGCCGGAAAGCTGTTCGGCCTGTTCGCCGAGCACCTTGCGCGCATTCGCTGTCAGCTTGTCGGATTCCTGAAGGGAGCGGGCAACGTGGCCGTTGGCGTCCGCGATCGATTGGGCGGACTGGGTCAGGCGGCCAAGCAATGCCGCATGTGCGGAGGATTGCGCAGCCGTGTCCTGGATGGCACCGGCAATATCGACCAGATGAAGGCCGAGCGCGGAAGCCTCGTTCGCCAGTTTGGCGACGGACCGCTTCAACACCTCGCCGTCGACAGACACAGGCCCCGACGGCGCTTCTTCCCTGACAACCTGCCCGACCAAATCCACATCTCCCCGGAATATTAGGAGAATATAGGATGGCATGGTTAACGGACAGTTTCCGCGAGTACTTGGCAAAGCCTTATACTTAAGGCTGAGACGCGGTCACCTTCCCAGCCAGGCAAGGCCGGGAAAGACAGATCAGCCGAGACGATCGAAAGCCTTCGGGTCGATGCCGAGGGTGGTCAGGTCGCGGTGGCTCGGGCGACGATGGTTTTCCACGGCAGCCGAAACCGAGATTGCGGCGCTCATAACTGCGAAGGCGCGGCCAATGGCGCTGCCACGAATTTTTTTCTGTACGGACATGTGAAACTCTCCTTTTTCGTTCTGCTAAAATATGATGCCTGTGCTGTTTTTGTGCAATGCACAACGAAACAGGGGAGCCATGCAACTGTCACATAACAACTGTTAACCACGGCGAAAGGCTTGCACGGCAAGGGTCGCGCTTGGTATCGGTCATGCCTGGAATGAAGAGGCTTCGATGGCAATCACGATCTACGGCATCAAGAACTGCGACACGATGAAGAAGGCGCGCGGCTGGCTCGACCGCAAGGGCGTCACCTATGCCTTTCACGACTACAAGGCCGAGGGTATCGACCGCGCGCATCTGGATACCTGGACGGATCGCGCCGGCTGGGAGATCGTGCTCAACCGCGCCGGCACGACCTTCAAGAAACTCGACGAAGCCGACAAGGCGAACCTCGACCGTGAGAAGGCGATCACGCTGATGCTCGCCCAGCCCTCGATGATCAAGCGGCCGGTCCTGGAGGCGGACGGAAAGCTGATCGTCGGCTTCAAGCCGGAGGTTTACGAAGAGGCTTTTGCCGAGATCTGAACCCAGGATTAGCCCATGTCCAAGACAACCCGTGCCACCCAGATGCTCGAAAAGGCTGGCGTCGCCTTTGCCACCGTCACCTATGACTACGATCCGAACGCGGACCGGATCGGGATGCAGGCGGCGGAAGCGATCGGCGAGGAACCTCGCCGTGTCTTGAAGACGCTGATGGCGGAGGTGGACGGCAGGGCGGTCTGCGTCGTGGTGCCGTCGGATCACGAGGTTTCGATGAAGAAGCTCGCAGCCGCGTTTGGTGGCAAATCCGCGAGCATGATGAAACCCGCCGATGCGGAACGGGCGACCGGTTATCATGTCGGCGGCATCAGTCCCTTCGGCCAGAAGAAACTCGTTCCGACCGCGATCGAGATCACCGCGCTCGACGAGCCGCATGTCTTCATCAATGGCGGCCAGCGCGGATTGCAGGTGCGGCTTGATCCCAAGGCAGCCCGCGACGCGCTGAAGGCGGTCGCGGCACCGCTGGTTGCATGAAACCATGAGTGAGATGACCTCGACCCTTCGAGTTCTCGAACCCTATCCCGGCATCTTCGCCTATTATGATGGCCGGATATCGGGCAAGCGGCTCCATGCGAAAAGCGCAAACTGGCTCGATGACGGCGCCTATTCGCTCGGCGTCGCCTCCTATGCGATCGTCGATCAAGGCGAGGCGCTGGTCTATGACACGCATATCTCGCTCGACCACGCCAGAGCGATCCGCACCCATCTGGAGGGGCTCGGCGTCACGAAAATCCGCGTCGTGCTCAGTCACTGGCACAAGGATCATGTTGCCGGGAACGCGATCTTTTCCGATTGCGAGATCATCGCGCTGACGCTGACGGCCGAGAAGCTGAAAGGAAACCGGGAGAAGATCGAAAGCGCCAACCCGCCGATCTCACCGCTCGTCATGCCGACCACCCTGTTCGATGGCCGGTTGGACCTGACGATCGGCTCCCGCCGGATCGAACTGCACCATTTCGCCATCCACAGCGCCGATGGCAACGTGGTCTGGATGCCGGACGAACGGCTTCTGCTCGCCGGCGACACGCTGGAGGACACCGTCACCTATATTTCGGAAGCCGCCGAGATCGGCACGCATATCGCCGAACTTGCCCGGATGGCCTCCTGGCCGATCGCGCGAATCCTGCCGGCGCATGGCGATGCGGAGCGGATTGCAGCGGGCGGTTATGAGCCGGGCCTGATCGATGCCAACCGCGCCTATCTGCGCCGCATGGCAGGCGCAATCGCCGCTGGTCAGGATATCGATCCCTCCTTGAAATCCTTCGTCGAGGACGAGATCGCCTCAGGCGCCGTGCTTTATTTCGCGCCCTACGAGGAGGTTCATGCCGGCAACACCGCCGCGGTCAGGGCGGCGCTGCAGCGCTGAGCGGCCATTCTCCCACCGTCACGGCCACTTTGCCGACCATTGCTTGAGAGCGGCGAGCGCCGGTGCCGGCCACCTGCGGACCGCTGGACGCAGGATGATCTTCCTACCCGCAGGCTTCCAGGCAAGATAAAGCTTTCTCGCCGAAATATCCGCGGCGATCAGTGCCTCGGCCTCGGTGCACATATGCGGCGTGCAGGCTTCGCCGATATAGAAACCGTTCTTGAACGCACCGCTGCCGGGCCCGGTGATGGACCTCTCGAACTCCTGCCTATGCTCGCTGAGCATCGCGTTTGCAGCCTCGGCAATCGGCCCGATGCCGAGGAGGTCGGACGGGTGCTCCGCCTTTTTCATGTCGTCCCAACCCATCGTCGCATTCGGCTGGAAGGCGACCTTGCCGGCCTCGGCGAAGCCTTTTTCGGGCGTCCAGGTCCAGCGCAGGCTTGGCTGGCCGGCAACCGCCTGCGTCGCAAGCAGAAGGTGGTCATCCTCTGTGGTGATCGAGGCGGCGGCGCGGCAATCGTCTATCGGCTCATCGACGCGCGGCTCACCACCCTGCGGGAACGACACGACAAGAGGCGAACCCGGGCAGGCGTTGCCGCCGTCCGAACTCACCACCACGACGAACGGCACACCTGCGACCAGACCGATATTGTCGATCAGCAGGAACCGGTTGGAATGGACTTGCCGGCCGTCGATCGTCAGTTTCTCCTCATCGCCATCGGATGCGATGGCCACCTGATGATCGAACATCGTCGCCGCAAAGTCGGCCGAGAGAGCGGGAGAAGCCGAGGCGGCCAAGAGAGCGGCGCACAGCAAGGCGGTTTTCATGAACATCTATCCCTCAGCTTCAATTTTGCCCCAAACCTCTTTAAGTCTCTTCGATCACAGAAATCAGGTGAGGTCTAACATGACAATCGTGCCGAATTTTCAAACTGTCGTCGATCCTCAAAAGCTCGAGAAGCTGGCGGAAGTCGCCATCAAGGTGGGCTTGCGCCTCGAGAAGGGCCAGGATCTGGTGATTACGGCACCGATCGCCGCTCTGCCGCTCGTGCGGCTCCTCACCAAACACGCCTATATTGCCGGCGCCGGCATCGTCTCGACCTTCTATTCCGACGAGGAGACGACGCTCGCGCGCTACGAATACGCGTCCGACGCGAGCTTCGACAAGGCGTCCGATTGGCTCTACGACGGCATGGCCAAGGCTTATGCCAACGGTGCCGCGCGGCTTGCCATCTCCGGCGACAACCCGATGATGCTCTCGGGACAGGATCCCGCCAAAGTGGCGCGTGCCAACAAGGCCAATTCCATGGCCTACAAGCCGGCGCTCGAGAAGATCGCCAATTTCGACATCAACTGGAACATCGTTTCCTATCCCAACCCCTCCTGGGCGCGCCAGGTGTTCCCGGATGTTCCGGAAGACGTCGCGGTCGGCAAGCTGGCGGACGCAATCTTCGCCGCCTCGCGCGTCGATCTTGCCGATCCGATCGCGGCCTGGGCCGAACACAACGGCAATCTCAAGAAGCGCTCGACATGGCTGAACGGCGAGCGCTTTTCCGCGCTCCACTTCACCGGCCCGGGCACCGACCTGACGGTCGGGCTTGCCGATGGCCACGAATGGCATGGCGGCGCGTCCACCGCCAAGAACGGCATTACCTGCAACCCGAACATCCCGACCGAAGAAGTCTTCACCACGCCGCATGCGCTGAAGGTGGAAGGCCATGTCTCCAGCACCAAGCCGCTTTCGCACCAGGGCACGCTGATCGACAATATCCAGGTGAAGTTCGAAGGCGGCCGAATCGTCGAGGCGAAGGCTTCGAAGGGCGAGGAAGTGCTGAACAAGGTTCTGGATACGGACGAAGGCGCCCGAAGGCTCGGTGAAGTGGCGCTGGTGCCGCATTCCTCGCCGATCTCCAAAAGCGGCATCCTGTTCTACAACACCCTGTTCGACGAAAACGCCTCCTGCCACATCGCGCTCGGCCAGTGCTACTCGAAGTGCTTCCTCGACGGGGCTACGCTCAGCCAGGACCAGATCAAGGCACAGGGTGGCAATTCGAGCCTGATCCACATCGACTGGATGATCGGCTCCGACAAGGTCGATATCGACGGCCTGCGCGCCGACGGCTCGAAGGTGCCGGTGATGCGCAAGGGCGAGTGGGCCTGATTTCGCCAATTGGTCGACTTTCCCTCTTTTACGGCGGGAAACTGGTCGTGCCGGCACGCTTGGCGTGTCGGCGGATGATCAGAACGAATGACAAGAGGGAAGCCGAAATGCCTTGTTCGCTTATCCGTCTGGCTGCACCGTTCGGCGCGGCACTTCTCGCCATTGCGCCCGTCACCAGCGGCTCCGCCCAGGAGCCCGGTCTCTGGAGGGTCTATAACGAGACCCTGAAGGGCGCCAAATACGTGGATCTCACCCACACGATCACGCCGGATATCCCGGTCTGGGCGGGCTTCGGCAAATCGGCCTTCGGCCAGGCCGCGGCCGGTGTAGATCTGGATGGTTATGCCAAGAAGGGCGACACCTTCACCTACGAGAAGCATGGTTTCGCGGCATCCACCTACAACCTCGCCACCGACCAGCTCGGTACGCAGCTCGATCCGCCGGCCCATTGGGCGCCGGAATATGCGGCGATCGACGAACTTCCGGCCACCTATGCCGTGCGGCCGCTCGTGGTCATCAATATCGAGGACAAGGTGAAGACCGATGCCGGCTATCACCTGCAGGTCTCCGACATCACCGATTTCGAGAAGAAGAACGGCAGGATCCCGGAAGGCTCGGTCGTGTTCGTGCGCTCCGGCTGGTACAAGAAATGGCCGGATCCGTCGCTTTCCACGACGAAGCCGTTTCCCGGCGTCAGCCTCGATGCGTTGAAATTCCTGCATCTGGAACGCAAGATCCTGTTCCATGGCCATGAGCCGCTCGATACCGACACCACGCCGAACCTCGAAGGCGAGTACTGGCTGATGCATAATGGCTTTGCCCAGGCGGAAGGCGTGGCGAACCTCGACAAGGTGCCGGAAACGGGTGCGCTGGTGGCGATCGGCTTTCCGAAATTCGGCGGCGGTGTCGGCGGCTATGCCCGCTATATCGCTATATGCCCGCCGGACTGGCAATTCGGCGTGACGATCGGCTCGGTGCCGGAGGCACCACTTCAGAAATTCGAAAAGCCGCTGCATTTCGACGAGAAGGCGGGCATGCGGGTGCGCTGACTATCGCAAGGATTGGAGCGCGGACTTGACGCGCTCCAGATGCCGCCCGCGCTTGTCTGCCGTGGCACGGTCCATGTCGTGCAGCGCCAGCATGCGGAACTCGGCTTTTCTGTTGCAGAAGACGGCGATGCCGCGCCTGAGTTGGCGGCGCACGGGGTCGCCCATGTAGAACTTCACCACCCACCAGGGCGAACCAGTGGTCGTGAAAACCTGGAAATGGCGGATGTGGGTGAGCAGCGGGATGATCCTTCCGCCCGCCTTGTCGTGGCGGAAGGCGACGCCCGGCGCAAAGACCCTGTCGAAAAAACCCTTCAGCACCGCCGGCAGGTTGAACCACCATTGCGGAAAGACGAATATCAGCGCTTCGGCCTTGTGCAGCCGCGCCACCAGATCCGCCACCTCCGACGCGTCGTAGGGCACATCGAAATACCCGCGCCGTTCACGTTCCGTCAGCCGCGGATCGAAACCCTCCGCATAAAGATCGAGCAGGTCGACCGTGTGGCTGTTGGCCTCCAGGGTCTCGCGCGCCGATCGGGCCACCGAATGCGCAAAACTTTCCGGCAGCGGATGAGCAAGCACCAGGAGGACATGCATCAGAAGAGCGTGCCCTGTTTCGGCGCGTCCCCGCCCTGCTCCGATTTCAACGGCCGCTTTTTTGGCTGAGGCGGCACGGCGGACGGAACCGCAGGATCGCCACCCTCGCCGGTCACCGCCGTAATCCTTCCATCGGCGAATTCCACCGAGATCGCCACCCCTTCGCCGATGCCGCCAGCGCGGGTCAGCGGCTGGTCGTCCTCACCCCGCACCACGGCAAAGCCGCGTTTCAGCACGTTCTTGTAAGAGAGCGATTGCAGAACGCGATCCTGCGCGGTGATTGCCGCGCGGCCGCGTGTCAGCGTGTGCGAGATCGCCGTATCCGCATGACGGGCCATCGACGCGAGGTGCTGGCGCTCGCGCTGCAGCTGGCCGAGCAGCCTTGCGGGAAGCGCCGAAAGCGAGACGCCGGCCTTGGCGACGCGGTTGTTCTCCTTCAGCAGTTGCCGCTCCAGGCAGCGGTCGCTGCGCATCAGCCGGTCGGCCAGCACTTGTCTCTGCTGGGCAAGCCGGTTGGTCAGAAGCTCCAGCCGCAACCCGGAAGACGCCCGCTCGAAACTGCGGCGCTTGACCACCGTCGTGCGCTCCAGCCCGCGGCCGAGACCAGCCGCCGCCTCGTCGAAACGACGGCGCGGCAAGGCAAGCAGTTGATCGAGCGAGGGAAGCGCGCGAACCAGTGCACGAACCGATTGGCGGCTCTGGTCCATCTGGCGGCTGGTGGCGCTGCGAAGGCGAGCTGTGAGATTGGCGACCTGCGCTTCGAGGTCCGCCTTGACCGGCACCGCCATTTCGGCGGCACCCGTCGGCGTCGGCGCACGGACATCGGCCGCGTGGTCGATTAGCGTCCAATCGGTTTCATGACCGACGGCCGAGATCAGCGGGATCTCGCTGTCCGCCGCCGCACGCACCACGGCCTCGTCGTTGAAACTCCAGAGGTCTTCGAGACTACCGCCGCCGCGCGCGACGATCAGCACGTCCGGGCGCTTGATCGGTCCGCCGGGCGCCATCGCGTTGAAGCCGCGGATCGCGGCCGCCACCTCGTCGCCGGATCCTTCACCCTGCACCTTGACCGGCCAGACGATGACATGCACCGGGAACCGGTCGGCGATGCGATGCAGGATATCGCGGATGACCGCGCCGGTCGGCGAGGTTACGACGCCGATCACCTGCGGCAGGAAGGGAAGAAGCTGCTTGCGGCTCTGGTCGAACAGGCCCTCGGCGCCCAGCCGCCGCCGACGTTCTTCGAGCAGCGCCATCAGAGCGCCGGCACCCGCCGGTTCCAGGTTCTCGATGACGATCTGATATTTCGAAGAGCCTGGGAAAGTGGTGATCTTGCCAGTCGCGATCACTTCCATGCCCTCTTCAGGGCGGAACTTGATCCGCGGGAAGCTGCCCTTCCAGATCACGGCATCGATCCGGGCGCGATCGTCCTTCAGCGAGAAATAGGCGTGGCCTGAGGAATGCTGGCCGCGATAACCGGAAATCTCGCCGCGCACGCGCACGTGGTCGAACGCGTTCTCCACCGTGCGCTTGATCGAGCCGGACAGTTCCGACACCGAAAACTCGGTGAGGTTCGTGGGCGAATCGTTGTCGAGCAAACTGGTCATCCTTTTCTTCTAAAGGAAGAGCGTGGCGATTTCACCAGTTCCGGGCGGCGAAAGCGGGGAAGATGCGGCCCGCGAACGGCGGCTTCGAGTGGCCCGATCGACAATGCGTTGGGAACCTAACCCTTCGCCGCTTCGCAGCCAAGCATTTGACGCTGCATCTTTTCTTTTGCCGGACACGCCACATTTCCATTTCTGGGAGAAACCGGAGACCTGCGGGTACAGCGCTTTTTTAAGCCTCGCATTTTCCCCGCTGGAGAGAGGAGAGCGACAATGACGGCGAGCGATATTCAAGGAGATTTCGTCCATGCCCGACCGTTTCGCCAATACCCAAGCCTCGCTTTCCGGCCCCGCCTCCTCCGGATTTGCGATCACGCCCAGCGACAGCGCCGACCTGCCGGAGACGACGCGCGCGCTCTATGTGGGAACCGGCGGCCATCTGTCCGTCCGCATGCTGTCCGGCGAGACGCTGACGCTGTCGAACGTACCGGCTGGCGGCCTGCTGCCGTTGCGGGTGACCCGCGTGTTCGCGACCGGCACGACGGCAGCGGCGATCGCCGGCCTCGTTTGAGGGAAACGGTGGGCAACGATGCGGCGTGAACCCTTGCTGTTGCGCTTCGAAGACAGGCAGCAAGCCATGTCTGTGCTCGGCGAGATCGGCATTGCGTTCGATGCCGTCTCTGGTGACGGCATCATCCGCAAGCCGACGGGCGAAACGGCCCAATTCGAAGGCGAGGTCGTCGCCCTCACCTGCCCGGTTTCGGGCTATCATGTCCGGCTGGTCTGGCGAGGAGAAGAACTGCCTTATTCATTGACGCCATATCTTGTGGATGCCGGCGCTTCAGGCAAGGACCAGAGCCATTGAAGATGGCCAAGCCGCACCGAATCAGGTCGTATCTCAGCCATCGCGTGGCGCATGGGTGCCTGCCACGCTGGAACGAAAGCATTTATTAGCACGTTGCTAATAGGCTCGTTTTCCCTAAGGGCCGATAAGGATATATCCGAGTGCTTTTCCTGACCGCTGCATCGATTGGCATTTGCGTCGGCATGATGCGGTCCGCGTTCTGGATCGCTTTCATCGCCGTCATGATCCCCGCGACATTTGCGCTTGCGACCGCCGTCTCACCCGGCCCGGCGTCCTATTTCAATCTGGTGATCGCCATCCTCGGCTACAATGCCGGCCTGATCGGGTTCCTCGCCGGTCTTTTCGCCCTGGATGCCCGCCGCGAGGCATGAGGCACTTCATCCACGATCAATTCTTGTCCGGCAGCACCCTATAGAGACGGAAGCCGCTTTGGCTCGGTTGCCCGAACGGCTGCAGATAATCGGGCACCTGGCCACGGGCGAGATTGGCATAAAGCCCGTCCGGCTTGCGCCTGATCAGGGCATCGGTCTGCGGATCTGTCTTGCAGAAGGCCAGCGCCGTCACCCCGGCCCCTCTCAGGAAGGCCTTTGCCTCCCCCGGCTGGGCGAGACCGATGTAGAGTTCGGTCAGCATGCCCTTCTGGTTGCGATGATAGGGGGCCGTCAGCACCCTGTGAGGGGTCCAGCGCAGGATATCCGCCCCGCTGTTCGAGGGGGCGGCTATGATGCCCGCAGGCAATGTGGCCAACGCGGCCATATCCGCCGGATCGCCGCATTCACCGATCTCGCCATCGGAAATGCCCGCCTTGGTGAGTGTCCGCATGTCGGCCGCCTGTTTCCAGCCATGCACCGCGAGCACGCCGCCCAGAGCCCAGACGACCGGAACGGACATCAGCACCGCGCAGATATAGGCAAGGGCCACACTGGGGTTCCGAGGATCGGCCGCGGAAGCGCGCCGCAGATCGGTGATCAGAAGCGACAACGGCAGGATGGCCAGCATATTGGAAAAGAAGGCGCCCCGCACCTGCAGCAGCGCGATGCCCCATGAGGCGCCGATCAGCGCCAAGAGCAGGAGATGGAGTTCCGTCTTCTCCCGCTTCAGGCTGCGGACAAGGCAGACCACGATTGCAAAAAGCCCGACCGCATAGAACCCGCCGACCATTTCCGGCTCCGCCCGGGCCTCGGCCAGAAACGAACGCGCCTCCGTGACGCCGTTCAACCAGAGCTCGACCAGCAGCGGGTCGAGCGTGCTCAACGGATCGGCGAGGCATTGCGGCGCGATGGCGCGGGCCGTCAGAAGAAGGAGACCGCCGGTGACGCCGGCCAGGGCGACGCGAACAATACGATCGGGTTGTTTCGGCAGGCTTGCGAGGAGAAAGAGCGCGGCGCCTCCCAGCGCGGAAAGAGCATAGAAGCCGAACGAAAAGTTGTCGCAGGTGACGACCGCATAGGCGCGCGGCGGGATCGTCAGGAAAAAGACCGCCGAGACCGACAGCGCCAGCGACAGGCCGAAGAAGCGGGCCGGTCGGGAAAATGCCTGGCCGTGCCAGACCCATTGAAGCGCCACGCACACGCAGACGATGGCAATAAAGGGCGTCGTTTCGGCGCCTATCGCCAATGCCAGCGCACAGACGATGGCGGCGACGACATAGCTCGATGCCCGCCTCTGCGGATCGACCAGCATGGCAGCGATCCACATGACGAGCATGAGCTGGACGTTGTGATGGTCGATGGAACCGGGTTTGAACCGGACACAGCCGAGAACGAAGAGCGCGCCGAGGCCGAGTGCGATGTGCATGGCTGCAACGCCGGCCAACCGGCGGGCAGCCAAGCCGAGCGGCAGGAGCAGAAGCGGTACCAGAAGAAGAGGCCAGATTGTGACAACGACGGCTTCGGCCTTGTCCTGGGTCAGGAAGAACGAGAACAGCCGGATCAGCAGCGCGAGCGGCAGATCGATCAACCGCGACCAGTGCATCAGCGTGCCGCCCTCGAGACCGAGCCTGTACTGCGTCAGATCGAACCAGCCCTGGCCGGCGAGTAAATCCCGAATTTCGACGAGCCGCATGACGTCGTCGTTGTCGGATCCGAGGTAGTCAGTGGCGTCCGGTAGGGAAAACGCGAGAGCCGCTACGGCGACAATGACCGCATAAAGAGCCACTGCCGGCAGAAGCCGCGACAAAAGCGGCACCGCGGCCCCGCCCGCCGTCCTCGAAAAGGATGTGTCTGCTGCATTTTCCGTCATCGCCGTCCGGACTTTTCGCCTGTTTCGAGGGTCGAGGAAACCTAGCCTTAACCTTCCCAAGAAATAGTAAAGCCGCGGCACGGGAGACTTCCCGCGTTCGGTTTTCCATGTATCGAGTGAACAACATGACCGACGCCCTGACCGGCCATTTCGACATCGCGATCCTGCTGCCCTGCTATAACGAAGCGATGACCATCGCCGGCGTGGTGCGCGGGTTCCGCGAGGCGCTGCCAGGGGCGCGGGTTTATGTCTACGACAACAACTCCACGGACGGCACCGCACTTCAGGCCATGCTTGCAGGTGCGCTGGTGATGCGCGAACGCCGGCAGGGCAAGGGCCATGTGGTGCGGCGCATGTTCGCCGATATCGATGCGGACGTCTACATCATGGCCGACGGAGACGGCACCTATGCGCCGCAGGATGCGGAGGAGCTGGTCCGCACGCTTCTGACCGAGCGCGCCGACATGGTGGTCGGTACCCGCCGCGGGGTGCATGCGGATGCCGGCCGGCAGGGTCACGCAGCCGGCAACCGGCTGTTCAACTTCCTCTACCGGACGGTGTTCGCACCCGACTTCACCGACATCTTCTCCGGCTACCGTGCCTTCTCGCGCCGTTTCGTAAAGAGCTTCCCGGCCGTTTCCGGCGGGTTCGAGATCGAGACCGAGATGTCGGTGCATGCCTCGCTCCTCAAACTGCCGGTCTGCGAGATCGAACTCGATTACGGCAGGCGCCCGGAAGGCTCTCATTCCAAGCTCTCGACGTTCAAGGACGGCGCGAAGATCCTGTGGATGTTCGCCATGCTGATGAAGGAGACGCGGCCCTTCGCGTTTTTCGGCCTGATCAGCGGCGCCTTCATGGTGGCAAGCCTGATCTTCATGGCGCCGGTGCTAGTCGCCTATTTCCAGACCGGCCTCGTCGAGCGCATGCCCACCTGGGTCTTCTCGCTGGTGCTGATGCTGGTTTCGCTCTTGATCTTCACCGCCGGGCTGATCCTCGATTCCGTCTCGCGCGCCCGCGCCGAGCAGCTCCGCATCCATTATATGAGCCTGCCGGCCAGCGCCCATGCGGCTGGTCCCGTGCAAACTCCCGCCCAGCCCGCCAAGCCCGAGCGGCGCAGGACCAAAGCGGCATGAACCGGGAAACCACCAATCGCATCCGCTTCGTCATCGAAGACCTGCTGCCGCCGATCCTGCGGGATTCGCGGCTTTTCCTCTGGCTGGCCAAACGCGTCTGGGGCGACCATATCAGCCACCTTGCCCGGTTCCGGGAGCGGGCGCCATTCCTGACGGCGGAGGAATATGCAGACCTTTACCGCAATCATCCGCGCGTCCATGAGGGCACCGACAATTCGGCGGCCTGCATCCGGCGCATCAACTCCATGATCACCGGGACCAGCGTCTGCGATGTCGGCTGTGGTACCGGTGCCCTGCTCACCCATATCCGCGCCGCCCATCCCGAACTCAAGCGCCTCGCCGGCGTCGATTTCGTCGTTGAGGATGCCGCTGCCATCGAAGGTGTCGAATATGTCGCCGCCAGGATCGAAGACCTGCCCTTTGCCGACGGTGAATTTGACACAGTGATCTGCACCCACGTGATCGAGCACGTGCTGGAATATCAACGGGCGATTGCCGAACTGCGGCGGATCGCTAAAAGGCGGCTGATCATCGTCGTTCCGCGCGAACGGGAAGCTCGCTACACGTTCAACCCGCATTTCAACTTCTTCGCCTACACGCATTCCTTCCTGCGCGCCGCGCATCCGGTACCGGAGGTCTATACCTGCGAGGATATCGGACGCGACATCTTCTACAGCGAAGACCGGCCAGGCTGAGGGTTTTTCATGTTCGTTTCGCTTTCCCCCATCACCTGGCTCGGGCTTCTCGGAACGCCGCTGCTTATCGCCCTGGGCCAGGTTCTGTTCAAGATGACCAGCTCCACCACCGGCGATTTTTCGCTGCGCGGGCTCGCGGCGCTCGCCGCCAATCCGGTGCTGATCGCGGCACTGGCGCTGTACGGGTTCGGAACGATCGTCTGGATCTATGTGCTCAAGTCCGTGCCGCTGACGCTCGCCTATTCGTTCATGGGGCTGACATTCTGCTTCGTGCCGCTTCTGGCGCAATTGTTCTTCGGCGAACCGCTGACGTTTCGATACGCGCTCGGGACCGTGCTGATCTTCGCCGGTCTCCTGGCCATCAACGGCTAATCGCGCGATGACCCGCCGTGCCCGGTTCGCGCTTCTTCTCGTGCTGCTGATCTTCGTCGATGCGCTGCTCCTGCAGCTGCTGACCACGGCGACCGAGGCCGGCACGCTTTTAGACCGGCTTATATCGCTCGGGGCGGGCCTCGTTGCCGTGCTGATCCTGCACAGGATCGTTCCCGCGGCTCGGGATCAGGCACGCCAGCCGGGCTTCGGGCCGCTTGTCGCGATCGGCCTTGCCCTTAACTACGGAGTTTTTGCAGCGCTGGTTTCGCGCGCGCCGCATGTGCAGCCGCTCGTGCATCTCGGTTTTTCCTGGGCCTGCACACTGCTTTTCGGCGGCTTCGGGCTATACCGCATCCGCCGCTGGCGGAACTAAACCTTTTCCCAGCCGTCATGGCCGCCGGCGCGATAGATGGCGTCGATGAACCGCTGGTTCTTCAGCGAATTCTCGAGCGTCACGACTTCGACCGGCTCGCCCGTGGCGGCCTTCGCGAAGGCCTCCGCCTGGCGCTTGTATTGCCGGCTGTCGGGGAAACGGAAGATCTGCGACACCGCGTGGTTCTGGTTGGTGAGTTCGATTTCCTCCGCACCCCAGCGGCCGGCATTGAAGGGCGACTTGACCTCGATGTAACCTTCGGTGCCATGGAAGACCATCAGCTGGCGGGCGGCCATCTGGGTTGCGATATAGAAGGTCATTTCGAACGAACCGAAATCCGCCTTGACGCTCGAATAGATATCCGTGCCGAAACCGGGATCGCGCTCCACCCGCGCCTGCACCCGCTGCGGCTCCTGGCCGGTGACGAAACGGGTGGTGATCGTCGGGTAGACGCCGATATCCGGCAGCGCACCACCGCCGAGTTCGGGGATATTGCGCATGTTGGACGGGTCGCGGTTGAAATAGCTGAACGAGCCCTGCACGTGCTTGAGCTCGCCGATCGCCTTTTGGCTCAGAAGCTCGCGTACCTTCAGCCAGACCGGTGCGTAAGTGACCATGAAAGCTTCGCAGATCAGCTTGCCGGTGCGGTCGCGCACCTTGATCAGCTCTTCGATCTCGCTCGCCTTGATGGCGATCGGCTTTTCGGAAAGCACATGCTTACCGGCTTCCGCCGCCTTGATCGACCATTCGACATGCTGGCTGGAGGGCAGCGGAATGTAGACGGCATCGATGACGTCTGACGCCAGCATCTCGTCGTAGGAACCGAAGGCATGCGGGGCGCCGAAGCGGTCGGCGAGCGCGCGGGCCTTGGCGAGATCGCGGCTGGCAAAGGCGGTGACGACGCAATTTTCCGCGTCCTGGATCGCCGGCACCACCTGTTCGTGGCCGATCCTGGCAGTCGACAGGATTCCGAAACGCAGCATGTAAGCCTCCCTATGGCGTTGTTGCCGCACCTTATTGGGCCACCGCAGGCAGCGCAATGTCACGCCGGATGCGACGCTTGAAAAAGTGATCGTCCGCCCAAAATAGGGACTGGTCGGCGGCGGAACATCGGCTAATCTCAGGCTCCTTTCCCAAGCTCATCCACTCATTTTAAAAATTTTGGAGGAATATCATGGAGCTGCGCGCACTCGGCCGGACCGGCCTTTCCATTTCGCCCGTCGTTCTCGGCGGCAACGTGTTCGGCTGGACCGCCGACGAGCGGACGTCGTTCGACATCCTCGACCGGTTCTTCGATGCCGGCTTCAACACGATCGACACGGCCGACAGCTACAATCGCTGGGTGCCCGGCCATGTCGGTGGCGAGTCCGAGGCGATCATCGGCAAATGGCTGAGGAGCGGCGGTATCTCCCGTGACAAGGCAATCATCGTCACCAAGGTCGGATCGGACATGGGCCAGGGCAAGAAAGACCTGTCGGCCAAGTGGATCCTCGAAGAGGTGGAGAACTCGCTGCGCCGCCTGCAGACCGACCATATCGACCTCTATCTCGCCCACTGGCCGGACGAGACGGTTCCCTACGAAGAGACGCTCGGCGCCTTCGCCAAGCTGAAGCAACAGGGCAAGATCCGGGCGGTCGGCTGCTCCAACCTCGACGCCCGGATGCTGCAGGACTCCTTCGACGCCGCCAGGAAAGCCGGACTGCCGCGTTACGACGTGCTGCAGCCGCAATACAATCTCTATGACCGCGACACGTTCGAAGGCCCGCTTGCGGATCTTTGCGTGAAGGAAGAGATCGGCGTCATCAACTATTACGGCCTCGCCTCCGGCTTCCTGACCGGCAAGTACCGCGACAAGGCCGATACCGAAGGCAAGGCACGCGGCGGCCGGGCGCTCGGTTATCTCAACGACAAGGGCCTGCGCATCCTTGCAGCCCTCGACGAGGTCTCGGTCGAGACCAATGCCGAGCCTGCCTCGATCGCACTCGCCTGGCTTTACCAGACGCGCGGCGTCACCGCGCCGATCGCCAGCGCCACCAGCACCGGCCAGCTCGACGCGATCATCGCCGCCGGCAGCCTGACGCTTTCCGCCGACCAGATGAAGCTGCTCAACGAAGCGGGCGCCTGATCAATCCAACGGGCGCCACGAAACGCCCGTCCGTTTTCTGCGATCACAAAAGGAGGCTCTCATGAAAATGAGGAAGCTCGGAAAAGAACTGACCGTATCCGCCGTCGGTCTCGGCTGCATGGGCATGAGCCACGGTTACGGCGGCCAGGACGAACAGGAGGCGATCAGGACGCTGCACCGCGCCGTCGATCTGGGCGTCAATTTCTTCGACACGGCGGAAGTCTACGGCCCTTTCAGGAACGAGGAACTGCTCGGAAAGGGGCTGAAGCCCTTCCGCGACAAGGTCGTCATCGCCACCAAGTTCGGCTTCAAGATCGATCCGAATGCCTCCGACGCCCGGGCCATGTCCGGTCTCGACAGCCGTCCTGAACATGTGCGCGAAGTGGCGGAAGCCTCGCTGAAGCGCCTCGGCGTCGAGGTAATCGACCTCCTCTACCAGCACCGCGTCGACCCGAACGTGCCGGTCGAGGATACCGTTGGCGCCATGGCCGAACTGGTAAAAGAGGGCAAGGTCCGTGCGCTCGGGCTCTCGGAAGCCGGCGCCTCGGTCATCCGCCGCGCCCATGCGGTGCATCCGATCTCCGCCTTGCAGAGCGAATACTCCCTCTGGACCCGCGACCCGGAAGGCGAGATCCTCGACACCTGCCGCGAGCTGAATATCGGTTTCGTCCCGTTCAGCCCGCTCGGCCGCGGTTTTTTGACCGGCAAGATCCAGAAGCCGGAGGATTTCGGCGCGGACGACTTCCGCAACACGCTGCCGCGCTTCAGCGCCGAGAACATGGCCGCCAACGCCGCCCTGGTGAAGATGCTGGAGGACATGGCAGCGCAGAAGGGCGTCACCGCCGCGCAGCTTGCGCTTGCCTGGGTTCTCGCCCAAGGCGATTTCATCGTGCCGATCCCGGGCGCCAGAAAGATCCCGCATCTGGAACAGAACGTCGCCGCCACCGAGATTTCGCTTTCGGCGGACGAACTGAAGACGCTGGGCGACATGCTGGCGCCGGAAAAATTCTCGGGAACCCGCTATGCGGCACAGGCAATGGCCTGGACGAACAGGTAGCAGCGAGATCGAGCGCCCTTGCACAAGGGCGCTCTTGCAATGTGATGTTGCATCACCTTTACTAACAGTTGAAACGTGTTATATTTCAACTCATGGTCCAAGAAGGGTTACGGCCATGGGGCAAATTTTCTCGTACCTTCCTACCTTGTTGAAAAGGTTGCCTAACTGGCTCATCAACATTGTAGTTCTGGTCTTCGTCTTCCTGTTTTCCATTCTAGCGATGACGCCTAGGATGGTCACCGGCACTATAAATTGCACCACGCTTCAGCAGGATCGTTGCGGGAAGATCTCGCTCAACGTGAATTTCGATGGACGGGATATCCGCACCATTGTATTCGATGGGACCGGCACTTTTTATATTCCCATCTACTCGGCCTTTTCTTCTCAAAAAGCGACCGTCTATTTTTCCGATGGCGTGATCGATCGCCAGATCAATCACCGGCTTCTATTCGATATGGAATCGATCTGGCAGGGCAAGCAATTTGAGGTGACGCTGGTGGAAACCACTCCCGGCAAGTTTGACCCTCCGAAGATCGTCACCGATGGCGGGAACTGGCTCGGCTTCATCGGATCGGCAGTCGCGTCCATTCCGCGCGCGTTCGATCATTCGGCATATGCCGCCGAAATTCTGACCTATGACGAATATCTCAAGAGACAATCGCCGGGGTCATCCCCTTCTCCTACCGAAAGCCTCGGAATGGAGGAAAGCGGAAAGATCGATCGCGCCGTGCAGGACGCCTATGGTAAAGCGCTGACGAATCTCCCACAGAGAAATCCCGTCGAAACGGAATCCCTGAGAAAGCTATCGATCGAGCAGATTTCGAAATTCAATACGGTGGTCGAGCAGCAGGTCGGGGTCAGTATTCCCCCAGAGCATTGGCAATATCTCTCCACCGGCAAAGACGCTTCCGACTACCTGAAATCCTTCAAGGTGCTCGAGGCCGAACATCCTCAGATATTCAAGAAGAACGTCAAGAGCTGGTCGGAGATGGAGCAACGGTTCATCGACGCGACCGGCACTCCGCTGGTTGTCGTGCCGGGCCGACCGACGCCCGGTTGAAGTTCTAGCGCCCCGGTCCCAATTCCGGGAACCCCTCGTAGAATTCGGAGTGATCGCCTTCGTTGTTGGGCATGCCGATCTTGGTGAGAACGCCACGCGGCTCGGCAAAACTGCGGATGCGGCGGGCCGGTTTTTCGTGCCACTGGATGTTCATCGCCCAGAGTTTCGGAAAGACCATGATCGAGCTGTAGGGCAGATGGTCGTGGATCCACCAGGCAAGCTTCTGCCATTCCCCCTCCCGTTCATGATTGTCGATCAGCCACGGCACGACCACGCAGGCGGTGGCGCCTATGAACCCCTTGGCATCGCGCCGATCCCAGATATGGTCGGCGGCGGTATTGGCGTTCGAGGAACAGTTGAGATTGTTCCTGTTGCCGAATTCGTTGACCTTGGCGCAGCGATACCCGGAGCGCAGATGCAGCCGCCCGAACGTCGCCTGCAAAGGCTCCAGCAGTTCCTCGCAAAGGTGCCGTCCCGCCTCGATCGCCAGGTCTGGATCTTCCGGAATGTTCGGGATGGCGTAGAAATTGGCGATCTCCGAAAACAGGAAATCGCGGAAGAAGAAGTTCTTCGATAGCCGCACCCGGCCGAGTTCCTCCAACCCTTTCATCGATCCCGGTGTGCGCATCGTTCCTCCAACAAAAAAGCCTGCCCCACGTCATTCGTGCGGCAGGCTATCTTTGCGCAGTGATTCAGGCCACCCGTTTCAGGCGCGGAGAACCCCACCCGTGGTCTTTTCGACATTGGCAACGATCTTGCCGGTCAGCGCGTCAAAATCCTCGTCGGTCAGCGTGCGCTCGACCGGCTGGATCAGCACTTCGATCGCCACCGACTTGCGGCCCTCGCCGAGCGATGCACCTTCGAACACGTCGAAGACGTTGACGCCGGTTATCAGCTTGCGGTCGGCGGTTGTCGCAGCCTTGACGATTGCCCCGGCTTCCACATCACTCGAAACCACGAAGGCGAAATCGCGCTTTACGACCTGGAACGGTGAAAGCTCGAGCGGCGGCTTGGTGCGCGTCGCCTTCTTCTTCGGCTCCGGCATGGCATCGAGGAAGACTTCGAAACCGCAAAGCACGCCGGAAACGTCGAGGGCGCCCAGCGTCTTGGGATGGAACTCGCCGAAATAACCGAGCACGACTTTCGGGCCCATCTTGATCGTGCCGGAGCGGCCCGGATGATACCAGGCGGGCGCACCCTTCTCGATCTGCACGTTACCCATCGGCAGGCCGCAGGCCTCCAGCACCGCCAGCGCATCGGCCTTGGCATCGAAGACATCGACCGGCTTGCCGCCGCCCTTGGCAGTGTTGGACCAGAGACGGCCGGTGCCGTTGATCGAGGCCGTGCCGCGGCGGATACCGCCGGCAACGCGGCGCTGGCCTTCCGGCCTGTCGTTTTCGTAAGTGCCGGACACTTCGAAGATCGCCACGTCACCAAAACCCTTGTCGGCATTGCGCTGGGCTGCGGAGAGCAGGCCCGGCAGCAGCGACGGCCGCATGTCGGACATGTCGGCCGCAATCGGGTTGGCCAGCTTCAGCCCCCGGGCGCCACCGCCGAAAAGCCTTGCCTGGTCTTCAGGAATGAAGGACCAGGTGACCGCTTCCAGCATGCCGCGCGAGGCAAGCGCCCGCTTGGCGGTGCGGGTGCGGATCTGTAGGGTTGTCAGGATCTTGCCGTTGACGCTCGACAGTTTCTCGATCGGCTCCGGCCTGATCTGGTCGACGCCATGGATGCGCATGACTTCTTCGACGAGATCCGCCTTGCCATCGACGTCAGGACGCCACGACGGCACGGTCACCGAGACGCGCTCGCCGGAACCCTCGACGGCAAAGCCGAGGCGCGTCAGGATGTGGCGGCTTTCCTCGGTCGAGACTTCGAGGCCGGTCAGGCGCTTCACTTCCGCATAGGGGAAATCGACGACCTTCGGCTGATGACCCTTGTAACCGACGACTTTCGCTTCCGCGGCCACGCCACCGCAAAGTTCCAAGACCAGCTGGGTCGTGCGATCAAGGCCGGGAACCATGTATTCCGGATCGACACCGCGCTCGAACCGGTAACGTGCATCGGTGATGATGCCGAGCGAACGACCGGTCTTGGCGATGTTGATCGGGTCCCAGAGCGCCGACTCGATCAGCACGTCGACGGTGTTCTCGTCGCAGCCGGAATGTTCGCCGCCCATGATGCCACCGATCGATTCCACGCCGTTGTCGTCGGCAATGACGACGTTGCCGGGGTTCAGCTTGTATTCGCGCGTATCAAGCGCCAGCACCGTCTCGCCTTCCAGGGCGCGACGCACCGTCAGGTCGCCCTTGACCTTGGCGGCGTCGAAGACGTGCATCGGTCGGCCGTGGTCGAAGGTCATGAAGTTGGTGATGTCGACCAGCGCGTTGATCGGACGAAGGCCGATCGCCTTCAGCCGCTGCTGCATCCAGAGCGGACTCGGGCCGTTCCTGACGCCGCGCACGAGGCGCAGGCCGAAACCGGGGCAGAGCCGTTCGTCGTCGAGAATGATCTTCAGACCGACGGTGGTCTGGCCTTCGGTCTTGAAGTCCGGCTTTGCCTGGGGCTTCAGCGTGCCAAGGCCCGACGCCGCCAGATCGCGGGCGATGCCGTGGATCGAGGTGCAGTCCGGACGGTTCGGCGTCAGATTGATCTCGATGACCGGGTCGTCGAGACCGGCATAGGAGGCGAACGGCGTGCCGACCGGCGCATCCTCGGCCAAATCGATGATGCCGTCGTGATTGTCGGACATGTCGAGCTCTTTTTCCGAGCACATCATGCCATGGCTTTCGACGCCCCGGATATTGCCGACGGCGAGCGTCACGTCGATGCCGGGAACGTAAGTGCCCGGCTTCGCAAAGGCGCCGATCAGGCCGGCCCGCGCATTCGGCGCACCGCAGACGACCTGCACCGGCTTGCCGTCACCGGCATCCACCATCAGCACCTTGAGGCGGTCGGCGGACGGGTGCTTTTCGGCCGAGAGCACCTTGGCGATGACGAACGGCTTGTAGGCAGCCTTGTCGTCGATATCCTCGACTTCAAGGCCGATCGCGGTCAGGCGCTCGCAGATTTCATCAAGGGTCGCATCCGTTTCCAGATGATCCTTCAGCCAGGAAAGCGTGAATTTCATTGTCTTTGTTCTCGTCTCAAAATCATCAGGAGTATCGTGCTCGATTAAGCAGCCTTTTCCGGAGCCGTGGCTTTTGGATATTTCCAGCCGCTCAGCATTCCCCGGATGGACAAATCCTCATCGACATCCGGCCAATGAACCCCGGCAAGCATGAGCTCAATATTATTCCGCTCAGCCGGCGACGCTGTATAGAGGCGCGGATACCACCAAAGAGGGGTAATCACTTCGCGTCCGTCCGCGAGCCGGACATGCACATTGTGCAGATCGCACCATGCCTCGATGGGCCGTTCATTTTCAGGATACAGACTTGGAGAATTCATCCCATGCCTCCACAAACTGGCCGTGGTGATCTGTAACAACTTCCATAATACGCTTGAGATCTCCGGCGTTAAAGCCCTTGGCCTCGACCAGTTCGATAGGCTCCAGCCAGATCTTCGCAGTGCCACCATGTCCTGCAACATGGATGTGCCGCGGCTCTCCCATATCGAAACCGTAGAAATGGAAACGGAAGCCGTATTTGCGAAGAACGGTCGGCATCTCTTACTGGCTCAACCCACCAAACAGCGTCGGCATGTCGAGCGGGCGGAAACCGTAGTGGTTCATCCAGCGGACGTCGGCGTTGAAGAAGTCGCGCAGGTCCGGCATGCCGTATTTCAGCATGGCGATGCGGTCGAGGCCCATGCCCCAGGCAAACCCCTGGAACTCGTCCGGGTCGAGCCCGCCGGAGCGCAGCACGTTCGGGTGCACCATGCCGCAGCCGAGGATTTCCATCCAGTCGGTACCCTCGCCGAACTTGACGATCGGGCCGGAGCGGTCGCACTGGATGTCGACTTCGAAGCTCGGTTCGGTGAACGGGAAGAAGGACGGGCGAAAGCGCATGGTGACGCTGTCGACCTCGAAGAAGGCCTTGCAGAATTCCTCGAGGATCCAGCGCATGTTGCCGACATGCGACTTGCGGTCGACGACGAGGCCCTCGACCTGATGGAACATCGGCGAATGGGTCGCGTCGCTATCCTGGCGATAGGTCTTGCCGGGGATGATGATGCGGATCGGCGGCTTCTGTGCTTCCATTGTTCGCACCTGCACCGGCGAGGTATGGGTGCGCAGAACCTTGCGCTCGCCATTCTCGTCGGGCTGGAAGAAGAAGGTATCGTGCATCTCGCGGGCAGGGTGGCCCTCCGGGAAGTTGAGCGCCGTGAAATTGTAGTAGTCGGTCTCGACGTCCGGGCCTTCGGCGATCGAGAAACCCATGTCGCCAAAGATGGCGGTGATCTCGTCGACGATCTGGCTGATCGGATGGATGCGGCCGCGTTCCGCAGGCGAGGAGCGCACCGGCAGCGAGACGTCGACCGTCTCGGCCTTGAGGCGGGCCTCGATCGCCGCGTCTTTCAGCACCGTCTTGCGCTCGGTGATGGCGTCGGTGATCTCGTTCTTCAGTGCGTTGATCGCGGCGCCGCGGGTCTGGCGTTCTTCCGCCGACATCGAGCCCAGCGTTTTCAGGAGCTCGGAGACGGAGCCCTTCTTGCCGAGAGCGCCGACGCGCACGGCCTCGATCGCCGCCTCGTCGCTGGTGCCGGCGATTTCCGCCAGGAGCGAAGTTTTCAGGTTTTCCAGATCGGACATGGTTTCTTCCGTTTGATGCTCGGCGAGATCTATTGCGAGGTCGTGACGGCTGTTTGGGAAATAACGTGCGGGGATGCCAAAAGAAAAACCCGCGCCAGCCGTAACCAGCGCGGGTTTCCCAAAATCAGTAAAGCAAAAGCTTGGGAAGCGCTGGTTAACGAACCGCGCTTTCAAACTCGTTGGTGGTGCCGGCGTCCTTGAGGTACTCAAGAGCCTTCTTCGAAGCGGCAACCAGAGCACCGAATGCTTCCGGCTCATGGATTGCCATGTCGGAGAGAACCTTGCGGTCGACTTCGATACCGGCCTTGTTCAGGCCGTCGATGAAGCGGCCGTAGGTGAGGCCGGATTCGCGGACGGCAGCGTTGATACGCTGGATCCACAGGGCGCGGAAATTGCGCTTCTTGACGCGACGGTCGCGGGTAGCGAACTGACGCGAACGATCGACGGCAGCCTTTGCTGCGCGGATCGTATTCTTGCGGCGGCCGTAGAAACCCTTGGCTGCCTTCAAAGTCTTGGTGTGCTTGGCGCGGGAAGTGACGCCCCGTTTTACGCGTGCCATGTCATGATCTCCTTAACTGATCCAAAAGTGACGAGGGTCTCAGAGACCGTTCGGCAGGTAGTTCTTGATAACCTTCTTGCCATCGGGTTCGGCAAGGATCATCGTTCCGCGCGCATCGCGGATGAACTTGTTGGACCGCTTGATCATGCCGTGGCGCTTGCCAGCGGCGGCTGCAACGACTTTGCCGGTGGCGGTGATCTTGAACCGCTTCTTGGCAGCCGATTTCGTCTTCATCTTGGGCATTTTGCTACTCCAGTTTTGTATCGAAACCACAGACGATGCTGGTTTCAAGCATTTAGAACAGCCACGGCATGCCCTGCCGGACCGTTCGGAACGCGCGCTTATAACCGCAGTCGGTCAAAAGCGCAATGGGAAAGAAAAACGCGGCAAAGGCCCGGCCGAAATGCCGGCAAATCCGCTAAAGGTAAATGGTGGGCGCTTATTTCGGCGCCAGCACCATCATCATCTGGCGGCCCTCAAGCTTCGGCTCGGCTTCCACCTTGGCGATTTCCGTGGTGTCGTCCTTCACCTGAAGCAAAAGCCTCATGCCGAGTTCCTGGTGGGCCATTTCGCGGCCGCGGAACTTCAGCGTCACCTTGACCTTGTCGCCCTCTTCAAAGAAGCGGTTCATCGCCTTCATCTTCACGTCATAGTCATGCGTGTCGATGTTGGGACGCATCTTGATTTCTTTGATTTCGACGATCTTCTGCTTCTTGCGGGCTTCTGCCGCCTTTTTCTGGTTCGCATATTTCAGCTTGCCGAGATCGAGGATCTTGCACACCGGTGGCTCGGTGTTCGGCGAGATCTCGACGAGATCGAGGCCGGCGTCCTCGGCCATCTTGAGGGCCTGCTCGGTCGGAACGATACCCAGGTTCAAGCCTTCGGCATCGATAAGCTGGACCTTCGGAATGCGAATTTCCCGGTTGGAGCGCGGCCCGTCCTTAACAGGGGCATCGGTTTTGAATGGTCTGCGGATGGTCGTATTCTCCTAGATTGTTTCGGCACCGCAGCGACACATCGAAAGCGTCCGGCTTGCGGCCGACGGCAATGTCGTGATCGCTACGGCGAAGTCAATAGCATAGCCGCGCGAAAAAATCACCTGCTGTCCTATGCCTAAGAATCTGTTTTATAGGCGCGGCAAAACCTCAGGATTCCACCATGACCGACGCTGCCAACCTCACCCGCAAAACGATCACCGTCGGCTCCGGAACGCTTGCGCGGGAGATCGCGATCATCCACCGGGCGGCGCGCAAGAAGAAGTCCGGGCCTGCTTTCGTCTGGCTCGGCGGCTACCGGTCGGACATGGCGGGCACCAAGGCCGTCGAGCTCGACGCGCTCGCCGGCGAACTCGGGCTCGCGGCGATCCGGTTCGACTATTCGGGCCACGGCACTTCCGGCGGCGCCTTCCGGGACGGGACTATCTCGCGTTGGCTGGAGGAGGCAATCGCCGTCCTTGACGACATCAAGCCGAAACGCGTCATCCTGGTCGGCTCCTCAATGGGAGGCTGGATTGCGCTGCGCCTCGCGCAGGAACTGAAGAGACGAAAGAAGGCGCCGAAGGTTGACGGCATGGTCCTCATCGCGCCGGCGCCGGATTTCACGGCGGAACTCATCGAACCCAATCTTGGCGAGGTTGAGCGGCAGTCGCTTGCCGAGCGCGGCTATTTTGAGGAGCATTCCGAATACAGTCCCGAACCCAATATCTATACGCGCGCCCTCATCGAGGACGGCCGTCGAAACCTAGTCATGACCGGGATTATAGAGACCGGCTGCCCGGTCCACATCCTGCAGGGAATGAAGGACCCGGACGTGCCCTATGCCCACGCATTGAAGCTCGTCGAATTCCTGCCGGCCGACGATGTCGTCCTGACGCTGATCCGGGACGGAGACCACCGGCTCTCCAGGCCGCAGGACATCGAAAAATTGCGAGCCGCGGTCTCGGCCCTAATATTGAATGATTAAATTTTGGGCTGAGACAAAAATGTTGCAGCCTTAACCATAATGCGAGCGATGACCCGTTAACAAAAGTCACGGATTGACTCTTTCTCCCGTCCGCCCTTAACGTTTCATTAGGATTTGAAGGGACGGGTCCATGATGATAGCCTTGCAGGCGCGGCGCATAGCCGTGATCCTAGTTAGCGTACTTGTACCAGTGAGTGCTGCAGTTCCGGCTCCAAGGCCAATGGCCGCAATGGTCACCGGCGCCGTCACTTCCCAGCCGATCGGCCATTACGAATTCTGTCAAAAATATGGGGCGGAATGCTCCATCAAGAGCCGTTCCGCTCCTTCCCCCAAGGTCAGCGCAAAAGGCTGGGCTGCCGTCCGCCAGATCAACCGGGCTGTCAACGCCCGCTACATCGCCAAGACCGACAAGGAAGTCTACGGCCGCGAAGAGGTCTGGAGCTATCCGACCAATTTCGCCGATTGCGAGGACTTTGCGCTGGAGAAGCGCAAGGAACTGGCGGCGCAGGGTTTCGCCCTTTCCGATCTCCTGATGACCGTTGTCCGCAAGCCGGACGGCGAAGGCCATGCGGTCCTGACATTGCGCACGTCCGACGGGGATTTCATCCTGGACAACCTCGATAACGAGGTGAAGCCCTGGTTTGCGACGCCCTACACCTTCCTGAAGCGTCAGGCCTCGTTCAACACGGGACGCTGGGTTACCATCGAAAACGGCCGCGACCTGCTGGTCGGCGCATTGAAATAACATGCAGCCCTGAGTACAGATTGACATTCGCCCGCATCATCCAGGTTGCGGGCGAATGTTTTTGGTATCGCTTTGTCGGAAGACATTTCCCCGATGCGTCCAACCTGCTAGGACGGAATCTCTGAAACCGGAGCGGGTTGTGCGTGACGATGTGAAACCAGGCTTGCCACACGTGCCCCGTGCAACGAGGCCCACCCTCCCGATCCTGCTGACCGGCTTGTTCACCGTCGCCCTGCTGGCGGTCGCCGGTCTTATTGTCCTCGAAAACTACCGAACTGCCCTGAAGGAAGGCGAGGCTCGCGCGCTCTCATCCGCGCATGTGGTCGCGGCCCACCTGGAGTGGATGATCGAAGCAAGCGACCAGGCCCTGCGGCGCATCGGGACCGAGGTGGGAGACAGGCCGATCGATGGCTCGCCCGGTCTTGCGGCCGACCTGTCGCGAGCTGTCGGGCAACTGCCGGCGGGTTTTCAATATTCGCTTCTCGATGACACCGGCGTGGTCCGCTTTTCCAGTGCCGGCGGGAATGCTGCCGGAAATGTCTCCGACAATCACAGCGAGCGCTCATATTTCAGCAGGCTGAGGGATGGCCAGGAGCTGACATTCACCCAGCTGCTCGACAACGAACGTGCCGGCAAGCCATCCTTCACCGTCGCACGGCGGATCGAGCGAGACGGGATTTTCCGGGGCATCGCCAGCATTACCATCCCGAACGAGAGCCTGGACGGCTTCTGGGCCTCGATGGGGCTCGGGCCGAACTCGACGATTTTGATCATCAGGGATGACGGGTGGTTGATGGCCCGACGGCCGGCGACGATGCGCCCGATCGATCTCAGTACCACCGCGTGGTACCCGATGACGCGCCAAATGCCCTCCGGCTTCTACCACAGTCCGGTCTCGCCGATCGACGGTCATGCCCGCATCGTCGCCTTCTGGAAAGTCTCCGGATGGCCGCTGATCGCGCTTGCGGCCATCGCACGGCAGGAAATTCTCGACCAGTTCTGGCGCAATCTCTTTTCCGACGCGCTGGTCATGCTGCCACTGATGGCGCTGCTGGTCCTCGGCGCCCTCTGGATCAACCGCCTTCTCTATCGCACAGCAGCCCGCAACGAAGAACTGGAGCAGGCGGTGGAGCGCAACCGCTTCCTGCTGCGGGAAATTCATCACCGGGTGAAGAACAATCTCCAGGCGGTGCTGGCGCTCGTGCGGCTACAGGCCTTGCCGGTCGATGCGCGCGACGACATGACGAGGCGCATTGCGGCGATGATCGCCGTGCACGAGCAGATCTACCAGAACGATCAGTTCGAACAGGTCGAGGTGGCGCCCTATGCCACCAAGCTGATCACCGACATCGCCTCGGGATACGAGACGCCTGTCGTTCTCGACCTCAAGCTGCAGCCGCTGACCGTGGATCGCGAGCAGGCTTTGCCGCTCGGGATGATCATCAACGAGGTCGTTTCCAACTCGTTCAAATATGCCTTTGCCGGCCGTCAAGGTGGCAGGCTTACGGTTGAACTCCGCCAAGACGGCGACAATCTCAACCTCGTCATTCGCGACGACGGACCGGGCATCGAGGCCTTCAATCGGGCCGGCGGCATGGGCAGCAAGCTGATCACCAATTTCGTCAAGCAACTCGGCGGGCATTTCACCACCCACAACGACGGCGGCGCGGTGTTTTCGCTCGAAGTGCCGCGGGTCAGGGCGCCACAAGCAGCGGCGTGAGAGCGACTCAGGGCGTTTCGCCGGCAGACTCTTGCCCTCTCGTCTCAGCTTGGGGAGTTCGCCGCACCGTATCCCGGCCCTTCGCCTTAGGCTCAGGGCGTTCAGCGCTCAAAACGCTCCACTGGAGCGTTTTGACGGCTTGCAGCCGTCGCGCCTCACCCATTCCCGATCAGAATACCTGCGGCGAGCACCAGCGAACCGCCGAACACCACCTGGACGACTGCCCTGAGGAACGGCGTTTCCATGTAGCGGTTCTGGATGAAGGCGATCGCCCAGAGTTCGAAGAAGACGATGATCGCGGCGACGATGGTCGCGGTCCAGAAATGCGGGATGAGGTAAGGCAGCGTGTGGCCGAGGCCGCCGAGCGCCGTCATGATGCCGGAGGCAAACCCACGCTTGATCGGCGAGCCGCGGCCGGAAATCTTGCCGTCGTCGTGTGCTGCTTCGGTAAAGCCCATGGAAATGCCCGCACCGACCGAAGCCGACAGGCCGATCAGGAAGGTCGACCAGGTGTCACCGGTCGCAAAGGCCGCTGCAAAGATCGGCGCCAATGTCGACACGGAACCGTCCATCAGGCCTGCGAGGCCCGGCTGCACATAGGTGAGGATGAATTGGCGGCGGGCGGTCTCGTCTTCTTCGGTCTTCACGTCGTCGGTCACGTGCTTGTCGCCGAGCATGCGGGCGATATCCTCATGCCCCTGCTCGGCAATCGCCAGATCGCCGAGCAGCTGCCGGGTCGATGCGTCGGAGACCTGCTTTGCCGCCTCGGTATAGAACCGGAAGGCCTGCTGCTCCATGGCTTCCGCCTGTTCCCGGATAGTGTCGAGCGGCAGGTTGCGGGTCAGCCAGTCGGGCTTGCGTTCGTAGAAACCCCTTACATGCTCGCGGCGGATCAGCGGGATGCGCTCGCCGAAGCGCGAGCGGTACATCTCGATCAGCATGTTCTTATGGGTCTGCTCGACCTCCGCCATGTCTTCGAACACCTTGGCAGATGACGGGAACTGGTCTTTGAGATTATCCGCATAGGCGAGATAGATTCGCGCATCCTCCTCTTCCGACGCGATGGCGAGCGCCAGGATTTCCTTCTCGTCGAGGGAGGCGAAGGCGCGCTTGGAACTGGAAAGAAGACGGGCGAGCATGAAAGACCTCTTATTAGAATTATTCTAAACTAAAGCCTCACCTGAAAACTTCAAGGGATTTCTGCCTCGCCAGGATCGAAAGGCGGCTGGAATGCGCGGCGCAACATCCGGAAAGCTTTGCTGCGGTGCAGCGTAATCTTTTGGATTTTTTGCTTGCTGTTCCCGAAACGAAAGGACTATGAGCGGCCCGCGCGGGCAAAAATCCGGGCACCTCCCAAAGTTTAGAAGGCATAATCCCATGAACCGCAGAAACTTCTTCCGGCAGGCAGCGACCGCCGGCGTGGGCGCCGCTGCAGCGACCGCGCTTGCTGCGCCTGCCATCGCCCAGGAATCCCCGAAGATCACCTGGCGGATGACCTCGTCGTTCACCAAGAATACCGACATCCTCTGGTCCGCGGCCACCGACATCGCTGAAAGCGTCAAGGAAGCGTCGGACGGCAACTTTACGATCCACACATTCGCCGCCGGCGAAATCGTGCCGCCGCTGCAGGCTGCGGATGCCGTTTCCAACGGCACCGTCGAAATGGCGCATACCTGCGCCTATTACTATATCGGCAAGGATCCGACGTTTGCGCTCGGCACCGCCGTTCCGTTCGGTCTCAACGCCCGCCAGACCAATGCATGGTTCTCGGTCGGCGGCGGCAACGAACTGCTCAACGACTTCCTCGGCGGCTACAATCTCTTCGCGCTGCCGGCCGGCAATACCGGTGCCCAGATGGGTGGCTGGTACCGCAAGGAAATCAACACGATCGACGACCTGAAGGGCCTGAAGATGCGCATTGCCGGCCTTGCAGGCCAGGTGATGCAGAAACTTGGCGTCACCCCGCAGCAGATCGCCGGCGGCGACGTCTATGCGGCGCTCGAAAAGGGCACGATCGACGCCACGGAATTCGTCGGTCCCTATGATGACCAGAAGCTCGGCTTCGTGAAGGTCGCGAAGTACTATTATTATCCGGCATGGTGGGAAGGCGGCCCGGCCGTCCACGCCTTCATGAACAAGGACAAGTTCAACGCCCTTCCGAAGAGCTACCAGCGCATGATCAAGGATGCATGCGCCAATGCCAACCAGAACATGCTCTCCCGCTACGACACCAACAACGCCAAGGCGCTGCGTCAGCTCGTTTCGGAAGGCGCGGTCCTGAAGCCGTTCAGCCCGGAAATCCTCGAAGCCAGCTACAAGGCTGCCCTCGAAGTCTATGCGGAACTCAACGCCAAGAACGCCGCATTCAAGAAGATCTACGATAGCCAGCAGGCCTTCAAGAAGGAAGGCTATCTTTGGAACCAGATCGCCGAATACAGCTACGACACCTTCATGATGGTGCAGCAGCGCAAGGGTACGCTGTAATCAGCGTCCGAAGTTGAGCATCAAAAAGCCCGGAGCATCGCTTCGGGCTTTTTTGTCCATCAGCCGTCGACCAGCTCGATATCGCCCGCCATCCTGTCGCGCGGGCGCCCGACATCGCGGGCTGGCGAAGCGATCAATGCGGCCGATCCGGGTTATACGAAGGCCGATTTTAACGGCCATACGGGTTATCGCACCGTCGAACAGGCGGCAGAGGCGCCGGTGCGGCTTGCCATGCTCGGGCCGGACGGTCCGACGGCGGGCTATTTCTTCGACGATCAGACACTTTCCTGGCGAATGCCGCGACCCGGCCGGCCCGACGTTGGGCCGGCCACCAGTGCGAGTTTTTGGAATTTCCTTGCCGTTCCGGAAATGAAAGGATTATGAGCGAGACCGACGGGGCCGGGACAGGCCGCCCACTTCGCTTCAAGGAGGACTTTCATGGATCGCAGACATTTCTTCAAGCAAGCCGCCACGGCCGGGGTCGGCGCAGCCGCTGCGACCGCGCTCGCCGCTCCGGCACTCGCCCAGGAAAGCCCCAGAGTGAATTGGCGGCTGACGTCGTCTTTCCCGAAAAGCCTCGACATCATCTTCAACGCCGCCAACCAGATCGCCGACAGCGTGAAGAACGCGACGGATGGCAAGTTCACCATCCAGACTTTCGGGGCCGGCGAAATCGTACCGCCGCTGCAGGCGGCAGATGCGGTGGCCAACGGTACGGTCGAGATGGCCCATACCTGTTCCTACTATTACATCGGCCAGGATCCGGCGTTTGCGCTCGGCACCGCCATTCCCTTCGGCCTCAATGCCCGCATGACCAATGCCTGGTTCACGGCCGGCGGCGGCAACGACCTGATCAACGAATTCCTGGCCCCGCGCAACCTCTATGCCCTGCCGGCCGGCAATAGCGGCACCCAGATGGGCGGCTGGTTCCGCAAGGAGATCAACACGATCGACGACCTGAAAGGCCTGAAGATGCGCATCGCCGGCCTCGCAGGCCAGGTGATGCAGAAGGTCGGCGTCACGCCTCAGCAGATCGCCGGCGGCGACGTCTATGCCGCACTCGAGAAGGGCACGATCGACGCCACCGAATTCGTCGGCCCGTATGACGACCAGAAGCTCGGCTTCGTGAAGGTCGCCAAGTACTATTATTATCCGGCCTGGTGGGAAGGCGGCCCGGCCATGCATGCCTTCTTCAACCTGGAAAAGTTCAAGGGCCTGCCGAAGAGCTACCAGCAGATCCTCACCGACGCCTGCGCCGCGGCCAACATGAGCATGCTCGCCAATTACGATGCCCATAACGCCACGGCGCTGAAGAAGCTCGTCGCCGAAGGCGCGATCCTGAAGCCCTTCAGCCGCGAGATCATGGATGTCTGCTTCAAGGCGGCGATGGAAACCTATGCCGAACTCTCGGCCAAGAGCCCGGCTTTCAAGAAGATCTACGACAGCCAGCAGGCCTTCAAGAAGGACGCCTATCTCTGGGCCCAGATCGCCGAATATTCCTACGACACCTACATGATGACGCAGCAGCGCGCCGGCACGCTCTGACCGTCGCCGTCAGATTAAATGCACCAAGCCCGGAGCGAACCTCCGGGCTTGGTACCTGAAAAGCGGTCGTTAATGCGCCATTACCGGCCTGCGAACCGGCCAAGGCGGTTGCTAATTTTAATATTGCATTGTAAAATCATGCCGTTGATAGAGAAAATCGGCATCACCGTTGAGCTCCCGGAAAATTAAATCTCCGCGGCAGCATTGATTATCAACGGATAAAGCTTATATTGACGCTATCGAAAATTGCTTGCGACCTTTGTTCACGGGCCTGGTGCTCAGTCAGATTTCCTCTCAAATATCGATCAAAGCGGATGGAATACTGTCCGCAATCTCTAACGATTGAAAGGAAATCGTTATGAATACTGGCACCGTAAAGTGGTTCAATAGCACCAAGGGTTTCGGCTTCATTCAGCCTGATGACGGCGCGACGGACGTTTTCGTTCACGTTTCGGCTGTTGAACGTGCCGGCATGTCTTCCCTGACGGAAGGTCAGAAGATCTCCTACGAGATCGTTCGCGACCGCAAGTCCGGCAAGAGCTCGGCCGACAACCTCCGGGCCGCATAAGGATGTCATTCGCCTCGGCTGACCACGGATGTACTGGCAGCGACGGCTTGAATGACGGGAAGAGGTCGGGGTAACGCCCGGCCTTTTTGTTTTGCCCCGGCTTTCGGCCGGTCCAAGGAGAACACGATGAGCGCAAATGTCTATGCCATAGGCGATAACATCGTCCTCAAGGCAGGCCTTACCCGGACCGCCACTGGCGACCGGACATGCCGCGTCGTGGGCCTTTTGCCGGCAGCCGATCGCGGTGAAAACCAATACCGGGTACGTTTCGGCAGCGAGAATTTCGAGCGCCGGATCGTTGAAAGTGATATCGACACTTCCGAGACCGCATCGTCCGCCAAGAAGGACGAGGCTTCCGCCGACGCTCCGAGCGGACCGTGGCTGAAGCCGTCGAGCATTCGCATTGGCAAGTGATTCAACACTTCGATCGAACGCGGGATCTGCCCGCAATGGAAAGGATTTAGTTTGCAGGTTCTAGTCAGAGACAACAACGTCGAGCAGGCACTCCGGGTGCTGAAGAAGAAGATGCAGCGCGAAGGCGTCTTCCGCGAGATGAAGGCGCGCAGCGCCTACGAGAAGCCCTCCGAAAAGCGGGTACGCGAAAAGGCCGAAGCCGTTCGCCGCTACCGCAAGCTTGCGCGCAAAAAGATGCAGCGCGAAGGCCTCCTGCCGGCGCCCAAGAAAGTGATCCGTCCGGCACGCGGATAACTTGTCAACCGCACGGACACCCCATCAGGAAGGAGGATATTATGGCCGCCACCAAGGACGAATTCTTCAATCCCACCAAGCTTTCCGCGCGTGACAAAGCCGCTGCGACAGATCACACCGCGCGCTCGATCATCAGTGCGGAAGCGACCCAGCGGGAAAAGAAAACCGAGAAATTGAGGCAACTTCGTCTCGAACGCGAAGCCGCGGAGCCTGCTCCGGCCCCGGCTCGAGCCAAGAGCCGCAAGGCCCCAGCCGATCACTGAATGTCAAAAAGCCCGGAATTTTCCGGGCTTTTTGCTGCGTGGCTCACAGCCCGGGAGCTGCTCAGGCAGCCTGGAGCTGCGCCGGCCGGCGCGGCAGCGGCGGAAAGGCGAGAGCGATCGCCACCGCCCCGAGGCCGACCAGTGCCGAGCCGAAGAACAGCCAGTCGTAATTGGCAAAGTGGTCGAAGGCCCAGCCGCCCGCAAGAGGTCCGAAGGCCATGCCGAGACTCGACAGCATCGCCGCCGCACCGAACACGGTACCCATGATCTTCGGCCCGAAATACTCCCGCGCCAGCACCGCATAAAGCGGCATCACGCCGCCGTAGGTGCCGCCGAAGATCACCGCCAGGGTATAAAACTGGCCGAGGTCGGTCACCATCGTGTAGGCTGCGATGACGACTGCCTGGATCATCAGCCCGCCGATCAGCACCGGTTTGACGCCCAGTCGGTCGGCCAGCACGCCGAACAGAATTCGGCCGCCGAGGCCGGCCGCGCCCTCGACGCTGTAGATGCTGACGGCCGCCATCGGCGCCACGCCGCAGAACATCGCATAACTCACCATGTGGAAGATCGGGCCGGAATGGGCCGCGCAGCAGGCGGCGAAGGTGAGCCCGAGCACCAGGAACTGCGGCGAGCGAAACACCCGCCACAGCGGCATGCCGGCGCCTTCAGGCTGCGGTTCAGAGGCCGTGCCGCCCGCAGCCGTCACGGCTGGCGGATTGCGGACCAAAAAGGCCGTCGGCAGGAGCAGTATCCAGGCGCCGATGCCGATGAAGAGCATCGCCAGGCGCCAGTCGTCATAGGCGGTGATCAGCCAGCGGGCGAAGGGCGAGATGGTCATCGGCGCCATGCCCATGCCGGCAGATACCAGCGAGACCGCCAGGCTGCGATGCTCGTCGAACCAGGACATGGTGACGGCGATCATCGGAGCGAAGAAGGCGCTGGCGGAAAGCCCGATCAGGCAGCCATAGATCAGCTGGAAGGCGATGAGGCTTTGCGTCTGGCTGGCGAGCACCAGCGCCAGACCGAGAAGTGCGGCCCCGATCAGCACGACGACGCGCGCGCCAAACCGGTCGCTCAGCGTGCCCCACATGAAGCCGCCAAGGCCCATGACGATGAAATTGAGCGTCATGGCGCTCGAAATGCCGGCACGCGACCAGCCGGTCGCCTTGGCGATCGGCTCGATAAAGATGGCCAGCGAGAACATCGTGCCGACGGCGACACAGCCCATCAGGGCGCCGGCGGCGACGATCACCCAACGATAATTGCTACTCATGTCCATTCCCCTATGTCAAAGGTTCCGAAATCCGGAGGGATTGCGCAGCATCGCAATGCATCCTTGAACCTAGGACGTCCGGGTTCTACCCTCCCCGACAGACCGAACCGATTTTTTTTCGCAACCGGATTTTTTAGAGTCTACGACAAAAAGCCCCGCACGCGGCGGGGCTTTCCAAATCCGTTGATCGTGGTGACGTCTTAGTTGCTGCCGGTGTTGGGACGGTTCTTGCCGACATTGGTGTTGGTCGATGCCGTCTTGCCGTCCGGATTCTGACCGTAATAGGTGCCGCCGAGGTGGCCGCCGGAACTGGTGTTCTCGACCTGGCGTTGGGCGCGTTTGACGGCCTGTTGTACGTCACTCTTGCTCATGTCTGCCTCCAGCTTTGGGGTTGGTGACAGGGACGTAACCGTCAGGTGTGCCAAGTGTTCCCTGCCGATTTGCAGGAACCCGCCCCCCGGCCGACACCGAAGCTTCACACACCACGGGCAGGTTTTCCCTTGACGAAGCGCAAAGGCGCCTCTATTTGGGAACGATCGTTTCCAAAATAAGCCGACATCATGGACATCAAGACAGCGACGCGCCCGCCGGGTCGTCCCCGCGAATTCGAGATCGAAGAAGCGCTCGACAAGGCGATCGTCGTCTTTTCAGAGAGGGGTTATCACGCCGCCTCGATTTCGGAGCTGAAGGACGCGATGGGGCTTGCCGCCGGCAGTCTCTACAAGGCGTTCAAGGACAAGAAGGCGATCTTTCTCGCCAGCTTCGACCGCTACAAGCAGGTTCGCAATGCGCTTCTCGACCAGGAACTGGCCGAAGGCGCGAACGGCCGCGACAAGGTTTCCCGCATGCTGCGCTTTTATGCCGAAGCCTCGCATGGCCAGAACGGCCGGCGCGGCTGCCTCGTTGTCGGCACGGCGATCGAGCTTGCGGTCTACGATGCGGACGCCGCCGAGCGGGTGGGCCGCTCGATGGCCCGGACCGAAGCCATGATCGAGGCACTCATCCGCGAAGGCCAGGCGGATGGCTCCATTCCGCCGGCAATCGATCCCCTCGCCACAGCCCACGTCCTGCTCTCTGTGACGCAAGGCCTGAGAGTGCTCGGAAAAACCGGGCCGAACCGGGATCGGGCCTTCTCCGTGGTCGATGCGGCCATGAAACTTCTCGACTGATTTTTCAATGCAATCCTTCCTCCCAAGGAGCTTCCCATGACCACCAATACCGCAACGATGGCTACGCCGGCGGCCGCCTCAGGCTTGTCTGCCGCCATGACCTTCGTGATGGCCGCCGCCTGCGGGCTGATCGCCGCCAATCTCTATTATGCCCAGCCGCTCGCCGGCCCGATCGCTGCTTCGATCGGCCTTCCGGCCAGTGCCACGGGCCTCATCGTGACGCTGACCCAGATCGGTTACGGCCTCGGCCTGCTGCTGGTCGTGCCGCTTGGCGACCTTCTCGAAAACCGCCGCCTGATCCTCACCATGATCGGCGTCGTCACAGTGGCGCTGCTCGGCGCCGGCCTCTCGACCGCCTCGGTGCCGTTCCTTGCCGCATCGCTGGTGATCGGCGTCGGCTCCACCGCCGTGCAGATGATCGTGCCGTTCGCCGCCAGCCTGGCGAACGACGCCAATCGCGGCCGGGTGGTCGGCAATGTCATGAGCGGGCTGATGATAGGCATCATGATGGCCCGGCCGGTCTCGAGCTTCATTGCCGAGTTTTCCTCCTGGCACATCGTCTTCTTCCTGTCGGCGGCGGTCATGATCCTGCTCGGCTTCGTGCTTGCCGCCCGGCTGCCGAAGCGCATGCCGCAGACGAAGCTCTCCTATATCGCCCTGCTCGCTTCGATGGGCCGCCTTTACGCCACCCAGCCGGTTCTGCGCCGCCGGGCATTCTACCAGGCGTGCCAGTTCGCCACCTTCAGCCTGTTCTGGACGGTGACGCCGCTGGTTCTCGCCGGCCCCGCCTTCCATCTCAGCCAGGCCGGCATCGCGCTGTTCGCGCTGGCCGGTGTCGCAGGCGCCATCGCCTCGCCGATCGCCGGACGCCTTGCGGACCGGGATCTCGGGAAGCCCGCGACGATATTCGGTATCGCTGCCGTCGCCGTCGCATTCCTGATCACCCATATCGCACCGGAGGGCTCGGTTATTGCACTCGCGCTGCTGACGATCGCTGCCATCCTGCTCGATTTCGGGGTGACGATGACGCTCGTGATCGGCCAGCGGTCGATCTACAATCTCGGCGCGGACCTGAGAAGCCGGCTCAACGGCCTCTACATGGCGACCTTCTTCTGCGGCGGCGCAATCGGTTCGGCCGTCGGCGCCTGGGCGTTCGCCGAGGGTGGCTGGCTGCTTGCCTCGTCGCTCGGCCTGGCCCTGCCGGTCATCGCCTTCCTGTATTTCCTGACGGAAAAGCGCGCCAGGGTTTGAGGCGACAGGACAAGATCACGTTCGAGGATGACCTCGAACGTGATTGAGGACGCCGAAAGGCCGCCATAACGCCAAGAAGGAGCTGTCGTTTTTAAACAGGACGAGGCTCCCATGCGATTGAAACTTCCCATTCTTGTTCTTCTTCCCTTCATCGGCCCGTTCCTGGCCGATACCGCCCTTGCCACCGATGCTCTGCCCGTCGGCATGCAGAAGATCAGCGTCGTCTCACCCACCCGCGACCGCGCGCTGGCGGTGACTGTCTGGTATCCGTCGAAAGGCGACGGCCAGACCGCCTCCGTCGGCGAAAACCCGATATTCGAAAGCTCCACCGCCTCCCGAAACGCCGCCATCGAAGCCGGCCATTTTCCGCTTGTACTCGTCTCCCATGGTTCCGGCTCGCGAGCAGACGGCATGGGCTGGATCGCCATCGAACTGGCGAAAGCCGGCTTCATCGTTGCCGGCCCCAACCATCCCGGTACGACGAGCGGCGATTCCACGCCGGAGGCCACGCCGAAAATCTGGGAGCGGACGCAGGATATCTCGGAGGTCATCACCGCGCTTTCAGCCGATCCGCGCTTCAAGACTTCGGTCGACAAAACACGCATCGGCGTGCTCGGCTTCTCGCTTGGCGGCAGCACGGCGATCGAGCTCGCCGGCGCCCGTGCCGATCTCAATGCCTACAAGCAATATTGCGAGACCAAATCCGACATGATGGATTGCCGCTGGTTCCGCGGCGGGCGCGGTTTTGCCGGCGGCGAAGAGGTGGCGGTCGAGCCGCTGAACCTTGGCAGCGTCGACCGCAGCCGCTTCGAGCAGTCGAACCGAGACGCCCGCATTTCAGGAGCGGTGCTGATTGATCCCGGTCTGGTCGAGGCTCTCAAGCCCGATAGTATCAGGGCAATCGATATCCCGCTCGCCTTCATCAATCTTGGCAGCGCGGGTCAGATCCCGGCCGCCGTGCTTTCGGATGCGCTCGCCAAACAGGCTCCGAACGCGACGTATGCGCGGGTCGCTAAGGCCGACCATTTCAGCTTCCTGCCCGTCTGCAAGCCTGGCGCCGTCGAATTCCTGAAGAGGGTCGGCGAACCAGACCCGATCTGCAACGACACCGGCCGGCCCCGCGGCGATATCCATCGCGAACTGACCGGACTGATCATCACCGCTTTCAACAGGATGTTGAAAACCGGCAATTGATCGGCAGACTATTTCGCCGGCTTCGGAATGCCGGAAAGGGCCGTGCCGTCCTTGGCACGGCTCGTCACATGCAGAAACACGCCATCCCGCAACTCGAAGAAATGCGCGCCCTTCGGGCTTTCTTCGTTGAGCACGCCGGAAAAGACGATCAGCCGGCTGTCCTTGCGGTAATAAAAGGGCTCGCCCTCACCCCAGCAGCAGACCGAATAGGGAAGGAAGGCAACCTTGCCGCTGCGGGCATCGATGACCGCGCCGCCCAGGCATTCGGCGCCGCAGCCCCATGTCGTGAGGACATAGTGCCCGGCAAAATTCACCGGCTGTTTCGCCCCTGCCCGCAAGCGGGTCGCAAAGCTCCGGTCATCCTCCGTCACCAGCTTACCGGAGCCGTGGCGCCCGAATAGACGGTCTCGGAAAATTGCGCGAATTTCGGCACGTCCTCGGCGGCTGAGGCCGTTGCCACGCTCAGCGAGAAGCAGGCCAGCAATTCCCGGATCTGCAGTTTGCGCGTCATGTTCCCGATATAATCCGGTACTGTGGGCGATCGTGGAAGCGACAGGAAGGCTATTGAGCCTGTGCGGACCGGCCGGTCAAGCGGCCGATCCCGGTTCGGGTTCGATCGACTCCCGCTTATTCGACCAGGTTGATTTCCTCGGTCTCGCCGCCTTCGCAGACGTAGCAGCAATCCTCGCAAGCTTCCTTGTTGCCTGGACCGGTGCCCCAATAGGTCTGCTTGTCGCCGGAGACCCAGGCACCGTAGCAGATGTTCTCACCCTGCTTGCAGGAGAGGTGGATCTGCTTGGATTCGCCGTCATCCAGATAGTAGACTTGGTTGCCACCCGGCCAGACATGCTTGCGGTCCTGGCTGTAAAGCTCGACCTCGACGGCGTTCGGATGCTCGTTGCGCATCACGAAGCTCACGTCGGCAGACACTGCCTGGCCGGCTCCCGAACAGGTAGCCAGGACAAGCGCCAGCGCGGCTGCACGGCGCACCGCCGACACAGAATTGAGTATAAACATAAAGCCCCTCTTCAGAAGCGCCGGATCAATCGGCGCCAGCGCATATGACGTGATTTGCAAGAAGAAAGCGAGGTGGGAGAGAAGAGCTTGGGCAGTTTTTCTTGGATCAACCAAACCGCCCGTGCCTGGATCCTTGATGTCCAAGTAACGCAACCCCAAGCCCGGCAAGCAGGAGGCATACGCCGCTGGCGAGGGTGCGGACGATGTTCCAATACTGCCAGGGTTGGGAATATTCCCGCCACACACGCCTCGCGCCGTCGGCATCGGCCGGGGTCGCGGTTGCAGCCAGCGCCTCGTTCATCGGCACATTGATGCTCATGGTGAGCACCTGACCGCCGATCAGATAAACAACAGCCGCCAGCGCGAAAGCCGCAGCCGGACCTCGCAACCCCAAGAGGAAGGCCAGAAGAGCCGTTATGAGCAGGAGCGGGCTTGTGCCGAAGAAGGCCGGCGCGAACACCATGTTGCGCACCGATGAATTCATGGCCTTCATCGCCTCGATGGCGACTGCCGGATCGGCTGCGTCAAGCCCCCACATGGTCGAGCATACCCAGGCATAAAAGAAACCGAAGATCGCCCCACTCATGAGCAGCGACAGGCCTGCCAGGACATATACGAGCGACCGCATGCGACACCTCCCGCATCATTTGGACGATAGCTCGCATGAAATGCGGATCCATCCAAGTGAAAGATCGATGAATCAAGCAATCCGCTTGTAAAACAGCGTGGTGGCGCAGAAACCGCCTTGCGGCCACAGGGCATAATCCGGAATAACACCGACCCGCTCCCAGCCGAAGCGCGGATAGATCTTTTCCGCATCGCTGCCGGTCGCGGTGTCGAGCACCAGAAGCGTGCGGCCGCGCCGTGCGGCTTCCGCTTCCACCGCCTCCATCAGCTTGCGCGACAGGCCGAGCCCGCGGGCGGAGCGGTTCACGAGGAGCTTCATCAGGTCGCCGCGATGCGGCTGGTTCGGCTTCGAGGCAAGGCCTACCTGCACCGTGCCGACGACCTTTCCCTCCACTTCTGCCACCGCGAGGATGATGCCGCCTTTTTCGACTGCGTCGGCAATCTCCTGCCAGTAGCCAACCGCATCCTCCGGCCCGAAGGGCAGCATGAAGCCGAGCGAAGCCCCGCCGTTGACGCAGTCGGACAGGGTCTCGGAGAGATCGGCTATTGCGGCGCGGGTTTCGCCGTCATTGAGGATGCGGATGGTGACGGTCATTTCAAGAATCTCCAAATGCTCAGCGGCCGCGGTCGAGGACGACGGCGTAACGGGCCGGCGTGTCGGACGGATTGTGGAAGTCGAAGGCGTCGCCGATATCCATGTACAGGCAATCGCCGGGATGAAGCGTATGGACGATGTCGCCGATAATCATTTCCAGCACGCCCTCGAAGAGCCAGACATGCTGGGTCATCACCCGGCTTTCCTCGCGTGGCGGGAAACTGACGCGCGCATGGGCGGGAAAATCCACCTCGACGATATCGACCCGGCTCGGCGTGCCCGGCGGCGAAACCGAGCGGCGCAGATAACCCGTATGCGGATCGCGCCAGAGCTTCTGCTCCGCCCTGCGGCTGAGCGGCGAGTTCTGCGGTTCGTCATCGGCGAAAAAGGCGGAGAGCGAGAGGCCCAGCGCTTCCGACAGCCTTGCCAGCAGCGCGGCGGTCGGGCTCGCCTCCGCCCGCTCGATCCGGGAAATCATCGCGCGGCTGACGCCGGAGCGGCTCGCCAGCTCGTCCAGCGTCAGCCCGGCGCGGGCGCGCAAGCGCTTCAGCCGGTCGCTGATGGCATTCTCGATGTCATGATCCGTCGTTTCCATGATTTGAGAATTGCATTCTCTTATGATGGAATCAAGTGGCACCATGATGGAACGGTCGAAATTTACACGTGATGGCGCTTCCGCGATAGCTCCTGTCACGGTCTATCGGCTATGCAATATCCTGGGTTTCAAGACGGCGGAAACTGCCGACGCCCGTGCTACGGGGGACGAGATGAACGGCCAGACATTCGAGACAGCATCGCCCCTGTCGATCGCCAGCATCGTGATCTCGATGACGATTGCTGCCATCGGCAGCGGCATCATGTCCGCCTATGTGCCTTTCGTCCTCACTCAAACGGGCGACGCCTGGGCCGCCAGCGCCGCCGTCCCGGCGCTCGCCTTTGGCGGCCTGGTCGGCTGCCTCGTCGGCGGCCCGCTGATCCGCCGGGTTGGCCATGCCCGGCTATTCTCCTGCTCGATGGCGATGGTGATCATCGCCGCGGTGCTGATCGCCACCAACCCGCCGCCGATCTGGTGGGTTTTGGCACGCGGCGTCTACGGCGCTGCCTCCAACGTCAATTTCATTATCGCCCAGAGCTGGCTCAACCACGCCGCCTCGAACGAATGGCGCGGCCGGGCGATGTCGTTCTTCTACATGGCCTTCGTGCTCGGGCTCGGGGCCGGCGCCTGGCTGTTCGGCCGCATTCCGACCGACGGCAATCTGGCGCCGCTCGCCGTCGTCTTCGTCACCGCGCTCGCCATCCTGCCGATCGGGCTCACCCGCCTGCCGAACCCGCCGGCGCCGGCCAATGTGAATGTCGACATCAAGATGGCCTGGCGCATCTCGCCGGTCGGGTTGATCGGCGTGCTGGCGTCGGGCGGCCTTTCCATGGTGATACAAGGTTTCGTGCCGATCTATGCCACCACCAGTCACGTGGCGCAGACGGATGTCGCGCTCTTGATGCTGGTGATGCAGACCGGCCTCTTGTTCGTGCAATATCCGCTCGGCATGCTGTCGGACCGCATCGACCGCCGTTTCGTGCTCCTGATCACCTGCGCGCTGATCGTCGCGGCGGGCACCGCGGCGCTGTTCGTCTCCTTCTCGATGATGATCCTTCTGATGATCGTCTTCCTCGTCTTCGGCGGCGCGGTCGAGACCGTCTATTCGGTCGCCAATGCGCATGCCAACGACCGGGCCGATCCCGGCGATTTCGTACCGCTCTCCTCGACGCTTTTGGTCGCCTGGTCGACGGCGGCAACCATCGTGCCCCTCGGCGTGACGCTGCTCACCCCGGCTTTCGGCCAGCACACGTTCATCTATGCGGTGATCCTGGTGGCGATCGCCTATGCAGGCTACGTCATCTGGCGCCTCAAGGAACGCGAGGGCGTGCCTGCCGACGAGCGGGAGAATTGCGGGGTGCGGAGTGCCCAGTTCCCGAACGCCTCCGTCATGACAGACCCGGAGGCGGAAATACCCGCCCAATAGCCCGCGCTGCCGGGCTTTATCCTCAACGAAAGGTTATCTTTCCGCTTTGCGGCAGGGATTCGCGCTGCTATATGCGCGAGCCATGAGCACCAATTCCACCCGCACTCCGCTTGACCATATCCGCAACTTCTCGATCGTGGCGCATATCGACCACGGCAAGTCGACGCTCGCCGACCGGCTGATCCAGACGACCGGCGGCCTTGCCGAGCGCGACATGTCGGAACAGGTGCTGGACTCGATGGATATCGAGCGCGAGCGCGGCATCACCATCAAGGCCCAGACCGTGCGCCTGCATTACAAGGCGAATAACGGCGAGACCTATATCCTGAACCTGATCGACACGCCCGGCCATGTCGACTTCGCCTATGAAGTCTCGCGTTCGCTGTCGGCCTGCGAAGGGTCGCTTCTGGTCGTCGACGCCTCCCAGGGCGTCGAGGCCCAGACGCTCGCCAATGTCTACCAGGCGATCGACAACAACCACGAGATCGTCACCGTCCTCAACAAGATCGACCTGCCCGCCGCCGAACCCGACCGCATCCGCGAACAGATCGAGGAAGTGATCGGCATCGACGCGTCGCAGGCCGTGCTGATATCGGCGAAGACCGGCCTCGGCATCCCGGACGTGCTGGAAGCGATCGTCCACCAGCTGCCGCCGCCGAAGAGCGAACTCGGCGCAACGGGGCCCCTGAAGGCACTGCTGGTCGACAGCTGGTACGACACCTATCTCGGCGTCATGGTTCTGGTGCGCATCATCGATGGCGTACTCGCCAAGGGCCAGACCATCCGGATGATGGGAACCGATGCCAAGTACCAGGTCGAGCGCGTCGGCGTGCTGACCCCGAAGATGCTCGCCGTCGACAGCCTCGGCCCGGGTGAGATCGGCTTTTTCACCGGCTCGATCAAGGAAGTGGCCGATACCCGCGTCGGCGATACGATCACCGAGGACAAGCGCCCGACCGCCAAGGCCCTGCCGGGCTTCAAGCCGGCCCAGCCGGTGGTGTTCTGCGGCCTCTTCCCGGTCGACGCGGCCGATTTCGAGGACCTGCGCGCCGCGATGGGCAAGCTGCGCCTCAACGACGCCTCGTTCTCCTTCGAGATGGAATCGTCCGCCGCTCTCGGCTTCGGTTTCCGCTGCGGCTTCCTCGGCCTCCTGCATCTGGAAATCATCCAGGAGCGCCTGGAGCGCGAGTTCGACCTCGACCTCATCGCCACCGCGCCTTCAGTCGTCTACCAGCTGACAATGAGCGACGGGTCCGAACGCGAACTGCACAATCCCGCCGACATGCCGGACGTTGTCCGCATCGCCGAAATCCGCGAACCCTGGATCAAGGCGACGATCCTGACGCCGGACGATTATCTCGGCGGCATCCTGAAACTCTGCCAGGATCGGCGCGGCATCCAGACCGAACTTACCTATGTCGGCAAGCGCGCCATGCTCACCTACGAGCTGCCGCTCAACGAAGTGGTGTTCGATTTCTACGACCGCCTGAAGTCGATCTCCAAGGGCTACGCCTCGTTCGACTACCACCTGCACGGCTATCGCGAGGGCAACCTCGTGAAGATGTCGATCATGGTCAATGGCGAGCCGGTCGATGCGCTCTCCATGCTCGTCCACCGCTCGGCGGCGGAAAAGCGCGGCCGCGACATGTGCGAGAAGCTGAAGGACCTGATCCCGCGGCACATGTTCAAGATCCCGATCCAGGCCGCGATCGGCGGCAACGTGATCGCCCGCGAAACGATCTCGGCGATGCGCAAGGACGTGACCGCCAAATGCTACGGCGGCGACGCCACCCGCAAGCGCAAGCTGCTCGACAAGCAGAAGGAAGGCAAGAAGCGCATGCGGCAGTTCGGCAAGGTCGACATCCCACAGGAAGCGTTTATTGCCGCGCTGAAGATGAAGGACGATTGATCCTTCCACGGACAGTTTATGCGCATATGATTTGCGCATAAACTCCGGAGACTGGCACGTCCCCGCCCGTTCGCAAATCAACCAGGCTTCCGCTGAACACCAATCTTGTTTCTGAAGCTCGCGCGCTGAAGCTAGACATATCGCGCGGCTGAGGACGGTATCGCCAAGGCTATCAAGGCCGAGCGCGAGCGCCTTTGGCGACTGGAGAATGCCGAGGCAATTCGGTTTGACAATGAGTATGTAGAAAAGCATGGCCTGCCGCTGGCAAAGTATCGCCAGTTCTGACGACGCGGTTTGATCTTGCGCCGCCCTCGCGCCTCAAAAATCCCCCAATCACTAAAACCTTAATAAATCCCGCAAATGCTTTGAAAGCTCCCTCCTGCACAGTGATTACAGGTGATGAGTTCGTGCGCCAACGCGGCGACAGCTCAAAGGCATGACGCCATCTTCACTGCCTGAGCCCGTAACGTGTTCTACCCACCTGCGAGACGCTTCATGAGCAGCATTTCTTATAATGCATCGGCCGCCTCGGCGCTGCTGTTGCTGACCGGCTCCACCAAGGCGCTGGAGCGCCAGACCGTCCAAGTCGCCTCCGGGCGTAACGTCAATACGGCATCCGACAACGCCGCCTATTGGTCGATCGCCACCTCCATGCGTTCCACGGGCATGTCGCTCTCGGCGGTGCAGGATGCTTCGGGCCTTGCAGCCGCGACCACGGATACCGCCGCGCTCGGCATGGAAGCCGCAACCAGCCTTGTTTCCGAGATCAAGTCGAAGCTTATCCTTGCCCGCTCACCCGGTATCGACAGGGATGCGATCAACGCCGAGATCACGCAGCTGAAAGAGCAGCTGGGCACGGTGACGGAGTCCTCTTCCTTCAACGGTGAGAACTGGCTGCGTTCCGCCGGAACGCCGGGCGTCAAGTCGCTGCTGGCGTCCGCATCGACCAATCCGGACGGCACCACCGCCCTCAACACCATCGATTTCGATACCGCCTCGACGACGCTGACCAGCAGTGGCGATGCCGCGAACGGCCTTCTGACCAAGGCCTATTCGGGCACGACGGAGAATGGCACGCCCTACGAATATTACCTGCTCGATACCGGGTCGCAGTCATCGGCAACCGCCAGCGAAATCAAGATCTCGAATTCGACGACCGAGGACGAGCTGGACGGCATGATCTCCGCCACCGACAGCATGCTTTCGAGCCTCACCTCCGCCGGCGCCAAGCTCGGCTCCACGTCGAGCCGCATCAGCGCCAATACGGAATTCCTCTCCAGGCTGCAGGATGCGATCGACCGCGGCGTCGGGCGCCTCGTCGATGCCAACATGGAGGAGAGCGCCGTCAAGCTCGCCGCCACGAAGGTGCAGCAGCAACTCCAGACGATCGGTCTCAGCATCGTCAACGAACAGTCGAAACGCATTCTCGACCTCTTCCGCTGATACCTCCCCGATATCCGGCGCTTGAGCTTGCTCAGGGGGCCGGATGTTTCGTTCGCCCGCGGGATAAGACCCAGCGGGAGGGCATCCCCACTCTCTTCATTCCCGTCCCTGCGACAGGAAGCCAGACGCGATGGCGTCGGCGTCGCGCACCTTCAGCGCAAGGCCACGCAATTGTCAGTGGCGCCCCGCATGCAGCGGGCGCGGCATGTCGGAATGGGTGATCCAGACGCGGCCGTCAAACGCCACTTCGCCGTGATCGAGCTTGCTGCTGGCGATGCTTTCGATAAGGCCGAGCTTGGAGCAGACGTCGCCGATCCTGCCGTCGTTGACGACGCAGACGGCCTGGCATGTGCCGCCGTCGCGCATCACCAGAACGGTGTGGTGGCTGTTTCGCATGATCTTGTTGGGCAATGTCACGAGCGTCATGCTCTTCTCCCTGCTGTATCCGGGTTACGGCTGGCCTGCCGAGAGCGAAGGCTCGACCAATATGGTCAACAAAAGGTTAACGAAGCGGGATTGGATAGGCGGCTTGCCGGGCAGTCGGGCCGCCTTGCGCGCAGCGGCGTCCGTGGTGGGTCAGGTGGCCGGCCCGGCCCTGGGAGTGTCCGAAACCTCGCGCAACGGCGCGCGGCTCAACTCGTTGCCGGCAGCAATCGCCTTGCGCAAAAGCCGCAGCAGTTCGTCGCCCTCCTCTGCCGTCAGCCCGCGCAGCATGAGTTCCTGCGCGGCCTCGACCACCGGCGCAACGCCGTTCAAGGTCTTGCGCCCCTCGTCGGTGATCTGCAGCTCGCGGGCACGCCTGTCCCTGGTGCTGGCGTTACGCACCAGCAGGCCTTTCTGCACCAGCCGGTCAACGACACCGGTAATCGTCGTCCGGTCGTAGGCGATCAGCCCGGCGAGCGTCACCTGATCGATCCCGGGATTGGTGCTGATCGCGGCGAGCGCCGCGTATTGGACGGGCGTCAGATCGTAGCCGGCTTGCTCGACCTCCGCATGGAAGACCGCCACGGCGATCTGCTGGAACCGGCGGGCGAGATGCCCCGGCATATCATCATTGTCTTTCACCGAACTCTCCCAAACCGCCGCGATCTTGACACGTATACTGATAATCAGCATACTGATCAATATTGCATCCGCCGAATCCATTCCGCGGGCGCCCAACGAAACATGCGGAGGAAACTGGTTCCATGCAATTCCATCTGAATGGGTTCGAGCCCGGCGACCCCGAAATCTTTCACCCGGAGGATCGACAGAGCACGCCAGCCGACAAAGGACCGCTTCCCGCCGAAGTCGATGTCCTGATCGTCGGCTGCGGTCCGGCAGGCCTGACGCTTGCAGCGCAGCTCTCCGCCTTTCCCGATATCAGGACCTGCATCGTCGACCAGAGGTCCGGCCCCTTGCTGCGCGGCCAGGCGGACGGTATCGCCTGCCGGACCATGGAAATGTTCCACGCCTTCGGTTTCGCCGAACGGGTGCTTCGGGAATCCTACTGGGTCAACGAGACCTCGTTCTGGAAGCCGGACGACTTGAAGCGTGAAAACATCATCCGCAGCGGCAGGATCGACGATACCGAGGACGGGCTTTCCGAATTCCCGCATGTCATCCTCAACCAGGCGCGGGTGCAGGATTTTTTCCTCGACGTCATGCGCAAATCGCCGACCAGGCTCGAGCCGCATTATTCGCGGCGCCTGATCGATCTCCAGACCGACCCGACGGCCTCCGACTATCCGGTGACCGCAAGACTGGAACGTCTCGACTCCTTCCACGAAGGTGAGATCGAGATCATCAAGGCCCGCTACGTCGTCGGTTGCGACGGCGCGCGCAGCACGGTGCGCAAGTCGATCGGCCGGGCGCTGCACGGCGATTCCGCCAATCACGCCTGGGGCGTCATGGATGTGCTCGCCGTCACCGATTTTCCCGACATTCGCCTCAAGGCGCTGATCCAGTCTGCCGGCGAAGGCAGCATCGTGCTGATCCCGCGCGAAGGCGGCTATATGGTCCGCATCTATGTGGAGCTGGACAAGCTCAACGAAAACGAGCGGGTCGCGAGCCGGAACATCACCGTCGACAGGCTGATCGCGGCCGTGCAGCGCATCCTGCATCCGCACACATTCGAGGTGAAGGAGGTCGCCTGGTGGTCGGTCTACGAGATCGGCCAGCGCCTCACCGACAAGTTCGACGACGTGCCGGAAGACGCGCCCGGGGGGCGCCTGCCGCATGTGTTCATCGCTGGCGATGCCTGCCACACACATAGTCCGAAGGCCGGCCAGGGCATGAACGTCTCGATGCAGGACGGTTTCAACCTCGGCTGGAAGCTGGCCGCCGTCCTGCAGGGGCGGAGCGGGCCTGAGCTGCTGCACAGCTATTCCGCCGAACGCCAGACCATCGCCAAGGAACTGATCGACTTCGACCGCGAATGGTCGGCCATGCTGAGCGCGCCGCTGAAATCCCCGGATGATCCGGATGGCGAGGGCGTCGAGCCAGCGGAAGTCCAGACATATTTCGTGCGGTCCGGGCGTTATACGGCGGGCACGGCGACCCGGTACACGCCGTCGGTGCTCACCGGCGAGGCGACCCATCAGCATCTCGCCAAGGGGCTGACGATCGGCACCCGGTTCCATTCGGCACCGGTGATCCGCCTGGTCGATGCAAGGCCGGTGCAACTCGGCCATTGCGCGAAGGTGGACGGGCGCTGGCGCATCTATGCCTTTGCCGGTGCGGAAGATAGTGCGGCACCCTCCTCGCGGCTGCGGTCGCTTTGCGACTTCCTGACGGTCTCCCCCGCCTCGCCGGTGAAGAGACATACGCCGGCCGGCAGGGACATCGACTCAGTGATCGATGTCCGGGCCGTCTTCCAGCAGGCCCACCGGACGCTCGCCGTCGAAACCATGCCGGCCTTCCTCCTGCCCCGAAAGGGCCGTTACGGGCTCTGCGACTACGAAAAGATGTTCTGCCCCGACTTCAAGGGCGGCCATGACATTTTCGAGATGCGCGGCATAGATCGGGAACAGGGCTGCATGGTCATCGTCCGGCCGGACCAGTACATCGCGCATGTCCTGCCACTCGATGGGTATGCCGAGCTGTCGGCGTTCTTCGACGGTTTCATGCTGCGACAGAACTAGCTGGCTTCCGGTGGGCATTGGTTTTGGGCCAATTCCCGCCACAAACGACCCCGCCCTCATCGCGGTTTTTTTCGATTGACGCCTAATTTGTACAACTGTACAAATTAGGCGGACAATTGACTATGGATCTCCATGCGCCCGAACCTGAGGGAAGCCTTGCTCCGAAATGCCGTGACCCTGTTTTCCCGCAGCGGCTACAATGCCGTGTCGCTGCGGGATATCGCCAAGGCGTCCGGAGCCAATGTCGGCAGCCTCACCTACCATTTCGGCTCGAAGGCGAAATTGCTGCGGGAGGTCTATGAGCGCCACACGGTGCCGATGAACGCCCGCCGCCGCGAACTGCTGGGCGAAGCGCTGCGGATCAGCGATGCGGATCAGCGGCTGATGGCCATCCTTCGCGCCTATGTCGTGCCCGCCTTCGTCTCCTCCTCGGAGGGCGATGGCGGCGGTGCCGAATTTACCCGGATGCGGGCGGTTCTGTCGGCGGAAGGAAACCCCGACGCCCAGGCGATCATCGCCGACGCATTCGACGAAACCAGCCGCGCCTTCATCAAGGCGCTCGCCGATTGCGTGCCGGGTGCACCGCTCGCCGGCCTCGTCTGGCGCAGCCAGTTCCTGCTCGGCTCGCTCTACTACGCCCTGATCAACCCGGAGCGCGTGACGCGTCTTTCGGGCGGCGCGGTCGACGGAAACGATCGGGAGGCCGCCGTCAATCAAATCGTCGAGGCAAGCTATGCCAGCTTCCGAAGCTTGCGCGTCGAAGCCAGGCAATATGCGGCAACCTGAAATTCGCATGGGAGGAAAAATGAACGAACATCGCCAGGAGAGCGGTCACGGGACAGCGGCCGCACGGCGGAAGCCTGAGTTCCGGTTGCCTGACGGCAGCTGCGACGCCCATTGCCACGTGTTCGGTCCGGGAGCCATTTTCCCCTATGCGCCCAACCGCAGCTATACGCCGGAGGACGCCCCGAAGGAGGCCCTGGCGAAACTCCACGACCGGCTTGGTATAGACCGCGCCGTCATCGTTCAGGCGAGCTGCCACGGGACCGACAATCGCGCCATGCTCGACGCGATCGCCTGGCGCCCGGATCGCTACCGCGGCGTCGCCATCGTCGACGACGGTTTCGACGACCGCGCCTACCAGACGCTCGACGATGGCGGCGTCCGCGGCGTGCGTTTCAATTTCGTCCGCCACCTCGGCGGTGCGCCTGACATGGATGTCTTCAACCGGGTGATCGACCGCATCAAGGGTCGCGGCTGGCACGTGGTGCTGCATCTCGACGCGAGCGACATCATTCCGCTTTCCGACATGATCGCCCGCCTGCCGGTGCCCTTCGTCATCGACCATATGGGGCGCGTCGACACCAGCCTCAGCACCGACCAGCCGGCGTTTCAGACGCTGCTGGAACTGGTGCGTCGGGACAACTGCTGGATCAAGGTTTGCGGCTCGGAGCGGATTTCGCGTTTTCCGTTCGATGCGGCGATGCCTTTCGCGAAAGCACTGGTGGAGGCGAGCCCGGAGCGGAGCCTCTGGGGTACCGACTTCCCCCACCCGAACCTCAAGGAGCCGGTCGAGGAGGCCGATCTCGTGGATCTCGTGCCCAGGTTCGCGCTGACGGAAGAGGACCGGCGGCGGCTGCTCGTCGACAATCCCGCACGTCTATACGGTTTTGCCGCCTGAGCGGCCTTATAAGGAGGAGGAAAGAATGGATTACAAGACTACGGGGAGATCGTCGGGGCGGTTCCGACAGCCGGCGCGATGGATGAAATCCCTGGCCGTCGTCCTGACCCTGATGCTGCCGGCCGGCGCCTTTGCGCAGGACGCCTATCCGTCTCGGGACATCACCCTGGTGCTGCCTTTCGGTCCCGGCGGGATCGCCGACATCACGGCACGCCTGGTTGCCGAGCAGCTCGGCAAGAAACTCGGCAAACAGATCGTGATCATGAACCAGCCGGGTGCCGGCGGTTCCGTCGCAGCCCGGGCGGCGCTGAACGCTCCGGCGGACGGTTACACGCTCGCGCTTCTCTCGAACGGAACCGCGATCAGCGTGCCGCTGTTCAAGAACCTGCAATTCGATCCCGTCGTCGATTTCGTGCCGGTATCGAGCCTTGCCTATTTCGATTTCGTGTTCGTCACCAAGTCGGGCGGCAAGTTCAAAACCCTCAAGGACGTGCTGGAAGCCGCCAAGGCCAAGCCGGGCGCGCTCAATGTCGGAACCATCAATGTGGGCAGCAGCCAGAACCTTGCGGCGGAACTCTTCAAGTCGACGTCCGGGATCGATTTCACCATCGTTCCTTACAAGGCCACGCCTGATCTTCAGGTCGCCCTGCTCGGCGGCGAACTCGATGTCATCATCGACAGCCAGACGGCGCTGAAAGCTGCCCTGCAGCAGAACCAGGCGATCGCCATCGCCTCGTCCGGCCCGGCGCGCTCCAGTCTCTCGCCGAACGTCCCGACCGCCGCGGAAGAAGGCGTCAAGGGCTTCGACGTCACGTCCTGGAATGCCATCTTCGCGCCGAAGGGTACACCGCCGGAAGCGGTGAAGAAGCTGAACGCCACGCTTGTCGAAGTCCTGGCCGATCCAGCCCTCCAGAAACGGTTCGCGGATCTCGGGGTCGAAGCCCGGTCCAGCACCCCGGAAGAGATCGGCAACCGCCTGAAAGCCGATATCCAGAAATGGTCGGACGTGATCCAGAAGGCCGGGATTCCGAAACAATGACCACTTCGATCGGTCCCGGAGGCGATCCGGGACTAATCCTCGCCTGCCTTGGGAGCCGCCCAGGGCATCGGCCGGCGATTGAGGAAGGCGTCGATGCCGTCGCGGCCTTCGGCGCTTTCCCAACGGTCGGCGAGCAGACCGGTGCTGTAGCCGACCGGATCTTCGATCGCCTGACGGGCGAGATTTTGCACAAGGCTCTTGGCGCTGGCGACGGCGCCGGGAGCGCAATCGAGAAAGGCCGAGGCCTCCTCCTCCACTGCCGCATCGAGTTCACCGGCAGTGCTAACGACGGACACGAGACCTATCTCGCGACCCGTGGCCGCATCGAAGCGGCGGGCATTGAGGAACAGGCGACGGGCATGGCCTTCGCCGATCCGACGGACGACGTAGGGTCCGATGGTGGCGGGGATCAGCCCTAGCCGCGTTTCGGTGAGCGCAAACCAGGCGCTTTCCACCGCGACAACGATATCGCAGACGGCCATCAGGCCGATACCGCCGCCGAAGGCGTTGCCCTGAACCCGGCCGATCAGCGGTTTCGGCAGGCCGTCGAGCGCCTTCAGCATGAGGGCAAGTTCCGTCGCCCCCTCGATCTTGCCGGCGCGATCCCTCGCCGCCTGGTCGCGCATCCATTGCAGATCGCCGCCGGCGCAGAACGTGGAGCCGGCGGATGCGAGAACCACGACGCGGACCGCCTCGTCGACCGCGAGCCTGCCGGCCGCGTCCGTCAGGTCGGCGATCATCTGCGCGTTCATGGCGTTGTGCTTCTCGGCCCGGGCGAGCGTCAGTGTGGCCACTCCGCGGGCATCCCGTTCCAGTGTCAGCGTGTCGTAAGCACCCATTTAGCGCGCTCCTCTAAGGCTGCGGGCAAAAGCCTCTGCGTCGGTCAGCCGGTCGCGGTCGATTCGGGTCTCGAAACCCAGTGCATGCAGATGATCGATCGTTTTTCCGGTTGCAACATTGCCTTCGGCGCCCGGCGCATACGGGCAGCCGCCAAGGCCGCCGGCTGCGGCATCGAATACACGCAATCCCTTTTTGAGCGAGACGGTGATGTTGTCGAGCGCCCGGCCGTTGGTGTCGTGAAAATGCCCGGCGAGTTTAGCCGCCGGCAGGTGCTCCAAGACCGCATCGAGCATGGCGGCGACCCGCTCCGGTGTGCCGGTGCCGATCGTGTCTGCCAGCGCCACCTCACTGCAGCCGAGCGCGTGGAGTTCCGTTGCCACCCGCGCCACCTGGGCCGGGGGCGTTGGACCGTCAAAGGGACAATCGACGGCGCAGGACACATAGGCGCGGACCGGGATGCCGTCGCCGCGAGCGCTTTCGATCAGCGGCGCAAAACGCTGAAAGCTCTCCGCGATACTGCAATTGATGTTGCGATGGCTGAAGCCTTCGGATGCCGAAGCGAAGACGGCGACCTCGTCCGCTTTGGCCGAGACGGCGGCCGCATATCCCTGCACGTTCGGCGTCAGCGCGGTGTAGAGCGTGCCCGGGCGGCGGGCGATGCCGGCCATGACCTCGGCGCCGTCGGCCATCTGCGGCACCCAGTCGGCACGCACGAAGCTCGTCACCTCGATTTTTTCGAAGCCACAGGCGGAGAGCAGGTCGACCAGCCGGATCTTGTCGGCGGTGGAAATCAGCCGCTTCTCGTTCTGGAGCCCGTCACGCGGGCCCATTTCGTGGACGCGGACGAAGTCAGCCATCCTTCGGCTCCCCGGCTTCCGGCTCCGGCTCAAGGGTCAGCAGCACCGCGCCTTCGACTACCTGTTCGCCCTGCGACACCAGGACCTCGGCAATCGTCCCGTCGCGCGGCGCGGTCAGCGTCAGTTCCATCTTCATGGCTTCCATGACGGCCAGGGCCTCACCCTTTGTAACGGCGGCTCCCGGCGCGGCACGAAGGAGTTTGACGAGGCCCGGCATGGGCGCGACGATGCGACCGCCGCCGTCGGCAGTCTCATCCTCGCCGGCGAGAGGGTCGATGAGGCCAAAATGCCAGCTTTCGCCATCACCGAAGATCGTCACGTCACGTTCGCCGCAGACCAGATGGACGCGATGTTTCCGGCCGGCGGCCTCCAGAAGACAAGCCTCGGCGCCCAGGCGTGAGAGGCGGAAATCGACCGGCCTGCCATCGACCATGGCCGCATATGCGCCCTCCCCGACCGATCCGAGCGAAACCGGCACGTGCTGGCCGCGGTAGTCCAGCTCAACGAAATCGGACGCTTGCGACCATAACCGGAATCCGGATAAGCGGTCCCAGGGCTCGCTGTCGGGCTTCGGCTCCAGGGCGCCGCAGAGCTTCACAGCGGCCAGGGCCATGACCTCGCGAGACGGGGCCTGTCCGATCGTCAATTCCGCCAGATGCCTGTCGATCAGGCCGGTGTCTGGCCAACCCTCGACAAAATCCGGCTGGATCGTTAGCCGACGAAGAAACGGGGCATTGGTGGTGACGCCGGTGGCGCGAACCTCGGCAAGGGCGGCCGACAACAGCGAGAGCGCCGTCTGGCGGTCCGGGCCCCGGGTGATGATCTTCGCGATCATCGGATCGTAGAAGGGCGAGATGCGGTCGCCGGCGCGCACGCCGCTGTCCACGCGCGCCAGTCCCTCGGGCAAGTCCAGATGGGCAAGCCTGCCGGTCGCAGGCAGAAAACCCCGCTCGGCATCCTCCGCATAAAGCCGCGCCTCGAAGGCCCAGCCGCTGATGAACAGCTCGTCCTGGCTGCGCGGCAGAGGTTCGCCGGATGCGACGCGAAGCTGCCATTCGACGAGATCGACGCCGGTGATCGCCTCGGTCACCGGATGCTCCACCTGCAGGCGGGTGTTCATCTCCATGAACCAGAAACGGTCGGCCTTCAGCCCATCGGAGGCATCGGCGATGAACTCGATCGTGCCGGCACCGGAATAGGAAATCGCCATCGCCGCCTTGACCGCCGCCTCGCCCATGGCAATGCGCATGTCGTCCGGCATGCCGGGGGCCGGCGCTTCCTCGATGACTTTCTGGTGACGGCGCTGCAGGGAACAGTCGCGTTCGAAGAGGTGCACGACATTGCCGTGGTCGTCGCCAAAAACCTGGATCTCGATGTGGCGCGGATGGGCGATGTATTTCTCGATCAGGCAGGCGGCATCGCCGAATGCGGCCGAAGCCTCGCGCTGCGCCGAAACGAGCGCTTCCCTGAAGGCCTCGGCATCCTCGACCCGCCGCATGCCCTTGCCGCCGCCGCCGGCGCGCGCCTTGATCAATACCGGGAAGCCGATCCGCTCCGCCTCGGCCAGCAGGAAATCCGGGTCCTGTTCGGTGCCGTGATAACCCGGCACGACGGGGACGCCGGCCTTTTCCATCAGCGCCTTGGCGGCGTCCTTCAGGCCCATGGCGCGGATGGCATCGGGCGACGGGCCGATGAACCGGATGCCGGCGGATGTCACCGCGTCGGCAAAGTCGGGATTTTCCGAAAGGAAACCGTAGCCGGGATGGATGGCATCTACGCCTGTCCGCAATGCCGCCTCGATGATCTTATCGCCGCGCAGATAACTTTCCGCTGCGGGGGACGGGCCGATATGAATCGCCTCGCCGGCAAGCGACACATGCAGGGCGTCCCGGTCGGCGTCGGAATAGACCGCGACGGTCGCGACACCCAGCCGGTGGCAGGTGCGGATGATGCGGCAGGCAATCTCGCCGCGATTGGCGATGAGGACTTTTCTCAGCATGAGGCGGTCCTCGATTTGGGAAAACGGCGGCGGCGCAGGTCAATCTCCCCCCTTGTGGGGGAGATGCCCGGCAGGGCAGAGGGGGGTAGCTCCGCACACTCCTCCTCAGTTGAGCCCGGAGCGCCACCCCCCTCTGTCATCTCCGATGACATCTCCCCCGCAAGGGGGGAGATCGGGAGCCTGCCGCGCCGGCCTTGTGCAACGTCATCAGCTAAGCTGATGGGGGCGAAAGTGTTCATCCGCCCCTCACATCCGGAACACGCCGAAGCGCGTCTCTTCGATCGGTGCGTTCAACGCTGCGGAGACGCTCAGCGCCAGCACCTGGCGCGTCTTGGCAGGATGGATGATGCCGTCGTCCCAGAGCCTTGCGGAGGCATAGAGCGGATGGCTCTGTTGTTCGAACTGATCGAGCACCGGCTGTTTGAAGGCCGCCTCCTCTTCCGCGTCCCAGGTCTTGCCGCTGCGTTCGATGGCCTCGCGCCGCACAGTCGCCAGCACACCGGCGGCCTGCGCGCCGCCCATCACCGAAATCCGGCTGTTCGGCCAGGTCCACAGGAAACGCGGCGAATAGGCGCGGCCGGCCATGCCGTAATTGCCGGCGCCGAAGGAGCCGCCGAGCAGGATCGTGACCTTCGGCACGGACGTGGTGGCAACCGCCGTCACCAGCCTGGCGCCGTGCTTTGCGATCCCCTCCGCCTCGTATTTGCGGCCGACCATGAAGCCGGTAATGTTCTGCAGGAAGACCAGCGGGATCTTTCGCTGCGAGCAGAGTTCGATGAAATGCGCGCCCTTCTGGGCGCTTTCTGAAAACAGCACGCCGTTGTTGGCAATGATGCCGACGGGGATGCCGAAGACATGCGCGAAACCGCAGACCAAGGTGATTCCGAACCGGGCCTTGAACTCGTCGAATCGCGAGCCGTCCACCACACGGGCGATGACTTCACGGATATCGTAGGGCGTGCTGAGGGAGGACGGCACGATCGAGGCGATCTCTTCGGGATCGTAAAGCGGTTCCTCGGGGGTCGCCAGCACGACAGTGTCGGGTTTGCGGGTGTTGAGGCCGGCGACGGCACGGCGGACCAGCGCCAGGGCATGAACGTCGTCGCGGGCGAGATGATCGGCCACGCCGGAGAGCCTTGTGTGGACGTCGCCGCCACCGAGATCCTCGGCCGAGACCTCCTCGCCTGTCGCCGCCTTTACCAGCGGCGGGCCGGCGAGGAAGATCGTGCCCTGATCCTTGACGATGATCGCCTCGTCGGACATGGCCGGCACATAGGCGCCGCCCGCCGTGCAGGAACCCATCACGGCGGCGATCTGGGCTATGCCTTTGGCGGACATCTGAGCCTGATTGAAAAAGATACGGCCGAAATGGTCGCGGTCGGGAAACACCTCGTCCTGGTTCGGCAGGTTGGCGCCGCCGGAATCGACCAGATAGACGCAAGGCAGCCGGTTCTCCTCGGCGATTTCCTGGGCGCGAAGATGCTTCTTGACCGTTATCGGATAGTAGGTGCCGCCTTTGACGGTGGCGTCATTGGCGACGATCATCACTTCGCGGCCCTCGACCCGGCCGATGCCGGTGACGATGCCGGCGGATGGGCTCGCGCCGCCGTAAAGCCAGTGGGCAGCGGTGGCGCCGACTTCGAGAAAGGGGGAGCCGTGATCAAGCAGCCGGGCGATGCGCTCACGCGGAAGCAGCTTGCCGCGCTTCATGTGCCGCGCCCGCGCTTCTTCCCCGCCGCCGGCTTCGGCGAGCGCCACGGCCGCCTCGACCTCGACAATCTTCGCCTGCATCGAGGCTCGATTGGCTTCGGCCGCTTCGCTCCTCAGATTGACCTGCGACCGGATGACAGCCATCAGGCGGTTTCCTTGAAGAGTTCGCGACCGATCAGCATGCGGCGGATTTCCGACGTGCCGGCGCCGATCTCCATCAGCTTGGCGTCGCGCAGCAGACGGCCGGTCGGATTGTCATTGATATAACCGTTGCCGCCGAGGATCTGGATCGCCTGGAGTGCCTGCTGGGTCGCCTGTTCCGAGGCATAAAGGCAACAGGCGGCGGCGTCCTGCCGCGTCACCGCGCCGCGGTCGCAGGCGGCGGCGACGGCATAGACATAGGCGCGGGCAGAATTCATCGCCGTGTACATATCGGCGACCTTGGCCTGGATCAGCTGGAACTCGCCGATCGGCTGCCCGAACTGCTTTCGCTCATGCACATAGGGCATGACCACGTCGAGGCAGGCATGCATGATGCCGATACCGATGGCGGAGAGCACCACGCGCTCGTAGTCGAGCCCCGACATCAGCACGCGCACGCCGCCACCCTCGACACCCATGACGTTTTCGGCCGGCACTTCGCAATCCTCAAACACCAGTTCGCAGGTGTTGGAGCCGCGCATGCCAAGCTTGTCGAGCTTCTGGGCGGTCGAGAACCCCTTGAAACCCTTTTCGATCAGGAAGGCGGTGATGCCCTTCGAGGCGGCGGATGGATCGGTCTTGGCGTAGACCACCAGCACATCCGCATCCGGACCGTTGGTGATCCACATCTTGGTTCCGTTCAGGACGTAGCGGTCGCCGCGCTTTTCGGCGCGGAGCTTCATCGACACGACATCGGAGCCGGCGCCCGGCTCGGACATGGCCAGCGCCCCGACATGCTCTCCCGAGCAGAGTTTTGGCAGGTAACGGGCCTTCTGCTCGGCGCTGCCGTTGCGGTTGATCTGGTTGACGCAGAGATTGGAATGGGCGCCGTAGCTGAGCGAGGTGGAGGCCGAGGCGCGGGCCAGTTCCTCGACGGCCACCACATGGGCGAGGTAACCAAGGCCGGAACCGCCGAAATCCGGGTCGGCGGTAATGCCGAGCAGGCCGAGCGCGCCCAGTTCCGGCCAGAGGTCGCGGGGAAATTCGTTGCTGCGGTCGATCTCTTCGGCGCGAGGCTTGAGTTTTTCCTGCGCGAAACGGTGGACTGTCTCACGAACAGCGTCGACCTCCTCGCCGAGCGCAAAGTTCATGCTTGCGTGGAACACCCTGCATCCTCCCGGTGTACCAATTTGTATATCAGGAAGTTGTGGGGCAGCGGCGGCAGGTCGTCAATGGGCCGGAGGCGCCCATGCCCGATATCGCAAGATACGGTCTTCCGCCGCGCCGGCTTTGAACAAAGATTGCCTTATTCGGGAAGATGGTGCGGGTGGAGACCGGGGACCCACTCGGTATTGGGCATGCGCGTACCGGTATAGGTGATGCCGCTCGGCGTCTTGCAGCGATAGATCCGCGTCGGCATAACGTCGCCGTAGAGAATGTCGAAACCGCCACGGCTGCGATAGACGTTCTCGATATCGCTGGTGCACTCATAGGCCTGTTTCTTCGCGTGTTCTTCCTCCGGCACGACGCCGGGCAGGTTGCGGAAGTAGGTCTGCACATCCTTGGGGAAGGCCTGGGGCTCGGCCGCGAATACCTCAGCCGGAACCAGCGCGGCGACAAGCAGCGCCACGAGCATCACGGCCGGCAATATCCATGCACCTTTGAGCATCAATCGACTCCTCATCCACGAAAGCTGCGGACGAATGAGAGATATGGACGGCAGGATGTCCAATCCATGGGCCGGGGACCACGTTTGCGTGATCATCGGCGGTTATCCAGGCGGCGATAACCGGTGGGCTGCTGGTAGAGCCAGCCGATCCGCTGAACGGCCGCTTCGAAATTCTCGCGGGCGACGCTCATCGTGTGGCCGTTGGCGTGGAGAAGCGTCTCGGCATTCTCCATGATGCCGACATGACCCATCCATAGAACGAGGTCGCCGCGGCGAAGTTCCCCCCGGCCGATCTCTTTGCCGATCGAGGCCTGCATATCGGAATCGCGCGGGGCGGATTGGCCGGTCATCATCAGGGCGAGCTGTACGAGCGCCGAGCAATCAAGACCGAAACCGGAACGGCCACCCCAGAGATAGGGCGTCTCGATGAATTTTTCGGCGACGGCGACGTAGTCGTCACCCAAGGTCTCGGCGATGGGGAGACAATGGCGGGCGATCACCGCCTCGCCGTTCGCCAGGACGAAATAACGGGTGCCGCGGGTTTCCACCTCGCCGACGATGGTGATGCGGCTGCCCATGGACAGGGCGCCGACCGGCGGCTTGCGGAGCTCCGGTTCCGGATAAAGGAAAGTGCGCGGCACAGCGATGCGATGGGTCGGCTCGTCCAGGCTTCCAAGCATCGTTTCGGGCAGGTAGCCGACATAACCGTCCTGATCGGCCTGCACCCAGGCAAAACCGTCGGCGCGGTCGAAGACCCGCACCGTTTCACCGAAGAGAAGTTCGCTATCGAAGCCGCGGGCGAGGTCCGGTGCCGGACGCAGCTGCGCGACAGGTACTCCAATGCGCGCCGGTTCGCCGCGGACGAACTGGCCGGCCTCGACGCTGCCTTTCAGCTTCTCGTCGGCAAGGTCGGGGCGAAAGGCGTGCAGGCGTCTATCGAGCAGTGTCGTCACTTCAAATACCCCGTCGAAACCCTCATTGGCGACCCTCCCGGATGATCAGGTCGCCCAGCTTTTCCAGATAGAGCGCACCCGCCACCGTGCGCTTGATCACCACGTTGCGGCGGTCCCGCTCGTCGCGCTGGCGGTCCACCAGACCCATCTCGCCCATCGTGTCGAGCGCGCGGGTGATGACCGGCTTGGTGACGCCGAGCGTCGCCGCGAGCCCCCGCACCGTGTGGGGCGGCGGCACGAGGTAAATATGCAGCAGAATGGACATCTGGCGCAATGTCAGATCGCGGCCATCATGCCGCACCTGCTCCAGGGATACCCGGTGCCAGAGGCCCAGCGCTTCCGTGGCCGTCAGTTCAACCGGCATCACCACCTCGGTTCAAAAATCCGGCCTCGCTTCACAATCCGACGAATTTTAGGCCGAAGATCTTACCGGTTTGTTTCGGTTCCGGTTTATTTCGCGGCCATGTCGCTGATCGTGCGGTAGAGCGCGCGGATCGCAAACGCCTCGCCGCCGATCGGCGCCTGCGGCCTTTCGGCCGCCACCCAGCCGTAGATGTCGAAATGCACCCAACTCCTGGTAGCGGTGACGAAGCGCTTGAGGAAAAGTGCCGCGGTGATCGCACCGGCCATTCCGCCCGATGGCGAATTGGTGATGTCGGCGGCGCGGGAGCGGATATCCTTGTCGTAGCCCATCCAGAGCGGCAGGCGCCACATCGGATCGGCCTCGGCCCGGCCCGCGTCCATCAGCTTGCCGGCGAGCGCTTCGTCGTCGGTGAAATAGGGCGCAAGCTCGGTGCCGAGCGCCACGCGGGCAGCCCCCGTCAGCGTCGACATGTCGATCATCAGGTCCGGCGGGTTTTCGTCCGCATAGGCAAGCGCATCGGCAAGGACCAATCGGCCTTCCGCATCGGTATTGTCGATCTGGACGGTGATGCCCTTGCGGCTCCTGTAGATATCGCCGGGGCGGAAGGCGTTGCCGGAAATGGAATTCTCGACGGCCGGCACCAGAACCTGCAAATCCACCTTGAGGCCGGCATCCATGATCATCAGGGCAAGCCCCATGACGTTCGCGGCACCGCCCATGTCCTTCTTCATCAGCGCCATGTTGGCGGCACCCTTGATGTCGAGGCCACCGGTATCGAAACAGACGCCCTTGCCGACCAGGGTGACGCGCGGATGACCCTTCTCTCCCCAACGCATTTCGAGCAGCCGCGGGGCTGAGACGCTGGCGCGGCCGACCGTGTGAACGAGCGGGAAATTCCGGGCGAGCAGGTCCTCGCCGACGATCGAGGTGACGGTTGCGCCGTAATGTTCACCGAGCGCCCTGAAAGCGGCTTCCAGTTCGATCGGCCCCATCTCGTTGGTCGGAATATTGATGAGGTCACGGGCCAGGAAAACGCCGGCCAACTGACGCTCGACATCGGCGGCATCGGCCGTGTCGGGGATCGAAAGCCGGACATCCTTCGGCTTTTCGGATTTGTAGCGGCTGAAGCCGTAGGTGCCGAGGCCGTAACCGAGGGCCAGATGCGCGGCGCCAAGCGGCGATGTCTCGACATGCCAGTCACCGGCGGGCAGGAGCTTGGAGAGTTTTCCGGTAATGAACGGCGCCTCGGCGGGATCGCTGCCAAGGCCGAACAGGGCGCTGCCCACCTCACCGCCGGCCGTCGGCAACAGAAGCACCGCGCCGGCTTCCGCCTTGAAGCCCGAAGCCTTCGCCCAGGCGAGCGCTGCCGCATCGAGCTTCCCCGCGTCGAGGTCGGAAGGGGTCACCGCATGGATCGGCCTGGTCGCCGCTCCTTTCATGCTGAAGGGAGAGGGGCGTTCGATATACTGATAAGGGGTCATGGGCGGGCCTTCGGAAGCTGCTGGAATCGCTCATCTTAACGATCTGTTAGGGTTAACAGTTTATTGCTGGAGTGGAAATGCGCCATATGCCCCGCTCCTTATTCGGAAGACGTGGCACCGGACCGAACGAGACCGCACCCCATGACCGCTTCCGCAGCCGTGACGCTTCGCAAGACCCGCCTCGCCCAGACCGCCGTCCTCGTGATCCTCGCCACTCTCTCGGTCACCGGCTGCGCGACGAAGCGGGATGTCGCAACGACGGGCTCGATCCCAAGGGCCTCGGCCGCCTCCATGGACGGCATGAACGCGAACGATCTTGCCAGCACCGAGAAGTCTGTCGGCGAGAGCTATGCCCGCGATCCGAAGAACAAGCAGATCGGGCTGCAATACGCGACGGTGCTCGGCATGACGGGCAAGAACGCGCAGGCGCTCGCCGTGATGCAGCAGGTGGCGATCGCCCACCCGGCCGATCGCGACGTGCTGGCGGCCTACGGCAAAGCCCAGGCCGGTGCCGGCCAGCTCGAGCAGGCGCTCGCCACGATCAACCGCGCCCAGACCCCCGATCACCCCGACTGGCGGCTCTATTCCGCCGAAGGTGCGGTGCTCGACCAGCTCGGGCGCTCGGCGGAGGCCCGCCAGAAATACCGCATGGCGCTCGATACCCAGCCGAACGAGCCGAGCGTGATGTCCAATCTCGGAATGTCCTACGTGCTCTCCGGCGACCTGAAGACGGCGGAAACCTACATGCGCAATGCCGCCGGCCAGCCCGCGGCCGACAGCCGCGTCCGCCAGAATCTGGCGCTGGTGGTCGGTCTTCAGGGCCGTTTCGCGGAAGCCGAACAGATCGCCCGCAAGGAACTCTCGCAGCAGCAGGCCGACGCCAACGTCACCTATCTTCGCTCGATGCTCTCCCAGCAGAATGCCTGGGCGAAACTCGCCGACAAGGATGGCAAGAGCAAGCCTAACAATACGAACTGATCAGGCTTCCGTCATTCCAACAAAAAACCGGCCTTGCGCCGGTTTTCCTGTTTTCGGGTGGTCCTCCATCGATACGCCTTCAGATGAGGCGCGAAATCACCGTGATGATTCCGCCGATCAGGACGAGGTTCACGCAAAGTCTTGCCAGCATCGGTATCCTCCAAAATCATGTGGCGCTCCTGTCCGCCTTCGTTAAACGGACAGATTTTTCGCTCGATAAGGGGATATTGATCGATCGCCGCTGAATGCGGTCTGAAGCTGGAATTCAGGTGGCGTTCACCGTCGGCTCGGCGATGCGGCCGACTTCATTAAAACTTGTCGGCGACCTGGATTCCGGCGGGGCCGAGGATGACGGCGATCAGCACCGGCAGGAAGAACAGGATCATCGGCACGGTGAGTTTCGGCGGCAGGGCGGCTGCCTTCTTTTCCGCCTCGTTCATCCGCTCGTCGCGGCCTTCCTGGGCAAGCACACGCAGGGCCGAAGCAATCGGCGTGCCGTAGCGTTCCGCCTGGATCAGCGCCTGGGTCACGGCCCTGACGATATCGAGCTGGGTACGGATGCCGAGATTTTCGAGTGCGGTGCGGCGGTCCTGCAGGAAGGAGAGCTCGGCCGTCGTCAGCACCATTTCCTCGGCCAGCGGCGGCGATGTCTGCGCCATCTCCTCGGCCACGCGTCGCATCGCCGCTTCCATGGAAATCCCGGATTCGACGCAGATCAACATCAGGTCGAGCGCATCGGGCCAGGCCCGCTTGATGGAATGCTGGCGCTTATTCACCCGGTTGGAAATGTAGATGTTCGGCACGTAGAAACCGATATAGCCGACGACGATCGCCGCCAGCATACGGATCGGGAACGGCCGGGTGGCGAGGTTGCCGAGCACGAAAATCCAGACGATGGCAGCTGCCAGGAAAACGAAGGGCAGCAGGAAACGGGCCAGCAGGAACATGTTGAGGGCGTTCTGCGACCTCAGACCGGCGGCACGAAGCCTGTTGACGGTGTTGTCGTCCACCAGCGCCTTGCGCAGATTGAAGCGCTCGACGATCTGCCGGACCGACTGATTGTTCTGCGCGCGCAGTGACGTCTTCGATTGTTCGGAATTCATGCGGGCGCGTTCGCGGGCGCGGATCTGTTCGCGCTCCGTGGAGACCGCCTTCATGCGCTTGTCGAGATCTCCTTTTTCGAGAAAAGGGCTCGCCAGCGTGTAGAGGGTCGCGAAAACCGCCACGGCCACCAGGATGGCGAGCAGTGTGGTCGGATCGGTGAGCGTCGTTGCCAGTCCCATCGCTCCATCCCCTCAGATGTCGAAGTTGATCATGTTGCGCATGACGAAGATGCCGATCGACATCCAGACCCCGGAAAGCAAAAGGATCAGGTGCCCGCGCGGATCAGTGAATATGATCGAGATGTACTGAGGCGACGTGAGATAGACGAGCAGCGAGACGATGAAGGGCAGAGCCCCGATGATCACCGCCGACGCCTTGGCTTCCATCGACAACGCCTGCACCTTGGCCTTCATCTTCCTGCGTTCGCGCAGCACCTTGGAAAGGTTGCCGATCGCTTCGGAAAGATTGCCGCCGGCCTGGCCCTGGAGGGTGATGACGATCGAGAAGAAATTCACCTCCGGCAGCGGCATGGTCATCATCATGCGGGTGCAGGCTTCCGGAATGCTCAGGCCCACCTGCTGGGATTCGATCACGCGGCGGAATTCCGTCTTCACCGGCTCCTGGCCGTCGGAAGCAATCAACCGCATCGCATCGTTGAGCGGCAGACCGGATTTGATCGATCGCACCATGACATCGAGCGCATTCGGAAATTCCTCCAGAAACTTCTTCTGGCGGCGCTTGACCAGGAAACCGATGATCCAGCGCGGCAACCCGACCGCGCTGACGAAGGCGGCACCAAGGGCGGCGAGCAGCGGCAGGCCGGCGATCAGGGTGACGAGGAAAACGAAGACGCCGAAAAGGACGCTGAACATGTAGAAGCGGCCCATCGTCAGGGAAAGCCCGGTCTGGGGGAGCTTGGCCTTCAAGCTGCCGTCGGCCATCTTCTTGTTCTTCTCTTCCTGCTTCTTCTCCAGGTCCTTGATCGAATCCTGCATGGACTTTCGCCGCTTGGAAAGCTCCTGCACGCGGTCGCGCGCGGCCTTGACCTTGTTGAGGTCGGTTTCCGCCGATTTCACCCGGTTGAGCCGGCTGTCGGCCTTCTTTTCCACTTCCATGCGGGAGAACAACAGCCCGTAACAGACCGCCGCCGCGGCGACCGCCACGAGGGCGATGATCGCCACGACGTTGATATCCAGCCCGAACATGGAACCCTGCTCCTTAGTCCTTGGTTTTTTCCATCGAGTCGAGGGCCGCAGAAAGGCGCTTTTCCTCGTTGTAATAACGGGCGCGATCCCAGAAATGCGGCTTCACGATGCCGGTCGACATATGCTTGCCGATCAGGCGGCCATTCGCATCCTCGCCATCGATCTCGTAGCGCATCAGGTCCTGGGTGACGATCACGTCGCCTTCCATGCCGACCACCTCGGTGATCTGGGTGATGCGGCGCGAACCGTCGCGCAGGCGGGCCGCCTGGATGATCACGTCGATCGAACCGGTAATGATCTCGCGCACGGTCTTGGCCGGCAGCGAATAACCGCCCATGGCAATCATCGATTCCATACGGCTCAGGCATTCGCGCGGCGTGTTGGCGTGGATCGTGCCCATCGAGCCGTCGTGGCCGGTGTTCATCGCCTGAAGCAAGTCGAAGACTTCCGGTCCGCGCACTTCGCCGACGATGATGCGTTCGGGACGCATGCGCAGGCAGTTCTTGACGAGGTCGCGCATGGTGATCTCGCCCTCGCCCTCAATGTTCGGCGGGCGGGTTTCGAGCCGGACCACATGCGGTTGCTGCAGCTGCAGTTCGGCCGTGTCCTCGCAGGTGATGACCCGCTCTTCCTTGTCGATATAGTTGGTCAGGCAGTTCAGGAGCGTCGTCTTGCCGGAACCGGTACCGCCGGAAATGACGATATTGCAGCGGACGCGGCCGATGATCTGCAGGAGCGTCGCCCCTTCCGGCGTGATCGCGCCGAACTTGACCAGTTGGTCGAGGTTGAGCTTGTCCTTCTTGAACTTGCGGATGGTGAGCGCCGGTCCGTCGATGGCGAGCGGCGGGGCGATGACGTTGACACGCGAACCATCCGGCAGGCGCGCGTCGCAGATCGGCGAGGATTCGTCGACGCGGCGGCCGACCTGGCTGACGATGCGCTGGCAGATCGACAGGAGCTGGGAATTGTCGCGGAAGCGGATCTCGGATTCGATCGTCTTGCCGGCGACTTCGATGAAGGTCTGCCCGGCGCCGTTGACCATGATGTCGGAGATATCGTCGCGAGCGAGCAACGGCTCCAGCGGGCCATAACCCAGAACGTCGTTGCAGATGTCCTCGAGCAGTTCCTCCTGCTCGGAGATCGACATCGCGAAGTTCTTGATGGTGATGATATCGTTGACGATATCGCGGATTTCCTCGCGCGCGCTTTCCGCATCGAGCTTGGCAAGCTGGGAAAGGTCGATCGTATCGATCAGCGCCGAGAAGACCTGGCTTTTGGTGTCGTAATAGAGTTCCGTGCGCGCCGGACGCTTGCGAGCCGCCGATTGGGGGGCGAGCGGCGGCGGCGAAGAGATCTGCTGCCGCTGGGCGGCGGGATCGCGCACCGGCTCGGCAAGGACTTCCGGAGCGGCGGACCGCACCGCGGCAGGCGCAGGTGCAGCCGGCAGCGGCGGCGCCACGCTGCCGCTCTTCCCAAATCCCTCGTTTCCGCGTTTTCCAAACATACCGGTTTCCTGGTGTTATGCCTTCTTGCGCCCGAGCATGCCGAGCATCTTGCCGAGGCCACCCTTCTTCACCTTCTTCATGGCGACACGACCCGTGACGATATGGGCGATCTGGGAGAAGGTTTCGGCGGCGGGCGATTTTGCATCGATTTCGGAAACCATGCGGCCGCTATTGGCGGCATTGCCGAACAACTGCACGTCGAACGGCAGGATGGCGATCGGCTCGATCTCCAATGGTTCGATGAAATCGTTCGGAGCGATCTCCGGACGCTTCGGCATGCCGACCTGGTTGAGGATCAGATGCGGCGCACGGTCGTTCGGGCGAAGCTTTTTCAACGCATCGATCATGTTCTTGGTGTTGCGCAGGTTGGCGAGATCGGGAACCGCGCAGATCACCACCTCGTCGACTTCCGACAGAACCGCGCGCGTCCATTCCGTCCAGCCGTGCGGGACATCGAGGACTGCGACGGGAGCGCTGCGCTGCAGGAGTTCGATGATCGGAGTGAACGCGTTGCGGTCGAAATCATAGGCGCGATCGAGCAGCGAGGGAGCCGCCAGCAGCGAGAGATGCTCGGAGCATTTGGTCAGAAGGCGATCAAGGAAGACCTCGTCCAGGCGTTCCGGCGCGAAGACGGCTTCCGCGATGCCCTGGGCCGGATCCTGATCGAAGTCGATATTGGCGGTGCCGAAGGGAAGATCGAAATCGGCCAGGATGGTTTCGGTCGAGAAGAGGTTCGAAATACCGAAGGCGCAGTTATGCGCAATCGTCGAGGCTCCGACGCCGCCTTTGGCACCGATGAAGGCGATCGATTTGCCGAGCGGCTCGGCTTCGGGATCCACGAAGATCGCCGAGATCGAAGCGAGCATGTCCGGCATCTGCACGGGGCCGACGAGGTATTCGGAAATGCCGTTGCGGATCAGCTCGCGATAGAGCGAGATGTCATTGTAGCGGCCGACGACGATGACCCTGGTCGAGGGGTCGCACACTTCCGCAAGCGGCGTGAGCTCATGGAGCAGGTTCTTCGGCTCGGCGTCGGTTTCCAGGATGATGAGGTTCGGGGTCGGGGTTGACGAAAACATGTTGGCGGCAGCGCTGGTGCCGCCGATCGTCACGCGCAGGTTGACCTTGGCCATGCGGCGATCGCGAGCTATGCGGTCCATCATGCGCTGCATCCCGTCGCTTTCGCAGAAGGAATGGATAGAGATACGCGGCAGTGGGCGCAGCGCGTCGAATTCGCCCGGACGATCGGCGTCCTCGGCAAACCCTTCAGCCTGGCCGGGAGTGCGGATTTCGTAGTTGATCGCGCTCATCGTGTTCTCCGGTTCACTGGCTTACGGCGTCGTCGTGGCGGTGCCGCCGGTGCGGTAGTCGCTGATGACCTTGGCGCGCTGGGTGGCGTCGATCGGCGTTATGGCGCGTGGGGCGATGAGGTCCGTGGGATTGGCCACTTGAGCTGCAAGATTGTTCTGGCTGGCGCAGCCGAAGTTGTACCAGTTCTTGTTGCCGAACGTGTTGTCCGACAGGTCTGCCGGCCATTCGCCGCACTGGCCGGTCATCGCCTTGGTCGTCACGTAGGACAGCCGGATCGGCGCGGCATCGCCGTTCGGCGAGGCGGCGTAACTGCTCATCAGGATCCGCTGCGGCTTGATGCCGGAGCGCGTCAGTTCGCGGCGGATATCGCCCGCCAGATGCTGGGCCGCACCGGAATTATAGGAGCCGTGGGGCACCTGGATCTGTACTACGCCAGCGGGCGACGACATGAAGTTTTGCGCAAATCCCTTGACCGTATCGCGCATCCCGGTCGACAGGCGGACATCACCCGAGGCAATCGGAATATCGAGCGTCGACTGACCTTCCGCCAACACGATCGGATGGCGGGTGCGATAATCGTCGGGGATGGAGCCGGTGGTGAGCTGGCTGTTGCCGCAGGCCGACAGGAGCAGGCCGGATGCTGTCAACGCCAAGGCTGCGGCAATCCTGCGGCGACGGGAGCTGGTTCTACCCTTGGCCATGGCATCCTGTCCTTCGCCGGAGATTTTCTGGGTTTCAATGTCCATGACCGCTCACTTGTAGATAAAGCCTACGGCGCCGTGATATTGGCCCGCCGCGACGGGTTCCTTACGGCCGTAGATCTTGTTGACGCGGTTCAGGAAGAAGCTCGCGGCATCGTTTTCCGGATTGAAGTTGTCGTCCGGCCGGGCGATCTCGTTGCGCGCAACGGGACGGACCAGGTAAGGCGTCGCGATGATCACCAGTTCGGTCTCGTTGCGGACAAAGTCCTTGCTGCGGAAAAGCGTCCCGAACACCGGAACCTTTGAAATGCCCGGAAGGCCTGACATTGCCTGCCGGACATTGTCCTGCACCAGGCCGGCGATGACGATGGAGCCGCCAGATGGCAATTCGACGGTGGTCGAAGCCTCGCGCTTGCGGATCGACATATAGGTATTGCCGGGTATCCGCAGCGAGGCACCGTTACCCGTCACGGCAGAACCTTCGTATGTCGGCTCCGACACGTTGGTTTCGATCACCAGGCTGATGCGCCCGGGGGACAGAACAACGGGCTTGAAGTTCAGCTCGATGCCATAATCGACCGTGTTGACTGTCTGTGTAACAGTGTTGTTCTCGTTGTCGACTTCCTGCTGACCAGGCAGGCGAAATTCGCCGCCGACGTAGAATTTCGCCTGCTGGCCGGAAATGGCGGTCAGGCTGGGTTCGGCAAGCGTGCGCATGACGCCCGCCTGTTCCATAGCGTTCATGTAAGTCGAGAGACCGACATTGCCGATGTTGCCGGACATGATGCCTTGAGCAGCCAAGCCGACGGCATTTCCGAGGTTGGCAGGATTGGCAAAGGCAATAGAGCCCTTGGGACCAGCCACCGAGCCATTGAAACCGAGCTGCTTCAGCACTTGCCGGCTGACTTCCGCGACCGTCACCTTCAGCGTGACCTGGTCCTCGCCCTCGATCGTCAGGAGGTTGACGATCTGGGACTGCTGGCGGTCTTCGGCGAAGATGTCCGCGTCGCCGTTGTTGCCCTGGGCCGTGATATTGCGGGTGGTCGCCTCGCCGCCCTTGAGGAAGGCGGTGGTGAGCTTTTCCGCCTGCGCCGAATCCTGCGGCGTGCGGACGCTGCCGGACAACACGATATTGTCCGAGATGATCTCGACCTTGATGTTCGATTCCGGCAGAAACCGGCGAAGGTTCTGCTCGAGACCGGAAATATCGCGCTCGATTGCGACGTCCAGACTAACGATTTCCTCGCCGTTGGGTCCGAACACGAAGATGTTCGTCTGCCCGACGGTCTTGCCGAAAAGGTAGATGCGGCGGGAGGTGCGCGTCACAGCATCAGCCATGGTCGGGTCGGCGACCAGAATGTCATGGGCGTCCGACGGCAGATCGACGACCAGGGCCTTGTTGAGACCGAGCTGAAGCCGTTTGCGTATTCCGGGACCGCCTTCGGTGATGCGGACGACGCTGTTTTCGGCGGCAAGGGCTTGCGCCGGCTCAACGCTGATCGGGGCGATATTCAGCGAAACGCCGGAAAAGGCGAGGCAAAAAGCCATGCCTGCCGCTGCCGAGCTACGAATCTTGTGTTTCAGACTGTTCACTTGAACGCTCCGTTCATTTCGCCTGCACCGCCGCCGCTGTGCTCTTGACGATCTCCCCCGATTTGATGACCTGGATATCCGCCTTGCCATCACCCCCGTGCAGCAAGTAGTCCGGGGCCACCGTGTCGGCCTCCTGCGCGTCCGCGACCGAACGTAGCGCGAGCGTCAGCCGCTGAGCCATCTGCTGGGCGACGGCGATGACCTTTGCCTGATCCGGCGTCAGTTCCAGCGTCGCCGTGGTGCCGACAACGGATTTCTTGCCGTCCTCGCTTTCCTGGACCTGCTGGTCGATCGCGAGGACGCGAACGTTGCTCAGGATGTTTTCGGTAATGTAATTGCCGCTATCCTTGTTCTCGCGCACCATGATGATGTCGACGCGATCATTCGGCAGCACGAAGCCACCGGCGCCTGTCGCAACCGAGATCTCGGTAGCAACTGCCCGTTTTCCCGACGGCAGCAGCGAGGACATGATCCGGCTGGATGAATCGGCGATCTTCTCGGCGCGCATCGGCTCGCCCTTGAACATCGGCATGCGGACGACGACGCCCTGAAGCTCGGTCATCGCATTCGGGCGCGTGGAATCGGTGATGAACCCGTCGACGATGCCGCTCGACGGCCAGGACATCCACGCCATCGACTTGTCGTTCAGCCGGCTGCCCACGGGCAGGTTCTCAGCCGTCACGAGCACCTTGACCGTCGGCTCCTTCTGGATGACCGTTTCCACCAGTTCGGGTGCCTTCGTGCCTGAAAGGCGCATGGCGAGCATACCGGCGAGGCCCGCCGCCACCACGGCAACCGCTAGAATAATGATACGGGTGGGCTTCATGGCCATTCCTTGAGGGAACACTAACTTCCCGGAGAATGGCCTCCAATGGTGTAATTATAGTTAATGAGAAGCTTACAATTCTGGTTAACGCGATCTTTCAATCGCTGAAACCTTTATTGAAACGCCTTCATGGCCAAGGAATATATTGGTGCCTGCTCGAAGGTCAGGAAACCGGCGATCGCGATGGCGATCCCGTAGGGAATCTTCCTGACATTGACGAGGGATGGCGGAAGGGGAATGCCCATAGCCATGACCGACCCCGCTTGGGAGCGCAGAAGCAGGAAGACGAGTGTCACGGCGCCACCGACATAACCGACCGTGGCGAGCAACACGAGGAGCGAATGATTAAAGCCGAACCAGACGGCAGTTGCGGTCAGGAGTTTCGCATCGCCGCCGCCCATGACGTTCGCAGCAAACAGCGCGAAGCAGACGGCGAACACTGCCAGGCCGGCAACGAGACTCATGCCGATCTCCGGCCATGCGAGACCCGAAAACGGCGCCAGGACCAGAAAGGCGGCAAGAGCAACCGCTGAAACATGGTTCGGGATCGTCATGCTGACGAAATCGGAAATGGCGGCAAGCGCCAGGCAAAGCGGCAGGATTGTGAGAATGGCCAGAGTGATCACGATCATTGCTGAATCCGCCGCCATCAGTCAGGATTTGCGTGGGCAGAATGCGCGCGATCCGCAAATCCCTGCTGAACTACCAAATAAGACGAAGCCGCCCCGATTGTGATCGAGCCGGCTTCCGAAATTTATCAAGGCTGCAATCAGCACGAGGTTGTGCTGTTGCTGCACTTGAGCTTCGTGGCGATGTTGGCAAACTGGTTGTTCAGCGAATTGCCGAGAGTCGTCGCACCAGCGATCAGGGCAACGGAGATGAGTGCTGCGATAAGGCCATACTCGATGGCGGTCGCACCAGACTCATCTTTCATAAAACGAGCGAAAATCTTGGTCATGGAACTCTCCTACTCCACATTGGTTGTTCAGCACTTCCCGACAACTGTTTTCCGTTGTTCGGATGACTGCAACCTACAGAGGGACGATTGCCATCGGCTTAAGGAATATCGTTACCTTCCGGTTAATGGGGTAATGCCGGTTGCGTGGTAAACGAAGGGGAAAGAAGAAAACTTGCATTCGAGCGACCGCCCGCTCCTGCTCAAAATTTGCTAATGTGCATTTTTTTACAACGCCTTAATCTGAATGCGGAAAGTCTGAAATTCGCTTCTGTGAGCTGCAATCCCGGCCAATCCGCAATCGTTAAGACGAGAACAAGAACAGCCTTCTGTGCCGCTTAACCCTTCATTCACCAATCGCAGCCATCCTTGCGCAGATAACAACCTCACCTGAAGGCCCCTCCAATGCTGTTCCGTAGCGTCATGGTTCGACTCCTCGCCATTTGCGGTGTCGTCTTCGCGGGCGCAGGGCAAGTGGCGGCGCAGGATCAAGAGGACCTTCTGCGCGTATTCATGAATCACGCGCGCGTGCTGAAGCTCGACAGGCCGGTCAGCAAGGTCATCGTCGGCAATTCGAACGTTGCCGATGCCACCGTTGCGGATTCCACGACGATCGTCCTCACCGGCCGCAGTTTCGGCACCACCAATCTCGTGCTGCTGGATGCCGAGGGCAATGCGATCGCCGACGAACGCATCCTCGTTTCCATCGATGAGGGGAACACGGTGCGGGTCTTCCGGCAAACGGAACGCTCCATCCTCTCCTGCACACCCAATTGCGAACAGCACGCCGAGTTCAAGAACACCGGCTCGCCCTGATCGGGGACAGGTCGTTAAACTGCTGTGTATCGCCGCAACGGAATCTCAATAATCCAGCCATAGGATCGGCACGCTCAAGCCGGGCTGTCGGACGGGAACCATGTGCCAGGATTATGACGATACCAGAAGCAAGGCGCCTCGGCCGGTGAGAGCCAAGGGCGCGTGGTGGCGGATTGTCCGCTCCAGGGACGGTGCGGCCGCGATCGAATTCGCGTTGCTGGCCATTCCCTATTTCCTGATCGTCTTCGCGATCGTCGAAACCTTCATCGCCTATACGGGCGAACAGCTTGTCGCCAATGCCGTCGATACGATGGCGCGCAAGCTCAGGACCGGCAACATTACCTATGGGCTCAATCGTGGCACCGACAAGACCCAGACAGAATTCCGCCGCGCCTTCTGCGAAGAAATATCGATCATGATCAAGTGCAGCGAGGAGGAAATAACGACGCCGGATAAACTCCTGCTCGATGTCCGCTCGTTCGCCAGCTTTGAACTGATCCCGACGACGATTCCGCGCTCGGCTTCCGGCGGCCGATTCGGGGAACTCGACACCTCCTCCTTCGCCTATGCACCTGGCCCCGCGAAAAGCATCAACATGCTGCGCGCCTATTACCGCTGGGACGTCATCACCGATTTGATCCGGCCTTATATCACCAACGTCCGGCCTGCGGACGGCGGACGGCCGAACTATTTCCTGATCGTCGAAACATCCGCCTTCCGAGCCGAGGACTACCCGTGATCGAAGAGCAAAAGTCCCAGCCGGATAAGCGATATCGTGGCCTCTTGGTCCGCCTCAAGCAGTTGATGGCCGACAGGCGCGGCGTGGGAGCAGTGGAGTTCGCGTTGATCGCGCCGCTGCTTCTCAGCCTCTATATTACATCGTTCGAGATTACCATTGGCCTCAGTGTCTCCAAGCGGGTGACGCACAGCGCCAGCACCATCGCCGATCTCGTGACCCGGGAAACGAGCGTCGACAAGACGATGCTCACCACGATGAAGGCGGTGACCGCAAGTCTTTTTGCGCCCTATACGCCCGATAGCCCACCCAGCATTAAAGTCACGGGGGTGACGCTCGATGCCACTGGCAATCCGACCGTCGCCTGGTCATGGGACCAGGACAATGGCAGGCCGTATGTGATCGGCTCTGCGGTACAGGTGCCGGCCGATATGCACATAGCCAATTCCTTCCTTGTCCGGGCGGAGGTCTCCGTTCACCATGAACTCCTGATGTTCATGCCCGGTCTTTTGCCGAGTGAGATGCGGGACCTCACCATTTCGCGCGAGTATTTCTACCGCCAGCGCCTCGGAGACAGTGTCAACTGCACCAACTGCTGAAGCGCGTCGGACGTTATCCCCTTTGCCAATACGTCGCTGCGGCTATATGAATCCCGATTCGAGCCGGCCAGCAGAACCGTCGGCCTGACGATATTCAAACTTCCGGGTGACCGATGGCGCGTGCCTTCCTGTTCGTTCTTGATTCATTCGGCGTGGGCGGCGCCCCGGATGCGGACGAGTATGGCGATTTGGGCTCCAACACGCTCGGGCATATCGCGGAGTTCTGCGCTGCCGGCGTCGGCGACCGGGCGGGCCTGAGGGAAGGCCCGCTGCATCTGCCGAACATGTCGTCGCTCGGGCTTCTGGAAATCGCCAAGCTTGCCAGCGGCGACTATCCAGCCGGGATGCCGATGCCGGAGCGGATCTTCGGCCTTTATGGCGCAGCCAACGAGATCTCCCGCGGCAAGGATACGCCATCCGGCCACTGGGAAATCGCCGGGACGCCCGTGATGTTCGATTGGGGTTACTTCCCGACCGAAGGCGAGGCCTTCTCCCCCGAACTGGTGGACGCCATCTGCCGTGAAGGCAACATTTCGGGCATTCTGGGCAATTGCCACGCATCAGGCACCGAAATCATTGCCCGGCTTGGAGAAGAGCATATCCGCACCGGCAAGCCGATCTGCTACACATCTACGGATTCCGTCTTCCAGATCGCCGCCCACGAAACCCATTTCGGCCTCGACCGGTTGCTCAGGCTCTGCGAAACCGTCCGGGTGCTACTCGATCCGATGAATATAGGCCGGGTGATCGCGCGGCCCTTCCTCGGCGAAACGGCGGAGACGTTCCAGCGCACCGGCAATCGCCGCGACTTCTCCGTGCCGCCGCCGGAACCGACATTGCTCGACCGGCTGATCCGGGGCGGCCGGTCGGTACATGCCATCGGCAAGATCGGCGACATTTTCGCGCACCAGGGCGTCTCGCGCGTCATCAAGGCGGACGGCAATGCGGCGCTGATGGAGGCGACGCTTGCCGCGATGGACGAGGCGGCTCTCGGCGATCTCGTCTTCACCAATTTCGTCGATTTCGACATGCTCTACGGCCATCGTCGTGATGTGCCTGGTTATGCCGCGGCGCTCGAAGCCTTCGACCGCGCCCTGCCGGACGTCCATCGGCGGCTGAAGCCCGGCGATCTCGTCATCCTGACCGCCGACCATGGCTGCGACCCCACCTGGCGCGGCACCGACCACACGCGCGAGCGGGTGCCGGTCATGGCGTTCGGGCCGGGCATCCGCTCCCGCTCGATCGGGATCAGGTCCACCTATTCGGACATTGCCGAGACCATCGCCGCGCATCTGTCGATCCCGCCCGGTCCCAACGGATGGAGCTTCCTTTGACCAGCCACCTCCTCAAGGCCGAGATACACTGCCATATCGAAGGTGCCACGCCGCCGGCGCTGGCAGCGAGCCAGGCCATGAAATACGGCGTCGATGCGAGCAAGATCTTGCGCGACGGCGCCTATGTCTGGTCGGACTTTTCCGAATTTCTCGTCTGTTACGATGCGGTGGCCAGCCTGTTCAGAACGGCCGACGACTACGCGCTTTTGACCGAGACCTATCTTCTGGAACTCGCCGCCGCCAACACGATCTACAGCGAGATCATCGTCTCGCCCGATCACGGAGACCGGATCGGGCTCGGGGCTGATGCCTACCTCGCCGGGATCTGCGACGGCATCCATGCGGCGCGCGAGAAGACCGGCATCGAGGCGCGGATCATCGTGACCGGCGAGCGGCATTTCGGCCCGGACCGGGTGGTCTCGGCCGCCGAATACGCCGCCCGGGCGAAAAACCCTCTGGTCACCGGTTTCAACATGGCCGGCGAGGAGCGCATGGGCCGCGTCGCCGACTATGCCCGCGCCTTCGATATCGCCCGCGATGCGGGACTGGGCCTCACCATCCACGCCGGCGAAGTCTGCGGCGCCTTCAGCGTTTCCGACGCGCTCGATCTGGTGAAACCCTCCCGGATTGGCCATGGCGTGCGCGCAATCGAAGATCCGGCACTGGTGGAGCGGCTTGTCGAGCTGGGCACCGTGCTGGAGGTCTGCCCGGGCTCGAACATTGCGCTGAACGTGTTTCCGGATTTCGACAGCCACCCGCTGAAACGCCTCAAGGCCGCCGGCGTGCGGGTCTGCGTCAACTCCGACGACCCGCCCTTCTTCCACACCTCGCTCGCCCGCGAATACGAGATCGCCTCGGCGATCATGGGGATGTCGGACGGGGCAATCAACGCGATGACGCGGACAGCGGTCGAGGCTGCCTTCGTGGATGAAGCGACAAGGGCAAAGCTCATCGCCCGGCTTGATGCGCAGAGCGGGCCAGAGGCTGGGGATGAGGCGGCCATGCGCGCCTGACGGGTTGCGGAACCGGCCTTTTTCCTGAAAGAAGAAACAGGCAAACAGAAAAGGGGAAGCTCATGGACGGCGTCACTGTCATCGATCATCCGCTGGTGCAGCACAAGCTGACGATCATGCGCAAGAAGGAGACCTCGACGGCCGGTTTCCGACGGCTGCTGCGAGAGATCTCGATGCTGCTCTGCTACGAAGTCACCCGCGACCTCGAACTGACCATGGAAACAATCGAGACGCCGCTGGTGGAGATGCAGGCGCCCGTTGTCGAGGGCAAGAAGCTGGTCTTCGCATCGATCCTGCGTGCCGGCAACGGGCTTCTCGAAGGAATGCTGGAACTGGTGCCTTCGGCCCGCGTCTCGCATATCGGCGTCTATCGCGACCACGAGACGCTGCAGCCGGTCGAATATTACTTCAAGGCGCCGGAAGATATCGCCGAACGGCTGATCATCGTCGTCGATCCGATGCTGGCGACCGGCAATTCCTCGATCGCCGCCGTGGACAAGCTCAAGGAACGCGGGGCGCACAACATCCGCTTCCTGTGCCTGCTCGCGGCACCCGAGGGCATCGCAAACTTCCACGCGGCGCATCCGGATGTAAGGATCTATACCGCCTCGATTGACAGCCATCTCAACGAGAAGGGCTATATCGTGCCCGGTCTCGGTGACGCCGGCGACCGCATGTACGGCACCAAGTAAGTAGTTTAGAATTCGCTTACCAAGCTTTGAATTGAACGGCCTGCGGAGACTTCGCGGGCCGTTTTCTTATGATTTGTCGGTTATGCAGGAAGCGGATATCCGGTTCATGCCGAGAGGGTTGTTCATGCTCCTGCGCACCGTCATTTTTGCAACCGTTGCGGCACTGCTGGCGACACAGATCCCAGCCATGATCCAGCGCGCCGATCATCCGCCGGAGACGACGGCCGTCGAAGCACCTGCAAAGGCGACGCCTGTCTCGGTGACGTCCGGCAGCGTGACGCTGGAAGCGGATGGACGCGGACATTTCAACGGCACGTTCCGGATGAACGGCAAATCCGTCGACGGCCTCGTCGATACCGGCGCGTCGCTGGTGGCGATCAACGAGAGCACCGCCCGCAAGCTGGGCTACAGCGCCAACGGACTGGATTTCCGCTACACGGTCAACACCGCCAACGGCGGCACCGAGGCGGCGCATGTGGTCCTCGACCGGATCGAGATCGGCGGCGTGCGCGTCAAGGATGTCGATGCCTTCGTACTGCGCGACAAGGCGTTGACCGGCACCCTGGTCGGCATGAGCTTCCTCAAGAAGCTGAAATCCTTCCAGGTGGAAGGCGGGAACCTGAAGCTGGTGCAGTGATCAGCCGATGCGCTGGAGGATTACCGGCGCAGCTGCGGCGGGGGCATCGGAGATCGTGTAGAAACGCCCGATATCCGCGGCAATCCGTCTGGCATCCTGTTCAGTTCCGGCATGCACCATGGCGATCGGCTCGCCTTCCGACACCCGGCTCCCGAGGGGCAGCAGCTCGCTGATACCGACGCGATGATCGATCGGATCCGCCGCGCGTTTACGGCCTCCGCCGAGTTCGACCACGGCAAGGCCGAGGGCGCGGGTCTCGCAGGCGGCAAGGTATCCATCTCGGGGCGCCGGCACGCGCAAACGCACCGGCGCGCGCTCAAGATAGGTATCCGGCCGCTCGCAGAAATCTGCCGGTCCGCCGAGCGCATGGACCATGCGCGCGAAACGTTCCATCGCTTCGCCTGATGTCAGCGCCATCCGCGCGGTTTCCTCGGCCTGTCCCGGATCGCTCGCAACGCCTGCCTGAACCAGCATTTCCGCCGCCTCCGCCAGGACGACGGTTTCCAGCCGCGTGCCGGCCTTAAGCCCCGCGAGGAAATCGAGACAGTTGACGATTTCGAGCGCATTACCGGCCGCATCGGCGAGCGGCTGGTTCATGTCGGTGATGAGTGCCGCAGTCTTCACGCCGGCACCGTTCGCCACCTCGACCAGCGAGCGGGCCAGCGTCTCCGCCTCCTCCGGACTTTCCATGAAGGCGCCGTTGCCGACCTTCACGTCGAGCACGAGGCTGCCGAGCCCGGCCGCAAGCTTCTTCGAAAGTATCGAGGCGGTAATCAACGGTACGGATTCGACGGTGGCCGTCACGTCGCGGATGCCGTAGAGCCGACGGTCGGCGGGAGCGAGATCGCTCGTCTGTCCGATAATGGCACAGCCGACCTCATCGACGACCTTCCGGAACAGTGTCTCATCCGGCATCACGTTGTAACCCGGGATCGACTGCAGCTTGTCGAGCGTGCCACCGGTATGGCCAAGCCCACGTCCGGAAATCATTGGAACCGCAAGGCCGCAAGCCGCGACGATCGGTGCAAGCATCAGCGAGACATTATCGCCGACGCCGCCTGTCGAATGTTTGTCCACTACCGGCCGGCCAAGACCGTCCCAATTCAGCACTGTCCCGGAATCGCGCATGGCGAGAGTGAGCGCCACTGTCTCATCACGGGACATGCCCCGAAAGAAGACAGCCATGGCGAAGGCAGCGGCCTGGCCCTCGGAGATTTCCTCTTTTGTCAGGGCCGCAATGAAGGATGCGATCTCCTCGCCGGCGAGGACTTTTCCGTCGCGTTTGCGGCGGATGATTTCCTGCGGGATCATCGCGTCAGTAACCGCTCGAAGCACGGACGGTGGTGCCGCCGCTCAACACGCCGAGAATATCATCGAGCAGGCCCGATGCGCCAAAACGGAAGGTGGAGGGCATGATCCAGTTCGGAGCCATGATCGTTTCGGCAAGCCGGAAGTAGAGATCGGCGTCTGCAACGGTCGATATCCCACCGGCGGGCTTGAAGCCGACCCGCTTCTTGGAATCCCGGATCGCCTGCAGCATGATGTCGGCGGCTTCGAGAGTCGCGTTGACCGCGACCTTGCCGGTCGAAGTCTTGATAAAATCAGCGCCGGCAGCGATCGCAAGTTCGGAGGCACGGCGGATGACGGCGCTGTCCTTGATCTCGCCCGTCTCCAGGATCACCTTCAGGCACGCATCGGGGCAGGCAGCGCGGACGGCCTCGACCATTTCGGTCACCGCCGCCTCGTCGCCTGCGAGCAGCTTGCGATAGGGAATGACCATGTCGATCTCATCGGCGCCATCGTCGATCGCCTGCCGCGTCTCTTCGATCACGGTCGCGACGGCCAGATCGCCGGACGGAAAGTTCACGACCGTCGCGATACGGATCGGATGTTCGGGGCCTAATATCTGGCGGGCATGGGCGACGAAACGCGGCCAGATGCAGATCGCCGCCGTGTTGCCGTAAGGCGTCTGGGCGCGCAGGCACAGTTTTTCGATCGCGGCATTATCGCAATCGTCGCGCAGGTTCGTCAGGTCGAGAAGCGATAGCGCTAAGGCTGCCGCCTCACGCGGGCTCAGGAGTTCCATGTCGAGTGCCTCCCCGGCTTGGTTACTGCGCCGGGCGACCGTTGGCCGCATCAGGGACGCAGTAAATTCAAAGGCGACGCAGGTCCGATCAAAGTCTGTTCGACGTCTGGGCCATGCGCCCGATCATATTTACCGTTCAAACGATTAGATGCAAGCCGCACCGGCGGAACGCGTGGCCGCACGGGACGTATCCGATTGAAATACATCGTGTAATCAGGCCAACATTTCTTTCAGAATAGCCGCCAGTCGCTGCCCGCCGACGGGTGCCATGTCCTTGGTTTCCGCGTGACTGAGCTCTGCACCGGTCATGCCTGCGCCGAAATTTGTGATGACCGATGCGGCCGCGACCTTGAGCCCGAAATAGCGTGCGAGGATGACTTCCGGCACCGTCGACATGCCGACCGCGTCGGCGCCAAGCGTGCGTGCCATGCGGATTTCCGCCGGTGTCTCAAAGCTCGGTCCGGAGAACCACATGTAGACGCCTGAGAACAGCGGGATGCCGCAACGGATCGCCGCGTTGCGCATGTCGAGTGCCAGGTCTGCATCATAAGCGGTGGTCATGCCGACGAAACGCCCGTCGCCTTCTTCGCCGATCAGCGGGTTCATGCCGGAATAGTTGATGTGGTCGGAAATCTGCATCACCGAGCCCGGTGGCATATCTTCCCTGAGGGAGCCTGCCGAGTTCGTCAGGATCAGCGACTGGACGCCGAGGCCTTTCATCACCTCGATCGGAAGGCGCATCACCTTGGCATCGCCGCGCTCGTAATAGTGAGCGCGTCCGGAAAGCATGATAACCGGCTCGGCTCCGAGATAACCGGCGACGATTTCGCCCGCATGCCCGGTGACGCCGCTCACCGGGAAACCCTCGAGCGCACCGTAAGGTATGCGGACAGCCTCCGTCACCTCGTTCACCAGCGAACCGAGGCCGGAGCCGAGCACGACCGCGTGGCGCGGCACCAGGCCGTTCAGGCGATCGACGAGCAGATCGATGACTTGCCTCATGTCCACCGCCTCAGCCGATCGCATCGGTTTCGAACGCAAATGGCAGGAGTTCCGCCATGGTGACGGTTTTCTGCACGCCGAGATCGTCGCAGAGATAGATACGTGTACCGGCGGAGGCGAACTCGGCAATCTTCTGCCGGCAGCCGCCGCAGGGCGAGCACAGCGCCAGCTTTTCGGCGATCACCGCCAACTCGACGATCTTCTTTCCCCCGCCCATGATCATTGCGCCGATCGCCGTCGGCTCGGCGCACCACCCTTGAGGAAAGGAGATGTTCTCGATATTGGCGCCGAGATAGACCTTGCCGTCATCGGCACGGAGCGCCACACCTACCGGGAACTTCGAATAGGGGGCATGGGCCTTGGCCATCGCGCCACGGGCGGCTTCGAAAAGGTCGTGGGACATCTTATCAGCGCTCCTTGGTATAGGGCACGCCGCCGGCCTTGGGCGGACGAGCGGTGCCGATGAAACCGGCCAGCAATACGCAGGTGAGGATATAGGGCAGCGCCTGGAAGATCTGTACCGGTACTTCGCCGATCAGCGGCAGCGACTTGCCCTGCATGAAATTGGCAAACGCATCGAGGAAACCGAAGAGAAGGCAGGCAAGCATGACCGGCACCGGCTTCCACTTGGCGAAGATCAGCGCCGCGAGCGCGATATAACCCTTGCCGGCCGACATGTTGTTGATGAAGGCGGCCGATTGGGCGATCGACAGATAGGTGCCTGCGAAACCGCAGAGGAACCCGGCGACGATCAGCGAGCGATAGCGCATCCAGGCAACCGAAATGCCGGCGGTATCCACCGCACCCGGATTTTCACCCACGGCGCGCAGGCGCAACCCAAAGCGAGTGCGATAGAGAACCCACCAGGAGATCGGCACCATCAGGAAGGCGATGTAGGTGAGGATGTTGTTGCCGGAGATCACGTTGGCATATAGCGGGCCGATGATCGGTACGTCGCGCATCATGTCGGCGCCCGGCAGGACGATGGACGAGAACCGTCCCTCGGGCGGCACCTGGCCGGTGCGTCCGCCCTGCCTGAACCAGGCCTGGCCCAGCACGATCGTCAGACCGGCAGCCACGAAATTCAGCGCCACGCCGGAGACGATCTGGTTGCCGCGATTGGTGATCGAGGCAAAGCCGTGCACGAACGAAAACACGATCGACACGCCGATGCCGCCGAGCAGGCCGAACCAGGCATTGCCGGTCCAATAGGCAACGCAAGCCGCTGCGAAAGCCGACGCCAGCATCTTGCCTTCCAGGCCGATATCGAAAATGCCGGCGCGTTCCGAAAAGAGGCCGGCGAGCGCCGTGAACAGAAGCGGGATCGAAAGACGAACCGCCGATCCGAGAATGCTGATGAAAATATCGAAATAATCCATGAGCCTACTTCCCGGTGAGCTGCTGGTAGAGCCGGACGATGGACGGGCGCAGCATGTATTCCAATGCACCGGCGAACAGGATCACCATGCCCTGGATGACGACGATCATGTCGCGCGTGATGCCCGGCATGTCGAAGGAGAGTTCGGCACCGCCCTGATAGAGAATGCCGAACAGCAGCGCTGCCAGGATGATGCCGGCCGGGTGATTGCGGCCCATCAGCGAGACGGCGATGCCGACGAAACCGGCGCCGCCGACGAATTCGATCTGCAGGCGGGCGGAGGCGCCCATCACCGGGTTCAGCGCCATCATGCCGGCAAGGCCGCCGGAGATCAGCATGGTGATCATGACGATCCTGGAATAGCGGATGCCGGCGTAACTGGCGGCCGTCGGGCTGATGCCGAGCGTGCGCATTTCATACCCGAGCTTCGTGCGCCAGATCAGTACCCAGACCAGGAAGCACATGACCAATGCAATCAGGAAGGAGAAGTTGAACGGGGCTGCGCCGATCTTGCCGCCGAACATGGCGATCAGCCAGTCGAGCTTCGGGAGCTGGCCCCCGGGCAGGAAGGTGCGTGTTTCCGGCGCCATCTTGCCCGGCACGATCAGCAGGCGCACCAGCACGTAGTTCATCAGCGACGAGACGATGAAATTGAACATGATGGTGGTGATGACGATATGGCTGCCGCGCTTGGCCTGCAGCCAGGCGGGAATGGCGGCACAGGCCGCGCCGAACAGCGCGGCGCCGATGACAGCGAACGGCATGGTCACATACCAGGGCACATAACTGTCCATGGCGAGCGCCACGAGCGCCGCGCCAAGACCGCCGAGATAGGCCTGGCCTTCCGAACCGATGTTGAACAGGCCGGCATGGATCGCGACCGCCACCGAAAGACCGGTGAAGATGAAGCTCGTCGTGTAGAACAGCGTGAAACCGATGCCCTCGCCACGGCCGAGCGCGCCGACCAGCAGCAATTGCAGCGCCTCGAACGGGCTTTCGCCGATCGCCCAGACGACCAGGCCGGAAAAAAAGAACGCCAGGATGAGGTTGAGCAGCGGAATGAGGCCGTAATTGATCCAGGCGGGAAGCGGAACGGATGCGGTGCTCATGCCCCTGCCCTCGTCCGCCGTGCCGCCGCCGAAAGTTCAATCATTCCATGCTCCGGATGGGTCATTGCTGAAAGCGTCATTGGTCCGGGCGTCATGCGGCGATCCCGGCCATCATCAGGCCCAGCGTCTGCTCGCCCGCCTCGCTCGACTTTTCGCCGACGATCTTGCCGGCAAACATCACCAGGATGCGGTCGGAGAGCGAACGGATCTCGTCGAGCTCCACCGAGACCAACAGTACCGCCTTGCCGGCATCGCGCATCTCGATGATCCGCTTGTGGATGAATTCGATCGCACCAATATCGACGCCGCGGGTCGGCTGACCGATGATCAGCATTTTCGGATCGCGCTCGATTTCGCGGGCCACGACGATCTTCTGTTGGTTGCCGCCGGAAAAATTGGCCGTCCGCAACCGCGGGTTCGGCGGGCGGATATCGTATTTCGCGATCTTTTCCTCGGCATCCTTGCGCATCGCATCGAGGTCCAGGAGCGGCCCCCGGCCGTATTTCGCATCCCGGTGATAGCCGAGGACCGAGTTCTCGTATTCCTCGAATTTCAGGACCAGGCCCATGTGGTGGCGGTCTTCGGGGATATGCGCCAGCCCGAGATCGCGCAGGCCCGCCGGATCGACCCCCGCGACAGGCTTGCCGTGGATAAGGATTTCGCCGGACGATGGCTTGCGGATGCCGGCGATCGCTTCGAGAAGCTCCGACTGGCCGTTGCCGGCAACGCCCGCGATACCGACGATCTCGCCGGCGCGGACATCGAAGGAGACATCATCGACCATGGTGACGCCGCGGCTGTCCTTGACCGTCAGGTTCCTGACCGACATCAGGACGGCGCCCGGATGGGCGGCACCCTTTTCGACGCGCAGCAGGACGCGGCGGCCGACCATGAGTTCGGCAAGCTCCTCGACGGTCGTTTCGGCGGTCTTGCGGGTCGCGACCATTTCGCCGCGGCGCATGACCGACACCGTGTCGGTGATCGCCATGATCTCGCGCAGCTTGTGGGTGATGAGGATGATCGTCTTGCCCTGATCGCGCAGCACGCGCAGGACCTTGAAGAGGTGGTCCGCTTCCGGCGGCGTCAGCACGCCGGTCGGCTCATCGAGGATGAGGATGTCGGCACCGCGATAAAGCGCCTTCAAAATCTCGACGCGCTGCTGGCTGCCGACCGGCAGTTCCTCGATGACCGCATCCGGATCGACCTCGAGGCCGTAGTCGTCCTCCAGCCGCTTCAGTTCCTTGCGGGCGCTCGCGACGCCCTTGGCCAGCAGCTGGCCGCCTTCGGCCCCGAGCATGACGTTTTCCAGCACGGTGAAATTCTCGACCAGCATGAAATGCTGGTGCACCATGCCGATGCCAGCGGCGATGGCCGCCTGGCTATCCCGGATCGTCACCGGCTTTCCGGAAATGCGGATCTCCCCATGGTCGGCCTGGTAGAAGCCATAGAGGATCGACATCAGGGTCGATTTGCCGGCGCCGTTCTCCCCGATGATACCGTGGATCGAGCCTTTGGCGACCGTCAGATTGATGTTCTTGTTCGCGTGTACCGTGCCGAACTTCTTGTCGATGCCGACAAGCTCGATCGCGGGATCCTTCGGAGAATCGAGGCTCAATGGTCCGCCCTTCCGCCTGATATGCAAAAAGGGCGCATGGCGATCATCATCGCCCTGCGCCCCCTCTAAACCCGCCTTACTTGTTGCAGGCGTTGTTCGACATGTAGTCATGCACCTTGACGGTACCGGCGATGATGTCGGCCTTGGCCTTTTCGACAGCAGTCTTCATTTCAGGCGTGATCAGTGCCTTGTTGTTGTCGTCGAGCGCGTAGGCGACGCCATCTTCCTTGACGCCGAGCGCCAGGATGCCGGCCGTGAACTTGTCTTCCTTGGTGTCCTTGAAGGCATTGTAGACGGCAAGATCGACGCGCTTGACCATCGAGGTCAGGACCGAACCCGGATGCAGGTGGTTCTGGTTCGAATCGACGCCGATCGACAGCTTCTTGTTGTCGGCGGCAGTCTGCAGCACGCCGAGGCCGGTCGCACCGGCAGCCGCGTAAACGATGTCAGCACCCTGGTCGATCTGGTTCTTGGTAAGCTCGCCACCGCGGACGGGGTCGTTCCAAGCAGCACCGGTCGTGCCGGTCATGTTCTGGAAGACCTGCGCATCGGGCTTGGCCGCCTTGACGCCCTGAACGTAACCGCAGGCGAACTTGCGGATCAGCGGGATGTCCATACCGCCGACGAAACCGACCTTGCCGGTCTTCGACGCCATGCCGGCGAGAAGGCCGACGAGGTAGGAGCCTTCTTCTTCCTTATAGAGGACAGAGCGGACGTTCTTCAGCTTGACGACCGAATCAACGATCACGAACTTGGTGTCCGGGAATTCAGCGGCGACCTTTTCCATGGCCGAGGTCCAGGCGAACGATACGGCGACCACGGGATTGAAACCGCGGCTCGCGAAGTTGCGGATCGCCTGCTCGCCCTGGGTGTCGTTGGTCGGCTCGAAATCCCGGAATTCGATCCCCGTTTCCTTCTTGAACTTTTCGGCGCCATTGGCGGCCGCCTCGTTGAAGGATTTGTCGAACTTGCCGCCCGTGCCATAGACCAGCGCCGGCTTGATATCCGCAGCAAGCGCGGTCGCCGACATGGCAGCCATGGCAATGAGGCTCAAAAGGGTTTTCTTCATCGTGCAGCCCTGTTTTTTAGCTGTTAGGTCCTCCCGCAATCCCCGTTCCCCGGTGATGTCTGCGGCCACCTGCCCTTTCTGTGAAGGGTCTGGCTTCGGGCACTCTTGCACGGGTTTGCGAAAAATTCACGAGATTTTTTTCAACTGGTAAAAAACAACCGGCCTGCTGAAAACTTCGCCAATGTTCTGGAAAAACTGCACAAACGGACGGCTTGAGGCGCGGTCCCGCGGGTGAGCCAAGGGGGATCGCGGGCAACCAACATACAGTCCATGATTGCGGCTCGGCACCACTTACGACGCTACAGGCAACAGTTTTCGGCGAGATCTCAGAGGGCTGCGGGATCAGCCTGGCTTCAGGCGGAAAACCGCCCGGCGAAATGCGGCCTGCTATATCCGGCCATCCAGAAGATCAGCGCGATCGCCAGAAACACCACGAATGCCGGCTGCGCCAGCACCGGTGTGACGAAGGGCCGCCAGATATCCTGACTGACATATGTGCTCACCACGAATTCCGCGAGCGTCAGGCTTTCCGGATCGAGGTTGAGCCAGGCGTTACCAAGGCTGGTCAGCACCATGGACGAAGCCGACACGGACTGGATCGAATCCAGCGTGCCGGCAACGATCGCGGCAACCAATGCAAGCCCGCTGAGCAGATGGAAAACGAACCGTATGACTGCCATCCCGAACAAGCCCGCGTCGTTGATCACGGTCGCGCCGCCTGCAGCGCGACAGCGTTTCTGGCGGGAAGAAATAGTCCCCGCGCGAAGGCTTGGCAACGCAGCCAGACGGGTTTTCCCGCCCACTGTCAAAAAACGTTCAGATTCGGGTTGATCCCGGGGAATTGATCGGTATATATCGCGGCCGTTCCAACGTTTTGCTTCTCAGACGACGCAAAGCAACCAAGGACAGGTGGCCGAGTGGTTTAAGGCGCACGCCTGGAACGCGTGTGTGCGTGAAAGCGTACCGTGGGTTCGAATCCCACCTTGTCCGCCATTGGCTTTTTAAAATAGCTGTTTCTTCTGCATATTTTCCGGCCGCGGCAGATGCCCTCGATTGGCCTGCGTTTCGCCGGGATCGTGTTCGTGAGACCGCGGTGATCGCTGGCGTTCACCGCGACGTTCGCCGATTTCCGACGTGGTCGAGCATCGACCGTCCTGAGGACTGCCGGCGACTCGACATCACTGCTCCATGATCCGAGACGGCCTCGGGGGGAGGGGGAGCATCTGGGCCGGACAGCGGCCGCGGCCGGCAACTCTGACCGGACATGAACGCATCTGTCAGCGTTCGTTCATTTTCCGCGGCCTACCCTCACGGAAACCGCCAGTCCAGCGGCCAATCCGAAGGAGGAGAAGATGAAAAAGTTCATTGCCGCCTGCATCATCGGGCTTGGATGTCTCACCACCACCGCGGCCCCGACCCTCGCCGACAGTTTCAGCATAACGATCGGCGATCGAGGATATCGGCCGGCCGGACACCACTATCGGCCGGGGTACCATCGCTACCATCGCCCTTACTACCGGCAATATTCCAGGCACCACTACCGACCGCACTGCAGGGTCCGGAGCGTCGAGTACCGCCATCACGGGCGGTGGGTCACCAAGACGACACGCGTCTGCAGATAAATCGATCCCGATGGCGAGACCCCGACATGGCTGGCGGGGTCGACTGGCTCGCGGCCGAGGCTGGGCGTTATTGGGAGATCGAAAAGCTGACCTGCCGCCAGCGGCTCAATTGCCGATCGAAAGCGACCACGAGTTCGAAATCCCTGCGGTCCAGGCCCTTGTCAGTGTTGATGTCGGCAGAACCGGCCATCAGAAATCGGCAATCGTCGATCCAGCGGAGGTCGCCCCAGGCGACATCGACGATTTCGGGACGCTCTTCGACGAGCTGGCGGGACTTCTCGAACGCGATGTTTCCCGGGCACGTTTCGTCTTCGGTCGGCTCGCCCATGGCCATGAGAACCGCAAGGCCGGCGATCGGCACCACGAAGGCGACGCTCTTTAGGATATTCGCTCCCATCACGGCTCTCCCAAACTTCGAACCCGAAGCAGCCGAACTCAAGAAACAAGGCCCGGCCATCCGGACAAGCCCGATTACGCAGAAAGGATAACACCATTCCGTGCGGCCCGCCACGCTTTGCGGAAACGTGGCCCTTCGGCCTTGAGGACCACCGATTTGGGGTCTTGCCAGTTTCGACTTTATTTTCATAGGAAATGAACTAGGACGAACAGTGCAGGAATCTGCTGATGGGTATGGCATGAAATTCGGAACGAGCGGTCTTCGCGGCCTTGTGACTGACCTGGAGGGGCGGGCCTCATCGCTCTACACCCAGGCCTTTGCCCGGCATCTCTTGGAAACGGGCGCTGCCCGGCCCGGTGACGCCGTGCTGGTCGGCCGCGATTTCCGTCCGTCGAGCCCCGGTATTGCCGCCACCTGCATCGGCGCACTCAGACGTGCCGGCCTTTCGCCGATCGACTGCGGGGCCGTGCCGACGCCGGCGCTGGCGCTCTACGGCATTCAACTCAATGCCGCTTCGTTGATGATCACCGGTTCGCACATCCCGGCGGATCGCAACGGCATCAAGTTCTACCGACCAGACGGGGAGATCGACAAACAGGACGAGATCCGGATCACGGCGGTCGCCGCCGAACTGGACAGAAGCCAGATCGACACGACGCCGGGCGAAGCGCCGGATCATTCGGCCGAAGCCGAGGCGCTGTTCCTCGCCCGCAACGCGGCAATGCTGCCGGAAGGCGCGCTCGCTGGCCTCAGGGTCGGCGTCTACCAGCATTCTACGGTCGCCCGCGATCTCATGGTGCGGGTTCTTGAAGGCTACGGCGCAAACGCCGTGCCGCTCGGCCGCTCCGAGGATTTCATTCCGGTCGATACGGAAGCGGTCTCGACTGAGACGATCGAGCTTCTCAAGGGCTGGGCGCGCGAACACGGGCTCGATGCGATCGTCTCCGCGGACGGCGACGGCGACCGGCCGCTGGTTTCCGACGAAACCGGCGAGCCGTTGCGCGGCGACCTTCTAGGCCTTATCGCGGCGAAATTCCTCGGAGCACGCGTCGTCGTGACGCCGGTCACCTCCAATTCGGGCATTGAGGCGGCCGGGGGGCTCGAGGTTGTCCGCACCAAGGTCGGATCGCCTTTCGTGATCGCTGGTATGCTCACAGCAGTCGAAGCCGGGAGAACGGGCGTCATGGGGTTCGAGGCAAACGGCGGGCTTCTGACCGCCTCGCCTTTCGATACCGGCTCGGGCACGCTCTTACCGCTGCCGACCCGCGACAGTTTTCTGCCGGTGCTGGCGACGCTTGTGCTCGCCGCCCGCGAAAAGAAACCCCTGTCCCAGGTTGCCGCCGCCTTCCGGCTGCCGTTTGCCGCAGCCGACCGGCTGGAGAATTTTCCCGTGGAAACGAGCGCTGCGCTGATGGCGCATCTCAGGCAATCCGACGACAATCTTGCAGCCTTCCTCGCGCCGATTTCGACAGTCGCCGCCAAAAGCGATATCGATGGCCTGCGGGTGGCACTTGAAGATGGTCGGGTCGTGCATTTCCGACCATCGGGCAACGCACCGGAAATGCGCTGCTATGTCGAGGCCGGGACGGAGGACGAAGCGAAGTCCCTGCTGCACGAGGGCCTGAGCCTCATCCGCGCCTGGGCTGCAAAAATTGAACGATAACTGGACGATAACTGCCGGAGATATTGGAATGAATAGCAAGATCATCCCCGTCATCATGGCAGGCGGCAAGGGAACGCGGCTCTGGCCGCTGTCGCGCGCCAGTGCGCCGAAACAGTTCATCCAGTTCATCGGCGACAAGACGCTGTTCCAGTCGACGCTGTCGCGTGTTTCAGACCAGAAGCTCTATGAAGCCCCGGTCGTCATCACCAACGAGGACTTCCGGTTCCTGGTCGCCGAACAGGCGCGCGAACTCGGCATCAAGCTCTCCGGCATCCTGCTTGAGCCCGTCGCCCGCAACACGGCTCCGGCAGTCGCCGTCGCTGCCGCCTTCGTCGAAAGCCGGTTCGGCGAGGACGCCGTCCTGCAGGTGCTTGCCTCCGATCACGAGATCACCGCCGATGCCGGTTATTTCGATACGATCCGCGTTGCCAAAGAGACAGCCCTGTCCGGCAAGCTCGTCACGTTCGGCATTGCTCCGACGGAGCCCGCCACCGGTTATGGTTATATCGAGATCGGCGAGGCGCTGCCGGCTGGCGCCTGCAAGGTCAAGCGGTTCGTCGAAAAGCCGATCCTGGCCGAGGCGGAGAAGATGCTGTCTGCCGGCGGCTTTGCCTGGAACTCCGGCATCTTCATGTTCAAGGCCGGGCAGGTGTTGAGCGAACTGAGCTCCTTCGCGCCGGAGGTCGAGGCGGCCGCGCGCGCGGCGCTTGCCAAGGCTTCGAGCGATCTCGACTTCACCCGCCTCGACGCGCAGGAATTTGCCGCAAGCCCGGATATCTCCATCGATTACGCGCTGATGGAAAAGACCTCGAATGCGGCGGTCGTGCCTTCCTCGTTCAACTGGTCGGATCTCGGAAGCTGGGACGCGGTCTGGAAACTCGGCGCCCGCGACGAGGCCGGCAACGTCACTTCCGGCAATGCGACGCTGATCAACACGAAGAATTCGCTGGTGATGTCGCGCACCAGCCATCTCGCCGTGCAGGGGCTGGACGGCGTGGCCGTCATCGCCAGCGAGGATGCCGTCTATATCGGTCGGCTGGAGGACAGCCAGGATGTCGGCAAGATCGTCAAGCAGCTCGCCGCCGCCAAGGCGACCGCGGCGCTGACCGAAACCCATCCGACCTCCTACCGGCCCTGGGGCGGCTATACGTCGGTGCTGAACGGCGACCGGTTCCAGGTGAAGCGCCTGTTCGTGACGCCCGGCAAGAAGCTCTCGCTGCAGAAGCACCACCACCGCTCCGAACACTGGATCTGCGTCAAGGGCACGGCGGAAGTGACGATCGGCGAAGAAACCCGCGTCGTGCGCGAGAACGAGTCCGTCTATATCCCGCAGGGCGAAGTGCACCGGCTCGCCAATCCAGGCAAGATCATGCTTGAGATGATCGAGGTGCAGACCGGTTCCTATCTCGGCGAGGACGACATCATCCGCATCGTCGATGAGTTCGGGCGCGGCTGAGGCTTTCATGGAAATTGACGGCAGCCTGTTTGGTTACCGTCTCTGCAGCTCTGAAACAGGCGGATTATCCGCCGATAGTGGAAAGGGTATCGCATGCGCCCCCGGAATTTCCTCTTGTCTGCATCAGCACGAAGTGTCGGACCGTTGCTGCACAAACCCTCCCTTCAACGGATAGTATTCAACGCCGTGCGGTTGAACCGCCCCGAGGTAACGGATTGGCTGCAATCCGATGACCTATCGTTCATGGCATACTGCGTTGCGAGGCGCCGGAAATCGAAGGCGCAGATTTTGCAGGATCTCTGGGTTTGCTATGAGCTCGGGGAAAAGAACGGCGGCTTCTTTGTCGAGTTCGGCGCCACGAATGGAGCTATCAACAGCAACACGTGGCTGCTCGAGAAAGAACTCAATTGGCGGGGAATTTTGGCGGAGCCGAATCCCATCTGGCATGCCGCACTCGCGAGAAACCGGACGGTACATATTGAACATCTATGTGTGTCTTCCAGGTCGGAAGAGGTTGTGAGATTCCTAGCAACGGACGGCGTCGATCCTGAGCTCAGCACGATTGCTTCTTTCGCCGATGGCGATCATTTCGCCGACGTCCGCAGGGGCGGAACCGCTCTCGATGTAAAGACTATTTCCCTAAACGATCTGCTCGACAAATATGACGCTCCCCGAGAGATAGACTATATTTCCATCGATACCGAAGGTAGCGAACTCGATATCTTGTCAGCGTTCGATTTTACCCGTCGACGAGTCAATCTCATTTCGGTCGAGCAGAATTCCAAGACCGAGAAGGGTATCGGAGACCTATTGCTGCGAAACGGCTACTTTCGCGTTTTTCCGCAGTTCTCGCAGTGGGACGGATGGTACGTTTCCTCGGAATTGAGGTCGCGAGCACCGTTCGAGATCGCCGCGCCATCTGTTTGAGGCACGAAGCCCGGATGACAGTCTCGTCGAGGCAGTTCGGGCGCGGCTGAGGCGCTTCAGCGCATGTCGCCTCAGTCGATCTCGTGGCGGTGGTCGAGATACCATTGGACGAAGGCCTTGACGCCTTCTTCAAGCCCGATTTCCGGCTTGCGGCCGGTGAGCGCCACCAGAAGATCGGGGCTGGCGAAGGTTCTCGGCACGTCGCCCTTCTGCATCGGCAGCATCTTGCGCTTGGCCGATTTCCCCATGATCCGCTCGATGGTCTCGACGAAATCGAGGAGGCCCGACGGCTGTCCGCCGCCGATATTGACGACGCGGAACGGTGCCTGATGAGAGAGCGTATCGATGCCCGCGACGCGATTGTCCTCGCCCGGATAGACCTTGGAGAGGTCGATGATCGAATTCACCAGGTCGTCGATATAGGTGAAGTCCCGGCTCATCTTGCCTTCGCCGTAGATCTCGATCTCGCGATCCTCGATGATCGCCTTGACGAACTTGAAGAGCGCCATGTCCGGCCGGCCCCAGGGGCCATAGACCGTGAAGAAGCGGAAGGCGGTAATCGGCACCTTGTAGAGATGGGCATAACTGTGCGCCATCAGTTCCATGGCCTTCTTGCTCGCCGCATAAAAGGTCAGGGGTTCGTCGGCGCGGTCGCTTTCGCGGAAAGGAATGTCCGGATTGGCGCCGTAGACCGACGACGTCGAAGCGAGCATCAGATGGCCGACGCCGTAGTTGCGGGCAATCTCCAGGATATTCCAGGAGCCGATGAGATTGGAATCGAGATAAGCCTTGGGGTTTTCAAGGCTGTAGCGCACGCCGGCCTGGGCGGCGAGGTGTATCAACACATCCGGCTTGAAGTCCTCGACCGACTTGTCGAGCAACGACTTGTCTTCCAGCATGCCAATGACCGGGCGGAAGGCCGGGAACTGCGCCAGCCCGGCATTGCGGGCTTCCTTGAGGCGCAGGCTGTAGTAGGGCGTCATCCCGTCGAAGCCTAGAACCTCGTGGCCATCCTCCAGCAGGCGTCGTGCCAAATGGAAACCAATGAAGCCTGCCGTCCCGGTGATGAAGTAACGCATGTATGACCCGCTGTCGCTCTGGGGCCGATCCCATAGCGCGGATATCCGGCCCTGTCATCTCAGGCGCAGAAGTTATTTAAACTGCCGGACAATCAGGCCGCTTTCAGTGAAAGAGCCGCAGCCGCGCCGGCGGCACGCCCGGCCGGCCGTTCTTCCGATCGACGGCGAACTGGATGAGGTCCATCGAGGCCTGGTCGGTCAGCGGTTTTGCCATCACGCCGAGGACACCGGAGACGCCCGCGCCCACGAGCCCCGGATTGCCGGTGATCATGATCACCACGATGCCGTATTCCGCCAGCGCCTTGGCGATCTCGGGGCCGGTCTCGCCATCGGCAAGCCGCACGTCCACGAAGGCGATATCGGTGTCACGGGTATAGTTCAGCGCCACCGTCATGTCGGGTGCTATTCCGACGACGTCATGGCCGCTTCGATGGATGGCGTCCTCGATATCCATCGCGACCAGCAAACTGTCTTCGACGATCAGGAAACGATATTCCACCAGCAGATCCTCCCGGACTGAAGGAGGCAAATAGACTCCGATCGTCGCTTGGCAATAGGAGCAGGGTCCCGATATCGATTTTTTGATCTAGATCCCTGGCGTCGAGCCGCGGCACGGACACCCGGCCGATGGATTTGCCGGAACGGCGGTGACCAGGGTTACGTCGCCGGTTAGCCGTTTGGCAAGCGGAACGTCGTCCGTATCTTCGAGTACCGCTCGCTCAAGATTTCAGACCCTTACGAAAGGTGACTGGTAGACAGGAACCACTCAAAAACTGGTGGGTTAGCCCTTCGGAAGTTCAAAGAAGAGGAGAAGACCCATGAAGAAGATCATTCTCGCGTCCTGCGCCATTCTCGCCGCTTCCTTTGCGACCCAGGCCGTGGCCCAGCAGGGCACCGTCAACGGCGCTGCCGGTGGAGCTATTACCGGCGCCATCGTCGGCGGTCCGGTCGGCGCCGCGGTGGGTGGGGTCGTCGGCGCCGTAGCCGGTACCGCGATCGATCCGCCACCGCGCGAAGTCGTCACTTACGTCGAGGAACAGCCAGCACCGACCGCTTCCGTGATCGTCGAACAGCCGATCGCTGTCGGCAGGCCGCTCCCCCAGAGCGTCGTCGTTACACCGGTGCCCAGCAATCCGAAATATGCCTATACGGTGGTCAACAATCAGCGCGTGATCGTCGATCCGCAGACCCACACCGTCGTGCAGGTCATCCGGTAAGCGCGGTTTAAGGCAATCAATGCAGACAGGCTCCGCCTACTTCCAGCGGGGCCTGTTCCCGTTCGAGCGGTCGTCTAGACGAGGACAACCTGATCGACGCGATCTTCCTGACCGAAAAACTTGAGATAGCGTTCGACCTCGGCGGGATCTCCCGTTGCCTTGCGCGGATTGTCGGAGAGTTTCACCGCCGGACGGCCATTCGCCTCGCTTACCTTGCAGACGATGGAGATCGGCATCAGGCCGGCAATCTCGTGGGGTGCGCAGCCGGCGAAATCGTTGGTCAGGTTGGTGCCCCAGCCGAAGCTCATGCGCACGCGGCCCTCGAAATGCCGGTAGGTATCGATGATCGCATCGACGTCCAGCCCGTCGGAGAAGATCAGCAGTTTTTCCTTGGGGTTGCGGCCCATCTTCTTCCACCAGGCAATGATCTTTTCGCCGCCCTCGATCGGCGGCGCGCTGTCGGGGCGGAAACCGGTCCAGTCGGCCACCCAGTCCGGCGCATCGCGCAGGAACGCCGCCGTGCCGAAGGAATCCGGCAAAACGATCAGCAGGTTGCCGCCGTAAAGCCGGTTCCAGTCCTTCAGGACCTGGTAAGGGGAGGCGCGCAGCTGCTCGTCAGTATCGGCGAGTGCCGCGGCCACCATGGGCAACTCGTGCGCGTTGGTCCCCACGGCTTCGAGATCGGAGTCCATCGCCAGCAGGACGTTGCTGGTGCCGGTAAACGCCGGGCCGATGCCTTCCTTGAGCGCCTCGACACACCAGCGCTGCCACAGGAAACTATGGCGGCGGCGCGTGCCGAAATCGGAGATGCGCAGGCCCGGCAAGGCCTGCAGCCGCTCGACCTTTTCCCACATCTTGGCCTTGGCTCGCGCATAAAGCACATCGAGCGTGAAGAAGCCCAGCGAGCGCATCGCGGAGCGGGAGCGCAGCTCGTTGATGATCGCAAGGGCCGGAATTTCCCAGAGCGTCGTTTCCATCCACTTGCCGTGGAAGGTCAGTTCGTACTGGCCGTCGCGCTTCGAAAGCTCGTATTCCGGCAGCTTGTAGGTGGACAGCCAGTTCAGGAATTCGGGCTCGAAAATCTGCTTGCGACCATAAAACGTGTTACCCGCGAGCCAGATCATCTCCTTCTTCGACAGGCCGACCGTGCGGGCATGGTCGAGTTGCTCGCGCAGCGCGCCCTCTTCGATCTCCTCCGCCAGCTTGACGCTGGTCGTGCGGTTGATCAGCGAGAAGGTGGCGTCCACGTCCGGATGGAGCTTCCAGATCATCTGCAGCATCAGGAGCTTGTAGAAATCCGTATCGATCAGACTGCGGATGATCGGGTCGAGCTTCCAGGTGTGATTGTAAACCCTGCTCGCGATATCGGTCTTGGTCATGCCTGCCCCTGCCCCGGCCCTTCCGGGCCGGCTCCGCCGATTTCGATGCATATGGAGGCAGCGGCTGATCAACCTCCGGGCATTTTTATCGAAAAAAATGCAGAGTAAGTCCAGACGCAATTCGGCCGCGAGGGATCGCGGCCGAAGAAATCACCAATGATGCACGTCAGTTGCCTGACTGGGAGTTGGTTGCCGGTGGCGTGGCGGCCGGCGGCGTAGAGGGATTGGCGGTCGGCGGCGCATTCGGGTTTGCGGGCGTCGTGCTTCCGGCTGGCGGCGTAGCGGTCTGTTCGTCCGGTGGTGCGGAGCTCTGGCCGTACCACTCGGCGCCCGCCCAGGCGACCATTGCCAGGATGAGGCCGGCAATCAGCATCTTCAGCACCGGCGCGCCCCAGCTTCCCTGGCGCGCTTCCGTGGCGGTTTCCACCACCGGCGGCGAACCGATCGGGTTCGGATGACGGGTTTCGGCGTCCTCGGGATCGAAACGAGTGTTCATGATTTCGCTCCTTGTTCGGCCGGAATGCCCGGCCCGTGCACAAGAAACGGTTGGCGGATACGAATGTTCCGGCAGGGGGGGTCAGTAGCCCGCCCGGCGATCCACCACGTGCTGCAGGGGGGCGCCCGCCTCGTAACGCTCCATCTGGGTTTCCGCGTTGCGGAACAGCGCCCTCACATCGGACGCGGAAGCAGCGTGCGGCGTAATGATGACATTGTCCATCTCCCAGAGCGGACTATCCGCGCTGAGCGGCTCCTTCTCGAAGACATCCAGCGACGCGCCGCCGAGAATGCCGTTATCGAGCGCGGCAACAAGATCGCTCTCCACCTGGCTGCCGCCGCGTCCGGCATTGATGAAGACCGGTCTGCCCAGGGCGCCGCCCTGGCGAAGCTTCGCAAACAGCGAGGCATTGAAGATGCCGCGCGTCTCCGGCGTCAGCGGCAGGAGGCCGACGAGAATATCGGTGCGGGCAAGGAAAGTATCGAGTTCGCCACCATCGAAAGTCTCGACACCTTCGATCGTCTTCTTACTGCGCGACCAGCCGATCACATCGAAACCCATGATCTTCAGCTTCCGGACAGAGTCCAGGCCGAGCACGCCAAGGCCCATCACGCCGACGGTCAGGTCCTTCGCTTCCGGCTGGGAGAGTTCGCGCCACTGGCGTTCGCGCTGCTGCCCGAGATAGGCCGGCACCTGCCGCAGGTGGCTCAGGGCCTGCAGCACGACCCATTCGCTCATCCGCGTCGTCAGGCTTTCGTCCACGAAACGGACGATCGGGATATCCGGCAGGCCGGGCATGGTGAGGATATAATCAACGCCGGCGCCGCCGGAAAACAGGACTTCCAGCTTCGGCGCCCGCTGGAACAGGTCCGGGTCCGGCTTCCAGATCACCGCATAGCGGGCCTCGGAAATGTCCAGGCCGGGGTCGGAGGCGTGCAGCACGGTGCGGCCGGTGAAGGCGCTTGCGAGCGCAGCGTCGATCTCGCGGCGCTCGAATTTAAGATCGACGACGACCGGATGTTTGGCAGGCATGGACTGATGACCTTGATCTAATTCAGGTTTATTGACTGATGGCTTCGATTTCGACGGCTTCAAGATTGAAGGCTGCGGCCATCAGGGCACGGGTATAATCCTGCCTCGGCGCCTGGAAAATCTGGTCCGCGGGACCTTCTTCCACCACCTTGCCGAGCCGCATGACAATGACGTGGTTGGCGAGCGCCTTCACGACCTTCAGATCGTGGCTGATGAAGAGATAGGCGAGATCGTGCTTCTTCTGCAGGTCGCGCAACAGATCGACGACCTGCGCCTGGACGGTCATGTCGAGCGCCGACGTCGGCTCGTCGAGCATCACGAAACGCGGTTTCAGCACCATGGCGCGGGCGATCGCGATGCGCTGCCGCTGGCCGCCGGAAAATTCGTGCGGATAACGCCAGCGGGTCGCCGGATCGAGGCCGACCTCGCTCAAGGCCCAGGCGACGCGCTCGTCGCGGTCGTCGGCGGAGAGCGACCGTTCATGCACCTTCAGCCCCTCGGCGACGATATCGCCGACCGACATACGGGGGCTCAGCGATCCGTAAGGATCCTGGAACACCACCTGGAGACGGTCGCGGAACGGTCGCATCTCCTTGAAGGAGAACTTGTCGATGTCCGTTCCGATGAAGGCGATGCGGCCCTTGGAGGAGATGAGCCTTGCCAGCGCCAGGCCGAGCGTCGTCTTGCCGGAACCGGATTCGCCGACGACGCCGAGCGTTTCGCCTGCCCGAAGCTCGAGATCGACGCCATCGACCGCCTTCACATGATCGACCACCTTGCGCAGGAAACCCGCCTTGATCGGAAACCAGACGCGGATGTCCCTGCCTTCCATCACCACCGGCTTCGAGGGATCGGTCGGTGGCGGCTCGCCGCGCGGCTCGGAGGCGAGCAGATGACGCGTATAGGCGTGCTGCGGGCTGGTGAAGACATCCTCCACCGTGCCGGTCTCGACGATCCTGCCCTTGGTCATGACGCAGACACGATCGGCGAATTTCCGGACGATGCCCAGGTCGTGGGTGATGAACAGCATGGACATGCCGTGCTCGCCCTTCAGTCCGCGCAGAAGATCGAGGATCTGCGCCTGCACGGTGACGTCGAGCGCCGTGGTCGGCTCGTCGGCAATCAGCAGTTTCGGGCGGTTGGCGAGCGCCATGGCAATCATGACGCGCTGGCGCTGGCCGCCGGACAGTTCGTGCGGATAGGCTTTCAGCCGCTTTTCCGGCTCGCGTATGCCGACCTGGTTCAGGAGTTCGAGGGTGCGGATACGCACTGCGTGACCGGCAATTCCGTGATGAAGTTCCAGGATTTCCCCGATCTGCTTCTCGATCGAATGAAGCGGATTGAGCGAGGTCATCGGCTCCTGGAAGATCATCGTGACGTCGTTGCCGCGCACATGGCGCAGTTCTGGCTCGGACGCCTTCAACATGTCCTTGCCGTCGAACAGGATCTGGCCGGACGGGTGGCTTGCCGAAGGATAGGGCAGCAGCTTGAGGATGGAATTGGCCGTCACCGACTTGCCGGACCCGGATTCCCCGACCAGCGCCATCACCTCGCCGGGCATGATATCGAACGAGACCCTATCGACGGCAATCGAGGTATCGCCGCCTTGATGGAAGGCGACGGAGAGATCGCGGACGGAAAGAAGCGGCTCTGTCATCGGCCAAGGCTTTCGATGAGTGATTGCAGCGTAGGCGCGTCGGGGCGGAGAACCCCTAGTTCATTCGCCTGAAAGGCCTGCTCGTTTATCCCCGCATCTGCCGTGAGGATGTGCGAACACCGTGTTCCAATTGCGGTTGAAAGATGAATGGCGTCCGGCAATTTCAGTCCTTGCTTACGTGAGCGCAGGAATGCAGCCTGCACAAGAACCGACCGTTCAACTGGGTGCACCTCCAGCCATTCATTACTCTGAAGCAATGATGCATAGGCTTCTATGAACGTCGCATCATTAGCCCTATATGGCACGACAAGAAGCTCGGAAAGTGTCAGCTCGCTCGTCACAAAGAGGCGATTTGAGAAATTTTTGCCCACCGCAAAGAGATTTGACAACATAGCGCCCGAGGCGTCCTTTTTTTCGAACGCCAATATGAAGATATTCGTATCAAGATAGATACGAGCAAAGCTCCCCATCAATAGTCCCATTCGTCCCGCAATTCTCGAATGCGAGCTACGGCTTCTTCCATGGACACGGATGGCCTGTCCTCTGCCCTGATCCGGCGGATCATCTCCAGCGTTTCCTCAATCGTGAGTGGCTTTCGCACCGGCATCCCGAAGTCCTTGAAGACGGAATCGCGTTCGATATCCTCGGCATCGGTTACAGTGTGACTTTCGATGACCACCCGCACGGTCGCGTCCCTCTCCAGTCCCTCCCGAAGGTCCTCGGGAAGGTTGGCGACTGGATAGTGCTCTCTGACGATCTTGTTCATGGCGTCACGCTCGCTGGCCTCCCCGACAATCTAGCGCATCCATCGCGCAATTACGACCCGCGCTCACCCGAACGTCTTTCTGGGATCGAAGGCATCGCGCACGGCCTCGCCGATGAAGATCAGCAATGACAGCATGAGGGACATTGTGAAGAAGGCAGTGAAGCCGAGCCACGGCGCCTGCAGGTTGTTCTTTCCCTGCGAAATCATCTCGCCGAGAGACGGAGAGCCTGCCGGCAGGCCGAATCCCAGAAAGTCGAGCGAGGTCAGCGTCGCGATCGAACCCGACAGGATGAAGGGCAGAAAGGTCAGCGTCGCGACCATGGCGTTCGGCAGCAGGTGCCGGGACATGATCGTCCAGTTGCCGACGCCGAGCGCGCGGGCGGCGCGGACATATTCGAAATTGCGGGCCCGCAGGAATTCGGCGCGCACCACCCCGACGAAACCGACCCAGGAGAACAGCAGGAGGATGCCGAGCAGGATGAAGAATCCCGGCGGCAGAATCGAGGCGATGATCAGCAGGATGTAGAGAACCGGCATGGACGACCAGATCTCGATGAACCGCTGCATCAGCAGGTCCGTCCATCCGCCGAAATAACCCTGCACCGCGCCGGCCGTCACACCGATCACCGCCGAGCAGATCGTCAGTACCAGGCCGAACAGGACGGAGATGCGGAAGCCGTAGATCATGCGGGCGGTCACGTCGCGTGCCTGGTCGTCGGTGCCGAGCCAATTCAGGTTGCCGAGGATGCAGTTCGGGTCCTGATCCTTCTGCGGATAGGCGGCGCAGCGATCCGCCTTCTCCATCAGCCAGAAGGGTTCGGTCGGCGCCGAATGGGGGATGTTGGAATTGACCGTCTGGTAGGAATAGCGGATCGGCGGCCAGACCATCCAGCCGTTCGCCTCGATTTCCTGCTGGATGTAGTCGGAGCGGTAATCGGTCGTCGCCAGGAAGCCGCCGAACTTCTCTTCCGGATAATCCACCAGGACCGGGTAGAGGATCTCGCCCTTGTAGGAGGCGACGATCGGCCGGTCGTTGGCGATGAATTCCGCAAACAGGCTGAGCACGAAAAGGATCATGAACAGCCAGAACGACCAGTAACCACGCTTGTTGGCGCGGAAATTGGCGAGCCGGCGGCGGTTGGTCGGCGAGATCCAGGGCCGCTTTTGCGGCGGTGCCGTCTGCACGGGGATCTTTGCGGCGGTCGCCTCCATCAGACATCCCTCCGCTCGAAATCGATGCGCGGGTCGATCCAGGTATAGATCAGGTCCGAAATCAGGCTGACGAACAGGCCCATCAGCGAGAATATGTAGAGCGTGCCGAAAACGATCGGGTAATCGCGGTTGACGATCGCGAGGTAACCGAGGCGCCCCAGTCCATCGAGCGAGAAGATGTTCTCGATCAGCAGCGAACCGGTGAAGAATGCGGAGATGAAGGCGCCCGGAAACCCTGCGATGACGATCAGCATGGCATTGCGGAAGACGTGGCCGTAGAGAACCTGCCGCTCGTTCAGGCCCTTGGCGCGGGCCGTCGTCACATACTGTTTCTTGATCTCGTCGATGAACGAGTTCTTGGTCAGCAGAGTGGTGGTGGCGAAGGCCGACAGCGACATCGCGATCAGCGGCAATGTCAGGTGCCAGAAATAGTCGATGATCTTCTCCCACCAGGAGAGTTCGGAAAAATTATCCGAAACTAGGCCGCGCAAGGGGAACCAGTCGAAGAAGGAACCGCCCGCGAAAAGCACGATCAGCAGGATGCCGAACAGGAAGCTCGGCACCGCATAACCGATAATGATCACCCCGGATGTCCAGACGTCGAAAGTCGAGCCGTCCTTGACGGCCTTGCGGATGCCCAAGGGAATCGAGATCAGATAGGAGACGATCAGGATCCAGAAGCCGAGCGAGATCGATACCGGCATCTTGTCGATGATCAGATCGAGAACCGAGGTATTGCGGAAGAAGCTCTCGCCGAAGTCGAAGCGGATGTAATTCCACATCATTTCGAGGAAGCGGGTCGCCGGCGGCTTGTCGAAACCGAACTGCTTCTCGAGCTTGGCGATGAATTCCGGGTCGAGGCCCTGGGCACCACGGTAGCGGCTTTCCTCGCCTCCGCCCTGCTGCTGGAGCACGTCGCCGCCACCGCCGGAAAGCCGGTCGCCGGTATCCTGGCCCTGGATCTGGGCGATCACCTGCTCGACCGGGCCTCCCGGCGCGAACTGCACGACGAGGAAGGAAATCGCCATGATGCCGACGATCGTCGGTATCATCAGCAGAAGACGGCGGAGAATATAGGCGCCCATCAGAGCTCCCTGCCCGTGGCCACAGGGCTTGTCTCACCGCATATCCCAATGCCGATCAAATGGCTCTTTCCTCTTTTCCGGTGCGAATCATACGGGTTCATTTGGAACAGGTGCCGGTCGGCGGCGCAAGTCCGCGCTTCTTGCGTCATTTCGCAGGGTTTCTGGCCGACCAGGTCTCCGGGAAACCGATGCTGTATTCCGGCAGTCTCTGCGGGTGTGTGATGCGGTTCCAATAGGCGATCCTTGCTTCGCCGGAATAGAACATCGGGACCACATAGTGGTTGGCGAGCAGCACACGGTCCATCGCCTTGACGGCTGCCACCTGGTCCTCCCGGTTCTGAGCAAAGGTGATCATGTTGATGAGCTGGTCCACCGCCGGATCGGCAATGCCGGCATAGTTGCGTGATCCGGGCCGGTTGACGGACGCCGATCCCCAGTAGTCCGCCTGTTCGTTGCCGGGGTTCATGGTCTGGGCCCAAACCCCATACATCATGTCGTAGTCGAAGCTGCGGATTCGATTGATATATTGCGACGCGTCGACTATCCGGAGCCGGGCGTCGATGCCGATCTTCTTGAGGCTCGTCACATAGGGCATCACGGTGCGCTCCTGCGACTGGCTGTTCAGGAGAATTTCGAAGCTCAGGGGCTGTCCGGTCTTGGCATTGAGCATCCGGTTGCCCTTCAGCTCCCAGCCGGCCTCCTTCAGCAGGCTGATGGCCGTGCGCAGGTTATCCCGCACCTTGTTCGGGTCGCCGCCCACGGGATTGGTGTACGGGGTGGTGAACACCCGCGCCGGAATCTTGTCCTTCAATCCGTTGAGTATCTCCAGCTCTTTCCCCTGCGGCAGGCCGGATGAAGCAAGCTCGGTGCCCCAGAAGAAGCTGTCGACCCGCTTCAGGCCGCCATAGGCAAGGTTCTTGTTGAGATCCTCGAAGTCGTAGGCGTAGTTCAGCGCCTCGCGGACGCGCGCATCCTTGAAGATGTCGCGCCGCATATTCGGCACGAAAGCCTGCATGACGCCGACGGCCTTGAACGGATTGGTCAGGGCTTCCTTGATAACCCGCCCGTCCTTCACCGCATCGAAATCATAACGGGTGACCCAGCGGCTCGAACTGTTCTCCTGGCGATAATCGATCGTGCCGGCCCGGAAAGCCTCGAATTCCACGTCGGCATCCGAAAAATAGGTATAGCTGATCGTCCGGAAGTTATGCTGGCCGAGATTGATCGGCAGGTTCTTGCCCCAATAATCGTCGCGCAGCTCATAGCGAATGGTGGAGCCCGGCTGAACGGCGCCGATCTTGTAGGGTCCGGACCCGATCGGCGGCTCCAGGGTGGTGCGGGAAATGTCGCGCTGGTTGCCCTGTGCGTCCTTGCCTTCCCACCAGTGCTTGGGCAGGACCGGGAAATCGCCGACGATCGAAGGCAGTTCGCGGTTGTTCTTTTCGTCGAAGCGGAAGGTCACTTCGCGATCGCCGGTCTTTTCAGCAGCGGTGACGTGCCGATAATAGCCGGAATAGAGGGCGCTGTGCTCCTTCAGCTTCTCCAGGCTGAAGATCACGTCTTCCGGGGTGACCGGCTGCCCGTCCGACCATTTCGCCTCCGCCCTCAACCGGAACGTCACCGAAGACACATCGTCGGGATAGGACACCGCCTCGGCCAAAAGGCCATAGGTGCCGAAAACCTCGTCCTCCGACCGCTTCATGAGCGTGTCGTAGATCAGGCTGACGCCCGAAGCCACCGCACCCCGGTCGATCACCAGATTGAGGTTGTCGAACGTGCCTTCGTCGCCGAGGCGCAGTTCGCCGGCCTTCGGCGCGTTCACATCGACATAGGGGAGCTGCTTGAAGCCTTCCGGCAGCTTGAGATCCCCTACAACGGCCATGCCATGCCGCCATTTCGGTTCCTGGGCCGGCACGTTCGACGCTGCGAGAACCGTCACCAGGACGATCGCGAAACCTACCTTCAGCCGAGCCAAGACCATTCGTTACCTCTTCCGGGTTTCCTTGTTGCGGTGAAGCATAGGACAAAAGGCGGCGAAAAACAGGAGTCCGGCGCTCACATCCGTTTTATCCGGCGTTTATCTTTCGGAAATCGGCAGGGCTTCCACCATCTCCATTTCACCAAAATCCTGTTTCACGGTAGATTCGAGGCGATCAGGTGATTTGCGGCGGATGGGCATGAGATCGATTTCGGGTACTATTTTGCGGTTGACGATGACCGCTTTCCTTTGCGGCGCCTTCACAGGGCCGGTGGCAGCGCAGGAAGGCACGCCGGCGAAACAGCTTTTCGGTGCCGTGAAGCTCCCGAGCAAGGCGGAGGCGGAACCGCTCGGTTTTTATGCGAAGGGCTGCATGTCCGGTGCCGTGGCGTTGCCGACCGACGGACCGACCTGGCAGGCGATGCGCCTCTCGCGCAACCGCCGCTGGGGCAATCCGGCAATGATCTCATTGCTCGAACGGTTCTCCGGCGATGCCGCAAGGCTCGGCTGGGGTTCCGGCATCCTCGTCGGCGACATTTCCCAGCCGCGCGGCGGCCCGATGCTTACCGGCCATGCCTCGCACCAGATCGGCCTCGACGCCGATATCTGGTTCACGCCGAAGCCCGCCCAACCTCTGAGCGCGCAGCAACGCGAAAGCCTGCCGTTCACCTCCATGCTCGACAAGAGCAAGTTCCTGACCGTCGATCCCAGCCGCTGGACCAGCACCCACGCCAAGGTCGTCATGCAGGCGGCGAGCTATCCGCAGGTGGAGCGGGTCTTCGTCAACCCCGCCATCAAGAAGAAGCTCTGCGAAACCTGGACCGGCGACCGGAGCCTGCTCGGCAAGGTGCGGCCGATCTACGGCCATGACGAACATTTCCATATCCGCATCCACTGCCCCGCCGGCGCTGCGACCTGTCAGAGCCAGGCGCCGGTCGCCAAGGGCGATGGCTGCGACAATTCCCTCGCCTGGTGGTTCAGCAAGGAACCGTGGGCGCCGCCGCCAAAGCCGGACCCGAACAAGAAGCCGGTCAAGCCTCGCCAGGTCATGCTCTCGGACCTGCCCAAAGCCTGCGCAGCCGTGCTTGCCGCCCCCTCGCGCCCCGAAGACGACGCGACCTTCGGCGGCAGCGCTGTGGCCTACACGGCTCAGCCTGCCGCGTCGGCTCCGGCAAAGACCATCGAGGCGATCGTCAACGATCCGCCGGCCGCTTCCGACGACATGCCGATCCCGACGCCGCGGCCGCTGCAATAGTGCCGGATAAGGCCGGCAATCGAAACCGCCGGTCTTGCCGCCACCTTTCCAAGAACGAAAGGGCACGCTAGAACGCGTCACAAATCGATTGAATATCGTTCTGGCGAGGATACCCAATCATGTCGGCCAAGCCCTGCATCGCGTTGATCGCGCACGACCAGAAGAAGGACGACATGGCGGATTTCGCCCGCCATCACCAGGTGGCCCTTTCGCGGTTCCGCATCGTCGCCACCGGCACGACGGGCGGCCGGGTTCAGGATGCCTGCCCCGGCCTCGAAGTGACGCGGCTGAAGAGCGGCCCGCTCGGCGGCGACCAACAGATCGGCGCGATGATCGCCACCGGCGAGGTCGACATGCTGGTGTTCTTCATCGATCCCTTGAGCGCGCTTCCCCACGATGTCGACGTCAAGGCGTTGACCCGGCTTGCGACGGTCTATGACATACCGATGGCGCTCAACCGCGCCACAGCCGAAAAACTCATCGACTTTCAGAAGGACTAAGCTTCCCGATGGCCGATACCATGAAGACCGACAAGTTGCCGTTTCCGATCCTGATCGGCGATATCGGCGGCACCAATGCCCGCTTCTCCATTCTCCTCGACGCCGATACGGAACCGAAGCCGTTCCCGAACGTGCGCACCGCCGACTACCCGACGATCGATGAGGCGATCCGGAAAATCGTGCTCGACAGGAGTTCGATAAAGCCCCGTTCAGCTATCCTTGCGATCGCCGGTCCGATCGACGGCGACGAGATCGATCTCACCAATTGCGATTGGGTGGTGCGGCCGAAAGGCATGATCGCCGATCTCGGCTTCGAGGACGTGCTGGTCGTCAACGATTTCGAAGCCCAGGCGCTTGCCGTCGCGGCCATGCCCGACGAATACCGCGAGACGCTCGGTGCAAACAACGAGCCGCACATGGCATCGCGTGTTGTGCTGGGTCCCGGCACCGGCCTCGGTGTCGCCGGTCTCGTTTATGCCCGCCACATGTGGTTCCCGGTTCCCGGTGAGGGCGGGCATGTGGATGTCGGGCCGCGCTCGGAGCGGGATTTCGAGATCTTTCCGCACCTCAAGCGCATCGAGGGTCGCGTTTCTGCGGAAGAAATCCTGAGCGGGCGCGGCGTCGTCAACATCTACCAGGCCGTCTGTGCGGCAGACGGTCTGCAGCCAGCGTTTTCCGATCCGGCGGATATCACGGCCCACGGTCTGAACGGCAAGAATTCCCAGGCCGTCGAAACGCTTTCGCTATTTGCCACCTATCTAGGCCGGGTCGCCGGCGACATGGCGCTGATCTTCATGGCGCGCGGCGGCGTCTATCTCGCCGGCGGCATCTCGCAGAAGATCGTTCCGGCGCTGAAAGGCCCCGAATTCCGCGCCGCCTTCGAGGACAAGGCGCCGCATACGGAGCTGATGGGCACGATTCCCACCTTCGTGGTGACCCATCCGCAGGCGGCGCTCGCCGGCCTTGCAAGCTTTGCCCGCACGCCTTCTGCCTACGGCCTTTCGATGGACGGCCGCCGCTGGCAACGCTAGGTGCGGCCCGAGGTTATCGTCGCGGGCGACGCCCGTTTTCCTGGAGACACCACGCAAGAGATGCTTGCGCGGTGCGGAAGTGGCCTTTACGCTCGCTCCAACAAGCTGTAACCGCTCGAAAAGACTGACCGACGAAGCAAGGACTGCACCGCGCATGACCGCAAATGACATGAAACTCGTGGTGGTTGGTGCTGCAGGCCGGATGGGCCAGGCCATGATCCGGGTCATCCATGAAACAGCAGGCGTGACGCTGCACGCGGCCGTTCAGCGCGAGGGTTCGCCATTCATCGGCAAGGACGCGGGCGAGCTTGCGGGTGTCGGAACTCTTGGCGTTCCCGTAACCTCCGATCCGCTGAAGGCTTTTCTCGATGCCGATGGTGTTCTCGATTTCACCACGCCCGCGGCCAGCGTTGCCTTCTCGGTCCTCGCCGCGCAGGCACGCATCGTCCATGTGATCGGTACGACCGGATGCTCTGTCGAGGACGAGGAAAAGTTCAAGGCCGCCGGCCGTCACGCCCGCGTCGTCAAGTCCGGCAATATGAGCCTCGGCGTCAACCTGCTCGGCGTGCTCGTCGCGCAGGCGGCGAAGGCCTTGCCCGCCGCCGGCTGGGATATCGAGATCGTCGAAATGCATCACAAGCACAAGGTCGATGCGCCATCCGGGACGGCGCTGCTGCTCGGCGAAGCCGCAGCGCAAGGCCGCGGCATCGATCTCGCAAGCGAGTCGGTCCGAGTGCGCGACGGCCATACGGGCGCCCGCCCGACCGGCACGATCGGGTTTGCGACGCTGCGCGGCGGCTCGGTCGTCGGCGACCATTCGGTCGTCCTTGCCGGCGAAGGGGAACTGGTGACGCTCTCCCACAGCGCGCGCGACCGCTCGATCTTCGCCCGCGGCGCGGTTGCCGCGGCGCTCTGGGCGCGCGACAAGAAGCCCGGCAACTATTCCATGCTCGACGTGCTCGGGCTTTCCTGAAAATCTTCCCGGAGGAATTCATCCCATGAGCGGAACTCTCGTCCTCGTTCGCCACGGCCAGAGCGACTGGAATCTCAAGAACCTTTTCACCGGCTGGCGCGATCCGGATCTGACGCCGCTCGGTATCCAGGAAGCCGAGGCCGGCGGCGAAGCGCTGGCGGCAACGGGCATCAAGTTCGACATTGCCTTCACCTCGGTGCTGAAGCGCGCCCAGGACACGCTGAAGATCGTCCTCGACAAGGTCGGCCAGCCGGATCTCGAGACGATCCGCGATCAGGCGCTCAACGAGCGCGACTACGGCGATCTTTCCGGACTCAACAAGGACGATGCGCGCGCCAAGTGGGGCGAGGAGCAGGTGCATATCTGGCGCCGTTCCTACGACATTCCGCCGCCGGGCGGCGAAAGCCTGCGCGATACCGGCGCCCGCGTCTGGCCCTACTACATGACGGAAATCCTGCCGCGCGTGCTGCGTGGCGAAAAGGTCCTCGTCGCCGCACACGGCAATTCGCTTCGCTCGCTGGTGATGGTTCTCGACCGGCTCAGCAAGGAAGAGATCCTCAAGCTCAACCTCGCGACCGGCGTGCCGATGGTCTACACGCTCAAGGCCGACTCGACCGTCGCTTCCAAGGATGTTCTCGGAGATATGTCCGGCGCGCATTGAGCGCGTCGGAAGCAATCAGGTCCGCTTCTGGGATTTCAGTGACGCCAGCATTTCCCGGCGAAGGATCGCGTTCATGCGGGCCTGATACCCTTTGCCCTGCGACTTGAGCCAGTCCACTACATCAGCATCCACTCGGGCCGTAATCTGCTGCTTCAGGGGGCGATAGAAACGTCCCCTTCCGGCATTTTGGAGTTGTTCGTCGGTCAGCCTTGGAATGTCACTGTAATCAATCTGCTCGTCAGGAAGCTCCGACAGGGCTGCAAGCTCAGCCTTCTGCTTCTCGGTCAGAGGCGGCAAACTATCCCTATCAACTTCGTATCTGACGATCTCAGCGCTCTTCTTCATAACGTCGTCTTTCTCTCGGATCGGCTTTTCGCGCGGAAATGATGCGGATCACTTCGTAGGTCCGGCCGTCATCCTCTTCGTCCTCGTATACGGTGTGGGCAACGAGAAGGACGGCAAGACCGTCGACCGAGCCAACCGCCTGCCAGCGCTGCTCTCCACCTTCGATGCGATCCTGCTCGATCAGGACGAAAGGGTCGGCAAAAATACGCACAGCGGTCTCGAAGCTGATGCCGTGCTTCTTGATGTTCGTCGCCGCCTTTGCGCGATCCCATTCGAAACGCATCAGGTCCATTACAAAAATATAATTATAATTTTGCCATTATGCAAGCCCGCCGCGCGCGTGAAGATTCAATTCTCGATCGTGAACTGCACCATGTCGGCCGGGAAGCGGCTGACGGCGTATTGGACCGGCACGCCTTCCGTATCGGTGTTGAGCGCGCGGGCGACGAGGATGATAGCGCCCGGCGACAGCTGCAGGTCGGCGAGATCAGCTCCATCCGCATGGACCGCGGTCACTTCCGTCGAGACACGCAGATAGTCGGAAAGGCCGAGCATCCGGAATGCCACGGTGATCGAGCCGCTTTTGCTGTAGGCTTCTTCGATGCCGCCGAAACGGTCGGCCGGAAACCAGGTGGTCGAGCGGGAGACCGGGCGGTGATCCGCTTTCCTCAGCGTTTCCAGGCGAATCACCGTGGCGCCTTCCGGAATGCGCAGCCGCGCCGACAGGTCGGCAGACGCCGGTTCCTGCGCCGAATGAAGCAGCAGGCCCTCCTTTTCCCGCGCCTGATCACCGATGCCCTCGCTGAACCGGGTGCGCCGCGTGATCGGGAAGTTCAGCCGCTCCTTGCGCTCGATCAGCGTACCCCGCCCCTGAACCGAACGAACGATGCCTTCTTGAGCTAACGCGGCAAGCGCGCTTCTCACCGTATGACGGTTGACGCCGAACTGTGCGGCGAGGGTGAATTCCGGCGGCATCTTGCCGGTCGCGTCATAGTCGCCATCGGCGATCGAGGCGCGAATGCGGTCGGCGATCTGCCGCCATAGTGCCACGCCGTTTTGACGGTGAACGTTTGTCTGCCCCGTATCCATGTCACACGCTTGTTATATCCAGAAGTTAGTAGTACATATAACTTGTATAGTTGTCTATATCAATAGACATTTAGGAGCTTGGCGATGGACCTGGCGGAACAAATCGAGCCGAATGCAGAAATCGCCGCGCGCCGTCGCGCCATCGGGCTGCTTGCGCGCGCGACGACGAACGAACTGCATGCCGCCTGGGAAAAGCTTCCGGCCAAACCAGAGGTGAAGCCGGTGCGCGGACCAGAGACCGGGCTGGTGATGATCCGCGGCCGCATCGGCGGCGGCGGCGCACCCTTCAATCTCGGCGAGGCGACCGTGACGCGCGCGACCGTGCTCCTGGCATCCGGCACCGCCGGCCATGCGCAGGCGCTCGGCACCGCGAAGGCGAATGTCCGGCTCGCAGCCGTCTTCGACGCACTCTGGCAGGAGGCGAGCACGCGCGATTTCGTGGAGGCCGCGTTGCTCGACCGGATCGAGCAACGCAGCGCAGCAGAGGATAAACAGAAGGCGGAGGAGACGGCGGCGACCCGCGTCGATTTCTTCACCATGGCACGGGGGGACGACTGATGAACATCAAGACGCAAGCGCTTTCCGGGGGGTTTAAAGAGCCGGTCTTCGAATCCCAGGGCGTGTTCCGCATGCTCATGGACAGCATGGCCCGTCCCGGAACCATCCGCACCGTCGGACCGGATGTCGGCCAGCCGGAGCCGCTTGGAGGAGCGGCCGGGGCGATCGCCGTGACCCTCTGCGACCATGAAACGCCCGTCTGGCTGAGCGCAGGCCTGGCCAAATCCGCCGTCGGCGAATGGATCGGTTTCCATACCGGAGCGCCGATCACCCGCGAGAAGGCCGAGGCCCGCTTCGCCTTCGTGGAGGCCGGCGCGACGCTCGCCTCGTTCGGCCTGTTCTCGGCCGGTACTCAGGAATATCCCGACCGCTCGACGACGCTGGTGATCGAGGTGGCAGCACTTGGCGAAGGCCAGCCGCTGACACTGACCGGCCCCGGTATTCCGCATGCGACGACTGTCATGGTGAAGGGCCTGCCGGAGGTTTTTCCGCGGCTCTGGGCCGACAACCGGGCGCTCTTCCCGCGCGGCGTCGATGTCATCCTGACGTCGGGTAAGAACCTGTTGTGCCTACCGCGGACGGTGCGGATCGCAACGCAATGAACGGATGCCTGACTTTTACCCTTTGGGCCGAGTGACCAACCTTCCCGCATCTCCGATCGAGATGCCGGTGATGGCCAGGAGAATGAACCATGTATGTTGCCGTCAAGGGTGGCGAGGCCGCCATCAACAACGCTCACAGGCTGCTGGCCGACCGGCGTCGGGGTGATCGCTCGCTTCCTTCCGTCACCATCGAGCAGATCGTCGAGCAGCTTGGCCTCGCCGTCGATCGTGTGATGGCAGAAGCTTCGCTTTATGACCGGGCGCTCGCAGCGCTTGCGGTCCGGCAGGCGCGTGGCGACATGATCGAGGCGATCTTCCTGCTGCGCGCCTATCGCACCACGCTGCCGCGCTTCGGCTCTTCCGTTCCGGTCGATACGGCGGCGATGAAGGTCGAGCGGCGCGTTTCGGCGACCTACAAGGACCTGCCGGGCGGCCAGCTTCTCGGGCCGACCTTCGACTATACCCACCGCCTGCTCGACCCTTCGCTGCTCACCGACGAACCGGTCGACGAGCCGGAGCGCCGCGACACGTCGGAAGAACACATCATGCGGGTCTCCGACATTCTTGCCCATGAGGGCCTGATCGAGGGCGATGGCGAGTTTTCCGAGGATCATCAGGCCGGTGACCTTACCCGCGAGCCGCTGGAATTTCCGATGAGCCGGGATCTGCGGCTGCAGGCGCTCGCCCGCGGCGACGAGGGTTTCCTTTTGGCGCTCGGTTATTCCACCCAGCGCGGATACGGCGGCAACCACCCGTTCGTCGGCGAAATCCGCATCGGCGAAGTGGACGTCGAGATCGAAGTCGCCGAACTCGGCTTTGCCGTCTCGCTCGGCCGCATCCGGATCACCGAATGCCAGATGGTCAACCAGTTCAAGGGTTCGTCCAAGGCGCCGCCACAGTTCACCCGCGGTTACGGCCTCGTCTTCGGCCAGAGCGAACGCAAGGCGATGTCGATGTCGCTGGTGGATCGCGCCCTGCGGGCCGAAGAACTCGGCGAGGACATTACCGCGCCGGCGCAGGACGAGGAATTCGTGATCTCGCATTCGGACAACGTCCAGGCGACCGGTTTCGTCGAGCACCTGAAACTGCCGCATTACGTCGACTTCCAGGCCGAGCTTGGGCTGGTGCGCAAGATGCGCTCGAATATTGAGACGGCGCGCAACGGCGGCAAAGGCCTGCAGGAGGCGGCCGAATGACGGCGATGCCGGTTCGGTCGCGGTTCAGGGACGTATCAATCGCCTCCGCCACCTCCCCCGTCACCGCCGCCATCGCAGGCGCCCGTACCGCTGCTGTCGCAGCCGTTCGCGGAGCCTCCGGCCCAGCCGCCATCGCTGCCGGCATTGGCAATCGCGGCGTCCTTTGGCGGCTTGACGAGATAAAAGGGAATGATGATCCCGCAGGCGATGAAGGCCGCGAAGACGGCCACGCCCCGCAATCCGTTCGAAGTGATGGCGTCCATGACAGCCTTTCCTTCTAGTTGGTTCACGCAGTCACAGGATACTCCACGATGACGGACCTCGCCACTTACAACTTCGCCTATCTCGACGAGCAGACGAAGCGGATGATTCGCCGCGCGATCCTGAAAGCAATCGCCATCCCCGGTTACCAGGTACCCTTCGCCTCCCGCGAAATGCCGATGCCTTACGGCTGGGGCACCGGCGGCGTGCAGGTGACGGCGGCGATCATCGGCCCGCAAGACGTGCTGAAGGTGATCGACCAGGGCGCCGACGACACGACCAATGCGGTCTCGATCCGTGCCTTCTTCCAGAAGGTCGCCAATGTCGCCGTCACCACCCATACGAAGGACGCGACGATCATCCAGACCCGCCACCGGATTCCAGAACACAAGCTCGCCGAGGACCAGATCCTCGTCTACCAGGTGCCGATCCCGGAACCGCTGCGCTTCCTCGAGCCGCGCGAGACCGAGACCCGCAAGATGCATGCGCTGGAAGAATATGGCCTCATGCATGTGAAGCTCTACGAGGACATCGCCCATAACGGCCGCATCTCGAAGACCTACGCCTATCCGGTCAAAGTCGCGGGCCGCTACGTCATGGACCCGTCGCCGACGCCGAAATTCGACAATCCGAAAATGCACCGGTCGGAAGCGCTGCAGCTGTTCGGCGCCGGCCGCGAGAAGCGCATTTACGCCGTGCCGCCTTATACGGATGTCGTCAGCCTCGACTTCGAGGATCATCCGTTCGAAATCCAGACGTTCGACAAGCCCTGCGCGCTCTGTGGCGCCGAGAACGTCTATCTCGACGAGGTGGTGCTCGACGACAAGGGCGGCCGCATGTTCGTCTGCTCCGATACCGACAATTGCGAGGACCGCCGCGAACACGGCCATGTCGGCGCCATGCTGGCGCCTGCCAAGGAGGCGGCTGAGTGATGGTGGTTGCGGTTCACCCCCCTCTGTCCTGCCGGACATCTCCCCCTCTTCACCTTCCGTCATCCCCGGGCTTGACCCGGGGACCCACACTCTTTTGCCGCAGCGGCTCTCCAAATTTCGACGCATGGAGCGCGATGGCCTGGATCCTCGGGTCGAGCCCGAGGATGACGGCGAAGGCAGTGGCGTCCGGCAGGACAGAGAGGAATAAACCACACGCACTGACACCCAAGGACAACGCTCAATGACCGACACACCCCTCCTCAAAGTCAGCGGCGTCTCGAAATTCTACGGCAGCCGGATCGGCTGCAAGGACGTCTCCTTCGACCTGTGGCCGGGCGAAGTGCTCGCCATCGTCGGCGAATCCGGCTCGGGCAAGACGACGTTGCTCAACTGCCTGTCGACCCGGCTGATGCCGACCACTGGCAGCGTCGAGTACCGGATGCGCGACGGCAATTTCCGCGATCTCTACCATATGAGCGAGGCCGAGCGTCGCTTCCTGATGCGCACCGACTGGGGCTTCGTGCACCAGAACCCGGCCGATGGCCTGCGCATGACGGTCTCGGCCGGCGCCAATGTCGGCGAGCGGCTGATGGCGGTCGGCGACCGGCATTACGGCAGGATCCGCGAGACGGCGAGCGACTGGCTGACCCGCGTCGAGATCGGCACCGACCGCATCGACGACCAGCCGCGCGCCTTTTCCGGCGGCATGCGCCAGCGCCTGCAGATCGCCCGCAACCTGGTGACCGGCCCGCGCCTGGTGTTCATGGACGAGCCGACCGGCGGCCTCGACGTCTCGGTCCAGGCCCGCCTGCTCGACCTAGTGCGCGGCCTCGTCAACGATCTCGGCCTGTCGGCGATCGTCGTCACCCACGATCTCGCGGTGGCCCGCCTCCTCTCGCACCGGATGATGGTGATGAAGGACGGCCATGTGATCGAACACGGGCTGACCGACCGGGTGCTCGACGACCCCCGCGAGCCCTATACGCAGTTGCTCGTCTCATCGATCCTGCAGGTCTGAGGAGAATACTGATGGCTACCCCTCTCGTCGTTTCCGAAGTCTTCAAGAGCTTCACCATGCACTTACGCGACGGCATCAAGCTGCCGGTCGTCAACGATGTGAATTTTTCCGTAGCAAGCGGCGAATGCGTCGTGCTCGGCGGTCCGTCGGGCATCGGCAAGAGCTCGATCCTGAAGATGCTCTACGGCAACTACGCCGTCGATGCCGGGCAGATCCTTGTCGACCACAAGGACCGGATCGTCGATATCGCCCGCGCCGACCCGCGCACCGTGCTCGACGTGCGCCGCCATACGCTCGGTTATGTCAGCCAGTTCCTGCGCACCGTGCCGCGCGTCTCCGCGCTCGACGTGGTCGCCGAACCGCTCGTTGCGCGCGGCGTCGCAGCGCCGGAAGCGCGCGACAAGGCTGCCGAGCTTCTGGCCAAACTCAACCTCCCGCAGGAGCTCTGGACCCTGCCGCCAGCAACGTTTTCGGGTGGCGAACAGCAGCGGGTCAACATCGCCCGCGGTTTCATCACCAGCCACCGCATCCTGCTCCTCGACGAGCCGACCGCTTCGCTCGACGCGGTCAACCGGCGCGTCGTCGTGGACATGATCGCGGACAAGAAACGCGAAGGCGTCGCCCTTCTCGGCATCTTCCACGACGAGGAAGTACGCGAGGCGGTGGCCGACCGCGTTCTCGACGTCTCCCGGTTTTCCCCGCGAAAGGCAGTCGCAGCATGAGCGTCAAGGTCGGGCTCGAGCCCGCGATCCACGAAACGGCAAACGTCAGCAATTCCACGCTCGGTCCATATACCGAAGTTTCCGAGCGCTGCCGCATCAGCGAGGCCGAGATCGGCGCCTATTCCTACATCATGCAGGACGGCTCGATCTGGTGTGCGACGATCGGCAAGTTCGTCAACATGGCGGCCTCGGTTCGCATCAACGCCACCAACCATCCGACATGGCGGGCGACGCTGCACCACTTCACCTATCGCGCCGCCAGCTACTGGGACGATGCCGAGGACGAGAAGAGCTTCTTCGAATGGCGGCGCGACCATCGCGTCACGATCGGCCATGACGTTTGGATCGGCCATGGCGCCACCGTGCTGCCGGGCGTCACCGTCGGCAACGGCGCGGTGATCGGCGCCGGCGCGGTTGTCTCCAAGGATGTCGCCCCCTATACGATCGTCGGCGGCGTGCCGGCAAAACTCATCCGCGAGCGCTTCACGAAAGCGGTCGGCGAGGCGATGGACCGGCTTGCCTGGTGGGACTGGGACCACCTGAAACTGAGGGCTGCTCTCGACGACTTCCGGACACTTTCGGCAGAGGAATTCGTGTCCCGTCATGCCAGGTAACGGAAGCGCGGCGGGCGCTTCCGGAATATAATAAATCCGACATAAATCCGACATTCAGACTTCATCAACCATCGCTATCGAGCTCTCAGAAAAAAGCTGAATTGGCGAGAGAGCATGAAGTTCGAATTGAGGGACATCACCCGCCGTTTCGGCGATCGTATCGCGGTGAGCGCCGTGAACGTCGAGATTCCCCAGGGCCAGATGGTCGGCATCATCGGGCGCTCCGGCGCCGGCAAGTCGACCCTGCTGCGCATGATCAACCGCCTGCAGGAGCCGAGTTCCGGCTCCATCCATTTCAACGGCTCCGAGGTCTCTTCCCTCAAGGGCCGGGCGCTGCGCAACTGGCAGCGCGACTGCGCGATGATCTTCCAGCAGTTCAACCTGGTGCCGCGCCTCGACGTGATGACCAACGTGCTGCTCGGCCGTCTCAATCACCGCTCGACGACGATGAGCCTGCTGAAGATCTTCAGCCGTGACGAGCGCGTCATGGCGATGGCGGCGCTCGAGCGGCTCGGCATCGAACAGACGGCGCTGCAGGCGGCCGGAACATTGTCGGGCGGCCAGCAGCAGCGTGTGGCGATTGCCCGGGCCCTCGTGCAGGCACCGAAAATGATGCTTGCCGACGAGCCGATCGCCTCGCTCGATCCGCTCAACGCCAAGATCGTCATGGATGCGCTGCGCGACATCAACGAACGCGAAGGCATCACGGTCATCACCAATCTGCATACGCTCGATACGGCCCGCAGCTATTGCGAGCGGATCATCGGCATGGCGGGCGGCCGCGTCGTCTTCGACGGCCCGCCGCAGCAGCTCAATGCCAATGCGGTGCGCGAGATCTACGGTTCCGACAAGGATGGCGCCGGGATCGACGAGACCATGACATCGACCAGCCTTGCCGCCACCCGCCGCGGCGGGGCTCCGGCCGCGATCGACACATCCGGCATGGTGACCGAAGCCGCCGCCATGCGCTGACCCGTTTCCGGCTGCGACCCGCGGCCGGAAGACTGACGCCCTTTCCGGGTTGACCACCCCAATCACCAAAGGAGACTTCCATGTCTGCATTCCGCAAGATCCTGATGGCGACGATCGCCATCGCCGCCGTTGCCGGCCAGGCCCACGCCCAGAGCGCACCGGTTCTGCGCATCGGCCTCGACGGCGGCGAAAACGAAGCCGACCAGGTCCGCCGCACCGAATGCGTCAAGCCGGGCCTGATCGCCGCGACCGGCGCTTCGGACGTCAAGCTGTTCCCGTCGCCGAACTATAACGGCGTCATCCAGGGCCTGCTCGGCGGCACGATCGACCTCGCCGTCATGGGCGCGGCTTCCTATGCCGCGATCTACATCAAGGACCCAAACGCCGTTACCCCGGTCCTGACCACCAAGCAGGCCGACGGTTCGACCGGCTATTACTCGATCATGGTTGCCCGCAAGGATTCGGGCATCAAGACGCTCGCCGACGCCAAGGGCAAGAAGATCGGCTTCGCCGATCCGGACTCGACCTCCGGCTACCTCGTGCCGAACGTCGCCCTGCCGAAGGACATCGGCATGCCGGTCAAGCAGTACTTCTCCGAAACCGGCTTCGGCGGCGGCCATGAGAACCTCGTTCTCGGCGTTCTCGACAAGAAGTTCGACGTCGGCACCACCTTCGGCTCGGCCGTCGGCGACTGGGCGCAGGGGTACTCGTCCGGCAACCTGCGCATCATGGTCTCCAAGGGCCTGCTCGACATGGACGACATCGTCCAGGTCTGGAAATCGCCGCTCATCCCGAACGGCCCGCTGATGGTTTCCAACAAACTTTCGGACGACATGAAGAAGAAGGTGACCGCCTACTTCGCCGAGCTGCCGAAGAAGGACAAATCTTGCTTCGAGAGCTTCACGGGCGGCGGTTACGTCGACTGGTCGCCGGTCGACCAGAAGTTCTACCAGACCATCATCGACGCTCGTAAGGCCGTCATCGGCGGCTGATACTGCCCGAACATTCTTCCTGCGGCGGCGCCATGACGGTGCCGCCGCTCGTTCAACAAGGATACCCCGAATGGCGCACGTGGCCGGACCCGCTCAGCTCAGCGGGCTGCAGGAAAGCTCCCGCACCATCCTCGACCATTATCAGCAACAGGTGCGGACCCGGCGGATCTATACCGTCGTCTCCATCATCGTTTTCCTGGTCGTGCTCGGAGCGTCGCTGGATTTCGCCAACGAAGCCAATTCCGGCAAGTTCTTCGAACGCCTTCCCTATTTATTCGATTTCCTGAAGAGCTTCGTGCCGAACAGCCCGCTGGAGATCTTCCGCGCCATGTTCGACCTGCCGTCGCCCTATGCCGACGGGTCGATCAAGTTCGACTATACGAGCGATCGCGTCTGGATCACCGACAGTTTCTATATCCCGAACTTCTTCTACCAGCTGGCAATCACCATCAACATCGCCATCGTTTCGACCATACTCGGCGCCACGGGCGCCTTCCTTCTCTGCTTCTTCGCCTCCACCAATCTCGTCGGCGCCGGTCTCACGCGCTGGGTGGTGCGGCGCATCATGGAAATCCTGCGCGCCTTTCCGGAAATCGTCGTCGCAGGCCTTTTGGCAGCGATCCTGTCGATCGGTCCGATCGCGGCGATCATCGCCGTGTCGGTCCACACCGTCGGGGCGCTCGGAAAGCTGTTCTTCGAAGTGGTCGAGAATGCCGACATGAAGCCGGACGAGGGTCTGCGCGCTTCGGGCGCCAGCTGGCTGGAGCGCGTCCGCTTCGCGATCCTGCCGCAGGTCCTGCCGAATTTCGTCTCCTACACGCTGCTGCGCACCGAAATCAATGTGCGCGCCTCGACGATCATCGGCGCCGTCGGCGGCGGCGGCATCGGCGAAGTGTTCAGCCTGTCGATCGGCCGCGACCATGCCGCCAAGACCTATGCGATCATCATTCTTCTTCTGATTACGGTCATCTGCGTCGACCAGTTCTCGGCCTGGCTGCGCCGCCGGCTGATCGGCAAGCAATCGTTCGAATTCGGCCGTGGAGCTGCCTGATGTCCAATCTCGCCGTCAATGCCGCCGATCGCGAACGCCTGCTTCGCACCTATCCGGAAATCTTTCACCGCAGCTTCATGCAGCGCTGGGGCCTTGCGATCGCGGCCGTCGCAGTCTTCGTCTACCTCGCGTTCTGCTTCTCCTTCTTCAACGTCATTCCGACCTTCGCCAACGGCAACTGGGATCGCGCGGCGATCTACCTGCAGGACTGGTATTCATGGCGCGCCCAGCCCCGCCTGCGCTTCCAGAACGGTCAGGTCGTCCCGCAATGGACGAGCCGCGGGCAATATCCGGAGGGTGCGGCGATCGACTGGCTGAAGCCGACCTCCAATGGCGGCTACACGGTGATCTTCGGTAGCGACGACCGGCTCGACGTCACCCCGAGCCAGGTCGACGTCTATATCGACGGCAAACTCTATCCCGTAGCGATCAAAGGAGACCAGGCGATCCTGCCGGCCGGTGCGCCGGCGCGGATGATACAGGACGGCAACAAGGTCAATGTCCATTTCGGCTTTGCTGGCCAGGCGGAAATCCGCAACAGCCAGGTCTATGTGCAGCGGCGTTTTCTCGGCTGGGCAAATTTCTTCTTCGACACGCAATCGCCGTTCTGGGGCCGCAGCGTCACCAGCGTCGCCGGGCTGATGCTCTTCGGCGAGCGGATCGACCCCGCCCAGTCCAATGCCTCGCTGGCGCTCGACAACTTTCTCAACAATAGCAGCTGGCAGCATGGCGATATTCTCTCCAAGCTGATGCAGACGCTGGTCATGGCCTTTGTCGGCACGCTGTTTGCCACCATCATCGCCTTCCCGCTTGCCTTCGTCGCGGCACGCAACATCACGACGAGCCGACCGCTCAACTGGGGCATGAAGCGCTTTTTCGACTTCCTGCGCTCCATCGACATGCTGATCTGGGCGCTGTTCTTCACCCGCGCCTTCGGGCCGGGGCCGCTGCCCGGCATTGCCGCGATTTTCTTCACGGATACCGGCGCGCTCGGCAAGGTCTATTCGGAAGCGCTGGAGAATGTCGATGACAAGCAGCGCGAGGGCGTCAAGTCGGTGGGTGCGGCACCGGTCATCGTGCAGCGCTATGGCGTCGTGCCGCAGGTCCTGCCGATCTTCATCTCGCAATCGCTGTATTTCTGGGAGTCCAACACCCGTTCGGCAACCGCGATCGGCGCCGTCGGTGCGGGCGGTATCGGCCTCAAGCTGCTCGAATCCATGAAGACCAATGCCGACTGGGACAAGGTCGCTTACATGGTCCTGCTGATCCTTCTGGTGGTCTTCGTCTTCGACAACCTCTCCAACGCGCTGCGTTCGCGCGTCATGGGCAAAAAGGGCCACTGACAGGCCTGATTATCATCATTCTGTCATGGAAATCTTTTAGCCGAGGGTCCTGTTTCGCGGGCCGGCAGACAGGTAAGGTCGGCCGGCCTTCTCCTGATTCCGGAATCCCATTTTGCGCTACGCTCTCTATTTTTCGCCCGCCGAAAACCATCCGCTGACGAAGGCGGCAGCGCGTTGGCTCGGCCGCGACGCCTTTACCGGCGAGGCGTTTCCGACGCCCGATGTCGAAGGCCTGCCCCGCGACACCGTCCACGAACTGACCGCCGATCCGCGCCGCTACGCCTTTCACGCGACGCTCAAGGCGCCGTTCGAACTGCATCCCGACCGGACGGAAGCCCAGTTGATCCATGCCGCCGAACGGTTTGCGGAAGAGACGCCGGTCTTCGATATCCCGAACGTGATTGTCGGCCAGCTGGGGCGGTTCTTCGCTCTCGTTCCCGATACGATTTACCCAGAGCTCCAGCATTACGCCGGCCGCGTCGTCGAGGAGTTCGAACATTTTCGCGCGCCGCTGTCGGAGGCCGACATCGCACGGCGTAAACCTGATATGCTAAGCTCTGCCCAGCGCGCCAATCTCGATCGCTGGGGTTACCCTTATGTCATGGACGAGTTCCGTTTTCACATGACGTTGACGGGGCAGGTCCCCACGGAACAGGCGCCCGTCATGCGTCGCGAGCTGGACCGCCGTTTCGCCGATTTCGCCAATGCGCCGCTGACGATCGATGGCCTCGCCATTTTCGTCGAACCCGAGCGCGGCGCACCCTTCATCGCCCATAGCTGGCTTCCGCTGGCGTCCGCCTTCGAAAACAGAAAGACCGCATCATGACCGCCGAACTCGTGCTCACCAATGCCCGCATCGTGCTCGAGGACAGCGTGATCTCCGGTTCCGTCCAGATCCGGAACGGCAAGATCACCGATATCTCGGAAGGCAATGTCCATACCGGCGAGGATTTCGAGGGCGACTACCTGATCCCCGGCCTGGTCGAACTCCATACCGACCATCTGGAGCAGCATTATTCGCCGCGTCCGGGCGTGCGCTGGAACACCACGGCGGCGATCCAGGCCCATGACGCGCAGATTGCCACGTCCGGCATCACCACCGTCTTCGACTGCCTGCGCATGGGCGCCGACGAGGACGGCGGCTTTGCGAATGGCGAGATGCGCGCCATGGCGGATGCGATTGCCGCCGCGGGCGCGGACGGCCGCCTGCGCTCCGAACATTTCCTGCACCTGCGCTGCGAGGTCTCCGCCGACAATTGCATGGAGCATTTCGCCGACTTCGAGAACGATCCGCATGTGCGGCTCGTCTCGCTGATGGATCACGCGCCGGGCCAGCGGCAGTTCCAGACGATGGATCAGTACACGCTCTATTACCAGAAGAAGCGCGGCCTCAGCGACGAGGCATTCGCCGCCTTCGTGGCCAAACGCCAGGGAGAATCGGCACGCAACGCGACGCCGCACCGTGTCGCGATCTCCAAGGTCTGCGCCGAGCGTCGGATTACTGTCGCAAGCCATGACGACGCGACGCTCTCCCATGTGGACGAGGCGATCGACAACGGTGTGCGGCTGGCGGAATTCCCGACCAGCTTCGATGCCGCCAAGGCCTCGCACGGAGCGGGCATGAGCGTGCTGATGGGGGCGCCGAACATCGTTCGCGGCAAATCGCATTCCGGCAATATCGCCGCCCGCGATCTCGCTGAACGCGGCGTGCTCGACGTGCTCTCTTCCGATTACGTGCCGCTCAGCCTGCTGCACGCGCCGTTCGTGCTTGCCGCAGAGGTGGAGAGCATCTCGCTGCCGAAGGCGCTCGCCATGGTCACCTCGACCCCTGCCCGCACCGTCAGCCTCGACGACCGGGGCCGGATCGCGGCCGGCCTGCGCGCCGATATCGTCCGCGTCCATCACGAAGAGGGGGTTCCCGTCTCCCGCGCCGTCTGGCGGGAAGGCCGGCGGGTCGCCTGATGGACGCTAGGCCGACAGCAACGGAACGGCAGCAAGGCGGCTGCATGGTCGCGGTCGTCGGCCCGAGCGGGGCCGGCAAGGACACGCTGATGGCCTATGCCGCCCGGCATTTTGAGGGGCGCGATGACGTCGTCTTTGCACGGCGGATTATCACCCGCGATGCCGCCGCCGGGGGTGAAGACCATGACGGCGTTTCCGAAGCGGAATTCGAAGCCCTGGATCAGGCCGGCCGTTTTGCCGTCTCCTGGGGAGCCCACGGTCTGCGATACGGCATCCCCGTCGAGACGAAAGAGGCCATCGCGAAAGGCCTGGTGGTCGTCGCCAACGGCTCGCGTTCAGCGCTCCCCCGGTTCAAGGATACCTATCCGTCGCTGGTGGTTATCAACATCACCGCCAGCCTGGACGTGTTGGCGGCCCGGCTCGAAGCGCGCGGACGGGAAACCCGCGAGGAGATACTTCGGCGTCTCGAACGCAGCTCGCTTGCCGTGACCGGCGACTACCGTGTCGTGACGATCGACAATAGCGGATCGCTCGAAGACGCCGGCAGGGCCCTGGTCGAGGCCCTCAACGGCTGCTTTGCGAGCCACTCGATTGGCTAGCGAAAAACGTTCGATCGTTCTTTAAAGTCCCTGATCCGGCTCTATGTGTCTTTTCTTATATTAGGAAAGGAAAAATCATGAGCCAGAGCAAGCCGCGCGAAGGGCAACATCCCGATGGGGCAACCGCCATCGATCTGGAAGCGCGCGTCGTTGTTCTGGAAATCGTCTCCATGACGGCATTGGCGCTTGCCATGGACACGTCCAAAAATGCGGATGTCGAATATGCCCGCGGAATCAGCAGCCTCGTTCTCGAAGCCGTGCACCAGCGTTGTCACGAGATGAACATGCCGGACGATGCGCGGCTTACCGCCTGCACCTATGCCGACGAGCTGCTTTCGACCGCACTTCTGTCTCTCTATCCGCAGGAGCACTGAGCCTTAGGCTCAATGCGCTTCGTCCCAATTGCTGGCGGCGCGAGCATCGACCTTCAGCGGCACCCGCATCGAGATCGCCGGCATGGCCGCGTGTTCCATGGTCGAGATGATCACCGGCAAGGTCTTGTCGATCGCCTCGTCCTCGACCTCGAAGATCAGTTCGTCATGCACCTGAAGCAGCATGCGGGCTCTTCCGTTCAGTCCGGCCGCTTCGAGCGCCGGCTCCATCTTCGCCATGGCGCGGCGGATGATATCGGCGGCCGAACCCTGGATGGGTGCATTGATCGACGCGCGTTCGTTGAAAGCGCGCAGCGAAGGGTTGGAGGACTTGATATCCGGATAATGCGCCCGGCGGCCGAAGATCGTCTCGACGTAACCGTTCTCGCGGGCGAAGGTCTTGGTGCTTTCCATGTAGTCGCGAATGCCCGGGAAGCGCTCGAAATACTTCTTGATGTAATCGCCCGCTTCCGAACGTTCGATCGACAGCTGGTTGGCGAGCCCGAAGGCGGAAATGCCGTAGATGATGCCGAAGTTGATCGCCTTGGCGCGGCGGCGCACTTCGCTCGGCATGCCTTCCACCGGCACGCCGAACATTTCCGAAGCCGTCATCGCGTGAATGTCGATCCCATCTGCAAACGCCTGGCGCAGCTGCGGAATGTCGGCAACATGGGCGAGCACGCGCAGCTCGATCTGGCTGTAGTCTGCCGAGACCAGCTTGTGGCCGGGCGTCGTGATGAAGGCGGTGCGGATCTTGCGGCCTTCCGCCGTGCGCACGGGAATGTTCTGCAGGTTCGGCTCGGAGGAAGACAGGCGGCCGGTCGTCGTCGAGGCCAGCGCATAGGAGGTGTGGACCCGCTTCGTCTCGGGATGGACGTAACCCGGCAGCGCATCCGTATAGGTGGATTTCAGCTTGGTGAGCTGGCGCCAGTCTACGATCTTGCGCGGCAGGGGATGACCTTCGGCGGCCAAGTCTTCCAACACGCTGGCCGAGGTCGACCACTGGCCGGTCTTGGTCTTGGCGCCGCCAGGCAGGCCCATCTTGCCGAACAGGATGTCGCCGAGCTGCTTCGGCGAACCGATGGTGAATTTTTCCCCCGCCAGTTCGTAGATCTCGTCTTCGAAGGCGGCGGCCCGCTGGGCGAGCTCGCCGGAAAGCCTGGAGAGGATCTGCCGGTCGATGGTGATGCCGCGTTCTTCCATGCGGGCGAGCACGGAGACCAGCGGCCGCTCCAGCCGCTCGTAGATGCGCGTCAGGCCCGCGGCCGTCAGCTGGGGTTTCAGCACCATCCACAGGCGCAGCGTCACGTCGGCGTCTTCCGCCGCATAGGCGGTCGCCTTGTCGATATCGACGAAATCGAAGGTGACGCCCGCCTTGCCGCTGCCGGCAACTTCCTTGAAAGTGATCGGCTTGTGATTCAGCCAGCGCTCGGACAGCGCATCCATGCCGTGGTTCGCCTTGCCCGCCTCCAGCACGTAGGACATCAGCATCGTGTCGTCGTAACCCTCGACGGTGATGCCGTGGCGCCGCATCAGCAGGTAATCGAACTTCATATTCTGCGCCACTTTCAGGACCGATGGGTCCTCCAGCAGCGGCTTCAGGCGCGCCAGCGCTTCGCGTGTCGGAATCTGGTTTTCGGCAAGTCCGCCGCCGAGCAGATCGCCGACGCCGGTCTTGTGGATGAGCGGCACATAGGCCGCGCGGACTTCAAGGCCGGACGGGCTGGCAATATTGTCCGCAAGCGCCAGCGAAAAGCCGACCAGTTCCGCCTGCATCGGATCGAGCGACGTGGTTTCCGTATCGAAGGCGACGAGGCCGGTTTCCCGCGCGGCCTTGATCCAGTCGTCCAGCACTGTGAGGTCGCGGATGGTCACGTAGCAGCTCGGATCGAGCTTCGCGTTGGCAAAGGCGTCTATGCGGGTCTTGGCAAATTCCGAAGGCGTGGCTTCACCGGTGCCCTTGGCGACCGGCGCCTTGGCCGGATTGGCAGGCGCTTCTGCCGCTGCCTCGCCGGTATCGACCGCTGCCGCACCGCCGGCATCGAGATCCGGGCCGCGGGCGGCCTGGCCCCATTCGACATTCACGACGGCAGGTTCGATGGCATCGGCATCGCAGTTGCAGGCAGCAGCGACACGGCGCGTCAGCGTGCCGAACTCCATCGTCTTCAGGAAGGCGACCAGTTTCGGGCCATCCTGAGGCTCCAGCACCAATGCGTCGAGATCCAGATCCAGCGGCACGTCGAGCCGCAGCGACACCAGCCGGCGGGACAGGCGGGCCAGATCGGCATTGGCGACGATGTTCTCGCGGCGCTTCACCTGCTTGATCTCGCCGGCGCGGGCAAGCAGCGTGTCGAGATCGCCGAATTCCTCGAGAAGCTGGGCCGCCGTCTTCGGGCCGATGCCCGGAATGCCCGGCACGTTGTCAACCGAATCGCCGACCATCGCCTGCAGGTCGATCATCTTCTCCGGCGGCACGCCCCATTTCTCGATGACGTCGGGAATGCCGATCTGCTTGTCCTTCATGCTGTCGTACATGTGGACGTTCGGCGTCACGAGCTGCATCAGGTCCTTGTCGGACGAGACGATGGTCACGTCGGCGCCGGTCGCTTCCGCCTGGCGGGCGTAGGTCGCGATGATGTCGTCGGCCTCGAAACCTTCGGTCTCGATGCAGGGCAGGTTGAAGGCGCGGGTCGCCTGGCGGATCAGACCGAATTGCGGGATCAGCTCATCCGGCGGCGCCGAACGGTTCGCCTTGTAGGCATCGTAGAGTTCCTTGCGGAAGGTTTTGGCCGAATAGTCGAAGATGACCGCGAAATGGCTGGGCGTCACGCCGACCGAGGTGTCGCGCGCGTCGGTCAAGAGCTTCCACAGCATGTTGCAGAAGCCGGAGACGGCGCCGACCGGCAGGCCGTCGGATTTGCGGGTGAGCGGCGGCAACGCGTGGAAGGCGCGGAAAATGAAGCCGGAACCGTCGATAAGGAAAAGATGATCGCCTTTTTTCATGGCGCAAGGAATAGCGTGGGGCACTTCATCCGTCCACGAAAACTTGAGCCCCAGCGACCCGCTGCGCCTCACCGGAACGTTACCGATTTGTAATATGCGCATGGCTTGAAAACCGGCGTTCGGCCCCACATTTCAGTATCACCGGCGATTGATCACGCCGCAGTCTGGCAGCCGGCCTGTCCCCCGCCGAACCAGACCGGACAAAGGCCTATCCCCCTCTCCGGGCCTTTGTCCTTCCATCAGAACCGCCACGGCTGTCCCCTCCCTGCCGTGGCGGTTTTTTATTGCCCTTTCGCAGGAAAGACTTGTCATTTCCCCCGTCTTCGCACAGGCTTGGCGAAAGCATGGCGTGCGATATATCTGGCAGATATTGCTCGCAAACGGGCTCGTTCAGGGAGGGATGAAGACCAAGCCATGGGATTCGACCGCTCGCATTCGGCGACTTACCTGGCGGGCCAACTCGCCAAAGGCTTTGCGCGCTCCTTGCAGAAGCGGGCCATGGTGCTTGGCTTTTCTCCCGGCCAGTTTCCCGTCCTGCTCGAACTCTGGCAGGAAGACGGCCTCACGCAGAAGCAGCTCCTCGACAAGCTGGAGGTCGAGCAGGCGACGCTCGCCAACACGCTTGCCCGCATGGAGCGGGACGGCCTCATCCAGCGCACCCCCCATCCGAACGACCGCCGGGCACAGATCATCACGCTGACCTCGCTCGGCCGCGAGCTGGAAGTCCAGGCCGTCGAAGCGGCATCCGAAGCGGATGCAGCACTTTTTTCAGGCTTTCGCCGCTTCGAGCGCGAACTGATGATCGAATACATGCGGATGATCGTCGAAAACGCCCGCAAGATCTGAAGCCAACGGCCTCCGTGTCTTTGCCATTGTCTCCGCCGTCCCGGACTTGCTAACAAGGTCGGGCATTCGAAACGACGGGCCGCTTGCCTCCTGGCCTCGAGGTCCGCATTTCAAAGACAGGATTTCCCATGACCGATCTTTCCTCCGTCCTCGACCGCGCCGACCAAAACCTTCCCGCAAGCCTCGATCGCCTGTTCGGCCTCGTCCGCATCAAGTCGATCTCCACCGACCCGGCCTTCAAGCCGGATTGCCGCAAGGCAGCCGAGTGGCTGGTGGCCGAACTGAAGGATCTCGGCTTCGACGCGTCGGTTCGCGATACGACCGGCCATCCGATGGTCGTCGGCCATCATCCGGGCGCCAGCACCGACGCGCCGCACGTACTGTTCTATGGCCACTACGACGTCCAGCCGATCGATCCGATCGAGCTCTGGGAGGACGATCCCTTCGATCCCAAGGTCAAGGAACTCGGTGCCGGTCGCAAGGTGCTAACGGGCCGCGGCGTTGCCGACGACAAGGGACAGCTGATGACCTTCGTCGAAGCCTGCAGGGCCTACAAGGATGTCCATGGCTCGCTGCCGGTGCGCGTCACAATCCTCTTCGAAGGCGAGGAAGAATCCGGCTCCCCGTCGCTCACGCCCTTCCTCGATGCCAATGCCGCCGAACTGAAGGCCGATTACGCACTCGTGTGCGATACCGGCATGTGGGACGCGGATACGCCGGCGATCACCGCGTCGCTGCGCGGCCTGGTCGGCGAGGAAGTCATCGTCACCGCCGCCAATCGCGACCTTCATTCCGGCATGTACGGCGGCGCTGCGGCGAACCCGATCCAGATCCTGTCGAAAATCCTCGCCGGCCTGCACGACGATACCGGCCGCGTGACGCTCGAAGGCTTCTATGATGGCGTCGAGGAGACACCGTCCAACATCAAGGCGGCCTGGGAAAGCCTGGCCAGCGGCCGCGGCGATTTCCTTGGCGAGGTGGGCTTGTCTGAATTGGCCGGCGAAAAGGGCCGTTCGCTGCTCGAACTGCTCTGGGCGCGGCCGACCTGCGAATTCAACGGCATCAGCGGCGGTTACGAGGGCCAGGGCTTCAAGACCGTCATCGCCTCGAAGGCCTCGGCCAAAGTGTCCTGCCGTCTGGTCGGAGGCCAGGATCCGGAGAAGATCCGCGAGAGTTTTCGCGCCTATGTGCGCTCGAAGATCCCCGCTGACTGCTCGGTGGAATTCCTGACGCATGGCGGCTCGCCGGCGATCCAGCTCGGTTACGATTCACCAGTGCTCACCAAGGCGAAGACGGCGCTTTCCGAGGAGTGGCCGAAGCCGGCTCTGGTTGTCGGAGTCGGAGGCTCGATCCCGATCGTCGGCGATTTCCAGAAGACCCTCGGCATGGAATCGCTGCTCGTCGGCTTCGGCCTCAGCGACGACCGCATCCACTCGCCGAATGAAAAATACGACCTGCGCTCCTTCCACAAGGGTATCCGCTCGTGGGCGCGCATCATCGCGGCGCTGGCTGACTGACCTTTCGCCTGAAACAGGGCCTGAAACTGAAAGGGCCTGACGCGTCTCGGCGTCAGGCCCCTAAAAAACAAAAAGGCCGGGGCAAGCCCGACCTTTCCACTCCCATTCATTGGTGCCAGTACATCCGTGGTCACTCTAAATGGGACAAGCATTTCCGACGCGGCCGCTTCCGACCTTTTCAGATCCCTGCGGCTCTAGCGATCATCGTCCCTCGGCTGAGTAAACATTCCGTTAACGCAGATATGAAAACCGCCTCAAGACGGCACGGTCGCCCGTATTTGCCGTAACGCACATGCTCGCTGAAGCTTTTGGAGCCCCGAGCATGCGGTGCGTCGGAAACGCTATTGATCCCTACATGGGAGCTGCCGTTTCCGTTTACAAGGGGTCACCTTAGAATCGTTCTAGACGGAAGAACCCTCGTTCCAAAAAGCAGAAAGGCCGGACGAGCCGGCCTTTCGCAATCTCAAGACTTAAAGTCTTCAGCAGATCATGCGCCCTGGAGGCGGTCTGCAGAAACCTTGCCAGAACGCTTGTCGCTGACGAGTTCGTAGGAGATCTTCTGACCGTCCTTGAGCTGGCCGAGACCGGCGCGCTCAACAGCAGAGATGTGAACGAAAACGTCCTGCGAACCGTCGTCAGGCTGAATGAAGCCGTAGCCCTTGGTTGCGTTGAACCACTTAACAGTACCGGTAGCCATAACGATGCCTTTCCCTTGCAAATATGACCGACTATTCCACGCTAGGTGCTTGGAACGTTGAAGTTTCGTATTTGAAGAGAGATCGTCGCAAACGCCGCGAGGCGCATAGTGCTGGCTATCAAACAAATATCGATGGCGAACCAGATAATGGCTTCGCTCAAAAAGGTCAAGATCGGGAAAATTAAGGCTTGCCCGGAGAGGCAAAATTGCCAGCAATTTCAATGGGCATAAAACAGAAAACCCGGCGCGGGAGGAGGTGCGCCGGGTCTCCGAAACTGACCAACAACTGGGAGGAGGAGGTGTTGTCGGTCCCATCGGGGGCGCTGGGAGGAGGAGTGCGCCCGTCGATGAATTGAACATAAAGGAGCCAAGCTTAAAAAACAGTCACGATATCGCAGTGCAGCATTGCAATTTTCGCATGGCTTCTTCGTCCTCTTGCGGCCGGCACCATCCTGCGCCAGTTTGAGGGCATGAGCCTCGAATCCGTCCGCGCCTTCCTTGCCGCCAACGCCCCCGATATCCTCGTGATCATGACCGAGGAAAGCTCGGCGACGGTGCCGCTTGCCGCCGCCGCTCACGGGGTGGCTCCCGAGCAGATTGCCAAGACGATCTGCGTGCGCGCCGGCGACATCACCCTGCTTGTGGTGATGTCGGGAACCAGTCGCCTGGACAACCGTAAATTCCGGGATCGCTTCGGCGCCAAGCCGCGCATGCTCGGCGGTGACGAGGTGGCAGACATCACCGGCCACCCCATCGGCGGTGTGTGCCCGTTCGGGCTGCCCTCGCCGATGCCGATCTATTGCGACGTGTCGCTTCGGAAATTCGGAGAAGTCGTGCCTGCGGCCGGCGCCATCAATGCCGCCGTGCGCATCAGCCCCGACCGCATGGCGGACCTGACCGCAGCGATCTGGATCGATGTCGGCCAGGATCCGGTTTCAGGCGGCGATGCCGCTTAAAGGCGGCCGCTCAGATAGCGGTCGTACCAGGCATGTTTGCTTTCCGCCGAAGCGGTCGCCACCACATAGCCAATAGCGAAGCCGATTGCGCCGATCAGGGTGAACAGCGTCGTCGTGGCTGCGGGATGCTCGCGGATGGTCCCGGCCACCGAACTCGCTTCGTTCTGTACGTAATGCGCAGCGCTACCGGCGCGCTCGGCGACCTTGCCATAGGCAGCACCGGTCTTTTCGGAAAGCATTTCGCGCAGGTTGGCGATCTCGGAACGAAGCGTCGCAATCTGAGCATTAACGTTTTCGCTGGGTTGGTGATCGAAAGAGGGCGTATCCGACTTCACGGGGGTGTTCAGGTTTCTGACGGGTTCTGCCATTACGGCCTCCTTGGGTTGATCAAGAGACCGTTCAACTGTCGAAGGACTGATAGGTTCCTCGTTTAAAGCAGGAAGCTATCGGCTTTTCGCCAGCGCCTCGGCGAGCGCCGAGAGCTTTTGCTTGTCGTCCGAGCCTTTTTGAAGGGAGTTCACCAGGATCAGTGCGAGCGCCTCCGCATCGGGGCTCGCCTTGTCGATCTGGTGTTCGGCGCAAGCCTGGTCAAAGACCTGCTGCAGCAAGCTGAGCTGGTCGGGATTGACAGGATTTCTAACCATCTGTGTAGGCATATAACCCTCCCGATCATACGGTGCCCGACCGGCGGACCATTCCCCTCGCCCTGCTCAGCAACGGCGGCCGAATAATTGCCAGCGGCCTTCTATTGCGGCAGACTTGCGCCGGCCTTGTCGGCGCCCGAGGAACAAAAAGGTCTACAAGCTACAGGAGAAAGGATTCTGAGCCTTGGCTAATAAATTGGCAATAACAATAATAGACGGGTGTAATATAAGGGTGGACCCTTACGGGTTACTACCTATACGGGTCCACCGGGTGTCCACAGACGAGGCATGAAGGTTCAACGACGGCTTATGCCATACCCGCCGGATCTCCAGTCGGCATCAGGGCGGGATCGAGCGTCGGGTCCTGCGGGTTCTTGCTGTCGCCAGGATCCTGTGCAGGCGTCAATGGCGGCTTCTCCTGGGTGCGATCTGGAACTCCGCCTGCCGGTGTCGGCCCGCGCGGCTGAGGGCTCGGTGTCGGGATGGGATCTCGATTGGGCATGATAGCCTCCTTTTCCTGTCAGAGACCCAACGGCTGTGGCCCGCCTCGGTTCCGAGGGAAGCGGGTATTCCGCCGAATCCTAGCGATACCGGCGACGGTCGCGGGAGGCGGACGATATGCCGAGCATGTAACCTATCGCCAGGCCGAGCAGGCCAACGACGGCGATTGCCGAGCCGGTAGCGGCCGGATGGTCGACGGCGTGGGCGGCGACCATGCCTGCCTCGTCCTTGACATGGTGAACGGCAGATTTCGTGCGGGCGGCAACGCCTGTCTCTTCAGCGACATCACCGGTAAAGCCGGCGGCGAGAGGTTTTTTGGTCATTGGAGGTCTCCTTTTCGGAAACAACACCCAAGCGGAACGCGAGGTTCCGTCTCCGGCTCCTTATCTGAAGGGGCAGGCTATCGGAAGGAAATGAAATCCGCGCCGACATAGCCGGCGCGGGCAAAGCGATTATTCGGTGACTTTAGCCTGTCCTTCGGACTGCTTCAGCACGACGGCTTCCTCGCGCGGGTCCATTTTCGGAGCTGCGATGCTTGCCGTGGTGACTTCCTTGTCCACCTCGGCGGAAGCCGTGACGTTGTGGCCGGCGCATTCCGCAAGAGCTGCGGTGGACGACAGGCCGAGCATGGCGGCGATGATGAGAACTGTCTTCATGCCATTCTCCTTTCGCTGTGGTTGCAGTCGTCAAGGTAACCCGCAACATGATGAACCCGAAATCACGAATTCGCGTTTCGAGCTGCCATCATGCTGCCTGTTCTCGTCGCCTGCCGCGATCACATCAGCTTTGAAAGGGTTTCGCGGTTGACGAAGATATCCGTCTTCCCAGCCTCGTAGGCGGGATGGCTGAATTCCAGCGTCCCCCTTTCAGGCATTTCGAGCGCCTGCTTGACGCTGACCAGCCCGACCGGGACACGCTGGTCGCCATTGCGGACGACTGCCTCGACGATTTTCTGCATATCCTCCCCTCCTCCAAGGCGGAATCCGTCGTAACGCGGATCTTACCTCCTTGTTCCATCAGGAATCGGATTTTTTTAAGGTCGAATACGGTCTCGGGCAGCTTTTGTGACATAGGCCAACGCCCGGCATTGCGGGGCGTTGCGGCATTTCAATGAAGGTCCAGCGGCAGCTGGATGCCTTTGGGAATATTCGGGCGTCGCTGGCTGGCGATCTGTATCTTCTGGAACGTCTCGCGCCGACGCTGCGCTTCAGCCTCGCGCAGAGCCTTCGATGCCGCGACCGCAGCCATGGCACGTTCGATCACCTGTTCGGTTCTGCTCATCAGCACCCTCCAAATGTTCTCTATTTGTTCTCATAAATAGAAACGGAAGTCAACCGGTTCAAGAAGTATCGGCCGATAAACCATTCCTTTACGCCTCCTTAAATCGCCGCATTTAGAGTCCAGCCAAGGTTTGGGCGATCAGACATTCAGTAACAGCCTGTTTTGACAGGCGCGTAACGGGGGTATGCCGGCTCACCATGGCAGCCAGAGGCAGATCAGACAAACGCGTTGAACCATCCTTCGAAGGTTCGCGGCCGAGCAGCGATTTCCGCCTCGACGCGGACGAACGGGTCGTGGGCAACGGCCGGCCCGGCAGGCGTCCATCGAAAGCCGAAAGCGAGGACCGCGACGAGCCGCCGGAACGCGGCCGCCCCTCCCGCAACAAAAAAGCTCCGGCCCGCCGCCAGGGCGGCGGGTTCTTCGCGCCGCTGCGCAGATTGATCTACTGGTGTTTCGTGCTCGGCATCTGGGCCGGCATCGCCGTTGGCGGGCTGGTGCTCTATTACGGCGCCAAGATGCCGGCCGCCAGCACCTGGTCGATCCCGGATCGTCCGCCGAACATGAAGATCACCGCGGTCGATGGCTCGGTCGTCGCCAATCGCGGCTCGACCGGCGGCGAAGCCCTGGCGCTCGAGGAAATGTCGCCCTACCTGCCGCAGGCGGTGATCGCCATCGAAGACCGGCGTTTCTATTCGCATTTCGGCGTCGACCCGTTGGGCCTGGCGCGCGCCCTCGTCAACAATCTGACCGGCCAGCCGATCCAGGGCGGTTCGACCATCACCCAACAGCTTGCCAAGAACCTGTTCCTGTCGCCGGACCGCACGTTCGAGCGCAAGATCCAGGAAGTGCTGCTGTCCTTCTGGCTGGAGCACAAGTTCACCAAGGACCAGATTCTCGCCATGTATCTGAACCGGGTGTTCTTCGGTTCGAACGCCTATGGCGTGGAGGCTGCTTCCCGGCGGTATTTCAACAAGTCTGCCCGCGACGTGAACCTCGGCGAGGCGGCGACGCTTGCCGGTCTCCTGAAAGCCCCATCCCGCCTGTCGCCCGCCCGTGATCCGAAGGCGGCGGAGGCCCGCGCCCAGGTCGTGCTCGGCACGATGCGCGAGGAAGGTTATGTCACCGACAGCGACCTCAAGACCGCCATGTCGCAGCCGCCGGCAAAGGCGAAGAGCTACTGGACAGGCGCCCAGCACTATGCCGCCGACATGGTTGTCGACGAGGTGAAGAGCCTGATCGGCGAGCCGAAAGTCGACGTGACCGTCGAAACGACGCTCGACATGCGCCTCGAAGCCGCCGCCGAAAAGTCGCTGAACGACGTTCTCAAGAAGGAAGGCGGCAAGCTCAACGCCTCTCAGGCAGCCCTCGTCTCGGTCGATGCGACCGGTGCGATCCGGGCGCTGGTCGGCGGCCGCGATTATGCGACGAGCCAGTTCAATCGCGCCGTCAAGGCCAAGCGCCAGCCGGGTTCGGCTTTCAAGCCCTTCGTCTATGCCTCGGCACTCGAAGCCGGCGCCCGGCCGGACTCGATGGTCAACGACGCGCCGGTCAAGATCGGCAACTGGTCGCCGGAAAATTTCGACGAAAAGTACCGCGGTCCCGTGACGCTCGCCTCGGCCTTCGCGCAGTCGCTGAATACGGTCGCCGCACAGCTCGTCATGCAGGTCGGCCCCGACAAGGTGGTGAGCCTTGCCCACCGGCTCGGCATCGATTCCGATATCCAGGCGAATGCCTCGATCGCGCTCGGCACCTCGGAAGTCTCGCTGGTCGAGCTGACCTCGGCCTATGCGTCGTTCATGAACGGCGGCTACAAGGCGACCCCGCATATCGTCAAGCGCATCACCGATCCGGACGGCAAGGTGCTTTACGAGGCCGACTACGCCAACCCGCCGCGCGTGCTCAGCGAGCCGGTGGCGGCGACGATGAACGGCATGATGAACCGCGTCATCAACGAGGGCACCGGCAAGGCCGCGAAGATCGACGGCTGGCAGGCAGCCGGCAAGTCGGGCACCACCCAGTCGTTCCGCGATGCGCTGTTCGTCGGTTATACCAGCATCATGACGACCGGCATCTGGGTCGGCAACGACGACGGCGCCTTCATGAAAAAGGTTACCGGCGGCGGGCTGCCGGCAAAAGCCTGGAAGGAATACATGACGGCGGCGATGAAGGGTTATACGCCGACGCCGCTGTTCGGCACCGGACGCGGCCTCGATCTGCCGCCGCCTGCCGCCCAGCCGGACTCACCATCGACGACGATCGGCGACATCATTTCCGGCATCCTGCCGGGGGCCCGCCAGGCTCCGGAACCGCCCGCCGATTACCCGCCGGCACCGCGCCCTCCCGCCCAGGATTCTGCCTCGATCGAACGGGAACCCGCCCGCGTGCGGCCGGTCTACGGCGACAGCCAGGGATACGACAACAGGGACAACAGACAGGTCTACGACAATCGGCAGATCTATGGCGACCGCGGCCGTCGGGGAGACGCGATACCGCCTGGCGACGTCCCGGTCCGCGACTATCGCCAGTATCGCGGCCCCTATGATTCGTCTGCTCCGGTCCCTCCCGGAACGATCGGCGGCGGCCCCGTTCCGCCCGGCGACGTCGGCATTGCAGGCCCCGGAGGCCAGCCCCGACAGACCACGCTTTTCGACCTGATCATGGGTCAGTGAAGCGTATTCGCAGTATTGCTCGGCAAAGTCTTCTTTTTGCTCGGATACGGGCGATTTCTCGCCTTGCAGTCCTAAAAACCCGTCCTTATATACGCCGCATGACCGCAGCCGATGCTGCGCACCATCCCAGTCGAGGAACTGTCAATGGAATGCCTTTGAGGGGTTCCGATGGTTCGCTTAAAGGAGAGAGAAGAAAATGGCAAAAGTAATTGGCATCGACCTCGGAACCACCAACTCCTGCGTCGCCATCATGGACGGCAAAGATGCGAAGGTGATCGAGAACGCCGAAGGCGCGCGTACCACGCCCTCCATGGTCGCATTTTCCGATGACGGCGAACGCCTCGTCGGCCAGCCGGCCAAGCGCCAGGCGGTGACCAACCCCACCAATACCCTCTTCGCCGTGAAGCGCCTTATCGGCCGCCGCTACGAAGATCCGACCGTCGAAAAGGACAAGGGCCTCGTTCCTTTCGATATCGTCAAGGGTGACAATGGCGATGCATGGGTCAAGGCCCAGGGCAAGAACTATTCCCCCGCACAGATTTCCGCGATGATCCTTCAGAAGATGAAGGAAACTGCCGAATCCTATCTTGGTGAGAAGGTCGAAAAGGCCGTCATCACCGTTCCGGCCTACTTCAACGACGCGCAGCGCCAGGCCACCAAGGATGCAGGCCGCATCGCCGGCCTCGAAGTTCTCCGCATCATCAACGAGCCGACAGCCGCCGCGCTCGCCTACGGCCTCGACAAGAAGGACGGCAAGACGATCGCCGTCTACGACCTTGGCGGCGGCACGTTCGACATCTCGGTTCTCGAAATCGGCGACGGCGTCTTCGAAGTGAAGTCGACCAACGGCGACACCTTCCTCGGCGGTGAAGACTTCGACATGCGTCTCGTCGAATATCTCGCAGCCGAGTTCAAGAAGGACAACGGCATCGACCTGAAGAACGACAAGCTCGCTCTGCAGCGCCTCAAGGAAGCTGCCGAAAAGGCCAAGATCGAACTCTCCTCCTCGCAGCAGACCGAAATCAACCTGCCGTTCATCACGGCCGACGCTTCCGGTCCGAAGCACCTGACCCTGAAGCTGACCCGCGCCAAGTTCGAAAGCCTGGTCGACGATCTCGTCCAGCGCACCATCGCACCGTGCAAGGCAGCCCTCAAGGATGCCGGCGTCACTGCAGCCGAAATCGATGAAGTGGTTCTCGTCGGCGGCATGAGCCGCATGCCGAAGGTCCAGGAAGTCGTCAAGCAGCTGTTCGGCAAGGAGCCGCACAAGGGCGTCAACCCGGATGAAGTCGTCGCTCTCGGCGCCGCCATCCAGGCCGGCGTTCTGCAGGGTGACGTCAAGGACGTTCTGCTGCTCGACGTGACCCCGCTGTCGCTCGGCATCGAAACGCTCGGTGGCGTCTTCACCCGCCTCATCGACCGCAACACGACGATCCCGACCAAGAAGTCCCAGGTCTTCTCGACCGCCGAGGACAACCAGCAGGCCGTGACGATCCGCGTGTCCCAGGGCGAGCGCGAAATGGCTGCCGACAACAAGCTGCTCGGCCAGTTCGACCTCGTCGGCCTGCCGCCGTCGCCGCGCGGCATGCCGCAGATCGAAGTCACGTTCGACATCGACGCCAACGGCATCGTCCAGGTTTCGGCCAAGGACAAGGGCACCGGCAAGGAACAGCAGATCCGCATCCAGGCTTCCGGCGGTCTCTCCGACGCGGAGATCGAGAAGATGGTCAAGGATGCCGAGGCCAATGCCGAAGCCGACAAGAAGCGCCGCGCCGGCGTCGAAGCCAAGAACCAGGCCGAAAGCCTCGTTCACTCGACCGAAAAGTCGGTGAAGGAATATGGCGACAAGGTTTCCGAGACCGACCGCAAGGCGATCGAGGATGCGATCGCTTCGCTGAAGGCCGCCATCGAAGTTTCCGAGCCGGATGCCGATGACATCCAGGCGAAGACGCAGACCCTGATGGAAGTGTCGATGAAGCTTGGTCAGGCCATCTACGAGGCCCAGCAGGCCGAAGGCGGCGAAGGTTCCGAGGGCGGCAAGGACGATATCGTCGATGCCGACTACGAGGAAGTCAAGGACGACAAGAAGTCCGCCTGATCCGCCGGTTGCCTGATGGCCAGACCTCGACCATAGTTGACTGAAGTATCCGGCTGCCATCGTGCAGCCGGAATCCTTTCCGGAGCCGGTTACCTCCATGGCAAAAGCAGACTTTTACGAAACGCTGGGTGTCGGCAAGACCGCCGATGAGAAGGAGCTGAAAAGCGCCTTTCGCAAGCTCGCGATGAAATATCATCCCGACAAGAATCCGGGCGACGCAGAAGCCGAAAAGAAGTTCAAGGAGCTCGGCGAAGCCTACGAGACCTTGAAGGATCCCCAGAAGCGGGCGGCCTACGACCGCTTCGGCCATGCCGCCTTCGAACACGGCGGAATGGGCGGCGGTGGCGGCGGCTTCTCGGGCGCGGGCGCCGGTGGCTTCTCCGATATCTTCGAAGACATCTTTGGCGAAATGATGGGCGGCGGACGCGCCCGCCGGTCCTCCGGCGGTCGTGAACGCGGGGCTGATCTTCGCTACAATATGGAAATCACCCTCGAAGAGGCGTTTGCCGGCAAGACGGCGCAGATCCGGGTTCCGACCTCGATCACCTGCGACCTCTGTTCCGGTTCGGGCGCCAAGCCGGGCACACAGCCGAAGACCTGCGGCACCTGCCAGGGTTCCGGCCGTGTGCGCGCAAGCCAGGGTTTCTTCTCGGTCGAACGCACCTGCCCGACCTGCCACGGGCGCGGCCAGACGATCACCGATCCCTGCTCCAAGTGCCACGGCCAGGGCCGCGTCACCGAAGAGCGGTCGCTGTCGGTCAACATCCCGGCCGGCATCGAAGACGGCACCCGCATCCGCCTGCAGGGCGAAGGCGAGGCCGGCACGCGCGGCGGGCCTGCAGGAGACCTCTACATCTTCCTGTCGGTGAAGCCGCACCAGTTCTTCCAGCGCGACGGCGCCGATCTCTATTGTGCCGTCCCGATCTCCATGACGACGGCCGCCCTCGGCGGCACGTTCGACGTGGCGACGCTCGACGGAACCAAGTCCCGCGTGACCGTGCCGGAAGGCACGCAGCCGGGCAAGCAGTTCCGCCTGAAGGGCAAGGGCATGCCGGTATTGCGCTCCAGCCAGACGGGCGACCTCTACATCCAGATCCAGATCGAAACGCCGCAGAAGCTCACCAAGCGGCAGCGCGAGCTGCTGCAGGAATTCGAGGAACTCTCCTCGAAGGAGAACAATCCGGAATCGACGGGCTTCTTCGCTCGGATGAAGGAATTCTTCGATAGCTGAGCATCTTGATGCCGACACTTTGAAGCCGCTCGCAACAAGTCGTTGCGAGCGGCTTTTTCTTTGGGCGCCTAGAAGGTGTCGCGGCCGCCGCTGCGCGGGTCGCTCACCCTATGCGGCTCATAGATGCCGGCCCGCGCCTTCCGCCTCCAAGGGCGGGCGATCTCTCCCGGATTGTGCTCGACATCGACGATCGCAAACGAGGGCATGGCATCCGCCGGGCATTGCGCCGCCCATTCGCCGCCCGGCGCGGCGATCCCGGAGGGCGGCATGAAACCGGGATAGGCAAGGACCGAGAAGCTCACCCAGTAGCGGTTGCTCGCCGCATGTCCCAGCGCCTCGGCTGCGAAGGCCGGCGTTGCGCCGGTGGTCGAGAACAGGACGCAATCGACGTCGAGCTGCTCGTATTCCCTGAAGATTTCGGGAAAGTGCGTCTCCATGCCGAGCGAACAGCCGAAACGGACGCCATCGACCTCGAAGATCACCGGGGTCGAGCCCGGCGTGTACATGAACGAGATCTTGGTGTTCGACAACAGCCGCTCGTCGTAACGCGTTACCAGCTCTCCACGGTCGGAGATGACATAGAGGCTGTTATGCGGCCGATGCGGCTCGGTGAGCCGGTGCACGGAGCCAATCACTGCAAAGAGCCCAAGCTCACCTGCCAGTGCCCTCGTGGCATCCAGTTCCTCGCGCAGCACCGTCCATTCGAACCGGGTCCAGTCGGACGGCCCGACCGGATCGCGGCCAGTCGAAGACATGATGCGCTTGTTGGGAGAGCAGGTCGCGCCTTCAGGAAAGTGGATTATTCTGACGCTCGCCTTCTGCGCCTCGCGCATCAGGCGCCGCATCTCCGCTCCGCTTGCACGAAGCTCGGCAACGTTGCCAGGATCGACATAGGGCGTGGTCTGGGCCACCGCCAGACGCACAAATCTTGCCTGCGGCGGATCGCTTGGTGCGCTGCCGCGGAGGTGGCTGAGGGCTGCGGTATAGGATTCGCCTGTCTTTGCGGCACGGGCACGGACACGGCGTTTGAAATTTCCGTTCTGGGTCATCTTGAGCCTTTCACGTCCCGGACGGAGTTCCCCAGCAACCACATCCGAAACGGTCGGACCAAGATAGCGACCCGAGACTGAAGTCCCTTTGCCTCCGTTTCAGGACCATGCTGGAGAAGGTCCGGGGAGGTTCGGCGCAGGCCACGCAAGGGCCAAGATGCCGAGCCGGCCTTGATTCGTCAACTCGGGTCGAGGTCGTCTATCTCAGGCCAGCGACTGGATCGATGCGCTGGCGAGGATCATTGCGAAGAGCACGAGGCAGGCGGCAGCGGTGCGACGCACGGCGATCGGCTTCACTTCGAAACGCTCGGTCCGCCGCATCAGGCTGCCGAAGGCGATCCAGCCATTGGCGGCCAGGAGCACCAGTCCGGCAAACAGCGCAAGCCAGGGCGCGAGTTCGGTGAGGCCATCATGCGGCATGATGACGAGCGCGATGATCAGCGTCTTGGGGTTCAAAACCGTGGTGACGAAGACCTGGCGGATGGAAATCTCCACCGCTTCCTTCGCCTGCTTTTCGGACGTCCATAAACGATACACCAAATAGAGCACCCAGACGCCTGCCGCGAGCTTCGCCCAGACCAGCGCCTGCGGATAGGTATCGAAGAAAGGCGCCGCAAGGGTTGCCATCGGCACGATCACCAGCAGATAACCGCCGAGTTCGCCGGCGATCAGGGGCAGGCCCTTCAGCCAGCCGCGCGCATACCCGCCAAGCGCCATCAGCGTATTGGTCGGCCCCGGCGTGCAGAGAAGCAGGAGGACGGCGAGGGTGAATTCCGGAAGGGTCATGCAACTGCCTGTCGAAGTGGCCGGGATGGTCCGGCCCCTTCCTCTCTATCAGCATTTTCAGCATGCCGATTGACGCCCGTCAAACCAGCTTATCTTGTCGGCGAAGGCATGCGGGCCACGAACCAGCCGAAATATTTCTGGATTGCCGGCGAGACGACAAATACGATCCAGGCTGCCCGAGCGGCAGCCGGACTGTCAATAATGCGGCGGCTTGGTGATGGAAGGCGCTTCCAGCGAGGATTCCTCCAGCGACAGGAACCGTTCGGTCAGCCGGTCGAGCTTGGCGCGCGTCTGTTCCATCACCTTCCATTGCTCGGCGAGCTGGTCGGACAATTCCTCGATCACCTTTGTTTGGTAGGCAGCAAGCTCCTCGAGCTTGATCAGTCTTTCCTCGTCACTCACCGCCGGTTTCCTTTGCTGCCTTCTCGGCCTTCCAGGCCCGCACCTTATCCGGTATGCCGTCATGGGGGCCGAGCGGCCGCTCCGGTGCGTCGTCCCACCAGTCGGGGCGGATCGCTTTCAAGTCGAGATTCTTCGGATAGAAAAGCCGGTTTTCGCCCTTGTTGGCCTCCCCGACCACCAGAAGGCGCACTTCCGCATCCGTGTTATTGATGAAGGTATGCGAAATCCCCGTGCCGGCCGGGAAGCCGACCGAGTCGCCCGGTTTCAGCGGATAGACCTCGCCATCCAGCCAGACCTCCGGATTGCCTTCGATCACGTAGATGAATTCTTCCTCGAGTTCCTCTGCATGCGGAAAGGAGGTGCGGCGGCCGGGTGGCAGGCGATGGTGATGAATGCCGAGCCGCGTGAGGCCGAACTGCCGGGCGAGCGCGGCGCCGAAGCCCATCAGCTCGTCATCGCCGCGATAGTGTTTCTCCTGGGGCTTTTCCACCTCGGTCCAGTGGCGGATATAGGAAGGGCGGTCCTCGTCACGGGTCGGATCGGTCATGTCGCGGCTCCTTTTGGAGCCCGCACACTAGCCGACCGGAACCGCCCGGTCCATGTTTCGGGTCGAAGATCAGGCGCGCAGGCGCGGGCGCTCCGTGCGGGTCTCGCGCGCAGCCCTTGTGTTGAAGCGGCCGAGCAGCGACGCCAGCCGGCCGCTGATGCCGACGAGGCTCCGCGTCGAGGCATTGGTCTCTTCCATCAGCGCGGCGTTCTGCTGGGTGATCTGGTCCATGCTGCGGATCGCGGAATTGATCTCCTCGATGCCGGATGCCTGTTCCTGGGCCGAACGGGCGATCGAGCCGATATGGTCGTCGATCGATTTCACGCGATCGCCGATGCCGACCAGCGCCTGCCCCGTCTTGTTGACGAGTTCGACACCACGGTGGACGTCCGTCGAAGACTGGTCGATCAGTTCCTTGATCTCCTTGGCGGCCGCGGCGGAGCGCTGCGCCAGTTCGCGGACTTCCTGCGCGACGACGGCAAAACCCTTGCCCTGTTCGCCCGCGCGGGCCGCTTCCACGCCCGCGTTCAGCGCCAGAAGGTTGGTCTGGAAGGCGATCTCGTCGATCGCGCCGATGATCTGGGTCATCTTCTGCGAGGACTGCTCGATATCGCCCATGGCGGCGATCGCCTCTTCGACCACCTTGCCGGAGCGGACCGTCTCCGATGCGGATTCGCGCGCAATCACCTGCACTTCGCGGGTCCGCTGCGCGGCCTGGCCGGAAATCGTGGTGATCTCTTCGAGTGCCGCCGCCGTCTGTTCGAGTGCGGAAGCCTGTTGTTCGGTGCGCTTGGCCATGTTTTCGGTAGCCGACGAAATGCCGTCCGCTTCGGCGCGCACCTGTTCCACCGAATTACTGATCTCGCGCATCGCCGCGTTGAGTTCAGAAATCGAGGCGTTGTAATTCTGCTGCAGCCTGGCGAAGTTCGGCGCCAACTCCTGCCAGAGTTCGGATGTCAAGTCGCCGCCGGCAAGGCTCGTCAGTGCCGCTTCGAGCGCCGCAAGCGCTGCGTCCTGCTCGACCTTGGCCTTTTCCCGTTCGGCTTCGACCTGCTTACGCTGGTCGCCCAGCGCATCGAGATAGACCGAGATGGCGTAGTCCATGTCCAGCAGGGCGGCCTTGACGACGGAGGAGAGATGTTCGGAAAGCACCTTCGCCTTCTTTTCCTGAAAGAAGCCACTCATCTCCCGGCTGACCACGGCGCGGATGATGCCGTCAAGGACCAGGGCGTAACCGCCGATATACCAGCGTGGTTCGAGACCGAGCCGGGCATGGGTGCGGCCGATCGCCGACACCGCGTCCACATAATCGCCGTCGTATTTGCCGGATGCGATGCCTTCCCAATGGGCAGCCTGGCGGCTCTTGGCATGGGCGATATGGGCATCGTTGGAGAAAAACTTGGCCGTGTGCGGGTTGCTCTTCACCTTGCGGTAAAAAGCATCGAGCGCGCCGCCGATCGTGTCCTTGATGAGGGGCCGAATCTCGACCAGAGACCGGCGCTGCTCTTGGCCGAGGCCAATGAATTCAAGGCGCTCGGCGAGATCGGCTTTGTGGTTCTGGTCTTTCATGGTGGTCTCCGGAGATTGAAGGGATCCACACGCCATCCGGATATGAGATGCGTATGCGTGCATAGGCACTTCTAGGAGTGAAGCTTTAACGCCCTGTTAGCCATGCCTTCCAGTTTTTGAATAATTATAAATTAGAGTGCATTGAAACCGGCCTTGGGGCGGGAGACCTCACGGAACGTTGGCGAACAGGGGGCCGAGGGGGTATCGATCTGCTCCAAGCAAGAGCTTGCCATCCGGGCTTCGAGCCCTTAGCTCCTGTTTCACGAAACCTTAAGATTCCCGATGGCGCAGAAAACCTCCCTTTCCCGGCTGAAGCTCACCGATTTCCGCAATTATGCGGAAGCGGCGCTGCCGCTCGACGGGCGGCATGTGGTGCTGACCGGCGAGAACGGCGCGGGCAAGACCAATCTGCTGGAAGCCGTTTCCTTCCTGTCGCCCGGCCGCGGCCTGCGCCGCGCCGTGCTGTCCGATGTCACCCGCGTCGGCGCCGCCGGCGGGTTCACCATCTTTGCGGATGTCGATGGCATGGACGGCGAGGTTTCTATCGGCACCGGCATCGAGCTTGGCGAAGGCGAAAGCGTCGCGCGAAAACTCAGGATCAACGGCACGCCGGCCAAATCCACCGAGGAGCTTACCGACCACCTGAGCGTGCTGTGGCTGACGCCGGCGATGGACGGGCTGTTCACCGGCGGATCCTCCGACCGGCGGCGTTTCCTCGATCGACTCGTCCTGTCGCTCGATCCTGCCCACGGCCGCCGGGCGAGCGATTTCGAGCGCGCCATGAGAAGCCGTAACCGGCTGCTTTCGGAAGGCCGCTTCGATCCTTCCTGGCTGTCGGCCATCGAGGCGCAGATGGCCGGCCTCGGTATCGCCATGGCTGCTGCCCGGCAGGAAATGCTCGGCCTGCTGCGGAGACTGTCGGCGAATTCCGGCGAGACGCCGTTCCCGACGCCGGTCCTGACGCTCGAAGGTTTCATGGACGGCGCGATGGATCGCCCGGCCGCCGATCTCGAAGAGGCTTATCTCGAGATGCTGCGCAATGGCCGCGGCCGCGATGCCGCAGCGGGCCGCACACTGGACGGTCCGCACCGTTCCGACCTTCTGGTTCGCCATCGCGAGAAGGACATGGAGGCCGAGCGCTGCTCGACCGGCGAACAGAAGGCCCTGCTGATCGGCCTTGTGCTTGCCCATGCGCGGCTGACCGCCGACATGACCGGCTACGCGCCGATCCTGCTGCTCGACGAGATCGCCGCCCATCTCGACGAAGGCCGGCGGGCCGCTCTGTTCGATCTCGTTCACGGCCTCGGCGGCCAGTCCTTCATGACCGGCACCGATCGGGGAATGTTTTCCGCGCTGGCCGACCGGGCACAGTTCTTTACCGTCGCGCATGGTGGCATCGGCAATTGAAATCCATCTTACGCGGCTTGGCAGCCGGTGATATGGTTGCGACATGGAAAGCCTGACCCCGGAAAAACTGAGCCAAGACGAGATCGAGCGCTACCGCCGCCATATCCTGCTGCCGGAAATCGGCGGCGCGGGACAGCAGCGGATGAAGAATGCCCGGGTGCTGGTGATCGGCGCCGGCGGGCTCGGCGCGCCGATCCTCGAATACCTGGCGGCCGCCGGCATCGGCACGCTCGGGATAATCGACGACGACCGGGTTTCCCTTTCCAACCTGCAGCGGCAGGTCATCCACGATACCGGCACGATCGGCGAGCTGAAGACGCGGAGCGCCCGCGAGGCAATCGCCCGTCTCAACCCGCATGTCCGTGTGGTCGATTTCGAGGAACGCTTTTCCGCAGAATGGGCCGCCCGGAAGCTTGCCCTGTTCGATCTGCTGATCGATGGTTCCGACAATTTCGATACCCGTTATGCAGCCGCGGATGCCGCGGAAATCACCCGGATCCCGCTGGTGACAGGTGCCGTCGGCCGCTTCGACGGGTCGGTGACGGTGATGAAACCCTATGAGGCGGGCCCGGACGGTGTCCTTTATCCCGGCTATCGCGATCTCTTTCCGGAAAAGCCTCCGACGGGATTGATTCCGTCCTGCGCCGAGACCGGCGTCGTCGGCGCTCTTACCGGCGTCATCGGTACGTTGATGGCCATGGAAGCGATCAAGCTGGTGACCGGCATCGGCGAACCGCTGGTCGGGCGGCTGATGCTCTACGATTCGCTATCGGCCCGCTTCGACACAATCAAATACAAGCGCCGCACGGCCAAGGCCGCCGCCGAGTGAGCGAGCCGGTGGCGATCGAGATTAGCCGGATCGGCGAGGATTTCAGGCGCTGGGACGAACTCCTGGCCCTCATCCTTTCGTCCTTCGCCTATATGGACGACGTCATCGATCCGCCCTCTTCCGCACATCGGCTGACACTCGCCTCGCTTGCGCAGAAGGCTCGCGAGGAGATCGCATTTGCGGCAATTGAAGGTGGCAAGCTCATCGGCTGCGTCTTCTGCAAGCCGGAGCCCCGCTTCCTTTATATCGGCAAGCTCGCCATCGCCCCGGCCAGCCAAGGCAAGGGCATCGGCCGCAGGCTGCTTTCGGTCGCGGAGGAGATTGCGCGGGAAAAAGGCTTGCCGGCACTGCGGCTCGAAACCCGCATCGAACTCGCCGGCAATCACGCGACCTTCGCAAGATGGGGCTTTGCCAAGACGGCGGAAAACGCCCATCCCGGCTTTACCCGCACCACCTCCATCGAGATGCAGAAGCGTCTCGACTGATCAGTTGCGGCCCGGAAGCACCCGGTTCGGCGGACGGTGGCCGTCAAAGAAGGTGCGGATGTTGATGATCACCTTGTCGCCCATGTCGATCCGGCCCTCGATCGTTGCCGAGCCCATATGCGGTAGCAGCACGACGCGGCCCTGATGGGCGAGCTTGACGAGTTTCGGGTTTACCGCCGGCTCGTTCTGGTAGACGTCGAGGCCGGCACCGGCGATCTTGTTGTCACGCAGAAGCTGGATCATCGCCGCCTCGTCGATAATGTCGCCGCGGGCGGTGTTGACGATGATCGAGCCCGGCTGCATCAGCGCCAGGCGCCGCGCCGACAGGAGATGGAACGTCGCCGGCGTCGAGGGACAATTGACCGAGACGATATCGACACGGGCAAGCATCTGGTCAAGGCTGTCCCAATAGGTCGCCTCGAGCTCCTCTTCCGTCGCCGCGCTGACACGCTTGCGGTTGTGGTAATGGATCGACAGGCCGAAGGCCTTGGCCCGGCGGGCGACGGCGGTGCCGATGCGGCCCATGCCGACGATGCCGATGCGCTTGCCCCAGATCCGCCGGCCGAGCATCCAGGTGGGGCTCCAGCCGGTCCACTCGCCGGGCTTTTCGGTGAGGATGCGTGCCCCCTCCGCAAGCCGGCGGTTGACGGCGAGGATCAGCGCCATGGTCATGTCGGCCGTGTCCTCGGTCAGCACGTTCGGCGTGTTGGTGACGGTGATGCCCTTCCGGGCGGCGGCATCGACATCGATGTGGTCGAAGCCATTGGAGAAGCTGGCGATCAGCTTCAGTTGCGGGCCGGCCTCCTCGATCAGCGCCTCGTCGATGCGGTCGGTCACGGTCGGCACCAGCACGTCGGCCGATTTCATCGCCGCTGCCAGTTCGTCGCGCGAACGGGGTGTGTCGTCGATGTTGAGTTCGGCCTCGAACAGCTCGCGCATGCGGGTTTCCACCGCATCCGGCAGCTTACGGGTGATATAGACCTTGGGTTTCTTCTTCGCCGTCATGAAACTCTCTGCCTGACGCCTTGAAGCGCGAAACCTGAACGTATCCGGGCCTCACGCTTCAGGTTTTTGTTCGACGCTTGCCGTTATCCCGAAACCGGTACCCACTTTCAGGCGGCCTGCTTTAGGAGGTCCTTAACCAAGTCGCGCGATATTCAGTTCATCCAGGGCGTTTTCTACCAGACCCGTCAGCGAAGACAAACAAAACCTCGCGAGGTTCCCGAAAGCCCGAGATCGCTCAGCCGGAACCAAACACATGCGTCGCGCCATTCTCAGCTCCTTCATCGCTCTTTCCTTCGGACTTGTCGCCTCCCTATCTGCAACCGCCCCGAGTTTTGCGCAGGGCGCGGCCAAGGGTCCGAGCGGCCTGCCGCTGCCGCGTTTCGTCAGCCTCAAGTCGAGGAAGGTCAATATCCGCATCGGCCCCAGCACCGACTATGCGGTCTCCTGGATGTACATGAAGTCCGGCACGCCGATGGAGATCATCCAGGAATACGAAAACTGGCGGCGGGTTCGCGATGCCGAGGGCACCGAGGGCTGGGTCAACCAGGCCCTGCTCTCAGGTGACCGGACTGCAGTCGCGGCCCCCTGGATGCGCGGCAAGGGCAAGGATATCTACGTCAACATGCGCCGCGACCCGCAGGGCACGGCCGCCATCCTCGCCAAGCTGGAGCCGGGTGTCGTGCTGCAGATCAAGGAATGCAACGGCGACTGGTGCCGCGCCGAAACCAACGGCACAGAGGGCTGGATCGCCCAGGCCGAAATCTGGGGCGCCTATCCCGGCGAGGCCTTTAAATAAACTCTTCCCTGCAAGGCCTCAAATGAGGCCCTGCTTCTTCGCAGCTTCGGTAAGCGACGCCATCGGGCGCGGGCCGATCTGCTGGATGCAGATGGCGGCCGCAAGGCAGCCGAGCTTGCCGCAATCCTCGAGCGAGCGGTCATTCGTATAGCCGAACAGGAAGCCGGCCGCGAACAGATCGCCGGCGCCGGTCGTATCGACCAGTTCCCTGATCGGATAGGCCGCGACCTTCACCCGTTCGTTGCCGCGCACGATGATCGCGCCTTCTTCGCTGAGCGTCACAGCCGCCAGCTTGCAATCTTCAGAAATCTTCTTCAGCGCCAGTTCGAAATCCTCGGTCTCGTAGAGCGACAGCGCTTCCTGCTTGTTGGCGAAGACAATATCGACCGTGCCGGAACGCATCAGGTCGAGGAATTCGGCGCGGTAACGGCCGACGCAGAAGGGGTCGGACAGCGTCATCGACACTTCGCGGCCATGTTCATGGGCAATGCGGGCCGATTCGCGGATCGCTTCCTTGGCGCGCGGCGGATCCCAGAGATAGCCCTCGAAATAAGTGACTTTGGCCTCTGCGACGACATCCTCCTCGACATGTTCCGGGCCGAGATCGACGCAGGCGCCGAGATAGGTGTTCATCGAGCGCTCGCCATCCGGCGTCACGAAGATCATCGAACGGGCGGTCGGCGGATGGACGCCTTCCGGCCTGGTCTGGTAGTGGACGCCCTGGGCGCGGATATCGTGCTGGAAGATTTGGCCTAGCTGGTCTTCCGCAACCTTGCCGAAATAGGCGGCCTTGCCGCCGAAACCGGCAATGCCGGCCGCCGTGTTGCCGGCCGAACCGCCGGACGCTTCCACCGCCGGACCCATTTTCGAATAGAGGAGTTCGGCGCGCTCGGCATCGATCAGGTTCATCGCGCCCTTGGTGATCGCATTGTCGCTCAGGAAATCGTCGTCGCAGCGGGCGAGAATATCCACGATGGCATTGCCGATGGTGAGCACGTCGAACTTGGGCATCCGGTCTTGATCCTCTTGGGAAACAGTTTGTCGCGAAAACCGGTATTCGGGTTTTTGACCGATTGGAAGGGAAAATAACCGCGATGCCGGCAATCCGGGGCGTTTTGCCCCAACTCTGACTAGGTCGACACTGGGTCGTCACTTTGCTGTCACGATCACAGGTTATACATCTGGCGATCCGGTTGTGTTGCCGACCACGGATGAACTGGCGGCCGACCACCGGATGTCCTGGACGAGACCAGGAGGGAAAGCGGGGATTGCCCCGCTTTTTTGTTGGGCGCCTGTTTACCGGACGCCCGCCGCCACGCCTCCCTTCCAAACAGCTCCTCTGCACGAAACGCATTTGTCGCAAGCCGCGACATGCGTTAGACGCATAAAAACGTTTCCACAGAAAGCCCGCCCCCTTGTCCTCCGTCTTCCTGAATGTCGTGCCCCTCTTCATCCTGATCCTGATCGGCTGGATGACGGCGAAGACCGGGATATTGAAAGAAGAGACCGGCGACGCGCTCGGCGAATTCGTCTTCAAGATCGCCGTGCCGATGCTGATCTTCCGGACGCTGGCGGATGCGCATTTCGAAGGCGCCTCGCCGTTCCGGCTGTGGACCGCCTATTTCCTCGGCGTCGCCATGACCTGGACGATCGGCCATCTCCTCACCACCCGCGTTTTCGGCAGGGATGCGAAGATCGGCGTGATCGCCGGCATGTCCGGCTCGTTTGCCAACAACGTCTTCATCGGCTTGCCGCTGGTCGCCCATGTCGTCGGCAAGGATGGGCTGGTGGCGATCTCCATCCTGCTTGCCATCCACCTGCCGCTGATGATGGTGGCCGGCACGATCCTGATGGAGGGCGCGGCCGCCAAGGTCGACGGCGGCGAAAAGCGCGGCATCCTGGCGGTCCTCAGGCAGGTGGGTTCCAACCTTGCCCGCAACCCGCTGGTGATCGCGCTTATCATCGGCGTCGCCTTCAACTTCCTCGGCCTGCACCTCCCGTCGGCGATCGCCATCGTCGTCGATCAGATTTCCGCCGCGGCGAGCCCGGTCGCCCTGATATCGATCGGCATGGCGCTGACGAGATATCCGATCCGCGGCGATATCGGCCTTTCGGGCGCCGCTGCGGTGCTAAAACTACTGGTACTGCCGGCGCTCGTCTTCCTGATGAGTTATCTGTTTGCCCTGCCGAAGGACTGGACCGCGGCGCTGGTGCTGACCGCCTCGGTGCCGACCGGCATCAATGCCTGGCTGATCGCCCAGCGCTTCCGCTCCGGCCACAGCCTTGCAGCCTCGGTGATCAGCATGACCACCGCATTCGGGGTCTTCACCGTCGGCTTCTGGGCCTGGCTGCTCGGCTGAACCGGCCGCACCCCGCTCACCAAGGCCGAAACAAAAAATGCCCGACTGACGCCGGGCATTTCAATTGGGATTCCTGGACTTGCCGATCAGTTGGTGGCGGGCGCCGGAGCGGCTGCATTCGGGTCCGGAAGCGGAACCGGCGAATCAGCCAGCGTGCGCAGATAGGCAATCAGGTTGGCGCGCTCGGCATCGTTCTTGAGACCGGCGAAGCCCATCGCCGTACCCTTCACGAAAGCCTTCGGAGCGGCCAGGAAGTGGTTGAGGTTGTCGAAGGTCCAGTGCTCTGCGCCGCCCTTGGAAAATTCCTTCATGCCGGCCGAATAGGAGAAGCCTTCGTGCCCGGCGACCGGACGGTCGACAATGCTCCAGAGATCGGGGCCGACCTTGTTCGGTCCGCCCTTCTCACCGGAATGACAGCTCTGACACTTCTTGAATGCGGCTTCGCCAGCCTTGGCATCAGCCTTGGCCAGCAGCTGGGCGATCGGAACGGCGGCGGCAGCGGGTGCTGCGGCTTCACCGGCTGCGGGCTCTTCGGCGGCGACGATGGCAAAACCTGCCTTCTCGGGCACCTCCGAGTGGAAAATGCCTTCCGAGGCAATGGACACCGACATCAAGACGAAAACAGTAGCAAGCAGGGCGCCTGCCGCCATGTTGACATAGGGGTTCATCCGCAAAAGCTCCTTCGCAACCGCCTCATGAGAAAGCGGACCATCTTGAAATCGCGCGGAACCTATGTCTTTTGCATGGTTGTTGCAACACGATTATCGTCCCGCGCATGAGACTTTTTGACACTGTTTACGCGGGAATAGAAGGGTCTTTCCATGAAGAATTCGGCTTTTGACCGGACGCTGGTGTTGATCCCGGCGCGAATGGCATCGACCCGCCTGCCCGGGAAACCTCTGGCTGATATTGCGGGCCTGCCGATGATCGTGCAGGTAGCAAAACGAGCCGAGGAAGCGCAGGTCGGACGAATCATCGTCGCCGTCGATGATCAGGACGTCTATGACGCCGTGGCCGCCGCAGGCTTCGACGTGGTGATGACCCGGCAGGACCATCAATCCGGCTCGGACCGCATTTTCGAAGCCGTCCAGAAGGCCGATCCCGACGCAAAAATGGATTTTGTCATCAACGTTCAGGGCGACCTGCCGACGATCGAGCCGGAAGCGGTGCGTGCTTCGCTCAAGCCGCTCGACAATCCCTCGACCGACATCGCGACGCTGACCGTCGAGATCACCGACGAACACGAAAAGACCAATCCGAACGTGGTGAAGATCGTCGGTTCGCCGATTTCCACCACGCGGCTGAAGGCCCTCTACTTTACCCGCGCCACCGCGCCCTACGGCAATGGGCCGCTCTATCACCATATCGGCCTCTATGCCTATCGCCGTGCGGCGCTCGAAAAGTTCGTGTCGCTCGGGCCATCCGTGCTCGAAAAGCGCGAATCGCTCGAACAGCTGCGGGCGCTCGAAGCCGGCATGCGCATCGATGCCGAGATCGTTGACTCGGTTCCCTTAGGCGTCGATACTCCCGCCGACCTTGAAAAGGCCCGTGCGATCCTCTTTGCCCGTGCCTCCTCGTAACGGATAACCCCATGAACGCACTCACCAATCGCATCGCCTTCCAGGGTGATTTCGGCGCCAATTCCGACATGGCCTGCCGCGACATGTTCCCGACCATGGAACCGCTCCCCTGCCCGACATTCGAAGACGCCTTCCAGGCGCTCGAAAACGGCGATGCGGACCTGGCGATGATCCCGATCGAGAACACGATCGCCGGTCGCGTCGCCGACATCCATCACCTCCTGCCGGAATCGCGGCTGCATATCATCGGCGAATATTTCATGCCGATCCGCTTCCAGCTGATGGTGCTGCCCGGCGTGACACACGAGGAGATTCGCACCGTCCACAGCCATATCCATGCGCTCGGCCAGTGCCGCAAGATCATCCGCTCGAACGGCTGGAAGGCCGTCGTCGCGGGCGATACGGCCGGCTCCGCCAAGATGGTGGCCGAGAAGGGCGACCGCACCATGGCTGCACTCGCGCCGCGGCTTGCGGCCGATCTCTATGGTCTCGAGATCCTGGCGGAAAATGTCGAGGACCGGGACGACAACGTCACCCGTTTCGTGGTGCTCTCCCGCGACGAAAAATGGGTGCAGCGGAACAATCCCGACGAGGTGCTGGTCACCACCTTCGTGTTCAACGTCCGCAACATTCCGGCCGCGCTCTACAAGGCGATGGGCGGTTTTGCGACCAACGGCATCAACATGACCAAGCTCGAAAGCTACCAGCTCGGCGGCAAGTTCGTGGCAACCCAGTTTTATGCGGATATCGAAGGCCATCCGGACGATGCGCCGGTGCGCCGCGCTCTGGAAGAGCTGCGGTTCTTCTCGGAGAAGGTCAGGGTTCTGGGCACGTACAAAGGCCACCCGATGCGCGGGGCGCTGCAGAAGAACTGACAGGCGAAGCTTAGAACGACCGCCGGAACTGGACACACTACCCCCTTGGCGCTGCTGGCGTTTTTTCCTCGGGCTTACCGCGAGGATCGGCCGGGACACGTCGTGTGCCTCGATTGAAATTAGTTAGGTGACATGCGACGTGTCCCGTTCGGCGTGTTTTTCCGCGCAACTCCGGTCCCTCTGCGGCGGCATGGGCTTACGTCCTTGCGGATGCCATACCGGGTTGTGTGCGACACACGCACGCCCCGCCTCAAGGCGAGAGGAGGACCATTTTCTGCGCAGCCCCTGACAACCCGCCTGCATGACGGCAGGTCACCAAGGCACCGGTCCCCGCAGGCCGGTGTAGCCGAAACGGGACGGGAGAATTGTAGTCATGGATTTGGTGGGCGGGGATGAAAGAAGGCTGAATTTTATGCTTTTGTTTCTCAAGTGACTGATTTGCCTAAGCAAGCCCCCCTCTGCCCTGCCGGGCATCTCCCCCTCAGGTGGGAGATCGGCTGGGGGCCTGCTCACCGCTTCCTATCCCGCGCCTACGACTGCGCTATCCAGCTGCACGAGATCCATCTGGAAGTGACGGTCGTGCCACTTGTGATCCCCCTTGAGGGGGAGATGCCCGGCAGGGCAGAGGGGGGTGTGACACCCACCGCTGCCGACCGCCTTTCGCGCTTACGCGGCGCTCATCGCATAGACCCGCAGCCGGTGCCCGTCCGGATCGGTGACGACGAACGTATAACCGAAATCCATCTCTACGGGCGTCTGCAGCACGCGCAGGCCGCGGCGCGTCCAGTCGGCATAGGTCTTGTCGACGCCGGCGGCATCGCCGTGCTTGAAGCAGATCTCCGAGGCGCCTGTGCTGGCCGTTACCGAGGGCTCGGCGGTGTGGCGCGACCACAGGCCGAGCTTCATGCCGGTGTTCAGCACGAAGAGAGAAAAGGTCGGGGACTTTTCCACGGGTTCGACGCCGAAGAGGGACTGGTAGAAATCGGCGCTGGCGAGCGGATTGTCGACGAAGAGGATGGTGAAATCGGGGTGGACCATGTCAGTTCTCCTTTGGTTGGGACTGACCGGAGATTATCGCAGCCTACTGTCAGATAATGGCAGCAGCGTTCATGGCTGGGGCGGAATTCCTTCAGCCTCTCGCCACTCCTTGAGCAAGACCGGCCGCCGGCGCGGATAACGCGTTTCTGTCCAAGCCGCGGAGGAAATGCGGTCGGTGCGGAAATGCCGGAAGTCCTGCCTCAGTTCGCACCAGGCGATTATGACCCGGACGCTGTCGAAGAAGCCGAGGGCGAATGGCCAGACTTTTCGATGGGTCAGCACGCCTTTTTCATCCTCATATGCGAGTTCGAGGATATGTTCGGCGCGGATCGCCCTGCGGATCAGGGCGAGATCGGCCCTGTCCTCGCTTCGTCGTGGGGCGCCGACAAGCAGCGTCGAGTTGTCGAGTTCCTGCCTGAGATCTGCCGGCAGGACGGCGGCAATCTTGGCGAGCGCATCGATGGCGCCGGCGGCCAGGCGCGGATCGGCGGTCTTCGCCACCCAGCGGGAGCCCAGCACCAGCGCCTCGATCTCTTCTTCCGAAAACATCATCGGCGGCAGCATGAAGCCGGGCCGCAGCACGTAGCCGAGACCCGCCTCGCCTTCGATGAAGGCGCCTTGAGCCTGGAGGCTGGCGATATCCCGATAGAGCGTGCGCAGGCTGACGCCGGTCTCGGCGGCGAGTTTCGCGCCGCTGACAGGCTGGCGGTAGCGCCGGAGCGTCTGGAGAAGAGCCAGCAGGCGCTCGGAGCGAGCAACGGTCATTTTGCTGAAACCCTCCGGCCCCATGATGAAGTCGAGCTCGATTCGGCCCGCTCGCCCGGCCCTTCGCTTGGGCTCAGGGCGTTCGACGCTGCAATCGATTCACTGGATCGATTGCTCAGGCTACGCCTGATCGCTCCTCACCCATTCGATCCAGTCGCGCAGCAGGCGATGGGCGATCGCCCCCTTGACCGGAGCGAAAACCGGAGCGTCCGGGCCGGCATCGAGCATGGCCTCGGCCTCGGCCCGCTCGAACCAGCGGACATCCGCCATTTCCTGCGGATCGATATTGATCTCGGTCGATTTCGCCTCGGCGTAACAGCCGATCATCAGCGAATGTGGCATCGGCCAGGGCTGCGAGGCGTGGTAGCGCACCCGGCCGGTCTCGATGCCGGACTCCTCGAACGTCTCGCGGCGAACCGCATCCTCGATCGTCTCGCCTGGTTCCACGAAGCCGGCGAGGCAGGAATACATGCCCTCCTGGAAATGGTGGCTGCGGCCGAGCAGGCAGCGGTCGCGCTCGGTATCGATGGTGAGCATGATCACCACCGGGTCGGTGCGCGGAAAGGTCATGTGCTGGCACTGGGTGCAGACCCGCTTGTAACCGCCGATCCTGGTTTCGGTCGGCGACCCGCATTTGCCGCAGAACCTGTTGGCGGCATTCCAGTTGAGCAGCGCAACGGCCTGGGCGATCTCGCCCTGCAACTCGCCTTCGATCAGCTGGTCGCGGAAAAGCGCCCGGGCCTCGGTCGGCTTGTAGTGGCCTGCCAGTTCCTCGGCCGGGATCAGCACCGGGACGGCGATACGCGGCTCGCCGGTCTCGTGATAACCGAGCAGCACGGCATTGTCGAAATCCGGCTTCAGCTCCGCAAGCTCATAAGGCGAAAACAGCGGATCGAGTATCTGGCTGTCGTGCTTGAGGATGACCCGGCTGCCGGTGAAGGCGAGGATATGGGCGCCTTCCACGGCAAGCGCCTTTTCGACGCAGTCGTCTTCTCTGTATTCGGCCCGGCGATCCAGCTTGTTGCCGGAAAACGCCGTCAGCGTGCTCGGTTCGGGATGGGGTGCGTCGGTGTCGAAAAGGGTCACGGTCATGAAAGCGCTTCAACCAGTTTGTTGAGGAAATCTTGTTTCTGTGATTCGCCATAGGGCTCTGCCTGGCCAAAACCCCAGATCGGGCCGGGCCAGTTCGGGTCGCCTTCGAACCTTGCAATGACATGGACATGCAGCTGGCGGACGATATTGCCGAGCGCGCCGACATTGATCTTGGTGGCGCCGGTCACCGTCTTCAGCGCCGTTGCCACCTTGTTGACCTCGGCGGAGAGCAGCGCCTGTTCTTCCGGCGAAAGCTCGAAAATCTCGGTCATGCCAGCGCGTTGCGGCACCATGACCAGCCAGGGCCAGCGGCGGTCGTTCTGGATGCGGAGCTGGCAGAGGGTGAGCTCCGTCACAAGATCGGAATCTCGGGCAATCCTGCCGTCCAGTTCGAATTCGCTCAAACTTTCCTCCCTTGTTTTTCTGTTCGATAGCAGTTTTTTACAGGGTTGGCTTGCATTTGGAAGCGTTATTGACGATATGGGAAGCGGGAGGTTGGTGGTGGACGAGCCACTCGCCAACCGGGTCAGGTCCGGAAGGAAGCAGCCCTAACGAGCCAGGCACGGGTCGCCGTGCCAGCCTCCCACCCTTTTACTTGTACTACCATCTTGGTCAGCTTCCGGCCCGGTCAAGACCGTGCTCAGGATTGGCCCGCGCAGGCTGGCAGGACTGAATGAGCGATACCCGGCCCACATCTTCAAGCACCTCCGCCGCCAATCCCGCCGCAGGCAGCGGGTACCGCGTGCTCGCCCGCAAATACCGTCCCAAGGATTTTTCCGACCTGATGGTCGGCCAGGAGCCGATGGTCCGCACGCTGACCAACGCGTTCGAGACCGGCCGCATCGCCCAAGCCTATATGCTGACCGGCGTTCGCGGGGTCGGCAAGACGACGACCGCCCGCATCCTCGCCCGCGCGCTGAACTACAAGACGCCGGACATCGACAAGCCGACCATCGATCTCAGGATCCCCGGCGAACATTGCCAGGCGATCATGGAAGGCCGGCATGTCGACGTGATCGAGATGGACGCCGCCTCGCATACCGGTATCGACGATATAAGAGAGATCATCGAGCAGGTGCGCTACCGCCCGGTCTCGGCGCGCTACAAGGTCTATATCATCGACGAAGTGCACATGCTCTCGACACAGGCCTTCAACGGCCTGCTGAAGACGCTCGAAGAGCCGCCGGAACATGTGAAGTTCATCTTCGCGACGACCGAAATCCGCAAGGTTCCGATCACCGTGCTGTCGCGCTGCCAACGCTTCGACCTGCGCCGCATCAGTGCCGCCGATCTGGTCGGACTGTTCACGACGATTCTGGAGAAGGAGGGCATTCCGGCCGAGCCGGAGGCGCTCGCCATGGTCGCGCGTGCGGCGGAAGGTTCGGCGCGCGACGGCCTGTCGCTGCTCGACCAGGCGATCGCCCATGGCGGTGGCCAGGTGATCGCGGAAACCGTGCGCGGCATGCTGGGACTGGCTGACCGCGCCCGCATCGTCGATCTTTTCGAACATATCCTGCGCGGCGACGTGACGGCCGCGCTTTCGGAATTCACCGCGCAATACGAGGCCGGCGCCAATCCGGTCGTGGTCTTGACCGACCTTGCCGATTTCACCCATCTGACCACCCGTTTCAAATATATCCCCGACGCCGCCAACGATCCTTCGATCAGCGAAGTGGAGCGCGTGCGCGGCCGGGAATTTGCGGACGGCGTGGCGGTGAGCACCCTGTCGCGCATCTGGCAGATGCTGCTGAAGGGTATTCCGGAAGCGGAAAACTCCTCGCGCCCGGCGGGTGCGGCCGAAATGGTGCTGATCCGGCTGACGCATGCGGCCCACCTTCCCTCGCCGGAAGATGCCGCCCGCAGGCTTGCCGATTTCTCCAATGGCGACGGCCAGCGGGCGCCGGTTCCGAACGGCAATGGCGGCGGGCGTCCCGTTTCGCCGCCGCAGTCGCCGGTCAATGCGCGCGGCACCGAGATGTCGGCCCCGCGCATTCCGGCCGGTGGGCCGACCGCCATGCTGCAGGCCGTGCCGAACACCATGCCGCGGGAAATCCCCGTCGGCCGCGTGGAAGAACAGCCGGCTGAAAAGCCGGTGCCGAAGGTTCCGGTCAATTCGATATCGGATATCGCCGATCTCTGCTCCAGGAACCGCGATCCGCGGCTGAAGGCGCTGCTGCGCAATTTCGTGCGGCTGGTGAAGATCGAACCGGGCCGGCTGGAGATCAACCTTTCCGGCGATGCACCGAAAACCATTGCCGGCGACCTGAAGGCGCGGCTGGAGGAATGGACCGGGATTACCTGGTGGGTGACGCTCAGCAACGAGGCCGGGGAGCCGACGCTGGTCGAATCCGAAAAGAGCGTGCGGGAAGCGCAGTTTACCGACGCCCGCGCCGATCCCGACGTGGCGGCGATCCTCGCCCAGTTCCCGGGCGCCAGGATCACCGACGTGCGCATCCGGGTGACGGAAGAGGATGACAACGAGGCCGAGGACCTGCCGGCAGCGGCGACCGCGGAATCCGAAGAGGGCGACATCCTGCCCGGCGACGACATCGAGCTATAAGAGAAGAGGACAGTTGAGATGCGCGACATCATGGGCATGATGGGCAAGGTCAAGGAAATGCAGGCCAAGATGGAGCAGATGCAGGCGGAAATCGCCGCTCTCGACGTCGAAGGCACATCCGGCGGCGGGCTGGTGACCGTGCGGCTCAACGGCAAGGGCGACATGCTCGGCCTCAAGATCGATCCGTCGCTGTTCAAGGAAGACGATGTCGAGATCCTCGAGGACCTGGTCGTCGCCGCCCACAAGGCCGCCAAGGAGCGCGCCGAGGCGATCGCCGCCGAAAAGACCAAGGAACTGACCGCCGGCCTGCCGATCCCGCCCGGCTTCAAGATGCCGTTCTGACTATCGCCTGATGGAATAGGGAGGTTCCGATGACGCTTACGTCTCTCATCGTCTTCGTCGGCGCGCTGTTCGTCGCCGCCGGCACGCCGGGTCCCAGCATCGCGGCGCTCGTCGCGCGGGTGATCGCCAAGGGCACGCGCGGCGTGTTTCCGTTCCTGTTCGGGATGTGGATCGGCGATGCGGCGTGGCTGACGCTTGCGGTTGCGGGCTTGTCGGCGATCGCCGACAGCTTCCACCAGGTCTTCGTCGCCATCAAATGGCTCGGCGTTCTCTACCTTCTCTATCTCGCATTCAAGATGTGGACGGCCTCGCCGGAGACCTCGCAGGCCGAGCTGCCGGAGGCGCGGTCGAGCCTGAAACTGTTCTTCGCGGCGCTCTCGGTGGCGCTCGGCAATCCGAAGATCATGATGTTCTACATCGCGCTGCTGCCCGCGATCATCGACGTCCATGCGGTGACGATCGGCGGCTGGGCGATGCTCGTCGCCTGCCAGTTCTTCGTGCTGATGACGGTCAATATTTCCTGGATGCTGCTTGCCGGAAAGGCACGCGGCTTCCTGAAGAGCCGCCGCGCGGTGCAGATCGCCAACCGGGTTTCGGCCGGCGCGATGGCGAGTGCGGCGGCGGCGATCGCGACGCGCTAGGTTTCGAATGTCGGCCGCCAGCGGCTGCCGATGGGAGCGCCGAGGAAGCGGGCCTTTTCAGCGTCCGAGAGGCTTTTGCCGAGAGCCGCCAGCATTTCAGCGATCATGACCCGCTCGCCGGCATAGGGTTCGTGGCGGACGGGATCGCCGGGCGAGACCATGCCGGGCTTGATAACCCGGCAATAGATGCCGGGGCGACCGCCGTCCTTATAGGTCTTCACGAATGTCGGGTCACCCATCTTCACCGCAAACGTGTTGCAGGGGGAGCGGGCGCAGCTGGCTTCGAGGACGACTTCGCCGATGTGAAACCGATCGCCGGCGGCGACATCGCGGTTGTCGAGGCCTTCGACGATGAGGTTCTCGCCGAACGTGCCGGGTGCAAGATCGCGGCCGAGCCGGGCGGCCCACCAGTCCAGCGTCAGCGAACCTTCGAGCAGGATCGCCTGGTCCTCGCCGCCGTGGTGTTTGGTGTTGCAGACGGCATCGCCGACAAGGCCGAGCCTGTCGATCATGACGGCGGCGTTGACGGCCGACTTGTAGATGCCGGTCTTGAAACTCTTGCCCGGCAGCTTTTCCGGGCGGCCGAGGCAGATGGCGAGAAGTTTCATCAGCGGTCCTTCCGCGATTCCGTTTTTCAAGCATATGGGCTAAAGGGAGAACATGGCAAAACGAGTCACCGGCCCCGAAATCGAAAAACTCATCCAGCTTCTGGCAAAAGTCCCGGGGCTTGGGCCACGCTCGGCGCGCCGGGCGGCGCTGCATCTGATCAAGAAGAAGGAACAGCTGCTCGGGCCGCTTTCGAGCGCGATGGGCGAGGCCTATGACAAGGTGAAGATCTGTTCGCGCTGCGGCAATGTCGATACCGTCGATCCCTGCACCGTTTGCACCGATATCCGCCGCGACCAGACGATGCTGATCGTCGTGGAAGACGTCTCCGACCTCTGGGCGCTGGAGCGGACGGGCGCGATGAACACCGCCTATCATGTGCTCGGCGGCACGCTCTCGCCGCTCGACGGTGTCGGCCCGGACGACCTCAACATTCGCGGGCTGATCGACCGGGTCAACGAGGGCGTCATCCGCGAGATCATCATCGCCGTCAATGCGACCGTCGAGGGGCAGACGACGGCGCACTATATCACCGACCAGCTCTCCGGCATCGACGTGAAGATCACCCGGCTGGCGCATGGGGTGCCGGTGGGCGGGGAGCTGGACTATCTCGACGAGGGTACGCTGACGGCAGCGCTTCGGGCGCGGACGGCGATTTAGCGTTTGAAGAGGATAACGATGAGCAAGCTCGCCCCCCTCTGCCCTGCCGGGCATCTCCCCCACGGGTGGGGAGATCGGCCAGAGGCTCCGACATTGCTCCAATCACAGCGCTCAAGGTTGGCGAGGCGCTGCAACAGGTCGATCTCCCCCCTTGGGGGGGAGATGCCCGGCAGGGCAGAGGGGGGTGCCTTCCTGCACATCGCAGCCTTTCTTTTTCTCATAGTGACAGCGCTCCTCCCCCTCCCCGCCCTCGCCCAGAACCGTCCCGACGTCGAAAAGCAGTTCCAGCGATGGATCGACGGCGATCTGGGCCCGGCAGCCAAAAAGGCCGGTATTTCCGAGAGGACGCTGAAGACCGCCTTCCAGGGCGTGACGCTGAACTGGGACCTGCCGGACCTGGTGCCCCCGGGTTCGGAACCGCCCAAGCAGCAGGACCAGAGCCAGGCAGAATTTTCCTCCCCCGGCGCCTATTTTTCCGAAAAGCGGCTGCAGGGACTGGCCGCCACCGGCCGCGGGCTGGCGGAGACCTATTCGGCGACGCTGAAGAAGATCGAGGCGGCCTATGGCGTGCCGGGCGAGATCGTCGTTGCCATCTGGGGCCGTGAATCCGGTTTCGGCAAGGCGCGGATGCCCTATTCGGCCGTGCAGGTTCTGGCGACCAAGGCCTTCATGTCGACCCGCAAGGAGATGTTCCGCGAGGAACTGATCGCGGCCTTGAAGATGATCGAACGGGGCGATGTGGATGCGGCGACGATGAAGGGTTCCTGGGCCGGCGCGCTCGGCCAGCCGCAGTTCATGCCGTCGAGCTACCTCAAATATGCCGTCGACTTCGATGGTGACGGCCGTCCGGACATCTGGAATTCGGTGCCGGATGCGCTCGCCTCGATCGCCCATTACCTGCAGAAGGAAGGCTGGCAACGCGGCCGCGACTGGGGGTTCGAGGTGACGATCCCGGCAAAGGTCTCCTGCGCGCAGGAAGGGCCGGATCTCGCCAAGCCGATCTCGGCCTGGGTGGCAACCGGCATCACCCGGATTTCCGGCAAGGCCTTTCCCGCGGCAGATCTCAAGGCGAACGGCATGATGCTGGTGCCGGCGGGGCGCAACGGACCGGAATTCGTGGTGACGCCGAATTTCTACGTGATCAAGGAATACAATAATTCCGATCTCTATGCGCTGTTCATCGGCAATCTCGCCGATCGGATCGCCTCGGGCGCAGGTCCGTTCCAGGCACCCTGGGGCGATGTCGGCAAGATGCTACGCTCCGACGTTCTCGCCATGCAGAAAGCGCTGGTCGCCAAGGGCTACGATGTCGGCAATGTCGACGGCCTGCCCGGCTACAAGACCCGCCGCTCGCTCGGCGACTGGCAGGCAAAGAACGGCCTTGCTCCAACGTGTTTTCCCGATCCATCGCTCAAGGGCAAGATCAGGTAGTCAGAGGCTGCGTTTCAGCCCCTCGTGGCTCGCGATGAAGCCGAGCTTCTCATAGAAACGGATGGCGTCCGGCCGCGCCTTGTCGGAGGTGAGCTGCACCAGTTGGCAGCCGCGCTCGGCTGCCTTTTCCACCGCCCATTCGATGAACCGCGACCCCAGCCCGGTGCCGCGTTGGCTTGCGGCAATCCGCACGCTCTCGATCTGGCCGCGCCACATGCCGGTGCGCGACAGGCCGGGGATGAAGGAAAGCTGCAGGCAGCCGAGGACCTTGCCTTCTCCGTCTACGGCGACCGCCATAAGCTGGTTTCCGTCGGCCTCGATCGCCGCAAAGGCCTGTTCGTAGCGTGGATCGACGGGATCGGAGACGACTTCGCGAGACTGGCCCAGCATATCGTCCGCGAGCAGGTCGATGATGGCGGGAAGATCGGAACGATGGGCTTTTCGGAAGGAAATCATTGGCGTCAGTGGTGCAGGTCGGGCGGCGACTTGTGGAAAATGTCGTCGCTCGGCGGGATCGTCTGGCGTTCGATCAACCGGTGGACGCGCGGGCCTTCTTCGCCGCGATGAAGACTGCGGATCGCATCCCAGGTCTCGGCATCGGCCTGAGTGCGGCGCTGGTTGTGGCGCACGTAGTCGGCCCAGGTGGCGGTGTGATAGGTCTCGGTCCAGATTTCCGGATGTTCCAGATCGCGCATCAGCGCCCATTGCCGCGCGCCATCGCGGATGCGAATACGGCGTCGCTGCGACATCAGCGCCAGGAACTCCGGTACGTCCTCGTCGGCGATGGTGTAGTCCACCAGGGAGACGATCGGTCCGCTGCGGGGCTGCAGGTCAAGGCTCAGCATCGGCACGTTGAAACGGTTGAGCGGATCGAGATTGGCGTCGCTGAACTGGGGCAGCGGCAGGCGCATGCCGATCACGGCGCCCAGCAGCATGACAAGGCTCGACAATGTCAGCGCGATCGAAACCCCGAACGTATCGGACAGGATGCCCCATACCCAGCTTCCGCCGGCAATGCCGCCGAAAGTTGCCGTCTGGTAGAAGGACAGGGCGCGGGCGACGACCCAGCGCGGCGTCGAAAGCTGCACCGTCGTGTTGAACAGCGACAATGCCAGCACCCAGCAGGCGCCGGGCACGAGCAGGACGACCGCGGTCAGCAGCGTGCTTGAACTCATGGCGATGATCGCGGCGCTCGCAGCAAAACCCAGAAACGACAGGCGGACGATCGACTCGCTCGACAGCTTTTCGCGCAGGCGCGAATTGCCCATTGCGCCGGCGATGGCGCCTACCCCGAAGGCTCCGAGCATGATGCCGTAGGTCAACGGGCCGCCGGAGACCAGATCGCGCGCGACGATCGGCAGAAGCGCCAGGACGGCACTCGCCGAAAGGCCGAAAACAAGGCCACGGAACAGCACGTTGAGAATGTTCGGCGACATGACGACGTAGCCGAGGCCGGCCGACAGCGCCCGCATAAGCGTCTCGCGCGGCAGCGCATTGTCGCGGCCTTCCGGCTTCCAGCGGATCAATGCATAGATCAGCGCGAAGTAGCTCATCGAATTGGCGGCGAACGCGGCCGCCGCGCCCGCTGCCGCGACGATCGCCCCGCCGATCGCGGGGCCGACGCTGCGGGTGATGTTGAAACCGACGCTGTTGATCGTCACCGCCGCCGGCAGCACCTCGCGGGGCACCATGTCGCCGACCGAGGCCTGCCAGGCAGGATTGTTGAGCGCCACGCCGCAGCCGAGTAGAAAGGTGAATGTCAAAAGCAGCCAGGGCGTCAGCAGATCGAGATAGGCAAAGACCGTCAGGGTGATCGAGACGGTGAGCATGAAGAACTGCGCCGTCAGCATCAGGGTCCGGCGGTTGACATTGTCGGCAAGCGCGCCCGCGATCAGCGAGAAGAGCATGATCGGCAGCGCCGTCGAGGCCTGGACCAGCGCGACCATGTCCTCGGAATCGGTGATCGAGGTCATCATCCACGCCGCGCCGACCGCCTGGATCAGGCTGCCGAAATTGGAGGCGAGGCTGGCGATCCAGATGGTTCTGAAGGTTTGGTGCCTGAAGGGAGCCAGGGTCGATATCCGATCGGGCACTTTGTCCTCGTTCTTTTCATGCGTCGTTTTCAAAGGTTATAGACCCGGCGGAACCAAATTCCAGCCGCTCAAGCCTCAGAATATGCGACTCTTGCATTCGGGGGGCTGAAAGCGTATATGCACCCCATATTCTTGATCGTCCGATGAAGAGTGGGCCCCACCGGACCCGCTCTTTTTTGTTAGGCGATCACTGTAACCCAGACATTGGGCCCAGCTATGGGGCAATGATTGCCGGAGAGCTTATGCCGCAAACCGAACACGAGCCGCGGCTCATCATCGAGACCGGGCTCGACCTCAGGGTCGCCGAAATCATCGAGCCGGTCCTCACCGCCATGGACTATCGCCTGGTGCGCGTGCGGATGCTGAACCAGAACGGCGCGACGCTGCAGATCATGGCCGAGCGCAACGACGGGACCATGGATGTGGAGGGCTGCGAAGCCGTATCCGTGGCGATTTCGCCGGTTCTAGATGTAGAAGATCCCATCGATCGGGAGTATCATCTGGAAGTGTCCTCGCCGGGCATCGACCGCCCGATGGTGCGCAAGTCGGATTTCACCCGTTGGCTGAACCATCTGGTCAAATGCGAAACATCGATCATGATCGACAATCGCAAGCGGTTCCGCGGCAGGATTACCGAAAGCGATGCGGACGGTTTCACGATCGAGCGGGATCAGGTCGCCTATGGCGAGGAACCACGGGTAACGATCCCGTTTTCGGCGCTGGCCGAAGCAAAGCTCATTCTGACCGACGATCTGATCCGCGACGCGCTTCGGGCCGACAAGCTCGCCAAGGCGCAGGCCGCGAACCAGAACGAAGAAGCAGAAGACGAATAAACCGAACAGAGACTTGTGCCTTTCCCAGGAAAGGCCTCATCGTTTGACCTACGGAGACCAACGACAATGGCAGTGAGTGCGAACCGGCTTGAACTTCTGCAGATCGCGGATGCAGTGGCGCGCGAAAAGGTCATCGACCGCGAGATCGTGCTGGCTGCGATGGCCGACGCCATCCAGAAGGCTGCCCGCTCCCGCTACGGCTCGGAAACCAATATCCGCGCCGACATCAATTCCAAGACCGGCGAGATCCGCCTCCAGCGTCTGCTTGAGGTCGTCGAGCATGCCGAAGACTACGGCACGCAGATCCCGCTGGCTCTGGCGCTCGACCGCAACGTCGATGCCAAGATCGGCGACTTCATCGCCGATCCGCTGCCGCCGATGGATTTCGGCCGCATCGCCGCCCAGTCGGCAAAGCAGGTGATCGTCCAGAAGGTGCGTGAAGCCGAGCGCGACCGTCAGTTCGACGAGTTCAAGGACCGCGTCGGGGAAATCATCAACGGCACCGTCAAGCGCGTCGAATACGGCAACGTCATCGTCGATCTCGGCCGCGGCGAAGGCATCATCCGCCGCGACGAAATGATCCCGCGCGAAAACATGCGTTATGGCGATCGTGTCCGCGCCTATGTCTATGACGTCCGCCGCGAACAGCGCGGCCCGCAGATCTTCCTGTCGCGTACCCATCCGCAGTTCATGGTGAAGCTGTTCACCATGGAAGTGCCGGAAATCTACGACGGCATCATCCAGATCAAGTCGGTCGCCCGCGATCCGGGTTCGCGCGCCAAGATCGCCGTCATCTCGAACGATAGCTCCATCGATCCGGTCGGCGCCTGCGTCGGTATGCGCGGTTCGCGCGTCCAGGCCGTCGTCGGCGAATTGCAGGGCGAGAAGATCGACATCATTCCGTGGAGCCAAGATCCGGCATCGTTCATCGTCAACGCGCTGCAGCCGGCCGAAGTCGCCAAGGTGGTTCTCGACGAGGATGCCGAGCGCATCGAAGTCGTGGTTCCGGACGAACAGCTGTCGCTCGCCATCGGCCGCCGCGGCCAGAACGTCCGCCTCGCCTCGCAGCTGACCGGCTGGGACATCGACATCATGACGGAAGCCGAAGAGTCGGAGCGCCGCCAGAAGGAATTCAACGAGCGCACCAACCTCTTCATGGAAGCGCTCGACGTCGACGAGATGGTCGGCCAGGTGCTGGCATCGGAAGGTTTCGCGCAGGTCGAAGAACTGGCCTATGTCGATCTCGACGAAATCTCCTCGATCGACGGTTTCGACGAAGATACCGCCACCGAAATCCAGACCCGCGCCCGCGAATACCTCGAGCGGATCGAGGCCGAGATGGATGCCAAGCGCAAGGAACTCGGCGTCCAGGACGAACTGCGCCAGATCGACGGCCTGAACGGCCAGATGCTCGTGGCGCTCGGCGAGGACGGCATCAAGACGATCGAGGACTTTGCCGGCTGCGCCGCCGACGACCTGGTTGGCTGGAGCGAACGCAAGGACGGCGTGACGAAGAAGTTCGAAGGCCTGTTCTCGAAATTCGACGTTTCCCGCGTCGAGGCTGAAAACATGATCGTCCAGGCCCGCCTGTCCGCAGGCTGGATCACCGAGGAAGATCTCGCAAAGGGCGCCGAGCCGGACGCTGAAGCGGAGGAGGCAGACGCCGTAGAGCAGGAATGATCCCGCTCGCGAATGAGCCGGACGCAACCGAAAACGGACCTGTTGATGATGACCTGGACGAGATCGTCGTGAACGACCGTACCTGCATCGTCACCCGCGAGGCGGGATCGCCGGAAACGCTGATCCGCTTCGTGGCTGGTCCGAACGGCGAGGTCGTGCCCGACCTGAAACGCCAGCTTCCGGGGCGCGGCTGCTGGATCAAGGCTGAACGGTCGCTTGTCGACCGGGCAGTCCAGAAAAAGCTTTTCGCCCGGGCCCTCAAGGCCGAGGCGAAGGCGGATGCGGATCTCGGCGCGCTTGTCGATCGCCTGCTCGCCGCCGATCTCGTCGGCATGATGAACATGGCGCGCAAGGCGAGCCAATTCGTCACCGGCGCCACGAAGGTGGATGCCGCCGTGCGCTCGGGTGCGGCACTCGCAGTGTTCCACGCGGCCGATGCGGCCGCCGATGGAGTGAGGAAAATAGACCAGGCCCGCAAGGCCTGGAAGCTCGGTTCGAATACCGGGGAAGACATTCCGTCCTTTTCGCTGTTCACGAGCGCTGAATTGGACGAAGTGATGGGCCAGAATGCTTTTATCCATGCTTGCGCGCTTGCGGGGCAGGCGGGTGAGGGTGTAGTGAAGCGCGCAAACCTACTTGAACAGTACCGCATGGGCGGTCTGTCCCAGACAAAAGGTGTCGCTGACATGCCGAAACAATGACGCGGTCACCGGCTTTAGCCGGACGCACATCGATATGCACGGATTAAACGACGGGTTCTGATGGCTTCCATCCGTTCCTGTCCGAAGGAACAGGAACGGAATGACCGACAACAAAGACGATAAGACACTCGGCGTAAAGAAGACTCTTACACTGAAGCCATCTGGGATGAGCCAGGGTACCGTCCGGCAGGACATGGGTCGCGGCCGCACCAAGGCCGTCGTCGTCGAAACAGTGAAGCGGCGGCCGACCCGGCCGCTGGACGAGAAGCCGGCAATCACGCCTGTCGTGGCGCCTGCGCCCGCACCGCGGGTGGTCGAGGCTGTCGCACAGCAGCCGGTCGCTCCCCAGCGCCCGCCGCAGCCCCAGCCGCAGGCGGTTGCTCCCGCAGCACGCGTCCACCAGCCGGGTTCTTCGCAGAACCAGCGGCCGCAACAGCCGCAAAACAGCCAGCGCCCGCCGCAATCCAATCGTCCGCAGCAGTCCGGCCAGCCGCAGCGCCCGCAATCCAGCCAGCCGCAGCGTCCGCAGCAGCGTCAGGGCGGGGCCGTGTTGCACGACCTTTCCGCCGGCGAGATGGAAGCCCGTCGTCGCGCTTTGATGGAAGCGCAGGCGCGCGAAGTCATCGAGGCCAAGCAGCGCGCCGAAGACGAGGCACGTCGCCAGATCGAGGAAGAACGCCGCAAGATCGAGGAAGCCGCCGAGGCTGCCCGCCGTGCTGCCGAACCAAAGGTCGAGCCGGTCGAGGCCCCCACCCCGGCGGAGATACCTGCACCCGCGGTTGCCGAAAGGCCGGCCGAACGCGCCGCTGGAGCCCCTGCCGGCCGTCCGGGCGAAGCACGTCCGCAGGCTCCCCGGCCTGCAGCACCCGGCGCCGCACCGGCGGCACTGCCGGTTGCCGGCCGCCGCAAGGGTGCTGACGAGGAAGACGAAGATCGCGGCCCGCCGCGTGGCGCACCCGGCCGTGGCCGAGTGCCCGTCGCTGCTCCCGCCAAGGTTCCCGCCCGCCCGAAGACCGAAGACGAACGCCGCCGCGGCAAGCTGACGGTGACCACGGTCAGCACGGACGAGGACGGCAATGCCCGTGGCCGTTCGATGGCCGCGACCCGCCGCCGGCAGGAGAAGTTCCGCCGCAGCCAGATGCAGGAAACGCGCGAAAAGGTCATGCGCGAAGTCATCCTGCCGGAAACCATCACCATTCAGGAACTGTCGCAGCGCATGTCCGAACGCGCCGTCGACGTCATCAAGTACCTGATGAAGGAAGGCCAGATGATGAAGCCGGGCGACGTCATCGACGCCGACCTCGCCGAGATCATCGCCGGCGAATTCGGCCATACCGTCAAGCGCGTCTCGGAATCCGACGTCGAAGAAGGCATCTTCAACAAGTCGGACGACGCCGGCGAAATGGTGTCGCGCCCGCCGGTCGTTACCATCATGGGTCACGTCGACCACGGCAAGACCTCGCTGCTCGACGCCATCCGCCATGCCAACGTTGTCTCCGGCGAAGCCGGCGGCATCACCCAGCATATCGGTGCCTATCAGGTCGAACAGAACGGCCAGAAGATCACCTTCATCGACACGCCCGGCCACGCCGCCTTCACGGCGATGCGTGCCCGCGGTGCCCAGGCGACGGATATCGCGATCCTGGTGGTCGCGGCCGACGACAGCGTGATGCCGCAGACGATCGAGTCCATCAACCACGCCAAGGCGGCCGGTGTTCCGATCATCGTGGCGATCAACAAGATCGACAAGCACGAGGCCAAGCCGGACAAGGTCCGCCAGCAGCTTCTGCAGCACGAAGTCTTCGTTGAATCTCTGGGCGGTGAAGTGCTCGACGTCGAGGTTTCGGCCAAGAACAAGACGAACCTCGACAAGCTGCTCGAAGCCGTGCTGCTGCAGGCCGAAATCCTCGACCTGAAGGCCGACCCGAGCCGTACTGCCGAGGGTACCGTCATCGAAGCCCAGCTCGACCGCGGCCGCGGTGCGGTTGCGACCGTCCTGGTCCAGAAGGGTACGCTGAAGCCGGGCCAGATCATCGTTGCCGGCGATCAGTGGGGCCGCGTTCGCGCGCTCGTCACCGACAAGGGCGACCACGTCAAGGAAGCCGGGCCGGCGACCCCGGTCGAAGTGCTCGGTCTTTCCGGCACGCCGGCTGCAGGCGACAAGTTCGCAGTCGTCGAAAACGAAAGCCGCGCTCGCGAGATTTCCGAATATCGCCAGCGTCTTGCCCGCGACAAGGCGGCTGCCCGCCAGTCCGGTCAGCGCGGTTCGCTCGAACAGATGATGAGCAAGCTGCAGGATACCGGCTTCAAGGAATTCCCGCTGGTCATCAAGGGTGACGTGCAGGGTTCGATCGAAGCGATCATCGCCTCGCTCGACAAGCTCGGCACCGACGAGGTCCGTGCCCGCATCGTTCACTCAGGCGCCGGCGCCATCACCGAATCGGATATCTCGCTTGCCGAGGCATCCAACGCGGCGATCATCGGCTTCAACGTGCGCGCCAACGCCCAGGCCCGTACGGTCGCCGAGCGCAACGGCATCGAGATCCGCTACTACAACATCATCTATGATCTGGTGGATGACGTGAAACAGGCGATGTCGGGCCTGCTCTCGCCGGAACGCCGCGAAACCTTCATCGGCAATGCCGAGATCCTGGAAGTGTTCAACATTACCAAGGTCGGCAAGGTCGCGGGTTGCCGCGTCGTCGAAGGCAAGGTCGAGCGCGGGGCGGGCGTGCGCCTTATCCGCGACAACGTCGTTGTCCACGAAGGCAAGCTCAAGACGCTCAAGCGCTTCAAGGACGAAGTCGGCGAAGTGCCGATGGGTCAGGAGTGCGGCATGGCCTTCGAGAACTACGAAGACATGCGCGTCGGCGATACGATCGAATGCTTCCGCGTGGAGCATATCACGCGTACGCTGTGATCTCCGGCCAACAGCCCGAACAATTGCAGGAGCCGTCCGTGACCTTCACGGGCGGCTCCTGGCATTTTGAGTATTCGGTTTCTCGTGAGGAGCTGGCTGCGGGGACTGAATTTCTGATCCGGCACTGGAAGGCAAACGACAGATCCGACTGCGGCTCCAAGCCGACGACATGACCGAGGAACTCGATGCGACGGGTTTTGAGGAAATCACTGATCTCCTCGGATCTCTGAATCCATGTTCCATCGGAGGCTGGCCTGGCTCTGACAAAAATTTTCAGCTTCTAACGGAGAGCTCGCGACGGTAAGCATCTACCCATATCCGCATTTTCCAGTTTCGGAGGAGGACACCATGCCGATTTCATTCGACCTGACGGGCAAGACGGCCATCGTCACCGGCGCCAATACGGGCCTCGGCCAGGCAATATCCGTAGCGCTGGCACAGGCCGGCGCGGACGTGGCACTGGTCGGCCGCTCCTCGATGGCAGAGACGGAAAGAGCGGTCAGCGCGGCAGGCGGACGCAGCCTGTCGATCCAGGCGGACCTTTCGACGCTCGAACCGATCGATCGGATCATCAGCGAAACGGTCGCATGGACCGGACGTGCGGATATCCTCGTCAACAATGCCGGCATCATCCGCCGGGCCGACGCGATCGATTTCAGCGAGGCCGATTGGGATGCGGTGATGGACGTCAACCTGAAGACCGTGTTCTTTCTCTCCCAAGCGTTTGCACGCCGGCTGATCACCGAGGGCAAGGGCGGCAAGATCGTCAACATCGCCTCGCTGCTCTCCTTCCAGGGCGGTATCCGCATCCCTTCCTATACCGCCTCCAAGAGCGGCCTCGCCGGCCTGACCCGGCTGCTCGCCTGCGAATGGGCGTCCAAGGGCATCAACGTCAATGCCATTGCGCCCGGCTATTTCTCGACCAACAATACCGAGGCGCTGCGCGACGATCCCGATCGCAACGCCGCGATCCTCAGCCGTATTCCCGCCGGGCACTGGGGCCAGCCGGAAGAACTCGGCGGGGCTGCCGTATTCCTCGCCTCGCCGGCATCCGACTATGTGCATGGTGTCGTTCTACCGGTCGATGGCGGCTGGCTGGCGCGTTAGGCTCGTCCGACCGCCCGGTCTTCCAGGCAACGGAACACTCATCCACGCGTAAACGGGGCAAATGCCCCGACACGCGTGAATTTGATCGGCATACCGTAGATTTATTAGTTGCCAATTCCACTCATGTTTATTATCCGGTAGCTGCAACATCGCGAACCCGGCGGCAGTGGCCGGCGGCGTTCCGGTGTCCCGTTTCCGTCATTGCCGACGAGCGCTTCAGCGCTGTCCGCCATGCCGAATAGTCCGGAGTATCGCCTGCCATGACCGCTGCCCTGAAGCCCGCTTTTCCGATGCGCCAGCCAATCAGGAGCCGGCTCCCGCTCGTTCTCGCGGCCTTGGCACTGACGGCTTCGACGGTGATGGCGCAGGTGCAGGCACCGGATGCGTCGACGCAAGCACCGCCCGCGCCGCAGGCGGCCTCACCTTCCGGTGCGCACCCGGCACAGGCGGCTCCCGCTCCCGCCGCACAGGCAGCGCCGACAACTTCCCGCACGGCGCCGAACGAGCCCGCAGCTTCGTCAGCTACGGTACCGGCCGCCGCACAGCCGACCAACCCCGCTGCCCCGCAGCCGGAAGCTTCCGCTCCGCAACCCGCCGCGCCGGCGGATGCGCCGGTGAGCATCAGTGCGCCTCCCAGCCCGACCCAGGCACCGGCACCGGCGGCGCGCCAGCCGATCGATATGTTCACGCAGTTCCTGGAGCCTGAACAGCGTTCGGACCTCCCGCACAACCTTTCGCCCTGGGGCATGTTCATGGCGGCCGACTGGGTCGTCAAAAGCGTGATGATCGGGCTTGCGTTTGCCTCGCTGGTGACCTGGACGGTCTGGCTCGCCAAGACCTTGGAGCTTGCTGGCGCCCGCGCCCGCGCCGCACGGACGCTGAAGGTCATCCGCACCTCCCGCACGCTTTCGGAAGCCGTCGGCATCGCCGGTGGCCGCGGTGGCCCCGCCGCGCTGATGCTGCGGTCCGCGGCGGAAGAAATGCAGCTCTCCGAAGCAGCCCTCGACCATGCCCATGGCGACGGCGTGAAGGAACGGGTCGGCTCGGCGCTTTCACGCATCGAGGCCTATGCCGGCCGGCGCATGTCGCGCGGCACCGGCGTTCTTGCGACGATCGGCTCCACCGCGCCCTTCGTCGGCCTGTTCGGCACGGTCTGGGGCATCATGAACGCCTTCATCGGCATTTCCGAATCGCAAACCACCAACCTTGCCGTCGTCGCGCCGGGCATCGCCGAAGCGCTGCTGGCGACCGCGATAGGCCTTGTTGCGGCCATTCCTGCGGTTGTCATCTACAACGTCTTCGCGCGTTCGATCACCGGCTATCGCCAGCTGCTGGCGGACGCCGCGGCGGGTGTGGAGCGGCTGGTGAGCCGCGACCTCGATTTCCGCAAGGTTCCCCCGGGCAGCCGCAAGGCGCCGGTCTCGCTGGTGGCAGGAGGCTGACATGGCCGGCGGCATCCGCGAACAGCACGGCGACGAGCTTTCCGAAAACCACGAGATCAACGTGACACCGTTCATCGACGTCATGCTGGTGCTTTTGATCATCTTCATGGTGGCGGCGCCGCTGGCGACCGTCGACATCAATGTCGATCTGCCCGCCTCGACCGCAAAACCCGCCGAACGGCCGGAAGAACCGCTCTACCTGACGGTCAAGGAGGACCTGAGCCTCAATATCGGCAATGACGCCGTGCAGCGCGAGCAGCTTGCCGCGACCCTGGACCGCGTCACGGAAGGCAAGAAGGACACCCGCGTGTTCCTGCGGGCCGACAAGGCGGTCGACTACGGCCAGTTCATGGAAGTCATGAACCTGCTGCGCGATTCCGGCTATCTCAAGATCGCGCTGGTCGGGCTTGAAACGCTGCCGGCACCGGCGGCGGCAACCGGTGGAAATGCTCCTGCGGCAGCACTCGCCGTTCCGGCAACCGGAGGCAATCCATGAGCCTCGTCGTCTCGCAGGCAGGTCCGGGCGGACGCGTCGGCGAGCTGGCGCTGTGGGGCGCTGCTGGACTGCTGATGCTGACGGTGCATTTTGGCGCCGCGGCCTATCTGATGCGCGAACAACCGGAGGTGCCCGCCGACAACGCACCGCCGGCAGCGATCATGATCGAACTCGCGCCGGAACCGGAAGCCGCCAATACCGAGGAAGAACAGATCTCTCCTGAGATGCAGGAGCAGGAACAGGTGATGAGCGAGCAGCCTGAGCCGGTCGAGGAACCGCAGCCAGAGCCCGTTACCGAACCGGTCGAGCAGCCGATCGAACCGCCGCCGCAGGAAGTCGCCGAGCCGGTCGAGCCTGAACCGGTACAGCCGCCCGTGGTGGAACCGCCGCCGGAGCCGGAGCCCCAGGTTACCGAAACCATCCCCGAGCCGCCGCCGGAACCGATCGAGGAGATCAAGCCGGTCGACGAGCAAATGACGGCGGCGCTCGAAAATGTCGAAGTGCCGTTGCCGGCGATGCGGCCATTGCCGCCGCCGGTCGCGGAAAAGCCGCCGGAACAGCCAAAAAAACCAGAGCCCCGAAAAGAGCCGGTGAAGAAGGTCCAAAAGCCGAAGCAAGAGCAGCAGCAGGCCCGTCCGGACATGGCCGAGGCGAAGGTGCAGGTCAAACAATCTGAGCGGACGGCAGCGAGCCAGAATTCCACCGGTTTCTTCTCGCCCTCCGTCTCACCGGCCAAGTGGAGATCTCGCGTGGAGGGGAAGCTGGCCAGATCTGTCCGTCGCTGCCCCGGCAACGATAAGGGCAGGGCGTCGGTACGTTTTAACTTCGATGGCAGCGGCAACATAACCAGCGTATCACTTTCGCGCTCTTCCGGTAATGCGAGGATAGACGAATATATCCTTTCCGCCGTGCAACGCGCTTCCCCGATCCCGGCTCCGCCTTCCATTGTCACCCTCCGCCACCTTGACCAACCGATTGAGTGCGAGTGAACAGCACGCCCCAGCGCCTTGATGGTTCACCCATGTGACCGGTAGAAACTTGATTGCGTTTCAGGCTGCGGGCATAGGTATGGCAACCGCCCACAGCAGCTCTCCGGATTTACCCAATGCACATGACCCTCGAAGCCGCCGAAACGCTCGTTCAGAGCGTATTCGAAGCCAATGGCGTTCTTGCCGATACCGCCCGATCCGTCGCCCATGCGCTCGTGCATGCGGAAGCTGCCGGGCAATACGGTCATGGCCTGCGCCGTGTTCCCGCCTATATCGGCCAGGCCCGCACCGGCAAGGTGGATGGCAAGGCCAGACCCATCGTTACCCGGCCGCGTCCGGCCGTGCTTCTCGTCGATGCGGCGCTCGGCTACGCCTACCCGGCCTTCGATATCGCAGTCGCCGAGCTTCCGAAGATCGCCCGGGAACAAGGCATCGCGCTTGGCGCCATCCATCGGTCGCATCATGCCGGCGTGATGGCGCTGACCGTGGAGCGGTTTGCCGAGCAGGGCCTCGTCGCGCTGATGTTTGCCAATGCGCCGGCCTCCATGGCCGCCTGGGGCGGCAGGAAGCGGCTGTTCGGCACCAATCCGATCGCGTTCGCGACGCCGGTTGCCGGCGAGGATCCGCTGGTGATCGACCTGGCGCTGTCGACCGTCGCCGCCGGCAAGATCATGGCGGCGCGCCAGAAGGGCGAGAGTATTCCCGAAGGCTGGGCCTTCGACGCCGACGGCAAGCCGACCACCGATCCGCACGCGGCTCACAAGGGCCTGATGGCGCCCTCAGGCGGCGCCAAGGGGGCGGCGCTGGCGTTGATGGTGGAAATCCTCTCGGCGGGCCTCACCGGATCGAACTTCTCCTACGAGGCAAGCTCGTTCATGGACGAGAAAGGCCCGCCGCCATCGGTCGGCCAGACGCTGATCGTCATCGATCCCTCCGCGAGCACTGCTTCGGCGGCTGAGCGGATCGCCGAACTCGCCCGCGAGATGGCCTCCGAGGAAGGCGTGCGTCTGCCGGGCCGGCGCGGCCAGAACGCGCGCCGGAAGGCGATCGAGCAGGGACTCGATGTCGAGGACGAGGTGATTTCAGCGATAAAGGCGCTGATTTAGGCGCGAAGCGCCGCTGCCGGCGACTGGCGGTAGGCGAGAATGGCCGGCACGGCGGACAAGACCGCCGCTGCACCGAGCAGGATCAGCGCCATACGCCAATCTTCGCCGGTAAAGCCGACCGGCAGGATGATGCCGCTCCTGGCGGTAAACGCATCGGCAATCAGCCGGGCGGCGGCAAGGCCGGCCAGGAAGCCGAGGCCGATGCCGGCAGCCACCAGCAGGAAAAGTTCGAGCCAGACAATCGCGAAAACCGAGAGCCGCGGCGCGCCAAAAGCCCGCAGCGCGCCGATCTGGCGCCGCCGCTGGCCGATATGGGTGACGGTGACCAGAACCAGGGCAGCCGCCACCAACCCCTGAGAGCCGGCCGCGACGGCGCTCAGAACCATCCTGGCATCGCCGAGCGTCGCATAGAGGCTGGTGAGCACCTCGCCCGGGAAAACCGCAAGCGTATTGCCGTTGCGGTATTCCTGCCGGAGCTTGTAGGCATCGGCAATCGTCTTCGGCTTGACGAGGACCGCCGGAAGGCCCGGGGCATCGGCTGCGAAACTCTCGTCGATCGGCGCATCGGCGTCGATGGCGCCGTGATGATCATGATCCTCGTCGCCATGCTCGTCGTGACCGGCGGCCGCAGCGGCCTCGCCTTCGTGCTGATGATCTTCGGCACGTTCGCGCATCGCTTCCAGCGGTGTGTGGCCGTGCTCATCCGTGGCGGCGGCCGCCTGCGTCACGTGTGCTTCGCCTTCGTGATGCTCTTCCTCCTCATGCCCATGATCGCGGCCGAGGCCATGGACATGCCAGACGGCCTGGATCGGCACCAGAATGGCGCGATCCCAAGGTGTTCCCGTCGGCGGCAGTTTACCGGTCACGTGGTACACGACGCCCGCATGGGTCTCGCCGCCCGTCTGCGCCGTGCCGTGCATGGGCTTGATCTCGGCGCCAAGCGGCAGCTTCACCGCCGCGCCGACCACCGCCTCGCCCTCTTTCTCGAACATGCGGCCTTGGGCAAAACCGGAAACGGTGCTGCCGATCAGTGCGCGCGTGGTGCCGACCAATGGATAGCCGGCAAAGGAATCACCGAAACCGACAGGCGCCACCCAGGTGACGCGCGGATCCTTCGAGAGCCTTGCCAGCACCTCGCCCGACATCAGTGGCAGCGGCGCCGGCTGCAGGAAGATCGACGAGAGCACAAGCTGGGTTTCGCTGCCTGCGGCGCCGATGACCAGGTCGAACTTGTCGGCGGCGCGGGCGCTGCCGAGCCGCAAGGCGCGCTCCTGCAGCGTGACGGTGACGCCAAGAGCGGTGGCAAGCGTGACCAGAAGCACGACGACGACGGCGCCGGCCCAGAGACGGCGCAGGTCCGCGAGGATGAAACGGATCATGCAGCCACCTCTTCGCGCAGGTTGTCGGCGACGATGCGGCCGGCGCTGAGCGTGATGCGGCGATCCAGACGATCGATCAGCCGCTGGTCATGGGAGACGACGATCAGCATGCTTTTCGCCTCCGCCGCCATGTCGAGCAGCAGTCGTCCAACTGCCTCGCCCGCCTCGACATCGAGGCTGGCTGTCGGCTCGTCGGCGACGATCACGCCTGGCTTTCGCAGGACGGCGCGGGCAATCGCGACGCGCTGCATCTCGCCGCGCGACATGGTCTCGATCTTCTGGTCCGGGCGGGAAAGGCCAACGCCCTTCAGGAGATCATGCGCACGCGCGGTCAGGGCGGCATCGGCGACCCGCGCCAGCCGTGCCGGCAGAAGCACGTTCTCCACCGCCGAAAGGCCGGGAAAAAGATGAAAATCCTGCATGACGAGGCCGACATGTTCTGCCCGCCAGCGGTCACGCGCCGTCTCGGAAAACCGGCTGATATCCTCGCCCCTCCAGACGACATTTCCGGAGGTGGGGCGTTCGAGCCCGGTGATGATGTTGATGAAGGTGCTCTTGCCGGACCCGGAACCGCCGGTGACGGCAACGCGCTCGCCGGCCGCGATCGTCAGGAAATCGACCAGCAGGACGGGGTTATCCAGGCCGGGGAAGAATTTGGCCAGAGTGTCGATACGTAGGGAGAGCATGGTCATGCGGCCTGATATGCCGCGTCTCGGATCCTCAACAGGCTGACAAATCCGGTCTCGGGGTCCTTCCATGAGCCGACCTCGAGGGTGCCGCGCACTTCGATCGTTTCGTTCGCCTGGGTGAATGTCTGCTTGCGGTGGAGATAGACGACGATGATGTTGTCGGGCCAGTCCGCGTCGGAGGAGCAGAAGGGGCAAAGCGCCATCGGGACTTCGGTCAGCACGAAGAAAGCGGCTTCGGCCTTCAGCGGCGGCGCCATGAAACCGCGGATCGCCACCGGCTGGCCCGCCAGCTTCTTCACCTTGTCGGAAAATTCGAGGCCCAGAACGCCATATTTGCCATAGAGTTCGTTGAAACCAAGATCATCGGAAGCGACAGCGGAACGGGCTGCCGCCAACAGCGGAGCGGCGGCAGCCAGGCCGAGCAAGCTGCGCCGGCTGAAACCCCGGGAAAAACGCTTTTCCATGAAACCTCCTGAAACGGTGTTCCCGGCCGAGTCCCGGCCGGGAACATTGTTTTACCACGGGCGCGGCAGGCGGCCAGACCTTAGTTGGTCTGCTTGCTGCCGAGAGCGAAGGTATCGGCGAGCACCTTGTAGATGTCGCTTTGTTCCATGTAACCCTTGAACCCTTCCGAACCGGGGCCGGAGGACTGCAGGACGACGTCGTCGACCGAGTGCACGCCGCTGTCGCCACTTTTCGGAATGTTGCCCTGGACGAAAACTGCGCCGGGGACATTCTTGTACTGTTCGTTGGCGATGTATTCCTTCTTCTCGTTCTGGATGGCCGGAACGAACGGGCCATCCATCTTCGGGCGGAAGGTTTCGTAGTGGTCGGGGCCGTTATTGGCGGCGAGGTACAGGCGGCGCGAGACGTCGATCTTGTCCGGATAGCCGTCGCCGTTTTCGTCCTTGTAGTTCGGGAAGCCGGCTTCCGCATAGATGCCGACCTTTTCGCGCATCTCGGTGCCCGGCTTTTCGTCGTCAACCGTGCCGATGATCGAAACGCCATGGGTGTGGTCGCCGGTGACGACGATCAGCGTGTCCGGATGCGTCTTCTGGAACTCGCGGGCAGCCGCGACCGCCTGGTCGAATTCGATGGTGTCGACGACGGCGCGGTCCCAATCGAGTGGATGGGACATCTTGTCGATAGAGGAAGCTTCGACCATCAGGAAGAAACCGTCCTGATCCCTGGAAAGGCGATCGAGAGCAACCTTGGTCATGGCGACGAGACCCGGCTGGTTCGGATACTTTTCGACGGTGCCCTTCTTCAGGAACTCGCGGTCGAGCGTGACGTCCAGATTGCCGGGATGGAACAGGCCGAGCAGCAGCCCATTGGCATTTGCGCCGGCGGCGAGTTCGTTCTTGTCGGTGGCGAGCGTGTAACCGGCATCCTTGAAGAGCTTGATAAAGTCCTTGTCGTCCTTGCGCTTCGAACCGGCAGTCGCCTGCGGCAGGAAGTAAGCGGAACCGCCGCCGAGCACGACTTCCGGCTTCACGTCGAGAAGCATGCCGACGACATCTGCCTTGTCGTTACGGTTGCGGGTGTGGGCGACGACGGCAGCCGGCGTGGCGTCCTCGATTTCGGACGTGGCGACGATACCGATCGATTTGCCGGTCTGGCGGCGGAGGGCTTCGGCGATCGTTTCGACACGCGGGTCGTCCAACGGGTCCGGGGTACGGTCGGCGTAGACGCCGATCGCGTTCACGGCGGTCTTGTGACCGGTCATATAGGCGGACATCGTGTTGGCCGAGTCGGTGTTGGTCGCGTTGGTGGCCGAGGTTCCGACAAAAGCCATATGATCGAGGTCGTCCATGGCGAGGCGGCCGTTCGCCTTGCCTTCGGTCATGCCCTTGGACATGATGCGGGCAGCGGTGCGGTGTGCGACCGACAGTCCGTCGCCGAGCAGGAAGATGACGTTCCTGGCCTTCGGGGCAGCGCCCGTGCCGTAGACGTTCCAGGTGACGGTCCTGGTCTCGGAGCCGGCCGAGATCTCGACCTTGTAGTCGCCGGCATTGGCGAGCGTCAGGCCGCGCAGAATGACGGCAGAACCGAGGAGCTTGTCCTTGTTCTTTTCTTCCGCGACGAACTGGATTTCCTTGCCGAGAACGGCCTTGTAGTCCTGACCGTTGACGGTGATCTTGACGTCTTGCGGCTTGACGACCGAGTTGAACTCGACCTTGAAGTCGAATGGTGAACCGGCGAGGATCGTGGCACGATCCAGCGGATATACGGTGGCGGCCTGGGCGGCGCCGGCGAGCACGGTCGAAACGACCAGGGCGGCAAAAATCTTGCGCATAGTAACCTCACGAAAAGTTCAAAGGGAAGGCGAGGTTTCGTATATCGGCGCCGCGTGACACACACGTGACGCCAGTCACAGATCGCAACCCGCACGAGCTCGGCTGCCGTGAGGCGAATAACAGTGCTTTATAAGGGGGAACCGTGCTCCAGAAACGGAAAAAGCCTGGCGCGGGAGGAGGGTGCGCCAGGCTTTAAACTTGATCGACAACTGGGAGGAGGAGGATGTTGTCGATCCGTATCGAGCAACACTGGGAGGAGGAGTGCGTCGCTCGATGAATAAATATATAGGCTAATCGTTTAATCACGCCAACCCACCCTGCTGCAATGCAGCAATGCATTGGGCGCAGAGCTGAGCAAATGCCCCCGGGCCTATACGATCGCTCAGCGAGGCTTTGTCGGCACCCCTGCACCGCTCTCTCAAGATCACCATATCGCTCGGGAAAAACGTGGTTTATAGCGATTCCGACAAGACAGACGGACGGACGGAGGCGGACATGGCAGAGATCAGGTATCACGAAGGCGATATTCCGGCAGCGGATGCGGCGCGTTATAGGGGGGCGATTGCCATCGACACGGAAACCCTCGGCCTCGTACCCCGCCGCGATCGGCTTTGCGTCGTGCAGCTTTCGCCGGGCGACGGTTCCGCCGACGTGATCCGCATCGCGGCCGGCCAGAACGAGGCTCCAAACCTCGTCTCCATGCTTGCCGATCCGATGCGCCAGAAGATCTTCCACTACGGCCGCTTCGATATCGCCGTGCTCTTCCATACGTTCGGCGTGACCACGACGCCGGTGTTCTGCACCAAGATCGCCTCGCGGCTGACCCGCACCTACACGGACCGGCACGGACTGAAGGACAATCTGAAGGAAATGCTGGACGTCGATGTTTCCAAGGCGCAGCAGCAATCCGACTGGGCAGCCGAGGTTCTTTCGCCGGCGCAGCTCGAATATGCGGCCTCCGACGTGCTGCACCTGCATGCGCTGCGCGACAAGCTGAGCTACCGCCTGGTGCGCGACAGGCGTGTCGAACTTGCCCAGGCCTGTTTCGAATTCCTGCCGACGCGGGCGAAGCTGGACCTGCTGGGCTGGGAAGAGGCCGATATATTCGCCCATAGCTGACGGACTGATGGCGGATGGATCAAGGCTATCGCGAACGTCCGGCGGCCCACGAGACAGGGCCTTATCTCGAGCCGCTGCGAATTCTTATTCGTAGCGCACTGGCGCCGCTTCCATGGTGGATTTCAGAATTCCTCCTGTTCGGGCTGAAACAGGCCTGGGCTTGCCTGTTTGCAGCGATCATGCTGGCGCTGCTGCTCGTCACCAAAGTCATCTGGCAACCGGGCTGGCCGATCCATCGCTACGATTTCCTATTCCTTGCGGCCCTGACAATCCAGATCTTGTTCCTGCGCTTCAAGATGGAAAGCTGGGACGAAGCCCGGGTCATCCTCGTCTACCACGTCACGGGAACAGTGATGGAGATATTCAAGGTCCATATGGGGTCATGGGCCTATCCTGAACCATCACTTCTTCAGATCGGTGGCGTGCCGTTGTTTTCCGGCTTTATGTATGCCGCGGTCGGCTCCTTCATGGCGCGCACGATCCGCATCTTCGACATGCGCTTCAGCCATTATCCGCCAATGTGGCAGACTGGCCTTCTGGCAATCGCCATTTACGCCAATTTCTTCAGCCATCATTTTCTGCCGGACATCCGGTATCTTCTGTTTGCGGCGACCGTGATCGTGTTCTGGCGGGTGAACATCCATTTCACCACCGACAAGACAACTTTGCGGATGCCGCTGGTGCTTGCAGCGTTTCTCTCCTCGACCTTCCTGTGGTTTGCCGAGAATATCGGAACGCTGACGGGCACCTGGATCTATCCGACACAGAAGACCTGGCACGTCGTATCGTTCGGCAAGCTCGGGTCCTGGTATCTGCTTCTCTATGTGAGCTTTGTACTGGTGACGCTGGTGGTGAAACCGCGGCCGCCCGAATAGATAAGGAGTGACATAAGTTCTAGCCGCCCGGTAACGTCTCGTTAACCCTTCAAATCTAGTTTTGCTTGGCGGTGTACCTTTCGACGAGACCGGATTTCGGGCCATGTTGCTTCCTACCCAGCAGACGTATGGGCTTGCCGCGACCAATATGATGCAGTCGATGCTCGACGGTATCGAGGAGCAGCGCAAGAAGGACGAGGAACAGCGGACCGGCAAGAAAAACGACCCGGTTACCGAAGCCCGTATCAGCGCCAGCGAAGACACCCGGCGCGCCCGCGACAAGATTACCTCCGCCCTTTTCGGCGTCACTAGGACCGACCCCAACGAGCTGAAGATCGAACTCGTCGACCGGCTGGCTGCCAAGCTCGGCATCGATACCGACGAAGCGCGTTCGTCCTACAGGCTCGGAAAAGCGCTGGAAGATGCACTGAAAGAGATGATGCCGGACGAGATCGGCGAACTCGTCGAAGATCTCGGCCTTGAAGACATCGGCATCTCGATGGACACGCTGCTCTCGGCGATCAAGAACCCTTACGGCGACGACAACCAGCGACTGATGGACGGCCTCAACCGGAAGGCCAATGGCGGCAAGCTCGACACGGAAGTCGAGCGCGTCGTGCAGCGGCTCAAGGATGTCGCCGATCCGAAGACGCTCGAAGAGCTGAAGCTCGGTCCGCAGGGCTACGATCCGACCCGGGTCGAGGATGCCGAAACCCGCGCCGAACGCCGGACCGACATCGAGGCGGCCGAAGCCGGAAAAAAACTCGAAGACGTCCAGAAGATCCAGGACGTCATCGGGAAGAAGAACGACAAGGCGAATGCCGAACCCGCCGATGGCGCGGCCGACACGGCATCCGTGGACGATACAGCGCTACTGGCCCTGTTTGCCGCCGCCGCCGAACAGGTTGTCAATTCCGATACCGACGACGCTGCCGACGGCCTCGTTTCCGACGATAGCTCCAGCAAGGACGAATCCTCCGACGCCGTCCCGGCGGAAAACGAAGCGCCGACCAATGAAATGGCAGCGAATGCGATCGAGGAGCTTACAGCCGATAACGCCGAGAAGTCCTATGCCGACATCGTGCCGGTGCATGTGGACGAGATCGGTATCTATGAGTTGTTGAAGAAGAAGTTGGCTGCGTGATCCTGCAATAACCCCCAGTCCCACCCTCATCTGCATCGCAATGGATCATTTTCGCTGAACCGTCAGCGAAAGGCGGAGCCCGTTAGCGAGTTGTTAACCTTTTTGCCCCACAGTCATATCTGTGTATCGGCACTGGCGACGCCATGAGGCGTTCCGGTCGCAACGCCGCTCGTTGCGAAAAGACAAGAACCCGTTCAGCCGAGCTGTCCTATCGTCTCTATCAGACATTGGAGCGGACGATGCTGCCCCCGGTTCGTACCAGTTCATTCGTTGATTACCAGTCACCGTCGCAGCAGCCGATGTTGCGCCAGCGGATCGACGTGGCCAATACCGCGGCGAACAGCGGGCTGATCGGCTCCTCGCCGATGTCGGCGGGGCGGCTGGATATCCTTTCGCTTTCGGCGCAGCTCCAGCTCGCCCAGGGTTTTTCCATCTTCGCAGAAACCATCGGCAGACTGATCAAGGTTCCCCGCCGCGAAGGCGAGGCCTTGGCGGATTATGCCCAGCGCCTTTCCGAGGCAGTCAAGGCGATGAACCCGGCCGAAAAGGCGGCCCTCGAACGCACGCTCAACCAGCTCGTCAAAGGCGTTTCGCTACGCCTGCTCACCGAAATCCTCAACAATCCGGCAGGTCCGGAAGCTGCCCGCGTCGCCATACAGCTGGAGACCGCGCAGCTGCTCGAGCGCGATCTCGTGGCAAAGGCCGTCGTCAGCTCCTATCGGCAGAACGCCGGGGCGGAACAGGGGCAGAGCGCTTTGCCGCAGCCGGCGAATGCGGCACCGTCTGCGTCCGGCCAGGCTTCCGCGCCCGTGCCAACAGCTGAGGCCGAGGCCGCGCAGCCCGGCGGGGAAACAGCGATCGGCGGAGCCTTGCCGGAGGAGATTGTCCAAGAAGCCGCTCCGCAGGATGCGGAAGCACCGCCCGCGACGACCGTTTCCGGCGCCGCTCAGGATGCGGCCGCGCTTTCCGCGGAAGTCGAGGCTTGGGCGACCTTCGCCGACGAGATTGCATTGCAGGCGAACGCCGAGACCGATCTGGACGCCGCGTCGGCATCCGCGCAGCAGGGGGCGGCCGAACTCGCCGAAAGCGAGACGCCTGAGCTTGCAGCCGTGCGAACCGAAGACGCACCGGAGGACCCGACTGCGGCGCGCCCGCACGAAGGCCGGCAAACAGCAAGTGCCGCTGCCGGCGATCGGCGCACGCCTCAGCCGGTCTTTTATGACGGTCCGGCACTGGCCCGGCTTTCCCAGCGCGGCCTCGAACAACAAGGCGGCGCCCGCGCGCTCAATGCAGAGAAGATGGCTAACGGCGCCGCGACCGTATGGCTCGCGGAAGTTCTTGCCGAGGCCACCAGCGACCTTCTCGACAGCCTGCCGGTTGCGGCAAGGCAATTGCCGGAACAGCAGGCGCTGCAGGAACTGACCGACAAGGAGCTTATCGGAAAATCCGCCCAGCAGGCGAGCGCGGCCGCGAGTGCCGCCACGGCGAAATCCACGCCGCCGGCCACCGACGAGCCGGCCAGCATCGGTTCAACGGGCAGCACGACCGGTCTTTCCGCAAACGCAAGTAGCCAAGCCACGGGCGCGACGGAACTCGCCGAGCAGCTCGCGCTCCCGATCGCCATGCCGCATGTCTTTCGCGAAGGCGTTGCCCTGCCCTACGTCGCTTATCCGCCGGAGGAGCGCGAGCGGGATCCCGAGGAGCGCAAGACGAAGGCGATTTCGGAAACCGACGAAGACGGCGAACAGCAGCATTCAGCCGGCGAGCAGGCGTTCAGCGAAGAACGTCCGGGCGAGGACCACGCCCAGGAAGATGAGAGCAGCGACGCTTCGAAGGAAGGCGCCGAAGATGCGGAGCGGGCAAACGACCTCTACTGGCGCATGGCCGGCTGGACCTGAGCTCCCCTTCCCAAAAACCGCCCATGAAAAAACCGCCGGACTTGCATCCGGCGGTTTCGATTTTCAAGGAAGCTTCGATTACTCGTTGCTGCCGCGGTTCTTCAGAGCCGCACCAAGGATATCGCCGAGCGAAGCGCCGCTGTCGGACGAACCGAACTGAGCGACTGCTTCCTTCTCTTCCGCGATCTCGAGAGCCTTGATCGACAGCATGACCTTGCGGTCCTTCTTGGAGAAGTTGACGACGCGGGCATCGAAGACCTGGCCGACCGAGAAACGCTCCGGACGCTGATCGTCGCGATCGCGTGCCAGGTCGTTGCGGCGGATGAAGGAGGTGATGTCTTCGTGGTTGACGAGCTTCACTTCCACGCCACCGTCGTTGACGGCGATGACTTCGCACGAAACGACAGCGTTCTTGCGCAGTTCGCCGGAAGCGGCGGCGTCGCCGACCGAGTCCTTGCCGAGCTGCTTGATGCCGAGCGAGATGCGCTCCTTGTCGACGTCCACATCGAGAACGACAGCCTTGACGACGTCGCCCTTGTTGAACTCCTCGATGACCTGTTCGCCCGGACGGTTCCAGTCGAGGTCGGAGAGGTGGACCATGCCGTCAACGTCGCCTTCGAGGCCGATGAACAGGCCGAATTCGGTCTTGTTCTTGACTTCGCCTTCGACTTCAGTGCCGGCCGGATGGCTGTAGGCAAATGCCTGCCACGGATTTTCGAGCGTCTGCTTCAGGCCAAGCGAGATACGGCGCTTGGACGGATCGACTTCGAGAACGACCACGTCGACATCCTGCGTCGTGGACAGGATCTTGCCGGGATGGACGTTCTTCTTGGTCCAGGACATTTCGGAAATGTGGATGAGGCCTTCGATGCCCGGCTCCAGCTCGACGAATGCACCGTAGTCGGTGATGTTCGTGACGGTACCGGAAATCTTCTTGCCGACGGGATACTTGGCGGCAATGCCATCCCACGGATCCGACTCGAGCTGCTTCATGCCGAGCGAGATGCGGTGGGTTTCCTGGTTGATGCGGATGATCTGTACCTTGACCTGCTGGCCGATGGACAGGATTTCCGACGGATGGTTCACACGGCGCCATGCCATGTCGGTGACGTGCAGGAGGCCGTCGATGCCGCCGAGGTCAACGAACGCACCGTAATCGGTGATGTTCTTGACGACGCCGTCAACAACCTGGCCTTCTTCGAGGTTCTGAACAATTTCAGAACGCTGCTCGGCGCGGGACTCTTCGAGAACCGTGCGGCGCGAAACGACGATGTTGCCGCGACGCTTGTCCATCTTGAGGATTTCGAAGGGCTGCGGGTTGTGCATGAGCGGGGTGACGTCGCGGATCGGACGGATGTCGACCTGGCTGCGCGGCAGGAAGGCAACGGCGCCGTCGAGATCGACAGTGAAGCCACCCTTGACCTGGTTGAAGATAACGCCTTCGACGCGCTCGCCAGCTTCGAACTTGAGTTCGAGCTTGACCCAGCTCTCTTCGCGGCGAGCCTTCTCGCGCGACAGAACTGCTTCGCCCAGCGCGTTTTCGATACGCTCGACGTAAACTTCGACTTCGTCGCCGACCTTCAGCGAACCGTCCTTGCCCTTGGCGCCGAATTCCTTCAGCGCGATGCGGCCTTCGACCTTGAGGCCGACGTCAACGACGGCCATGTCCTTTTCGATCGCGGTGACGCGACCCTTGGTGACATAACCTTCGGCCAGATCGTTGGAAGCGAAGGATTCTTCGAGGAGGGCTGCGAAGTCCTCCCGCGTGGGGTTAGATACTGCCATGAAATCTCCTGAGGGTCCCGATACGGGCCCATACAGCGCCGGTGGTTCGTGTTGCACATGCCCAAAGGTTCAAGTCCGCCTCTCTCATCGGGCTTATCCGTGGGAGGCAATCCGGCGCGGGGACTTGAACTTCGGACTATTCTATTTCGATTGTCTCTTCAGGGCGGCGTCGATGATGGTCTTCGCTGCCCGAAACGCGGCCTCTATACTCATTTCCGAGGTATCAAGCAAGTGCGCATCGTCGGCGGGCTTCAGAGGACTGTCGGCCCGGCCCATGTCGCGCTCGTCGCGCTTCTTCACGTCTGCGAAGATCGCGCCGTAATCCGCCTCGCCGCCTTTGCCGACGATCTCGTCGTAACGGCGCTTCGCCCTGACATCCGCGGATGCGGTGACATAAAGCTTCACCGGCGCATCGGGACAGACGACAGTGCCGATATCCCGGCCGTCGAGCACCGTGCCCGGCCGCCTCAGGGAAAAGGCACGCTGCGCTTCGACCAGCGCGCGGCGGACCGACGGCATGACCGCGATCTTCGAGGCTGCCTCGCCGATCGCATGGGCGGACAATATATCACGATCGAGCCCTGCGAGTTCGATCTCACGCGCCATTTTCCCGGCGACCTTCTCATCATCGAGCGGCAGGCCCGCATCGAGAAGCGCCTTGGCGGTGGCGCGATAGGTCAACCCGGTATCGAGATGGTGAAAACCATAGGCGTCGGCAATCAGGCGCGACAACGTGCCCTTGCCGGCTGCGGCGGGACCGTCGATGGCGATGACGATTGCAGGTTTCGAATTCAAACTCATGCTTCCCGCATAGCCCCATACTGGCGGACGAGATCTGCCATATCGCCTTGGCCTGGCATTTCATCAAGCCCTGCCGCAACGCCTTCCCTATCGCCGACCGGACGGTTCTGGCTGACCTTCCATTTGCCTTCGATCTCGGCGATCTCGATTTCGACGCCGACGATGCCCTTCAGTTGGGCCCGGATGAAATCGTCGGGCGCGTCCGTGACGGCCCAGGGCATGGCGCGGCTCCCCTCATGCTGGCTGGTGATGGCGTTGATCTGCGACAGCAGCCAGTCGGCATCCTCGACGATGCGCCCCGGACCCCTGGCCTGGACGATTGCATAGTTCCAGGTCGGCACGACCTTTCCGGTCTCGCGCTTGGTCTGGTACCAGGAGGGCGTGACGTAGGATTCCGCGCCCTGGAAGACGGCCAGAACCGACGCTCCATCGCGAATGTCCTTCCACTGGCCGTTGGCGCGGGCCAGATGCAGCCGGAGCGTTCCTTTTGCCGAAGCCTCGGCATCCAGATGGAACGGCACCGGATTGGCAAGCAGGCCGGAATTGCCGGATGTGACCAGCAGACCGAGCGGATGGGCGCGGATCAGCGCGTGTTGGGTTCGCAGATCTTCTTCGCGAAAATGCGGCGGCTGGTACATGGTCTCGACCTCTTGTCGCTTCCGCCCGCGGCAGGCGGCGGGGCCTGCCCGTCGTGGTGGAATTTCGCCGTCCTGACTAACATAAAGCCCGGGATCGGTCACCGCTTTCGCCCTTATGGGGTCCATGAAAAGTTTGTCTTTGACAACAAAGAGCGCAGGCCTTATGGGGACCGGCTTAGATTTTCACCCTATAAAGCCGCGATACAAGCGGCGCGCCGAACTATTCGGCCATCCCATGAGGCTCTGACTGTGGCAAAAGCGGAACTCGGAACCAAGCGAACCGACCCCGATACCGGCAAGAAATTCTACGACCTGAACCGCGATCCGGTCGTTTCTCCCTATTCCGGCAAATCCTGGCCGCTGTCCTTCTTCGAGGAGCACAGCGCCGCCAAGAAGATGGAACAGGCCGAGGAAGAAGACGTCCAGGAAGTCGATACCGAAAATCCGGAAGTCGAACTCGTCTCGCTCGAAGAGGGCGACGAGGCGGCCAGCGGTGACGATATCCCGGATATCGGCGATGACGACGATGTCGATATCGGCGATGACGACGACGATACCTTCCTGGAAGCCGACGAAGACGAAGATGACGACGACATGTCGGGCATCATCGGCGTGACCGGCGACGACGACGAAGTCTGATCCGCTACCCAAGTTAAAGCCCGGCAATTCAATAAAAATTGCCGGGCGGACAAATTTCGGCTTGCACTCTCCGTAAACCGGAAGTAATAAGCCGCCACTCCAGCGGGACAGCCCTTACAGGCCCCCGGCGGAGTTTCCCAGGACCGGCAAATACCGGACCACCCTGATGGGGCTATAGCTCAGCTGGGAGAGCGCTTGCATGGCATGCAAGAGGTCAGCGGTTCGATCCCGCTTAGCTCCACCAAACTTTCTCCGAACATGTAGAAGTTGATCGCCCGAGCCAGAACGTCTGCTCGGCGTTTGCGCCATATCGCCATCAAAGCTGGGCGCGGCGGCGGTCGAGCCAGGCTGCGCCTTGCAGCGCCGCCAGGATGATCAGCACGCCGATCACCACCCTCACCTCGGGCACCTCGCCAAAGAAGACGTAGCCGGTGATGGTCACGAAGACGATCGAGAGATAGCCGACAGGCGCAAGCACGCTCGCATCGGCGATCCGATAGGCCCGCAGGAAGCAGTATTGGCCGAGCTGGGCGAGGAAGCCGATGCCGAGAAGCGGTATCCAGTCGAAGGGCAAAACCGGCTGCCAGGTGAAGGCCGCAGGAACTGCGGTGATCACCGCGAGCCCGACCGTGTAGAAGACCATCATCACGGTGGTGTTCTCGTCCTTCAGCGCCCGGGTCTGGATGATCGCCAGCGAACCGAAGATGACCGAGACCAGCACGACCAGCACCTCGACATCGAAGCTCGATGTGCCGGGCGCCATGACGATCAGCACGCCGATGAAGGCGAAACCGGCGCCGAGCCAGCGGATACGGCTCACCGTTTCGCCGAGCATCGCGACCGCCATGGCCATGGTGATCAGCGGCCGGGAGAAACCGACTGCATTGACCATGGCGAGCGGCAGCATGGTGATGGCGAGGAAATTGCTGGTGAGCGCCACGGCATTGCAGGAAATGCGAAAAATGTTGCGCCACGGGTATTTGACGCGGCGCATTTCGGCGCGGTGCTGCCAGATCAGCGGCAGGATGAACAGGAGCCCGATCATCGCCCGGATGAAGACGAGCTGGAAGGCGGGATAGGTCGCCCCTTGCGCTTTCACCAGCGCCGTCATGCCGCCGGAAACCAGCGTCATGTCGAGCAGCAGCCAGCCGATGCCGGTGCGGGCATTCGAGGCCCGCACGCCTTCCGGTTCTGGCGCTGCCTCCGTGCTCACGCCGGCTGCACGAGGTTCGCCATCAGCCGGAAGGCACCGGGAACCAGCTTGTCGAGCTGGTGATGCAGCACAAGGCTGGTATGGGTGTGGCGGCCGCGGCCGATGGCAGCGGAGATCAGCGCGCCCTTGAGGGGCTGTTCGTTGACATCGTGCATGGCCAGAAGCGGTTCGTAGGCATCGTCCCAGCGGGAGACGAAATAGAGGCCGCGTTCCTTGTCCCATCCCTGCCAGTCTTCCGGCCCGATGACATTCGGTCCCTTGAGCAGCGGATGGTCGGGTGCAAGCACGGTAACCTCGGCGCTCGGATCGGTGACACGCCAGCGCAGCGACGGCGAGCCGATCTCGATGCGGCGGACAGGCGTCCCGTTCGGGTCCCAGCCATCGGTCGGGCGGTGGTAGAGGGTGACGAGGTGACCGCCCTCTTCGACGAAACGGTGCAGGCGCTCGGTCGCAGCCGCAAGATCCTTGCGAATGCCGAAGGCGAAGATGCCGACGACGATGGTGGTGAAGCGTGAGAGATCGCCGGTTAGCGCCTGTGCATCGAGCTCGGTGACGTCGAGGCCCATGCGGGCGAGCCATAGGCCAACCCGGTCGGCACCGCCGCCGACATAACCGACGCGCGCGCCTTCAGGCAGCTTCAGATCGACCGACAGGATTTTTAAGGTAGCGGGCGCGCGAAAACTGGTGCGGCCGATATGCCGGTAGGCGATCGGCGTGACCTGGAAGGCCGGTCGGCCGTCGATCTGCGGTTCGAGCTCGACAAGGCCGGGCTTGGCCGCATCGGTCGAAGAAGCAGTCCAGCCGTCATCGGTTTTTTTCATCACCCAGCCGGCAGGCGTCTTGAACGAGACCGGCGCGTTGACGCCGGAGACGTTGGCCTTGATCGGCCACTCCGTCTGCTTGCTACCCAGGGGAACGAGCAGCGCATCCGGCAGCAGGGTCAGTGACTGGGCGGGCGTTACGGCAAACGGCTCTTCGAGATCGAATGTGCCGGAGACCAAACGTCCGCCGATCTCGGCCGAGATTTTTACATGCGCATGGCCATTGCCGCCGAGTGCAGACCAGGCGGGCAAATAGAGGCCGGAGAGCGGCGCGTCCGATGCCGCAATCAGCGCGAACACCCGGTCATGGGCGAGCGACTGGACCGAGGACGAGACGCCGGCCGGCAGAACCGGAACAACATCGACCTTGTGGGTCGAAGCGCCTTCGCCGAGCTCGACGGTGAGCGCCGCCGCACCGCCTGGAGAAATGGCGGAGGGATCGGCATAGGCGCGTTCGAAGATCGCCGCCGCATCGAGGATCGCGGCATCGACTTCCGTCCGTTTGCGGGCGATGCGGTGGCCCTGCAGGGTCGCAAATTCTTCCGGTGCGGCGGAGGCTACGATGTCCAGCCAGCCGGCGGCCTCGGTCAGCGCCCTGATGATCGCATCGCGGTCCGGGAAGGCCGCGCAGGCCACGGCAATGGCGGCGTCTGCGGAGCGCAGGGCTTCCGCCACATTGGCGGGCAGGCCGGCGAAACCGGCAAGCACGGTCAGCGATGCCGGCAGGCCCTCGAGCACCGACTGCTCGGATTTCAAGCGCGTGGCGGAGAGCTTCAGATGCAGCTGCCAGTCCTTTTCCGGGCGTTTCGGCCAGTGACCCATGCCCTGGGACGCGTGGTAATAACGCGACCATTCGCCGATACGGTCATAGTCCGCGCCGGTGGCCGGGTCGCGACCCTTGGCCAGAACCGTGACCGTCGTATCCGGCGGCGGCACTTCGTCGTCATAGGTATCGCCGCCGCCCGACCAGGCCGGCAGGTAATATTTGGCGACCTTCCAGGGCTTCAGGCCTTCGGTGAAATGTTCCGGATAGGCATTGGGGTCGGCTGCGAGCGTAATCGCCGTCTCGGCGGCCCGTGTCATGGCGCGGTGGTGGCCGTGCTGGCCAGGCACGTCGAGGAAGGTCGGGATGACGATATCCGGGCGTTCCATGCGGTAGGCGCGCACCAGCCGCTCCACTGTGCGGGCCTCGCCCCAGCGGGTGAAGGTGGCGTCGCCATCCTTGGAGAAGCCGAAATCGTGGACCGGGTCGGTGGGGCCGTGGCCGAGCCAGGAAACGTCGCCGTCGATCGCACGGGCCGCCTCTTCCAGCTCGCGGGAGCGGATGACGCCGAGCGGGCCGAGACGTTCGGGCCCCAGCGCATTCTGGCCGCCCTCGCCGCGCGTCGAGCAGGCGATGATGACGCGCATGCCGAGGCCGAGACGGAACCAGGCGAGCATGCCGTTCTGCTCGTCGTCTGGATGGGCGCCGGTGTTCATCATCGTGACCGTCGACTTCAATCGCGAAAGCTTGCGATGGAGCCTAACGAGCGAGGGATCGGCCATCTGCCGTTCGATGCGTTCGCGGGCGGTCAGCATGAAAGGTTCTCCAATAGGTCAGGCAGGAATATCGGCGAGTGCTGCAAGCGAGGTTTCAAGCTTGGGCGTCACCATGTCGAAAAGCGGAAGGGCGGCGGCACCGAGGGCGGCGGTCAATTGCCCCGTCTGGCCGCGCAACACGCGAGGCAGATCGCGCTGCCTGCGGCTGGCGACCGAGGTCGGCAGGTTGCCCATGCGGGCAACGATGTCCTCGATGATCGCATCCGGCAGCGCGCCGCCGAGGATGACGGTCTGGGGATCGAGAATGTTTTCGAGCATGGCGACCATCGGGCCGAGATAGGTCGCCGCCTCGTCGATCCATTCCTCGACGACCGGATGGCGGTCGGCATGGAGCTTTTCGAGATCGGAAAACTCAGTGTCGGAAATGCCGACGCAGCTCAGTTTTTCCTTGAGCACATAGGCGGAAACATAACCTTCCAGGCAGCCGAGCTGGCCGCAGGAGGGACAAGGCCTGCCCTTCGGTACGACGGTGACGTGGCCGATTTCGCCGGCATTGCCGAAGGCGCCGCGATAGGGCGCGCCGTCCTGGATGATGCCGAGGCCGATACCGACGCCGAAATAGATCATGCAGAAATTGGAGATCGCCAGACCCGCGCCGAACAGCCGCTCGCCGACGGCGGCGGCCGTCGCGTCGTTTTCAACGATGACCGCATGGCCGCAGGCTTCGCTGAGCGCCTGGGCGGCATCGAGCCCTGCCCAGCCCGGCAGCGTCGTCGGGCCGACCGAAGTCATGCCGTCGATCTCGAACGGGCCCGGCATGACGACGCCGGTGCCGAGCAGCTTTGCACCGACCAGTTCCGTGACCGCTGCAAGCTCCGCGGCGAAAGCGGTAAGGATGTGCCCGGGGGTGGTATCTTTCAGCGGCGTGATGCGCTTTGCCCGGAGCCCGCCGGACAGGTCGAGCGCCACGGTCACCATGTGGTCGGCGGCTATTTCGACGCCGATTGTCGCGCCGCCTTCCGGATTGACCGCGAACTGGATCGGCGGCTGGCCGCGGCCGGATTTCAGCCGGCCCATTTCCATCAGCAGGCCCTCGCCGGCGAGTTCGTCGACGATATTGGCGACCGCCTGGGGCGTCAGCTGGGTGAGCTTGGCAATGTGGGCGCGGCCGAGCGAACCGTGGCGGCGCACCACATCCAGCACGACGCGGCGATTATGCTCGCGGCTCCGTTCGGGGTTCTTGCCGATAGCCACCGGGTGTGTGCCGATCGTGTGTATGGTCATCTCGCCCACCTTAGGTTGGCAGAATTCATAACGCCGGAAAACGGCATCCCGCAATAGAATAATTCAAGTAAATTATCTTATTGACAAACGACCTCACTCAGGAAAGCGTAAGGGGAGGGCTGGGGCAAAGCGCCGCAGCGCTTGAAAGGGAGGTTCGTCTCCCGAAACCAATAAACGCGTCGGGCTGCAGGTCGCGTCCGAATGCAGGGAACAATCAGACCCCAAGACCGGTGCACCCGGCGGGGCAAATGGAGGCTCACATGCGCAAGGCAACTTTGTTCGCCGGACTCGTCGCCGGTTTCAGCACGTTCGCATTCAATGCCGCGCAGGCGGTCGAAATCGAATACTGGCAGTATGTCTTCGATACGCGTGTGAAGGCGATGGACCAGTTGATCGCCGAGTTCCAGAAGGCCAATCCGGGCATCACCGTCAAGCAGGTCACCTTCCCCTATGCCGACTACCAGACGCGCGTGATCGCCGCCAACATGGCCGGCAACGCCCCGGATGTCATGCAGCTCTTCTACGGCTGGCTCGACAAATTCGTCGCCGGCGGCCTTCTTGCCCCGCTGCCGAAGGACGCCTTCCCGCATGACAAGATCGAGAAGGACTTCTTCCCGATCGTTTCCGCCATGAAGCGCGACGGCGAATATTACGGCCTGCCGACGGCCGTGCGCTCGCTCGCCCTGTTCTACAACAAGAAACTCTTCACCGAAGCCGGCCTCGACCCGAACAACCCGCCGAAGACGCTCGATGAATTTGTCGCCGCCGGCCAGAAGATCGCCAAGCTCGACGGCTCGGGCAATATCGTGGTTGCCGGCTCGACGGTCGACATGGGCGGCCAGGATCACCAGTGGTGGCGCGAAGTGCTGATCCGCCAGTTCGGCGGCGAGCCCTACAAGGACGGCGACACCAAGGTCAACTACAACAACGAGGCGGGCCTCAAGGCGCTCAACTTCTACACCAGCCTGCAGCTTGAAAAGAAGATCGGCAAGGCAGGCTTCATGGACGAAGGCCAGGCCGCCTTCCGCGGCGGCAAGGCCGGCATGACCATCGACGGGACCTTCCGCCTCGGTTCGTTCAAGTCCATCAAGGACTTCGAATGGGGCGTGACCGAACTGCCGGCAAATGCGCAAGGCGTGCGCTCCAACTATGCGAGCTATTTCGCCAACGGCATCAGCGCCAAGACCAAGGGCGAAGAACTGGAAGCTTCCAAGAAGTTCCTCGCCTACATCACCTCGCCTGCCGCCATGGAGATCTGGCTGAAGACGGTCGGCGAGCTGCCGGCGCTGCGCTCTGCCGCGCTCACGGACGCCAACCTGAAGGACCCGATCTACGCGCCGTTCCTGAAAGGCCTGGAATATGCCCACACGACGCTCTTCAAGGATGAGCAGGGTCAGCGCCAGAACGCGATCGACATGGTCAACCGCGTGCTGCTCGAAGGTCAGTCGACCAAGGATTCGCTCGCTCAGGCCGCCGAAGCCGAGCAGGAAATGATCGACGCGGCCAAGCCGTAATCCCTTGATCAAGCCGAGCGGAGCCGGTCATGGCAGCGATTGAACAACAGGGGGCGGCATCCGGCCGCCCCGGCTCCGGTGGCGGACTGTCCATGCGGACGAAACGGCTCCTCTGGGTCTGGAGCTTTCTGGCGGTACCGATCCTGTTCTACACGATCATCCGCTTCTACCCGACCTTTCAGGCCTTCTACCTGTCGCTCACAAGCTGGGATCTGGTGCGGCCGCCGAAGCTCGTGTGGTTCGCCAACTATATCAAGCTCTTCAAGGACCCGCAGTTCTGGAAGGTGTTCAAGAACACGTTCACCTACCTGATCATCGGCACGCCGATCAGCCTCGTGCTCGCGTTTACGATCGCCTTTTTCCTCGATCGCGTCCGCTTCATGCACAATCTCATCCGGGCGCTGTATTTCCTGCCGTTCCTGACCACGGCGGCGGCGATGGCCTGGGTCTGGCGCTGGTTCTACCAGCCGCCGCCGATCGGCGTCATCAACGACGTATTCGGCATGCTCGGCATTCCACAGCAGCCGTTCATCCGCTCGACCGACCAGGCGCTGTTCTCGATCATGGTGACGGCGATCTGGGCGGGCCTCGGTTTCCAGATCATCATCTTCATGGCCGGCCTGCGCGCCATTCCGGGCACGTTCTACGAGGCGGCCCGCATCGACGGGCTCGGCGAATGGGCGATCCTGCGCAAGATCACCCTGCCGCTGCTGAAACCGACCACCGTCTTCCTCGTGGTGTTCTCGTCGATCGGCTTCCTGCGCATCTTCGACCAGGTCTACAACATGACCACCAACGATCCCGGCGGGCCGCTCGGATCGACCAAGCCGCTGGTTCTGATGATCTACCAGACCGCCTTCAACTCCTACGCAATGGGTTACGCCGCGGCGCAGACGGTGGTGCTGTTCACCATCCTGCTGATCGTCTCATTGCTGCAGCTCTGGATCCTGAGGGAAAAGAAATGAGCGAAGCCACTCGCCTCAGCCACGGCAGGATCCGCCCCGGCCTGATCGTCACCTGGACCGTGCTGTTCATCGGCGGCCTGATCATGGTCTCGCCGCTCGCCTTCATGTTCTCGACATCGCTGAAGACGGCCGACCAGATCTACGACCTGCGCCTGATCCCCGCCGCGCCGACGCTTGCGAACTATATCTCTGTGCTTGCCGACGGGCGGTTCATGCGCTGGTTCTTCAATTCGACGCTGATCGCGGTCCTCGTCACCGTGTCGAACTGCTTCTTCGACAGCCTCGTCGGCTATACGCTCGCCAAGTTCGAGTTCCGCGGGCGCTATTTCATCTTCATCGCGATCCTCTCGACGCTGATGATCCCGACCGAGATGCTGGTCATCCCGTGGTATCTGATGTCGAGCCAGCTCGGCTGGCTGGACAGCTACTGGGGCATCATGTTTCCCGGCATGATGACGGCCTTCGGCACCTTCCTGATGAAGCAGTTCTTCGAAACCGTGCCGAACGATTTTATCGAGGCGGCGCGCGTCGACGGGCTCAACGAATTCCAGATCTGGTGGAAAGTGGCCCTGCCGCTGGTGACGCCGGCGCTTTCGGCGCTCGCGATCTTCACCTTCCTCGGCAACTGGACGGCGTTCTTCTGGCCGCTGATCGTCACCACCAGCAAGGAACTCTATACGCTGCCGGTCGGGCTTTCGAGCTTCGCGGTCGAGCAGTCCATCCAGTGGGAAATGATCATGACGGGGGCGGCGATCGCCACCCTTCCCACTCTTCTCGTCTTCCTCGTCCTGCAGCGCTACATCGTCCGCGGTGTGATGCTGGCGGGCCTGAAAGGATAAAGCCATGGCCGACATCAACCCGCGCCTTTCCGACACCAGCACCTTCCCCGATCCGGTCTACAAGGAAACCGTGCTCCGGCCGCTCTTCGACGGCGCCAAGAGCCACCACGTTGACGGTTTCCGCCGGATCGACCGCGCCCACCTCGTGATGCTCGTCGAGACCGGCATCCTCGACAAGGAAATCGCCGGAAAGATCGCCGGCGCGTTGGAGGCGATCGACACGGAAATCGATCCCTCGACGCTCGTCTATACCGGCGAGGTGGAGGACTTCTTCTTCCTGATCGAGAAGGAGCTGAAGGCCCGCATCGGCGTCGATATCGCCGGACGTCTGCATACCGCCCGGTCGCGCAACGACATCGACCACACGCTCTTCAAGCTCGGCCTGAAGGACAAGATCGATGCGCTGATGGGCAAGGCCCGCAAACTGCTCGCCACGATGATCGATGCCGCCGAGCGCGAGAAGGCGACGCTGATCGTTGCCTATACGCATGGCCAGCCGGCCCAGCCGACGACGTTCGGGCATTATCTCTCGGCCGCGATCGAAGTGCTGATCCGCGATATCGAGCGGTTCGCCGAGGCCCGGAAAATCGTCGACCTGTCGCCGATGGGCGCTGCCGCGATCACCACGTCCGGCTTCCCGATCGATCGCGCCCGCGTCGCCGAACTGCTGGGCTTCTCAGGCCCGCTGCGCAATTCCTATTCCTGCATCGCAGCCGTGGACTACACGACCTCGACCTATTCGGCGATCGAGCTGATGTTCCTGCATCTCGGCCGCCTGATCCAGGACTTCCAGTTCTGGACGAGCTTCGAAGTGGGCCAGATCTACGTACCGAACGCGCTGGTGCAGATCTCCTCGATCATGCCGCAGAAGCGCAATCCTGTGCCGATCGAACACCTGCGCCATCTTTCCAGCCAGACGATGGGCCGGGCGCGCACCGTTCTCGACGTGATGCACAACACGCCCTTCACCGACATGAACGACAGCGAAGGCGAAACACAAGGGATGGGCTACGAGGCGTTTGCCTCCGCCGGCCGCGTGCTCGACCTGCTCGCCGCCCTGATCAGCCAGATCAGCATCGATCCGGAGCGGGTCGACCAGAATATCCGCCGGTCCTGCATCACCATTACCGAACTTGCCGATTCGCTGGTTCGCATCGAAGGCCTTTCATTCCGCGAAGCGCATGAGATTGCCGCAGCAACAGCAAAGAGCGTCGTCGCGGCCAAGGGCGACCTGCCGAATGACGGCTACGAGCCCTTCCTCAAGGCCTTCGAACATTCGGCCGGCCGCAAGCCTTCGGTCAACCTCCAGAAATTCAAGGAGATCGTCTCGCCCGAGCATTTCGTCGCCGTGCGCGCCCGTTTCGGCGGTCCCGCGCCTGAGCCGATGAAGGCTGCGATAACGGCCTATCGCGACAAGCTCGCCGCCTTCGAGGCCGGAGCCAAAAAGGCTGCGGACCATGAAGCAAAGGCCGCGGCCGAACTAAACCAGAAATTCACCGCCCTGACGGGAGCCCGCTGATGGCGACGATCGAACTTGAAAAACTGGTGAAGCGCTACGGCAAGGTCGAGGCCGTCAAGGGCATCGATTTGCAGATCGCCGATGGCGAATTCGTCGTCTTCGTCGGCCCTTCCGGCTGCGGCAAGTCGACGACTTTGCGGATGATCGCGGGCCTGGAGGAGATTTCCGGCGGCACGCTGAAGATCGGCTCGGAAGTGGTCAACGAGCGCGAGCCGAAGCAGCGCAACATAGCCATGGTGTTCCAGAACTATGCGATCTACCCGCATATGACCGTGCGCCAGAACATCGGTTTCGGCCTTTATACCTCGAAGCTCAGCAAGGCCGAGAAGGACAAGCGGATCGAGGCGGCCGGCAAGATACTCGGCCTCGAAGCCCTGCTCGACCGTCGCCCGGCCGCGCTTTCCGGCGGCCAGCGCCAGCGTGTCGCGATCGGCCGCGCCATGGTGCGCGATCCGTCCGCCTTCCTGTTCGACGAGCCGCTTTCCAACCTCGACGCACAGCTTCGCGCCCAGATGCGCATCGAGATCAAGCGGCTGCACCAGAAGCTGAAGACCACCACCGTCTATGTCACCCACGACCAGATCGAGGCCATGACCATGGCCGACCGGATCGTGGTGATGAAGGACGGCGTCATCCTGCAGGTCGGTACGCCCTCGGAGCTCTACGATGCCCCGGTCGACGTGTTCACCGCCCGCTTCATCGGCAGCCCGTCGATGAATCTCGTCCGCGGCCGCCGGAATGGGTCGGGCGTGGAGATGGCACCGGCCGGCGATATCCTGATCGGCGTGCGCCCGCACGACCTGATCGCGCATGCGACGGTCACCGGCAGCAGCGGTTTTACCGTGACCGGAACGGTCTCCGCCGTCGAACCCTTGGGACCGGAAACACTGGTGCACCTGGATGTGGCCGACACCCCGATCATCGCGACCGTGCGCGAAAAATTCGTGCCGGCCGTCGGAAGTACGCTCACCTGCGAAGCCGCCCCCGGCGACCTCTACCTCTTCGATGCCAGCACAGAGAGATTTCTGGGCCGTTCATGATGACGCATGCAGAGACCAGATCCGCGGTGCTCAGCATCGGGCGGATTTATTGTGACCTGATTTTCACAGGCCTCGGCCATTTGCCGGTGCTCGGGCGTGAGATTTATGCCGGCGGCATGGAGATCGCGGCCGGCGGCGGCGGCTTCATCGCGGCCGCCCATCTCGCCCATGCCGGCCGCAAGGTGGCGCTTGCCGCCCGGCTCGGCACGGACTCGCTGTCATCAGGCGTCGGGGAGCAGATCCGGGATAGCGGCGTCGATCTGCGTTTCATCGAACATGCGCAAGATGCGGGGCCGCAGGTGACGGTCGCGGCCGTTGTCGGCCAGGACCGAGCTTTCCTCACCCGCCGCGCCGGGCCGGCACTTCCTGCGACGCTCGAAGCGGCTCTCGACTGGGAGGAAGCCGGTCACCTCCACATCGCCGAATATGCGACGCTGCACGAGATCCCGGATCTCGTCTCCCGCGCCAAGGAAAAAGGCCTGACCGTGTCGCTCGATCCGAGCTGGGATGCGACGCTGATCTACGACCGCGGCCTGCTCAAGGCCTGCGAGGGCGTCGACCTGTTCCTGCCCAATCTCGAAGAGGCCGAAGCGATCACCGGTTCGGCCGATCCGGAAGTTGTGCTCGCCAAGCTGTCGCTCACTTTTCCGCTGGTTCTGCTGAAGGGTGGTGCTGAAGGCGCCTGGCTGATGTCGAACGGGCGGATGCTGCATGCGCCGGCGGAAACCGTGCCGGTGATCGACACGACCGGCGCCGGCGATGCCTTTAATGCCGGCTTCATCGATGCCTGGCTGGATGGGGAGCCGGAAGAAGCCTGCCTCAGGGCCGGTATCCGGTTCGGCAGCCGTGCCGTCCAGGCCGCCGGCGGTGCCAAGCTGCTCGCGAGTAACGACTAAAGCAATTCCAGGAAAAGTGCGTAGCGGTTTTCCGTCCGGAACTGCGAGTAAACAAAGCCCTCAGATGATGGCGCGGTCGTTGGCGTCGAAGCGGTGCAGGCTCGCCCTGTCCGGTGTCGCGAACACGACGTCGTCAGGTGCATAGGCATGTTCGCCGAACAGGCGCACGGTCAGAAGGCCGGTCGCTTCCGTTTCCAGATAGACGATCGTGTCGGCGCCGAGATGTTCGACATGGATGACCTTGCCCTTCCAGTCGCCGCTTTCGCGTGACAGGGCGACATGTTCGGGGCGAACGCCGATCGTCTTGGCGCCCAATTGGCCGAGCTTTTCGGCCGGGATGAAATTCATCTGCGGCGAGCCGATGAAGCCTGCGACGAAGACATTGGCCGGCTTGTTGTAGAGCTCCATCGGCGAGCCGATCTGCTCGATTGCGCCGGCATTCAGCACGACGATCTTGTCGGCAAGCGTCATCGCCTCGACCTGGTCGTGGGTGACATAGATCATCGTCGCCTTCAGACGCCGGTGCAGGCCGGCGATCTCCAGGCGGGTCTGGACGCGCAAAGCCGCATCGAGGTTCGAGAGCGGTTCGTCGAACAGGAACAGTTTCGGTTCACGGACGATGGCGCGGCCGATCGCGACGCGCTGGCGCTGGCCGCCGGAGAGTTCCGCCGGGCGGCGGGCAAGATAGGGATCGAGCGACAGCATGCCGGAGGCCTTCGCGACGCGGGTGTCGATCTCTCCCTTTTCCGTGCCGGCCTGCTTGAGGCCTAGGCCCATATTGTCCTTGACCGTCAGGTGCGGATAAAGCGCATAGGACTGGAAGACCATGGCTATGCCGCGCTTGGCGGGCGGTGTGGTCGCCATTTCCTGGCCGTCGATGCGGATCGAACCAGACGTGGCGTCCTCGAGGCCGGCGATGACCCGCAGCAGCGTGGACTTGCCGCAGCCGGACGGGCCGACGAAGATCACGAACTCGCCGTCCTTGACCTCGAGGTCGATGCCTTTCAGCACCTCGTTGCTGCCGAAGGCCTTGCGGATGGATTTCAGTTGAAGCGAACCCAAGGGCGTTTTCCTTAAAAATAGGCTTTTACAGGCGGACGGGCGCGCCGGTGCGCACGCTCTCGTCCGCCGCAAGGCAGATGCGCAGCGACTGGACGGCGTCGTCCATGTGCCGGGTGAGATCGATATTTTCGCGAATGGCCTTCAGCACATAGGCCTGTTCGAGGTCGCAGAGTTTCTGGTGATCTGGCTCGCCGGTCATGGCGAGATCCTCGTCGCGCCGGACGAACTGGCCGTCCGGGCCGGTTTCGGCCGAATGAACGCGGATGACCGAGGTCTTGGTGTGCGTATCGATGTCGTCGGACTTCGCCTTGGCGTCGACGAGGATCGAGACCGAGCCCTTGGGCGACATCACGTCCTTCACGAAGAAGGCCATTTCCGACATCATCGGCCCCCAGCCTGCCTCGTACCAGCCGACCGAACCGTCCTCGAACAGGACCTGCATGTGGCCGTAATTGTACATGTCCAGCGCGACTTCATTGGTCATTCGGAGGCCCATGCCGCGGACTTCGACGGCCTTGGCATCGGTGATCTGGCACCAGACATCGACGTAGTGCACCCCGCAATCGACAATCGGCGAGGTGGTCTGCATCAGCGCCTTGTGGACGTCCCACTTGGCGCCCGAGGACTGCTGGTTGAGATTCATGCGGAAGACGTAAGGCGGACCCAGCTTGCGGGCTTCCTCGATCAGCCGCATCCACGAAGGATGATGGCGGAGGATATAACCCACCACCAGCTTGCGGCTGTGCTTCTTGGCCGCAGCCACGACACGCTCGGCGTCAGCCACGGTGGTGGCCAGCGGCTTTTCGACGAAGACGTCGCAGCCGGCCTCGAAAGCCATGACCGCATAGTCCGCATGGGTATCGGAATAGGTGTTTATCGAGCAGAGGTCCGGTGTGGTCTCCTTCAGTGCCTGCTCGAAATCCGTGAAGAACGGATAGGCTTCGAGCCCGGCCGGCAGGTCGCGCTTGGAGCGGTTGACGAGGCCGACGATCTCGAAACCCGGGTTCTCATGATAGGCGACCGCGTGGCTTTTGCCCATGTTGCCGAGGCCGGCGACCAGGACGCGGATGGGGCGGGTGGAGGTCATTGGCTTTTTCCTTTGGCGGCGTGCCGTGCAGCCCCCTCACCCGACCTCCGCTTCGCTCGGCCACCCTCTCCCCGAGGGGAGAGGATGACGGAGACGGCGCGGCATATCTCTTCTCCCCCGCGGGGAGAAGGTGCCGGCAGGCGGATGAGGGGGAGCAACGATTCTGTGGATTTCAGACCCATCACTTCACCGCCCCCGACGTGATCCCCCGGATCAGTTGCCGCGAGAAGATGACGTAGAGAACCATGACCGGCAGGATTGCAAGCGACAGGGCCGAGAGCACCGCATTCCAGTTGGTGACGAACTGGCCGATGAACATCTGGGCACCGAGTGTTACCGTCTTGGTGCCCTCCCCGGGCGCCAGGATCAGCGGGAACCAGAGGTCGTTCCAGATCGGGATCATGGTGAAAACCGCGACCGTCGCCATGGCGGGACGCACCAGCGGCAGGACGAGGCGGAAGAAGATCGCATATTCGGACAGGCCGTCGATGCGGCCGGCGCTCTTCAGGTCGTCCGAGACGGTGCGCATGAATTCCGACAGGATGAAGATCGCAAGCGGCAGGCCTTGAGCCGTGTAGACAAGGATCAGCGAGGTCAGCGTGTTGACGAGGCCGGCGGCGACCATCCCTTGCAGGATCGCCACTGTGCCCAACCTTATCGGGATCATGATGCCGAGCGCGAGATAAAGGCCCATCAGCGTGTTGCCGCGGAAGCGGTATTCGGAGAGCGCGAAGGCTGCCATGGCTCCGAACAAGAGGACGAGCGCGATCGAGGCGACCGTCACGATCAGGCTGTTCTGGAAATAGCCGACGAAATTGCCCTGGCTCAACACGGTCTGGTAACCGATCAAACTGAAGGTCGAGGGTGTCGGCAGGGCCATCGGCTGGCTGAAGATTGCGCTGCGGCTCTTGAATGAGTTGACCAGCGTCAGGAACACCGGAAACAGCGCCACTAGCGTATAGGCGATCAGCGCCAGGTGGATGAAGGCGGCACGGACGGGGGCGGAGCGGGCTTTCGACATGTCTTTCGCTCCTCTCAGAACTGGTAGCGGCGCATGCGCCGCTGGATGACGAAAAGATAGAGCGCGACGCCGGCGAGGATGATCAGGAACATCACCGCGGCGATGGTCGCACCCATGGACCGGTCGCCCATCTGGTTCTGGAAACCGAAGAAGGTGCGGTAAAGCAGCGTGCCGAGAATGTCGGTCGAGCCGTTGGGACCGGCAAGCGCGCCCTGCACGGTGTAGATCAGGTCGAAGGCGTTGAAATTGCCGACGAAGGTCAGAACCGAGACGATGCCGATCGAAGGCAGGATCAGCGGCAGCTTGATCTTCCAGAACTGGCTCCAGCCAGTGATGCCGTCGCATTCGGCGGCTTCCAGCACCTCGTCCGGGATGTTCAAGAGCGCCGCATAGATCAGCATCATCGGGATGCCGACATACTGCCAGACGGAGATCAGCGAGACGGCGATCAGCGCGGTTTCGGCCTTGCCGAGCCAGGGCGCGAAGGCCCATTTCAGGCCGACGAGATCCATCAGGCTCGGCGCGATGCCCCAGATCGGCGACAGGATGAGCTTCCAGATGAAACCGACGATGACGAAGGAGAGCAGCGTCGGCACGAAGATCGCGGAACGGTAGAAGGCGGCGAACCGCAGGCCGGGCAGCGACAGCATGGCGGCGATCGCGATGCCGACCGGGTTCTGCACAGCCATGTGGATGATGAAGAAGACGACGTTGTTGCGCAGCGCATTCCAGAAATCGGCCGACAGCCGAGGGTCGCTGAACAGGGTCCTGAAATTGTTGAGGCCAACGAAGGCGAGCTGGCCCTCGACCATGTTGAACAGCGACAACCGCAGCGTCTCGATCAGCGGCAGGATCATCACCGCCGTATAGACGAGGAAGGCCGGCGCCAGGAAAACGGCGATATGCCAGCGGGTCGGGCGTTTCACCGGGACCGTTTCGATATCGGCAATTTCGGTATCGCTCATGGGTCTGGGTTCCGGATGGTTTGTATGGGGAATGACGCTCCCTCGCGGGAGGTTTCGCTTAAACAAAAAGACCCCTCCCCAACCCCTCCCCACAAGGGGGAGGGACTACCTGCCTCACCGTTTCGGCAAGGACGATCGGGCTCGGCGAGTTTTCTCCCACCTTGTGGGGGAGATGGCCGGCAGGCCAGAGAGGGTCTTTTGAGACTGCCTTACTTCGCCGGCTTGTACCAGCTGTCGAGACCCTTCTGGGTTTCGGCAGCGGCCTGTTCCGGGGTTTGCGTGCCGTTGATCACGTTGGCCGAGACGCGCCACATTTCGAGGTCGAGGTTCGGCTGGCCGCGGCCGACGATGGCCGCACTCGGGCGGATCGTCGGCTTGCAGTTCTGGCGCCAGGAGACAAATTCCTGGGCAAGCGTGTCAGTCATCTTCACCGGCGTCGAGTTCAGGCTGAAAAAGCCTGGTGCGGCGTTGGCATAAAGATCGGCGAATTCCGGCGAAGCGACCCAGGACAGGAATTTCTTGGCGGCTTCGAGGTTCTTGCCCTTGGCGTTAAGGCCGATGCCGATGTCGTTATGGTCGGAAATGTAGCAGGTATCGCCTGCCTTCTTCACCGGCGGCGGGAAGGCGCCCATTTCGAAATCGGCCTGCGCCTTGAACGGCGCGATTTCCCAGGAGCCGGCCGGATAGATGGCGGCGCGGCCGAGCGTGAAGAGGTTCTGGCTGTCCGGATAGGTCTGGGCTTCGAAACCGTCGCCGAGATAGGGCTTCCACTTGGCAAGCGTCTTGTAAGGCTCGACCCAGGCGGCGTCGGTCAGCTTTTCCTTGCCTGCGATCAGCGCCTTGCGGCCGTCCTCGCCCTTCCAGTAGTTCGGGCCGATATTGTAATAGCCCATGGTGGCGGATTCCCACTGGTCCTTGGTGCCCATGGCGAGCGGGATGTACTTGCCGTCCTTCTTGAATTTTTCGAGGACCGCGAAGAACTCGTCCTCGGTCTTCGGGACCTGGACGCCCACATCCGTAAAGGCCTTCTTGTTGTAGATGAAGCCGTGGATGACCGAGGCCATCGGCACGCAGAAGGTGGTCTTGCCGTCGTCGGTGCTCCAGGCGGACTTGCCGACGTCGGAGAAGTTGGAAATGCCCGGCAGGTCGTTCAGCGAGGCGAGCTGGCCCTTCTGGAACATGGCGAGCGAAAGGTCGAACGGGCGGCAGGTGATGAGATCGCCGGCGGTGCCGGCTTCGAGCTTGGCGTTGACGGCGGAATTGTATTCCGTCGGTGCCATCGGCGCGAAGGTTACCTTGATGCCCGGGTTCTTGGCTTCGAAGGCGGGAATGATCTTCTGCTGCCAGATCGGCAGGTCGTCGTTGCGCCAGCTCTCGATGGTGAGGTTAGCGGTCTGAGCGGACGCTCCGGTGGCAACAAAGCCCGCCGGTGCGAGTACGGTCGTGGCAAAAAGAATGCTTTTCAATATGCGTGTCATGATGTTCTCCCTTTTATATGCGCCTTTCAGGCGCGTTTCATGGAACTCTTGGACGCCTGCAAATCGGCAAGTGCGGCGCGCAGCACATCGTCCGAACGGGCAAGCAAAGTCTTCGCAGCCTCAACATCGGCCGCACCGGCCGCGAGCAGCACCGCGACTTTCACCGAACCTTCAGCAGTCTCGATCCAGTCACGCGCCTCGTCGAAACCGATGCCGGCGATATCGGCCACCATGCGGGCGGCGCGGATGCGCAGCTTGCCGTTATCGGCACGCAGATTGACCATATGGCCGTCATGCACGTGGCCGAGTTTGACGGCTGTCAGCGTCGACAGCATGTTGAAGGCGATCTTCTGGGCCGTGGCGGCACCCATGCGGGTGGAACCGGCGACGACTTCCGGCGGCGTTTCGAGCAGGATCGCCGCATCGGCACCTGCGAACAGTTTTGCGCCGGCATTGTTGGCCATGGCCACGAGTTTGGCGCCACGGCGTTTGGCGGTCTCGGCGACGGCGACCGTGTAGGGTGTCGAACCGCTCGCGGAAACGCAGATGACGCAATCCGCCGCATCGATGATATCGGCGTCACGTTCGCCGAGCGAGACGTCGTCCTCCGGTCCGCCCGGCAGATCGGCTACCCTTGAAAGGCCACCTGCGAACAGGATGGCGATACGCTCCGGCGGAATACCGTAGGTGCCGGGCAGTTCCATGGCATCGGCCATCGCCACCAGACCGGCACTGCCGGCGCCCGCATAGACCACCTTGCCGTCTGACTTCAAAGCCACAGCGACGAGATCGGCGGCTTTCGCGATTGCGGGAATGGCATGATCGACGGTTTTTGCCGCAGCCTGCTGGCCGGACGCCAGAAGCGCGAGGATTTCGGCCGATGAGAGCGTGTCGAGCCCTTCAGCCTTCCCATGTCTCGCTTCGGTGGCAGTTGTGCTCATCCGGTTTCTCCCTCTCGCCCAAAATGATGCCAAAAAAATACCAATTGTCCAGAAGGAAAATTAACTTTTATGAACGGATCGATAATTTCAGCCAAAGACCCTGGAAATAAGGGAGTATATTCAAACAGCTGAACGCTGCCGCTTGGGATTTTTGAAAATCATGCTTGGATATTGGTACTTTTTTGGTATTATTTGACCCGGAGGTACCTATGGCGGCCTATTTTATCGGAATTGACGGTGGTGGAACGAGTTGCCGTGCGGCATTGGCTGACGGAAATGGCGCCATCCTTGGCCGCGGCAAGAGCGGTGCTTCCAATATCCTGACCGATCCCGATACGGCCCTCAAACATATCGCCGAGGCCTCTCGCCTCGCCTTTGCGGAAGCCGGGTTGGAGTCTGACCTTTCCGCCACCTCCGCCGTTCTAGGCCTTGCCGGCAACAATGTTGGTGATGCGGTGAGTTACGTGCAGGCGCGGTTGCCCTTCCAGCAGTCGGATATCGTCTCCGACGGCGTGATCGCGCTGCAGGGCGCAATCGGCGACGAGGACGGCGCAATCGGCATCGTCGGCACCGGAACGGTCTATATCGCCCGGCATGAAGGCAGGCTTCATTCGGTCGCCGGCTGGGGCTTCCAGGTGAGCGATCTCGGCAGCGGCGCCCGGCTCGGCCAGCTTGTACTTCAGGAAAGCCTGCTCGCCTATGACAACATCCATCCGATGTCCGGCCTGTCGAAGGCCGTTCTCGCCGAGTTCGACAACAACCCTGAAAAGGTCGTCGATTTCGCGCGGCTGGCAAAGCCAGGCGATTTCGGACGTCACACTCCAAAGGTGTTCGAGTTTGCGCGGCAGGGCGACGAGGCGGCGATTCGGATCCTCAAGACCGGGGCAACCGGCATCGACGAGGCGCTTGATGCCGTCAACGGGATCACCGGGGGCCAGGGCCGGCTCTGCCTGCTCGGCGGGCTTGCGCCGCTCTATCCTGAATATCTGGCCGAACGGCATCGCGCCCGGCTTTCCGAACCGCTTGCCGATGCGCTGACCGGCGCGGTGGCGCTTGCCGTCAAGACCTATGGTGCGCGGGCGGAGCTTCGCGCATGAACCAGACGCTCGCCGCCATCCTGCCGCTCGACGGCCTGCAATCAGCCGGCACCGGGCCGCTTTACCGAAAGCTGCGCCAGAGCCTGGAAGACGCGATCCGTTCCGGCAAGCTCGGCCATGGCGATGCGCTGCCGGCCGAACGCGACCTAGCCGACTATGCCAATGTCAGCCGCGTCACGGTGCGCAAGGCGGTCGACGATCTCGTCAAGGACGGATTGCTTACCCGCAGGCATGGGTCCGGCACGTTCGTGGTCAAGCCGATGTCGCGCGTCGAGCAGCCGTTGACCCGGCTCACTTCGTTTACCGAGGACATGGCGCGGCGCGGCCTGGTGACGCGATCCGAATGGCTGGAACGCGGGCTGTTCCACCCTTCGCCGGAAGAGATGATGATGCTCGGCCTGGCGCCGGGCGAGAAGGTCGCGCGGCTCGGCCGTCTGCGGCTCGGCAACGACATGCCGCTTGCGATCGAGCGCGCCAGCATTTCCGCCGATTTTCTGCCCGATCCTTCGGCGGTGACCAGTTCGCTTTATGTCGAGCTTGAAAAAAAGGATGCCAGGCCGGTGCGCGCCATACAGCGGATATCGGCCTGCAATATGAAAAACCCGGATGCGGGATTGTTGGCCGTGCCGGTCGGCTCCGCCGGGCTGTCGATCGAGCGGGTTTCCTACCTGGCGTCCGGCCGGGTGGTGGAGCTCACCCGCTCGCTCTATCGCGGCGATGCCTATGATTTCGTGGCCGAGCTTTCGCTCGGCGAAAACTGACCTTCGAGGACGATGTTATGCTGACCAATATGACGAACATGCGCAAAGAGATCGACGAGATACCGGAAGCCGCCGCACGCCTGCTCGACGGCTCGGCGGTTGAGCTTGCCGCCGCCGGCCGCGCGCTGCGCGAAAAAGACCCGGCCTTCCTGATCACCATCGCGCGCGGTTCCTCCGACCATGCGGCGACCTTCATCAAATATGCGGTCGAACTGACGGCCGGCCGGCCGGTCGCCTCGCTCGGGCCGTCGCTCGCTTCGATCTATGGCGCTAACCTGAAGCTCGACGGCGGTGCGGCGATCGCCATTTCCCAATCCGGCAAGAGCCCGGACATCGTCGCGATGACAGAGGCCGCGACCAAGGCCGGCGCCGTCACCGTCGCGCTCACCAATACGCTGCCCTCGCCGATCGCCAGCGCTTCGGCCTACGCGATCAACATCAATGCCGGACCGGAACTCGCCGTCGCCGCGACGAAATCCTTCGTCAACTCGATCGTTGCCGGCCTTGCGCTGCTATCGGAATGGGTTGGCGACGAGGCGCTCAAGGCCGCCATCCGCGACCTGCCGGCGCATTTCGAAAAGGCGATCAAGCTCGACTGGAGCGCGCTTGCGAACGAGCTGGACGATGCGGAATCCCTCTACATGCTCGGCCGCGGCCCGGCGCTGGCGATTGCCAGCGAGGCGGCGCTGAAGTTCAAGGAAACCTCCAACATGCATGCGGAGGCCTATTCGGCGGCGGAAGTGCTGCACGGGCCGGTCGCGTTGGTCGAAAAACGTTTTCCGGTCGTGACGTTCGCGGCGCGCGACGCGGCCGAAGCCTCGGCCGTCGAGATCGCCGACAGCCTCTCGGCCAAGGGCGCGCTTGCCTTTGCGACCTCCGACAAGGTCAAGGCCGCTCGCAAGCTGCCCTTCGTGGCAACCGGCCACCCGATCACCGATGCACTGACGCTCATCCTGCCCTTCTACGGTTTCGTCGAAGCCTGGTCGCGCGCCAAGGGTTTCAACCCGGATGCGCCCGTCGCGCTCAAGAAGGTGACCGAGACGTTATGAGCACCGCGAAGGCCATTACCGGCGCCCGCATTTTCGACGGCAGCTTATGGCATGAAGATGCCGCACTTGTCTTTGCGGGCGGCAAGATAGAGGCAATCCAATCGACGGCCACGCTGCCGGAGGGCATAGAGCGGATGGATGCCGGAGGCGGACTGATCGTGCCGGGTTTCATCGACCTGCAGGTGAATGGCGGCGGCGGCGTGCTGTTGAACGAGGAGCCGACGGTGGCCGGTCTCAGGCAGATCTGCGCAGCCCACGCCAAGTTCGGCACGACGGCCCTCCTGCCGACGCTGATCACCGATACCTATGAGATCACGTCCAGGACGGTCGAGGCCGGCAAGCGGGCGAAGACGGAAGGCGTGCCGGGCTTTCTTGGCCTGCATCTCGAAGGCCCGCATCTTTCGGTGGCGCGCAAGGGTGCGCATGATCCGAAGCTGATCCGGCCGATGGAGGAGAGAGACATCGAGCTGATGCTCTCGTGCCACCAGGTGTTCGACGCGATGATGATCACCATCGCGCCGGAGACTGTGACCGTGGAACAGGCGGCACGGCTGGCGCAGGCGGGCTTCATGGTCAGTCTCGGCCACACCGACACGACCTACGAGACAGCCAAGACCTATGCCGAGGCGGGCGTTCGCACCGTCACCCATCTCTTCAATGCCATGAGCCCGCTCGGCCATCGCCAGCCGGGCGTCGTCGGCGCGGCGCTCGATATCGGCTCGCTCTACGTCGGGATCATCGCGGACGGCATCCATGTCCATCCGGCGGCGATGGCCGTCGCGCTGCGGGCCAAGAACGGTCCGGGCAGGATCTTCATTGTTACCGACGCAATGTCGACCATCGGCACCGACATGAAGAGTTTTACGCTGAACGGCCGCGAGATCCTGCGCCGGGACGGGCGCCTGACGCTCGCCGATGGGACGCTCGCCGGCGCCAATATCGACATGATCTCCTCGGTGCGGTTTGCCCATCAGGCGCTCGACCTGCCGGTCGAGGAGGCGTTGCGCATGGCATCCACCTATCCGGCGGAAGCGGCTTACCTTGCCGACCGCAAGGGGGCGCTGAAGCCCGGGTTCGATGCAGATTTCGTGTTGTTGACCGATAATCTCGGCATGAAGAGCACCTGGATCGGCGGTTCGAAGGTCCATCAGGAATAGGGACGCCGCGGCGGCCGTTCTCCCCCCTTGCGGGGGAGATGCCGGCAGGCAGAGGGGGGTCCGCATATTCCACACCCGTCGAATTCGCTGCACCACCCTCCTCTGTCATCTCCGATGACATCTCCCCCGCAAGGGGGGAGATCTGTGTGTGCCGCCCCTAGTGCTTAGCCGGCCACCGAAAACCTGATCTCGACCTTCAAACCCCTACCCTCGCGACCCTCCGCGAGGGTCATCGCCGCACCGTGCAGGCGGGCGATCTCCTCGACGATCGGCAGGCCGAGGCCGGTGCCGAGCTTGTCGGAGCGGTCTCCGCGTTCGAAACGTTTGAGCACCGAAGCCCGCTTTTCCGGCGGGATGCCCGGGCCGTCGTCTTCCACTTCAAGCACCGCGACGCCGTCTTCCGACTTGACGCGAACCGTCACCTCGGCGCCGTTTCCGGCGTAAAGCAGCGCATTGCCGATCAGGTTCTTCATCAGTTCGCCAATCAGCAGCGGTTCGGCGGAGACCATGATTTCCCCCTCCCCCTCGAAACCGAGATCGATGCCGGCATCGGCGGCAAGGGGCACGCTGTCAGCCGTAGCCCCCCGCGCCAGCGCGGTCAGATCGACCCGCCGCATCGAGGCGGAGCGGGTGGCCGCGTCGATCTTCGCCATCAGCAGAAGCTGGGCGAGAATGCGCTCGGCATCCGCCACCGCCTCGTCCGCCTTGCGGGCGGCTTCCTTCACCTCAGCAAGTTCGGTCCCCCGGTCGGCGAGCGCCAGCTGAGTTCTGATGATCGTGAGCGGCGTGCGCAGCTGGTGGCTGGCATTGCCGGTGAAATGCCGGAGCGCCTCCAGCGCGCTTTCCAGCCGCACCATGAAGGAATTGACCGTATCGACGAGGCCCTGCACCTCATTCGGCACCCGCTCGCTGATCGGGTGAAGATCGTCCGGGCTGCGTTCGGCGATCGCCTCGCTGAAACGGTAGAGCGGCCGCAGCGACAGCGTGACCGCCACCCAGACGATGATCGCGGCGCCGACGATCATGAACAGCAGGCGCAGCGCCGAGCGGATCAGGATCGTCTGCGTCAACTGCTGGCGGGCGATGGTGGTTTCCGCCACGGTCACCGTGAAGGGCACGGAATTGATACCCGTGGAGGCGGAGCGGGCGAGTGCGGCGACACGGATCGGCTCGCCGCGAAACGTGGCATTCTCGAAAGCGGCCGCCTGACCTTCCCGGCGGGGGATCGACGGTAGCGTCTGGTAGCCGGTGATGAATTTTCCGGGCGGCCCGTCGACGCGGTAGAAGACCCGGTCCTGCGCCGCCGATGTCAACATTTCCAGAGCCACATAGGGGATGTCGACTTCGAGCGAGCCGTCTTCGGCGACGATGACCCGCTCGGCGATCGCCAGTGCCGAGCCGGCCAGCACCCGGTCGGACACCTCGTTTGCCGTATCGACCGCCTCGTCCCAGGTGTCGATCATGGCGATCGTGCCGATCACCGCCGTCGAGACGAGAAGCCAGGCGAGCAGCCGGCGGCGCAGGGAATAGGCTGCAATCGGCGGTATGGGTTGGTCGCCGTGAGAGACGGATGTCATGCCGTCGGCGCCGTGGTTTCGAGATAATAACCGATGCCGCGAGCCGTCTTCACCGTGAGCCCGTGCGTGGCGAGACGCCGGCGCAGGCGGCTCACATACTGCTCGATGGCATTGGCGGAAAGGTCGTCGTCGAAGCCGGTCAGCGACGCCATGATCGCGTCCTTGGAGACCACCTTGCCGGCGCGGAGGAATAGCAATTCGAGGAGCGCCACCTCGCGTGCGGGCAGGTCGAGCGGCACGCCCTGGCTGGAAAAGGTCCGCGAATTGAGGTCGAAGGTGACGCCGCCATAATGGACGATCGAGCTCCTGAGGCCCGCCTGACGGCGCAGCAGCACGCGGATGCGCGCCTCGAATTCCGAGATGTCGAACGGCTTGATCATGTAGTCGTCGGCACCGAGATCGAGCCCCTTCACCCGCTCCTCGGGCGTGCCGCGCGCGGTCAGGATCATCACGGCCGCCTTGTTGGCCCTCGCCCGCATGGCGCGCAGCACGTCGAGCCCGTCCATTTCCGGCAGGTTCAGGTCCAATATGACGAGGTCATAGGCTTCGGCGGCAGCGACTGCCTCGGCGGAAGCGCCATCGGCGACCGCATCGACGGCATAACCGCTGCCGCGCAGGATCGTCGACAGCCCCTCGGCCAGCGCCTGATTGTCCTCGACCAGAAGAATACGCACGAAATCTCCCCGCTTCCGCAGGCGATTATAAACGCGGAAGCGGCGATGTCACTGAGGAGCCGCTACAGTGGTTACTGCGAACGGCCGATATAATCCATCTTGCCGATCGGAACGCCCTTATGGCGCAGGATCGCATAGGCGGTGGTAACGTGGAAATAGAAGTTCGGCAGCGCAAAGCCGAGAACATAGCTCTTGCCGGTGAACTTCGTCTCGCCGCCGCGGGTCTTGATGATCACTTCGGCGTCTTCGCGGTCCGCCATGCTGGCCGGATCGACGCTCTGGAGGAAGGCCACGGTCTTTTCGATGCGGGCGTGCAGGTCGGCGAAGGTGACTTCTTCGTCGGCCATCGGGATGTTTTCGATCTGCCCGACGCGAACCGGCACGAATTTCGCCGTGTCGCTGGCGCGCTGGATCTGGGCGGTTAGCGGGTACATGTCGTGGACCAGCCGGGTTTCCAGCAGTTCCTTGTGGGCAAGGCCCTTCTCGTCGGCGAAGGCTTCGCCTTTCTTGAGGATTTCCGTGAGGTTGCCGAAAGCGCGGATGAAGACCGGCACCGTGATATCGTAGAGTGTGAGCGACATGGCGCGAGACCTTTGTTGACGAAGGGGGACGCCGGGTCTTCCGGCGTGAAAAGACCGCCCACAGGTAATGGCACGGCATCGGAAAACAAGCGGGCAGGAGCTGCATTGAGGCCCCTGTGGCGAGAATGTTACGGACCTGCCGGTCGGCTTGTCGCGACCGCCCCGGTGGGGCATTGTGGCCTTATGAAAAGGCTGCTTTTTCCATTCCTCTGTCTTGCCCTTTCGCCCGGCCTCGCCGCGGCGGATACGACGCTGTTTCGGGCGCTTTCCGGGCGGGACGACGCGCCGATGCTGACGGTCTATTCCTCGCTCGACGAGCCGCTCGCCAAGCCGATGATCGCCGGTTTCCAGGCGGCCAACCCGGACGTGGCGGTGCGCTACGAGGACATGCTGACCGGCGAGATCTACGACCGGATCGTCCGGGAAACGGATGCCGGCAACAAGACCGCCGACTTTGCCTTTTCCTCCGCCATGGACCTGCAGGTGAAGCTCGCCAATGACGGCTACGCCCAGCGCAGCGACCTGCCAATGAGCGGGCAATGGCCGGGCTGGGCCAACTGGCGCAATACCGCCTATGCACTGACCTTCGAGCCGGCCGTGTTCGTCTACCACAAACCGAGTTTCAAGGATGTCGCCCCGCCTTCGACCCGGGCGGAACTGGTCGAATTCCTGCAGAAGCGGGGCGATGCGGTCTACGGCCGGATCGGCACCTATGACATCGAACGTTCCGGCGTCGGTTTCCTGTTCATGGCGCGCGACCAGGAGCAGTTCGGTGATATCTGGTCGGTGATCCGGGCCATGGGTGCTGCGGGCGTGAAACTCTACTCGACCAGCCAGGGGATTTTGGAACGCGTGGCGGACGGACGATTCCTGCTCGGTTACAATATTCTCGGTTCCTATGCCGCCGACTGGGCTTCGCGCCATCCGGATGTGGGTATCGTGCTGCCGAAGGACTATACGGTTGTGATGTCGCGCATCGGCCTGGTGCCGCAGGCCGCCGCCGCTCCGGATCTCGGCAAGCGTTATCTGGAATTCTTCATGTCGAAGGAAGGCCAGACGATCATGGCCCGGGAACTGCAGATCCCGGCCGTCAGCCCGGAAGTTGCCGGCAACAACACCGCGACGACGCTCAGGGAGATGCTCGGCGGGCAATTGAAGCCCGTACCCGTCAGCCTCGGGCTGATGGTCTATCTCGACCAGGTGAAGCGCGCGCGGCTGATTTCCCGCTGGAACGAGGTCCTTCGGCTGCAATAGCCATAAAATTCGGCAGCTGCAGGCCGAAACCCCTTGCCAAATCGTCAGACAGCGAAAAATGTCAGGTACATGTCAGCTTCATATGCTGGCTTAGGGCATTCGGCCCCCGTGGAGGCGGGGACCCGATTCACGATGGGAGGACATCGGACCGGCGGCTCCCGCCTGGTCTTTCGCTTCTCCCTGGTTTCGTCAGAATAAACATTTCGCGTCGGATCAAGACGCCAACGGAGGATCGACCCTTGAAACATTTCTTCCTTGCTTCCCTTCTCGCGGGCGCAATCGCACTTCCGGCCGCTGCGGCCGATTATTCGATCATGGCTCCGGCAGCGCCGGGCGGCGGCTGGGACCAGACCGCCCGCACCATGCAGACCGCTTTGCAGACCGAGAAAATCTCCGGCAAGGTGCAGGTCATGAACGTTCCGGGCGCCGGCGGCACGATCGGCATCGCCCAGTTCGCCAGCCAGCAGAAGGGCAATGCAAACGCCCTGATGGTCGGCGGTTACGTCATGGTCGGCGCCATCCTGACCAACAAGTCGCCGGTTACCCTGAAGGACGTCACCCCGATCGCCCGCCTCACCGGCGAATATGAAGTCATCGTCGTCCCGGCCGCCTCCGAGATCAAGACGGTTGCCGACCTCGTCGCCAAGCTGAAGGCAAACCCGGGCGCGGTTTCCTGGGGCGGCGGTTCGGCCGGCGGCACGGACCACATCACGGCCGGTTTGATCGCAAAGGCTGCCGGCGTTGACCCGACCAAGGTCAACTACATTGCGTTTTCCGGCGGCGGCGAAGCACTCGCCGCCATCCTCGGCGGCCAGGTCACGGCCGGCATCTCGTCCTACGGCGAGTTCGAAGGCCAGATCAAGGCCGGCGCGTTGCGTCTGCTCGCCATCTCCGCCGACAAGAAAATCGAAGGCATCAATGCCCCGACGCTGAAGGAATCCGGCCTTGACGTCGTGATCCAGAACTGGCGCATGGTCGCCGCCGCTCCCGGTCTCACCCCCGAGCAGAAGAAGGCCGTGACCGCCGACGTCGAAAAGCTCGCAAAGTCCAAGACCTGGCAGGACAGCCTGAAGACCAAGGGCTGGATCGACACCTATCTCTCCGGCCCGGAATTCGAAGCGCAGCTTGCCAAGGATATCGCCGCGACTGAAACCATCCTGAAGGATATCGGACTGGTCAAATGAGCCTCGACACCAACAAAACGACCACCGAGCAGCGCCGCCCCGATTGGGCGGCGCTTGTTATTGCCGCCATCCTCGTTGCCGTCGCTGCCGTCATCTTCCTGGATGTCGACCGGCTGCGGGATATGGGCGGTTATAGCCAGGTCGGGCCCGCCACCGTTCCGAACTGGATCGCCTTCGCACTGATCGGGCTTGCGATCTGGACCGTCTTCGCCGCGTTTCGCCGCGATTTTCCAGCGCGGGAAAAGCAGGAGATCGGACCTGTTGTCTGGGTCGTCGCGGGCCTGGTAGCGCAGATGGCCCTCATTCGGATCGCCGGTTTCTCGATCGCCACAGGCACGCTGTTCGGCCTCGCCGCGGCGGGCTTCGGCGCCCGCAGGCTGTGGATCAGCATTCCGGTCGGCATCGTCATCTGTCTCGCCATCTGGTGGCTGTTTGCCGGTGTCCTGCAACTTTCGCTTCCGGCAGGTCCGCTGGAACACCTGATCCAGTGATCGGCCCTTGAGAGTAAGATCATGAGCACATTCGAATTCCTTCTTCAGGGTCTGGCGTCGGCCATGGAGCCGATGAACCTCATCTACGCGCTGATCGGCGTGACGCTCGGCACAATGGTCGGCGTGCTTCCGGGCATCGGTCCGGCGACGACGGTCGCCCTGCTCCTGCCGGTCACCTACCAGCTCGATGCAACGGGCTCGCTGATCATGTTCGCCGGTATCTACTATGGCGGCATGTATGGCGGTTCGACCACCTCGATCCTCCTGAACACGCCCGGCGAAAGCGCCTCGATCGTCACCGCGCTCGAGGGCAACAAGATGGCCCGGGCAGGACGCGGCGGCCCGGCACTGGCGACGGCCGCGATCGGTTCGTTCGTCGCCGGCCTGATCGCAACGCTCGCGCTTGCCTTCATCGCGCCCTACATCGTCAAGCTGGCGCTGGTCTTCGGTCCGCGCGAATATTTCGCGCTGATGGTTCTGGCCTTCGTCACCGTCTCGTCGGCCTTCGGCAATTCGACGCTGCGCGGCCTCACGTCGCTCTTTATCGGCCTTGCCCTTTCGCTCGTCGGCATCGACCAGCTGACCGGCCAGAACCGGCTTTCCTTCGGCGTTCCGGACCTGCTCGACGGCATCGAGGTAACGACGATGGCGGTCGCCATGTTCGCGATCGGCGAGACACTCTTCATCGCTGCCCAGGGCGCATCGGCACCGGACAAGATCGAAGCGATCAGGGGCTCTGTCTGGATGACGGCTCATGACTGGGCACGGTCCTGGAAGGCGTGGCTTCGCGGCACGGTGATCGGCTTTCCGATCGGCGCGATGCCGGCCGGCGGCGCCGAGATCGGCACCTTCCTGTCCTATGCGACGGAAAAGAAGCTTTCCAAACATCCGGAAGAATTCGGCAATGGCGCGATCGAAGGCGTCGCCGGTCCGGAAGCCGCCAACAATGCCTCCGCCGCCGGCACGCTGGTGCCGCTCTTGACGCTCGGCCTGCCGACCTCAGCGACTGCGGCGATCATGCTCGCCGGCTTCCAGCAATACGGCCTGCAGCCCGGTCCGCTTTTGTTTGCGACCAATCCGCAGCTCGTCTGGGGCCTGATCGCATCGCTTCTGATCGCCAACCTGATGCTGCTCGTCCTCAACCTGCCGCTCGTCGGCCTGTGGGTGAAGCTGCTGACCATTCCGAAGCCGTGGCTCTACGCAGGCATCCTGGTGTTCGCCACGCTCGGCACGATCGGCGCCAACCCCTCGGTGTTCGAACTCGGCATGCTGCTGGTCTTCGGGCTGGTCGCCTATGTGATGCGCGTCTTCGATTATCCGATCGCGCCGGTCATCGTCGGCCTGATCCTTGGACCACTGGCGGAACAGCAGCTTCGCCGTGCGCTGGCGATCAGCCAGGGGGACGTGACGACGCTCGTGCAATCGCCGATCTCCGCGGTACTGCTGGCCCTGGCGGCAACCGCGCTCATCCTGCCGCTCATCCTGCGCTTCCGCGGGCGCGGCAATGTGCTCTCGCAAATGGCAGCCAGCGAGGATTGATTACAACGCTGCCAATAAACTCAAAAGCCCGGCTTCGGTCGGGCTTTTTTTATTGGCCGAACACCGACCAGCCGGTTCTGGTGGCCAGCATTTCCAGCGCCAGCGAGCCGAGCAGCGAGTTGCCGTTCTGGTTGAGGCCCGGCGACCAGACGGCGACGGAAGCCTTGCCCGGCGCAACCGCCATAATGCCGCCGCCGACACCGCTCTTGCCGGGCAGGCCGACGCGGTAAGCGAAGTCCCCGGACCCGTCATAGTGGCCGCAGGTGAGCATCAGCGCGTTGATGCGCCTCGCCCGCTGCTTCGAAACGACCGTATGCCCTGTGAGCGGATTGCGGCCAGAGGCGGCGAGGAAAAGTGCGGACCTGGCGAGCTGGGTGCAGGTCATGGCGAGCGCGCAATGATGAAAATAGACGCCGAGCACATGTTCGACCGGATGATCGAGCTTGTTGAACGACCGCATGAAATTGGCGAGCGCAAAATTGCGGAAACCCGTCGCCTGCTCGGACTTGGCCACTTCCGGATCGATGGCGATCGCATCGTCATCGGCCAGATAACGTACGAAGCGGACGATCTCGCCGATCGCCTCGCGCGGCGTATGTCCGGCAAGGACCAGATCACTGACGGCGATGGCGCCGGCGTTGATGAAGGGATTGCGCGGCTTGCCCTCCTCATGTTCGAGCTGGACGATCGAATTGAAGGCCGAACCTGAGGGCTCGCGGCCGACGCGGTTCCAAGTGGTCTCGCCGTGCTTGCCGAGGGCCAGGGTCAGGGTGAAGACCTTCGAGACGCTCTGGATCGAAAAGGGCTCGTCGCAATCGCCGACCTTGTGCACCTCGCCGTCTACGGTGACAATGGTCATGCCGAATTTCTTCGGATCCACATGGGCGAGTTGCGGGATGTAGTCGGCCACCTTGCCTTCGCCGAGCCGCGGCGTCAGCTTCTCGTGGATCTCCTCGACGATCGCCTGCAGGTCTGCCATCTCTTAACCCCGAATTGTTGTGCCCTGAAACGAGCCTTACTATTCGAAGGCGCTGCCGGAAAGGTGGTTGCTGGCAGAAGCTTTCACCGCACCGATCTCCGACCACAATGAGGCGATCATCGCCGGGTCCACATCGGCCATGATATCGCGCAGCCAGCCCTCATGGGCGGCGGCCATGGCGACAAAAAGCTCGGTACCGGCGGGCGTCAGCTTGGCGACGGTGACACGGCGGTCTCCGTCCGGCGTGACCCGCTGCACGAAACCGTCCGTCTCCAGCCGCTCCACCAGCCCGGTCACGTTGCCGTTCGTCACCATGGTGCGCTTGGAAAGCTCGCCGAGCCGCAAGCCATCCGCTTCGCGGTAGAGCTGCGCCATCAGATCGAACTGGGGAAGCGTCGCGCCGAACTCGGTGCGGAGCCGGCGGCGGATTTCCGTGGTGATCAGCTTGGTGGTGGAAAGCATGCGCAGCCACAGCCGCGTCTCAGGCTTGTTTTTCCCATGCGGGCCATGGGCGATCAGTTCCAGGTCGGCGCTTGCCGCTTCCGCTTCCATGCCTATACCCCGAGATATCGATCCTGCAGTTCCGTCGTCAGGTCCGCGGGCCTGCCGCTCCAGGCGCTTCTTCCGTTTTCAAGGATGACACACCGGTCCGCAACCGGCAAAAGCTCCGAAAGTGTCTTATCCACGACGAGGATCGACAAACCCTCGGCTTTCAGCCGCCTGATCGCCTTCCAGATATCCTGGCGGATGACCGGCGCCAAGCCCTCGGTCGCCTCGTCGAGAATGAGAAGTCGCGGATTGGTCATCAGGGCGCGGCCGATCGCCAACATCTGCTGCTCGCCGCCGGAGAGCGACCTTGCCATCTGCGCATGCCGCTCCTCAAGCCGGGGGAACAGCTCGTTGACGCGTTCCAGCGTCCATTGGCCGGGCCGCGCGGCAGCGATGAGGTTCTCGTGCACCGTCAGGTTCGGGAAACAGCGGCGGCCCTCCGGAACCAGGCCGATGCCGAGCCTGGCGACATGGTGCGGGCGCCTGCCCTTCGTATCCGTGCCGCCGATCTTCACCGCGCCTGACCGTGGCGGGTTGAGATTGCAGACGGCGCGGATGGTGGTCGTCTTGCCCATGCCGTTGCGGCCCATCAGGGCGACGGCCTCGCCTTCGGCGACCGACAGGTCGACGCCGAAAAGCGCCTGGCTGGCGCCGTAGAATGCTTCGATCTTCGTCACATCGAGCAGCATCAGGCATGGTCTCCAAGATAGGCGGTGCGCACGGTCGGGTCACGGCGGATTTCCTCGACCGTCCCCGTCGCGATGATGCGGCCGTAGACGAGAACGGATATCCGGTCGGCGAGTGCGAAGACCGCGTCCATATCGTGCTCGACCAGCAGGATCGGCGCCTCTTGCCGCAGCGTATCAAGGAAGCGGGTCAGCGACTTCGAGCCTTCCGGTCCCATGCCGGCCATCGGTTCATCCAGCAGGAAGGCTTTCGAGCCGAGCGCCAGCGCCATGGCGATTTCGAGCTGCCGGCGTTCACCATGGGAAAGCTCGGCGGCGGGGATGCGGGCGCGAGCCGTCAGCCCGACGCGTTCCAGCATGGCCATCGCTGTGTCGATCAGCGACCTGTCGCGCATGACAGGCTTGAAGAACCGGAAGCTCGAACCCTGCTTCGCCTGCACCGCCAGCATGACGTTGTGCAGGCCGGAAAAATCCGGCGCAATCGACGAGACCTGGAAGGTGCGACCAAGCCCAAGGCGGGCGCGTTCGGCAACCCCGAGCGAGCCGATATCCTGCCCTGCGAAACGGATCGTGCCGCTATCCTGCCGGAGCGTGCCGCAGATCTGGTGGATGAGCGTCGACTTGCCGGCGCCGTTCGGGCCGATCAGGGCGTGGATCTCGCCGGGGCGCAGGTCGAGCGTCACGCCGTCGGTTGCCCGGAGCGCGCCGAAATTCTTGACGAGATTGGAGATTTCTAGAACCGGCTCAACCATGTTTGGCCTTTCCGGCAACGAGCCCGAGGAGACCGCCCCGCGCAAACAGCACGACGACGAGGAGGATGAGGCCGAGGAAAAACTGCCAGCGTTCGGTGAGGCCACCGAGCGCATATTCGAAGATCACGTAGAGTGCGGCGCCGGCCAAGGGCCCGAACAGCCGGCCGGTGCCGCCGAGGATGATCAGCACGATCAGTTCGCCCGACATGTGCCAGGAGAGCATGGACGGGCTGACGAAGCGGTTGAGATCGGCAAACAGGGCGCCGGCGAGGCCGGTGACCGCCGCCGAGATCGCAAAACCGGTCAGCCTGATGCGATAGGGCTGGATGCCGACGGTCGCGACGCGCACCTCGTTCTGGCGTGCGGCCTGCAACGCCGTGCCGAAGCGCGAGGCGCGGATGAGCGCGAAGAGGCCGAGCGCCAGCAAGAGGACGACATAGCAGATCAGGAAGAAGGTCAGCGGCCGCATGGTGTTGACGCCGGGGAACTGATTGCGGACGAGGATCGACAGCCCGTCCTCGCCGCCATAGGCGGGCCAGGAGATCGCGAAATAATAGACCATCTGCGCGAAGGCGAGGGTGATCATGATGAAATAGACGCCCGAGGTCCTGAGGCTGATCGCGCCGATCGCCAGGCCGACGAGGGCCGAGAGGATCACCGCGACGATCCAGATGACCCACATCTGTTTCGTGCCGGACAGGCCGAACAGCAGCGGATCGCTGGAAAAGGCGTGGGCCGCAAGAATACCGGCGACGTAGCCCCCGATGCCGAAAAAGGCGGCGTGGCCGAAGGAGACGAGGCCGCCGAGGCCCAACGCCAGATTGAGGCCGGTCGCAGCGAGCGCCAGGATGGCGATGCGGGTCGCGAGCGTGATGTAGAACGGCTGGCCCAGCGCGTCCGCCGCAAAGGGGACGGCGAGCAGCAGGGCCGCCAGAATGAGGTTGATGAGGTTTTCGCGGGTCACGATCATGATCTCACGCATGCGCCGCGGGGAAGAGGCCGCGCGGCTTGACCGCGAGAATGACCGCCATGACGATATAGATCAGCATCGAGGCCACCGCGCCGCCGATCATGCCTGCCTGTGCCGGGGCAACGAACAGCGCCAGGATTTTTGGCAAAAGGAAACGCCCCATCGTATCCGTAACCCCGACCAGCAGCGCGCCCAAAAGCGCCCCCTTGATCGAGCCGATACCGCCGATGACGATGACCACGAAGGCGAGGATCAACACCGGTTCGCCCATGCCGACCTGCACCGACTGTAGCGCGCCGACCATGGCGCCGGCGAGGCCCGCCAGGGCCGCGCCGAGGGCGAAGACGACTGTGTAGAGCGTGCGGATATCGACGCCGAGTGCGCCGATCATCTCGCGGTCGCTTTCACCGGCGCGGATGCGCATGCCGAGCCGCGTCCGGGAGATCAGCAGATAGAGGCCGAAGGCGACGATCGCGCCGGCGAGGATGATCGCCAGGCGATAGACCGGATATTCGGTACCGCCGGGCAGCGCGACTGCGCCCTGCAGCAAGGGAGGAATATCGAGATAGAGCGGGAAGGAACCGAACATCCAGCGCGTGCCTTCCGAAAACATCAGGATCAGCGCGAAGGTGGCGAGCACCTGGTCGAGGTGATCGCGGTCGTAGAGCCGGCGGATCACCACGAGCTCGACCACCGCCCCGGCGGCGGCAGCCGCGGCGAGGCTGGCGATCAGGCCGATCCAGAACGAACCGGTCCACGCCGCCACGGTGGCGCAGGCGAATGCGCCGACCATGTAGAGCGAGCCGTGAGCGAGGTTGATCAGACCCATGACGCCGAAGATCAGCGTCAGCCCGGCAGCCATGAGAAACAACATGACGCCGAGCTGCAGGCCGTTGAGCAACTGCTCCAGAGCAAGTGCCAAAGTCACCGGCGGACCTTAGATCTTGCAGTCTTTGGCATAGGCATCGCCATGATCGGCGAAGATCTTCTCCACCGTCTTGTTGGTGATGACGCCGTTCTGCTTGATCACTTCCGTCAGGTAGATGTCCTGGATCGGATGCTGGTTGGTGTTGAACTTAAATTTTCCACGCGGCGACTGGATGTCGGCCTTCTTCAGCTCGGCACCGAAGGCATCGGCGTTCTTGACGCTGGCCTTGGAAGCCGCGGCAACGATGAGCTGGGCGGCGTCATAGGCCTGGACGGCGTAGATGGACGGCAGGCGGTTATATTCCTTCTGGAAATCCGCCAGGAACTTCTTGCTTGCGGCGTTGTCGAAGTCCGGAGCCCACTGGCCGGATGCCTTGGCGCCGACCGCCGCGTCGCCGATCGCCGGCAGGACGTCCTGACTGAAGGAGAAGCCCGGGCCCATGACCGGGATTTTGACGCCCGACTGGGCGAACTGCTTCATGAAGGCGATGCCCATGCCGCCGGGCAGGAAGACGAAGATGCCGTCGGCGCCGGATGCACGCATCTGGGCGATTTCGGCGGCATAGTCGGTCTGGCCGACCTGGGTGTAGACTTCGGCGGCGAGCTGGCCCTTGTAATAACGCTTGAAGCCGGTCAGCGAATCCTTGCCGGCCGGATAGTTCGGGGCGAGGATGAACATCTTCTTGTAGCCCTTGTTAGCATATTCGCCCATGGCTTCATGAAGGTTGTCGTTCTGGTAGGCGGCATTGAAATAGAACTTGTTGCAATTGGCGCCGGCAAGTGCTGCAGGCGCGGCGTTGGTCGAGACGTAGAACTTGCCCTGCGCCACGGCGCTCGGAGCAACCGCCATAAGCAGGTTCGACCAGACGATGCCGGTGAGGATGTCGACCTTGTCGCTCTGGATCATCTTGTCGGCGATCTGCACGGCCAGTTCCGGCTTCTGTGCATCGTCTTCGGTGACGACGGTGATGTCCTTGTTGCCGGCATTCTTGATCGCCAGCATGAAGCCGTCGCGCGTATCGATGCCAAGACCGGCGCCACCGCCCGAAAGCGTGGTGATCATGCCGATCTTCAAAGGCTCGGCGAAAGCCATGCCGGTGGTGCTCATGCTCAGCGCCAAAGTGGCTGCAGCAAGCATTTTCTTCATGTGACGAACTCCCGTTTGTTTTTGTGTCGTTCCCGATGCCTTCGACGGACTTGGAGATCCGCCGGGTCTTCTTTGTCTTCCACATTTGCGTGGAAACTTCCACTCTGGATATACGGCGAAATTCAACCGTTATTCACTATGGTTACGCCGAGGGTTTCTGCTTCAGGCGGAAGCGCTGGATCTTGCCGGATTCGGTCTTCGGCAGCGCATCGGTGAAGACGACAGAGCGCGGATATTTGTAAGGCGCGATCACCGCCTTGACGTGATCCTGCAGAAGCTTGACGAGCAAGTCGCTTGCCTCGAAGCCTTTCGCCAGCACCACATGTGCCTCGACGATCGTGCCCCGCGCCTCGTCAGATGCACCGATAACGGCGCATTCCAGCACGGCATCATGCTTCAGAAGCGCAGCTTCCACTTCCGGGCCGGCGATGTTGTAGCCGGCCGAGACGATCATGTCGTCGGAGCGGGCGGCGAAGTGGAAATAACCGTCATCGTCCTCGACAAAACTGTCGCCCGTCAGGTTCCAGCCGTCCCTGACGTATTCCTTCTGGCGGTCGTCGGCGAGGTAACGGCAGCCGATCGGTCCCTTGACCGCCAGCCTGCCGATCGTGCCGCGCGGTACCTCGTTCATGTCGTCGTCAACGACGATCGCCTCGTAGCCGGTGAGCGGCTTGCCGGTGCAGGCCGGTTTGGAATCGCCGAGCCGGTTCGAGATGAAGATATGCAGCATTTCGGTTGCGCCGATGCCGTCGAGGATCGGCTTGCCGGTTTTCCTCACCCATTCGTCGAAGACGGGGCCGGGCAGCGTCTCGCCGGCGGAAACGGCAATGCGCAGCGAGGACAGGTCGGCGCCGGCATCCATCGCCGCCAGCATGGCGCGATAAGCGGTCGGCGCGGTGAAGCTGATCGTCGCCTTGTAGGTCTCGATGATCTCGATCATCTTGGGCGGCGTGGCCTGTTCGAGCAGCGTCGCGGCGGCCCCAAAACGCAGAGGGAAGACCGCGAGGCCACCGAGCCCGAAGGTGAAGGCGAGTGGCGGCGAACCGACGAACACGTCGTCCGGCGTCACGTCCAGCACTTCCTTCGCATAGGCATCGGCGATGATCAGGATATCGCGGTGGAAATGCATCGTCGCCTTCGGCACGCCGGTCGAGCCGGAGGTGAAGCCGAGCAGGGCCACGTCGTCGCGGCCGGTTTTCACTGCTTCGAAACGCACCGGCTTGTTGAGCGCCGCACGATCGAGCTCGGCATCATGGTTGGCCGTGCCGTCAAAACCGATCACCTGTTTCAGGAAACGGCTTTCCTTGGCGCAGGCGACCAGTTCGTCCATCAGCCGCGTATCGCAGAGCGCGATCGAGATCTCCGCCTTGTCGATGATCTTGGCGAGTTCGCCGGAGCGCAGCATCGGCATGGTATTGACGACGACGGCGCCGGCCTTGGTCGCCGCCAGCCAGCAGGCGACCATGGCCGGGTTGTTGGCGGAGCGGATCAGCACCCGGTTGCCGGGCTTCAGGCCGTAATCCTCAGTCAAGGCACGAGCGATGCGGTTCGTCCAGTCGGACAGTTCCTTGTAGGTGCGGCGGCGGCCGTTGCCGATAAGGGCGGTATGGTCGCCGAAGCCGCGCTCGACCATGCGGTCGGTGAGCTCGACCCCCGCATTCATCCATTCCGGATAATCGAAGCCATCAAGCCTGATTTCCGGCCACTGATCCGGCGGCGGAAGATTGTCGCGGGCAAACGTATCCAGATGGCCTGACGGTCCCAGCATATTTTCGTTCCCAAGCGTTTTTTTTTCGAGCGGCTTTTTGCCTTTCAATCAGAAAAGCACTGCTTTCCCTCGGTTGCAAGAGAAATTTTAAGTTTATAATAATTTTCCCCGACCGCCATTTTTGGCGCTTGAGCGGCTTCCAAGCGGGCTGATGCGGTGCCAGTATGACGCTCGAAATCAGGCCATATCGAAGGGAAAGTGAAGATGCGTCATCGGATTAGCGACTGGGACAATGCCTATGCCAACGGCATCAACATTCCCCAGGGCGACCGCTGGCCGGCAGCATGGGTGGAACCGGCACGACTTTATCGCGAGGCGCTCGCCACAGCCGGCCGCGCCAGGCTCGGCCTTTCCTATGGCGAAAAACCGCGCAATCGTTTCGACCTTTTCCTGCCCGAAACCGAACCGGCCGGCCTCGTGGTGTTCGTCCACGGGGGCTTCTGGATCGGGCTCGACAACAGCTACTGGTCGCAGTTCGCCAGGGGTTCGGTGGAGCGCGGTTATGCCGTCGCCATGCCGATGTACACGCTCGCCCCGGAAAACCGCATTTCAGGCATCACGCTGGAAATCGGCAAGGCGATCGAGGCTGCTGCAAAGGAAGTAGCAGGACCGATCCGGCTGATCGGCCATTCGGCCGGCGGCCATCTCGTGACGCGGATGATCTCGGCCACCTCTCCGCTGCCGGAAGCAGTGCGCAGCCGCATCGTCAGCACGGTTTCACTCTCCGGCGTGCACGATCTGCGGCCGATCATGAAGACGAAGATGAATGAAAAGCAGCAGATCGACGCCGAAGAAGCCTACCGGGAAAGCCCGGCCCTGCTGGAACCGCTGCCGGGGGCGCGGGTGACCTGCTGGGTGGGGGCCGGCGAGCGCGCCGAATTCATCCGCCAGAACGCCCTGCTTGCCAGCATCTGGAAGGGGCTGGGGGCTGAGACCGACGCCGTCGAAGAGCCCGACAAGCATCACTTCACCATCCTCGACGGCATGGAGGATCCTGCCCATCCGCTGATGGATGCGCTGTTTTCCTAAAGCGAAGCCGCCGCCCGGGCTGCCTGGTCGTAGTGGCCGGACAGGGCGCGCAGGCGGGCCGCCATGGCCGACAGGGTTTCGCCCGAAACCTCGGTGGCCAGTACCGATTTGACCAGCAGTTCCTCGCGCACCGCCGCATAGCGCTTGCAGGCTTCGGCGCCCGCTTCCGTCACCATGACCAGCTTTTCCTTGCCGCGGCGGCCGGACTTGATCAGCTTCAGGCGCTCGAGCTTCTTCAGCGCGTAGGTCACCACATGCGTATCCTCGATGTTGAGGACCAGCGCGATATCGGCCAGCGTCTTGGCCTTGTTGCGGCTGTTGATGTTGTGCAGCACGAGGATATCGATCGGCGACAGATCCGGCACGCCGGTCGCCGACATGCAGCGGACCATCCAGCGGCCGAAGGCGTGGTTCAGCATGATCATGCCGAATTCGATCTCGGAGAGCGCCGGCAATGCGCCGCTCGCCAGGTGCCCGGAGGATACGATCGGGCCGAATTCACTCTTTTCCGATGCCATGATTTTTCCTCCCGGAATGAGCGCGCCGCAGGCGGATGCCTGCGGCGCTCCTCAAATCACATCTTCTTGTAGGCGTCCAGAATGGCGGCGCCGTCAGCGCCGGCCTTCTTCGACCAATCCTCGGTCAGCTTGGCGCCGACATCGGCCAGACCCTTCTTGAGATCGGCGCTCGGTTCGAGAACCTTCATGCCGTTCTTCTTGAGGGTTTCCATGTAGGCGGCGGTCTTTTCGGCACCGAGCGCCCAGCCGCGGGTCTCCGCGGCAGCCGCCGCATCGGTGACGGCCTTCTGGACAGCCGGATCGAGCGCTGCGAAGGCGGCCTTGTTGACGAAGATGACGTTCTTCGGGATCCAGGCCTGGGTATCGTAATAGTGGGTCAGCGATTCCCAGATCTTGCTATCGACGCCGGTGGCGCTCGAGGTCATCAGGCCATCGATGACGCCGGTTGCAAGCGCCTGCGGCAGTTCGGCCGCCTGGACGGTGACCGGCTGGGCACCGACGAGATCGGCGATGCGCGACGTGCCGACGTTGTAGGCGCGCCATTTCAGGCCCTTGAGATCCGCCGTGCTGTTGACGTCCTTCTTGGTGAAGATGCCCTGCGGCGGCCACGGCGTCGCATAGAGGAGCTTGAGGCCTTGGGCGTCGAGCGCCTTTTCGATTGCCGGCTTGGATGCGGCATAGAGCTTCTTCGATGCGTCGAAGCTGGTTGCCAGGAACGGCACGACGTCGATGCCGAAGACCGGGTTTTCATTCTCATGCAGCGAGATCAGCACTTCGCCGGCCTGTGCCTGGCCGGTCTGGACGGCGCGCTTGATGTCCGGCGCCTTGAAGAGCGAAGCGTTGGGATGAATGGTGATCTTGAGAGCGCCCTTGCTGGCGGCATCCACGTCCGAGGCAAACTGGCTGAGGTTCTGGACGTGGTAATTGGCCGGCGGATAGGCAGACGGCAGGACCCAGGCGGTCTGGGCGAAGGCCGCGCCGCCGGCGGCAAGCAGCGCTGCGCCGGCAAGGCCGGTGCGCACGAGATTGGAAAGCATCCTTTTCATATCAGTCCCCTTTTGTCACTCTGGTTAGCCCGGGAATGCCATTTTCGGCAGAACCATCACGATTTCCGGGAAGACCGTGATGATGGCGACTGTCGCCACAAGCAGGAAGAAGAACGGCAGCGAGGCGCGGGCGACGGTCAGGCTGTCGCGACCGCTCATCGTCTGCAGCACGAAGAGGTTGAAGCCCACCGGCGGCGAGACTTCCGCCATCTCGACGATCAGCACCAGGAAGATGCCGAACCAGACGAGGTCGAAGCCGGCCTGCTGGACCATCGGCAACACCACGATCGTGGTCAGCACGATCATCGACAGCCCGTCGAGCGCTGCCCCGAGCAGGATATACATGACCGTCAGCACCGCGATAAGCGCATAGGGGCTGAGGTTGAAGCTGTCGACCCAGGCGGCGAGCGCGTTCGGAATGCCGGTATAACCCATGGCGATCGACATGAAGCCTGCGCCGGTCAGGATCAGCATGATCATGCAGGTGAGCCGGGTGGCGCCCATGACGCTGTCCCAGAAGGCTTTCACCGTCAGCGTCCGCGACCAGGCGGCGATGGCAAGCGAACCGAGCACGCCCCAGGCCGCGCATTCCGTCGCCGTCGCCCAGCCGAGGATGAGGGTCGCGAAGACGAGCACGATGAGCAGCGTGACGGGAATGAGATTGGCCGATTCCCTAAGCTTCTCCATGAAGCTCATCTTTGGCGGTGCGGGCGGCTGCTTGTCCGGGTTCAGAAGCGACCAGACGATGATGTAGCCGGAATAAAGCACCATGACAATGACGCTCGGCAGGAAGCCGGCGAGGAAGATCTGGATGATCGATACATTCGCCGCGACAGCATAAACGACCATGGTGATCGACGGCGGGATGAGGATGCCGAGCGTGCCGGCGCCGGCGAGAGAACCGAGGCTGACCATCTCGTCGTAACCGCGCTTCTTCAATTCCGGCAGGGCGATCTTGGCGATCATGGCGGTGGTGGCGGCCGACGAGCCCGAGATCGAGCCGAACAGGCCGCAGCCGAGCACGTTGACATGCATGAGGCGGCCGGGCAGCCAGCCGAGCCAGGGAGCCAGGCCACGGAACATCTCTTCCGAAAGCCGGGTCCTGAACAGGATTTCCCCCATCCAGACGAACAGAGGCAGGGCCGCCAGCGACCAGGATGCGCCGCCACTCCAGGAATTGGTAGCAAGCACGGCGCCGATCGGGATGCCGGGCACGAAGAGCATGGCGATAAAGCCGCAGATCAGCAACGAAATGCCGATCCACACCCCGCCGGCCAGCAGCGCCAGAAGGGCGACAAGAACGATGCCGGCGATTTCAACGAGTTCGATCGTGCTCATGGATCACGCCCCGCTCTGCATGGCGCGCTCGATGACTTCCTCGGCCGTCTGCGGCTCCGGTTTCTCATAACGCGGCGAGCCGCCGAACAGCACATGGAGGAGTTCGTCGACAAAGGCGATCGCGAGGATGATCAGGCCGCCGCAGAAACCGAGCTGCGGAATCCACAAGGGCACCGCGATGACGCCCTGCGACAGGTCGTTGAACTGCCAGGAAGTCTTCGTCATGTCATAGGCGAACCAGGCGAAATAAACCGCGGCGACCGTGCCCAGGGCCAGGGCGGCAATTTCAATGACCTGCCGCGAACGCCCCTTGAAACGCTCGACCAGCAACCCGACACGGATCATCTCGCCGGAGCGGAACGTGTGGGCGAGGCCGAGGAAGGCGCTTGCGGCCATGCACCAGGAAGCGAAATCGTCACCGGACGGCACGTCGACATCGAGCGGGCGCCCGGCCGAAAGCCCCAGCATGATCAGGAAAATGGCGACGAGAAAAAGCCCGGCGAGATAGCCGGAAAACAGATAAAGTCCATCCAGCACCTTCCGGAGCCAATCCGGGAATATGCTGTGGCGGGGATCAACGGTGGACATGGGTGGCCCTCCCGTTACAGGATCTCGAAAACGGCATGGTCGGCTCCCCTCGGTTGCCGGTTATCCGGGTGGAGCTCTTGGCGGCTTCCTGCCCGTTCAGCAAGCATGATGCTTCAATGTGCATTTTCCTGTCAACTAATCATTGACGTTTTATCGACGAAATGTTTTCGTTAGGGCACGCAATTTGATTTGAGGGGCGGACTATGACCGAGGCTAAGTGGGATTTCTGGATCGATCGCGGCGGCACGTTCACCGATATCGTGGGCCGGAAGCCGGACGGATCACTCGTCGCCCATAAGGTCCTGTCCGAAAATCCGGAAGCCTACCGCGACGCGGCCGTGCAGGGCATCCGCGAGCTCCTCGGCGTGCCGACCGGGGCCGCCATCCCCGCCGATGCGATCGGCGCGGTGAAGATGGGTACGACAGTTGCTACCAATGCGCTGCTGGAGCGCAAGGGCGAGCACACGCTGCTCGTCACCACGCGCGGCTTCCGGGATGCGCTGGCAATCGGCTACCAGGCCCGCGCCGACATCTTTGCCAAGAAAATCATCAAGCCGGAACTGCTCTACAGGCACGTGGTCGAGGTGGACGAACGGGTTCGGGCTGACGGCACGATCGAGGCGGCGCCGGATGAGGGGACGATCCGCGGCCAGCTGCAGGAACAGTATGATGCCGGTTTCCGTGCCGTCGCCATCGTCTTCATGCACGCCTATCGTTACCCGGCTCACGAACAGCTGGTGGCGCAGATCGCCCGCGAGATCGGCTTTACCCAGGTCTCGGTGAGCCACGAGGTCTCGCCGCTGATCAAGCTGGTCGGGCGTGGCGATACCACGGTCGTCGATGCCTATCTCTCGCCGATCCTGCGCCGCTACGTGGAGCAGGTTGCCGGCGAACTCGGCACCGGGCTGGACGCCGCCGATAAGAATGGCGCGCAGCTGATGTTCATGCAGTCCTCCGGCGGGTTGACCGCGGCGCGGCTGTTCCAGGGCAAGGATGCGATCCTCTCCGGCCCCGCCGGCGGCGTGGTCGGCGCGGTCGAAACGTCGCGGCTCGCCGGCTTCAACCGGATGGTCGGCTTCGACATGGGCGGCACGTCCACCGACGTTTCCCACTATGACGGCGAACTGGAACGCTCCTTCGAGACCGAAGTTGCCGGCGTGCGCATGCGGGCGCCGATGATGTCGATCCATACGGTTGCCGCCGGCGGCGGTTCGATCCTGCATTTCGAGAACGGCCGTTTTCGCGTGGGTCCGGATTCCGCCGGCGCCAATCCCGGCCCGAAGGCCTATCGCCGCGGTGGTCCGCTGACCGTGACCGACGCAAACGTCATGCTCGGCAAGCTCTCGCCAAAACTCTTCCCGGCAATCTTCGGCCCCAACCGCGACCAGCCGCTCGATGCGGATGCCGTGCGTGCCGCCTTCGAGGATATGGCCAAGGTGATCGGCGACGGCCGTTCGCCGGAAGAAGTGGCCGACGGGTTCCTGGCGATCGCCGTCGAGAACATGGCGAATGCGGTCAAGAAGATCAGCGTCCAGCGCGGCTACGATGTCACTCATTACGTGCTGACCTGTTTCGGCGGCGCCGGCGGCCAGCATGCCTGCCTGACGGCAGACGCGCTCGGCATCTCGACCGTGATGATCCACCCGTTTTCGGGCATCCTTTCGGCCTATGGCATGGGCCTTGCGGATATCCGCGCCACCCGCCAGCGCACGGTCTCGCACGAGCTTGCGGCCGCGCTGGAAACGCTTGGAGCCATCCGCGATGACCTGACCGCCAGCGTGCTGGAGGAAATGGCGTCGCAGGGCGTAACCGCCTCCGAAACCGAGGTGCTTCATCGCGCCCATCTGCGCTACCAGGGCACGGATACGACCCTGCCCGTCACTCTTGCCGATGCGGCAGAGATGACGGTCGCCTTCGAGACGGCGCACAGGAAGCAGTTCGGCTTCATCTTCGAGAACCGCGAGATCATTTTCGAGGCTTATGAGGTCGAGGCAATCGGCGGCGGCGCCGATTCCGACGAGCCGGAATTCGCGACGGACGACAGGGCACCGACCGCGGCGGAACAGACAAAGTTCTTCTCCGGCGGCGCATGGCGCGAGGCGCCGGTCTACGTCCGAGCCGATATCAAGCCGGGCGCGCGGGCCAGCGGCCCCTGCCTGATCGTCGAGCCGCATCAGACGATCGTCGTCGAGGACGGCTGGGCTTTCGAGATCACCAGGCTGAACCATGTCGTGCTGAGGCGCGTTGCCGAACTTTCCCGCGCCAAGCCGATCGGCACCCAGGCCGATCCGGTGCTGCTCGAAGTGTTCAACAACCTCTTCATGTCGATCGCCGAACAGATGGGCGTGACCCTGCAGAACACCGCCTCCTCGGTCAACATCAAGGAACGGCTGGACTTCTCCTGCGCGGTCTTCGACGCGGATGGTGCGCTGGTGGCCAACGCCCCGCATATGCCGGTGCATCTCGGCTCCATGGACCGCTCGGTTGAAAGCGTCATCGCCCAGAACCAGGGCAGGATCCGCCCCGGCGACGTGTTTGCGCTGAACGCGCCCTATAATGGCGGCACGCACCTACCGGATATCACCGTCGTGACGCCGGTGTTCGATGCCGAGGGCAAGGACATTCTCTTCTACGTCGCCTCGCGCGGCCATCACGCCGATGTCGGCGGCACCGCGCCGGGCTCGATGACGCCGCTGGCGACAACCGTGGACGAGGAAGGCGTGCTGTTCGACAACGTGCTGCTGGTGGATCGCGGCAGGTTCGACGAGGCCGGCATCACCGATCTCCTCTCCAACCACCCCTACCCGGCCCGCAACGTCGCCCAGAATGTCGCGGACCTGCGCGCCCAGATCGCCGCCAACGAAAAGGGCGTGCACGAAATGCGCAAGATGATCGCGCAGTTCGGTCTCGACGTGGTGCAGGCCTATATGGGCCATGTGCAGGACAACGCGGAAGAGAGCGTGCGCCGGGTGATCGAGAAACTCGGCAATTCCGAATTCTCCTACCCGACCGACCAGGGCAGCGTGATCCAGGTGAAGATCACCGTCGACAAGGCCAAGCGCGAAGCGACCGTCGATTTCACCGGCACCAGCCCGCAGAAAAAGAACAATTTCAACGCCCCCGAACCGGTCACCCGGGCGGCTGTGCTCTATGTCTTCCGCGTCATGGTCGAGAGTTCCATTCCGATGAATGCGGGATGCCTGCGGCCGATCCGCATCATCGTGCCGGAAGGCTCGATGCTGAAACCGCAATATCCGGCGGCTGTTGTCGCCGGCAATGTCGAGACCAGCCAGCATGTGACCAATGCGCTGTTCGGCGCACTCGGCGCGATGGCGGCAAGCCAGGGTTCGATGAACAACCTCACCTTCGGCAACGCGACCTACCAGTATTACGAGACGCTGTGCTCCGGTTCGCCGGCCGGTATCTTCAATGACGGGACCGGTTTCGAGGGCACGGATGCGGTGCATGTGCACATGACCAATTCCCGCCTCACCGACCCCGAGATCCTGGAGACCCGTTATCCGGTGCTGCTCGAGGACTTCCACATCCGCGAAAACTCCGGCGGCAGGGGCAAGTTCTCGGCCGGCAACGGAACGAAGCGGACGATCCGCTTCCTCGAAAAGATGGACTGCGCCATCCTCTCCTCGCACCGGACGATCAAGCCGCACGGGCTTGCCGGTGGCGAAACCGGCGAGCTCGGCAAGACCACGGTGCGGCGCCTCGACGGCACGCTCGAAGAGCTTGGCGGCTGCGCCCAGACGATCATCGAGGCCGGCGAAGCGGTGACAGTGCAAACACCGACGGCCGGGGGCTATGGCAAAGCGGACTGATCTGCCGTAACCGGAGATCATGACGAAGCAGATCGCGATCATTGGCGGCGGCCCGGCAGGGCTGATGGCAGCGGAGGTTCTCTCCGCTGCCGGCCATGCCGTGACGGTCTACGAGGCGATGCCGACCTTCGGGCGGAAATTCCTGCTTGCCGGCAAATCTGGGCTGAACATCACACATTCGGAGGACTTTTCAAAGTTCGCGGCGCGATTCGGAAGTGCCTCCGCTCGACTGCGCCCTGCCCTCGACGCATTCGCGCCGGACGACGTTCGGGCCTGGGCGGCGGGCCTCGGCACGGAAACCTTCGTCGGGACCTCCGGTCGCGTGTTTCCAACAGTCATGAAGGCTTCGCCCTTGCTGCGCGCCTGGCTGCGGCGCCTGGAGGCTCAGGGGGTGGCGCTCAAAACACGACATCGCTGGGTGGGGTTTGCCGAAAACGGCTATCGGTTCGAAACGCCGGAAGGGCCGGTCATTGTCGAGCCCGATGCTGCCCTCGTGGCGCTGGGAGGCGCCAGCTGGCCCCGGCTTGGATCGGATGCCGCCTGGGTGCCGTGGCTGAGCGCCAAGGGCGTTGAAGTCATCGATCCGAAGCCGGCCAATTGCGGTTTCGATGTCGCCTGGAGCGAGGCGTTTTGCGAACGTTTCGCCGGCGGGCCGCTGAAATCAGTTTCCACAACCTCAGACGCCGGCACGTTCCAGGGCGAATTCGTGGTCTCGAAACACGGGATCGAAGGCAGCCTCGTCTATGCCCATTCCGCAGCCCTTCGGGACCGACTTTTCGCCCAAGGGCAGGCCGCATTGACGGTCGATCTCGCACCAGGCCGCACACCGGAACGGCTCGCCCGCGACCTTGCCCGGCAGAATGCCAAGGCGAGTTTCTCCAACCGCCTCCGCAAGGGCGCCGGGCTGGAGGGCGTGAAGGCCGCACTGCTTCGCGAACTCCTTCCGGATGCCAACCGCGTGGCGTCGGAGGAATTGGCGCGGCTGATCAAGGCTTTGCCGATCCCGGTTGTCCGTCCGCGGCCGATCGCGGAAGCGATCTCGTCAGCCGGCGGCATCGCCTGGAGCGATCTTGACGAAAACTACATGCTGAAGCCGCTTCCGGGCCTGTTCGCCGCAGGAGAAATGCTGGACTGGGAGGCCCCGACGGGCGGCTACCTGCTGACCGCATGCCTTGCCACGGGCCGGGCCGCGGCACAAGGCATCGAGGCTTGGTTGCACGCGCGGTAGGACTCGCTTCGGCGCGCGATTTGCGATTTCTTGTCTAGTTGTCCGGCATTGTCTTAGATCAACGCCTCGGGGCGCGATTCGCGCAGTTCTACGCGGAGGAAAGGGCTCCATGACCAGGGAAAGACGAAGACGCATCATCCGCAGGCGACGGACCATGACGGGTCTTGTGCTGGTTGCCGCGATTTCCTTCGTGGCGGGGATGACGGATGCAGTGGGCCTGCTTCTCTCGGGCGACTTCGTCTCCTTCATGACCGGCAACACGACCCGCGCAGCCATCGCCTTTGCCGACGGCAACTATAGCCATGCGATCATCCTCTTCATCGCGCTTTGGGTCTTCATCCTCGGCAACGCGCTCGGCATCGTGCTCGCCTACACGGTCTCGGCGCGCCGCACCTTCGTGGTGCTCTCGGGCGTCTCGCTCCTCCTGGCTGCCGCTTCCATGGTCCCCACGGCCGGTTTTCCGCGGCTGCAATTTTATCTGGTCGTGCTGTCGATGGGCATGATCAACGCGACTGTCGAGCATATCGAAGGGCTGCCGATCGGGCTTACCTATGTGACGGGCGCGCTTTCCCGCTTCGGCCGCGGCATCGGCCGCTGGCTGATCGGCGACCGCAATCCGACCGGCTGGCTGATCCAGACGGTTCCCTGGACCGGAATGGCATGCGGTGCCGTGACGGGCGCTTTTTTGACGAAATATGCGGGCAGTCATGCGCTCTGGATCGTTTCGGTTCTGGCCCTTGCGGTGGCATTGGCGACGGCGCTTCTGCCGCGCCCGCTGCACCTGCATTTCCAGCAGCCGATCGTCTCCGCCCGCCGCCGCGCCTGATCGTTCCGAAGGACATCGATGTTCCTGCTTTCCAAGCTCTTCTGGGTGTTTGCCCAGCCTCTCTCGATCAGTTTTCTCCTCTCCGCCCTCGCCGCAGTTCTGGTCTTCGCCGGCTGGCGCAGGCTCGGCGGGTTTGCCGCATTCCTAACCACGCTGGTGCTGTTCCTGACGCTTTTTACGACGACGGGCACGGTGGCGCTGCAAGCGCTGGAAGATCGTTTTCCGAAGCCCGCCCAGGAGCCGCAGGCGGTATCCTGCATGATCGTGCTTGGTGGCGTGCTCGAAAACGAGGTGACGACCGCGCGTGGCGGCATCGAACTCAACCAGGCCGCCGACAGGTTCGTGGAGGCGCTGCGGCTTGCACGCAATCATCCGGAAGCACGCATCGTGATATCAGGCGGCGACGGCTCGATCAGCGGCGCCTACGAAGGCGAAGCCCAGGCTTCGGAACGGTTCTTCTCCGCCTTCGGCATCCCGGCCGATCGGCTGGTGAAGGAGAACGCGTCCCGTACGACCTATGAGAATACGTTGAATACGGCCGAGCTTCTGAAGGCCCGAGGGCTCGACAACTGCCTGCTGATCACCTCCGCCTTCCATATGCCGCGATCGATGGCCCTGTTCCGGGCGGCCGGGATCAAGGTCACGCCCTGGCCGGTCGATTACCGCACCAGCGGCATCGTCCGCTCGTCGCTGGATTTCACCCAGCCGGCGCTGAATGCACAGCTGGCCACGACCGCGGCCCGCGAATGGATGAGCCTGACCGCCTATTACCTCGCCGGGCGGATCGGCGAGATCTTTCCCGGATGAACCTTCTCCAGGGCCGCTCTACTTCTTCGACAGGATATTGAAATCAAGGCCGCGCACCCTGACGCGCATCTCGCACGGCGCGGCGTCTTTGCGACCGCAGAAGCGGGGATGCATGGTCAATTCGAAGACCATGTTGCCGAAATACTGAACGAAATCGTATTGATAAAGCTGGGCCGTGGCGACCATGACGTAGCCGCCTTCCTTGATCTGGACATAGAAATTGTAGGGGCAGCCTTCGCTGGTGCAGCGCGGACCCTTGACCCCGTCGCAGGTTACTTCGGACTGGTTGGAAACGAGGTCGATCATGCCGTCGTTGTTGATGTCGAAACGCTTGATGAAGCCCGGTTCGAAACCGGCGGTCTTGCACTCCTTGCGGAAGTAGTCCTTCTCGTAGATTTCCGGATCGCTGAAACGCTGCGGCTGCTGAGCGAAAGCAAGCGTCGGCGCAAACACCAGGACGAGCGCCTGCACGACAATGATCAAGAGCTTTTTCACAGGTCGACCTCTGCAAATTCATCTGTTCACGGCACGCATCGAAGGGTGACGCACGCGACGATCGGCGGTTATGCTAACGTCCTGCACTTGCGCGACGCTGGATCACAAGGTCTGACATGTCACTGCTGATGATCCTCGACTATGCCGGTATCGCGCTTTTTGCCGCGACCGGCGCGCTTGCCGCCTCGCGAAAACAGCTCGACCTCGTCGGCTTCCTGTTCTTCGCGGCGGTCACCGGGCTCGGAGGCGGCACGCTCAGAGACATTATCCTTGGACGAATGCCGGTCTTCTGGGTGCTCGATCCGACTTATATCCTGATTTGCGTGATTGCCGGTGCTTTCGTCTTCTGCACCGCGCATAGGGTGGAATGGCGCTATCGCCTGCTGATCTGGTTCGATGCGGTAGGGCTTGCCGCCTATAGCGTGCTCGGCGCGGCAAAAGGGCTTGCCGCCACGGGATCGCCGACGATCGCAATCGTCACCGGGGCGCTGACGGCTGCCTTCGGCGGGATCCTGCGCGATCTTCTGGCCAACGAACCCTCGGTGCTGCTGAGGCCGGAAATCTACATCACCGCAGCACTCGCGGGCGCCTGCGGGTTTACTGCGGCAAATGCACTCGGTCTCCCGCTCTACGCGAGTTCGGGGCTGGGTGCCGCGCTTGCCTTCGGCCTGCGCGGCGGCGCGATCCACTACGGCTGGACATTGCCGCGCTACAGGCCACGGCCCGGGCGGGAGCAGGACGAGGCTATGAGGGGAAACAAAGGGAAAGAGTAGGCGCGTCAGCTCTTCTTTTCGCGCAGGCGGATGATCACGTCCACATGGGCGATTTCCATGCCTTCCGGCGCTTCCGGCAGGTTGCCGATCTCCAGGTTGCTGACTGGAATATCGAGCACCTGGTTGCGGCCCTCGATGAAGAAGTGGTGATGGTCGGAAATGTTGGTGTCGAAATAGGTCCTGGCGCTTTCGACCGCCAGCACGCGGATGAGGCCGGCCTCGGTAAACTGATGCAGGGTGTTGTAAACGGTCGCAAGCGAGACGTGCACGCCGGCGAAGGTGGCTTCCTCGTGCAGTTCCTCGACGGTCAGGTGGCGGTCACCCTTGGCGAACAGCAGGTCGGCAAGCGCAACGCGCTGCCGCGTCGGACGCAGGCCGCAATGGCGCAGTCTCGTCTCGATGTCCGTAACGGCTTCTGCCATATTGCCCGTCAGCTCCTGCCGTTTTGCGCCCATATCAGGTATCTTGACTTTTCGATATAACTTTTACGGCGAACACTTTCAATAGTTTCTGGAGGATACCGGCCGCGAGAAGGCCAAAAACGCGCAATTTCCATCACAAGCCTCTGGTTTGCGTCTTTAGCTTCCTATATGCGGACCAGAACAAACGCATGTTCCAGTGGCTCGGCTGCCATCCCCAGGCGGAGCGCAAGTTCATCGTTACGCTTCAATTCCGACCGATCTTGCACTAAAGCTGCTGAAACAAAAGGTCTAAGGTTCAACGGGGGGAACGGAAATTTATGGCACCCAGGCAGTCCAGCTTCTCTTACGAAGAACTTCTCTCTTGCGCCCACGGCGAGCTGTTCGGACCCGGCAATGCGCAGCTTCCGCTGCCGCCGATGCTGATGGTCCACCGCATCACCGACATTTCGGAAACAGGCGGGGCGTTCGACAAGGGTTATCTTCGCGCCGAATACGACGTTAAGCCCGACGACTGGTATTTCCCCTGCCATTTCGAAGGCAATCCCATCATGCCGGGTTGCCTTGGCCTTGACGGCATGTGGCAGTTGACCGGCTTTTTCCTCGGCTGGCTCGGCGAGCCCGGACGCGGCATGGCTTTGTCGACCGGCGAAGTGAAGTTCAAGGGCATGATCCGCCCGGACACCAAGCTGCTCGAGTATGGCATCGACTTCAAGCGCGTCATGCGCGGTCGTCTGGTGCTTGGCACCGCTGACGGCTGGCTCAAGGCGGATGGCGAAACCATTTACCAGGCGACAGACCTTCGTGTAGGCCTGTCGAAGGAAAAGGCCGCCTGATCCTGCTTCGCGGCCAAAGAAGTACAAGCAGAAAAGGTTTTGATGAGATGAGACGGGTAGTTGTAACGGGTCTCGGTATCGTATCCTCGATCGGGAGCGACGCCGCCGAAGTCACCGAATCCTTGCGTCAGGCAAAGTCCGGCATTTCCTTCTCTCCCGATTTCGCCGAGCACGGCTTCAAGTGCCAGGTCTGGGGCCGGCCGACGCTCGATCCGACCGAGCTGGTCGACCGCCGCGCCATGCGCTTCCTCAGCCAGGGCGGCGCCTGGAACCACGTCGCCATGAAACAGGCGATCGCCGATTCCGGCCTTGAGGACAAGGATATCGGCGAGAATGAACGCACCGGCATCATCATGGGCTCGGGCGGCCCGTCCACCCGCACGCTGATCGAAGCCGCCGAGATCACCATCAAGAACAACAGCCCGAAGCGCATCGGTCCCTTCGCCGTGCCGAAGGCGATGTCGTCCACGGCATCGGCGACGCTCGCCACCTGGTTCAAGATCCACGGCGTCAACTATTCGATCTCGTCCGCCTGCTCGACCTCGGCGCATTGCATCGGCAACGCCGCCGAGATGATCCAGTGGGGCAAGCAGGACGTGATGTTCGCCGGCGGCCACGAGGACCTCGACTGGACGATGTCGAACCTGTTCGACGCCATGGGGGCGATGTCGACCAAGTACAACAACAATCCCGACAAGGCTTCGCGCGCCTATGACGTCGACCGCGACGGTTTCGTCATCGCCGGCGGTGCCGGCGTTCTGGTTCTCGAAGAACTCGAGCATGCGAAAGCTCGCGGCGCCAAGATTTATGCGGAAATCGTCGGCTACGGCGCGACCTCGGACGGTTACGACATGGTTGCCCCCTCGGGCGAAGGCGCTGTCCGCTGCATGCGCCAGGCGCTGGCGACCGTGAAGGGCGATGTCGACTACATCAACACCCACGGCACCTCGACGCCGGTGGGAGACAGCAAGGAAATCGGTGCGATCCGCACCGTTTTCGGGGACAAGATCCCGCATATCCAGTCGACCAAGTCGCTGACTGGCCATTCGCTTGGCGGCGCCGGCGTGCAGGAATCGATCTACGGCCTTCTGATGATGCAGGAACGCTTCATCGGCGAAAGCGCCCATATCGAGAACCTGGACCCGGAATTCGAAGGCGTTCCGATCGTGCGCAAGCGCATCGACGACGCCAAGATCGACACGGTCCTTTCCAATTCCTTCGGGTTCGGCGGCACCAACGCCACGCTCGTCTTCCAGCGCTTTAACGGGTAAATCCATGACCGGAATCATGCAGGGGAAACGCGGCCTGATCATGGGGGTCGCCAACAATCACTCTATTGCCTGGGGGATATCGAAAGCCGTTGCAGCGCAGGGGGCCGAGCTTGCCTTCACCTACCAAGGCGATGCGCTTGGCAAGCGGGTGAAACCACTCGCCGCTGAGGTCAATTCGGATTTCGTTGTCCCCTGCGATGTCGAGGACATTGCCTCGGTGGACGCTACTTTCGCGGCGATCAAGGAACGCTGGGGCAAGCTCGACTTCGTGGTGCACGCCATCGGCTTTTCCGACAAGAACGAGCTGAAGGGCCTCTACGCCGACACGACGCGCGAGAATTTCAGCCGCACGATGGTGATCTCCTGCTTCTCCTTCACGGAAATCGCCAAACGGGCGGCGGACCTGATGATCGATGGCGGCGCGATCCTGACGCTGACCTATGGCGGCTCGATGCGGGTGATCCCGAACTACAACGTCATGGGTGTCGCCAAGGCGGCGCTGGAAAGTTCCGTTCGTTATCTTGCCGCCGACTACGGCCCGCGCGACATCCGCGTCAACGCCATCTCGGCAGGCCCGGTTCGCACGCTTGCGGGTGCCGGCATTTCCGACGCCCGGGCGATCTATTCCTGGAACCAGAAGAACGCACCGCTACGTCGCACCGCGACCATCGAAGACATCGGCGGCTCGGCCCTCTACCTGCTTTCCGATCTCTCCCGCGGCGTGACCGGGGAAATCCACTATGTGGACGCCGGCTACAACATCACGTCGCTGCCGAGCCTCGACCGGCTGCGGAACGCGGATTCGGAATAAGTCCTATCTGGGAAAGCTTTCTGAAGGCCCGCTGTTCGCATCGATAACGGTGCGTATGGCGGGCTTCAGATTGTATGGAACAGCTTCCAGCGCCTGAACCGCATCGAGATTGTAGCCACGCTCTTCGATTTCTCTGACGAAGGCGCGCGTCGTCACAAGCGTCATCGGAACCGTTGCTGCCGCTATGAGATTCGGAACAGCGCCGTCCTCATAGACGATGACGATTTTTCGATTGGTGAGTCGCATCGCATCCAGAAGACCCGCCGCTGCGAGGCGAATCAACGGCCCTGCGTCAGCTATGACAATCGGGGCTCGATCGAGCATATCGTTCCTTTAGCGACTACTTCTTCGCCCATAGAACCTTGAAGCGGGCATTGCGGCAAGTTTCGCCGCTCTCGCGGAAACCTTCGGCCAGCACCGGTTCGTAGGTCAGGCCGCGATTGGCTACCAGCATCAGGCGACCGCCGTTCTTGAGCGCCGCGGCGGCGGTGCGGATCATCGTCTTGCCGAGCTCCGGGTCAGCTGCCTGCGCCTCGTGGAAGGGCGGGTTCATGATGACGAGGTCGTATTTTTCCTTTGGCGGCTCGGCGCCGAGATCCTGCCAATAGAAGCGGGCGTTGAGGTCCGGGCAGTTGCGCGCGATGTTGCGCTTGGCAAATTCCAACGCCTGATGGTCGGCCTCGAAAAGATCGATGCGGTTCACGCGCTTCGACTTTTCCGCCAGCATCACAGACAGATAACCCCAGCCGGCGCCGAAGTCGGCGGCGTTGCCGTCGAAGTCGGTCGGCAGGCGGCCGGCGAGCAGTTCGGAGCCCGCATCGACACGATCGTGGGAAAACATGCCGGGTGCGGCCTCGAACCGGGCGTCGATCACCACGGTCGATTTTTTCAACGCCTTGATCGCTGCATCGGCATTGGCGGGCCTGGCGAACCATATCGCGACGCCGTGGTATTTCGGCGTGTAGTCGAGTTCGATGCCGAGCTTCAGCAGCGTGTTGCGGAGCGGCTGGATGCCGTCCTCCTTGCCGCCGGCCACAATGACCACGCCGCCGGTTCTGACGCGCTCCAGAGCCTCGGCCACGCGGTTCTCGTTCTCGCCGCGATGTTTACCGCAGAGCACCAGCCCCACGTCATAACCTTCGCCCTCGGCCTCGGGATAGGCGCCCTCGCGCAAGGTCCGGAACAGCGGCCGGAACGGCTGCACCGCGGTGATCTCGGCTGCAAACCCTTCAGGCAAGGCATTTCCGCCTTCTGCGCCGAGGAAGAGCACACGCTCACCTTCGCCGGGCGTGGGAACGGCGCCGGTGTCGAAGGGGTGGAACAGGGTCTTGAGGGCGTCTCGGCTCATGGTTCGTCTCGTGGGTTCGTCTCGTAACAGCAGATAAACAAAAGGCGCGGAAGAGCTTCCGCGCCTCGATGTCTCGGAAGGGGAGAAGCCTTATTCGGCGGCTTCGCCTTCAGCCTTCTTGACTTCCTGGCCGGTGGCCTGGTCGACGACCTTCATCGACAGGCGAACCTTGCCGCGCTCATCGAAGCCCATCAGCTTGACCCAGACCTTGTCGCCTTCCTTGACGACGTCCTGGGTCTTGGCAACACGCTCGGAAGCGAGCTGCGAGATGTGCACGAGGCCGTCGCGGGCGCCGAAGAAGTTCACGAACGCACCGAAATCGGCGGTCTTGACGACCGTGCCTTCATAGATGGCGCCGACTTCCGGTTCCGCGACGATCGAGTGGATCCACTTGCGGGCCGCTTCGATTTCCTTGCCGGAAGACGAGGCGATCTTGACGGTGCCGTCGTCCTCGATGTTGATCTTGGCGCCGGTCTTTTCGACGATTTCGCGGATGACCTTGCCGCCCGAACCGATGACTTCGCGGATCTTGTCGACCGGGATGTTCATCACTTCGATGCGCGGTGCGAATTCGCCGAGCTGGCCGCGGCTCTCGGAAAGAGCATTCGCCATTTCGCCGAGGATGTGCTTGCGGCCGCCCTGCGCCTGGCTGAGCGCGACCTTCATGATCTCTTCGGTGATGCCGGCGATCTTGATGTCCATCTGCAGCGAGGTGATGCCGTCGTTGGTGCCGGCAACCTTGAAGTCCATGTCGCCGAGGTGGTCTTCGTCGCCGAGGATGTCGGAGAGAACGGCGAAACGTTCACCTTCGAGGATGAGGCCCATGGCGATACCGGCAACCGGCTTGGCCAGCGGTACGCCGGCGTCCATCAGAGCGAGCGAGGTGCCGCAGACGGTCGCCATCGAGGACGAGCCGTTGGACTCGGTGATCTCGGAAACGACGCGCAGCGTGTAGGGGAACTGCTCAACCGTCGGCAGCATCGGACGGATGGCGCGCCATGCGAGCTTGCCATGGCCGATTTCGCGGCGGCCCGGGGAGCCCATGCGACCGGTTTCACCGACCGAGTAGGGCGGGAAGTTGTAATGCAGCAGGAAGCGTTCCTTGTACATGCCGGTCAGGCTGTCGACGTACTGTTCGTCTTCGCCGGTGCCGAGCGTGGCAACAACGATCGCCTGGGTCTCGCCGCGGGTGAAGAGGGCCGAGCCGTGGGTGCGCGGCAGGATGCCGACTTCCGAGACGATCGGGCGGACGGTCTCGAGGTCACGACCGTCGATACGGCTCTTGGTATCAAGAATGTTCCAACGAACGATCTTGGCCTGCAGGTGCTTGAAGACGGCGCCGATGACTTCGGCGCTGTACTTCGGCTCGACGCCCTCGGGGAAGAAGTGGGCCTTGACCTTGGCCTTGACGGCGTCGACGGCTGCGTAACGGTCAGCCTTCTGGGTGATCTTGTAGCCTTCGCGCAGCTCGGCTTCGAAATGCTGCAGCATTTCGGCTTCGAGTTCAGAATAATCTTCCGGTTCGAACTCGCGCGGTTCCTTGGCGGCAACTTCGGCGAGCTTGATGATCGCGTCGATGACCGGCTGGAAACCGCGGTGGCCGAACATGACGGCGCCGAGCATGATGTCTTCGTTGAGTTCCTTGGCTTCGGATTCAACCATCAGGACGGCATCGCCGGTACCGGCAACGACGAGATCGAGGACCGACTCGTCCATCTCGTCGAGATGCGGGTTCAGAACGTATTCGCCGTTGATGTAACCGACGCGGGCGCCGCCGACCGGGCCCATGAAGGGAACGCCGGAGAGCGTCAGCGCAGCCGAGGCCGCAACCATCGACAACACGTCCGGATCGTTTTCAAGGTCATGCTGGACGACGGTGACGACGACCTGGGTATCGTTCTTGTAACCTTCCGGGAAGAGCGGGCGGATCGGACGGTCGATCAGGCGGGAAACCAGTGTTTCCTTTTCCGACGGACGACCTTCGCGCTTGAAATAGCCGCCCGGGATCTTGCCGGCGGCGTAGGTCTTTTCCTGGTAGTTGACGGTGAGCGGGAAGAAATCCTGGCCAGGCTTCGGAGCCTTGGCGGAAACGACGGTAGCGAGAACGACGGTCTCGCCGTAGGTGGCCAGTACCGCGCCGTCAGCCTGGCGGGCGATCTTGCCCGTTTCCAGCTTCAGCGGGCGGCCTGCCCATTCGATTTCGACGGAATGTGTATTGAACATGTCTTGTCCTTCAATGCGGGAGCACACGCATCGCCGATATCGGGCGCAGCGCACAGTCGACCGCAATCAATGTGACACATCATGGGCAAGACAACGGGAGGCTTTTCATCATCGGCATCCTCAAAAGGAGCCGCGGCTAAAGCCCCGAGGGCTTTGGCCGAAAGCATCCGGCAATCCTGCCCCATGACAGGTCAACGGTTTGTTTGGCAGATCCGGCCCATCCGGGTCCGCCGGGAGTTCGCCACGCAAGTCTTTATAGCGGGGCGCCAGCATATCGTTGTCGGGCCTATGCCCGAAAAGGCGTCCGGCGGGCACTGTCTCCAGGCCCGCCGGAAGATTTATCAGCGGCGAATACCCAGGCTGGTGATCAGCTTGGTGTAGCGGCCTTCGTCCTTCTTCTTGAGATAGTCAAGAAGCGAGCGGCGGCTCGAAACCATCGTCAGCAGGCCACGACGGGAGTGGTTGTCCTTCTTGTGGCCCTTGAAATGTTCGGTCAGGTTGTTGATGCGCTCGGTCAGGATCGCAACCTGGACTTCCGGAGAACCGGTGTCGCCTTCGACAGTTGCATATTCCTTGATCAGCGCAGTCTTACGCTCGGCAGTGATCGACATCGGATGTCCTTTCTTTTGAGAGGAAACAGGGACGCCAAAGGCCGGGATGTCGTCCAGCATTGGCCATGAAAGCAAAATGAACGCCAGAGGCCGCCTTCTTGCTGGCGCTGCCTATAAACTATTCATGCCCGGATTGGAAGAGCGATGTTCTGCTCAGCCGAAGACCCGCTTCGGCCGGAATTCGCCCTGGCCGATCTCGCCGATGGCAATCAGCTTGCCACGTACCGTCGCATAGGCCTCGGCCTCCGCAAGCGGCGCATCGCGGCCGCGCAGGATGACCGGATTGCCCATTTTCAGCCTATGCGCCTGATCGTCTGTGACGGGCAGATGCGGCAGGCTGGACAGCGCCTCGGCGGTATCGATCAGGAACTCATCGAGCGCCGCCAGGCGTTCGTCGCGATCCTCGATCTCCTCAAGCGCCACGAGATCTGCGAGCGGCACCATCTTTTCCTCGGCGAACGGCGCGACGAAGGTGCGGCGCAGTTCGGAAATATGGCCGAAGCAGCCAAGATCGCGGCCGAAATCGCGGGCGAGCGCGCGCACATAGGTGCCCTTGCCGCACTCCACCTCGAAATGCGCCTTGTCCGCAGTGACGCCGAGCAGCGTCAGCCGGAAGATCTCCACTTCACGGGAAGGGATATCGACCGTTTCGCCGTCGCGAGCGAGGTCATAGGCCCGTTCGCCGGCGATCTTGATCGCCGAGAACTGCGGCGGGATCTGGCTGATCGTGCCTGTATATTTCGGCAGCAGATCGCGGATCGACTGTTCGTCGGGACGCGTGTCCGACGAAGCCGTGACTTCGCCTTCGAGGTCGTCGGTCGAGCGCTCTTCGCCCCAGCTGACGGCGAATTCATAGATCTTGCGGCCGTCCATGACGTAAGGCACCGTCTTGGTCGCATCGCCGAGTGCAATCGGCAGCATGCCGGAGGCGAGCGGATCAAGGGTGCCGGCGTGCCCGGCCTTCTGGGCGTTGAACAGCCACTTGATCTTGGAGACGGCTTCGGTCGAGCCGAAATCAACCGGCTTGTCGAGGATCAGCCAGCCGGAAATCGGGCGGCCCTTTGGTTTGCGGGGTTTGGACATGCGTTCTCTTGATTATTCTTTGTCTTCACTGTCGCCTTCAAGATCTCGCTGGACCTCCGGCGAGCGCAGCAGCTCATCGATCTTCTTGTAGTTGTCGAAGCTGGTATCGTCGCGGAAGCGGACTTCCGGCATGTATTTCATCTGCCGGAGCTGGCCGCCGATACGGCCGCGAATATATTTGGCGTTGCGGTTCAGCGCCTCGATGACCGCCGCGTGATCCGGCAGGCCGAGGGGTGTCACGTAGGCCGTGGCGATCTTGAGGTCCGTCGACATGCGCACTTCGGATACGGAGATCACGGTCTTCTCGATCAAGTCGTCGCGCACTTCGCCGCGCTGCAGGACCTGGGTTATGGCGGCGCGGACCTGTTCGCCAACGCGAAGCATGCGCTGGGAGGGCGCCGAGGATGTTGGCTTGCTCATTTTGTTTCTCTTCTAGAGCACTTGCGGGGTTCGTCCCGTATTCCAAGCGCTGCGTCGGCAAAGGCGGTCACATGACCCAGGTGCGCCCAAAGGTCAAGGGCGCCCTATCCGCTTTATCTTAGCAGGGTAAGCCGCCGAATGCAGCATTCAACCGGCTCCCGCAGGTGCTGGCCGATCAGAACAGGGCGTCGTCGATATCGTCGTCAGACATTGTGGTCGTGACGGCAGCGGCTTCCACCGGCGGCTCGGTGCCGAGCAGTGCCGCATGCAGCTCGCGTTCGCTCACCATTGTATAAAGGCGGGCAATGCGGCCGCCGACGTCCGCAAGCGCCTCTTCGAGACCCGGCGCTTCGAAGACGTCCTCATCGAGTTCCATCTCATTGGCGCAGGAGCGCAGCACCTCGCCGAGTTCGGCGTTGAAGTTCAGCCGGGCGAGCGAGATGTCCATTTCGCTGACCGCCGTCTTGCTCTGATCGCCGAGCGCCAGCATCTGGGCATCCATCCGGTCGCCAACGGCTCGGATGTTTTCGAGCGCGTTTTCCAGACGCTGGTCGAGGCTTTGCTCGCTCTCTTCGCCATGTACGCCAGTCAGCTTGTTGGCCGCGATTTCGAGCGTCTGGAGTTCGACCAGGATCTTTTCGGCCGTCTCGTCGAGCAACGCCGCGAAGTTGCGCAGTTCGGCGGTCACGACGTTGATCGCCCTGCCCTCCTCACCGATCTTGCCGCAACGGAGGTTGGTGTTGAGCGCCATATAATGGATGTCGGTGCGCACGACCTTGACGATGCCGATGCCGTCGAGAAGTTCGCGGACGGTATCGCTGGTCGACCGGCTGAGCTCGCCGGCGTGGTGGGCAACCTCCTCGATTTCGCGCACGGCACCGCGAGCTGCGGCCACGCCGCTCTCGAGCTGCCGGATCGCATTGTCGTTGTCGCCGCTGTCGGCATCGGTCATCGTCGCGCGCAGCGCCTCGATCTGCGACAGATCGGACCGGAAGCTTGCGACGATGGCAACGATCTTTGCGGTATCGCGATCGAAGTCGGAGATTGATTGATTGAGCTGCAGCGACACAAGCTTGCGGATGGTCAGCGACAGGCTTTCGCGCTGGTCGCCGGTCAGTCTGGCGGCAGCAGGCGACTCCAGATAATCGGACAGGATGCGCAGGCTCGATTGGCAATGTTCGATGCGCTGGCGGGTGATATCGCCGACCTGCATGGCCGACAGCGTCGAGGCGAGCTTCGACTGGATGCCGCTTGCGACGGTACGTACCCTTGCGGCGCGCTCGACGAGCAGCTTGCGGTGCTTGCCGATCTCCGCCGCGCCGTTGGAGAGGCCGACGACGATCTGCGGCACCGTTTGATCGTAGCTCGCCAGGATCGCCTTTCCCTTGACCATCACCGGTCCGAGACCGTGACCGAGGGTGCTCAGCTTGCCGGCCAGATCGTTGACCTGGCGCGAGCCCTCCTGGATCCTTGCGAGAATTTCCTCTGCGAAGCCGGCGAAATCGGCAATGCCGGCACCGGTGATCTTGGCGGTCACGGCGAAGGTGCGCAGATAGCGCAGCGTCTCCTGCATCTCTTCGATCTGGGGCCGGAGCTTGCGCTCCGCGCAGGCGATTTCCTGGAAGCCGATCTGTCGTCCGGATTCGAGCCTGGTCAGGTGCGACAGCCGCTCGACCGTGCTCTTCAGTTCGGCCATCGTGGCGTTTGCCGTTCCTTCATCCAGCGAACCGGTCAACTGGTCGAGGGAGCTGATCAGCTTGTTCAGCACGTCAAGGATCGACAGGAGCGCCGCCCCGCCATCGAGAAAGCGTTCCTCGATACGTGACCGCGCCGTTTCCATCCGGTCGACGAAGGCAACAACGCCCGTTGAACTACTCGCGATGTCGAAAATGGATGCCCTGACAGCCACTTTGCCTCACCTTTCAGGTCCCGCGGGACCTCTGCCTGCTGAAGATAGCGACGATGACTCGTCTGTATTGTTCTGGAACGACCCGCACCGGCAGATTGCCGATACGGTTTGTCCTGTGCGAGAGATACTGTGAGCGCCCAGGGGTTAATTCTGACGGAATACTCGTTCTCATTTGCGACTTGTGGTTAATTTTTCCGTTCCTCGGCGAGGCGAAATACAACCTATAAGTATTGTTTCGCAAAAAATCGCCATGACCGATTAACTCACCATTAACGATGCAAGTCCAAATTCGGCCAGCTATTTCAGTTCTTTCGGAATTACGTTGAGGTAAGAATGCCTGCTTCCGATGTTAAAGAAGATTGCCTTCGCCTGCCGCAGAACCTGACCGTTCGCGCGATCACCACTGTCCAGCAGGAAATACTGCAATTTCTCGACGGGACCGCGTCCGCAACCATCGAACTCGACGATGACTGCCAAGTGGACACCAGCTTTATCCAGCTCATGGAAGCGGCTCGCATTTATGCCGATACAGCCGGAAAGCGCATCGCGTTGGCCCGTCCCGCCAGCGGTTCGACGCTCGATGTCCTGAAGCGCAGCGGCTTCCTCGAAGGGATGTCTGCTGAAGACCTGAAATTCTGGCTTCATCAAGGGGGTATTCAATGAGCGCCAGCATCTTAACAGTCGATGATTCCGCCAGCATCCGGCTGACGACGCGCGTCGCCCTCAGCAATGCCGGGTATCAGATCACCGAGGCAGTCGATGGACTGGACGGTATCGCCAAGCTCAAGACCAGCCAGTTCGACCTGATCGTCACCGATCTCAACATGCCGAACATGGACGGCCTGACGATGATCCGCGAACTGCGCAAGATGCCGGCCCATATGGGCGTTCCGGTCATCTTCCTGACGACGGAGTCCGACAACGACATCAAGCAGGAAGCCAAGGCCGCCGGTGCCACCGGCTGGCTCACCAAACCATTTGACCCGGAAAGCCTGGTCAAGATCGTCCGGAAGGTACTTGGCAGATGAGCTTTCCCGATCCTATCGCGGTTTTCAGGACAGAAGCGGCCGAGCTTCTGGAACAGATCGAAGCAGGGCTTCTCGACCTGAACGTGAACCTCGGCGACAAGGATCAGGTGGACGCGGTCTTCCGCGGCCTCCACACGTTGAAGGGATCGGGAGCCATGTTCGGCTTCGATGCCCTTGCCGCTTTCACCCATCACTGCGAGACGGCCTTCGACCGCGTCCGCAAGGGCGAGGTTCCGGCAACCCGGGAACTGGTCACCGCGGTTCTGGAAGCCAAGGATCACATGCGTGCCCTGGTCGACACGCCGAATGGCGACCATGAGGCGACGGGCGAAGCGCTCCTCGCCAATCTGCGGGCCGCCGTCGATGGCGCCAACAACCCGGGCGAGGCCAGCCCCGTCAAGGCTGCAGCGGGCCGGAACCACTTCAAGATCCGCTTCAGCCTGCCGCAGAACGCGATGGCAAACGGCACCAATCCGCTGCCGCTTCTCGACGAACTGCGCGAGCTCGGCGAGTGCGAGATCGTGGCAGACCGGTCCGCCATCCCGTCGCTCGAACTTCTCGCCCCAACCGATCTTTATATCTCCTGGGAAGTCGAGCTTCTTACCACCCAGCCACGTTCGGCGATCGACGACGTGTTCATCTTCGTCATGGACGAGATGCAGCTCGACGTCGTCACGGTGGAGCCTCCGCTCGCCGCCAGGACGCCGGCCAAAGCCGAAGCCCCGGCTGCCGAAGCCCGACCTGCCGTGGCACCACAGGCCGTTGCAACGGCACCGGCCGCTCCACCTGCGCCGACAGCTCCGGCACCTGTCGACGCAAAGCAGAACAAGGCCTCCGAAAACGTCCGCGTCCCCGCCGAAAAGCTCGACGAGCTGATGGACAGGGTCGGCGAGCTCGTCATCGCCCAGTCGCGCCTCAGCCAGCTTGCAGGCGGCAGCGGCGACCTGCAGCTGCGGGCCGTCTCGGAAGATGTGGAACGCCTTTCCGGCGAGCTGCGCGATACGATGATGATCCTGCGCATGGTGCCAGTCGCCCATCTCTTCAGCCGCTTCCGCCGGCTGGTGCATGATCTGGCCCATGAAACCGGCAAGACGATCGAACTGGTGACCGAGGGCGAAAGCACGGAAGTCGACAAGAGCGTCATCGAACGGCTGGCCGATCCGCTGGTGCATCTGGTGCGCAACTCCTGCGACCACGGTCTCGAAACGCCCGAGGAACGCCTCGCCGCCGGCAAATCGGAGGCAGGTCACATCCTGCTTTCCGCCCGCCAGCAGGCCGGCGAAGTGATCATCACCATCAAGGACGACGGCCGCGGCATCAACAAGGAGCGGGTGCGCGCCAAGGCGGAATCCTCCGGTCTGATCGCACCCAACGCCAACCTCACCGACCAGGAGCTCTACCAGCTGATCTTCCAGCCCGGCTTCTCGACGGCCCAGACAGTCACCAACCTCTCCGGCCGCGGTGTCGGCATGGATGTGGTGAAGCGGACGATCGACGCGCTGCGCGGCACGATCAACGTTGCGAGCCACGTTGGCAAGGGTTCCGAGATTTCGCTCGCCATCCCGCTGACGCTCGCGATCATCGACGGACTGCTCGTGCGGGTCGGTGACGGCCGCTATGTCATTCCGCTTTCGGCAGTCGAGGAATGCCTCGAGCTCCCGATCGAAGAAGACATGCGCTCGCGCGGCCGCAGCTTCATCTCGCTGCGCGACAGTCTGGTGCCGTTCCTCAGGCTTCGCGACCTCTTCCGCACCGGCACCAAGCCCGATCCCTTCCAGAAGGTCGTCGTCATCTCGACGGGTTCCGAACGGGTGGGCCTGGTCGTCGACCAGATCATCGGCGATCACCAGACGGTCATCAAGGGAATGTCGAAACTGCACCATGACGTCGCCACCTTCTCGGGTGCGACCATTCTCGGCGACGGAGACGTGGCGCTGATCCTCGACGTCGGCCATCTCGTGGCGGAAGGACAACAACAGGAGGCGCATCTGCGCGCGGCCGGATGAACGAAGCAGTCAGAAAGATCTCCGAAAACCTCTGGGGCGGCCGCGACGAGCTGGAAGTCCTGACATTCGACATCGCCGGCGAGATGTTCGCGCTGGAAGCCGTGAGCGTACAGGAGATCCTCGATCTCCTGCCCGAGACCATGGTTCCTGGCGCAAAAGCCTTCGTCGGCAGCGTCATCAACTTCCGCGGCAAGGTCATTCCGCTTGCCGATATCCGGCTTGCATTCGGCATGGAAGCGACGAAACCGACGATCGACAGCCGGATCATCGTCATCGTGATCAACATCGGCGGCGAACCGGTTCTTGCCGGTATCCGTACAGATAAAGTGCATGAGGTCACCACGCTACTCCGCGCCGCCGGCGAACCGCCGCCGAGCGTGGGCATGCGCTGGCGGCCGGATTTCATCGATTGCCTCGTCAAGCGAGGGGCGGAGTTCATCATCCTCCCCAATCTCCAGGCAATCTTCTCCGCGCAACACGACCATTCCGCGACCGGGGCTTCCCACGGTTGACCACCCTTTCGATGGATTCAAAAAATGCACGCTTCAATCAAGCTTAAGCTGGCTTCAGCATTCGGTTTCATCATCATCATGCTGCTGGCGACCGCAGCCTACGGCATCCTCAGCCTTGGCAACCTGAACGACACGCTCGAGAATGTGCTGCAGGGGCCGGCCCTGCGTCTGAAACTGGCCCAGAACCTGAACAACGAGCAGCTCCAGCAGATCCGTCAGCAGAAGAACCTGCTCCTGGCGGCGAACCCCGGCGAGATGCAGGGATATATCGCAAAGGGCGATGAAGCTCGCCGCGCGTTCGACGAGACGCTCAAGGCGGTTGAAGCCCGTGCAACCGAGCAGGGCAAGGTTCTGTGGGCGAAGCTTGCCGGCTTCACGGCGGAGTTCCGCAAGCAGGACGACCGCATCCGCAACGCCATGCTCGGCGGAGACGCAGCCACGGCGCTGCATGTTTCCAACAATGAGGCCCGCGCGGTCACCAACGAGATCGACAATTTGCTCACCGACGTGGTCAAACTCGAAGAAGGTAGACTCGACGATGCCAACAAACAGACCGATCTGGATTACGCTCAGACCCGCCTGATCATGATCTCGGTCGCGAGCGCCGCCTTCCTGATCGCCGTGCTGGCGGCCCTCTGGATCGCCCTTTCGATCAACAGGGGTCTGCGCAATGCGGTGACGGCAGTGCAGAACGTCGCCGACGGTGACCTGACCAAGTTTGCCTCGATCACCAGCAAGGACGAGATCGGCGAACTGCTCGGCTACGTCAACACGATGATCGAACGCCTGCGCGGCGTCGTCGGTGATGCACTTGCCGCATCCGACAACGTCTCCTCGGGCAGCCAGGAACTTTCGGCAAGCTCGGAGCAGCTGAGCCAAGGCGCCACCGAACAGGCCTCTTCGGCAGAAGAAGCGTCCGCCTCGATGGAACAGATGGCGGCGAACATCAAGCAGAACGCCGACAACGCCGCCCAGACGGAGAAGATCGCCCGCCAGTCGTCCCGTGACGCGGAAGCATCCGGCCAGGCCGTCGGCCGTGCCGTCGGCGCGATGCGCACGATCGCCGAGAAGATCTCGATCGTCCAGGAAATCGCCCGCCAGACCGACCTTCTC